>JAFDZV010000038.1 GCA_018266795.1 Bacteroidota bacterium | reverse complement strand
CTGCGGTGGAAACCCGCAGGGAGAGTAGAGACGGAGTCCGGAGGCTCGCGATGGGGGCCGGCCTTGGATGATAGTGCATGGGAGGGGCTCGTAAGCAGCCCTTTGCAGGCTGAAGGAGATAGCGTTTTGCGCTATCTCCTTTTGGTATCTGCCGGGACCGCGGCTTCATACGAATTGTAGAACCGGCATCGGATACCAACCACAGTGGACGCCAGTATTCCGGAAAACAGTAATTTCTCGCGCCATGTCAACCCGCGAGACCCTTTCCAAGGATGAGCGGCAGGCTCGTAGCCGCAAGGAGGACTATGAGCTTGTCGCCCAGGCGCTTCAGGGCGACCAGAGCGCCTACTCCCGTTTGCGCAACAAATACTGGCGCCCGATTCATACCATGCTCGGCAGGATGATTCGGGACAAGAACGATGCTGAGGATCTGACGCAGGAAGCCTTTATCAAGGCGTTCAACTCGTTGGCGAGCTTCAACACTGAGTACGCCTTCTCCACGTGGCTGTACAAGATCGCGTCCAACAACTGCATCGACTACCTTCGCAAGCGCCGGCTGCGTACCGTCTCCATCGATGCTCCGGTTCAGACGCGTGACGGCGAGGTACAGATGGAGTTGATCGATCCCGATGCGCAGCGTCCGGACGTTCCGCTGACATCTGCAGAGCGCACCGCCGTCCTTCAGGAGGCGATCGCGAACCTTCCCGAGAAATACCGGATTGTAATTGAGCTGCGTCATACGCAGGAATTGGAGTATGCCGATATCGCGGAGCAGCTCTCCCTGCCGCTTGGCACGGTGAAGGCGCATCTGTTCCGCGCACGCGCGTTGCTGCTCAAGCGATTGCAGGGGAAGATGGTGCACTTCGAAGAGGATTGAGGGGCCTGCCGACTGGCGGATCACGTTGTCAGCGGGCTTTCGCAGCGTTGTGCCGGAATTGTACTCCGGCACCCGGCCTCCGGTGTGAAAGGGCTTGGAGTACAACTCTGAGACAACGTATGTAGCCACAAGCCTAGTACGCTCCCTCCGGTTCGCCGCAGTTCTCGGTCAGGTGCGGGAGCGATCTGAGGTGCCGGAGCGATCTGAACCGAAGAGGACCCTGCCAGGCATCGTTCGGAACTCTGAGATCTCCTGATGGAACGCCCGGCATGCTCTCACGGATGGGCGCGACGCGGAGCGGGCTTGGTGCCGGGAGTGTGGGGGCTGATTCTCATGCCGGGCCGAAGTTGGGCTCCGGCCCCCATCCTCGAATGCGAACAGGTCATGGAATATATCTCCGCGACAACCTGCATCTCCGGCGATTCGCAGCGAACCATCGCGAGTTGGGGATGCTACATCAGAATGCGCCAGCGATAGAAGCCGAGGAAGTAGGGATTGGATGTCACCGGATGCCACCGCGGGTTGGGATGGCTGGCAAGCTGTGCAAGTGTAAGTCGCTTCACAATGCCCGGTTTGTTGCCGTCAGGCCCCGTATGATAGATCGTATTGCCATCACCCAGATAGATCATCGAGTGATAGGGCCATTCGCTCTCTGTATCGTTGAGATAGAAGATCACATCGCCCGGGAGCGCATCGCCTGCATTGCGTGAGAGGAAGCAGAGGGAATTGTCCTTCAGCCGCGCCGCCTCCGCGTATTCCTGGAATTGATCGAGCGGAGAACGGGAGGTGGGCATCCGGTTTCCCACGGCAACGGCAACCGGCTTGGTGGTCTCATGCGAAGGCCCCTCTTCGCCGATGCCTTCACTCTGAACACGTACGCTCCGATCGGCATTGCCGTGTTCGGCCTCCTCACGCCGGCCCATCCTTCCATCCTGCGGTTCTCGGGTTCCTGCGTTGAACACACGCGTTCCAACCAGCGGGACCGCAGGGTAATTGTACTTCCGTACGTCCGGTATTGCCGACGTCACCAGCCACTCCCTGGAACGCAGCCAGGCATTGTCATGCCGCTTCAACGCCTCACGATAGCAGTAGCGCAGCAGGCCGGCACAGTCGCGGTCGTGCCAGCGGTCGTCGATGTGATGTGCCTGCGCCACCGCGATCGTGGTGAACCATCGGCGGAACGCGTTGCGGTCGCTCTCCGCGGTCAGGTCCAGTGCGTCGGGATAGCCGTTGTGATTGCGATCGGCGAGCGACGGCATCAGGTTGAGGCGCGCCTCGATCGGCCCGGGCGCGCCGAAGATTCGAACCCTGACAACCACCGTTCCCGTCTGTATCCCGGCACGCGCGCGATAGGTTAGTGAATCATCCTGCGGGACCAGCGTTATCAACCCCGATCCCTCCACGATCTCCACGTGCGGCGCATACGGGAGCGCCCGCACGTTGAGCCGGTTGCCGAAGCGCGAGATGAGCTTGATCTCCAGAATCGCAGAGGAACTGTTGTCCGCGGGTATCGTTGATGGGGTGAACGCCACATCGAAGTCCATCCGGGAGGAGTCCAGTGCACGATAGCCCCAGATGCCTCCAACAACCAGCACCGCCGCCACGGCCGCCCAGATGCCGGTACGCATCATGATTCGCCGCAGTGAACGGGATTTCGTATCGGCCTTCGTCTCTTGCATGTCTCGACCGTCCGCTACCGTTTCGCCACCAGTTTGCCGTCGCCATGGCGCAGGCCATTCTCCACCTTGAACGTCCACTCGATCCGATCGTACAGCCCGAATGCATTTCGGAGCGGATCGATCCGGCTGCTTATCTCCGCGGGTGAATAGGTATCTCTCCGGAGCAGATAGCTCTTGAGATACTTCGTGGCGTTCGCGGCGAACGCATCCACACCCAGCGAACCACTGAAGTAGGTATCGGTGGAGCCCGTTCCGCCCTGCGCGTTCTGGATCGCTGCGGCGCCCGTGCGCAGCAGCGACGGTGTGGACGTGATCAGCAGCGTGTTATTGACCACGGCAAAGCTGGGCTGCAGCCTGCGCTCGCGCATCAGGCTGTCGTTCGTCGTCGTGTCGCTGGCAATCCAGAGACGGGTGCCGGTTCCGGGAAGCGTTTCCGGTGAGTAGACAAGCGACGTGATGCGGCCGAACAGCACGCGTAGCGTGGAGTCGAACCGTGCCGGGGCGGAACGAAGCGGGATTGCCGCCAGCACGTTGAATGACGTGTTGGAATAACCATACGGCTGCTTCAGGTGATCGACACCGCCATAGCCCAGCGCGAACGACGGGGAGAGATAGGGTACGATCTGCCTGCCGATATCCATCTTCGCCAACCGTGCGAGCGAGTCGATCGGATTCTTTCCGAGCGAACGTACGTTCACGATGTAGCGCCATACGGCGTCCGGATCGTCGCCGCTGACAACACTCCAGCCCATCGTGCCGCCGAACGCCGCTGCCAGCGCACCGGCGCGAGCCGCACCGTCGTTCATCAGCACCGGCCGGTGCAGCGTGCGGGCAAGCACGCTGAGCCTGCGGGCGGCGGGGCTGGAGGAGCCGGTGATCTCGAAATAGGTTGTCGGGTTGAACCATGCGAAAAACACGTCGCGTTCTCCGGTCTGGTCCACCGCGCCGTACAGCTTCGCGAACTGCGGATCGATCGCCATCGAATTCTCGTGCTCGGTCTGGAACGTTCGCACCGCGCGGCTGATCAGACCCGTGTCCGTACAGGCAACGAAGTAGTCGCCAACCACCGCGTAGTTCAGTGTCTTGCCGCTCTTTCTGTTCTCGACCGATGAGAGCGTGGCGCCGTTCACCTCCCAATGCTTGATGCCGAAATCCTTGCCGAGCTTGCTGAAGATGTCGATCAGAGTCTCCGCCACCGAGACATTCTTGTCCTTGAAACTGACAATCAGGTACTCGTTTCCGTACTTGGCCAGCATCGTGCCGTCGCGAAAGAATCGTTCGGGGGAGAAATAGGGCGCCATGAAACCCATCGTCTCGCCCAGTCGCGAGCGAAGCGATGCAAGCGTCTTCAGCATCGGAAGCTGCCAAGCATCCTTCGGAACGGGGCTGCCCTCCAGTGCCTTCATGAAGCGTGAGTCGTTCAGTCGCCCGATAACATCGTCCATGTTCGGCACCTCCATCACATACTCGGCGCCTGCAGGGAAGAACAGAGCGGACTCGCGCGTCTTCGAGGTTGTGTAGTCCGCATCGTTGCGGCTGTGTTCGCGGAACGAGAAGTTCAGGTCCGGCTCAGCCCGCACAACCGTGAGCGAGCTTGTGCGGTAGCCGCCCAGCGGCGTATGCGCGGCCGGATCGGCAAGGAGACTCTTGTAGAGCGAATCCAGAAACGCATTCCCCTTCGGCGTGCCGAGCGCTGCGATCGATGCAATCGCAACCTCGTATTGCTCGTCGCGCAGCGAATTCAGATCCCGGCGTAGCAATGCCAGCGCGGCCTCCTTGTCCTGAAGCTCCCGCGCCTTGAACAGAGCAACCTCCCGGGCCGGCTCGCCGTTGTGCGATGCAAGAATATCACCAAGCACGCGCAGCTTGCGTGCATCGTCCAGCGTGCCGAACGTTCCGCCGGCCGTACGCTCCTTCACCATCTTGTCGAACAGCGCCATGTAGCTCGGCACGTCAACCATCGGGCTGACGTTGTCGGGGTCGTAGTCCCACATCACATAGCCGGCGAATGCTCCAACACTGCAGAGGATAACCGCAAGCATGATGAGTAGAAAACGTCGCATGGCGTGATCCTGGTTACTGGAGGAGTAGTTCGATCAAGTTTGCCGGATCGGCGGAAGCGAGGAAGGCACGGCGAACCTGGCGCCGGTGCCAAATATACAGGAGCCCGGGTCAATGGCCGACGCCGGTCCGTGACAAAGCTCCGAACGAATCGTGCTCGCGGCCGCGCGGTTGCAGCCGGCCGGGGTGCCTCGGAGTGACGGTGCGCCGGAGTGCCGGCGGGCCGGCTCCACGAACAATTCCCGTCCCCGCACTGCTCCGGCATCGGGCCGGAGGTTGTTCAACGGCCTTTTACAACACCTCGTACTTTCTCGAATCCTTGTGCAGATGAATCACATGGAAGCGGATGAAAAGACGATAACCCTTCAGGGCGGTTGAATCCGCTGCGCCGATGGCTCCCTGGAATCTGGCCAGATCGTACATGCCGGAAGCCATGCGGATGTCGCCGTCCAGTTGCGGATAGTTGTTCTCCATCACCAGCGTATGCTCGCCCGTAGGATCGAAGACGCGTTCAACCGATATCCGCGCCGGTGCCGTCGCGTTGTCGTACGTGAACACGTTCCCTTCCAGCGTTACCTCCTTCTTCTCCACGTCCAGCGAACGTGTCTCGGTGTAGCAGTCGCGCACCTTTGGTGCCACCGACGGCGTTACGATCAACACCGTGTCCGGGCTCGGCATTCTCCAGTAGTGCGTGGAGACCTTGTCGTCGACCATGTAGTGGAAGACGAGGCGCACGCCGAATGTATCACGCGTATAGGTGAGCCGGCTCAGGTTCGTACGTGTCTGCTCGACCAGCAGACCGGAGCCGGGTGTGGAGTCGCTGAGCTGAATTCTGATATTGGTTGGTGTTTCCTGGATAACGTCGAACGTGACGGTGCATGTGATGTTGGGGTTCAGATAGACCATGGACTGATGCATCACCAGGTCCGCGCCGCACTTGATGACCGGCTGTGCATGCACCGCGGCCACGAGACAGAGCAGGACCGCGAACGGGAGAGAGACCGAAACGAGTCGCTTCATACGAGACCCCATTCAGGAGTTGAATGTGTGACTGGAAGCGGGGATAGAGCGCATAAACATACGGCAATGACGGCGTCAAAGGAAGAATGCCGGAGAGGGGGACGTGAATTGCCCGCTGCCGCGTGCGTGCATCGTGAGGCACATCGTCCCGACGACCGGCGGTCGTGCTCCGCGGCTACTCCGCGACCAGTTGGCAGAGCAGCGTTCCCTGCGCCGGCATCGATTCGGTCAGTCGGCCGCCGTCGTACAGTTCGCAGCGCATCCCCACGGCCCCGGGCCGGTGCGCCTCGTCGAACAGGAGGGCCAGCGGCAGAGCGATGTCCATGGTCTCCAATTGCGCAACGGCAACGCCATCCAGATGCACGGAGCGCGCTCCGTTCCATTGATGCTCCACGCCGACCCGGGCATGCGATCCACGGATGGTGATCGACCGCGTTCCGCTCACGATCACCCGGATCTCCTGATCCTTCGACACCTGGGCCCAGGTGTCGAAGCGGACATAGAGTCGCGTTCCGTCGGTACCGAACAGGATGCGCCGTTCGCTGACCGATGCGCGGTGCATCGCTCCTCCGGCCTCCTTCATGGAGAACCAGCCGGCTCCCTGCCAGGTCCCGCTCGACGCGCGCGCGCCGTCCATCGCCGGCGAGATCCGTGAGCCCTGGCTTACCACGCGCGACACCCGGCCGGACTGCATGATCGGATCGGAGAGATGCTCCGGCGGCTCCGTACCGATGATTCGGTACACTTCGCGCAAGTGCATCCGGAAGAGCGCATCGAAGTCATCCCGATTGCTCGCCATGTTCTCATCGCCGAACCACCAGAACCAATCGGACCCTTCCGCGATATAGATCTCCTCCATGCCTGCGGCGAATGCATCCGGGCTCAGCCGGCCGTGCGCCGCAAGCAGGGCCTCGCGTGCCTCGGCCAGCGCATCCCATGCCCTGTTGTCCTCCTCGTGCCCGATCCAGATCTTGAAGGTTCCGCCAACCCAGCTTCCCGCCCGCAAGTGGTGCAGATGCCGTGCGTCGCCGGCGGTTGCTCCGGCCAATGCATCGTGTACGGTTGTGGTGCCGATCTCCTGCGACTCCGAGAGCAGGCGGTAGAGCGCCTCGAGAAACGGGCGGCCATTGTGGAGATAGAACTCCCAACAGTTCTCGCCATCCAGGATCACCGGCACCAGCGCGTACCGAAGGTGTTCCTCGCCAAGCTCCTCCACGATGCGCGACCTGATGTGCAGAAGGCGATTGTAGAAGTCGTGTGCGGCCGCGTCGGGATCCCAGCCGCTGTAGACGAAGCCGATCGCGTCCGAAAGTTCGTGATCGCGGAAGAGCATCCAGAGCTTGCCGAACGGGGTGGTGAGCTGATGCGGGAAGTACGTTGCCAGATCGTGCCAGCCCTCGCCGAGCGTGCCGCGCAGAATCTCCTCGTCCGTTGCAGCCCACTCGAACCCGGCCTCGCTTGCAAGCGCCATCGCGGCATCGCTCACGCTCCCCTCGCTCGGCCACATCCCGTGCGGCCTGCGGCCGAAGAGGTCCGCGAAGAGTTTCGCGCCGCGCTGGATCTGCGCCCGCGCATCCTCCGGATAGCTGATGTGATGATTCGGTAACGGGGTCTCCGGCGTTGCCTCGAGCGCCGAACGGCTGTCGCAGAGAAGAGGAAGAATGGGGTGATAGAACGGCGTCACCGAGAGTTCCGCCTGCCCGCTCTCCAGCAGCGAACGGTACGTTGGAACCACCGACGCCACGATCTCGCCTGCAGCGTCCAGCAGCGAATGCTTCTCCTCCTCCGTGAAGTCGCGCCCCTTCCCGAGCAGTGATGCGAACGGTTCGTGCGAACGGGAGTACTCGCCGATCCACGTCAGGTTGTACCACACCTGGAGGTCCAGCCAGTCCTGCGTCGTGAATGCGGCGGCCGCAGCGGCAAGCCCGGCGATGTCGTTGCGGTCGCGGTTGCCGTTCCGATACAGCTCGGCATAGCGCTCATAGGGAAGGATCATCCGCTCCACATTGCAGAGGAAGAACGAGCGAAGGATCTCCACCTTCTCATCGTCGTTCAACTCCGCTGCCGGCCGCCGCGAGAGTTCCAGCGCCACATCCGTTGCATTGTGCTCGCAGTAGTCGATCAGCTGCAGCAGCAGCGACGGAGCAACGTTGATCGTCTGCCGCAGCCCGGGATAGGCCTGGAGCGCCGCCGCGATGTCGTAGTAATCCTTCGTTGCATGGAGCCGCGTCCATGGAAGCAGGTACCGGTTGCCGTCCTTGTAATACGGTTGATGCTGATGCCAGATGAATGCCACGCGAAGAGTCATGAGGGAAGATAGTGGAAGAAAGCTGTTGGAGCGTGGCCGGATCGTATGGGAGTAGTCAGTCGTCAGTAGTCCGTGAGTGTCCACTAACCACTAACCACTTGACAACTGACCACCAGCCCCCTGTCACATTTCATCTCGCCGCGTCCGCTCTCTGCGTTCCATCTGCTATCTTGACCCATGCCCCGTTACAAGCTTCTGATTGAATACGATGGAACGCGCTACTCCGGCTGGCAGGTGCAGCAGGGGGCGCGAACCATTCAGGGTGCCCTGATCGCGGCGGCGCGCGACGCGTTCGGCGACGTCGGCGAGTTTACCGGCTCCGGCCGCACCGATGCCGGCGTGCACGCGCTTGCGCAGGTGGCGCATGTGGATCTCCGCGAGAACCGTCCGCTGGACCGGTTGGTCTACGGCTTCAACGACAACCTTCCAGCGGACATCAACGTGGTCGCCGTTGCGCCGGTTGACCGGCGCTTCCACGCACGCCACGACGCGGCCGGCCGCAGTTATACCTATCAGATCTCCACGCGCCGCACCGCGTTCGGGAAGCCGTTTGTCTGGTGGGTGAAGGATACGCTGAACGTCGGCGCGATGAGGCGTGCAGCCCTTGCTGCGCCCGGCATGCATGACTATCGTGATTTCACCGACATGCTTCCCGACGAGGGATCGATGAGCGTGCTGGTGGAATCGCTGGAGATCGCGGAGCACGGCGATCTGATCCTGATTCGCGTCCGCGCCAGCCACTTCCTGCGCAAGATGGTGCGCCGCATCGTTGGAACGCTGGTGGAGATAGGGCGCGGGGATCTCCCGGTTGATGCGATCGCCGGGGCGCTGGAACAGCCGGGACTGGTCCCGATGAACAATACCGCCCCGCCATCCGGTCTCTTCCTGGATCAGGTGATCTACAGAGGGGAACGGTATCATGCAGCCCTGGTGCCGGCGCTCCAGATCGGCGATCCGCTTCGTCAGTGACGGCCCGGCGCGCGCACCGGCTTCAGAGAACCAACAACCGATTGAATCTCAGATGGAGAAGACATACGATACTCCGCTGCTCCCCGCGAGCGCGATCGAAACGATCAACGAGGAGTGGGGAACGCTGCAGTGGTTTGCCGGCAGCCATGTGGGGAATGCGGAAGGGGTGACCCTGGGGCGCATGACGATGCGGCCCGGCGGCTCCAACGCGCTGCACAGCCATGCCAACTGCGAGGAGGTTCTTCTGGTGCTTCGCGGTCTGGTGGAGCAGGTGGTGGGCGGGCGCTCGGTTGAGCAGCGCCCCGGAGACGTGGTGGTTGTTCCGGCAGGCGTGCCGCATCGATCGATCAATATCGGCGCCGATGAAGCGGAGGTGATGATCGCCTTCGGTTCCGGTGCCCGGGCGTTCACGTACGAGCAGTAACGCATGGCAGACTTCGTTCAGGTGGCTCTTCCGGTGCCTCTCTTCAAGAGCTTCACCTATTCCGTTCCCGAGGAGTGGCGCGATTTCGATCTGGTGGGGATGCGTGTAACCGTGCCCTTCGGCCGCCGCACGCTTACCGGCATCGTTGTTGAGGAGCTTGCCGAGACCGAACTGAAGAAGGTCCGAGCCATCATCGACCTGCTGGATCACACTCCGCTCTTCACCCCCGAGATGCTTCGCTTTGCGGAGTGGATGAGCAGCTATTATCTCTCTCCGCTCGGCGAGACGCTCCGTTCCATGATGCCGCAGGGGATGACTCCGGAGTCGTCGCAGCGCGTGATGCTTGCGGGGCCGGAGGTGATGGAGGAGGTGTCGCTGATTCGCCGCGCCGCGCCGCGGCAGGCAGCGATCCTCACGGCCCTCGCCGATCACCCGCGCGGCGTTACGCTCGCCTTCCTTCAGCGCAAGATCGGTGCGGACAGCCTGCACGCACAGCTCGCGGCGCTGGAGGAGAAGGCGCTGATCGTCCGCACCACCACTCATGCAAAGGGAACCGTGGCGCGAACCGCGCGCGGAGTTCGCATCAGTCCGGAGTTGCTGGCGGACGAGGAAGGGCTGCGCCGGTTGTTCGACGAACTGGATCGCCTTGCGCCGAAGCAGGCTGCGATCCTTCTGGCACTGAGTGCCCGAGCGGCACGAACCGGGAACCAGCTCTCGGTTGCTGCCGACGTGCTCAGGGAGTCTGGTGCCTCGGACTCTGCGTTGAAGGGGCTTCACGGGCGCGGAGCCGTGGAGATCGGTGAGATCGCGATCACGCGTGAGGAGGTGCTGCTGCCGGAGGCGATCGAGACGGAGGAGGAAGCGTTCGGCGCCATCGATGCCGGCACCGTAAACGGGCGTGCGATCGTTCCGAATGCGATGCAGCTGAATGCCATCGACGCCATCAACGCGGCGATCGACGCGGGCGAGTTCCGAACCTTCCTTCTGCATGGTGTCACCGGCTCCGGAAAGACGCAGGTCTATATCGAGGCGATCCGGCATGCGGTTTCGCGAGGCAGGCGCGCGCTGATGCTGGTGCCGGAGATCACGCTCACGGTGCAGCTGGTGGAGCGCTTCCTTGGCGTCTTCGGCGATCGCGTGGTGGTGCTTCACAGCCGCATGTCGCCGGGGGAGCGCTTCGACGGCTGGCGCCGCGCAGCCGAGGGGACGTGCGACGTGGTGATCGGCGCGAGGTCCGCACTCTTCGCTCCGTTGCGGGATCTCGGGGTCGTAGTGGTGGACGAGGAGCACGAGGCCAGTTACAAGCAGTACGATGCGCAGCCGCGATACAACGCCCGCGACGCAGCAATCGTGCGGGCGCAGCTCTCCGGAGCGGTGGCGGTACTCGGATCTGCCACCCCTTCCATCGAATCCTACTTCAACGTGGAGCGGGGGAAGTACGGCCTGCTGGAACTGCCGGAGCGCGTGGACAATGCACGCGAGCCGAAGATCATCATCGTGGATACGGTTACCGCACGCAAGCAGGGGTTGATGCGGGGAACGCTCTCCGTCCGCCTGCTGAAGGATATCCGCGAGCGCATCGAGCGGCGCGAGGGGGTGATCCTGCTCCAGAACCGTCGCGGGTTTGCAACCCGGCTGGAGTGCATGGCCTGCTCGCACTCACCGATGTGCCCGCATTGTGCCGTCACGCTCACCTATCACAAGTCGCGCGAGGAACTGCATTGCCACTACTGCGGGTATCAGCGCGCCGTGGATCGCGTCTGCGAGATCTGCGGCAACCACGATCTGCGCCAGCCGGGTGTTGGAACGCAGAAGGTGGAGGAGGAACTGGCCGCGGAGCTTGCGGAGGCTCGCCTGCTCCGGATGGATCAGGATACCACGTCGCGCAAGGGGGCGCATCGGAAAATGCTGACGGCGTTCGGCAACGGTGAGGTGGACATTCTGCTCGGCACACAGATGGTTGCCAAGGGGCTGGACTTCTCGCGCGTATCGCTCGTGGGAGTGATCTCCGCGGACACGCAGCTTCTGCTGCCGGACTTCCGCGCAAGCGAGCGCACCTATCAGTTGTTGACGCAGGTGGCCGGGCGCGCCGGTCGCCGGAGCAATGTGGAGGGGGAGGTGGTGATTCAGACGGCGCACCCGCACCATCCGGCCATCCAGGCAAGTCTCGCAAAAAACTATGCGATGCTCTACAACGAGGAACTCCATTCCCGCCGCGAGCTGAACTATCCGCCGTTCTCCCGCTTCATCGTGGTGGAGTTCCGGTCCGAGGATCAGGCCGAGAGCGAGCGTCACGCACAGGCGTTCCGGAAGCTGCTCCCGGCCAGCTCCCCCGCACTGGACATCATGGGCCCGACGGCCGCGCTGATCTCGAAGCTGCGGAATCTCTACCGCTATCAGATCGTGATCAAGAACAGCAAGGCAGCCGATCCCGCCGGCCGGATCTTCTACGCCGCCTTCGCGGATGCCCTTGAACGATACAACACCCGGGAATCCCGGCCCTCCGTGCAGATGATCGTGGATGTGGACGCCCAGGGGCTCACCTAGGGAGAAGGAACGAGGAATTGGGAATGAGGAGTGAAGGCAGTCTTCATTCCTCATTTTTTTTTGATGTTATCGCGGAGTTTACTCCGCGATCGTGATATCGGAGTTCATTCACCGAATTCGAATTCCCGACTTGCGCTGTATTCAGGTAAAGTGCTATCTTTACTTCAGTACAGTGAGAATCCCGGAGAGAACGGATGAAGCAGGCGGAACCTCGTGATATCAGAGCGCTCTATCAGGCCATCGTGTCCCTGAAGTCGGTGGAGGAGTGCAAGCGCTTCCTTGGCGACCTGCTCACGGAAAACGAGCTGGCGGAATTCGCGGAGCGCTGGCAGGCCGCGCGCATGCTGGCGGCGGGGGAGTCCTACCAGGCGATCGAGGAGCGTACCGGCCTCAGCTCGCGCACGATCGCGAGGGTGGCCCGCTGGGTGAAGGAGGGGAACGGAGGATATCGCCTGATGCTGAAACGGATCGACGAGGCATGAAGAATCGAACGGGGACGGACAGACTTTTTTTTTGCGCCGATCACTTTACTGAGGTAAAGAATGGAACAGGGTGAGACCAGGATCAAGATCGCAATCCAGAAAAGCGGGCGGCTCACGTCGGACTCGCTGGACCTTCTTCGCGCATGCGGGTTGGAACTGGACGGCCAGAAGCAGACGCTGTACACACCGTGCCGGAACTTCCCGCTGGATCTTCTGGCGCTTCGGGATGACGATATCCCGCAGTATGTACACGACGGCGTTGCCGACCTCGGCATCGTAGGCGAGAACACCGTGCTGGAGAAGGGGCTGCGTGTGGAGCGCGTGCTGGATCTCGGCTTCGGGGTGTGCCGGCTCATGATCTGCCTCCCACAGCACTCGGAGGTTCGTACCCTTCGCGATCTGGACGGCCGGCGCCTGGCCACGACGTATCCCATGATCACCTCTCGCTTCCTGGAGGCCGAGGGGATCGGGTGCGAGGTGGTGCGGCTGAGCGGTGCGGTGGAGATTGCTCCGATGCTGGATATCGCCGATGCCATCTGCGATCTCGTCTCCACCGGCACCACTGCGCGGCTGAACGGCCTCTATCCGGCCTTTACCGTGCTCACCTCGCAGGCCCGGCTGATCGCCAACGAGAACGTACTGTCCGATCCGGCCAAGCGGCAGTTGTTCGACCGGTTGATGATCCGCATCCAGGGGAGTCTCGAGGCGCGCGGCCGCCGATATCTGATGATGAATGCGCCATGCGATGCCGTGGACGAACTGCGCTCCATCATTCCCGCGCTCAAAAGCCCCACCGTGGTTCCGCTTGCCGAGGAGGGAATGGTGGCGGTTCACTCCGTGATCGCCGAGGATGCGTTCTGGGATGTGATGGAGAAGCTGAAGGGCGTTGGCGCCAGCGACATCGTTGTTGTACCGATCGAGGCGATTATCCGATGAAGACATTCCGGCTCTCCGATCTGGACCCCGCCGCTCTCGGCCCCCTGGTCGAGCGCGGCGGCGTGAGCGATCGCACCTCGGTGGATGCCGTGCGCGGCATCGTGGCGGACGTGCGCGAACGGGGTGATGCGGCGATCCGCGAGCTGACGCTCCGATTCGACGGTGCGGATCTTGCAGGCATTCGTGTGGCACCGGAGGCGTTCGCCGATGCGCGCGCCGCCGCATCGCCGGAGCTCGCCGATGCAATCCGCACGGCGGCCGCGAATATCCGCGCGTTCCACTCCGCGCAACTGGCGGTGGAGCCCGCGGTGGAGACGATGCCGGGCGTCCTCTGCTGGCGGGAGCGCCGCGCCATCGAGAGCGTGGGACTCTACGTTCCGGCCGGCTCCGCGCCGCTCCCCTCCACCGTCCTGATGCTCGGCATCCCCGCCATCCTGGCCGGCTGCAGCCGCATCGTTCTCTGCTCCCCTCCGCGTCGCGACGGCACCGTGGATCCTGCCGTTCTGGTCGCGGCCGGGACGCTCGGCATCGATGAAGTGTATGCCGTCGGCGGCGCGCAGGCCGTTGCTGCCATGGCGTACGGCACCGAGAGCGTGCCGAAGGTGGAGAAGATCTTCGGGCCCGGGAACCGGTACGTGGCGGCAGCCAAGGAACTGGTCTCGGCCGATCCCCGGGGCGCCGCGATCGACCTGCTGGCCGGACCGTCCGAACTGCTGGTGCTCGCGGATGCATCCGCGGATGCAGCTCTCGTTGCCGCCGATCTTCTCTCGCAGGCGGAGCACGATCCCGATGCGCATGTGGTGTTGGTTACCGACAGTCCGGAGCTTGCCGCCGCAACACTTCGGGAGCTGGATGCCCAGCTTGGAACGCTCTCCAGGCGCGCGATCGTGAGCCAGGCGCTGGAAGGGAGCTACGCTATCGTTGCGGACTCGATGAGCGAGGCCGTCCGCTTCTCCAACATGTACGGCCCTGAGCATCTCATCGTGAACGTGCGGGAACCGGAGCCGATCCTGCGCGCGATCACAAGCGCCGGCTCCGTGTTCGTTGGCCCGTGGGCGCCGGTAACCGCCGGTGACTATGCCTCCGGCACCAATCACACGCTCCCCACCAGCGGCGCCGCCCGCTGGGAGAGCGGCCTCTCCGTGGAGAGCTTTCAGAAGTCCATCTCCTTTCAACGCATCACCGCGTCCGGTCTGGAGGCGCTTGCGCCAACCCTCACAGCGCTCGCCGGGGCCGAAGGGCTGGATGCGCACGCCCGCGCCGTCACCAGGCGCATCGATCGCCTTCGCGAGGGGGGCCTGTCATGAGTTCCGCTTCAACCACTTCGGCGATCGATGCGATGGTGCGCCCATCCATCCGCGCTCTCGAGCCGTACCGTGCCGCACGGCACGACAACAGCGCCGGCATCCTTCTCGATGCCAACGAGAATCCCTATGCATCCGCCGGAGAGCCGGCGTTGAACCGTTATCCCGATCCCCGTCAGAACCGGTTGCGCGCGCGCCTGGCCGGGCTCGTGGGCGTACGGCAGGAGAACGTCTTCGTGGGCGTCGGTTCCGACGAGGCGATCGATCTTCTGATGCGCATCTTCTGCGAGCCGGCGCGCGATGCGATCCTGGTTGCCGAGCCTACCTACGGCATGTATCGCGTGGCCGCCGCGCTCAACAACATTGCCGTGCGCGGCGTTCCGCTTGTGCAGGGAACCTTCGGGCTGGATCTTCCCGCCATGCTCTCCGCAGTGGAGGAGAGAACCAGGCTCATCTTCTGCTGCTCCCCCAACAATCCAACCGGCAACCTTCTCGCGGTGGACGATCTCCTGGCGCTGTGCGAACGGTCCGGTTGCATCGTTGTCGTGGACGAGGCCTACATCGAGTTCGCGTCGCGCGGCAGCATGGCAGCGCTGGTGAACGACATCCCGAACCTCGTGGTGCTGCGCACGCTCTCCAAGGCGTGGGGGCTTGCGGGACTGCGTCTGGGCTATGCGGTGGCGCAGCCCGGGATCGTGTCGTGGCTGATGAATGTGAAGCCGCCGTACAACGTGGGCTCGCTTGTTGCGTGCACCGCGCTTGCCGCACTGGAGGATGTGGGGCGCGAGCGCGCTCAGGTTGCGGCCATCGTTGCCGAACGCGAACGCCTCGCCGCCGGCCTTGCGAAGCTGCGCGGCGTGCTCTGCGTTCATCCAAGCGATGCGAACTTTCTTCTGGTCCGGTTTGCGAACGCGGCGGCAGTGCATGCGGAGCTTCGCGAGCGGGGCCTGATTGTGCGCGACCGGAGCGGCGAGCCGGGGCTTGCCGGAGCGCTTCGCATAACCGTTGGCACGCCGGCGGAGAATACAGCGTTGTTGAATGCACTCCTCGAGATCGATGCATGAAGAAGGAGACTCCCGGATGAAGAAAGTGCTCTTCGTTGATCGTGATGGAACGCTGATCGTTGAACCTCCCGATGAGCGCATCGACTCGCTCGAGAAGCTCGAGCTGATACCGGGGGCGATCGCCGGCATGCGCGCCTTGCTGGAGGCGGGCTTCGAGGCAGTGATGGTCACCAATCAGGACGATCTGGGAACGCGGGCGTTCCCGCAGGAGCGATTCGACCTTCCCCACGACAAGATGATGCGCATCTTCGAAGGGGAGGGAATCTCCTTCGCCCATGTCTTCATCTGTCCGCATGGTGAGTGGCAGGGATGCGAGTGCCGCAAGCCGAAGACCGGCATGCTCGCGAACTATCTGGCGGAGAACCGGGTGGACATGGCACGTTCCTTCGTGCTTGGCGATCGCGAGACCGATATCGGCCTGGCCCGCAACCTGGGATGCCGCGGCGTCCGGCTGGTACCGGGGCAGCCGGACGTTGCGAGCGATGCCGATTTCGTTGCGCGGAGTTTCCGCGAGGCATGCGGCTACATCCTTCGCGACGGCCGCACCGCCCGCGTGGAGCGCGTCACCAGCGAGACCGCGATCACCGTGGAGCTTGCGCTGGACGGCACCGGCGCCTACGATATCGCCACCGGCATCGGCTTCTTCGATCACATGCTCGCACAGTTGGCGCGCCACTCGCTGATCGACATGACGATACATGCGCGCGGCGATCTCGATATCGACGAGCATCACACCGTGGAGGATACCGGCCTGGCACTCGGGGAGGCGATCCGGCTTGCCATCGGCGACAAGCGGGGTATCGGCCGGTACGGCTTCATGCTGCCGATGGACGAGGCGCTGGCGCAGGCCGCGCTGGATCTGGGCGGGCGGCCCTATCTGGTGTTCGATGCGCGCTTCGATCGCGAGCGGGTTGGGGAGCTTCCCACCGAACTGGTGGAGGATTTCTTCCGCGCGTTTTCTGACGGCATGCGCGCGAACATCAACATCAGTGCAACGGGACGGAACGATCATCACAGGATCGAGTCCATCTTCAAGGCCGTTGCACGCGCGCTCCGCATGGCGGTTGCGCGCGATGGGCGCTCCGGACTTCCAACCACGAAGGGCGTGCTATGATCGGCATCATCGACTACGGTTCCGGCAACTTCGGGTCCGTGCGGAATGCGCTCGATCGGCTTGGAGCCGGTTCGTTCATCTCGTCGTCGCCGGCGGAACTGGATCGTGCCGAGAAGCTGATCCTGCCCGGCGTGGGCGCGGCCGGCAATGCCATGCGGCTCATCGCCGAATCCGGCCTGGAGGGCTGGCTGCGCGGGCTGGAGGCGCCGCTGCTCGGGATCTGTCTGGGGATGCAGCTCATGTTCGACTACTCGCAGGAGAACCAGACGGCGTGTCTGGGCCTGGTGCCGGGAACCGTGGAGCCCTTTGCCGTGCCGGGGTTGAGGACGCCTCAGATCGGATGGAACCGCGTATACCCGGCCGTGGAGGACCCGCTCTTCCGCGATATCCCGTCGGGCGAATATTTCTACTTCGTTCATTCGTACTATGCGGCTCCCGGTGCGGCAACTGTTGCCACCGGTATCTACGGCGTGGAATTCTCCGCCGCCGTAACGCGCGCCAACATTCGCGGCGTGCAATTTCATCCGGAGAAGTCCGGCCCGGCCGGGCTGCGGCTTCTCGAAAACTTCATCAGCCTATGTTGATCATTCCTGCAATCGACATCTACGGCGGCCATGCGGTCAGGCTTCGGCAGGGCTCGTATGCGTCGCGAACCGTGTACCACGAGTCGCCGCTTGCCGCCGCCGGCGAGTTCGCTGCAGCCGGATTCGGCTACCTGCATCTCGTGGATCTGGAGGGGGCCGCGGACGGAACCGTGACCAACTGGGATACACTGGCGGAGATCCTCGCGTTGGATGGTGTGAGCGGAGAGGTTGGCGGCGGCGTGAGAACTGTGGACGAGATCGAGCGGCTGATCGAGCTTGGCGCCGATCGCGTCGTTGTTGGCAGTGTCGCCGCGGAGAACCCGTCGTTGCTGCGGGAGTGGGTGGAGGAGTTCGGTGCCGCCAGGATCGCCGTGGCCCTCGACCTCCGCGACGGCGAGGTTGCCACCAGAGGATGGCGGCAGATGGTGCCGGTAACGCCCGCAGGACTCGTGGGATATGCGGCGGAAGTTGGCCTCCAGACCGTGATCTGCACGGACATCGTGCGCGACGGCATGCTGGCCGGGCCGAACGTGGACCTCTATGCCGGCCTGGTGCACGAGTTCCCGTCGCTCTCGTTCATCGCATCCGGCGGCATCTCGAGCACGGACGATCTCACTGCGCTCGACGCCGCGGGCGTTGCGGGCGCCGTGATCGGCAAGGCGATCTACGAAGGGAGCCTTACGCTGGAGGATCTGGCCGGCTGGGTTCGGACACATGGAGAAGGGGAATAGCGGCATGCTTGCTCGGCGGATCATTCCCTGCCTCGATGTGAAGGATGGGCGCGTGGTGAAGGGAGTTCAGTTCGAAAACATCCGCGATGCCGGCGATCCCGTTGCGCTTGCCGAACGGTACAGCGCCGAGGGGGCGGACGAGCTTGTACTGCTGGACATCAGCGCTTCGCGCGAGGGGCGGCGTACGTTCTTCGATATCATCGAACGCGTTGCGCGCGCCGTGCAGATTCCGTTCACCGTTGGAGGCGGCATCTCCACGGTGGACGAGGTTGCGAGCGCTCTTGCCGCCGGCGCGGACAAGGTATCGTTCAATACCGCGGCCGTGCTTCGCCCGGAGCTGCTCTCCGAGGCGGCCGCGCGTGTTGGAAGCCAGGCCGTGGTTGCCGCGATCGATGCACGCCGCCGCCGTCCCGGTGATCCGGAAGCCGGCTGGGACGTCTGGATTCGCGGCGGCTCCCAGCCGACGGAACTGGAGGCGGTGGAGTGGGCCAGGCGCGCCGTTGGCCTCGGCGCCGGCGAGCTGCTGGCCACATCGATGGATCGCGACGGCATGCAGGCCGGCTACGATCTCGAGCTGCTTCGCGCGCTCTCCCGGGCCGTGAACGTTCCGGTGATCGCCTCCGGCGGCGCCGGAAGCGTTGGCCACGTTGCCGATGCCTTTCTCCAGGGGAATGCCGATGCCGTGCTCGCGGCCAGCATCTTTCACGACGGCACGGTCACCCTCCGCGAACTGAAGCAGGGGTTGGCCGCGCTGGGCATCCCGATGCGCCTTCAATGACATGCCGCAGGAAACCGTAGCCAACAGGAGCAGGCCAATGCCGCAGGAACCTACAACAGCATCGAACGTGCCGAGCCCGGAACTGCTGGACTTCGATAAGATGGGCGGACTGCTGCCGGCCGTGGTTCAGGATGCGGTGACCCATCAGGTGCTGATGCTCGGCTTCATGAACCGCGAGGCGCTGGAGGCAACGATTGCCGGCGGGCGTGTGACGTTCTGGAGCCGCTCGAAGGAGCGGCTCTGGACCAAGGGGGAGACCTCCGGAAACTATCTCGTAGTGGAATCGATCGCCGCCGACTGCGACAACGACACGTTGCTCATTCGCGCCCGTCCGGCCGGTGCAGTGTGCCACAACGGCTCGTGGACATGTTTCGGTGAGGAGCGGCGCGAACATCCGGGGGACGTACTGGATGAGCTTACGCGAACAATCACCGCGCGGCATGCGGCGATGCCGGAAGGCTCCTACACCACGTCGCTCTTCACGGCCGGGACGTCGCGCATCGCGCAGAAGGTGGGGGAGGAGGCCGTTGAGACGGTGATCGCAGCAATGAAGGGTGACAGCCCTGAGTTGAGGAACGAAAGCGCGGATCTCCTCTATCACCTTCTCGTGCTCTTCGAGCAGTGCGGGATCTCTCTCTCCGATGTCTGCGCCGTGCTCGCGGGGCGTATGGGGCCGGGTTGAACGATGCATTCTGCTCGCGGCAATGGCTGGTGTGCCAAGGATATGAACGTCCGGCAACAGTCGCGGCGCCCATCTCGCCGCCACGCTGGGTTGATGCTCCCCGGGGAACACCTTCTTACGAACAGATTGCATGCCGCTGTCGAAGTTGCTGGCCGTTCAATACCCGACACAGACAATGGCAGCAACAACGATGAGCAACCCCGGCGTCGACCAGCTTCTCGAGTTCTTCTGGCGCGACTACTCTTCCATTACGCCTGCGGCGGCGGAGATCTGCAACCTGCTCGCGGCACGCGGCGAGCGCTACGTGAACGATCACATCGCCTTCCGCACGTTCAACCTGGATCCCATCGGCGTGGACTCGCTCGGCGCCACCTTCACGCGCCTTGGCTACACGGAGAGCGGCGAATATCACTTCGAGAAGAAGCGGCTCTTCGCGCGCTCCTTTGCGCCGCCGGCGGAGGAACTGCCGCATGTCTTCATCTCGGAATTGATCACCCAGGACTTCAGCCCACAGCTGCAGCGTATCGTGCGGGGGCTTGTGGAGCAGATCCCCGCGTCGCTGAAGAACTCATCCGAACTCTTTACCAGGATACCGTCCTGGAAGCCCGTTGCCTACGCGGACTACAGGAGGCTGCTCGAGGAATCCGAATACGCCGGCTGGCTCTCCGCGTTCGGCATCCGGGCCAATCACTTCACCGTGCTTCTCAACGCTCTCTCCACATTCAACTCCATCGGGGAGTTCAATGCCTGGCTGGTGGCGAACGGCTACACGTTGAACGCATCCGGTGGCGAGGTGAAGGGAACGCCGGAAGAGTTGCTGGAGCAATCCTCCATCATGGCGAACCGCGTCGGCTGGGAGTTCGCCGGCGGGGAGATGCATGTGATCCCCACCTGCTACCACGAGTTCGCGCGGCGCTACGAGGATCCGGCAACGGGCCGGCTGTATCAGGGCTTCATTGCGAAGAGCGCGGACAGGATCTTCGAATCCACCGATACCGGCGTTGCTGCCTAGCCGCCTGTTGACTTACTGCGTTGCCACAGACTGTTCAACAACAGTCAGATGCAATACGGCCAGTCGGCCGCGAATGAGACGTGCTTTTGGACGTCGCAGTGAGCGGATGTGAAGGCCAACGTAGCAGATGACGTTGTTCAACAGTCTGCTAGAACGTCCACTCAGGAGAGATCATGACCTTCACAGAGTACTGCCGCGACTTCCTCGAGTACGATCGCTGGGCAACGCTGCGCGCCATCGAATCGCTGCGCGGACTTGCCGAACCGAATGAAGCGTTGCACCTGCTGGGGCACCTGCTTGCCGCGCGCTCCGTCTGGCTTGTCAGGATCTCCGGCGGCGACACCTCGCAGCTCACCGTCTGGCCGGAGTGGTCGCTGGCGGAGTGCGAGGAGCGGCTGAACGCCGTGCACGCGGAGTGGAGCGAATACATCGGGACGCTGAACGAGGCGGGCATCGACAACCTGCTCACCTACCGCACAATCGCGGGAGCGGAGTTCGCCACATCGCTGCGCGACATCCTCACGCAGATCAACAATCACGGCACCTACCACCGCGGCCAGATTGCCCGCATCGTCCGCGAGCTTGGCGGGACGGCCGCATCGACGGACTTTATCTTCTATGCGCGGCAACGGGAGCAGGGATGAGAGACAGCACCGTGTAGCAGCGGGTCTTCAGCCTGCGCGAGAAACTATGATACCCATAACCTTCTCATGGTGCGGCCGGAGTAATCTCCGGCCGCTTCGTTTTCGCAGTGGTTATCATGAGTCGATTCGACTACTGGTCGGTGCCCAGATCGATGAGCTCCACGTTGTCGCAGAAGGCCCACGAGTGATTGTACGGCGTGTTGTTCTCCTGCACTTCGTTCTCCGCGTTCATCCCGAAACCGATGTAGTCCGCATCGGCAGTCCAGACCGGCACGGTGAAATGCCGCCAGGTACTGTCACCCGTGGTGATCGATCCGATAACGGCCACGTCGGGATGCTTCTCCTGCCAATGCCCGCTGCTTGCCGGGACCGTGTTGAATGCGAGGAATCGGACGATCACGTGACGGATGTTGTTCATCGGATCCTGCGGGTACCACTCAGCGTCCAGTTCCACACGGTAGCGGTGCCCCTTCCGGATCGGGGTGCCGAGTACCTGCATCACCCCTTCACCAATGTTTGCGCTTCCCCACATTTCGATGACGCCGGGGATGCTGTCCTTCCCCTTCCACGTGCCGAGCTGCGGCGTTCCCGTTGCCGGCATCCAGGGCGGTGCCATGGCCTCCTCCAGATTGGGTGTTTCGGGGGCGTGGGCGATCAGGGAATCGTTGGGGAGGAATGCTCCGTTGGTGATCAGATCCCATCCCAGTGCGGGGGAGGTGGGCGTGATCAACTTGTTGCAGCCGCTGGCCACTGCTGCTGCGAGAAGGAGCGTGCGAATCCATCGTTGCATGGTTCTGCCTCCAGGCATTGAGAGCTCCTACCTCACCCTGCTGCCAGACGGGAGGCCGCAGGACCGTCACGGTTCGATAGGAACGGTGATATATGCATTGAACAAATACCTGCCGGTTCGCTGCTACCGGAGACATGCGCCGTGCGAACCGTGTGGAAATAACGTAGCTGCACCCATTGGTTCGATACTCAATTATTACGCATATGCGTGAACGATCGGCACGATGGTACGCGGCTCCGCGGCTTGATGGCATGACCGGCTGCATCAGTGCCGGGTATCGCAAGCGCCGTCAGGCGCGAACCGTCGGTAGCATGCGCACGTCCAA
This sequence comes from Bacteroidota bacterium, assembly GCA_018266795.1. GTDB lineage: Bacteria > Bacteroidota > Ignavibacteria > OLB7 > OLB7 > JAFDZV01. Next base: position 43,997 of record JAFDZV010000038.1, on the reverse strand, counting down.
CGTGAACAAGCACCGTGCGAACCATTCGGCGCACGGGCTCCGGCAAACCGAGTCACCACCCGTCCGCAATGCTCGTTGTCCCGCACGCCAAGATTTCCCATCTTGAGGCCCGACGCCGCCCCGAACGCGGCACCCAATGTCCGCCTCCCTCCGTCTCCACCGAATCGGGAGGCTCTCTCATTCCATACAGTATCGAGAGCAGGAATGAACAGTGTTACCACCGGCCGCCTTGCGTTCTTCGTCGCGATGATCGCGGTCCTGTCTGCATATCCGCTTCACGCCCAGCCTGGCAGTTCCGTTGTGGTGCAGACCTTCACCTACGGTTCGCCGTCGGACGCCCGCTTCGTGCTTCCGCCCCTGAGCGAACGCTACGAGAAGGTGCTGATGCACTACAAGCTGCGATGCCCGCTGGATGCTCAGTGCGGCGAGTGGGATTATCTGATGTACATCTACCTGTTCCAGCACACCGGGCTGGTGGATTCCACCATCGACACCGCCTATCATTTCCGTGTGGACAACCAGGTCCTCGACTCCATCGCCTTCATGCGAACGCCGTCGTGGCGCTACTTCCCGCGCGTGCTTGTGGGTGTGACGCGTACCGGTATCACCTCCTTCGACTCCGCGATGATCGCCAACCCACCGCTCGGCAATTCCATGCAGCTGACCAATGGCCCGCGCGGGCGCATGCAGTTTCTCTGGAGCAAGACGGAGCTTCTGGCGGCCGGGTTGAAGGCGGGCGACGTCACCGGCATCCGCTTCAACGTGACCACGGGGGGGCAGGTGATCAAGAATCTCATGGTCCGGATGAAGGCCAGTACGCGCGATTCGCTGACAACCAACTCCTACGAGACCGATGGATTCACGACCTGCTATCTGCGCGACATCGCACTTCCCGCCGGATGGCAGCGCCTGGATTTCCCGACGCCGTTCACATGGAACGGCACGTCGAACATCGCCGTTGATGTGAGCTACGATCAGGCCACGCCGCTGCCGGGTACGATGATCGCGTTCGAGACGTCGCAGGGGCATGCGCTTGCCCGCTTCCAGAACGCGCCGGAGCAGGCGCTTCACTTCGAGGGGCGCGACTACATCGATGTTCCCGCGAACGTTTTCGACAATGCCGACAGCGCCATCACGATCGGCTTCTGGGCCTACGGCAATCCGCTCTACCAGCCGCAGGAGCAGAGCATCTTCGAAGGCGTGAACAAGGATGGCCAGCGCGTGCTGAACCTGCATCTTCCATGGTCCGACGGCACCGTCTACTGGGATGCGGGGAACGCGGCCGGAGCGTACGACCGTCTCTCCAAGGCCGCCAGCGCAACGGACTACAAGGGGAAGTGGAGCTACTGGACAGTGACGAAGAATGTGAAGGCCGGGACGATGAAGATCTATCTCAACGGCGTTCTCTTCACCTCCACCGGCAGCAAGAAGAAGCCGATGGGCGGCATCACGAGATTCAGAATCGGCTCCGGCGCGAGCGGCGACAGCAACTACGACGGCAACGTGGACGAGTTCGCGGTCTGGAATGCGGAACTGGACGCAACCACCATCAAGAGCTATCTGGGACGCGAGCTGGACAACTCGCATCCGTTCCGTGCCAACCTTCGTGCCTACTACAAGTTCGGTGGAAACAATCTGCTGGTGGCGGCGGACTCCAGCGGCAACGGATTCGATGCCGCGATGACCGGACCTCCCGCGCCGTACAGCGTGCCGGGCGCCGAGATCTATTCGGGCATGGCACCCACGGCTCAGCGTCCGCACATCGTCTTCGAGCAGGGGAAGTACACCTCCACGTACGATACCACGGTGGCCGTGGACTCCGTGCAGGCCGATCCGCTGCAGGTGGTGCTCTATCGCAACACGCAGGACTCCACACTCCCGGACAAGGTGCTCACTGTTTGGCCGGCCGGCTTCAATCGCTACGCATTCAACAGGCAGGGGGCCGCAACGGATTCCTCGCGCGTCACGCCGGACTCCGTGATCCATCAGACCCGCACGCCCTACTTCCGGAAGTTCGAGATCGTGAACCGCTTCGAGCTTGGCCGGTACATCACACCGTACGGCAACGGCCTGAGCCTGGGCGAGGGGTTCACGTGGACGTACGACGTAAGCGACTTCCGGCCGTTGCTGCACGACACGGTACATCTGAATGCATACAACCAGCAGGAACTGGTGGATGTAACGTTCGAGTTCGTGAAGGGAACACCGCCGCGCGATCCGATCTCCGTGACCAATCTCTGGAACGGTGGCTTCGGCTACGGCGGTGCGAAGTCCATCGAGGATTACCTGCATCCGCTGCGCGTGAAGATCCCGGAGAACGCTGCCAACACCCGTATCCGCGTGACGCCCACCGGGCACGGCTTCGGCGGCAACGAGAACTGCTCCGAGTTCTGCGCGAAGGATCACACGATCACCGTCGACGGCACGAACCGTTTCCAGAAAACCGTCTGGCGCGACAACTGCAATCTCAACCCGGTGTATCCGCAGGGAGGCACCTGGGTGTACAGCCGCTCCAACTGGTGCCCCGGCGCCGAGGTCTGGACCTACAACTTCGAGCTGACGCCGTGGGTGCATCCCGGTGATTCGGTGACACTGGACTACAACGTCACACCGTACACCTGGAACGGCCAGGGAAGCACGCCATACTACCAGATCGAGACGCAGCTGGTTACCTACGGTCCGCCGAACTTCACGCTGGACGCGGCCGTTGTGGAGATCAAGGCTCCGGGGAAGACCGATCTGTACAAGCGGATGAACCCGATCTGCAGCAATCCTCTCATCACGATCCGCAACACGGGCTCCACGCCGCTCACGAGCCTGGACATTCAGTACGGCGTGCAGGGGGCTCCGCAGTCGGTCTATCACTGGACCGGGCAACTCGATTTCATGGAGAGCGCGGATGTGCAGCTGGGTGAGATCTCGTGGTCCGGCGCAACCGGCCGGCAGTTCACGGTGACGGTAAGCAAGCCGAACGGCGGCGACGACCAGTATGAATACAACAACACCGCAACCGCCACGTACGACGTGCCGCCCGTGTTCCCGAAGACGTTCTATCTGGAGCTGCATACCAACGACAGCCCCGCCGAGAACAGCTATCAGTTGAAGGATGCGGTAACCGGACGCGTTGTGGTGGACCGGAGCAATCTTGACGGCGAGACCTACTATCGCGATACGTTGACGCTGCCCGACGGCTGCTACGAGTTCCGGCTGGTGGATCTTGGAGGCGATGGCCTTTCGTGGTGGGCGAACACCGCGCAGGGGACCGGCTCCATGCGTATCCGCCGCGCGGACAACGGCGCAACCATCCGCAGCTTCAATGCGGACTTCGGCGGCGAGATCTACCAGCAGTTCACGGTGGGCTTCGATCTCGCAGCGGACGCGCCGCTTCCCGGCATCGAGGAGAATGGAAGCAGGATGGAGGTGTATCCCAATCCCACGAACGGTGAGTTCACGGTGAATCTCTGGCTGCGCGCCGCGCAGAGTGTGGAGCTCACGGTTACAGACATGCTCGGCAACAGCGTTCATCACGCGATGCTGAAGAACGTGACCAACGGATCGTTCCCGGTTGATCTTCGCTCGCTTCCGTCCGGCGCCTACCTGGTGGCGGTGCGGGCCGGAGCGGAGACGCTTACGAAGAAGATCGTGGTGCGATAACTCCGGGCCCGACTGCAATCGAGCCGCCGTGCTGCGGAACGTCGAGAGCGATGGACATTCAATCCGGCGGGGCATGCGAGGGGATCGCATGCCCCGCTTCGATTGAAGAGTTGCGGGTGCACGATCCTTCTGCATCCGGCAGGGAGTGCGCGGTCCGGTGAGGCACGGCACGTATGTAACGCCCCGGTTGTCTTGCGGGTCATAGCATGCGGCCACTCGTACTACCGCCGCGGTCGCGCGGCACCTCCCTGCTCGAGAGCTGTTCGTTTTATTTCCGGGAGTCAGGATGCGACGTTGCGTTCAACTGCAGGTTCTACTCTTCGTATCGGCGTTTCTCATGCCGCATACCGACGCGTTGGCGCAGCGGCGCGAACCGGTTTCCGTGCAGACATTCGTCTACGAGTCCGATCCGTTCGGCGTCTTCAAGATGCCTCCGCGCGGCGGCCGCTACGAACGCGTGCTGATGCGCTACACGGTTCGGTGTCCCTACAATTCACCGTGCGGCGAGAAGGCGGACATGCACCACATCGTGCTGATCGACCCGCTGGCCCACGTGGATACCGTTGCGGAGAGGGCGTACCGGTACACGGTGAACGGCAGGCCGATAGATTCGCTCGCATTCGTCCGGCATCAGTCGTGGCAGTTGGTTGGGCGGATGGAGATCACCGCGCATCGCGAGGAGCTGGCGCCGGTTCGTACCGCCCTCATCGGCACCGGCATCACGCTCTCCTCCGCGCCGTTTCTGGGGAGCGCCTCCGCTGCCCGCTCCGAGTTCATGTGGCGCTCCTACGAACTGGATACCGCGGGGTTGAAGCCGGGCAGGATCACCGGCCTCCGCTACCATGTCGCACGTCTGGGCACCACGTTGAAGGATGTCTCCATTGCGCTCGGCACCACGAAGGAGGATTCGCTGCCGCTCTATCTCTATCAACGGAACTTCGTGAAGGCGGGCGTGCACGACTCGGCCGGAAACCTGTTCACCGTGCTGCCGCGCGCCACCTTCAGCTTTCCCGATACCGGCTGGTACGTGATCCCGTTCCTCTACGACTACGAGTGGAAGCCGGGGCAGAACCTGATCGTGGACATGGCGTTTCGCAACGGCGATACGCTCGGCATCGATACGCGTGTGGATGGAACCGCCACGGACACGACGCTGGGCGTCTACAGCACAACGCCGCACATGTTCTTCTCCGCTCCCGGCATCTCCGGTCTGGAGGTTCCGGCCTCCGCCTTTCCGGAGATCGACAGCGAGATGACGATCGCGTTCTGGACGCATGGCTCGCTTCTTCCCGGCGACTTCCACAAGGTGCTGCTGGAAGGTGTGGACCGCTTCAACCGGCCGATCGTGCGGGTGTATGTGGACAGCACGAACAACGTTCTCTACTGGGATGCCGGGCGCTTCTGCACCGGCGATTACGTGTGGAAGGATCTGAACGGCTATCCGAACGACGGCGGCTACCACTACTGGACCTTCACGAAGAACCTGCGCCACTCGCGTATCCGGATCTACATGGACGGCTATATGGTGAAACAGGTGCGCCTGATATCCCGCACGCTCAACGGGCTTGCGCGGCTGCGTGTCGGGGCGCCGATCGTGGATCGCGGCGCGAGCATCGCGGACAGCATCACCGGCGTCGCGATATGGAAACGCGAGATCCCCTCGGCAACGATTCGCGGCTGGATGGGGATCGATCCGCGGATCAGGCATCCGGCCCTCGGGATCTACCATCCGTTCAGCGACGATCTGGTGGCATACTATCCGCTGGAGCAGTACTCGCCGCTCGGCACGAAGGATGCCAGCGGCCGCGGAAACGATGCAACGTTCACCGGTGCGATGCGCTTCTTCCCGTCGGACAACGCGACGCAGTTCATGAACACGGCCCGGTGGAACTGGCGCCCGAACGTGATCTTCGAACAGGGAACGTACGCCACGCGCTACGACACCACGATCGTTCTGGACTCGATACCGCTGGACCCGATTCCCGTGGTGCGATACCGGCAGGAGGGGGACTCCGCGATGGCGAACGACACGATGCTGGTGTGGCCTCCCGATGTGCGCCACTATCGCTTCGCGAAAAACGGCACGCCGCTCGATACGATGGCTTCGCAGCCGGACACGGTGATTCATCAGGAGAGCTGGACGGCAACATGGCACCGTGTCCGCCCGGAGCGTTACGAGCTCGGGCGCCTTACGATGCCGTTCGGCACCGGGGTGAATCTGGGCGATGGCTATACGTGGACCTACGATGTGACGGACTATCTGCCGCTGCTGCACGACTCGGTTCAACTGCAGCTGGATGCCGTGAGCGCACTCGTGGACGTTGCCTTCGACTTCTATCCCGGCATCCCCGCGCGCGATCCGATCTCGGTGACCAATCTCTGGAACGGAACGTTCACGTACGGCGCCGCGCGCTCGATCGAGGAGGATCTGAAACCGCTGCAACTGGCCATCCCGCAGGACGCGGCGAATGTGCGGTTGAAGGTGCGGAGCGTGGGGCTGGGGAGCGACGCGAACAACTGCGCCTCCTACTGCCCGAAGCAGCACACGATCCTGCTCGATGACGAGCCGGTGTTCTCGCGGCTTCTCTGGCGTGATGACTGCGGGCTTTCGCCGATCTTCCCGCAGGGAGGAGACTGGGTTCGCTCGCGCGCCAACTTCTGTCCGGGCACGCCGGTGCAGACGTTCGATGTGGAACTCTCGGAGAAGGTGAAGCCCGGAGGAACATACACGCTGGATTACAACGTTGAGCCGTACACAATGGGCACGCCGCTGGACACGCCTCGTGTGGAGGTGGCCACGCAGCTCATCACGTACGGCCCTCCGAACTTCGCGCTGGATGCCTCCATCGAGCGGATCATCTCGCCGAACGACGGGCCGGTCTACCGCCGCAACAATCCGAGCTGCGGCGCTCCCGCCATCACGCTCCGCAACAACGGCACCACGCCGATCACCACCGTGGACATCCTTTACGGCGGCGTGGGGAGGGCGCAGAGCCTCTATCGCTGGAGCGGAAGCCTGGCGTTCACGGAGTCCGCGGATATCTCGCTTGCATCGTTCGCTCAGGATACCGGAGTCGCGGCGCCGTTCCGCGCCGTCATCGCAAGCGTGAACGGTGTGAGCGACCAGTATCATCTGAACGATACTGCGGAATCCGTGCAGGCGCCGGTTGACGGGCTGCACGATCGCGTGATCGTGGAGATCAACACCAACAACAAGGGCTCCGAGACCAGCTACACGGTGACCGATGCGGTTACCGGCGCGGTGATGCTCAACCGTTCATCGCTTGCCAACAACACGCGCTATCGCGACACGTTGAATCTTCCCGACGGCTGCTATCAGTTCACGCTGAAGGATTCCGGCAACGATGGCCTCTACTACTACTATCACAGCGGTTCGGGACGCGGCTCCGGCCGGCTGATCTATGAGCTGACCGGTGAGGTGGTGCGGGAGTTCTCCGCGGAGTTCGGCAGCCAGTTGAACTACCAGTTCCACGTGACGGACTACGTTGCGGCCGTTCCGGACGCGGAGCCCGGAGTTGCCGCGGCTCCGGGACATATCGATGTCTATCCGAATCCCGCGAGCGGCGAGTTCATGGTGCAGTTGCATCTGCCGCGCCCGTCGGACGCGGAGTTGATGGTGTACGATCTGCTTGGGCGGGAGCTCTATCATGTGCCGCTGCCGGCCGCATACCGCGGGCGCTACGCGGTGCCGGCGGACAATCTCGCTGCCGGAGTCTACCTGGTTGTGGTGCGGACCGATCGCGACATCATCAGCGCGAAGGTGACTGTGCGGTAATGCCGGCCGATGCGTAATGGATGTGAACGGCCAACGCGGGGACGTTGCGAGAACATCAATCCCGATTCTGTCAAGGTATCCCTCGGCATGGAACAACCGGGGTGTCACCCTGGGTCCGATTCCGATCGGGCGAAGGGTCCTGACGCAGATCATCCGACTTCATCCGGCCCTGTACCGGCAGGATCGCTCACCTCGTTCGGGATGACCCGCTGATTCCCTGCACGCCGAATCATCACGATGTTCCGTAGCAGATAACCATGATCAGAAGAACGCGATCGGCTCCGTTCCATGATGCCGGCGCTCGCGCTCGGAGGCGGCGAAGGCGGATCGATTGAACCCCTCGTGCTCCAGCAGCCATCGCTTGCGGTCCAGCCCTCCGGCGTAGCCGGTCAGCGCCGCGCTGGAGCCGATCACGCGATGGCAGGGAATCGCGATCGCGATCGGGTTGCGCGAGTTCGCATTCCCGACGGCGCGATAGGCCGTCGGCTGCTCCACCATCGTCGCCAGCTCCGCATAGGAGATTGCATGCCCAACGGGAATGGCGCGAAGCGCGCGCCATACCTTCTGCTGGAACGGCGTGCCTCCCGGATCGACGGGGAGCGGGTCCAGCGCGTTCAACTCGCCTGCGAGATACGCTTCCAGAGCGGACGCGCCGCCAAGCGGATCGCTCTGCTTACGCATCGTTATCGCACCGAAGCGGGACTCCAGCATCTTCTCCATCCGGCCTTCGTGGCTTCCGAACTCGAGCGTAACGATGCTCGTGCCGTCGCTCACGATTGTCAGCGGCCCCACCGGCGATTGAATCGTATCGAACAGAAGCTCCTTCGTACTCATCACGTTATCCCTCGTTTGTGTTCTCTCCGATCATGGACCAGAGATGGAATGCTGCATATGCTCTCCAGGGTCGCCACGCCTCCGCGATCTCGATGCAGCGCTTCGGCGTTACGTGCCCCTCGGTTGCTTCGATGGCGCGTTTGATCCAGAGATCGGTTGCGGGGAATGCATCGGGCTGGCGGAGCGCACGCATCGAGATATACTGTGCGGTCCAGCGGCCGATGCCGGGGAGCGACGTAAGGCGTTGCACGGCGCAGTCGGTCATGTGGGCGGGATCGCGCAGCAGCGCGGGATCGTGCGCAACGGCGGCCGCGAATGCCCGCACGGTCTCCGCACGTGCCCGCGTGAGGCCGATGCCGGCAAGGTCCGCATCGGCAAGGTTCTCCGGCGTCGGGAAGAGATGGGTCAGGCCGAAGCGCGCCGCCGCGTCGCCATCCATCTGGAGCGGCCTGCCGAACGCGCGAACGATGCGCCCTGCGAGCGTGGTTGCCGCCGCAACGCTCACCTGCTGACCCAGGATGGCGCGCACTGCAAGCTCGAATCGATCCCACGCGCCCGGAACGCGCAGCCCGGGCCGCCGCCGCGCGGATCCCTTCAGACGGGGATCGCGCGCAAGATGTGCGGCGATCTCCGGAGCGTTCGCCCCCAGATCGAACTGGGCGCGCAGGCGGTCCACGATCCGCACCAGCGCCGCCACATCCGGAAAGGCAATCGTTGCCTGCAGCGCATGCTCATCGGCGCACGGCGCCACCTCCACCATGCCGTGATGTCCGTCCAGCTCGATCGTGCGCGCATAGCGTTCGTGCGTTACGGACTCCACGCCGGGGATTGCGCGGGGCGCCAGGAAGCCGATCAGCGCGCTCCAGTCGTACGGCGCCACGTACGGCAGCTTCAGCGTGATACCGGTTCCTGCCGGCGCCCGGTGCGCATGCCTGCGAAGCTCGCGCGGCGAGCGCCGGTACGTTGTGCGGATCACATCGTTGAACCGCCGTAGGCTCTTGAAGCCGGCGCCGAGCGCTACCTGAACGATCGGCAGCGACGTCTCGTCCAGCAACTGCTTCGCGAAGAGGAGGCGGCGTGTCTGCACCACGGATATCGGGGAGACGCCCAGTTCCTTCGTGAAGAGACGGCGCAGGTGGCGCTCCGCCACGCCGAGTTCCGATGCCAGATCGGCAATGCTCCCCTCGTCCAGCGCCCCTGCGTTGATCAGCGCCAGCGCACGCTCAACGACGGAGGTGCCTCCCTCGGCGCGCGTGATGCTGGGCGCCTTCTCCGGCAGACAGCGCAGGCAGGGCCGGAAGCCGGCTTCGAACGCTGCGGCGGCGCTTGCTGTGAAGCGGCAGTTCTCGCGCTTCGGCGTCGGCGCCGGACAGACCGGACGGCAGAAGATTCCCGTGGTGGTGACGCATGTGAAGAAGAGCCCGTCGAACCGGGCATCGCGCGTCACCAGCGCCCTGTAGCAGATATCGTCATCGGGAAGCATGCGGCAAGTATACGGGGCGGCGCGTTCCCGATCTCGCCGTTTTCGGACATGGACGTTTGTTGGTGGTCAGTAGTCAGTGGTCGGTTGGGTGGGGGACGTGCTCGGGACCTGGTTCGTCGTGCTCGGCAGAAACAGATGTCAAAGGTCTGCATGCTGCGGGGCGATCACCCGATTCGTTGGTCCGGAGTTTACTCCGGACCTTCGGCTGTTGCGCTCGCGAGCCCCGAAGGAGCGACAGAAGTCAGCCAGGGGCGTGAGCCCCTGGAACGTGATGCGCCGAATGAATCACGAGCCCCGCAAGGGGCGGCAGGCATCAGCCCAGGGCGCAAGCCCTGGGCAACGGGGGTGCCATCGAACGGAACGCGAGCCCGCAAGGGGCGGCAGGTATCAGCCAGGGGCGTGAGCCCCTGGAGGGCGAGGAGCCTATTTCTCCTTCCTCGGCTCCAGGCCGGCCGCGCGCGTGAGATCGTCATCCTGCAGAGCGGTGTGGAAGAGGGAGAGGAGGGGGATGGTCATCCCCATGGCGCTGTAGCCTCCGTCGTGGAAGAGGTTCTGCATCGTGACCTTGCGCGTGAGGTCGCTCAGGAGCGTCACCACATAATCCCCGCACTCCTCGGCCGATGCGTTTCCCAGCGGCGCCACGCGATCGGCGAAGTCGAACATCTTGTCGAAGTTCTCGATGCCGCTCCCGGCGCGCGTGTAGGTGGGGCTTTGCGATACGGTGTTGATGCGGATGCGGCGCTTCGCCAGATGGGGCCCAAGGCTGCGCGTTACCGATTCCAGCAGCGCCTTCGCATCCCCCATGTCGGAGTAGGTGGAGTAGTTGCGTTGCGATGCGATGTAGGTCATGGCAACGATGCTTGCGCCGTCGGCGATGGCATCGTGCCGGAGCGCGGCCGTCACCACGCGGTGAAGCGAGAGCGCGCTCACATCCAGCGTGCGGATGAACCAGTCGTAGTTCAGCCTGTCGTAGGAGAGCCCCTTCCGGATGTTCTGCGACATGCCGATGGAGTGAACGATGAAGTCCACCGGGCCGAACTCCGAAACAACCTGCGCGAACATCGCATCCAGTTCCTCGTTGTTCGTTGCGTCGCATGCATACACCGGAGCGTTGTCGCAGAGCTCCGCAAGCTCGCGCACCTTCCCGACGCGAAGCGCAACGCCAACGTTGGAGATGGCGAGCCGGGCCCCCTCGCGATGAGCCGCCAGCGCTATCTGCCAGCCGATGCTGCTCTCGTCCAGAGGACCGAACACGATTCCGCGCTTTCCCTTCAGCAGTCCGTACGAGCTATTCTCCGACATGGTAACGATCAACGTTTTCCTTCTCTGAATCATGCCGCAGGGGACACCCCGGCGGCCGGGGGCGAAGATACGCATGTAATGAATACTGACGCGGCGGGAGAAGGGCCGTCAGTAGTTATTCGTCAGTAGTCAGTAGTTGGTAGAAGCTATCTCATAACTACCTGACGGTCATCCTGAGCGCAGCGAAGGATCCCTGTGAGTCAGAAACGGCGAGATTCTTCGGTTGCTTTGCTCCCTCAGAATGGCAGCCCAGATGTTTATGAGATATGTTCTAGCCAGTTGTTCGTAGTCAGTAGTTGATGCATTTTTCACTAACCACTAACCACTAACCACTAACCACTAACCACTAACCACTAACCACTAACCACTAACCACTAACCACTAACCACTAACCACTAACCACTAACCACTAACTCTTCACGAACGCCTTCACCACCTTTGCCGGTTCCGTGCCCTGGTTGATCAGCCGGTAGCTGCCGGCCGCGGCGGGAATCACGAACGTCTCGGCATGATTGAACCGCGCGCGCATTCCGTTCGCGGTCTCCAGGATCACCGACGTTCCTTCCACCAGCATCATGACGTGACACTGGTTGTGGGTTGGAACGTCGATGCCGGTTGCGAACTCCAGACGATGCACGTCGTAGAACTGGGCCGGATGTGTTGGGAGGTGCACCACACGCCAGTCCTTCCCCTCCTCGATGGTATGCGGCCGCGACACCAGTTCCTCGCGAACGCGCGCGCCGCGCCGCTCGAAGTAGAGATTCTCGAACGCCCGGCGGATGTTGAGCGGGCGAAGGTTCCCTTCCAGGTCGCGCCGCATCCAGTCGTACATCTTGAAGGTGAAGATGTAGGGCGTTGCAGAGATCTCCAGCACGAGGTTCCCGGCGCCCGAGCAGTGAATAGTGCCGTTGGGGATCAGGAACAGATCGCCTCGCGCGGCGGGCTCCGTGTTCACGAAGCGCTCGATATCGATCTCCAGGCCCTCGCGATGGCTTCGCTCCAGCTCCGCGCGGAATTGTTCGGGATCGATATCCTCCCGGAAGCCAAGAAACACGCGGGCTCCGGGCGTGCAGTCCAGGATGTAGTAGGTCTCGTCCTGCGTGAAGCTCTCGCCGAACTCCCGCCGGATATACTCCGGCCTCGGATGGCATTGCACCGAGAGATTGCCGCCCGCCACCGTATCCAGGAAGTCGAAGCGGATGGGGAACTCCAGGCCGAAGCGCTCGGCCGCATGCCCCAGCACACGCTCGTGCGCGGCTATCATCAGCGCATCGAACTGGGTCTCCAGCAGCAGCCCGCTGCTCTCGATCATCAGCCCGTTCTCCGGCGAGATCAGCTCGAACGACCATGCATAGTTCGGCACGTCCTTCGCAAGGCCGTGCATTCTGTTCCTGATCCACTGGCCGCCCCAGGGCCCGGGTTCGAACCAGGGCCGGGCGCGGAAGTAGTTGCGGCTCATCGCTCCAAGTGCCTCGCGCAGATCGCTCCCACGCATCCAGACCGGATGGTCCGGGCGCTGCGTGTCCACGATCACATCGATGCGCTCCTGAATCTCCGCGCGATGCCGGTTCAGTGCGGGCCAGTCCACGAAGTAGAACCGCTTGTAGGCCTCCTTCGCGCCGGCCGGCGTGCGTGCGCCCAGGTTGGTGATGCTGCCGGCACGCGAGCGGAATTGAATCTCGTTCTTCGGCACGTCCAGATAGAAGAGGCTTCCCTGCCATCCGGCGAGCGCGGCGCCCGTGCCGTACAGGATCGCAAGCCCGGCATCGTCCGGGGGAACGATGCCGGCAAGACGTTCGGCGCTGAAGAAACGGCGCAGTTCTCCGGTGAACCGTGTACCCCAGAGTGGATCGTCGCCGCCGAGAAACGGAGAAATCCTTCGCGCTATCTCCTCCTCATCCAGCAGCGCATCATGCACGCAGTGCCACGATGCCCGAACCCCGACAGCCCGGAGCGCGGCGTCCAGCCGCTCCCGAAACGCCTCCCAGAGAACGCCGCCGTAGCCGTCCATCACAACCGTTCGTTCGCCCGTAATGCGGCGCGCCAGCGATTCGAAGCCGGTATCGATCAGACCGCCCCCCACGGGGAAGGCCGGGTAGATGTCGTAATCACCCAGTGCGCAGCGCGGGTGAACAAGCGGCGCCAGGTACTGTTCGGTCTTTCGTAACGCCGCACTCTGCGGCAGCCGTTCGCCCTCGAAAGGCGTGGAGTGATCGCTGTTCAATCCGCTACTCTCCCTCGGCAGGACGGTGGTAGTCATCGGCGTAGCGGGTGATATCCTCCTGCTGCCAGTTGCCGAACGCGATCTCCAGCACGCGGACCCGTTCGCCTCCGCTCGACAGCCGGTGGCGCGCGTTGGCCGGGATCCAGAGCTCGTCACCCGGCTTCGGATGGTGGATCACGTCGTCGATCTCCACGATCGCCCCTTCATCCAATGCAATCCAAAGTTCGGCGCGCCCCGTGTGCGACTGCAGACTCAGACGCTGCCCGGGCTCAACGGTCATCATGCTGGCTGTCACCTCCTCGTTGAAGGCCCACTGCGCAAACCTCCCCCACGGGCGCGTGACATGTCTGGTAGGCGGTTGCTCCGCGGGAATCGGTCTGGTTACGTAGTTGCTCATGAACGGATTGGTTGATTGAATCACGTGGGAGCAAAGATAGCGCGGCGCGCATCACTCCGCTGCCGGGCGCATGGCCGGAGATAACGCCGATGCTCCCCGGCTTCGTATATTCGCGTGCTTCGCCCGTGTCGTTGGGGGCATGGGCGGGAGTTCCGCCACAGTTGCATCGTCGCGATCGCGATTGCAGGTAGCGGACATGACCGCCGGTTGAACTGCCCATTCGGTTGCCGAACTCGCGGCGATTCGAATGTGTCGGCCGGCTTCATGAGAGAACCCGGACAACGCGCGCCGTTCATCTCATCGTGCCGCCTCGCCGTGCTCGTGGCAGAGCCGCGGTGCGGCACGCCGGAAGCGGGCGCCGCCGGCCGGGAGCGGACATCTATTGAATACTCAGGACACACCCTAATGAGAGCATTGTTCCTCGGCGCCCTTGCGCTGATAATGGCGTGCGGCATTCTTGCGGCACAGCCGAGCCCGTTGCGCGATGGCCGCACAACGGGAGCCGATTCATCGGGCTCGCACGACGGTATCATCCGGCTGGACACGAACCGCTTCACGATCGAGATCGAAGGGCAAAGCCGTTCCGCGCGGGCGGTTGCCTATGTCATCGACGGGCAGGTATACATCCAGGGGCGCTGGCAGCGCGATTCCACCGCGCGCCTGGGGCCGGACGGCATCATCTCCTCCTGCATGATCCGCCTTCCGGGCACTGTCGGCGAACATCGGATCGTCGTGGACTCGCTCTCCAGGCGAGGCGGCGAACCGAGCACCGGCCTTCCGATGGAGGGAGAGTACGACACCACGCATGCCACGATGTTCTCTGCAATGTATACCGGCAAGGGGAAGGGAGGGAAGGCGTTCACCATCTATCGGGGCGACTGGAACGGCGGGAGCGGCGAGGTGAATGTGACGAGCATGGCCGATGACGTGATCCGTGGTTCCTTCACGATCGATGCCTACAGCCTGGATGCGAAGGGAGATCGCAAACGAATCTCCGGCCGCTTCGAACTTCCCGTGCAGAGCCTCATGGGGGACAACTGGGTAACCACCCGGTAGGGATATCTCGCAGTGCGATACATCGCACGGACGGCCGTTCCCGCAGGCGGGAGCATCGGCTGCGGGAAGATCCGGCCGACGGGCGCACGAGCTGCAGTCGGTGAACCCGTGCACGATCGGCAGGCAGCGCCGCGCATCGGCGGGTCTCGCTGCCGGAACCCGATATTGTAACGCGGCTCCAACGATCGCCGATGATCGCCGGAGCCGCGTTCGTTATTCGTCCCGGCCGATCGCCGGTCAGCGTGTAAGGCTGATGCTCATCGTCGGGAGGCTTGCGTTCGCGGAGAGCGGGAACGCCTGCAGGCGAGCGGTTGCAGCAGGAATGGATCCGGCGCTCACAAGCACCAGGGTCGGGCGGCGTGTGAGGATGCCATCCGGTTCGAGCGAGACCGCAACGCCGTGCGCGCCGTCGTTCAGATGGATCGGCGTGGTGCTGCCGGTGATGAAGTCCTGGCCGGGATAGGCGAACGCGCTGGATGTGTTCGGGCCGGCCTGCGGGCCTGCGCCGTCGCTGTCCGCCTTCGCCGGATCGAGGAACGATCCAAGCTTCGTGTACTGCAGCGAGCTGCCGCTTCCGGTTACCGTCCAGGCCTCGTAGTGCCAGAGGGGGTTCTCGTCGGAGATCGGGAGTACCGGGAGCGTCAGGCCCGGGGCCATCGTACTTCCATCCGGCTTCACGAACCAGATGCCGGAGGCGAAGTCCGTATCGGTTGCCGTGGTGGGGGTTTCGAGCGCGGCATAGCCGGTGCCGATCGTGCCCATCGGGTCGCCGAACGCATCGTCACCATTCAATGCCAGCGTGGCAGTCCCAAGCGATGCCGTGCCGGTGAACGTTCCGGAGATCAGGCGCGCGCCCGGAAGCGTGTCCGTCTTGACCTTCGGCTCCACGGTGAGGATCACGTCCGCAACGAGCCCCGGCGTAAGCGACGACGGGAACGTGAACGTTGCAGGCTTCCCGTCAAGGCCGGCCAGCGATCCGTCCGCCGCAACGGTAAACCGCCCAACGCTGACATAGGCCGCGTCGCCGTGATCGAAGCGGGGGTTCTTGGACTGTGTGCTCGTCTTCGGGTAGCTGAACCAGAGCTGGTAGACGGCGTTGCTGTCTATCTGCGGGAGCAGCTTCTGCGTGATCGTAATGGTTCCGGTGGTGGCGGGGTTGTCCGTCACGCTGGAGCACCCGGCGAATCCGATCGCAGCCGCGATCGCCAGCACGGTATATCTGAAACAGTGATGTGGGATCATGGTATCGTCCGTTTGAGTGTTGGATTGTCTGGGGTCAGAATTCGAAGCCGGCGCCTGCGGCGATGCGCGTCCCTTCGGAATCGCCGCCGGGAGCGCGGTGGTCGTATACCGGAATCAACGCGGTGAACGTAAGGCGCAGATCGCTGTAGACCAACTGCGTGCCAAGCTTTGCATAGGCGGCGGTGAATCCGGATGCCGGGTCCACCGTTCCATGAATGCGATCGGTTGCGGCCATCTCGCTTCGCAGTCCGGCGGTTCCAACGATTGCGAACAGATCCTGGTTGCTTCGCACGATGTCGCGGCTTACGTCCATGGTTACACCGAGCGAGCTTCCGATGCGGTCACCATAGGAGTTCACACCGTTCATGCGGCCCAGAACGTCCACGGCAAGCGTCCACTTCTCCTTCTGAAGTATCCCGCGCAGATTGCCGAGGAGATCGGCCGTGCCGCTCCCGGGCTGCAGCCGAGGATCCAGCCGCACGCCGCGCGCATCGACCAGATTGTCCGAGCCGAGCGGGATATCCGCTCCCGCGCCGGCCAGGAGCGTGGCCCTTGTGCCGGGGGCGAGATCGAAGGCCGCAACGTAGTGAATCAACAGCGATGGATCGCCGATCCCGCGAACGCTCAGCAGGCGGTCCCCACGTTCGTCGAGGAGCATCAGCGGCAGGATGCCGGTGGCCATCAGGTGATCGCCGAAGTGGTGCTCCATTGCGATCTCCACCGTGCCGCGGCTTTCGTAGGTGGGAACCGTGGACTCGATCGATCCGCCGTGATACAGCCGCGGAGCGCCGGCGGAGAAGAGCGCCGCATAGCCGGTGCCGAAGGCGCCCGCCGCGATTTTCAGATGCGGGCCGTTGATGCCGAAGCCGCCGGCCGGATGCATCGCCTGCTGCCACAACATCGTGAGCGTGATTCGATCGGAGAGGGTATAGTAGGGATTGATGCCGAGGAGGCAGCCGCAGAAGTCGCATGCGATCGATGTCGCCGGGGAAGCGGCAAGGATCGCTGCCGCTGCGAAGACCACACGCATGAGGAAGGGGTGAGACATGGAACATCTCCGTGAGAGTTGACGGGAAAGCCCAACGCATCGGCAGGCAGTGCGGACGTTCGCTCCCGCGGCGGCACGGCCACCAATGGACAGTGCACGACGCGGCAACGTGACGGCTGCCGCCGGCTGCGTTGTGCGGGTGACGGATGATGAATGCCGGCGGACCGGTTGATCCGGCGCGCGGCAACGGAGAGATGTCAGGCGAGGAAGGGAGGTGGATGGTCGATCGCGCGAGGAGTGCCGGCGCGTGTATCGGTGTCGGCATCGCGATGTGGTGCGGGTACCGGCGCCGGTGCGGGAATCTCTTCACCGCTCTGGATTACGTATGGAGAAAGCTTGAGCGTGGAGGTCGCCGATGATGGCGCGGAGCCGGACTGCGTGTTGCAGGCAAGCCGGCTTACATAGCACTTGCCGTGGCAGCACGGGTTGGATCGGTTCACACAGTGAACGGCCGCAATCGCATCCGACGCGGCGTAGTAGCAGGACCAGATTGCAACGATGCCGTTGGCATAGATTGCAAACGTGAAGAGGGCGAGTATGGTCAGTGCTCGACGCAACGTGGCCAATAATAACGATGAAATATGAAATATGAGTTATGGGTGCAGAGAGTTACGAGGTATTCCGTGTGCCGCCCATTACGCAACACCCATCACTCATACCCGTCTCGCCACCGGCCGTCCATCAACGCAGGTCACGATCGTGGAGAAGCCGCGCTCGGCGATTGCGGCGTAGTCGTGGCCGGCGCGCGCGGGATAGATGCCGAGGTAGGTCAGCGGTTCGTCGCCGGTATTGATGGTGCGATGTGCGGTGGATCCGGGGACGTACACGGCGCCGTTCGGCTCCAGCGGCACAAGATGCGATTCGCCCGTGGCCTCATCCTCCAGCAGCATGAGCCCGCTGCCGCGGAGGCCGATGTAGAACTCCGCCGCCGGCCTCCAGGTGTGGAGATGCCCCTTGGTCATGTAGTATTCATCGCCGATGCGCCCCGGAAGAATTGTCCCGATGGCGTAGTAGAGATCGCCCGGTCCGTCCGCCGGCTCCACGGCATACGTGTAGTACACCAGCGGATCGCCATCGGCCAGAGCGGCCGCGTACGCGTCAGCGTCGTGGAAGATGCCGCGAAGATCGCTCAGGCAGCGTTCGGATCGAAGCGCGCCATCGATGACGCCCGTTTCCGGATCGAAGCTTGTGAGAAGGTCTGCCGGGTTGAGCATTGGTTCCGCTATTGAATGTTGGGAGGTGTGCCGGGGCGATGGCCTGCGATGCCGAAGGTTCATCCGGCTGCGGGCTTCATCCGGCCTGCTGCAGCCCCTGTGCCATGCGTCCGATCACATCGGGATCGGCATGGCGGTTCATGAGCTCCAGTGCCAGGAGCGCCGCTCCGGCCGCCGGCGGAAGGAGCGGCCGTACCATCCGGGCCGACGGCATGAGCGCGGCAAGAGCCTCCGCCACGCGTGTGCGATACATGCCGTTCTCTGCAAGGCCACCGGTGAGCATCACCTCGGGCTCCGTCAGTTCCAGTCGTCCGGCAACGGCCCATGCCATCAGCGCAAGCTCGGCCGCACCATCGCGAACGATGTTGCTCGCCGCATCGTCTCCGGCAAGGGCTGCATCGATCACCAGTGGTGCCAGCGCCGCGATCTCCCAGCGGCTCAGCCCGTTCGTTCCCATCAGATGCAGGATCGTCTCGGGGTCACTGATGCCGAGATGCTCCAGCAGCGTTCGGCTCAGCACCGTGGATGCGGCTCTTCCATCGAGATGGCGCACGGCAGCTGCAAGGCCGCGCACGCCGAACCAGTAACCGCTCCCAACGTCATCAAGCACATGTCCCCAGCCTCCGGCCCGCCACGAGCGCCCATCGGCCGTACGGCCGTAGCATGAGGAGCCGGTACCTGCAACGAGAGCAAGGCCCGCGCGGCCTGGAATGCCGCCGGCAAGTGCGGTGCGGATATCGTGATCCACGCCCACATGCCCGGCCATGCCCAACTCTCTGGCCAGCGCTTCGATCGTGGAGCGATCCGTTCCGGAGGTAACGCCGGCCAAGCCAAGGAATGCAGCATCGGCGCGGCCGGGGGGAAGGCCGGCCGCGTGCCAGGCGCTGCTCACCGCCTCGGCGATGCTCTCGCGGGCGCACTCCAGGCCCACCGCCTGATAGTTCGAAGGGCCTCCCAGACCGTTGCCGAGAATGCTTCCACTGCTGCCGGCAAGCAGTGCGCGGGTTCGCGTGCCGCCTCCGTCGATTCCCAGAACGATCGCGTCGTGATTCATGAAAGGGGTCCTGCCAAATGGCCGATCACACAATCAATGGCCTTGCGCGGCCATGGGACTGGTTCCTTGTACGCTCGCCCGCGGCGAGCCGCGGTTCCCGGTGCCGTGTGCCCGGCGCCACACCGGGCAGGAATCAGGCTCATCGGCCGACAGCCACCTACCGAAGGGCGATAACGCGCAGGCGCGCCGCGGTTGCCTGCGGCGGGAATGAGCCTGTCGCCCGCCCGATGAACCATGCCTCCACGCTGTCGCCTTCATGGAGCCGGCCGAAGCCGGCGGGATGATCGCTGAGGGAATCGGCGCCGAGCAGAACCGTCGTGTCCGTGATCGTAACTGCGGCACGGCTGTAGCGCGTGCCGGACTGCGCGCCTTCCACTTTCAGGAACCCGGCAATCCGTTCCCGCCGCATTCTCTCCGGCGCAACGATCACACCGGTGATGCGTCCGCGAATGTCGGGAGCCGCGCCATCGTTTCCATTCCCCTGCACGCAGCCGCACCACGCCGCGGCGAGCACGAGCAGCATCGATCTGAATCGGGATTGCCTCATCGTACCGAACATACACCGGCAGGTTACCCGGGACAAGGGAGCCGGCTATTTCACGGCCTTGTACATCCGGAGCGCGCGTTCCCGCTGCGTTCCGTGATCCACGATCGGAGCCGGATAGTCCTCGCCGATGATGCATCCCGCGCTCTGTTGATCGAACAGATCCGCGCCGGCCGGCCAGTGAACCTTCTTCGCGGAGAAGCCGCGCAGTTCCGGGAGATGCCTCCGGATGAACGCACCCTCCGGATCGAACTTCTCCGACTGCAACAGCGGATTGAAGATGCGGAACCACGGCTGCGCGTCGCACCCGGTGGACGCACACCACTGCCAGCCTCCGTTGTTCGATGCGAGCTCGAAGTCCAGCAGGTGCCGTGCAAACCAGGCCTCGCCGCGGCGATAGTTCACCAGCAGATCCTTCGTCAGGAACGATGCGGCCACCATCCGCAGCCGGTTGTGCATCCAGCCTGTCTCGCGCAGCAGGCGCATCGCCGCGTCCACGATCGGATAGCCGGTGCATCCGGCGCACCATGCCTCGAAGTGATCGTCGCGGCCCGGCCACTCGAGTGCATCGAACTCCGGTTTGAACGCGCGGTTCACCACGTGCGGAAAGCAGGCGAGGATCATCCCGTAGAACTCCCGCCATATCAGTTCGCTCAGCCACTTGCCCGCACCGCTCCCGCCGCTGCCCGCTTCGCCCGCCGCGGCCGCTCGTGCGCGCCGCACCAGTTCGCGGATCGAGATCGTGCCGAAGCGCAGATGCGCGGAGAGGCCGGACGTACCATCAACCGAAGGGAGGTCGCGCATCTCTCCGTAGGCCGGGATGCGCTCCATGAAGGCGTCCAGCCGTCTCCATGCGGCGCGCTCGCCGGGTTCCAGCCAGAGCGCCGCCGGACTGAAGCCGATATCCGTCAGCTCCCATCGATGGCACGCTCCCTCCAGCAGGTGGGCCGGCGCGAGACTCGCAAGATCGGGCGCGCGATCACGGAGCATCTCCGCCTCCGCCGACTCCAGACGGGCAAGCCACGCGCGCATATACGGCGTGAAGACGCGGAACGCCGTTCCCGCATCGGTTGCGATCTCCGTCTTCTCGAACACCACCTGGTCCTTCCAGGTATGAAGCGTGCGGCCTGCGGCGGCAAGGCTCGCAGCCACCGCCGCATCGCGATGCAGTGCATCGGGTTCGTAATCGTGATTTGCGAACACCGCCTCCGCGTTCAACTCGGCTGCGAGCGCCGGTATCTCGGAGCGCGGATCGCCGCGCCGCACGATCAGCATCGAGCCGCGCTTCCGCAGCTCGGCATCCAGCTCCGCGAGCGATCGATGGATGAACGTTACGCGGCGATCGTCCCGATCGGCCAGGCCCTCGAGAATGGTGGTGTCGAACACGAACGCCACCGCGACCTCGCGCGACGCGCTGCACGCGGCCGCCAGCGCCGTGTGATCGCGAAGACGCAGGTCGCGACGAATCCAGCAGAGCGTGCGGTTGTACTTCATCGAGTCCCGTTGGTATTCAGTGGTTGCGGCTGCCGTTCCGACGTGAAGAGAGCCGGGGCCGGGCCGCACGCGCTTGCGGCAATCCTTCCCTACGCGGACAGGAGCCCGACGCAGAGTCCGAACATCAGCAGACCGATGCCCACCGCGATCAGCACCCCCTGAATGAAGCCGCGCCGTTTCAGAACTGCGGCCTGATAGAAGATGACCCCACCGAATACCGCCGCCGGCGCCCAGCAGAGTACGGATCCCACAACGGATTGATAGCCTGCGGTGCTGACCACCCACGCGCCGAACGCGGCGGCGTAGAGCATGCCGCCGGTAAGGCATCCCGGAAGCATGTGCGATTTCTTCTTTGCGGCCTCCTCCTCGAACGGAAGATCCGGGTCGCTTTCCAATTGTGGCGTCTCGCTCATTGAACTACTGTCTGTGATTGGCCCGGCCTGCATCGTGGGGGGGACCGGCGGCCGGAAACGGAAGATCACTCCAGGTACAGAAAGGATTGATCCGTGATACGTCCCGCTGTGTTATCGCGGAGTGTACTCCGCGATCTCCGTCCGGAGGAAGGGGCCTGAGCGCAACTCGGGCCCAACGTGCGAAGATGTGCACTCGCAGTGATGTGCCGGAGCGGTGCCCGGCTCATCCCGCGGGCTCATGATATCACCGGAAGGTGTTCCAGCGGTTCGATCGTCACCGGCCGATGCGCCTCCTGGAGCCTGCGGGTGTATGCCTCGCGATCGTCGCGATAGAAGATGTTGTACGTATCGAAGGGGATGATGCGCCCATCCGGATGCACGATGTGCACGCACGATCGCTTCACGCTCCGCACATCGAAGTTGTACGGATCGAGGAACTGCATGATGATCACGCGGAAGATGTTGTCGTAGCCGAACCCCTCCGGCACGCTTGCAAGCGGGATGCAGCAGAGGAGTTGCTTCAGGGAGTATTCCGCCGACTCCGGCGAGTGCGACGTGGAGAAGAGTTTGAACAGATAGTCGCGAAGGGCGGGATGCTGTTCGTAGACGATGGTGCTCCCTTCGGACTGAAGCAGGATGGAGGAATCCACCATGCCGGTGAGGGGCATCACCTCGTTGCCGACCTTGATCGCGTACGCCATGGCGATGCAGTCCGGATGGCATGGCACCGGGATCACATCCTCCGGCTTGAAGACGTTCGTCTGCGAGAGGATGCCCTGCCGGACTTCGCCAAGCGTCAGGCGGTCCTGTGCGGGATCGAACTCCCGGGTGCGGCCCGCGACCTGCACCGGCTGGAAGGTGACGCCGCGCACGCATCGCTGCCGGAGCGCGAAGTCGATGATGGCGCCGATCTCACCATCGTTCAATCCCTTCTTCAGCGTCACCACGAGCGTGGTGGAGATGTTGTAGCGGTTCAACCGTTCCAGCGCGCGCATGCGGATGGCAAGCAGGTCCGCGCCGCGCAGTTCATGGATCGCCTCGTCGTGCAGCGAATCGAACTGCAGGTAGATCTCGAAGCCGGGCATGTAGTCCGCCAGGCGTCGCGCGAACTCCTCATCCTGCGCAATCCTGATGCCGTTCGTGTTCACCATCAGATGCTTGATCGGCCGCTCCTTCGCCATCTCCAGCACGGTGAAGAAGTCCGGATGCAGCGTCGGCTCGCCGCCGGAGATCTGCACCACGTCCGGCTCGCCCTCGTTCTTCACCACGGCATCCAGCATGAAGGCGATCTGCTCCAGCGAGCGATGCTGCATGCGCTGCGGCGACGACTCGGCGTAGCAGATCGGGCAGGTCAGGTTGCAGCCGTCGGTGATCTCTACCAGCGTAAGGCAGCTGTGCTGCTCGTGATCGGGGCAGAGGCCGCAGTCGTACGGGCAGCCGTAGAGCGTGGGGGTGTTGAACTTCTTCGGCAACTGGCCCGGCTTCATGAAACGGCGCGTAAGCTCGTAGTACTCCGCATCGCTGGAGATGAGGACGCGCTCGTGTCTGTGCACCGGACAGTACTTGTGCATGTAGACGCGGCCATCCTGGAGCACGATCTTGGCCTCCACTCTGCGAAGGCATGTGGAGCAGATGCTGTTGGTCAGTTCGTAGAAGAGATAGGGGCGATCAGCCATTGGCAGCCTCGGGTGCGTTGAGAATGTGCCGGATGGAAACGTTCCGCGTATGGGGAATCAATCACGATCGGCCGGAACTCCCTCTCCGGCAGGCTGCGCAGGGCCGACGGCGGAAGCCGGCAGGAAGATGCGCGCGCAGAAGAGCGCAGCGGCGAGTGATGCGATCTGAATGGCGCTCAGGCCAAGATACGTATCCGTGTGCGGCTTCAGGAACTCCACCGCGAAGCGGAAGAGAAAGTAGGCGAACATGTAGAATCGGAAGAGATAACCGTTCGCATACGGCCGCCTGCTTCGATGCCGGAGATAGAGCCCAACGGCGAGCACGAAGAGCATCTCATAGAGCTGCGTCGGGTGGCGTGCGATGCCGTCGCCGAAATCCACACCCCACGGAAGCGCGGTCGGCGTGCCGTACGTCGCATCCTCCAGGCCGGTGAGGAAGCATCCGATGCGCCCGATCGCCGTTCCCACGATCAGCGGGAACACGTATGCGTCCCCGGTTGCATAGCGCACCCCGACGATCCGCTTCGCCAGCTCCACGCCGGCCCAGCCCCCGATCAACCCGCCAACGATCGTCTTGCCGGCGAGCCAGTAGGAAAACTCCGTGCGGTGGGCGAGATAGTCGCCCGGCATCTCCGCAATGTTGAGGAGATGCGAGCCGACAAGTGCGCCGAAGACGCAGGCCACCACGATCCACAGATTCTTCTCGAGCGGAATCGGAGCGTGCTGCCAGCGATGCCGCGTGCGGAGATAGAGCTGAAAGCCCGCAGTGTAGGCAATCATCTCGAACAGTGGATGCGGGTGCAGCCGCAGGCCGAAGAGATCGATATAGAGCGGGAAGGACAAGGCGGGCTGGAAAAATATGAACTATGAGATATGAGAGATGTGGCGGTGCCCATCCCTCATACGGTCTCAATACATGAGTGACGGGTGATGCGTGATGGACAGATTTGGGAAATCACCCTGTGCGTCTCTCATCACCCATACCTCATCAATCATACCTCATCACGCCTCTCAGAACTCGATCAGCGTCATCAGTCCCGCACCGATGATGCCGGCATCGTTGCCGAAGCGTGCGGTGCGAAGCTCCGCGCGGTTGCCGATGGAGCGGAGAACGCGCGAGCGCATGGAGCAGTGCGCGGCATCGAGCAGCCATGCAGAGCGCGCCATTCCGCCGCCGGCGATCACCAGATGGAAGTCCAGCATGTTCAGTGCGGAGGCGAGCGCGGCGCCCAGGATCTCTCCCATCTCTTCCAGGAACCGGCGCGCGAACGCGTCGCCGGCGTCGGCTGCCCGGTCGATCAGCTCCGGGCTCAGCGCCGCGCCGTGTGCCATCATCAGATGCAGCCTGGAGCCGGCGTTCGTCCGGAGCCGTTCCGCCGCGATCGCGGTCATGTATCGCTGTCCGATATATGCCTCCACGCATCCGCGCGAGCCGCAGTTGCATGGATGGCCGTTCATGTCCACGCTGATATGCCCCACCTCTCCGGCGCCGCCTGCTTCGCCGCGCCATATCCGGCCGCCGTGGATGATGCAGCCGCCAACGCCGGTGCCGAGGGTGATGTAGAGGAAGCTTCCGGCGCCGTGTCCGCTTCCGGCATGCGCCTCCGCGAACGCCGCGGCGTTCGCGTCGTTCTCCACCGCAATCGGGAGCTCCGTGCCGAGGATCGCTCCGAGGCGATCCGCCACCGGCACGACCTCCCATCCGGGGAAGTTGGGCGGGTAGCAGACCTCGCCGCTGTTGTTGATGACGCCGGGCACGCCCAGCCCGATGCCGGATATCGAGTGGTGTGGTGTTTCGAGCAGCGTACCGATGCCGCGTGCGATGCGATCCAGAACGCCCTCCGGACCGCGCTCCGCTTCCGTGGGGAGTGCGTGATGGCCGCGAACCGTTCCATCATCGCGAACGATGCCGAACTTGATTGTGGTGCCGCCTACGTCGACACCTATCGCTTCGCGATGTGTCATTGTTCGTCGACATGATAGATCGTTTCGCCCGGCCGGACCATGCCGTACCGTTCGCGCGCAAGACGCTCGATCACCGTAGTGTCGTTCTTCATCCGCGTGATCTCCGCGCGGAGCGAATCGCTCGTCGCCCGGTCGCGATACAGCTGCTCGCGCACCGTGGCGGCCTGCCTTTCCAGTTGCATGCGCTTCAGCAGGCCGCGATTGCCGAAGGTGAAGATCGCGAGGATTGGAAGCGCCGCGATCAGTGCGTAGACTACCTTGCGCCGAAGCGAGAGAGGGCGCTTGCGGAAGAGACGGTTCAGAAACGTGATGCGCATGGGTTCATTCAATTTCATCCGGGGGACGAATCGGCTCCGAGTGCTCGTCCTCACCGAACTCGCCAAGTTCCTCGATATCGTCGAACGTCTCCGGGATCTCGCGCTCCGCCGGGTCCTCCTCCTGCGGGAGATCCCAGATCGTGTGCACGCCGTCCGGATCGTCTATCGTCGGGGCAAGATGTCCGTCATCGGCAATCAGCGTAATCGTGTAGCGCTTCCCCTCGCCGAGCGTGATGTAGTAATCCTCCCCTTCGTCCAGCTTCTGCGCCAGCTCCTCAACCGAAAGGCGGTCTTCCTCCTCGGTTACCAGATGCGTGATCATTCCATGATCGTCCGTCAATATCCGCGTGATCTCAGGCATCGCTTCGTTCTCCGATTGTCGTTGTCAGGTTCATCGTGAGCCTCCTCCCGCCCCTTTCCCGGCCGGAACGCACCGGCTGTGCATGCCGCTGCCCGCCTGCCGGCGCGCGTGCCGGGAGTTCTCCGCACAACAGAACGGCATTCCGAACGTCATCCGTCGAGCAACGGATGAGAAGATACTATTCCGATTCATTCATGATATTTGCGTCACCGCGCCGGTCCCCGCCGGTTCGATGCGTCCGATTCGGAATTGTGGCATCGAAGCGTGGCATCCGGTGCATGCGAGGCCCTCGAGACCGAGGGGATGGGAAGAGATCAGGCACTTCAAACATTTCAAACATAAGGAGAAATACCGCCGTGAAGCTGTCAATGATTGGAGCCATGCTTGCCTGCGCCGTGGCAGTCGGTGCCTGCGGCGGCTCGAAGGCCGACGCCCCGAAGGCCGACGCCCCGAAGGCCGACGCCCCGAAGGAGAGTCACGTCTCCGCGCCGCTGATGGATGTGAACGATCCCCACGTGATGACGATCGCCGTTCCCACGATGCAGTGCGAGACCTGTGCCGCGGCGATCACGAAGGGTGTGAAGGGAGTAAGCGAGGCGCAGGACGTGAAGGTGGATGTGGACACGAAGACCGTCTTCGTGAAGGTGGCCAACAACACGCCGGATACCCGCAGGCAGATCGAACAGACGATCGCCGGCGTCGGCTATTCCACGAAGAGTGTGCAGCGCGACCCCGCCGCCTACGCAAAGCTTCCGGAGTGCTGCAAGGAAAAGAAGCAGTAGTCTTCACAGCCGCATGAGTGGTGCGCACGATGGCAATGCAAGCCGCGAGATCGGATCGATCGTCGCGGCTTTTTGTTGTTGCGCATTCCCGTGAGGAACCCCGGCTCCATCGCGAGACCGGGGCACCGGCTCGCTCTCTCTGTATCTTCCAACAGTGCGAGCGGTTTCTTCCGCGCCCGCTTCGTCCGCCGCCGCATCTCGACATTCCCCCGCCACGATGATATACCGCCTCGTGCCGTAGCCGATTGTATACGCCGCATGGGAGTTCGGGCCCATGAATTACCACCGCTCGTGGTACGGCGGGCCACACCGCAGGCCCAGCAGAATTGGCGTCGCGGTTCATGTATCCGCATCGCCCGCGGGCTAAGTTGCACGTGGTTCCCAAGTGCATCTCGCGGTGCGTGATCTCTCCGAACGCATCCGCACTGCCGTCCCATGCAGCCCGAAGGAGACAATGCTGCGTGCCCGGCGGAGTCTCCGAGAATGCCACCAGAAATCCGGTCACAACTACCTCATGCTGTGCTGGCAGTCACGGCCAGCAATTCATTGTTCTCAACGTTCGCGTCGATACCCGGCACTGTGCGTCACGTGCAGCGCATGGCATTGCACTGGGCCGCCGCCGTGCCGAGCTCATAGAACCAACACACACCCAATTGAAGGAGGCAGAAATGCCTGATTTGCGTTGCATGCGCAGCAACCTGCTGCCGTGCGTCCTGGCCGCGCTGTGCGCTCTTTGCATGGCCGTCACACCGGCAACGGCACAGCTCGTTCTACCGAAGCTTGCCGGGGTATATTCCTTCCAAAAGACATATGGAGGAACCGGTGATGATTTTACAACCGACGCGTTCACGATCAGCTATTACATGCGATGCCATCCGCTTGACCGCGCAGCCGACAATGGATATGTCATGGTGGGTACAACCACCAGTTTCGGCCTGAGCAAGCAAAATATCTATGTGGTGAAAACCAGGTCCGATGGTGCGTTCCAATGGTCGAAGACGTACGGCGTGCCTGGCGTTGATGTTGACGGTACGGACATCAAGAGAACCAGAGACGGCGGATATGTCGTGCTCGGTAATTACAATTTTCGATCGGGAAAAAGCGATCAGCAACCGACAAGCTCGGCAGACATATACGTGGTCAAGATTGACGGGACCGGCAACAGGCAATGGTCCTTCAGATATGGCACCACAAACGCCGATATCGGATACTCGATTCAGCAGACGAGCGACCAGGGATATATCATTGCCGGCTCCAGTTTCTCCGCAGCTCGATTGAACGATGTCTACCTCGTGAAGCTGGACAGGAACGGAGCCATGCAATGGAGCCGCACGTACGGTGGACTGGATCACGAAAAAGGCTACTACGTGCGACAAACCTCCGATGGCGGGTACATTGTCACGGGATACACGCGCAGCTTCAGCGCCGCCGGCGGGCAGGTATATCTGATCAAGACGGATAACTCGGGCGCTGTTCAATGGAGCAAAACCTACAATCATGCCACCGGCACATCGGTGCAGCAGACGAGTGACGGCGGATATATCGTTGCAGGATACGTGGAGGGAGCTCAGACGGCGCTTCTGCTGATCAAGACAGCCGCGAACGGTACGCTGCAGTGGGCGAAGTCCTACCAGTCCACGATCCCTAATGAAGGGGTGAGCGGATGGGACGTGCAGCAGACGCTTGGAGGAGAGTACGTTGTTGCAGCCTACATCAATGGATTCCCGACGCGTGAGATGGCCGGCCTGTTGAAAGTGGACAATGCCGGAGGGGTGATCTTTTCCCGGGCCTATGGCGGCCGCTCAGGGGGCAATGTCAGCGCCGCGATGGCGATCCAGATCTCCGATGGGTATGCCCTCGGCGGACATTCCAGTTCAGTGAAGGGGAGCAGCACCGATCTCGATCTTTATCTCGTCAAGACCGATGCCAACGGGAATGCGCCCTGCTACCAGGAACCGCTGACGGTAACATCAACTTCATGGGAGGACGAGAATTCCGTGTCGAGCGTGGTGACGCCCGTGGGGTCGCGCTGGATATCGTTGCCTGCTACCGCCACGCCGGCCACCGCAACGCACGCCCTCTGCCTGCGTGAGACACAGATCGGCAACATCGTCAATCTCGGCCTCAACGATGGCCGATACGGTATCATCGGTGCGTCCGTTCCGGATATCGGCGGCGAGCCGAACATGGATGCAGCGCATATCTGGAAGAGCGAGGCGATATGGCTCCGCACCAGCCAGGACAACGTTGTCGGCTCGCGCGCCGTTGGGTCGATCTATGAGCATGAGGGCGAGCACCAGAACCCGGTCTTCAACGGATCGCCGAACTACCTCTACGTGATGGTGGACAATCTCAGCGGTGAGGCAAGTCCCGCCGCAACGCTGAAGGTGTACTGGAGCAAGAGCGCCACCAACACCGGGTGGCCCGCGCACTGGGTCAACGACGTCAATCCGCTCGACGGCCATCTCTACGGCGACCTCGCAGGCACCGTCACCATACCGGCGCTCGATCCCGGCGAGAACTACGTCGCCGAGCTTCCCTGGACGCCGCCGAACTCCGCGCTCTACGGCGAGACGCAATCAACCTACTCCTTCCTGGCGCGGATCGAATCGGACGATGATCCGATGTCGTTCGCCGAGACGGCGAACACGGAGCAGAACACCCGGAACAACAACAACATCGCATGGCGGAACGAGGTGAACGTGAGCGCGGCCGAGATGCTGCCGGGCGATCCTGGGCACGTGAAGCATGCGATCGTGCGGAACATGACCGGAGCACCGTTGACGGTTGGTCTGTCGTTGAGTGTGCCGCTGGAGGAGCAGGGTATCAACCCGATCATCAGCCAGGGGAGCGTGCAGGTTGCTTTGAACGGTCTGTATGCGTTGTGGCATGCCGGGGGGAGTATCGGCACGGGCGTCGTGGACAACGGCGACGGGACGGTGACTGTCACGAGCGAGGATGCATCGATCGGGGGCATGACGCTTGCGCCCGGCGAGGAGGACGTGGTGGACGTCACGTTCAGCTATGCAGGGCCCGGTGTTGGTGAGGACGATGCGTTCACGTACGATGTGGTGCAGCAGGGAGGTGATGACGGCGGGGTCGGGTTCGTGTTGCACTTCCCGGTAGCACCCGATGCCGGTGATGGCGGCGGTGGTGGCGATGGCGGCGGCGTGACGAAGCCGGCAGCGCCGGGCGGATCGAGCGCCCTAGCGGATGCGGGCTACCGTCTGAGCGCGCAGCCGAATCCATCGAGCGGCGCCGTTACGATCGCGTACCATCTTCCGGAGAGCGGGGACGTGCGGATCGGGATCTACGATCTCCGCGGCGTGCTGGTGCGTCTGCTGGTGATGAGCGAAGGATTGAGCTGCGGGGATCACACGGTGATGTGGGACGGCACCGACCACAACGGCCGTGCAGTAGCAAGCGGCACGTATCTCTACCGTCTTGAGACGGGAAGTGGTGTGCTGAGCCGGAGGCTCCAGCTTGTGCGATAGGGCGGGCGAGCGGGCTCTGTGCTCCGGACGGAGATTGCGGAGTACACTCCGCGATAGCATCAGGCCCAACATGCGCATGCACTGCTGATTGGTGCATCCGCTTCCGCCAATACGGTCTGCCAGCCATGCTGTTCTGCGAGCGCCGTCCCGGCACGTCCGGGGCGGCGCTGCGATTATCGGAGCGGCACTCTATTACCGTGACGCCGCCGCTATGGAGAGCGCTACCGCAGATACCGCCCGGTCAGGGAGCGCTTCGCTTTCGCCAGCTCTGCCGGCGTCCCCTCGAACACTACCTCGCCCCCCTTGCTTCCCCCCTCCGGCCCGAGATCGATGATCCAATCCGCGCTGCGAATCACGTCGAGGTTGTGTTCGATCACGATCGCGGTGTTCCCGCCGTCCACCAGGCGATCGACGATCGCCAGCAGATGCGCGATATCGGACATGTGCAATCCGGTCGTCGGTTCATCCATCACGTAGACGCTGCCATCCTTGTGCAACTCGCTGGCCAGCTTGATGCGCTGGCACTCGCCGCCGGAGAGCGTGCTGAGCGGTTGGCCCAGCGTGAGGTATGCGAGGCCGACGTCGTGCATCGCCTGCAGCTTGCGCAGGATCTCCTTGCGCTTCTCGAACAGCTCCACCGCCTGTGCCACCGTCATCGCAAGCACGTCGCTGATGGACTTTCCATCGAGCTTGTAGGCCAGAACATCATCCTTGAAGCGGCGGCCCTGGCATACTTCGCACGGTGATTTGAACGCATCGAGAAAGGCGAGATCGGTGTAGACCACTCCCGAGCCGTTGCACGCCTCGCATGCACCCTTGGAGTTGAAGCTGAACAGTCCCGCGTCCACCTTGTTTGCCGACGCGAACGCCTTGCGCAGATCGTCCATCACGCCGGTGTACGTTGCGGGGTTGCTGCGCGTGGACGCCCCGACGGCAGATTGATCGATCACGATCGCGTTGGGATGCTGCAGGAGGAACACCTGGTTGATGAGCGAGCTCTTCCCGGAACCCGCGACGCCGGTCACTACGGTGAGCACGCCCGTGGGAATATCCACGGAGATGTTCTTCAGGTTGTTCGCGCGTGCGTTCTCGATGCGCAGCCGGCCGGTGGGTTTGCGCGTGTCCTTCTTGATCGGCAGCGCCTGCCTGAGATGGCGGCCGGTAAGTGTTCCGGACGTGAGAAGTTTTTCGTACGTGCCTTCGAAGACGATCGTCCCGCCGCCGCTCCCGGCGCCCGGCCCAACGTCCACGATGTGATCGGCGGCTTCGATGACGGCGGGGTCGTGCTCCACCACGATCACCGTGTTTCCCTTGTCGCGCAGCTTGCCGAGCAGCTCATTGAGGCGGTGCACATCGCGCGGGTGAAGGCCCACGCTCGGTTCGTCGAAGATGTACATCACATCCACGAGACTCGAGCCGAGGTGCTTCACCATCCGTACGCGCTGCGACTCCCCGCCGGAGAGCGTGTCCGTTTCCCGGTTCAGACTCAGGTATTCGAGCCCGATATCGACGACTGCCTGCAGCCGTTCGGTGAGCGCATGCACCATCGGGCCGGCCTTGGGCTCCCTGATCGTGCGCACCACCTTCAGCAGCTCGCCGATTTCGAGCGACGACAGATCGGCGATGTTGCAGCCGTTGATCCTGCTCGCGAGCGCGGCGGGACTCAGGCGCGCCCCCTTGCACAGCGGGCATTCGCGCGGCTTGAGGTAGGGCATCACCGCCTTCTGCGTGCGTTCGCTGAGCGTCTTGATGTCGCGCTGCACGTAGGAGCGCTCGATCTTGGCGATAATGCCGGCGTAGGTGAGGTTGATGGTCTTCCCGCCGAACTGCGCCTTGAACTTGCGGTCCTTGCCGTGCAGCAGCAGATCCATCTCTTCCGCCGTGAACGTGCCGAGCTTCTTGTCGTTGTCGAAGAAGCCGCTCAGCGCATACGCCTGCACATCCCAGTCGTTGAAGAACGGAACCTGCACCGCGCCTTCATTGAGCGACTTGCTCATGTCGATGAAATCGTCCGAGACCACGCCGATCTTCTTCCCGAGGCCGCCGCACTCCGGGCACGCGCCGCGCGGATCGTTGAACGAATAGGCGATCGCACCTCCCGCCGATGGTTCTCCGGCTCGCGAGAAGAGCAGGCGCAGCACACTATGGATGTCCGTCACCGTCCCGACGGTGGAATGCGATCCGCCGCCAAGCCGCTTCTGGTCCACGATCACGGCCATCGGAAGGTTCTCGATCGCGTCGGCGTCCGGCTGCGGGTACTTGGGGAGGAAGTTGCGGATGAAGAGCGAGAAGTTCTCGTAGAGCTGGCGCTGCGCCTCCGTGGCCAGCGTGTCGAACACGATCGACGATTTCCCCGAGCCCGATACGCCGGTGAAGATCGTGAGCCTGCGCTTGGGAATCCGGAGCGTGACGTCCTTCAGATTGTTTTCGCGCGCGCCGCGGATGGAGATGAACTCGGTCATGGGTCTTGATGCGGGAGAGGGGGGCGGGCGCGAATCGGAGCGCGCGCAGATGTGACGAGTTGCGGGTGCTGAGAGCCGTTCAGGGGAATCCCTCAGCCCTTCGCCTTCTTCGAAGGCTTCGGCCTGCCGGAACTGTTGAGGGCGACAGCCTGCCGAACGAGCGCCTTGAAGGCGGACGCGTCAACGTTCTCTCCTTCGTGGATGTCGATCGCCCGGCGAACGTTTCCGTCGAGACTGGAGTTGAAGAGACCGGCCGGATCGTTCAGCGACGCCCCCTTCGCGAAGGTAAGCTTCACGACGCTCTTGTAGGATTCGCCGGTGCAGATGATGCCGTCGTGCGACCAGATCGGGGTGCCCGGACGCGTTGGCTTCACCCACTTCCACTCCTCGACAACATCCGGATCCGCCTCCTGGATGAGCGCGCGCATCCTGCTGAGCGTTTCCGCGCGCCAGTCTCCGAGCTCGGCGATACGTTGCGAGATGAGTTCCGATGCCGACGGGCTTTGGCTCGCGTTCGACTTGCTCATGTTCATATCCTGAATAGTTCGCGATAGTTCACCTGCACGGCAGGACCGCTCCTTCGCAGCGTCCGAAGTTCCCGACATCGCGCGCTGCAAGGTCTGTAGGCCGGCCGGTGCAACCCGGTATTGATGGGATGCAACCCGGTATTGATAGGAACTGTCATGCTCCCGGGCCGGCTGTCCAGCTGGGAGGCTGAACGCCGAACTGCTCTGCGTACTCGGCGTTCAGCCGCTGCCAGCCGTCGAACATCAACGCATCGCCGCCAACGATGCGGCCGACTGGTGTTCCGCTGAGAAGGTGATCCAGAACATCGAAACAGATGTGCCATCCGGCTGCGCCCATGGAGATGAAGCGGCGATTGATGCTGGTCCAGAGCGTCAGGCGCGTCCCCGCATCAACGGCCTCGAGTTCCCAGCGGACATCGTTGCCACCCCAGTTGTACACGAGCACGTTGGGAGCGTCCGCCTGCGTCACCATTGTCTCGCTGACATACGGCGTGGCCGCTCCCACCGTGGTGAGATTCACCGTGGCGCCGGCCGTACCCAGGTTTCCGTCGGCATCGAAGGGAGCCCACTCGCTCAGGTGAGCCGGGTCGGTAAGCGCCTGCCAGACCTTCTCTGGCGAGTGGCGCAGTTCTCTGACGAGAACGAGTGTCCAGTTCTCTCCGTCCTTACCTACCTGTGCACCGCCGGCCGGACCCGGTCTGTACTGCTCGCGATTGATCATCGTGTTCTCCCAATGCTCCGCTGTTGTTGAACCGTCCGCAGCATCGCACACAATCGACCGATTGTCAATAGCGTGCGAGCTGGGTGAGCTGAACAAGATTGCCGCAGCTGTCGTTCAGCATCGCAATGGTGGAGCCGGTCACGTCCGTGGGGGGCATCGTGAATTCGGCGCCGCCGGCCTTGATCCGCTCGTAGTCCCCGTTGATGTCGTCGGTGAAGAACATGATCGCGGGTTGGCCCTGTTGGAATATCGCCTGCTGATACGCCCTGGCAGCCGGGTTGTCGTTCAGCGCAAGCTGCAGCTCCGTGCCCTCCGGCTCTTCGGGCGAGGCCACGGTCAGCCAGCGGAATGGGCCGTTGCTGACGTCGGTCTTCTTGGCAAGCCCCAGTACCTCCGTATAGAAGTGCAGGGCCTTCTCCTGATCGTCCACATATACGCTGGTCACTTTGATCTTCATTTCGTTTCTCCTTTGTCACGTCGGCGGCCCGGGCCGCGCCGTTTCTTTGTTGATGTGGATTCGTCCATGCGGTCCAGATAGCGTTCGAGAGCATCGACGTGAGCTGACCAGAACCGGCGGAACGGCGCCAGCCAGGCGTCCACCTCCTGCAGAGGTTCGGGCTTCAGCCGGTAGAGACGGCGCTGTGCGTCCACCGTGGATTCAACGAAGCCGGCATCCCGCAGCACCCGCAGGTGCTTGGAGACGGTGGGCTGCGGCATGCGAAGTTGACGCCCGATCTCTCCAACCGATTGTTGTGAGGAGACCAGAAGGCTCAATATCGCGCGGCGGTTCGGCTCTGCGATGATGTCGAACACGGATTCCATGCATCTAATATACTTCTACGGGTATATACGTGTCAAGGGATACGAGCGGGAGGGGGCGGGTTCGATCGGGAGGCAGGGGCGCATCCTCCGAGGTTCTATTGGTCGGCGGGGCTGCAATCACAGGCACGAAGCGCGGTGGGCCTGAATTGTATCCGGCCCCCGCGTCCGGATGGCGGTGCCCAACACCGCGATGCCACGGAAGGGAGTATAACGGATCGGTTCCCACTGCACTCGGCACGGATGCAGGGGCGCGCTCGACCTGAGCGTCATGATGTCGGCCGGTTATCTGCTCGGTGCGCCCGGTGTGTTCGAGAACCAGAGAGCCGGAAGCCTCCGAAGTTCACCGGGAACGAAGTGGGACGGGAGAATGTTTGTTGAACGTGGATGGGAGTATGCGGATGGGAAGAACGAGAATGGGACGTATGCCGGAGAGGTGCTTGAGCCGGACTCCTTCGGCGTCTCGAAGAGTCATGCACGTGGCGGCAGTGCGGGCTGCGGCGCCGGTTGGCGGAGCTGGAGACGGCGGACACGGACATCACGCGCTGCGCATGGGGTGGCGTCTCCCTCGTTTCCGATCTCGCGGCCGCTGCGGGAATGCACCGATCGATGTTCACCCAACGCCGGCTGGCGTGACCATCCGGACAAACGGTTTTATGACGAGGGGAGGAATCGGATCGCAACGCTCGAGGAGGTCCTTGCGATGTCGGGCGGCAGCCGTTTGGGTTCCGGGGAAGCGGAAAAGGCCGTCGTTTCCAACGGCCCGTCCTATCAGGTGCACCCAAATGGGTACTCGTTGCCTTGTAACCGGCCGCCGCTTGACATGCCCCAACCTTTACCGTATGTTCCCGCCGTTACTGTTCCACACACGTATGTTTGCGGCACCTCCCGCCGCCATTGTTCACTTGATCGGAGGATGTGTTATGAGGCGATCACCAGCATTCGCCGCGGCCTTGCTTCTGATGCTTGCATACGTCCATATGCATGCTCAGACAACCGGCAAGACGCCGGTTAAGGCTACACGAATCGAGTATGCAAATGCTCTCGGGATGATGAATGCCACTATTAGAGCAGTGTTGGTAAGCGGCCAGCAATCAACACCGCTTGCCTTCGAGGAGGCAAAATCGTCGTTTGTAGTGTTCCGCACATTTGCTACCAAACCGTTTACCGTATCCACAGGTGCGCGAATTACTGGGGACATAAGCAGTGTCCTGCACCTCGTTTCCATGCCACGAGGTGAAAGGCGCTGTTGTGTGCATTGGTCGTGTGATCTTACTCTGATCGATGCTGCAAACGGTGAGGCGCTTGCAAAGGGACTTTCCGGGATATGGTGCAACACGCAGCGGCCGATGGATACCCTGATGGGAAACTCGTTCATGGTGGACCTCTCCAGGTTCAGCGGGCGCCGCGTCTATCTTCAGATCAAGGCAGTACCTGAACCGGAGATGCTTGCAACGGAGCGTCTGACAATGGTAGAAATTGATCCGAGCAAGACGAACAACATTCATTAACGCCACTACGGGAACACAACTATGAAGATCCTTGCCGGCCTTATGGTCGCTGCCTTGTTATGCCTATCCACTGCATCCATCTACGCAACCACGATTGAACGGAACCGAGCCGAGAACGGCGCTAGCTGCTTCGACTACATCAAGATCACGCTTGACAATGGTTGCGTGAAGTGGATCACGCGCGATTGCGATGATTCAGACCCGTGTCACTGGCTGGATCGTGGTTGGGATTGCGGTGGACACGGAATGGTCATATCCGACGGAAACCCGATGCCCGCGACATTCGATGGCGCCGGCAATCTTATTTGCACCGTGGCACCGGGCACCGGCGGAGTGTATTCGCCTTCGAGCAGTGGCGGCGTCTGTTTCGCGGCGGATAGCGGGACTATTCTCATGGTCACTGCAAGTATTCTCGGCGACTTACACTAACCAATCTGAGTTCAACGCCATGAAAAGAATCATTCTATTCGCCGTGTTCGGAGCGGCGCTGTTGATCGCCATCGGCGGCGAAGTGCGGGCCAACATCGAAGAGTGGTATTTCAAGGGTGCAGACGGTTGCTCCGAATTCATAATCGACCACAACACGCAGTACAACTACTGGACCATATCATACCGCTGTTGCGGCACTGACTACTGGTGTGTTGATGAAACGGGTATCGTGAGTAACCCGTGCGGTCAGGGGATCACGCTCCCCACGGCCGGCACTGGCACGCCTGCCGTATTCGATTCGCAAGGCAACCAGATTGTGAGCGTTGCACCCGGTTGCGGCGGCCATATCGCGCCCGGTGAAGGCTATTGCCGAAGCTTCATCCCGGACGGTTCCTCCACACTGGTAATCCCGCCGTGGGGGCTGCAGTAACAAGACGCTGATCCATACACGGGGACGTAGAAACACGGGCGCCGATCCGATGGAGGGCGCCCGTTCTCGTGCGGGCCCTGCTCAATCCCTGCCGGCCTGGGAGATGGTGCCGGGTGCTGCTCCTGCTCCTGCTCCGTGATCCTGCTCCGCCGTTCCCGGACCTTCACCGCGATCCGTGCAAGGGTATCCGGATCGCCCCGCGACGTACGTTTCTGCTGATGGTACCCGGCCGGCGTGGTCCAGTGGACGTAACCGGCAATCGCGGTCTCCTGCTTGGCCGCCGCGTTACGCAGGCAGAATGTCATTCGCATAGCCATCCCCCGTCATGTGGAGCGCAGGATACGACGGGGGTAAGAAACGGGGTAAGAAAAAACCTTGTTTGCCCCACGTCGGGGCATGGCGTGGGAAGTGTCTTGAGCCTGGGAGCCGCCCTGGAAGGGGCTGTTTTACTGGCGATGGCGGGTAATGAAGGGAAAGCAACGGTAAGCTCTGAGTACACCCAACGGGATTCGAACCCGTGCTACCACCTTGAAAGAGTGGCGACCTAACCACTAGTCGATGGGTGCAGTTCCCCGTGCGCACGCGCAGGGGGATCGCAAAGATAGTGCGTCCGGCCGTTTGCGTGCAACCGTAACACAGGTTGTAACGGCCGGGGATCCGATTGCCGATCGCGATTGCCGATATCGTTGGGTACTCCACGTTCTCGTCACCGGTGGGGCGCGGCGAAGCCGAATGGTACGCTGCGCGGAGAGTGCCGACTGTTGAAGCCGGCCTCGTGCGCCGAGGGATCGGCCGTGACGCCCGGATCCTTCCGGCGGCTCACGCACCGCGAGGCCGCGCCATGCCGGGCGGCACGCCGGGCGCGACCGAAAAAATTCATGCATGGTATGAAAATCACTTGCGTATTACATCCGTATACACGTATTTCGCATTCGTTGATATCCTCGTGATAATCACCAACGGGAACGGCGCATTCCCCCGTACGACTTCCCACAGATCGCGCCGCCGTTCTCGCCACATGCCCTGCTGATAATCGAATTCCGCGCGCGCCGGTTGCGTGGGCGGAACAATATCGCCGGTGAGCGTTCTGCTGCTCCGCGGGCTGACCATGCCACGGTTGCAGCCCCATGCGTCGCTCTCCGGTGCCGGTGCCGATATGTTCCCGCTGCATCGGCGGCGGTGCATCCTGCGCCCGTCGCTTTCGGCATGCGGGCCGTGCGGGTACCTGCGTGGCCGATGAATGCTCCGCTGCGCCGATGAAGTTCGGGGCCGGGAACGTTATGCCTGATTGTATACTGCCGGGAGCCTTCCGGATGAATCGTTACTACGACATGAGACACAACAGATCCCATACCAACCGCGCCGCGTGCGCGTTGCTTGTGCTGCTCCTTGCCGGCGTGCTTGCGCCGCGGGCGGCCGCGCAGACTCCGGGAAACGATGTCCCTCCCGCCGATTCCGTGCACGCCGGCATGATGGTGCTCTATACGGGCAACCTTAACTTCGACTGCCATCCCGACACCGTATGGGGGGCTCGCGACGGCTCGTTTCACCTGCTGCCGCGCGTGATCGTCTGGGGAAGGCCCGCGGCCGGCGCCGGCTCGGACACCGTGGATCCCTGCCTGGATCCGATCCCCGATTCTCTGAAGCGCTCCTTCACGCGCATCACCTATCCGGAGTGGGAGGGACTCACCGGATCGGCCGCGTTCACGCGCTTCAACGGCGATACCCTCACGGACATCTTCCTCACGCTGATGGGGCGCACCGGCGTTGGCGATCAGGCGCACGACACCACGCGCATGGTGTTGCTCTTCGGGCAGCACGGCCTGGACACCCTTTCCACGCTGGACATCGCTTCGGTTGGAGTGTTCCAGTACACTCCCTTCGTGGCCATGCAGATGCGTCCGGAGATCGAGGTGGTCGACCCCGCCTCGCGTGATCTTTCCGGCCGTACGAGCTGGGAATTGATGCCGGTGGACCTGGTGATCCAGGCGCCGGACTCATCGCGCACCGTGAAGCGCGGCGGTGCTCCCGCACCGATGGTGCGCGTTGTGCCGAACCCCGCAAGCACCACCGCCGATCTCGCCGCCACACGCCTGGAGACCGGCCGCTATCAGGTTCAGGTGGTGGGAGTCAACGGCGCCGTTGCCGCCCGCTTCGATGCCGATATCGCAGCCGGCCAAAGCCTTCTCCGCACGTTGGACGTGAGCCGGCTCGCAAGCGGCTACTACGTTCTCCGCATCGTCCGCAACGGAAGCATCGTGGGACGATATCCGGTTGTGGTGACGAGGTAGATGTGAGAGACGTGATGAGTTGTGGGTGATGAGTGAGTTATGGGTGACGCGTTATGAGTTATGCCGAAGTGCAAGGCGCCTCCTGTCGCAATGACCCAGACCCAGGCACCAAGACCCACGTACGAAGACCGAAGCCCTGCGAACAACTGACTACTGACCAAAGCCCCGCACAGCGGGGCGTACTACTGACGACTAACGACTCCCCCATGCGTACCCTCACTTCGTTCATTGCCGCGCTTCTTCTCTGTGTTGCCGCACTCCATGCACAGTACGGCTCCGATGTCTTCTCCCTGAAGAAGGCGCAGGACATGTACGACGAGCGCGGCTTCGCGCAGGGGAAGACGCTCTCCATCGATGGAAAGCTGATCGTCTCCGAATCCAACGGCAACGTCAGCTACAGCTATCCGATCGCGAAGTGGTCCAAGAGCGGCTATCAGTTGGAGACCTCGCTCAACTACTGCGGTTCCGTGGGGTTCACGGCGTTCCGGCGCTACGTGGTTGCGCATCATGCGCCGGACGGGTATTTCGGCAACCCGTATGCGGGCTGGGAGAAGTTCCATCAGAACCGGCCGGCGTGGCTGCTGGGGGTGAACGGCTTCGCGGTGCAGGCGCTGGGAACAAGCACGCACTTCGTCTGCGATCCCCACTCGAAGCTGAACAGCGAAGATCCCGAGATGGATACGCTGAAGGACAAGGATCTCATCTGGGCGATGGACGGCTACGACTTCTCCAACCGGATGATCGACTTCGGCGCCTACGGTGCCGAGACGGCCGTCGGGAATACCTTCGTGGACAATATCCGTCTGCTCCGTTCGGATGGAAGCATCCTGGAACTGACGCGCGCCACCGAGAGGAGCGAGGATACCTCCGCGGACCGGCGCAGGCAGATCTACTCCGGATACTATCTCCCGATGGAGGCCAACTCCCGCGGCTATGCGATCGTGGAGTTCGACTCCACGTACTGGATGCAGGAGATCCGGCAGCGCCTTCCGGAGGATGACTATAACCGTTGGCCGATCACGCCCCGCGTGGTGCGCTACTATCCGGGCGACGGGCTGGAGTACGTGTTCCGCGAGTGGATCATCCCGTTCGGCCAGGCCTACTTCCAGGACGAGACACGCTGCGGTGGATATTGGGGCGGGCCGACGATGTTCTACCTGGAGGAGATCAACGGCGGCACCGGCCGGCTGATGTCGCTGGATCGATCGCGGCACTATCCGACGGCGGTTCCGGGGATCTCCGGCCAGTACAACTCGGACTCCTCACGCGGGCGGGCCCTGTTCATCGGATCGTATGACGCCGGCATGAACGTTACGTACGGCATCAACTCCATGACGATCGAGGCGTTCGGCAGGAGCACGAAGGTGAAGTTCGGGGTGGTGATGCCGAGCGGGCACGGCACGGAGACGGACTGGATGCCGATCGCAGGGAACGGCTACATGGGCACCGCCGGCGTACTCGCCAACTACAACGACACCACGGCCGATCTCTACAAGTCCTATCTGGGCTATGTCACCGAGATCATCGATCCCGAGGGACGCAGGACGGACTTCACCTACGAGCCGTACGAGCGCCGGTACGTGAACTTCGGCTTCCCGCAGTCCGGCGTGACGATCGCGCTGCGCAACTATCGCCTGCGCTCGGTGACGGAGCCCGACGCGCGCTACACGGTGGATTACTTCAGGAAGCAGTGCGACCTTTCCTATGCAATCGGTTCCAACGAGAGCCTCTATCTCACGTCGAGCGGTAATGGCGACACGTTGAGTGTCTACAACGACGGCACCATGACCGATGCCGCGAAGCTGACCAACGTGGCCGGCATCCTCTGGAAGGCCGATGCCGGCGGCACCACGCTCACCAGCGATCACTTCCGGTTCAGCTATACATCGGGCACCACGTTCGCGGAGAGCTCCACGCACTACCGGATGGACGAGGTCTCGCACGATACCGTGAGCACCGAGCAGCTCTACCGCCGCTTCCCGCTCCCATCGCTTGCGCCCAAGCTGCCGCCGCCGTTCTACACGTCGAACTACCGGACCACCACCACCGGCGCCGGCGACACCACGGTGACGGAGAGCTGGACCAGCGCCAGCCCCAGCACCACCTCCATGTCGGCATGGGGAAGCACGTACAACATCGCCACCGCGCGGTTCGGCACACCGTTCCTGATCCTGGATACGGCGCAGAAGACCTCCGTGAACGGGCTGCTGAAGTCCTGGACCAGCATGGACTATACAATCGATACGGCGCGGCGCTACGGCCCGGAGCTGACCCTCCGCCAGATCTTCGGGCTGGACGCGTTCGGTACGGCCACCACGGTCCGCAACCCCGCCACCGGCGGCGTGATCACCACGATCGAGCAGACGGTGGCGCATCTGCCGTACTTCGACACCACGGCCACGCTCACACGCGTGTGGCTGAACAAGTTCGCGATGCTGGCACGCTGGGACTCATTGCGTGCAATCGATACGGCGATCGCGCATATGCGCTGGGAGCAGGCCATGTACGATCCCCGGATCCTCGTGACCACCACGACCACGGAGACGGAGCGTCTGCGCGTCGCACCGGTCGGCGGGCTTCCCACGCGGACCATCCTGAAGAACGCAGCCGGGCACATCCTCCAGGGGAAGGCCACGCTCTACCGAACGACGCACGATCCCGGCGATCCCCTTTCCTACACGGAGTACGGCCTGAAGCTTGCGGACAGCATCATCGCGGACGGCGGAAGCGCGGCGTTCAAGGCGGCGGACTATGGGTACGTGCAGCGCCTGCCGGTCTACTCCCGCAACGTGAACGGCGCGGAGACCCGCCAGAGCTTCAGTAACATATACACGTTCAGCAACGACAGCGTTGGTGGTCCGGACCCGGTAATCACCTCGGGGATGCTTGCCAACAACGACTCCGTTCGTCCTGTGACCCTGGCCGGCGCGCTCTTCGGCAACATGACGGAGGAGCCGATGGCCACCAGGAGCATGGTCCGCAGGTATGCAACCGGCGGCGGCATCGATACGAGCGTGATCAGCCAGTATGTGGAGCGGAGCTACTTCGGCCAGGTGACCGGCACGCGCGACGCCAACGGCTGGTACTCCCGCGTGGAGTACGATGCCGACGGCCGCGTGCGCACCGTCTGGCATCCCGGCGACTTCCAGAGTCCGGACACCGTCTATCTGGAGGATGTAACCGGGCGCGACTCCAGCGAGGGCTACGGCCTTACGCAGTACGTGCTCAACCACGACACCGTGGACTGCAACCTCGGGGACGGGATCACCTACGCCTCGCAGACGGAGAACGTGCACGCATGGGGGTCGCTCTTCGCGGACGATCCCTCGCACGTGGCGCCGGCGTGCCCGGAGTGCGGCCGGACGCACGAGAAGGGAGGGGGGCGCACGGTGCAGGCACTCTGCACATCGCCGATTCCCTACATCTGGCAGGGGCCGGCGGAGGGCTCGCTGAGCATCCCCGTGCTGCCGCCGAACACGCAATCCATCGTGAGCCTGGACAGCGCCAGGCTGCGCCTCTTCGTCACATCGGTGATCGGCGAATGCGTCACGCTGAAGGTCACCTTTCCGGCGTTGAGCCTCACGAAGACCTATCTCTTCGGCTGCACCACGGGGGGCGGCGGTGGCGGCGGCGGGTCCGTTGCGCACGAGAAGCATCCGGGGCGCACGCTCCAGAGCAGCCCCGTGGCCGGCGGCTTCTATCTGGATGTGGACCTCACCTCCGTGAAGAGCAGTCTGCTGGCGCTCGGCGCCGGCGCGCAGCTCGGCGTGCTGCTGGACGTCTCCACGCCCGATGCGCGCGTGGAGTTCGCGAGCGGGTTCGACGGCGCGGACGTGCGCCCCATGCTGATGCTGAAGGGGACCTTCCGGAAGATCAACCGCCTCGCGGACTACACGCTGGCCTACTCCTACAACGATGATTCCCTTACCACCAGCGTGACCGCGAAGGTGGATGACTCCCTTCACTCCGCGAACATCGGCCGCTGGAACCCGCTCGTGGATATCGCCCGCCGCGCCACCGCGCGCAACCGGCTCGGCGCGGACTGGCGCCTCCTCTCCGTGCAGGCGGACATCCGCGGCGAGGGCTCCACGCCCCGTGTGGATACCACGCTCCATGCATACACGGGGTTTGCGAGGCGGACGAAGACGAAGGATCCGGAGCATGACTCCGTCCGGACCGTCTACGACGCCCTGGGCCGCCCCGTGCAGACGATCAACGCGGACGGCACCTCGGGCGCGATGAGCTATGCATACGGCAGTCCTGCGAGTCTTGGAATCTCCGGGCAGGAGTTCTACGG
The DNA here is from genome assembly GCA_018266795.1 of Bacteroidota bacterium. Lineage (GTDB taxonomy): Bacteria > Bacteroidota > Ignavibacteria > OLB7 > OLB7 > JAFDZV01. Next base: position 160 of record JAFDZV010000038.1, on the reverse strand, counting down.
ATTCTGTTCCCGTGAGATCGATACGAACGAGAACCATGTGGCTTTCGCACGGTACATGGATGCATTCGGCAGGCTTCGTCGCGAGGTGGCTGCATTCGGCGATTCGACCCATCTCAATCTGACGACCCGCTACGAGTACGACTCCCTCGGCCGCCTGTCG
>JAFDZV010000037.1 GCA_018266795.1 Bacteroidota bacterium | reverse complement strand
TCAACTGTCGGCGGGACAAGCCCTTCTGAAGATCGCACACAACATTGACGTTTACGGTTACCCTGTCAACATCGCCAAGTAGCAGACACAACTCGTCGCGGAACACGGGAATCCATTCGAACGGGTCACCCGACACCGGTAACGCATTCAGAAAACGCAGGATTCTATCTGGAATGAGCGTAGAAAGAGCCACGTATTACGAGAAGATTCAGGCCTGGCCATCAGGTCCTATCGACGCACACGCAGGTGTTCAACCTATACAACGCATCAGGTCGCAGGCGGTTAGCAGTACGGTTTGCATCATCATGCACCATGTGGCCATGGTGCCGCGGAGCCAAGTCGCCGCATGATTCAAGGGCTCAGCATGCAGCCCAATCGACGACATTACAGCGGGATCGGACGTTCGCATGTACGGAATGCGACCGCCGACGAGGGATGGTATTCAAACAACCACCAGAGCTCCTAACTTACGGAACTTATAGGCGAACTTCGAGCCCCAAACTCATCAGGGAAGCGAAGTGGGCCCATTAACTTCTGTGCACCGGTAACTTCTGCCCACCGACACGGGCTCCAACGTTTCCACCCCATTGCACAGGCGCACTGAATGTCCGGCCCGTGCAGAGCCGTCCTACTCCCAAACGAGTCGAACGCTCTTTCCGGGCATCCCGATCGAATGGCGGATGCCGGCCGACAGCCCGGGAAGTTGCGGACCTTTCATCCGCCTCGTGAGGCAGCCGCCCGGCTCGTTGCCGCAAGCATCGCCCTGGCAGGTGTTGCCGGAAGAAATCGATGGGGCTGCGCGCACGTTTTCTTCTAACTTTGCCGCTCAATTGCGTTATCGGCACACTTCGATCACACCCGGCAACCTTCCATGACCGTGTGCGAACCGACGCCCAAGCGTCGGCTGTATGAACCTGTTCGAGGGATTGCCGGTCCGGACAGCCACATCCATTGAACCATATGATCAAGCGCGAGGAAGCACTCGAATATCATCGAATGGGTCGACGTGGTAAGATCGAAGTGATCTCCACGAAACCCGTCTCTACACAACGCGACCTCTCACTGGCCTACAGTCCCGGCGTTGCCGAACCGTGCCGTGAAATCGCCGCGGATGAGGAGAAGGTATACGAGTATACAGCAAAGGGGAATCTAGTTGCCGTTATCTCCAACGGTACCGCCGTCTTGGGCCTGGGGAACATAGGCCCGGCTGCAGGCAAGCCGGTAATGGAGGGGAAGGGCGTGCTCTTCAAGAAGTTCGCGGATATCGATGTATTCGATATCGAGATATCTTCATCCGAAACCGAGGCGATCATCGAGACGATCGCAGCTCTGGAGCCTACGTTCGGTGGCATCAACCTCGAGGATATCAAGGCCCCGGAGTGCTTCGAAGTTGAGGAGGCCCTCAAACGCCGGATGAACATTCCAGTGTTTCACGACGACCAACATGGAACCGCGATCATCTCCGGCGCGGCGTTGATCAATGCGTTGGAGATCCAGGGGAAGAAGATCGATCAAGTCAAGATCGTGATATCCGGAGCCGGCGCTTCGGCGATCAGTTGCGCGCGATTCTATGTGCTTCTGGGGGCGAACCGCAGCAACATCTACATGTGCGACTCCAAGGGATTGATTCATCGCAAGCGCGATGATCTGAACAAATACAAGCAGGAGTTTGTCAATGGAGATGATCACGCCACGTTGGGCGAGATGATGGCGGGAGCGGACGTCTTCATCGGCCTTTCGCAGGCAGGCCTGGTCACAAAACCGATGGTGTCATCCATGGCTCCCAATGCAATCGTGTTCGCGATGGCCAACCCTGATCCGGAGATTAGCTACGATGACGCAACGTCGGTCCGGAGCGACATCATCATGGCAACCGGGCGCAGCGATTATCCGAATCAGGTGAACAATGTGCTCGGCTTTCCCTTCATCTTCAGGGGCGCGCTTGACGTACGCGCTCGCGCCATCAATGATGAAATGAAGCTTGCCGCGGCACGGGCCATTGCCGCCCTGACACGCGAGGACGTTGCGGACTCGGTGATCCGAAGCTACGGCGACAAGCCGCTCAGTTTCGGTCCGGAGTATATCATCCCAAAGCCGTTCGACCAGCGCGTGCTGCTATGGGTGGCGCCGGCCGTTGCCCGTGCCGCAATGGAGAGCGGCGTAGCTCGAAAGCCGATCACCGACTGGGATGCATATACCGATGATCTGGAAAGCCGCCTCGGCAAATCGCGCGGATTCATGGTCCCGATCATCAATCGTGCTCAGCGTAGACGGCCGCTCAAGAGAATCGTGCTTCCGGAAGGCGAGGAGACTGTTGTACTGCGGGCTGCGCAGCGGCTTGTCGAGGAAGGGATATGCCAACCGGTTCTGCTTGGTCGTCGCCACCTGATGCGATCGATTGCCGAGGAGAACCATATCGATCTCAAAGGAGTGGAGCTGACCAATCCGATGGACGATGGGCGACGACTCGGATACGCAGACGCATTCTTCGAGACTCGTTCCCGGAAGGGGATCAACGCAGCCGGTGCACGTCGCCTGATGCAGCGAACGATGTACTTCGGCCTCATGATGGTACGACAGGGGGATGCCGACGGACTTGTGGCGGGCGCGTCGATCGCGTACCCGGAAGTGATCCGCCCGGCACTGCAGGTTGTTGGACGCGACCACCGGTATTCACGCGTTGCAGGATTGTACGTGATGATGCCGAAGTCCGGCGGCCAGTTCTTCCTGGCCGATACAACGGTGAATATCGATCCACCGGCCGAAGAGCTTGCCGAGATTGCCATGATGGCTGCCGAGATCGCCCAACGATTCGGGGCCACGCCTCGAGTTGCCATGCTCTCGTTCTCGAACTTTGGCGACTCGAAGCACCCTGCTGCCACGAAAATGCGCCGCGCAACGGAGCTCGTAAAGTCCGAACATCCTCACCTGATGGTGGACGGAGAGATGCACGCCGACACGGCTGTTTCCCCGGAAATGCTGAACGCCCTCTATCCATTCAATACTCTCGGCGGGCAGGCCGCAAATGTCCTTATCTTCCCCAACATCGACGCCGGCAACATCGCCTATAAGCTTCTCATGCGCATTGGTGAATGTGAGGCCATTGGCCCAATTCTTATGGGCATGAATAAACCCGTCCATGTGATCCAGAACTCCAGCCAGGTGCAGGACATCGTCAACATGGTGGCGATTACAGTCACCGAGGCCTGGGACCGAACTGGTCATCCGATTTCCTCGGACGTTATGGATGCACTGAGCCACCGGGAATCGTGAGATATTGCCGGTTTTCATCCCAGAGCAGAGATCTCGCAGGTGGTACTGCGGGCGTCGCTGTATGGATGTCAGGAAATTAATGGTGTACAGATGGCAGGTTGATGAAACCAAACATGGCTTCGGGTCGTTGAATAGCCTTGTACGACTAACATTCCACCCCCCCAATTCGTTTACCGATTGAGGCTCCAGAATGGCTTCGTCGGTGAATGGCACGGAAGCTGTTGAGGTTCATACCTTCTACATCTTCCAGTCAGAATCACAAGCTGAACGGGTTCGTTTTGTCTGCACGCACGAATCGGCAAACGCTGACCTCCGACGATGAACTGCTTCGTCGTATCGCAAGTGGTGATAAGCAGTCGTTCCTTGGCCTTTACGATCGATATCGTGAGCGGCTTTTTACGTATTGCTGCCGCATGATTGGCGATCGCGAGCGAGCCAAAGACGCAATGCAGGAATCGTTGTTGAAGGCGTATCAGAACGCAGGAATGTACCAGGATGGTACAAACGTTGCGGCGTGGTTATTTCGTCTGACCCGCAACGTCTGTATCGATATGATCAGAGCACGAAAGGAGCACGATACAATCGATGACCTGCAGCTTCCGGTACCTGAATATACACCGGATGTCATGTTGCAGGATGCCTTGACCGGCGAGATTGAACGGCTGCCAGCTATCTACCGTGAAGCTGTGATCCTACGAGATGTGCAAGGACATTCGTATGACGAAATCGCTAAGATCACAGGAACGGCAATTTCAACGGTCAAGTTCCGGATATTCAAGGCGCGCGACACCCTGCGCCAGCGCCTTGCCCTCTATCTTCAGGACCAATGAACGAAAAGGTGTACCATCTGCTCGACGGCGATCTCTCGGACAGTGATGCCGTTGACATGTTTCAGTCCCTCATAGTCAACAGCGAAGAACGTGCCGCCTTCATGCAGCAATTGAAGCTCCATGGAGCGCTCTCCCGCAACGAAGTGCATGACACAATGTCATCACAAGAGGAACTGGATATGCTTGTCCGTCTCAACGCAGCAATTGGCCTCGGCGGGGTTGCTTCGAGCAGTCCTTCTGCACAGGAGGGTGCTGGCGAGCATCCTGGTTCCTCCAATGCCTCGGCTCCGAGCCAGGCAACGGGCAAACGACTTGGTCCGGCTGCGTGGGGATTGATCGTCGGAGCTCTTATGGTGGGTGGAACGGCCGGCTATGTAGGGCATGGTGCCGTAGCTCCGCCTTCGGTACCACAACAGGTTATGTCGATTCACTCTACATCACCAGCGCCTCTCCCGGCTTCGATTGCTACAGCACCATGTAACTGCGATTCGATCGCGATGGCATCGATTGCGGCTGTGCGCGATTCGGTTCAGCGCGCGAACGCATTGGTTTCGCACCGGAGCGGAACGCGTCGGCATATCGCGCGGGTGCCCGATGATCCTACCGGCAGCAAGGCAGCCAAACTGCTTGTCGCACGCCGGCGCCATTCACGCTGATATAGGCCGCGGTCGGCAATGCGTCGTCGGAGTCTGCTTCTGCAATTATTAGTGATGCGTCTCATCTGGTAGGATGAGGGCTTCCTGGACCACACGTGGCCAGGCGTGGTACGACGCCTGGCCACGTGCATTCTCAATGCTCCTACACACTTCCAACTGGAGTAGTTCGTGTCCTTGCGCGGTCGCGCGCGCCCATAATGAGCAGAACGCATCCCACTACGAACAATCCGCCTACAATCGGCCCGATTGCCGGCAACAGTCCGACGTGGGGATCGGCCACCCACTCCGTGTACTTCGTGCCGAACAGCGGGTCCACCTTCTCCACCTTCACAGTATCGACATTGTAGACGTGTGCGCCGTCAAAATACCAGTAGCCAAGCACCGCAACCGCAGCCACGATGGCGATGATGCCGAGAACGTTCTTCATACCGAGTCTCCAAAGTCATGAGTTGAGCCGCGGGCCCATCCAGCCGGGCAGATGCCGAATGATGAAGGCGACGTACTTTTGAAGTGTACCGAATCATTCACGAACAACAGTCGGAACCTCCGGATTATGCCTGCAGGCGACGATACGATTCTTCTGATCACCGGGGAGACGATCCCGTTCTCCGAGCTCGACGTTACCACCAGCAGAAGCGGTGGTCCCGGCGGACAGAATGTGAACAAGGTGGAGACGAAAGTTAGCCTTCGTCTCGTGATCGCAGGATCGCCATGGCTCAGGGAGGCAACGCAGGGACGATTGCTCGAGAAGCTTGCCGCTCGAGTCGACTCAAATGGAGCCATTCGCGTCTCGAGCAGCGTTGAACGTTCGCAGCGGGCGAACAAGATTGCTGCATTGGAACGCCTGGAGCGTATTCTCAACAACGCTCTGGCATATGAAAAACCACGCGTTCCCACCAAACCGACAACGGCTTCCAAACAACGCAGACTGCATGTGAAGAAGCGGCAGTCCGAGCGTAAGGCTGAACGTAAGTGGCGGGAAGATGGATAGTTCCGGCGAGGAAATCACCACATTGCTCTCCCCTTTTATCGCGCCCCACCACTCCCTATCTTCGCCCTCTTGTTACCCACATCATCAACCGGTGCGCGGCGCCTTGCAGCGGCACGCTCCGATCAATTATCTGGCACCGCGATGACGTTTTCACTTCGTCCCCTCATCCCACTCCTGCTCGTTCTTCTGGCATCTCCCGTCATGCTTGCCGGCGATGGTGCGCAGGCACGCGGCTTGGTTGCCGCCCGAGCCGCTGCCTCGCCGCAGTACCTCGCAGGCACAATCATCGTGAAACTGGCACCAGGCGTTCCGAACCTCCGTCGGAATGTTCGTTTTGAACTTCCGGCACTGGATGCAATTCTCGATCGATCGGGCATTACCTCGCGCCGTGCACTCCTGCCGATGGCACAGTACCCGGAAGTTGAACAGCAGAACAGCCCACAGGAGCACATTACCACCGGATTCGATCGCATCTATGTGGTCACATACTCCGGACCATACGATCCAATCGCCCTGGGCACTGAAATTCGGGCAACAGGTCTGGTTGAATTCGCGGAGCCATATTACACCTTCCAACTTGCGTACACGCCCAACGATCCGCTTCTCGGACAGCAGAGCTGGCTCACAATTATTCATGCGCAGGAAGCATGGGATATCACCAAGGGAGACAGCACGGTATCCATTGGCATTGTTGATACGGGTGTCGACTGGCCGCACGAAGACCTTGGGCCGAATATCTGGATAAATCCAGGCGAGACCGGTCTGGATGCCCAGGGAAAGGACAAGCGAACCAACGGCATCGACGACGATAACGATGGCTTCGTCGATGACTATCATGGCTGGGATTTCGTGGGCAACCCCACGCTGAATGAGCTGCAGAGCGGTGCATTTCACCCCGACAACGATCCGTCGCCAAGACCGAACAACGTTGCAGGCTATGAAGGATATCATGGCACCACCGTGGCCGGTTGCGCCTCCGCGCGGGGCGACAACGGCAAGGGAGTCTCAGGCATCGGATTCTTGACAAGGCTCATCGGGGTGAAATGTGCAGCCGACTCCATCGGAACGAACAGCGTGGTTGCCGGGTACGATGGTATCCGCTTCGCCGCGGACATGGGCGCACGCGTCATCAACTGCAGTTGGGGCGGCCCGTCGGACCCATCGCAGGTGGCGGCCATGCAGGCCGTTGTGGACTATGCATACACAAAGGGAGCTCTCGTTGTGGCGGCAAGCGGGAATGCCGGCACGAACAATGATCTGGCTCCCAGCTTCCCTGCCAACCTGCGGCACGTGCTTTCGGTTGGCGCAACGACTCCTCAGGATTCGGCGGCCAATTTCTCGGAGTATGGTGTCTCCGTTGGTGTCTGGGCACCGGGCACGGATATCTACACCACCACACCCGGAAACGGCTATGGTTCCTCGATCAACGGCGGATCGATCAGTGGCACGTCGTTCGCATCGCCGATCGTCTCGGGCATTGCCGGCCTGGTTACCGCACGCCACAAGGACTGGACACCCGATCAGGTCGCCATGCAGATCCGTGTCACTGGCGATCGCGTCAGAGTGCGGACACCATCGCTCGCGCCCTACTTCTATCGCCGCGCCAATGCCTACCGCGCAGTTGCACTCAACACAACGCTGGCACCCGGCGATCCAACGGGCATCCCTGGTGTGGCGATTGACAGTTACAGCATCAACGGCAAGTCGAGCGACACCATTCGCGACGTCAATCAGAATGTGACCGTTCGGCTCACCTTGAAGAATCTGCTCTCGCCGGTTTCGAATCTCACGATCGAGGCCGTTGCAGGCCAGACGCTCTCGCTCGCAGCACCGGTCAGCATCGCCTCCATCGGAACATTGCAGACAACTGTACAGGATCTGCAGGTTACGATGGTTCCGAACAGCGGCGTGCTCTACTCCGAGGGTGACCTGCAACTGGTGTTGAAACTGAGCGCATCGAACTATGAGGATTACGTCGTTGTCCGCATTCCCGTTCGACTGCCCGGCTGGCATCTCCAATACGATGCGCTGGCGGCCGGTTCCCTTCAACAGATAGTCGGTTCGGGCCTTTGCGCCGTGAAGCCTACCCTTGCTTGGACCGTATCCAACGTCTCCACCTCCCAGACCACGGAGACGCCGATCGTCGCGCGCTCACTGAACGGCCTGACATGGTCAGCATTCCAACAGGTGGCAACCAACGGTGATGGGCTCTACTGCATCACCGCTCTCGATGACAAGCGCGCTTGGGCAGGCAGCGGCCCCACGTCCGGCCAGGCCGCCGTCTTCCGTACAACAACCGGTCCGTCGTCTTGGCAGCGAACCAGCGTATCAACAATCACTCCGTTCGTCGATGCCATCTATTTCTTCGATGACCAGAACGGCATCTTTATTGGTGACCCGCTGAACGGAAAGTGGGGGATCGGCCTTACCGCCAACGCGGGAGCATCGTGGGCACCACTCGCGTCTCCGCTGATTACAGGAACATCTACGGAAGCCGGCTGGAACAATTCGTTCATGGCAGTCGGCGATACGCTTTGGTTCGGCACCAACAACAGCAGGATCTATCGTTCGGTGGATCGCGGTCGCACCTGGACGTTCGGCACAACACCCAGCACCAACTCGTTCGGTATTGCATTCTGCACCGGCAACGACGGGATGGCAACGTTTGCCCCGCTCTCCACCGGCAGCGGCAGTTACATGGTTGCCACCTCACACGACGGAGGCAAAACCTGGCGCGCCGCACAACTCCCGTTCTCCGGTGCCCAGGTCTCAGGCGTAACGTTTGAACCGGGCACGACGCGCGCATTTGTCGGCACCCAGAACGGCGTCTACGAGACAGGCGACTTCGGTGCCTCGTGGAAGCAGATGGCAGTGCCACCAATTCTTTTCGCCGGCACCTACTTCTCAACTGCAGCGGATGCAAACGGACAGGTGACATCCTTCAGTACCAATGCCTATACGCAGCTGGAATTCTACCGTGATTCCGTTGCAACCACGCCACTTGCCGTGCCTGACGCGCGCAACCTCACAGCAGTGAACTCTCTTGCCATGCTCGGCCAGAACGTCCCGAATCCGTGCAGCCGCAGCACCACCATTCCGCTCGAGTTGCGCACGGCCGGCCATGTCCGCATCGTGATGTACGATGCACTCGGCATGCAGGTCATGAGCCTGTTCGACGGCATGATGGAGCGTGGAGAGCATCAAATCGATGCAGCCGTGGACCATCTGGCACCGGGAGCATACTATTACTCTCTGGAGACTGATGGCCAGACACTTGCCCGACGCATGCTCATTGTGCGCTGAGCCCGGCACGGTCCGCTGATTCACGGCACCCGGCAACCATCCTTTCGGGCGCAGCGCATCTGTGTGCTGCGCCCGTACCATACATTCCCGGCCATGGCAAGATTCTCACGCGCAGTTATTCTCCTCGGCATCGTATCGCTGTTCATGGACGTTGCGAGCGAGATGCTCTATCCCGTGGGCCCGATCTATCTCACGGTAGTATTGGGCGCTTCGATGGCATGGCTGGGGATCATCGAAGGCATTGCCGAGGCGATCTCGGGGTTGTCGAAAGGATACTTCGGAGCGCTCTCCGATGCCAGCGGAAGACGGCGGCCGTTTGTCACGCTGGGATACGGATTGTCGGCGCTGAGCAAGCCGCTCCCCGGCATTTTCGGATCCGTTGCAAGCGTGCTTACTTCGCGCGTGGTGGATCGCGTCGGCAAGGGAATTCGGACCGCACCGCGTGATGCCCTCCTCGCCGGCCACTCCACACCCGAAACCCGTGGCGCGGTCTTCGGCTTTCATCGTGCAATGGATACCATCGGAGCCGCCATCGGCCCATGTATCGCATTGATGTATCTGGCGTGGCACCCAGGCGACTACGTGACGATCTATCTGATCGCAATCATTCCCGGCATCCTTGCGACACTGGCAACGCTCGGCATTCGGGAGAAGCGCTTCACACCTACCATAAGACGGACCGGGCTGGCTGAGCTGTTCAGGTTCTGGCGCGAAGCATCCGGCGATTACCGTGTTGTCGTGATCTGGCTTACTCTCTTTGCCGTCGCTAACTCCAGCGATGCCTTTCTCCTGTTGCGCGCCCGCGGCGCGGGATTCGGCGACACCGGAACGATCGGCGCATATGTGATCTACAACCTGATCTTTGCATTGGCAGCCCTTCCGGCCGGACGGCTTTCGGACAGGTTTGGGCGCCGACGTATTCTGGTGACCGGTCTCGTGATCTTTGCAGCCGCCTACGTACTCTTCGCGGTCGCCGCCGGCAGCATCATGATATGGGCAGCGTTCACACTCTACGGTCTCTTCTCCGCGCTCACCGATGGTGTATCGAAGGCCTGGATCAGCGACATGATACCCAACGATCAGCGCGGCCGGGCGATTGGTCTTCAGACAGCGCTTGCAAGCATTGGCACACTCGTGGCAAGCACCTGGACCGGCTTTGTCTGGACGTATGCAGGAGGAATGGTGCCGCTGCTGGTTACCGCATGCGTTGCCCTCGTCGCAACCGCTGGGCTGGCCACGAGCGCACGCAGAAGCAGGGTGCAGCCCGGCACCTGACGAAGCACGGTGCCGTGCGCTCACCATCGTACACAACAGTTTCCGTGCGCGTTCGGAGCCGGCTTTCTATTTTCGGCCGCTGACCGTGCAACCGCGTTGGCACACCTCGAACTGCGAGCGCCGCTGCGCCGCGATCCTTTCGAACCTCTCTCAAACTCCTGGCAGAACCTATGGGCTTCACACTTCCGTCGCCATCCTGGGGCGAACCGATTACGATGCAGGGGGGGACGATGCAGGTCCCCGATCATCCTATTATTCCATTCATCGAAGGGGATGGTACCGGTCCGGACATCTGGCGTGCGTCCGTTCGCGTGCTCGACGCAGCCGTGGAGAAGGCCTATGGTGGAAGCAGGAAGATTGCATGGTACGAGGTATACGCCGGCGAAAAGGCGAACGAGGTATACGGAGAGGCAATCTGGTTGCCCGAGGACACGCTCGAGGCGATGAAGAAGTATCTGGTGGGGATCAAGGGGCCGCTCACAACACCGGTTGGTGGCGGCATCCGAAGCCTGAACGTTGCGCTGCGACAGATTCTCGACCTCTACGTGTGTCTGCGCCCGGTTCGTTGGTTCCAGGGCGTTCCGTCGCCGGTACGCCATCCGGAGAAGGTGGACATGGTGATCTTCCGGGAGAACACGGAGGATATCTACGCCGGCATCGAATGGGCCCCGGGCTCGCCCGAGACGCAGAAGGTGATGGATTTCATCCGCACCGAATTCCCGAAGATGTTCGACAAGATCCGCTTTGGCACAAGCGAGAAGTCAGTGGACTTCTGGAAGACGGTTGGCTCACCAGATCTGTTCGAGAATGTGAACGTCGGCATCGGCATCAAGCCGGTAAGCCAGTCCGGCAGCGTGCGGCTGATCCATAGCGCGATCAGCTATGCAATCCAGAACAATCGCAAGAGCGTAACCCTTGTGCACAAGGGCAACATCATGAAGTTTACCGAAGGCGCATTCCGCGACTGGGGCTATGATGTCGCAAAGCGCTACTTCGGAGCAGAGGAGATCGATGGCGGCCCGTGGTGTCGCATCCCGGAAGGGAAGCCGGGCGCCGGTCTGGTAATCAAGGATTCGATTGCGGATATCACGCTGCAGCAGGTGCTGACGCGTCCTGACGAGTTCGATGTGATCGCAACGCTCAATCTGAACGGCGACTACCTGTCCGATGCACTGGCCGCGCAGGTTGGCGGCATCGGCATCGCCCCGGGTGCGAATATCAACTACATCAGCGGCGCAGCAATCTTCGAGGCAACACACGGCACGGCACCGAAGTATGCAAACCTGGACAAGGTGAATCCAGGATCGGTTGTGCTGTCCGGCGAGATGATGTTGCGCTACATGGGATGGACGGAGGCGGCCGATCTCGTCATCAAGGGAATGGACGGTGCCATCACGGCAAAGCATGTCACCTATGACTTCGCCCGTTTGATGGAGGGCGCCACGGAGATCAAGTGCAGCCAGTTTGGTGACGCAATCATCGCGCATATGTAGGCGAAGATCTTACTCCGAAATCATACGAAGCGGGGCGATCCGAACAACTCTCGGATCGCCCCGCATTCGTTTTCACTATCGTCGAACATTCGTCGGATATACTCCAACCCAGTTGGCGCCGACCGATACGGACTGCCCGCACCGCCTTATGCCTGCGCCCGCCGCAGAACGTAGAGCGGTGCCTCGGCCGGACAGCCCAGCCGGAACGGGAACCAATGCCCCACACCGGCCGACGTATAGAGTTGAGAACCCGCGCGCTCGTAATGCCCCCAGAGATATCGATCCGGCATGAACGGTTCCAACATGCTCCGCCCGTTGAAGCCAAGCTGCGCACCATGTGTGTGCCCGGATACCGTCATCGCAATCCCCATCTCGCGCGCCACATCGAACCCCTCCGGACGATGGCTCATCAACAGATGGAATGCATCGGACGGAGCACCGTTGAACGCGGCAGCAACGGACTTCTGGAGGAACTGGTGGTTGCGTTCGCGAGCACTCAGCGAGACAGGATCGTCGGCACCACCGATGTACAGCTGCGTATTGGCAATGGGCACGATGGCGCCCGTGTTGCGCAGCAGCGGGATCGGCCCGGCCTCGATTATCCTGACCACATGGCTTATATCATGAAAGTACTCATGGTTGCCCAGCGTTGCGAAGATGCCGTAACGTGGACGCAGGGCGGCCATCATCCGCAGTGCATCCGGGAGCTGCGCCAGATCGTCTGCGATATCGCCCGAGACGAGCACGAGATCCGGCCTCCCTCCCGCAGCATCCTGCAGAAGGGATTCCAGAGTGCCAAGCCCCGTGAAGTTGCCAAGGTGGATATCGGAGATATGAAGGATGCGCAAGCCATCGAGAGCGGGATGCAGCCCTGGGAAGTAGAGCGGAATCTCAGGCATGCGCACCGAGCCCTCGGCACTGATCAACCCGAATGCGGCTGTGGATAACGTGGCGGCCGGGATCGCAGCACTGGCCTTCGTCAGGAAGGAGCGCCGGCTGACAGTGGTCCCAGGCTCAGGCTGAATCGCCACAGCACCCGTTCCTGAGTAGGTGGGTGAAGGCGCAGCCGCACGGCGTTCGTTCCGCCGGCGAAATGCCTGGGCAATTCGTGCCGTAGTCAGAATGATCCCACTAACCGGAAGTGCCGCAAGCAGCGCCACCAGCAACACGAGGATTCCCGCAGCGGCAAAGGAACCAACAGTGCTGATCCAGCGCACTCCCGTCAGAATGCCAAGCGACCAGATCGCTGCCGAGGCCAGGCCTGCCAACGGAGTAAGCATCCGGTAGCGCTTCAACGTCACAAGCTCCCACCACTGATGGTTCAGCAGCCAGACGAGCAGCAGGGTTCCGAGCCAGAGAATGAGCGTCGCAACAAGAGCAAACAGAGAGGGGACGTAGGCATTTGTCATAGTTTTCATGACGAGGTCTACCTAGGGAAATTGGACAACCGCGATCGCTGCAGATCAGCCTATGGCACCCACTGCTCCAAAGCGACATCCCACAGTGGGAATGCGCCGGTTCGATACCAGCCGCCGACGTACAATACCAGCACCCCCCATGAGAGTTGGCAATTCACTTGCTGTGTTGATAATGGCATCCTATATTCATCGCGAGTTGAACAATCTCACTTCACAAACACCCTCAACCTCTATGACGTACTCTTCTCGATTCACGAAACGCCCATGCGGATGCGAAGGTTCCGATGTCATCGAAAGCTGGCTCGATCTCACCAACATGAAGCCGCGCAATCCGCTGGACCTGATTGTCAATGCAAAGATCGGTGCCGCACAAGGCACGTTCTTGAATAGTACGTCATATTTGACTTCCGGAACATGGTACAATAGTCCGCTCATTGTTACAGGCCAAGCGACCTGCTCTGCATTGGGAACCGACAATCAGCTTTTGGTTGCTGATGCCGATCAGTGGAACTTCCAACATCAGACAGTCAATCTTTCCTCGGCTCTTCCGCCTCCTCTTCAAAAGCTCATGTTCCTTCGTGGCGGCACGCAATGGCAAATGAGCATCCCCATCAATTTTGGCGGTACAACGTTTACTGACATTCAACTCAGTTTCAGAGATAATGCAGCAACTCGCGGCGACTATTCCGGGACAGTTCCAACAATATCATGGACCAGTGTGGGGTTCGCGGGCTCTACCAATCTCCAGATATCTTTAAGCCAAACCGGGCGGGCCGCAATAGGCATTCGCCTGATTGACAACTCCGGCAAGTATTACATGCACGAAATGGAGTGGGTAATAGTACCGTAACAACGGAACCAATACATTTATCTTTGCAAGCAACCACGATGAATCCCTACGCCCCATTCAATTACGGCACTGAACTTGGACCATTACAGATCGGCGTTCGCAAGAGCAACGAGACTTTCCAAGTTACCAGAATCGGTTCAAATCCGCTCGAGCCCGGGATCAAGCCTCATCCGCTAATCGACGTCGACGAGCCAATAGATGCCGACCCATTTATCGGCGCCGGAGGGTATATCCCCCCCATACTCGGCGGTTCCGGCATCATTGGTGGAGGATCCAGCGATCCGAGCCTGCCAGGCTATTCGTCCGACTCCAAGAGTCCGCAAGAGCCGCGCGGATGGGGGAAATGCCTGACCAAGAGCCGGAAGGTCATTGATTGCTGCTCAAGCGCGCAGAAGCAGGCCATCAGAAATGCCTACAAGCAGATCCTTTCACTTCCCTGCCTTTCCCGCCTCATCTTTCCAGGGCTACTCGAAGATATCACACAGGCATTTCGGAAGATCATCGTCTCATGCCTACCGCCGACAGAGTGTGAGCTTGGGAATGGATATCTTCTGTATTCCCGATATGAGAACGAAGTACTCTCTCTTTGCGACGACACAATCGATCGATCAATCAATGCATCAAACCCGAACTTCGATCCTAATTTTATCGTTGAGAAATTGCTGCACGAATTGATTCATGCGTCGGGAGGGAATGAGGTCGACGCCATCTCTATCACATCATATTGCTTCCCGCACAAACCGTACGAAGATTTAAGTCAATATTATTCCGACATACGAGATTACTGCATCAAGCTTCTCGCCGACGGCACAAAGGTAATTTTCGGAAAATATGTGATGTGGAGTCCAGCGGATGGGTCCGTCATGTCATTGGCAATTCCGGGATCAACCAACACCGCTCCGAATGGGGTAATTACTATATTGTTTACTTCTCAGTCGGACGACTGGAAACGCGATCGTAATTGGATTCAATCACTTATCCTCAAACCGTGCTGACAACGAGACCCCATACATACATTGGGAGAATTATCGCTACGCTAGTGGCGACCTTCCCCTGTTGCGCCATAGCATGTTTCGCTCAGAATGCCTTGGTGGCTCTTCCTGACCCGTGCCCCGACATCCGCGGCCCTGTAATGCATGTCGTGGAGTTCAATACGACGGACTCCCTCCTCAATGATATCCCGCCCTCCGGGATTTCTGCATTCCATGCCTGGTATGACCCCTGTGGGAATGTAGAACGCTGGGGAAGCGATCAAGACACTCTAACCACCACGGTAGTATATGCATATTCGACGGCTTGTCGCCCGACAACATCCGTAACAACAATTCCGAGAAGCATTTTTAAACATCCACGCGGTGTTGGGCTGGACACGTACTTATATGAATTCGCATATTCCGCCGATCAAACTCACGATACCATCCGCACGTATCACCTGCCTGAACGTTCACGACAGCTGGAGATCGTGCGTACATTCCATGCAGATGGCACCATCGCCGCAGAGACGATCAAGGAAGGCGAAGGTAATCGCCTAGTTGAGGAATCGACGACACACGTAGAGCGTGGCGGGGACTTTTCGGTTACCGCGCTTACGTGGAATGACGACAGCTCCTGGAGCCGTTCCACGATGAAATTCGACAGTAACGGTTTTCTCCTGCGTAAGAAATTCGATGGGTTTCGCCCGAATGACTCCGTCGCTTCTCTGACAACAACAGAGGTGTTTATCAACGATAGTCTCGGCAACCCAGTCTTGATCGTAAGCGAATGCAGCGAATGTCATGGCAAGGTGGATTCCACCAGTCGATCGTACAGATACGACCGCTACGGCAATTGGACTGAGCGCCAGTCATCAATAACCGTAAATGGCGGTGAGCCCTCCCATGCTCCGACAACGCGGAACCGCACGATCATTACTCGACGGATCATCTCGTATTATCAGCCATCCGACTCCCCTGAACAATTTCGCCCGGTAATCCCGATCGGCGGCCTAACACGACGCCGTTGGCCGCACGCATCTGTAAACCCGACATCACCGCACTGAACCGTACATCCTCGCATACAACAACGCCGGCCGGGGTGTGATTCACCCCGGCCGGCGTCTCTGGATCCTGTAAGCCGGCAGCGATTCTTCAGGATCGATCTCTCACTGCGTACGATCAATCCACCGATGCGGCAGCGGCAGCAGCATCCTCAGTTCACAAGCTTCCATGCTGCGCCGTTGAATACGAACATGCGGGTCTGCCCCGGATTGATCGGCGTTGCAGCGGCAATGACGCCGGCAACGTTGATGGCGTCATCGTTGGAGACGATGATGATCTGCCCGGGAAGTCCGGCCGGGAATGCAACGGCGATGTTCACGTTGGCGCCATCGTCCGTAATGCGTACAATGCTTGCGTTCACCGGGACGTTGACATTCGCCGCCGCCGGAATGGCTATGGTTGACAGGGCGGTGCCGCCGTTCAACACGGAGAGTCCCATCGCTGCTACGCCTTGAATCTCAAGTGTCGAGCCGGGATTTGGCGTGCCGAGGCCCACGTTGCCATCATCCCGCACGAACATGAGCATCCGGTTGTTGCCGTTGACCACTTCGAACGACGAGGTTGCGTTCGTGACTCCGGCACCCTTTACCGAAAGGCGCGAACCACCGGTTACGGTGCCGGCGCTCAGGCTTCCTGTTGTGGCAAGCGATGCAACGCCCACGTTGGCAGCGTTGCTGATATCTGCGCCCACAATGGAGCCGTCGGCAATTTTTGCGGAGGTCACCGCATCGTTCGCAAGCTTTGCCGTGGTTACCGCACCGCTCGCAAGCTTAGCCGTGGTTACCGCACTATCCTGAATCTTGGCAGTCGCAACAACGTTGGTACCAAGCAATGGATTGGGATAGGTGCCGGTGAGATCGCCGCCTGCAGGTCCGGTGGGCGGGAAGCTCACATTGGCAGCCAGTTTGTCCTGCGTCACGGAACCGGCACGCAACTTTGCCGTTGTCACGGAACTATCCTGAAGCTTCGCGGTGGTAACCCCGCCGTCGGCGATCTTGCCGCTGGTGACGCTTCCGTCGGCAATCTTTGCTGCGGTCACCGCATTGTTTGCAAGCTTCGCCGTGGTAACCCCGCCGTCTGCTATATCCAGGCTCGCCACCGGCCCATTCGCGTTAGAGACGGCAATAGTATTGCCCGGGCTCTGCACACCCTGAATGCCGCTCCCGCCGCCGCCGCCGCTCGATGAAACCGTTATCGTATCGCCGTTGCGATTCACAGTGGTCGCTCCCCCACCACGCAGCAACAACGCACCACCGGTCCCATTGAGGCTGGTGACAACGCCGGTAGCTCCCGGCGCAAGCGATGCAGCCTGGTCAGCTACGGCAGCACGCAGCGCATACGGTGCCGCGGTCAACGGCGTGCGAGGTGCGAGCTCCGTTCCGTTCAGCGTGACGCCGAGAAAATATGCCCTGTCGAACGCGAGCGACGAAGGGAGCGGCGTCTGCGAGCCGATGATCATGTTGAACAGCCCATGAACAACGGCCACACTCGCATGTGCCTCGCTGTAGATCGGGGTGGCGGCTGCAATGTTATCGTAGAGCGCAACCGTGATGGCGTAGTTGCCATCCGCAACAAGCGTTCCGTTCGGCTGAGTAAGTACACCCTGATAGCTGATTGTTCTGGGCATCTGGGCGTTGACCGGCGCCGCTATGAACGGTAGTACGATGAAGGTAACAAGGGTAAGTACGTGTCGGTAGTTCATTGATCCCTCCCTGGGGGGTCGGTGAATCGTCCGGGAGCATTGTTGACGTTGGCAGCCAGGTATATCAGTTGGCCTGAATCGCGGGGGACTGGATTCCGGCGTGCCGGAACGGCATTAACAGCCAACCCTTCCGGAATCGCCGCTGCGATCCGGACGTATTCGCTTATAACGGGTTGTATCGAAAATTAGTTATTGGAGCACGTATCTCACAATGGAGAGTGGTGTGGTGGAATTTCGATCTGCCGCTCCCTGCGCGCGGAGCATCTTCTGGCACGGCACCCGCATCATTGCGATTCTCCCGACATCACGGTCGGATTCCGACTGTCGCGGGGCGGGATTTCGCCTGCGGCCTCACGGATGGCAATGGTGTCTCAGATGCCCGGGCATCACAGGATGATCACACGGAGCGGAAAATAGAAAGGCTGGGAGATGGGCTCTCCCAGCCTACTCCAGGAGGTGGTGTTATCTCGAAGAGTGCGGTCACTCTTCTCCCTGCGTCTTTATGAACCGATACGGATCGGGTTGACGCGCCATACACCGGCCTGCCGTCGTGACCCGATGGCCATAATCCGATACCGGAAGGGTCAACCGGCAGCACGAGCCATCGCTGGTCCCCTTTGAACCATGGACACCGGGGCCATGCTTGCAGATTGCACGGCTCCCCGCTCCCATCCGCATACTGGTACTGCGTACATGCCACCACCACTGCGGCAATTGCACGTGCACCGATTGTTGTGGACATTTTGTTGATGCAGCGAACCGGAAGGAAACGCGACGAGGGTGGCTGGAACCATTCCCGGGCAAGGGCGACATGCCGGCCAGGGTGCCGCTGCGCTCTCGCATACTCGTTCACGTCGGGTTGCCGCCGTAGAAAGAACGGCACCAAGTTACCGTCCCAAGCTCCCGGAATCGTGCTCAAATCGCGAATGCGCTGTCGTCTGCCGGACATAAAAATCGGCGATCCCGATCTGGAATCGCCGATTTTGACTACAATCCGAATTATTTTTTCATGTCTGCAGTCGCAGCCACGTATTGCCCCACTCCGTCCCGCAGCACTGTTCACCTGTTCCATCAACGTGGCGCTTCGCATCGCGGTCGCCCTTCTCCATGCCTCTATCGTCTAAGCAGCTGCATCCGAACCCCGTGACGTGGCCGCAGGGTGATTGAGGGCCAGAGATCGATGCGCTGGTCCGGTAGCAATCGCAGCCGAAAGCGCTGGTGGACAGCGGCAACGATGAGCCGCGCTTCCATCATGGCAAACGTATCACCGATGCAGCGCCGGGCGCCTCCGCCGAATGGGAAATAGGCATACCTGGGAAGGGTACCCGGAATGTCCTCCCAACGCTCGGGGCGAAACTGATCGGCATCGGCAAAGAACCTCGGATCGCGATGCACAATCCACTGGCTCATGACAACCTGGGCGCCTTGCGGGATCCGGTACCCGCGGATGGTACATTCCTCGATCGCCTCACGACCAATTCGCCAAGCAGGTGGATACAGCCGCATGGACTCCTTCACAACCATCTCCGTGTAGCGCAGCCGCGACAGATCGGCAACGGCGGGAGGGGCGCCGCCCAGTTCGCGATCGAGTTCGGCCGTCAGTTTCTCCTCCACCTCGGGATGCTGAGCAAGCAGGTACCATGTCCAGGTAAGCGCAATTGCCGTCGTCTCATGCCCTGCAAGGAAAAGGGTGATCGCTTCATCACGCAGTTGACGATCGTCCATGCGACTTCCATCCTCGTCTCGAGCAGCAAGCAACAGCGAAAGGAGGTCCGTTCCACCTGGATTGCTCCGTCGCTGGTTGATGATCTCGTAGATGATTTCATCCAGCCGGGCACGAGCACGTTGAAACCGCCTGTTGCGCGGAAGGAAGGGAATGGAATCCAGCAGTCGCTTCAGGCTGAGGCGATCCACGAACCGCTCCAGCGCAACGTTCAGTGCTGCACCTACCTCGGAACCTCGCATGCCGATATCCGTTCCAAACAGCGTGCGCACCACGATCGCAAGGGTAAGATGCATCATCTGATCGTGGATGTCGCACTCCAGCCCATCGCTCCAGTCATCGAGCATATGAAGCGTCAGCTCCACCATCGTCTCACCGTAGGCATTGATGCGATCGCGATGAAACGCAGGCTGCATCAGACGCCGCTGCCGCAACCACAGATCTCCCTCGCTCGTCAGAAGTCCGTTTCCCAGCACCTCGCCGGCATCGCGCAGAAGACGCGGCTTGATGAACTTTCGATTGGCGGCAAGCAGTACGTATTCAATGTCATCCGGATGGCTCAGGAGATAGACAGGTATGGTGGCCAGTCGCATGAAAACGATATCACCGTAGGTCCGAGCATTCTGTGTGAGAAACGGAAGAGGATCGCGACGCATTCGAGCCAAGTGCCCCGCGAGAAGGTTGCCGCGTGGGCCGGGAGGGTGTTGTACTGAAGCCATGCTGCAACCTATCAGCTATCGTCGTTTGATTCAAATGCCGGCCACTATCAATACCAAGGGGAGGCGAGCAAGCTCGCCTCCCCTTGGTTGTTCGTTTCAATGCAGACCAACGTGGGACGCCAATCCGGATGGATCAGCGCACCACCTGCATCAATCTGCTCAGACGCTGTGTCGGCGTCTGCAGAACACAGAAGTACGAACCGCTCGGAAGCTCACGGGCATCGAACTGCACCTTGTAGCTGCCTGCATCGATCGATCCATCCACCAGAGTCTTGACCGTGTTACCGTACATGTCCACGAGCACCAGGCTCGTACGCCCACGCTCCACCACTTCATACTCGATATCGGTCATGCCGCTGGTCGGGTTTGGGCGGGCCGCATTCAACTTCGTGGCGCCGGATACCGAAAGCAGCCGCTCGCCACCGTTCTCACAGACATTGGTCAACGTGAAGATGCCGCTCGTTACCATCACCGGCACGGGGCCGTTCGTCGTATCGAGCCAACGGAATGTCTCCAGCGTCAGCGGCGTCTGCATCACGTCGCCGAGTGCAGCCGTGAACTCCAATGTGATCAAATCCCCCGTCGCCATGCCGGCCTTACGAGCACCGGTCACGGTTACCACGCGATCGTCACCAACGATCGTGCTCGTGGTCGAGGAACTGGGCACCGGGATCAGCAATGTCTTGTGGAAGCGCAGCTTCGCCTGGAAGTTCTCCACGTTGTTCTTGTCGAGGTTCGTGGATGACTTCAATGTCAGCGGAACCAGTACACGCTCGCCCGGAGCAGCAGTAAGCTGCGGCACCTCGATCTCTGTGGCCGTGGCAAGCACTGGCTTTACCGGATCGGATGTTGCCTTGCAACCGTTCGCGGTCACCACGGTAACGGAGTACATCCCGACAACCACAGCCTGTATTTGCGGAGTCACGGCACCCGGAATCACATTGCCATCCAGGCTCCACGAGTAGCCGGTTACCTTCGGACCGTTCACGGAATCAACCACCGCGGTCATCTGATCGCCAACCTGCACAACCACCGGCTTGATCGGAGCAGCATAGCCGGTAACGGTCACGTCGGCCGATGTACCGGAGCAGCCATCTGCATCGAACACGGTAACGTTGTAGTTGCCCGCCGCCTTCACATAGATGGCCCGGGTAGACTCACCCGTAGACCACTTGTACTTCGCATAGCCGGCCGGAGCGGTAAGCAACGCGCTGTCGCCGGGGCAGATGCCAACGTTCGTGCTCGGGCTGATCACCGGGATGATCTGCGCCTTCTGCGTTACGTCGAGGTCGCCGGACCCCTTGCAGCCGCCGGCATCGCTGACCGTCACACGGTACAGGCCCGGAGCCTTCACGGTGAACGTCTGCTGCGAGCCGATGGAGTTCGTGCTGTCGGGCATCAGATACCAGTCGTAGGTCTTATAGCCATTCGGGGCCGTGATCACGATACTGTCGCCGAAGCAGAACGGAAGCGTGCCATTGGCCGTTACCTGCGGCTTGAGACTGGTGCCGACGTTCACCACATAACGGAAGGTACCGACACAGCCTGTGGATGCACTCGTTACGGTCACCTCCAGGGTGTCATCACCCGGCGAACTCCACTTGACATTGATGGTTGGCGTACCCTGGCCGGATTGAATCACTGCGCCCGGACCGATAACGTTCCAACTGTATGCATCAACAGGATTGCCGGCTGCCACGTAATCATCCGCCGAATTGATGCAGACGGAGTTCGGACCGTTGATCACGGGCGACGGCGGAAGATTCACCACCACGGTCACCGAGTCGGACAGGCCACGACATCCATTGGTATCCGTTACCACGACCGCATACGTGCCCGATGTAGTAACCTTGATCTTCTGAATGGTCGCGCCGTTGCTCCAGAGATAGTCACGATAGTTGCTTCCGGCATCGAGCTCCACCGTATCGCCCGGGCAGACACTGAGCGATGGGCTCGGCGTAATCACCGGCTTCGGCGGTGCCTCGATGGTCACCGTAAACGGATTGGACGAGCCAGAGCATCCGGTAGCATTTTCCACGGACACCGTGTACTGGCCGGCAGTCTTCACCGTGATCGTTCGCACGGAGTCGCCCGTGGACCACTTGTACTTGGAGTAGCCCGGCCCGGCATCCAACGTTACGCTGTCGCCGGCACAGAGCTGTGGCGATCTGCTCGGTGTGATATTCGGCACCAGCACCGAACCAACCGTCACGTTGACGGTGTCGTACGACTTGCAGCCGCTGCTCGGATCGGTCACCATCACGATAACCTTGTTTGCGCCCGCCGGGCCCCAGTTCACCTGGATGGTATTGGTGCCTGCTCCCGAACTCACCGATCCGCTTGGACCGACAACCTGCCAATCATACGTCATGCCGGTACCGGCCGGCACGCTGTACTGCGCAGGCGTGTTGGTGCAGACCGCCGTTGCACCGCTGATCGTTGCGAGTGGCCGCGGCTTCACGATCACATGAACAGTATCCGACATGCCGGTGCATCCGGAATTGGTTGCCAGGAGAACATAGGCTCCCGTTCTCCAAACCTTGATGGAACGATCCGTGCTCCCGTTGTTCCAGCCGTAGCTGTCGTAGTTGGCGTCAGCACTCAGTGTGACGGTATCACCCTCGCAAAGGACGGTATCCGGCGCATACGTGATCTTCGGGTGAGGCTTCAGATTCTTCGTCACCGTAATCTGATCGATCCCCATACATCCGTTCGTATCCGTGACGGTAACCGTGAGCGTCGCGCTCTCTCGCAGCACGATGCGCCGCGTCGAGGCGCCGTTGGACCAATCGTACTTCGCATACGAGAAATCCGGATGCACGGCATCGCCCGCCTTCGGGAACACGTCGAGCACCACGCTGTCGCCTTCGCAGAAGGAGATGGGGGTCAGCGCCGTGATCTTGGGGACCGGTTTCTTGTTCACCTTCACGGTGATGCGATTGGAAGTCCGCGTACAACCGTTCGGCGACGTGGAGATCGCATAGTACGTACCTGCAATCTTCGTGGAGTACTGAGGCCCGCCGCCAACGGCCGGCACCGTGCCAACCTTGAACCACGTAATCGCCCCTCCGGTGCCTCCTGACGAAGCGAGGTTGGCCATATCGTCCTCGCAGATCGACGTATCAGACGCAACCACAATCGGCGTCGGCTTCGGGTACTCGTTCACCTGAACCGTCGTGGAGTCGCGACAGCCGTCAACGGTAACCACGTACACTTTGTACACGCCGGTTGGGAAATTGCCCGGGGCCGTCACCTTCGCTGTGGAGAGAGTAGAGACAGTGT
This sequence comes from Bacteroidota bacterium, assembly GCA_018266795.1. GTDB lineage: Bacteria > Bacteroidota > Ignavibacteria > OLB7 > OLB7 > JAFDZV01. The sequence continues at coordinate 36,213 of JAFDZV010000037.1, read as the reverse complement.
CGGTCGGGCCTGGGCCTCGAAGCCATGCATACTTGGCAAGCGTCTGGACCGCAGAGACCGAGAGTATCAGAGTATCACCTGTGCAGACCGAGGCCGGTGACGCAGGAGCAATCAATGGATTCACCCGTTGCAGCTTCGTGATATCGATAGAGTCCGTGCTGGACTCGCAGCCGCCTGCGTTCTGAACGATTGCCCAGAAGCGTCCCGTTTCCGAGATAATGATCGAATCGATATTACGCGCAGCAACCAGCTCGTTGACAGCGCCGCTGGGCGGCGGATCCTTCTTGTACCACTTGACGCTCGAATAACCGGGACGTACCGATAGCGTCACCGTATCGCCGTCACACAGCTTATGCGGACCACTGGAATCAATGGGCGCAGGATCGGGATCGCATAGAACGCTGACGAAGGCATCCTGCACGCCGCCATAGTTGGCCTGGATGATGGGATTCGCTGTGATCGACATCGCAAACGGCGCCTGGCCGTTGAGATTGGCGGTCGTCGTCTGGCCGCCAATCACGATGGAGCCATAGGGATCGAACGAGATACCTTCCCCTCGGTCATCCCCGTTGCCGCCGAAGAACGTCCCCCACTTCTGAATGCCAGCCCCGTTCAACTTTACGATGAACGCATCGTTGCCGCCGGCATTCGCATTCTGTTGGAAGGCTCCCGGCTTGGCACCCGCCGCCGCGAGTGTCGGGAATGTAGCATTGGCCGTGGAGGTGAACCCTGTCAGCAGCACACCTCCGGATGCATTGGAGGCAACGCCCGTTCCATAATCGGCGCCGCTGCCTCCTACATATGTGGACCAGACTACAACTCCGTTGGAATCGAACTTCGTGACGTATGCATCACACGTACCGCCTCCGTACGTAGTCTGAAACGCGCCGCCGGTAACCGGGAACCCGGGGTTCGCAAGCGCATTCTTGTACGTGGTGCCGCCGAGAAAAATATCGCCGTTGATATTGGTTGCCAATCCGTTGTAGGCGATTGCAACGGCGTCGTTGTTCTCTGTCCCCGGACCGCCGTAATAGGTGGACCATATCACCGCCCCGGCAGATGTCATCTTCACGACAAAGGCATCCCCATTGCCGCCGTTCTGCGCCTGCGCAGCGCTCACCATCGTCCAGCTCGGCGACGTACTGTAGGTATAGCCGGATATGAGGATGTTGTCGTTCACGTCCGTTGCCGCAGCGTAACCGTAGTCCTCGCCCGAACCGCCGAAGTATTCCGCCCATACGCGATTGCCGCCGGCATTGAACTTCACCACGATGACGTCGTAGTTGCCGTGGTATGCAGCCAGCGGCGGAGTTTGCATGCCGCTGCTCTGCGTTGTCACCAGGAGCGCAACGTTTTTCGAGCTGTCAACAGCAAATCCGTAGCCGTCGTCGAACTGGCTTCCGCCATACAGGGTACCCCACAACCGGACGCCATTGGAATCGAACTTCACGGCAAACGCATCACGCACGCCCGCGAATGAGGACTGGAATGCGCCGGCGGATGTCGGGAACCCGGTACCGGTACTGAAGGTATGGCCTGTGATGAAGACGTTCAGATCCGTATCCGTTGCAACGCCGTGGGCAAGCTCGTCCTGTGGTCCGCCATAGATAGTGGACCAGCGGAGCCGGCCGTCTGCGCTGAACCGTGCAACGAATGCCTCGTCGCCGCCGGAGAATCCCTGTGTATACCCACCCGGCTGCGTCACGATCGGGAACGTGGTGCGCGTGGAACCGGCGATCAGGGCATTGCCCTTGCGGTCCACCTCCGTCGGATCACCACCGCTCAACTGCTCGGAGTTGCTGTTGCCGTAGAAGGTCGCCCAGAGCTGGAACGGATCGATGACGAGATCCTGAGAGGGATCGTAGCCGGAGACCGCGAAGGTCACCACGTTGTTGTCGAGCCCGTAACGGCTGGTGATCGCTCCGAAGACTCCCTGCGTCTGAAAACAGTAGGGACTGGCAGCCTGCAGATAGCCAAGCGGCGTCTGCACCCGCAACGACGCATCCTTGCCGAGCCGTACGCTGTCCGCACCGACATATCGCATCTGGATATCGGAGATCCGGCCGCCCGGGTGTACTACGAAGTCGATCTTCGCGCCGTTCTCTCCTGCGCCTACTGTCATGTCGATGTGCGGGTACACGTCATGATAGACGAGACGCCGCCAGGAATGGACGCCGGTGATTCCGTCGCGGCACTGCGCCAGATAGTAGTTCTCGTACGAATCCAACTGCTCCGCAGGCTCCACACGAACGTCGGGATTCGCCCCGACCAGTTCCATGTCCATGCGATGCAGATTGAGTATCGGCTCGTCTATGTAATAGCCTTTCGCACCATTGTTCCCGCGCATGTAGCCGTTCTGGCACCGATCGCTGTAGTAGTTCATGTCTCCATCGAGGCGACTGAACTCATAGATCAGGCGTCCCTTCTCGAAAAAGACCATGGCATCCCCGGAACTCGCTGAGTAGAGCACATCGGGAACGGGCTTGCCGTTGATATCGATCAGCTGACCGCGATTCTCGGTGAACTTGAGCGTGCTTCCGTTGATACGGCGCAATCCGTCATGCCGTGGCCCATCATCGTCATGATGACTCCCGGCAGCTGCAACGCCGCGATGCTGATGTCGCGTCTCCGATCGTTGTGCCTTGACAACGATCGGCGTCACAAACAGAAATAGCAAGAGCAGAATGGGCAGGGGTGTACGGTTCAGATGCATATACGAGCTCCAAGCTGACGGTGCAACAAAACCAGCGGCCGGTCCAGAGGTCACTGCGCCCAGCGCGATAGCCCACGAACTACCACGGAGAGAGAGCGTTAAATATATGTAACGGGGTGTGATGCCCCAAGAAGCGAGTTACTCTCCCGCACGTAACTGTGATCACACAGACTTCGACATCGCCGCCCGCAACGTCCAGCCAGCAGCGACCAGCTGCTGTAGATGACCGATTTCTACGGAAAACCGCAGTCTCGGCCGCCGGATTAGGACCTCGAGAGTGGCTGTATCGGTATCGGCCTGCACCTCGTGGCATGCAGATTTTGATCGATGCAGTAACGGCAATTGGGTGGTATTCAGGACGATCGGTCACCGTCCATCACTGTCGCCTTCATGGACCGCTGCAAGCTCCACGAGCCCGCACTCATTGACGTGATGCTCCTCTGCCGTTGGAAGCCCGCCGATGCCGCCGTCCGAGACATCCACAGTCCAGACGACATTACGGCGGCGTGCATCCACGATGGTACGCAACGTCGATGCGATCTCGGCAGCTTCGATGCCTCGAACCGTGATGCTCTCGCCGTCGTGCACACCGGCGGCAATTTCCCGCAGCTTCGCCCGGCGTTCGCTGCCGTCGGGAACAACGTAGAGTCGGTTCGCGCGGTCCGTGGAAACAGCGGAGTCGTTGCCCGCACCTATCACCAGTGGCAGCGTATCATGCACTGCACACTTCTGACCGCTCGAATCCTCCACGGCCATTTCAGCAACGAGCGGGGGCAACACCCCCCCTGCGTAATCTTCGGGGATGGCAAGATGGATATCCGTATTCCCATCCTCATTGTCGCTGCTTGAATAGCTGGTCACCACATGACCATCCTGACGTACGGTAATCGTCCAGTTCCGTACACCGGCCTGCGCCTCGATCTCCGGATCGATATCCAACGGAGGCAGCCGGTACGCTCGCGAGCGCCACTCGACAACCACCGGCGCAAGCAGGGATTCCACCGGACCTTCTATCACCACGCACCGTTCAACATGGTCATCCCCCATCCCATACCCCAGCCCCCGCTTGGTTGCAATTCGCTCCGAAGCAATGCCCCAGACATCATGAAGATAGGCGCGCGCCGCGTCAGCTCTGGCCTGTGCGATCCCGGGCCGCTCATCGACCGAACGATTTCCCACAAGCGTAACCGTGGTTGACTGATCCAGCCGCATCCGATACCCGAGAAGGTCCAGAGCGTGACAGTAGATATCCGCAGGCGATCGATGAACGAGTTCGGCAGGCGCGAAGGAGGCGGCATGCTCCGGCGTGAACTGCCGGTATCGCTCCGGGATTCCGGTGATGCCGGCATCGCAATAGAGCAGCGTCGGAAACGCCATCCAGATCTGATGCTGAATGATTTCCGGATGCACCTGAGCGGTCTGCAGGCGTATGCCTCCCTCGCCCGGACTGAACAGATCGATCGACGCAACGAGACGAGGCTTCGCCGTGAGGTCGCGCGACTCAGGTCCTACGGCAGGATCGGTTGCGTTGAATGGAACAGCGGATCTCCGCACGGAGATATCATCCGCCCCTCTGGCGATCACCGGAGGTTGAGGAGGCGGTGAGACGCTGTCCACCGATTGACGGCGAAGGAACACCCAAGCCAGCGACGCCCGAACGCTGAGCGAACGTATCCCCAGGCCGTCCGCCAAAGCCGGCAGATCGAGGCGCGCTCCGAGTTCCGGCCGCAGCAGGCCGGTGCCGACAGGTAGTTCCATCGAGCCGGCAGCTCCCAAACCATAGCGTAGTGCAGCGGATGGTTCCGTTGTCACGAAGGCAGGAGGCACGGAATCCGGAACGGTACTGTTCGGCACAAGCGGCGCGAGCTTTCGAATCGCGTAGTTGTATGTCGCCGACAGTTGTGGCGTGCCCCATATGCCGGCAGACAACCGGGAATTGGTGGCCAGTGAATAACAGATGCGCAGCTGCGCGTCGAGTGCGGTTCGTGTGGATGAGATCAGAGACTGATACTGCGCAGGAACGATCTGGCCTGTAAGCGGATCCAGCTCGCGATCGCCGGCATACACGGCCGAACGGAACCGGCCTGCGGCAACGAGCACTTCCCCGGACATATCGAGACCGAACCGTTCAGAGAGAAGCGACCCGAACGCAGCATGTAGTCCTCCACCCACAATGTTCGTATAGGAACTCCCAATGCCGCCAGCGGCAAGCCCGTTGACATGCCCCACGGAGCGGAGCAATTCGAGCGGAACTCCGAAGCGATAGGAAACGACAATGCCTGCTTCCGCCGGCTGCTGCGCATGTGCAACGGTTGCGTGCACGGCGAGCAGAAGCAGAAGCAATCGTACATGACGGAAGAATTTCATGTCACGTCGCTGCACGTTGCATCGGTCTCCACTGGTTTTTGGTGACATGCACGGCGGCCCGTGCAACGAGACGAGGACGCTCGGGTGCACGGCAGGATGCATGAAGGTTCGGGGGGCACCAGAAGCCTGGTAGAACATCTCGCGCCAGAACATTTACACGATGCGTCGACACATCCACAACCTGTAGCACGCCCTGAAGCGGATTGCCTGCGATCGCGGAGAACACGATCATCGAGGCATCCGGCGACCACTGCGGATTGATCGCGATGCGGTACTGCGTTGGCGAGGAAGAGATATGGGTGAGCTGCTCGCCATCGGTGCCATCAGCCTTCATCACCCAGAGCTCGTTGTTGTGAATGAATGCAATCCGGCCTCCATCGGGCGACCACAACGGCCATCGGTTGTCGCCGCCGATGCCGGCGGTAAGCGAGCGCTGCGGTCCGCCTGAGGCGCTCACGATGCATATATGCCGTGTTCCACCATCGTTGCTCCTTCCCGCGAAGAGAATCGAGTCGCCGCCCGGCGACCAGTCCACGTTTTCGATCGTCCATGGGAACGCACCGGCAGCGATCGTATCGATCCGCTGGCTCTTCAGGTCCAGCACATGAATCTCGCTCTGGTCCGCTCCGGCATAGAAGGCCACCCTGTTTCCATCCGGCGAGAACACCGGATAGGAGGAGTTGGCAACGTCGGCGGCCATCGGAGCCGCGGTGCCGTTGGTGTCGCAGATATATAACGACGAGAGCGGCGGGGTTCCGTTTGCGCGCACCACATATGCCACCCTGGCCGCATCCGGTGCATAGGCCACGGCGGTGATCGTTCCGCCGGCCTCCACGCGGAACTGGCGGGGCGTACCGGCATCGGGGATCGGGACAACGGAGAGCGTCTTGGCCAGGTAATTGACGATGATCGCATGCCCAAGCCGCGGAGGGCATGGGATAGTCCCGGCCCATCGCGACGTATCCCCCGCACCGTCCGGTCCGATCACCCGCACCTGCCCGGCATCCACGACGCTGGCCTGGCGAGTATACAGAATTGGGCCCCCCCGGCTCCAGAAGGAATCAGGGGGCGAAGTAGCAACAGGATCGCTGCAGCCGCCAATGGCACCAACTGCGGCCGATGCAAACGCCAATGCGATAAAGAGTTGCCGTTTCGGTTTCTGCATGTGCTGCTCGACTCCGAAGGGGATATCTGCAAGAATACGGGAAAAGAGCCCACAGAGGAAGGCCTGAAGCAATGGGCAACCGGCGCACGTTCCGCCGGAGAGGGCCGGTTGGCCGGCCGTTGTATGCCTCCGAACGATTCGTTCCTCTCGTGTGAACAACACGCCTCCACGCTCGATGTTGCCGCGCCCCCTCGAAGTGGACGTATCGTACAGCTATTTGGTTGACCACGGTTTATGCCACTGTCACACGCTCCTGCTGGCAATTGTCATCGGGGGTGAGTAGCTTCCTGGAGCTTTTCTGAATGAGTCACTTTCAGTTGACGCTTTCATCTTCGGTGAACACGGAGCGCAACGCAATCAATACCGTGTCCGCCATGGACCCGAGCGATGATGTCGCACTGCTGGAGAGCTATCTCTTCAGCGGTAATACCAATGCGCTCGTGACATTGTACGATCGCCACAACCGGCGCCTGTACATGTATTGCCTGAAGCTGCTCGGCAATGGTGAGCAGGCGGAGGACCTGACACAGGAGATCTGGGAACGGATTGCCCGCCTGCGAGCGCGGCCGCAACATGTGCTGAACCCGACCGGATTCCTTCTGCGCATCGCGCGCAACCTTTGTCTGAATCAGTTGAAAGCTCGTCGGCGTACATCTTCGCTCGATGACGTACACGAAGGCGCCCTGCCGAAGACCTCGCAACACGAGCTGTCGGAACTCGAGGATATCGCGGTACGCGCGCTCCACTCCCTCCCCGATGATTATCGCGAGGTACTGATACTGAGTTTGTATAGTGGCTACCGATTGGACGAGATCGCAACCATGCTCGAAAAGTCACCGGACGCCATTCGAAAGCGTGCATCACGTGCACGCCTACAGTTACGCGAGCGAGTTATGGCCTTGATCCAGGAATCGGGAGTTGATCCCGCAACGTTGCTTTCACGCAACGACATGAGTGACATGGAGGCAAACGGGTAATGATGGATGATCGTGAGAACTTGATGGAGCGCTTTCGCAACGGCGACATGTCGCAGGAAGAACGGCAGGCGTTGCTTGAACGCTCGAAGGGAGACCCTCAGTTACAGCGCGCGCTTGGCGCCGAGCAACTGATTTCCATGGCCGTTCGGAACGATCGCGCCTCGCTCCCGGAACCATCGGCGGCGTCGCGAACGCGCTTCCTTACAATGCTCGGTGCGGTATCATCCGAACTCGAACCCGAAGGTGCAGGCAGGATTGGCTCGCCTTCCTCCGACATCGGTGGAAGAGGATTGGCACGCTTCCTTCCCTGGGCCGGTGCCGGCGCCCTGATCGTTGCATTCGCCCTTCTCCTTGCGCCGCGCCTGACGGAGCGGAATGAAACCACACCGGCTCAGAACCCGGGCGCCTCGACCGCACCCGGTGCTCCGGCCACGTCATCGGCACCATCAGCCCCTGCCACCGCCCCCTCCCTGGCTCCGGCCCCCAGTGCCCCGGCTGAATCGGGCACGCAGCCGCTGGCAGCACCAGTCCGGGAGCAGCCGGGCAACGATGCGCAAGCTTCTGAGACCGCACCGGTACGGCAGAGTACACGCCGCCAGAACGTACGCGAATCGGAGATGGTACACTCCGGACCCGTTGTTCAAGGAGAGCACGGCCGGAGAGCAGCGGGCGCCAGTGCATCAACGCATCCGGAAAAATCCGTGCCGACATATGAAGAGGCTGGGAACGGCTCCATTCGTAAACGCCAGCCTCACATCAAGTAGCAGAACGAGATCCATCCCACACACTTGGAAGTTCGTGGCCGCATCCGAATGGGGGCGGCCACGTTTCGTTTTCGGCGCCACTTCAGCGGGCGGCTCCGCTCTGCTCCACGGTGACAATGACGACATCATCCGCGGGCACCGGCGGAAGGTTGTTCATCGGGGCCTCGGTGCCCGGGATGCGCTCCCCCTCCGTGCTGCGCATCGTCTGCAGCGTTCGCACGTGCCGGCCGTGCCGTTCCAGCGATAGCGATATCTGCCCGATAACCACGAACGAGGCGGAGTCGATGCCCCGATCGCCCGTGGTCGATATGCGGACGATGGCACTGTCGCGGGTGTCGAGCGCCAGTTCCTCCGACATCCGGCCGACCTCCTCGCGCGAGCCGGTAAAGAGATAGGTTGAGATCTCCTCCTGCGGCGCATCGGCATCGAGCGCCGCGCGCACAATGCTCAGCGTGTCGCGTGAAACCGCCCGCTCCCCGGTGCTATCCTCCACCATCAATTCCGCAACCAGCGGCTCCGTGCCTGCGGCGGCAGTGATCACACCCTCCACATGATCGGGCAGATCGCCATCGCGATCGGTGGATCGCGCAATCAGTGCCGGCCCCTGGCGAACAGTCAACGCCCACGAGGCGAGCCCGGCATCGGCCTGCACCGTATGGGCCAGTTTCACCGGCTCGGCATGCCATCGTTCAACAATCCATTCGCTGCGAACCGGAGCGGCCGGCTCCGTGGATTGCAATGCAAACGCAACGCTGCGCGTCTGGACACCCTGGCGTGCAGGAGCACCGCCAGGTTCGGCCTCCATCAGGATGCGCGAGGCGGCAATGCTCCACACCTCCTCGAGGTAGCCGCGAACTGCTGCGGCCCGCCGGCGTGCAAGCCCGGCCGGCTCCGTACGTTCCGCAGAGCCTCGAAGCACGAGTCGAAGCCCGGCGTTGTCGCGCATGCGCGAACCAACGATATCCAGCAGGTGATCGTACTGATCGTTGAACCCACTACGAGCCAGCATCGCCTCGCTGAACCCAACGGCCCGCTCGCGGCTCATGCGGCGGTAGCGCTCGGGCAGGTCGGCCGTCCCTTCGTCGAAGTACACGGTCGGGATCAAAGGCATCACGGACCGGTACAGCACGCGCTCCGGTCGGATCAATGCGCGATGCCCTCCGTCCTGGGCCGCGAGGCCGATCGTTGCGCGAAGGACTCGCGTGGATGGTGCAGACGGAGGCGGCACCGTTGCAGTATCGCGCCGCCGTTCGGCTCCCTCCGAGAGATCGAACAGGAGCGCAAACGAAACGCCGCCGCTGAGAGCACGCGATCCAAGTCCGTCACGCAACGAGCCTGCATCCAGACGGCCGTACAGTTCCGGGAGCAATGCCAACCGCATTCCAAGCGGGATGCGCCGGCCGGCGGAGAGCATGCCTCCGAAACGAAACCGGCTGGTGCTCAGGGTTTCGCCGGCATCGATCACGCGCTGCTGCGTGCCGTCGAAGAAGAGTGCGGAGTCCGGCGCGGCGATCCGTTCCGTTGCGATCAACGACGACGTGAGGCGATAGCTGGCCCAGGGGCCGGCACCGACAGACCATCCGCCGCCGATCGCGAAGAGAATCGGAACATCGAGTTGAACGATTCCAAGCGAGCTGTAGAGTTGAAACTGACGCCGGGCCGAGTCCGGCCCGCCGGGCAACAGGTAGAATGGCGAGTTGTATGAATCGGAGGTGAAGCGGCCGATGGAGAGGGCAAGCGAGAGACGCGCAAACGGCGAGACACCGCGCGCAATCAGATCGCGAAACAGAAGCGCACCGGATGCATACCACGTGTTGTTGAAGGAGGCGCCGGTACCGGGCGCACCGACACGATTAACCTGCCCTGGAATGCGCGACGCGGCAAGCGGCACCCCGAACTCGTAGCCACTGCCGACTGCCGGCTCCACGAGCAGTTGCGCATGCATATCGCAACACGACAGGATGCAGAACAGCGCAGCCGCAATTGCCACGAACCTCACTGGCTGGCGCAGACACATTCCAGGCAGAGTGTGGAACTGTTCCCCGTGAATAATGATTCTCCCGCTTCGAAATACATTATCGGCAGGCCGATGCCGAAACACCAGCCTGCCGATTGGTTCACCCATGTGCCGCATCGCGCAACTTGCCGGACCGCCCCGTGTACGGCCCCTGCGAGTCATGCGAATGCCGGCGACTCATGGCATCCCTAACATCCTCGGGATCAGGGTATCCTCTCCACGGTCATGTTCACCACATAGTCCGCCGGCTGTACCGTAACACCCGGCAGCGGATACGGATAGACCGAGAGAAGCTGGATAAGATAGTTCGGATTGCCCAGCATGTTGGGGTAGAGGAGCGAGTCGCGCGTCTGCACCTCGCCGGTCGTTGCAAGCGTCGCGTTTCTCGGTACAACGCCCAGCATGAGATACAACGGCACGGCAGCCCTGCCGGCCTGAACGCATTGCGTACCGGACGGGCAGCGACTATCCTCCAAGGGCCCGCCGGCAATCCTGAGGGAGAGCGGCTCACCGGCAACTTTCTCCAGGCGACCAATCTTCGTCTGGAAGGGCATTCCCGGAAACACTGTGTCCACGTTGGCCGGTGTGCACTCCGTCAGCACCAGCGTATCCGCAATCGTTGTACTCGCATTGGAATCGCCGGCAAATATGTACAGGATCTGGGTTGCGTCATCGATTCGATACTTTACCGATGCACGCAGCGCAGCAAGGAAACGCGCTCCGACATGCCATCCCGAAAGCTGCTGCCAGTCGCTGACCGCGGCGGCGTTCGGTGTGATCGGCGCCGTACCGATGCTCCACGTCGTAAGGCCGGCACCGTTCACGGTGTATCCCCCCGAGATGCGGCAGCTGTCGGTATAGCCGTCAACCTTGCCGGAGTTCTCGAACTCGACGTACATCCCAACCCACTGATTCACCGACACATCCGAATTCCCACTGTAGGAATTCCGAATCTGCTGCAGGCACCAGCGCCTGCCGGCGATGCTGCCGGATGAAGATGGCGGAGGAGGCGGGCTCGGCTTGCACGCAACGAAGCGGAGCATACGCTGCGACGCATTGTCCGTACCACTACTGCAGATCATGGTCAGATGAGTGCCATCCAACCGGTACGTGAGCGCACCGAGCAGCGATGTTGAGTACAGCGCTTCGAGCGTGGCCCCATCCTGGCAATGAATCTTCGTCCCCACCAGACTGGAGACATGAATCACGCCGCCCGCCGCCGTCTGATAATAGCCGCTGAATAAGTTGCAGCCACCAAATGCGCGCATCTCCCCGGTACCATCAAGCTCCAGATAGATGCCCAGTGCGGGATCGACCGAGGGAACCGAAAGACTGTCCGGACTGGTAATGGATTCCAGGCACCAGCGCGTCGCGGTCAGCGCAGGAGTTGCCGTGTCGTTGGTGTGCCTGGGATCCGTCGGCGGAAACGAGTCGTGGCATCCCGCAACCGCAAGCACCGCCACTATGGCCAGCACATGAAGAGCCGTTTTCATGATATATGTTCCTCGAAGTTTGTTCTCATTGTTCCGATCCATGTGCAGGCACGCGCACTTGCCGATGTTTTCTGAAAGACGTACTCTCGTTTTCTTCCCTGACACGCCGAATAAAATAGTTCGCGACAACGGACGGCGTCAGGTACGGCATTGAGTTTCCGTCTTTCCGAGTAACGACACCTGGAACAATCGCGCAGCGTTCGTGATGCGGAAGGCATCAGCGGCATATCGTAAGTACCGGCACCCGTGACATCAGAAGCGGATGGAATAACCTCTGACGACGCCACTCTCTTCAGTCGGTTCCTCGACGGAGAAAACGAAGCGTTTGTATCGCTCTTCCGCAAGTACAATCAGCGGCTGTTCGTGTATTGCGTGAAAGTCGTCGGCGATGCCCAGGCTGCCCAGGACATGACGCAGGGAATGTGGGAACGGGTGATCGGGCTGCGCCAGTCGCCGCAGCAGGTTCGCAACCCCGGCGGCCTGTTCCTTCGGATTGCACGCAACCTCTGCATCGACCACATCCGGAAACAACGCCCGATGGTGCCGCTGGAGGATGTGGAGAACATTGAGACGATGATGGGCACGCGTTCGGCCCCCTCCGACCTCGAAGAGCTTGCGCTGGCCATGCTGGACCGATTGCAGTTCGAGTATCGCGAGGTGCTGATTCTCAATCTCTACTGCGGCTATCGCTTCGATGAGATTGCCGCCATGACCGGCAAGACACCGGATGCAATCTGGGCTCGGGCCTCGCGGGCACGAGCTCAACTCCGAAAGCTGGTGGCCGCAGCAATCGACGCCCCGCCCCCCAGCCAGCCTTTGGCCGGGAAGCGACCAAGCCGGTCGCGAACGGAGGACCCGTAGCAAAGGGCTCCGCGGCACCCTGCCGCCGGAAGCCCTTGAACGGCAAACCTTCAACAACGTGTTCGAGAGTTCTACAGGAACTGGTGAGATCCATGCGAAGCCAATACGACCGATCGATAGAGCGCCTTGTGGACGGACGCATGAGTCCGGCCGAAGAGGCCCGCTTCCTGGAGCAGGCCGCAAGCGATCCTGCCGCAGCGCGAATGCTGGCAGCCGAACGGATAATCAACAGTGCGGTGCAGTCCGACCGTACATCCATCCCGGTGCTCTCTCCCCAGCCGGCTCCGTCGCTGCTTGCCCGGCTCGGCAATACAGCCACGCACGCCGCAGCATCGCGTGCGGGAGTTCATGACATGAAGGTCATTCTCTTCGGCCTGGCAGCCACGGTCCTCGCGGTGGTGGTGACGATCGCCTCCATCGGCCCCCTGCCGGAGACGCAGCACCAGCCGGCCCCCGCAGCAGCGTTGCTCCTCCTGAACCAGGGCGGCGCTCTTGGCCTGGGCATCGCGCAGGCCGCGGGCTACCATGCTTCAGAGAGTACGGCATCCGATGGCACACACAGGGCCCACACCGACCGTATGGCGACGCCCGGAGAAAGGCACCTTGACCGGAAGCAGCCCGGCATTGCCGTCGGGCATCCGTTGGAGCCGGATCGGGCAGAGCACGAAGCGGTGCGCGCACCGAGGCATGGTGCGCCCGCGGTGTTCCGGGAGGATAGCGTTCACATCCGCATGGACCTGCGCGATCGCCATTAGTTAGATAGGCGGAACCAGTTGGCCGGAGCCAGTGGCAGGCCCGGGCCGGCCGGCAATCATGCCGTACCATCGATTGCTGCCTGCCTGCGCCTGCCAAATACGAAGCCCCGCCTCGACCAGGTCGAAGCGGGGCTTCGTTATATCGTACTGCGACACCATCACGGCGCAGGCGCATCTCTGTTCGAGGCATAAACGGAAGAAGGGCACGATATCATGTCCCTTGCGAGACTAATGACAGTCGTACCCATCCTTACCGCCTACCTCGCGCGTCGGCCCCACTCCACTAACGCGGAGGCACGTTTTTCAGTGCGTCATGGCTGTCGATCACCGCCCTGAAGAAACAGGGCAGATCTCATACAATCAAGGGTTAATTACTTGCCGGCGTCGGCCTTCTTGCCCTTGCCCTTGCCCTTGTGGCCATGATGATGATGATGGCCCTTGCCGTGCTTCATCTTCGCGCCGCCATCAGCAGCAGCAGCCGGCTTGGCAGGCTTTCCGCCCTGTGCGAATGCGCTCGTGGCGCCGAAGGTGAGGAGTGCAGCAAGAGCCACGACGGTGAGATTCTTGATCGACATGGAAGTTCTCCAGGTTTGGGATTGTTGGGACTCAAAACGGTTGCCCGTTTGTCATTACTTGACGGCTGCGAACTTACCGTTGGAAAATGATGGAATGATGATGGAACATGACATTCCGCATGCTCCGAAGCCATGTATCGCAGTCGGAGAGTGCCGGCCGGAGTTCCAACCATACCCGCAATGGTCGCTCGATGGTTGAACCTCAGGCAAGGGGGAGCGTTACGGTGACCGTTGTTCCGATGCCGAGCACGGAGGTTATGGCAACGCTGCCGCCGTGGGCTTCGATGATGGTTTTGGCGATCGCCAGCCCGAGCCCCGATCCGCGGGTTGTCCGCGTCCGGTCGCTGCGGTAGAAACGATCGAAGATGTGCGGAAGATCCTCCGCAGGAATTCCCGGGCCGTCGTCCGTCACTGTCAGCCGCGCAACGCCCTCCTGCTCGGCAAGATGCACCGCGATCGTTCCGTTGTCCGGCGAGTAGGCAATGGCATTATCGAGAATGTTCATCAGCACGCGCTGAAGCATCGGGCGATCGCACAACACCACGACGGGATCGTCGATGTCCATGCGAAGTCCGATCTGCCGATCATGCGCAATGCTGCTCATCTTCTCCACACACTCCATCAACAGCTCGTCCAGACGGTTGCGATCGTGCGCCAGCTGCAGCTGATGCGATTCGGCGCGGGCCAGCACCAGAAGATCGCTTGCAATACGCGCCAGATGCTCCACCTCGCTCCGGCAATGCCGAAGATCGTCGCGAACGGGTCCGGTGAGATCGGCCAGACGGAGCAGCCGCTCCAGCTTTGTCTGAATCACCATCAACGGCGTGCGAAGATCGTGCGAGGCGTCGGCCACGAAGCGGCGCTGCGCGTTGAACGTCTCCTCGATTCGGGCAATCATCTCGTTGAAGGTCGTGGCAAGGTCGGAGAGCTCGTCGTTCGAGGTCCCGATCGGCACTCGTTCATGGAGATTGCTTGTCGTGATCGCCGCGGCGGTTTCCCGCAACACCGATACCGGGCGCAGAGCGCGCCGCGCGGTAAGCCAACCGCCGATACTGGCAAGCAGCACCGCCGATGGAACGATGATCATCAGGAAACGCCTGAAGTTCACGAGCGAGTCCTGCAGGCGGGCCATGGACCCGATCACCACCAACTGCAGTTCCTCCTTGTTGCCGTGCCACCATACCTCCTGCGAGTACACCCGGTACTCCGCGTTGCCCAGATCAAGCGTATGGAACCGGGAGGGGTCCCCCGTCTTCAACACCGATTCCAGTGTATCCGCCAACGGTTCCATCTGCGAATCGCCTTCGAAGATGAGGCTGTCGTTCGTCAGCAGTACGAACCGCATCGAACGGAAACGAAGATTCGCCTGCCCGGTTACCTCCTCCAGCTTGTCGAACAGATCGGAGACGTTCGCGGTGCGCGTGTCCACCTCGTCGATCAACAGCCCGGCATAGTCGCGCAATCCCTGATCCAGCGTTGCACGTTCGTTCGCGGCAAAGATCAGATAGGTCAGCGTGGCGATGATGCTCATGACCAGACCGAAGCTGATCAGGTTGCCGAGAGTGAGCCGCGTCGTGATCGTGAACATGCCGATTATTCCTCGTCCATTAGGCGATACCCCACGCCGCGCACCGTGTGAATCAGCACGGGCGAGAAGTCCTTGTCGATGCGCTGCCTGAGGAAGCGCACGAGCGAGTCCACCACGTTGGAACGCGGATCGAAGTTCATGTCCCAGACATGTTCGGAAATCATCTCACGCGTCAGCACACGCCCCTTGTTCATCAGGAAATATTCCAGCAGCGCAAACTCCTTCGCCGTCAGATCGATCACGACACCGCTGCGCGACACCGTCCGCTTCACGGTATCCAGCACCAGATCCGCCGCCGTGAGCTGTGTGGTCTTCTGCTCCGAACGCCGTCGCGTAAGCGAACGCACCCTGGCCAGCAGCACTCCCATGCGGAACGGCTTCACCAGGTAGTCATCGGCGCCAACGTCCAGACCGTGAATCACATCCTCATCCTGCCCCATGGCGGTCATCATCAGGATGGGAGTGGCAATACCTTCATCGCGGATCGCCTTGCACACCGCACGTCCGTCACGTTTGGGAAGCATGATGTCCAGAAGGATCAGATCGTAATCGTTGCTCAGCGCAAGATCCTCGCCTTCCTCGCCATCCTGCGCGATGTCCACCAGATAATGCCCTTCAACCAGCGCACGGCTGATCTCGCCGGCAATGTTCGGATCGTCTTCAACGATGAGTATTCGCATGGCGCCAATCCTGTCAAGAGTCACAACAACAACCACGGCAGTCCACGGCGCGGGGCCGTGCGGACGAACAATGGCGGCAACACGCGCAGGCCGCCGGTACGCAGACCGCCGGCAGCGTACACACGGCCGGCGATGCGCATGCAACGAACGATGGAACGGAACGGGTGATCACGTACGGCCGGCGGGATCGGCCGACGCGAAACGTGGAAGCAGCACGATCAGTATTGTGCCGGCCACGATATGAAAACCTATCAGGACGATCATCGCGCCGGTTCCAATCAGACGACCGTCCGGCATCCGCTTCAGGTGCCCGCCAATGGGCCACATGAGCGAGAGGAGAAGGAACACGACGCCGAGAACATTGTAGATAACGCGTGCATGTCTGGTGGCGAGGTTGAGAAGAAGGTAGGTGCCGGTGGCCGCAACAGCACCGATCACGATTGCAATCGCAGCCTGTGCAAGGCCCAGAATCTCCCGATCCTCCGGCGCCTTGAAAAACAGAACAACCACCGCACGGATGACGACGATGGCCAGTATCGCGGTGATGGTTGCATACGCTCCGCCGCGCAGAACGGCGGCGGCACGAGGCCTGTTCAACTGAGCCGGATCCGTATCGATCATTCCTCTACCAGCTTGATGCGCACGCATGCGGCGTGCAGTGCAAAGTGTACCGGCATGCAACATACACCACCACCGGCACTCCATCACAGTGGTTTCAATCGGGCCTGCACACCATGCCGTGCGCTGGCCGCGCGCTGCGACCGCCGGACGGACAGGAGCGGCATGCGGATACGCACGCGGGACGAAGGTTGCCCCCCGCCCCGCGTTGATGCTTCAGCGTCTACCCGGAGCGGTCTGCTACGCCCCGGCTGCGATCGGATAATAGCCGGCCTTCTTCACCACCGCCTGGCCATCCGGGCTCAACACCCAGTCCACATAGGTCTTCACCCCGCCGGAGGGCGCCTGGCGAAGATAGAAGAACAGGCTGCGGGAGAGCGGGTACGCTCCCGAACGAACCGTCTCCTCGGAGAGCGACACGGCCTTGCCATCGGCACCGGCGATGCCGAGCACCTTCACTCCCTTTGCGTAGGCTTCGCCGCCGTAGCCGATGCCGGCCTTGTCCTTGCTCACGGAGTTCACGATGGCAGCAGTTCCCGGCAGTGCCTGCGTGTTCTTCGCAAAGTCACCCTTGTTGAGAACATGCTCCTTGAAGAAGACATAGGTCCCGGAGCTGTTTTCGCGCCCGTAGAGAATAATCGCCCCAGGCTTGCCGCCAACATCCTTCCAGTCCTTGATGGTGCCGGTATAGATGCCGCGCAGCTGCTCCGTGGTGAGCGACTGAACGGGGTTGTCCGGATTGACATAGATGCCGATGCCGTCCTTCGCCACGGGGATCTCCAGGACGTCGGAGCCGAACTTCTGCTTGATCTGCGCGCGCTCCTCGGGGCTCATGGGACGCGATGCGTTTGCGATATCCGTTGTGCCGCCAATCAACGCGGCGATGCCGGTGCCGCTGCCGCCGCCGGTTACCTGTACCTGAATGTCCGCATGCTTGCTGCCGAACGCCTCAGCCCAGGCCTGCGCGAGCAGCACCATCGTGTCCGAGCCCTTTTCGGTAACGACCTGCTTTCCCGATTCGCTCGTGCCTGCGGACTCCTTCTTCTTGGCCCCGCCACCGCAGCCGAACGCAACGAGCGCGCTCAGCGTCAGGGCAATGCCATTGGTCAGAATGTTCTTCATTCGTTTTCCAGTAGTGTTGTTGACGGATGTATTGTCAGGAGAGAGTATAATGCAGAGTTGTCGACAGAGCGGACAGCGCCGCACCACCGGCACGGCCGGGACATCGGGCATGCCGCGGCTCATCCGGCCGGCCAGGCGACACATGCGAGGCGATGGGATTCGTACTGCTGGCGGAACATCCGCCTGTTTGCACGCGGGTCATGCCGAGCCATTGGGGCGTTCAATCAGGAGCGACGATTCCTTCCACAGCGGCAGCCCGGTTTCCATGTCGAAGTCACGCGACAACGTTGCGCCTTCCAGCTCGCTGATCACCACTTCGCAGGCATGGACCATCGTCCCAAGCGCCACACTCCCCCCAATGGGCATTCCGCTCTTCGGCACGAACACTCCGTTCAGACGGGCCATCGAACGTCCCTTGAACTGCGAGATGGTGCCGCTCAGCGAGGCGATCTCCATCGGCTCGTCATGTTGAACCGGTGCTGCCAGCGGATTCTCCGCATCGAACTGCGTCAGCGCAACGCGGTTGAGAATGCCGTACGCGCTCACCGAGGCAAGCTTGATCCCCTCCTCGTTGGCAATGTGCGTAATGGCTGCCACCAGGTCCACACCTCCCGGCAGGCGCCCTACGAAGACGCGTCCCTGTATGTATGGCTTTCGGATCATGTTGCACCGTCGCCTTGATAACTCGTGCGGTTCAATCGCCGGAACGCTACGCGCTCGGCGTTGCGAATATACGCGGGGCCGGCAAAGCTGCATCGGCCCCGTGCCCGGAGATGGAGCAACCGTCCGGGAATAATTCCGCAAACGCCGGGAATTGTGTGAAGGTAGTTGAGCGTACATTCGTTCCGAACATCCGCAATCGTGCTGCAGGCGGCACGTTCTCCGGGAGCATTCACGCAGTGGCAAGCCATTCGATAAGCGTCGAGGACTTCGAGACCGAGGCGCTTCCATATCTGAACGACATCTTTCGCACGGCATCACGCATCACGGGCGACAAGTCCTCTGCGCAGGATCTCGTGCAGGATGTCTATCTGCAGGCATGGAAATCATTCGATCGTTTTCAGCTTGGGACGAACTGCCGCGCATGGCTGTTCAAGATTCTCTTCAACAAGCTGCACCACTATCACCGGGCCCGCTACAACTCGAAGCTGGTGAAGGATGCCGAGGAGTTCCTGCGTGAGGTGGCCGCCTATGAGCCTCCGGTGCCGGAGCAGATTCGCGACGAGGAGGTGCTGATGGCTCTGGACAAGATCCCGGCGGACTATCGCGAGGTGATCCTTCTGGCAGATGTACAGGAGTTCGCATACAAGGAGATTGCGGAGATCCTCGGGATTCCGATCGGCACGGTGATGTCGCGCATCAGCCGTGGACGGAAGCTTCTGCGCATAGAGCTTGCCGATATAGCACGAGGATACGGGATCAGGAATATGAAGGAGGGAGGGCGATGACACCAACGGAGCATGATCGCCCGCGTGGCTGCACAACCACACAGGAACTTGTCGATCGCTATCTGAGCCGCGAGCTGCCGGGCGATATCGCGCATGCCATCGAGGAGCACGCAGCGGAATGTCCTGACTGCGGACGGATCCTCCACGATCGGCGGCGCCTTGCCGCAGGCGTGAAGCACGCTGTGAACGCCGAGACGCTCCCTTTCGAATTGGAGGGAAGAATTCGCGAATCGCTGCGAAGCAGACGAGGCGGTGCGTCAATCTTCACGCTCGAACCGCGCTTCCGTTTCGGCTACGCCGCGGCGGCCATGCTTCTGATTGCCATCGCGGCGTGGGGCACGATACGCTACCTGAGCGGTGAGCGTCCGGATCGTATCACCACATACAACCCGCAGCCGGAGAAGCGAAGCATCCCGGCGACTCCGGTCTCCGACGTGTTGCGTCTGGGGTTGAGCGATCACGTGCACTGCGCCATTCTTCACAGACAGGGCGATAGCCGGATGACGCTCGAGCAGATGAACGCGGCCGTTGGTTCCGATTACTTCGGCCTCGTACAACTCGTACGGTCGCACGCCGGCGCGTTCGAGATTGTCAGTGCCCATCGCTGCGAGGCCAACGGCAGGCCGTTCGTGCATCTGATTCTTCGCAGAGGAGAGAACGTGATATCGGTGGTTGTCACGAGGAAGCAGGGGGAAACCCTTCGTACCGGCGCGGTCGCCTCCGCGGACTCCGTTCCCCCGGTGCATATGCGGCTGCAGGATATCCGCGAGTTCGATGTCACTGCGTTCGAGACCGATCGTTTCCTTGCCTTCGTGATTTCCGAAAAGGATGAACCGGAAAACGGCGCCATCTCCCGGGCAATCGCACCGGAGATGCGGGCGTTCCTTGGCCGTGTGAACACATAAGGATAGGTCCCATGCGGCCGGGCGCGTTGCCGACGGCACTGCACAACCGGGAGCCTGGTTCGTTCGCCCTTGGCTCGCTGTAGTTCTTGGTCAGTTGCACGAAGACATGCAATGATCCTGGACAACGGCTTCCCATGCGGCCGGGCGCGTTGCCGACGGCGCGCTGCACAACCGGGAGCCTGGTTCGTTGTACGCGCATCGGCGGCTCGCCGTGCGCCGCAAGCCGCCTCAGGGTGAGACTGCAGGCACGGGACGGCGCGCAGCTTTCGAACTGAGATGCTATCATTGGTTGCGAACCCGGTGCAATGGATTTCCTATCTTGTTTTCGATGTCCGAACTGATTGATCGATATGGCAGGCGCCACACCTATCTCCGCATTTCGGTTACCGACCGGTGCAATCTCCGGTGCACGTATTGCATGCCGCAGGAGGAAATGGCCTGGAAGCGCCGCGAAGAGATCCTGAGCTACGAGGAGATCATTCGCGTTGCGCGCGTGGCGGCCGGCATGGGCATCGAGAAGGTACGAATCACCGGCGGCGAGCCGCTGGTCCGCACGGATATCGAACGGCTGCTCACCGGCCTGCGTTCAATCCCGGGCCTCCGAACAATCGGCCTTACCACGAATGCGGTCCTGCTGAAACGGAAGCTTCCCGTGATTCGCGAGTCCGTGGACAACCTCAACATTTCGCTCGATACGTTCCACCGCCATCGCTTCATCGAGCTTACCCGCCGCGATGCGCTCCCGGACGTGCTGGATGGGATCGAGGCGGCACTGGACGCCGGCTATCGCAACATCAAGCTGAATGCGGTGGTGATTCGTGGAGTCAACGATGACGAACTGTGCGACTTCGTACAGTACACCGCGTCGCGTCCGGTGGCCGTCCGCTTCATCGAGTTCATGCCCTTCGCCGGCAACAGCTGGAACGATGCGCAGTGCATGCCGATGAACGATATGCTGAACGTGATCGAACGCGATTTCGAACTCACCCGTCTGCCGGACGATCCCTCACCGATCAGCCGTGATTTCGCAGTGATGAATCGATCCACCGGATTGCGGCATGCCGGCACGGTGGGGGTGATCGCCTCGATGTCGCAGCCGTTCTGCAGCAGCTGTTCCCGTCTGCGCCTTACCGCCGAGGGGAAGGTGATGCCCTGCCTCCATTCGCCGCTGGAGTTCGATCTCCGCGCCCCGCTTCGCTCCGGAGCCGATGACGCGGCACTGGCACGGGTGTTCATGGATGCCGTTGGCGCCAAACCGAAGGAACATCCGGACGCGCATGAAATGCTTGGCCAGTTGAACCGTGTCATGATTCAGATCGGCGGTTGAACCGTCGGCGTATCGCTCCTCGACATTTCCCCATCTTCGTGGTCATCGAAACAATGCCCTGATTCGTGTGTTGTAGTTGGAAATGGTGGAACCGTTCGAACCATATTCCGCACGTCTGGCGCACGGCACCCTGTTGCTGATGCACGGCCCCATCCTCAAACATCGCTTTGCCGCCATCAGACATGGCATCATGCTCGATGCGTTCGGCTTTCTTCTGGCTGGTGCAATTGTTGCCGCAACGGGACTTCTCGGGGGCGGTCTTCAGGTGATGTGGACCGGCATCGCAATCATTCTCATGAGCGGCATGCTCTGGTGCTGGCGCACGTACATGATGCACCGCCGCCGGCACGAAACACCCACCATGATCTTCGTTTCCAACGAAGGGATCAGCGGCATCATGCCGGATAATCGAAGCATAACGATCGGATGGCCCGGCCTGAGCGCTCACGAAACATGGTCCACGCCGAGCCTGCTCTCCTCCAGAACTACGGAGCAGGACCGCAGGGCATGGCATGGATTGATGCTGAAAGGGTCGGGCCGCGAACGGATTCATCTGATGCACGATCTCGACGGGTTCGAGGATGTGCTCTGCGTTCTCGCAGATCTTGCCGTTCCGCTCCACTCACGCTCCAGTCGCGTTCGCAGCCTCTACGCCGGCCATCCCGGCGAGATGGTCCGCGGCTGATGGTTTCCTTCCCTGAGGCATTCCTCCCCGCAGCAGCCGCAATCCGTTTGCCACCACGATCAGCGACGCCCCCATATCCGCGAAGACCGCCATCCAGAGCGTCGCGGCTCCGGCCACCGCAAGCACGAAGAAGATCAGCTTCAATGCAAGAGCGATCGCAATGTTCTGCTTCAATACTCTCAGCGTGCGATGAGACAGGCGGATGAACTCCGGAATCTTCCGCAGATCGTCATCCATCAACGCAACATCGGCCGTCTCCAGAGCAACGTCCACTCCGGCGGCCCCCATCACGAATCCCACGGATGCGCGAGCAAGTGCAGGCACATCGTTCACTCCCTCGCCTACCATTCCTACCGGGGCGCCATGTCGCGTCTGGAGCTCCGCGAGCGCCTCGATCTTTCCCTGAGGAAGCAGGTCCGCATAGATATCCTCGATGGCGAGTTCGCGCGCGATGGCTCTGGCGGTGACGCCGTTGTCGCCGGTGAGAATGGCGGTGTGAACACCAACCCCCCGCAGCTCCGCAATTGCCTCCGCGCTCGATGCACGAACGGCGTCGGCGATGCCGATCACGCCTAGAACCGCGTGATCGTTCATCACAACCACCGTTGTCTTCCCATCCCGCTCGAGTGAGAAGAGATGTTCCTCAACGCGATCGGAGCAGACGCCGAGATCGTGAGCAAGCCGATGATTGCCCACGTAGATCGGCTGCCCGTTCACCGTGCCGCGAGCGCCGCGCCCCACCAGGGCTTCGAAGGATTCCACGGCAATCTCTCCCTCGTCCGCATGCCGGAGCTCGTGCTCGGCAACGATGGCGCCGGCAATCGGATGCTCCGATCGTGCCTCCACTGCCGCCGCCAGATGAAGCAATGCTCCCTCCTCCATACCGTCGAACACGCGAAGATCGGTAACCCTGGGACGTCCCTCAGTAAGCGTGCCGGTTTTATCGAAGGCAATCGCGCGAAGCGCATGGCCACGCTCCAGGAACTCGCCTCCCTTCACCAGAATACCTCTGCGCGCCGCGTTGGCAAGTCCGCTCACCACGGTCACCGGCGTGGAGATCACCAGCGCACACGGGCAGCCGATCACCAATAGCACCAGGCCGCGATAGGCCCAGGCCTCCCAGCCTCCGCCGAAGAACAACGGAGGGAGCAGCGCAACCAGCAGCGCCATCACGAACACGGCAGGTGTATAGTAGCGAGCAAAGCGATCAACGAAACGCTCCGTGCGGCCGCGATTCACCGTGGCCTGTTCAACCAGTTCGGCAATTCGATTGATCGTGGAGTCCGCGGCAGTGTGGGTAACCTCGAAGTCCAGCGTGCCGGAGCCATTGATACTCCCGGCGAACACTTCGTCACCCGGCCCCTTTACGGAGGGCATTGATTCGCCGGTGATCGCGGCCTGGTTCACTTCGGACATGCCGCTTTGGACCACCCCGTCCACCGGAAGCCGTTCACCGGGCTTGATCCGGACAATCTCGCCGCAGCGGATCGTCTCCACGTTCACAACAACAGCGCGGCCGCCGCGCATCACCGTTGCGATACCGGGCGCCACCTCCATCAGCGAACGCACGGCGCGGCGCGCACGGTTCAGGCTTTGCCACTCCACCAATTCGGCAACCGCAAACAATGCGATCACCATCCCCGCCTCCGTCCACTGTCCCAGAGCTACGGCTCCGAGAACCGCAAGTACCATCAGGAAGTGAATGTTGAGCGAAAGCGTGCGTACGGACTGCCATGCCTTTGCCGCACTCTGATATCCCCCCGCAACAATGGCAACCACGGCCAGCAGCCGAACACCTATCCATTCCTCACCGAGCGGCGTCCAGGAGAGTATCTCCGCAACCAGCGCCGCCAGGAGCGCAATGGATGTGAGAACGGTTGCCCGGGAGCGCCAGAAGGAAGGCTGCGCCATTGGAATTACCACCTCCTCCGGCGAACGCGGCCGCTGCTCTACGGCCTCCATTCCGAGACGCCCGATGGCGCCTGCGATGCGCGGAGCCATCCCGGATGCATGCTGTACGGTAAGCGTACGAGCAATGAGATTGAACTCCAGGCCGTCAACCCCGTCCATCCCCTCCAGAGCAGCGCGTATCATGCGCTCCTCGGTTGCGCAGTCCATCCTCTCGATATGGAATGTCGAGCGTGTCATAGGAACCGTGTTACCATCATCTTCATTTCGGCGCCATGTCGTGCGAGGATGCGCATTCTATATTGCGGCCGTTGCTCCGCAACGCGGCAATCATGATTTCAACAAACGAGCCAGCGGATGAATCCACATACGACGATCCAACTTCTCCAGTCGCTCTTCGAACGAGACATTCGTGCGGCGATCACCGAGATCGAATCAATGCCGGAGGAGCTGCTATGGACGGCACCGCACGGCGTGGCCAATACCGCCGGCATACTTGCGCAGCATCTTGCCGGCAACCTGCAGCACTTCATCGGCCACGGCATCGGCGGCAGCGGTTACGTTCGGCATCGCGAGCAGGAATTCGAATTCAATGGACGAACGAAGAGCGCGCTGCTTGCAGAACTGGAGAATGCGCGCCGGTCCGTTGCAGCAGCGTTCAACGGATTCGGCGATCGCTCGCTGAACGATCCCTATCCGATACCGGTGCCGCAGCTCGGCATCGAGGGGATGGATACGCTCGGGGGATTTCTCCTGCAGCTTCATTTCCACCTCGGCTATCATCTGGGCCAGCTCAACTACCTGCGCCGCATCCTCGCTTCATAACCGGAATATCGTACCGCGATATCCCGTTGCCGGGTTGCTTCAACCGCATGCGGCCGCCCGCACCGGCCAATGGAGATGCCGCATTCAGAAGCGATAGGTGGCACCGATGCCGTTGATCGTTGGATAGAGCAGAAGCCCGGTTTGTTTCGAATCCGGATCGTGCAGATGCACCACGCCGTATCCGCACGCGGTTCCAATCACGGCGCCCAGAATCGTATCGCTGAACCAATGGCGATCGGCATAGATGCGGCTTGCCGCAGTCAACGTGGCAACGCCGTACAACCCGATCGAAGCCCAGGTGTTGTCGATGTCCGCGGCCAGCGTGGAGGAGAGGGCAAATGCAAGCGTGGTGTGGCCGGATGGAAGGGAATTGAAATCGTCGTTGACGGTCGGGCCGCTGTAGACGAACGGTCCCTGGTTCAACATCGGACGGTGGCGCCCGAGTATGGTTTTCAATGTCACCGTGATGACGCTTGCATACAGAATGGACTGCACCACATGCCGTCCTGAACGCCGCACTCCGGGGCGATCGAACACGATGCCGGTCAGGTACAGCCCGCCTGCAACGATCGCCGCAGGCAGCGGCGTACCGTAGGAGTTGCCCGCATCCGTTGCATGGTCCATCGCCGTGCTGTGAAATCCGCGGAAGCGATTGCGCATCCAATCATCCGCCGTCATCCCAAGCCCCGTGGCAGCGATCGATCCCCCGGCAAGCAGCCAGTCCGTACGGTCGAACCGGGCCGGACGCGAGAACAGAAGAACCGCATCCTCGGCGGATTCCTTCACGTCGGTCCAGATCGTATCGCCGATCGCCGGCGGCCCCGGAGGCGGCTGCGTCAGCGAATCGGCATCGGCGAACGTTGCCGCCCTGAGCGCATGCAGGGGAGACAGCCCGCCTGTTGCAAGCGCAACCAGCAGGGCGAGGAGTACGCGGACAAAGTGTACCGGCAGGTGCCGTTGCAGGCAACTTCGCAGACTTCCCACCGGTGCGGAAGAGGAGTTCGGTCCGCTCATTTCTTGTGCGACGGACAGTATCCCGATGCATCGGTTGTCATGCGCGTGCAGCGCGTGCCATCCTGCATGATCCCCTTGCACTGCACCGCCTTCCGATTCGACTGGGGCGCAGCACTACCAATCGAGGGCTGCGCGTGCGATCCCGTTCCAACCGCATTCCCGATCGGCGATGTCCTCTTCACGGGCATCTTCGGCGCCGCGCCGGCCGACGGTACCGATTGCGCTCCCCCTCCACCCGTCCCAATGGACTTCGGGGCCGGCAATGCCTTGCCGACGTTCTTCTTCGGTGCCTGAACAGGCGCGGACCTGGGGGGCGAAGGCGATTGCGGCGTCCTGGCCGTCCCGATGGACTTCGGCGACGGCAATGCCTTGCCGACATTCTTCTGCGGCGCCTGGACAGGTGCGGACCTGGGCGCGGGCGTGGACCGCGGCGTCCTGGCCGTTCCGATGAACTTCCGGGATGGCAGAGCGTTCCCTACGTTGCCCCTCGGCGCCGTGCCGTGCACGGTTGCCCGCTCTCCATGTACATGCCGCTTCTCCCATCCCTTGTGCTTTCCGCGCCATCCATGCCACCCCGGCGGCGGCCGGTGCGCCGTTCTGCCACCTGCTGATCCGATGAAGTGGGGCGATGAATACACCATCCTTCCATGATGCTTTCCTCTGCCTCTGTGCGGCCCCCGATGCTCGGCATCCGTCACGCCGATCGCGTGTACCGTGGTTGCTCCACCGGCAACCGGTCTGGCGGGAACGGTGGTGTTCTTCACACGGGAAGAAGCCGTTCCCACGGTATGCCCGGCCGTCCCCGATGCAGGTGTGCCAATCGAATGCGACGCGGGAGCGGAGGAGGATGACGCAGATCCGCCCGTCTGTGCGGTAACAACAACGGGAAGAAACGACGCAAGCAGGGCGACCAGGAGTTTGTGGACCATCGTCATGACTGTTCGGATTATGTGAGAAGACGCAGAGAGGTCCCGCGGTTCGAGCCCTCCAAATTAGAGACTGGTGCTCCCCCAATCAAGAAGAGTGATTGAGGCCAGTTGCAGTCAATGAACCGTGCGAGTTTCCTGCCGGTTAGCACCGCGATAGCTGCATGCCCTGACAGTTCCGGCCACTACCACGTTGCGCAACAATAGCTCCAGGCTCTGAAGCGCCGATTGTCAGACAGGATGAGACAATGGAACATTGTCCCGTCCACCCGACACTTTCTTGCAACTTACCAGGAACCACTGCGAGCCGAAGGCAGGCGTACAAAGGGACCCTCCTCACGGGTCGTCAACGGCCGTTGCAGGCGGCCGTTGCAGGCGGCCGTTGCAGGCGGCCGTTGCAGGCGGCCGTTGCAGGCGGCCGTTGCAGGCGCCCGGGGCCGTTCTGTCAGGTATCGTTTATACAACCTGGCGGCGAACCGATTTGTTAGCTGCGCGGCACCTGTGCATCCGGATATCGCGGCTCATGGGCAGCCGCGAATCATCTCACGCACATTATTTCCGGTGCTGCCAGCAGTAGCCGGATGGGTCGGACGTCATGCGCGAGCAACGTTTGCCCGACCTGGTGACCGCCCTGCATTGCGTCTGCGCCGCATTCGTTCCGCTCCCCGCCGTTCCGGCAGGACTTGCGCCATCGGCACCTGCTCCGCCTGTGCCGATGCCCGGGGTTCCGCCATCGGCGGCCTGCGGCCGTTCAATCCGGCGTGCGGCGGACGAATCCCATGCGTGCGGCGCGACGGAAGGAGTTGCGGAGGTGTCCGGCACCGGAGGAGGAGCTTTGCGTCGCGGTGTGGCCGTGCTGTCGCGCAACGCCGAACCGGAATTCCCGGTCGCTCCCCTGCTCCTCTGCGGTGGCCCCGATTTCACATTCGCGGCCAGCACGTATGCACGACGCCCGTGATAGAGTATGCGAAGGAACTTCCCGGACGTGCCGATTACATGAACGGTGTCGCCAAGTGCGAGGTCGCCGAGGATGGTGGAGAGATAACTTGCCGAATCGTAGACCGGAGATCCGTTGTAGGCAACGAACAGTGTGCGCGGATGCGCCGTGCTCCCTTGCTGTGCCTGGACGTATGCCGGGAGCGTCACCACCATGATCCCGATGAGCAGTAATACATGTCTCATGGCAATCCTGTGTGAATGCTTGGCGGGGGACGCCGGCCAAGATAGCGTCCCCCGCGGCTGCAGGCAAGAAGCCCTGAGCCGGGCCCGCTCTCAGGCAACGGTTCGATCGGACCAGTCCGGCGGCGCTCGGCGTACAAATGCCCCGATGTACCGGGCGGGCGTCACTGCGGCAAGCCCTGTGCGCTCTCCGGCTCCGCCGCACGACGCGAAAGCAGAGCCTGAACAACTCCGCGCCCCGTCACGGCAGCGATGACCACCGCGCCTCCGATAATCGCATGAAAGCTGGGCTGCTCGCCGAAGAAGAGCGACACCCAGAGTGGATTGAGCAGCGGCTCGATCACCGGTATCAACGTTCCCTCGATTGCCGACACGTAGCGAACACCGAGTACGAAGAGTACGTAGCCAAGGCCGAGCTGAAACAGGCCGAGCGGAAGCAGGTAGAGAAGGTCCGTGCCGGTTGGGGGAGTAACGAAGAGGAACGGCAGGCCGACGAGGGCGGTGATGATATTGCCGAGCAGCACGATGGCCATCGGTGAACCGTGGCGTTCGCGCCGGAGCAGCACGACGTTGAACGCGAAGAAGATGCCGCTGATCACGGCGAACGCATTGCCGATCATCCCCGCCCCGCTCAGACGGTCCATGAAGAAGAGCCCCATCCCCGCCAGCACAACAACGATGGATCCCCAGTCCACACCGGTGATGCGCTCTCCCAGCAGACGGTTGCTGATCAGCGCAACGTAGATGGGGGCCGTGTACTGCAGCAGAATTGCATTGGCTGCCGTTGTCGTGGTGGTGGCAAGCACGAAACAGATCACCGTGCCCGCATAGCAGATGGCCCCCGCAAGCTGCCCGCGTGTGATCCGTGCGGAGATCGGACGCGCAACGAACCAGAGTACCACCGCTGCGATGGCGCTGCGTCCCCCGGCCGTGGCCATGAAGTGCAGGCCACCCAGCTTCTTGATCAGAAGGCCGCCGAAACTCCAGAGTACGGCAGCGGCAACCAGATACAGTACACCGCGCGAGCGATCGGTCATGGAGAGGGGATTAGCGGGGAATGTGGAGCCGTCTTCTGTACCATCAGTCGAACAGCCCGGTTGCTCCAGGGTTCGCCGGCTCGATGCATTCGGCAACATCATTGCGAGCGTTGTTCACACCGAGGCCCACCTCGTACGCTCTCATCCTCCCGGCCTCGTACGGCTCCAACGCCTTGAACAGATTCCGTTCGCTTGCTTTCGGGTCCAGCCACACCAGGAGATCCTCCGGATGAAGAATTGCCGGCATGCGATCGTGGATGGGCCGCACGAGGTCGTTGGCCTCAACAGTGATGATGGCGCACGTCGGGTGCTCGGCACCGTCGGCGGCATGCGGCATTCCCCAAAGCCCGGCCATCGCGAAGAGCTCTCCGTCGCCAAGCGTAATACGGTACGGGATCTTCCCCTTCTTCTCGCGCTTCCACTCGAAGAATCCATCGGCCAGCACCGCACATCGCGCACTGCGGAATGCACCCCGGAAGTATGGCTTCCGCTCCGAAAGCGACTCCACTCTGGCATTGATCACCGCGCGGGCATGAGCATCGTATGGAACCCATGTCGGTATGAATCCCCATTCGGCGATCTCCACGCGAAGCCCGGGATCGGCAACGAGGATCATCACCGGCTGTCCCGGCGCAACGTTGTAACGCCGGGGATGCGCCAGCTGCGGCGGGAACTCGATCTCGAGTTGCTCCAGAAATCGTCCAAGATCCTTCGTGAGCGTAAAACGTCCACACATATGCGTTCGTCTCGGAAACTTGTCGCCGTCACACGGTTCCACTCACTCGCATGCCGGCAGTCTGTTGAACAGCGACTCTTCAACAGACCCCCTGACGATGAGCCCGCGACAATATACGCCGATCGGATCCCCGGTTGCGGCTCACCGAAACGGCAGCGCCCTCCCGGTACACCGGAAGGGCGCTGCCGTTCATCGTCTGCTCCTCACCATGCCGTTGCCGGTGAAGAGGGCCGGCCTACTTCGCCACGGTCATAACGCCGCGAGCCAGCATCTGAGCAACGCGTACCTCGTAGAGATACATCCCGCTCTCCAGGCCGCTTGCGTTGATCACCATCTGCTGCTCGCCCGCGTCGCGCTGGCCGGCATCGTAGGAGCGGACCAGTTCGCCGTTCACTCCGTACAACCGGATCTGCGCATCGCCGCTCTTCCCCTGCGTCCAGCGAAGTTCCGTTGTGCCGTTGAACGGATTCGGATAATTGCCCAGCACCTTCAGGCCGCCCATTCCGGCAACCGCATCGTCAGTGCCGGCAACAGTCTTGAGAACGCCGAACGTGCCGTCCGAGATATCGGACTGCGCAGGATTGTCCGTGTTCCTGATCCTGACAAGCACGGAGTTGCTCTCGGTGGAGAGCGTCGGAACCGTCCACTCGTACAGGCTCGGCGACATCTGCACACCGGCTGCAACCGGAATCCAGGTGGAACCACCGTCTGCCGAATAATCGATGTCGATCTTCGCAACGCTGGACACCGTCCTCCAGGTGATGTCGTGCTTCGTCCCCATCTGCCACTTCTCGCCGCCGTTCGGTGTCAGCACCTGAAGCTGGTCAACAACCTTGCGGCTGATCTCGAAAACTCCATCGCTTACATCGCTTACACCGAGAGCGCTCACGCGCACCAGCCCCTCGGTGGTGGGAGTGTTCGGCACCTGCCATGCGTACGGGCTGGCGGCCGCGTTCGAGATCGTGACCCAGGTCTTGCCGTGGTCGGGCGACCACTCGATCAGAACCTGCCCGCTGATATCCTGCGACGTCCACTGAATGTTGGTCATCGAGTCCACGGTAAGTCCCTCGCCGCCATTCGGAGCCAGCACGGTGATGCTGGGCTGCGGACGCCGCTGAATCTCGAACGGTGCATCGGAGGCATCGGAGGCGGACGGCGAAAGCGACACCACGCGAGCCAGGTAGTTGGAGCCCACCTTGTTCGGTGCAATCCATGTCACCTTCCCCTGCGATGCCGGAACGTTGTTCTGCACCGTCTGCCACGTTGCGCCGCCGTTGTCGCTGAAGAGCACGTTGACGTTCTTCACGTCGGACGATGTCCAGGTTATGGCAACGGAATCGCCCGTCATGAACTTCTCACCGCCGTTGGGTGCGTTCACATGAATCGTGGGTACAAGCGGATCCACGATCGAGAAGGTTCCGCTCTCCCCCTGCGCACTGCTGTTCACATCCTGGATACGGATGATCCCCTGCGTGGTGTTCTGATTCGGAACCGTCCACACGCGGCTTCCCTCACCGGCTGCAACGTTGGAGGCCACCGTTGTCCAGGTGTTTCCGCCGTTCGAGCTGTAGAGAATGTTCACAAAGGAGGCGTTCGGTGCGTCCCACGTAATCGATGTCGATGACTGCCGCGGGAACTCGTCTCCCTGCGACGGCGTGTAGACCGTGATCACGGTGCGCGACTGGCCGATCTGCCAGTAGCGGTCGGACTGGTCGTTGACACGCGGGCGATCCATGTCCGAGAGGCGAATCAACGCCTGCTGCGTCGGGATCGGCGTGGGCGTGAACGTGTAGGTGCTGGCGCTTCCGGCGATATTGCTTCCCACGGTCGTCCACGAGGCGCCGCCGTCGGTGGAGAGATCCGCCTTCAGACGCGAGACATTCTGCGATACCCATGTCACGGTCACCGGCGAAAGCTCGTCGTATCGCTCGCCGCCATTCGGCGTCGTTACGGCAATCGTGGGGTTGACGATCTTGAAGATCGCATCGGTGGTATCCCACGAGCGCGAGGTCGCGGTGTTCTTCACACGCAGCATGCCGTTGTTGGTGGGCGTGTTCGGAACAATCCAGCGCAGGCTGTCCAGATACTGAGGCACGCGCTGTACGATGGTTGTCCACGTGGCGCCGCCGTCGGTGGAGTAATCGACATCCAGTGCGTCCAGCTGCGGCTCTCCTGCCCGCTTCTCCCAGATGATGTAGTTGGTATCGCCCGCGAACAGCAGGCTGGTGGCCGGCTTGAGGATCTTCAGCTTGCGGATCACGCGGAACGGCGCATCCGTGGTATCGAACTCGTATTGGTTCTTCGTACTGATCACGCGCATGCGCGCGTTCAACGCAACCACGTCCGGGATCGTAACCGGCGCGCTGTTCACTCCCTTCACCGTGCTGTTCACGGTTGCCAGCGGCGTCCACGCAACGCCGTCCGTCGAGAAGTCCAGGCGAGCGGACATGATGCGATTCGCACTGAACTGCATCGACGTTGTCTCGCCGGAGAGGTAGACCTCGTTCCCGTTCGGTGCCAGCATCACGAGTCCGTTGCCGTTGAAATTGCCGTCATCGGCTCCCATGTCCGGAGCAAGCGGATCGCGCGTATCCAGATCGAAGTCCTTCACGTAGCCGAGCGGTGTTCCCTGCCCTTCGCCCCCGAACACCGGCTGCACCTGAATGTGCAGATCGCCCGTTGTCTGATCCACGAACGGCGGCTTCGTACCGATGCTGTTGGCGTCGGACACCACCTGCCAGCTTGGAAGCGTGGTGAAGTTGGTTGTGCCGTTGTACCCGATCACGCCGGCGGTGCCGCTCACGTAGAGATCGTTGTAGTTGCTCGTGAGCGTACCCGACGTGCTGCGATAGATCGCATAGCTGGAGTTCGTGCTGATCCAGGCGCGTTCGTTGGTGACGATGTTGTTCCGGAAGTTGATGTTTGCCGTGCTCGTCATGCGGAATCCGCACGAGAGATAGTTCGAGCCCGTGGTGTTGTTGCCGCGGATCGAGATCGAGTTGTGATCGATGTAGAACACCGTCGGCGAGGCGCAGGTGTTGTAGATACCGTACATCGTCCCCTGATCGCCCGTGAGGGTGATCATGTTGCTGTGGATCACCGTCGGGAACGACTGCCCCATCGAATTGCACCAGATGCCGAGCTGCGTCGTCGTGAGGTTGGACGTACCCAGATTCCAGATCTTGTTGTAGGCGATCGTATCCGAGTTGTTGTACGTGTTGACGATGTAGATACCGTAGCTGGCGCCGAAGCTCGTGGTGTTGTTCGTGGTGGTCTGGCGGATGCGGTTCCGGAAGACCTTCACGAAATCCACGTAGTTGTTCCAGTAGATGGCATACCCACCGCTGTTCGTGGTGGTGCCCCAGTTGATGATGTCGTTGTCCTCGATCCGGTTCCGTGAATTGCGATAGGTGAAATCGCCGTTCATGTAGATGTTGCAGGCCGAACGCAGGTTGCCGGTGGAGTCACCGATCGTGTTCCCCTGAACAACGTTGTCCGAATTGCCCACCACTGCAGAGCTTCTCGCGCCGAAGATGACCACTCCGCTCGCGAGCGTGGTGTTGTTCGCCAGCAGGTACATGTTCTTCAGCGTGTTGAACTGCGCACCCTCCTGCATGCGGAAGACGGGACCGTTGCCGGTGTTCATCACCTTGATTCCGCGCGGATTGTTCGGCGCGCTGTTCGCGCCGTCGAACGTCACGTACGTTGCGGAGACCAGATCCACGAGCGGCGTGCCGGTGGCATACGTGAGCGTGGCCTGCGCCAGGCTGTCCGCCTTGAACGTCACCGTGTTCACCGCGCTCACGCCGGTAATCGCGCCGACCACCAGCGGATAGGTCTCGGTGGTGGAATCGTACACGCCGGTGGCAACCTTGAACGTAACCGCCCCGGTTACGCCGAGGATGTTGAGATCTTTCACCGCGCTGGTGAACGACACATAGTTGCGCGCGCCGCTTCCCAGCTTGTTGATCGTGTAGGCCCCGTTCATCGGATCCTTCACGAAGATCGTGTAGGTGATCTTGTTGTTCGTCGCATCGCCATCACTCACGAGCTCCGTCCCCAGCTCCACCGTGTAGGTGCCCGCCGCGAGTGACGTGCTTCCCAGAACGTTACCGGTCTGGTTGAACGTCACGCGCTGCTGCGTGTTCGCGGGTACCGAGAACGTCTGCAGATCGTTGTACACAACCGTGTTGGAGGAGTTCAGAATCCTCGTGCGTACGGGAACGGTCTGGGTGGTCGAGGAGATGTTGCTGAAGTAGCCGATCGGCGAGAAGAGCGTGTTGGACTTCACCGTTGCGTTGGCAACCGGAGTCTGATAGCGATCCGCACCGGCATCGATGGCGATCGTTGGAAGGAACGTCCCCTCGTCCGCACCGATATCCGGTGTGGTGGCGCTGCGGGTCTGGCCGTCGAAGTCCGTCGTGAGCCCTGCGATCGGCGTGCCGCGCGATTCAACCGGCGTACGCTTCGTGGTCTGGATATGCAGATCGGCAATCGAAGGATCCACGAACCATGGATTGGCTCCGACAGACTGTGCATCCACGCCCGATGTCTGATAGCTCGCAAGCGTCAGGTAGAGCGAGAAGTTGTAGTACGCGGTATAGTAGTTGGCGTCCGAGTTGAGCTGGATCAGGTTGTTGTTGGATGTCCAGCCGCCCACGGGGGAGGCGTAGACGTACAGACCATAGCTGGTGCTGGAGCCGCCGACACGCGCGCAGTAGTAGATGTTGTTCTGGTTGTTGACCGAGTTTGCAACGCCTACCCCCGCGGAGTTGTATGCGTACCGGTAGAACGGCATGGCCTGGGCGAACTGCGTGGCGGTTCCGCCCAGATAGATGCTGTTGTACCGTACGTTGTACGTAAGGGTGGACCCTCCGCTCGTGGAGTAGTTGCTGTTGATATACAGACCGTAGTAGTAGATGTATCCGTCCTCGAAGAACGACATCATGTTGTTGGTGATCTGCGTCGTGCCGGAGGGAAGGCTGCTCGTGTTGCTGTAGATGCCGAACACACTCTGGCTGCTCGTGGACGTCCCCATCAGCTTGTAGAACTTGTTGCTGTCGATCGTGGCGTTCGCCGCCTGGCCGGCAGTCTCGTTCAGATAGATCCCATAGACGCTCGATACCGGCGAGGGGGAGGTCATGTGGATCAGATTCTTCTGGAAGATCGGTCCCACATTGTAGTTGTCGCAGTAGATGCCGTAATACCGGAAGTTGAGGATGTCGCAGCCGACCACCTTGTTGCCGATATTCGGATAGACGGTGTTCGATCCGTACATGCCGACGCTCGCATACACGCGGTACGATCCCGAGGGATCGCCGATCGTGCAGTTGCGGATCACATTGCTGTCGTTGCCCGAAGTGGTGTTCGTGGGGCCGAAGAAGATCGCTCCGTATCCGTACGTGGAATTGGCAGACGTTGCGTACGTATACAGGATACAGTTGCGAACGGTGTTCAGGTCCGCATTGTTCTTGAAGAATACCGACGGGTTGTAGTTGACCTCCGTGGAGATGATCGTCATGTTTTTCGATGTCCCCCCGGAGACGTTGGAGCCATCGATGATGTAGTACTTGCCTCCGTCAATGGTGAACACGCCGGTCTGGGTAAGCACGCCGGTATTACCGGAGAGCACAACCGTGGCGCCGACATCGGGACGGAAGGTGACGGTGTTGGTGGCACTGAGGCCCGGGACGAGGGCGAGGCGCCAGCCGTTGGTTGGCGGTGTGTACGTGCCGCTGGCAATCAGAAACGTCACCGGGCCGCTGACACCTGCATTGAGCGCGGTTACCGCCGCATCGATCGATGGGTAGCTGCTGCCCGCGGTGCCAACGGTGTACGTACCGTTCAACTGTGCGGTGGCAGACGTTGCGAGAACGAAGAGTGCCGCGAGCGCGATCGTGAGCGATCCGCAAATCCTGCGCGCACTCCGCCGGAACGAACGAGGAACTTGTTGCATTGAGGTCCTTCCTAAGACGGGATAGAAGGAGAAACACCCGGAAATACCGCACGACACGTGATACTCCGTCTCGGGAACAGAAACATCACAATGAGCCGAATGCCGTACGGAAGCCGTCGGAGTTTCGTTGGATAATATGTGGCGAGGTGAACAGCAGCAGTCACGGCTGCCGCGAAGGCAACCGGGAACGCATCAATCTCCAACAGGAACCATGCCGTTGCAACGCAACGCCCGAGCCGCAGGGCGAAACGCAATTGCAAACGCAGTCACCACGATTCACGAGGAGTGTGAGAGCAACCTCGCAAAGAACAACCGGCGCCGGGATGAACTGCGCTGGAACGATTGGGATGAAGGGAATAGCATCATTTCGGGGGTGCTCGCGTGCAGGCGATGCAGAGATGCACGCGGGGCGAAATACCCTGGATATTGGTGTCGCTGGGAAAATCGCGGTGCAATATTAGGAGATCCTGATACTGGATGCAACAATTTTTCGCGTTGCCATGCTCATTGCCAGCACATTCGGTATACAAAGGGTTCCTCAAAACGCCGAGCGCCCTTCCGGCCACAATGCC
>JAFDZV010000036.1 GCA_018266795.1 Bacteroidota bacterium | reverse complement strand
TCCACCATAACAGGGCAAGATCAAACCTTCCCATTTCGGCTGTGAATATCCCTCCCATAACATCGCCCCAAGCGTAGCAAAGAGGGGTGTTCCCACTGCATTGGATTATCCAGCACCGCTTCTTATTCCTCTGCGCCGATCCCGGGCCATCAGCATTGGCCGCTTTGGTACTATGTGTGCTGGTGATATGAGCGGCAGCGCTTCTCCTGTGCGTTGCCCGTGTCCGTGCCGAGGCATCAGTTCCTACCATGATAAACGCGATCAATGTCACGACTGCTAGAATCCGAACCAATTTCATTGGTACACTCCATATATGAGTAAGGTTGAATTGGGCGCGCGTCTTTCCCGGCTTCATGTGGTAGTACGGTATAGGAAAGATAAACGTACCATCAGATGAATACACCCGCGCGCCGGCAACGACCGTTGCCGACAACAATAACGTTGCGCTGTTGAATCAGACTTCCATCGCCTCGGTCGAGAATAATAAGAAGCTGGGAAGTGGAGAGTACGTGTGTAGAGCAAAGATATGCATTCCTCGCGCGTTCCAACAAACAGCCGAGGGGGTACATGATGATGTACCCCCTCGGCATGGTCCCCCTTCCCGATCCGATGTAAAGAGGTGATGAAACGTAGCGGCATCCTTCGCCCAGACAGCAGCCCCGGCATCGGGCATACGGAGCGAAGGATGCCGCCCGGCTGGCGTGGTGGCTCTGGAGAGTTGAAGCTTCCGACATCTGGCGCTGCCAGGCCGGCAGGCTCTGAAGCGCCATCCTGTTTGGATGGGGACTGCGATGCGATGCATGCGCCGTTGAACGTGTTCAACGGCGCATGGCTTCGGTTCAGGGACGCCGAACGCTCTGCGACGATTCGGCACGCGGAACCCATGCATGTGTTGCCGGCACCGCCGCAGCGTTGCCGTTGGCGTCGGAACCGGCGGGTGAGGCGGCGCCCCCGGCGGACTGCATTTCCTCCTCGAAGCGAACCACCTCCCGAACCCGCTGCGCCTCGTCCGCATGCCCGGTCCGCTGATAGGCGGCCGCGAGAATCGTACCAAGCTGGTGGCGCACGCGCGAGCGTTCCGCCAGATCGGAGATCTGCCACCAGACACGCTGCTGAAAACAACGGCGCAGGTTGGCAACCGCGCGCACCGGCACCTTCTCCGTATCCTGCGCAGCCGTTGCAACCAACCGGTCGATGCTCCTGCGAAAACCGGCCATCACGCTGTCGCCGTTGCTCCCGGCAATGCCGAGCTGCGCGGCCTTCGCGTTGATGCGATTCAGCAACGCACCCATCGCCTGCGGATCGCGGAAGTTGAACACCGCCATCTTCGCGTAGTACTCCGGCTTCACGCTCACGGTAACGTGCGCCGGCGAGGCCGCGAGGTTATGTTCCTCGAGACAGTGAACGATCCCCTTCAACGTATCGAGCGTGAGATTGGTGTTGACGATGAAGAGCCCGGCGCGCATGGCGATCTCTCCATCCAGTCCGCTCATCCTCTCCAGG
The DNA here is from genome assembly GCA_018266795.1 of Bacteroidota bacterium. Classification (GTDB taxonomy): domain Bacteria; phylum Bacteroidota; class Ignavibacteria; order OLB7; family OLB7; genus JAFDZV01. The sequence goes on along the minus strand of JAFDZV010000036.1, from coordinate 270,131 downwards.
TTCGCAAGGAGCATCTGGCGCATGAACTGCCCCTGATTGAACGATCGCTGGAAGTCGCCGGAGGCAAACGCCTGGCGCGACCGGAGGATGCGGAGGGCATCGTCCGCATTCTGCCTGAAGCCGAGCAACTCCAGCACGCCCCTTGCCTGCGAGAAGCCAAGGTCCACGTAATACTCGATCGTGTCCAGCCCGGCAATCGCCGTCACCTCGCGGAGGTAGGCTTCGCGCCCCTTGCGCGCCCGGAGATTGGCGAGCATGTTGAGGCGGTTGCCCTTCCCGAAGCCTGCATCGCACGGCGTGTCGCGCGGGATCGATACGATATCCACTATGCCGCTGTCCAGCCAGACCGTGATCACGTGATTGGCATCGGCATGCTCCACGCGATCGTTCAGACGCGAGTCCACGCCGCAGACGGAGATGGAGACCTTCCGGCCTCCGACTGCAGATGTCCTGGGAATGGCACGGTACGATGTGTCCACAATGAGCGCGCCCGAATGGCCGCTCACCGTATCGACGGTGTAGTGCGCTGCGAACTGGCGCGCGAACTCCGCAGGCATTACCAGCGAGTCGCGCGACTTCACCGAGTCGCCGCCGGCAGGCGCCCCCTCCAGCTCCACAGTCTGCATTGCAGACCGTGCGCCGTGCACCCAGGAGTAGAGATAGACACCGGTGCCGCAGATCAGAAGGAGAAGTGTGGCAAGAATGCCTCGAAGAACTGGCCGACGTTTCATGGCGTTGCGCTGCATTTGATTGGTTGTTATTCGGCTCGCGGGCATCCCATTCAGTGGGCGCGCGAGCGCTGTGGAGGCAAACCTAGAGCGGCAACGAGGCGTCCCGACGGGCCTTCATGCCGGCGTGGGGGTATTTCGAGCAGGCGTCGGCAGTTGTCGAGCAGGCGGAGGTGGCGTTATGTGGGGCACCCGGTTGGATGCGCCTACAGATAGGATGATCTGCTTGCCACGCCGCTCACCGATACCACGTGCGGCCGTGTGATGATGAACGGGATGGATGGGAACGATGATGACCTCGGCGATCGCCAGCGATGTGCGATGTCGGCTATCCGGTTCGGTACATCCTATCTGTAGAGAGCGGCCGATGCTTTCACGAGACAGAGAGGACGCTCCTGGAGCTTTGATGCGAAGATTGGGAACGGCTGCTACAGATAGGATGGCTTGCGTTCCAGGCCGCTCACCAATGCCATCTTCGGACGTGCGAAGGGATGGTGAGATCTCGCGATCGGAAACGCATGCGCCAATGATGGACGATGCCGGGCAGACGGTTCGATACGTCCTACAGATGGGATGGCTTGCGTTCCAGGCCGCTCACCGATACCATGTGCGGCCGTGCCATGCCATGCGATGGATAGGATTGATCGATGGGATGGTGGACCACGGCGATCGGCATCGCATGCGCCGATGACGAAGACCAAAGATCCACAGCGAGGCGCAGCCGAGCGTCCCAAGACCAAAGAACCACGGTCCTAACGCTCGCGATCCACGCCGAGAAGGCGGAGCAGGGCCTCCTTCTTCCGCACGGCAACGGTGACGTGGCTGCCGTCGGCCATGATGGCGTAGCCTCCCTCCCCCTTCACATACTCACGTACGAAGCTGATGTTGATGAGATGGGAATGGTGAACACGAAAGAAGCCGAACGGCTCCAGCAGTTCTTCGAACTCCTTCAGCGTCCGGGTCACGAGCACGTTTCGTTTGCCGCTGAGATGAAAGAGCGTGTAGTTGCGATGCGACTCGCAGCGCAGGATCTCCTCCAGCGCAACGACGTGTACGCGATCGGCGGTGTTCAGTGCGATGCGCCGCACGGGACCGGGAAGGATTGCCAGACGATCCGGCGCCGGCCCGCTCCCCTGCAATCCTCTGGCGGCGAACCGCGCCCGAGCCCGTTCCACCGCCTTGGCAAGCTCATCGGGATCGATCGGCTTCAGCAGATAGTCCACGGCGCCGAACTTCACTCCCTTGATGCCGTGCGCATCGGAGGCCGTGGTAAGGATCACCATGGCGCTGTTGTCGCCGATGCGTTCCAGCAGATCGAAGCCGCTGCCGTCGTCCAGCGTCACGTCCAGGAACAGAAGGTCCGGGCGAAGCTGGCTTACAACCGCGGCGCCGGTTGCAACGCCGGACGCCTCCCCAACCACGAGCACGTCGGGGCAATGCTCCGCGATGTCGCCGGCAAGTGATCGGCGAGCGAGTTCCACATCGTCCACTATGACGGCACGCATCATGCTGGAAGGATCAATGTTCGCACGTTGAAATGCATTCACGCCTCGGGCACGCAGAGCGTTACGCAGGTGCCGGAGGCCGCGCCGGCGGCGTCCGTGAGATCCGCAATCGAGATGCCGGCCGCAACACCGCGCTGCTGGGCGACGATCTCCAGCCGTTCCTCGATCACTGCAAGCGCGCTCGCCGTGTGATCCGGATGCCGCGCCGCTCCAAGCTGGGCCGCACGCTCCCGCCCCACACCGTTGTCGCAGACCAGGCAGCGTATCAGCCCCTGCGCGCGCCGGAACGTGACGGTCACGCGGCCGGGACGGTCGAGATCGCGCAGGCCGTGAACGATTGCGTTTTCCACCAGCGGCTGCACCAGCATGGAGGGAATGGCCGCGGCAGCCGGATCGATATCGGGTGCAATCACGATCTCGTATTCGAAGCTGGCCTGCGAGGCGATCTTCTCCAGTTCGATGTAGTTGCGAAGCATCTCGCACTCCTTCTCGATCGTCACCTCCTCCGTGCGGGCGTTCTCGATCAACGCGCGCATCAGCCGGCCGAAGCGGGCGATCGTTCTCTTTGCCTCGGCAATGTCGCCGCCGGTCACGATCCCCTGAATCGAATTGAGCGCGTTGAAGATGAAGTGCGGATTCATCGTCAGGCGCAACGCCTGCTGCCGCAGCTCCACGATCTTCCCGCGCAGCTCGGTCTCCTGCCGCCGGTGCTCCGCCTCGCGCCGCTCGCGTTCGGCTTCGCGGCGAACGCGCTGCGTCCACGATCGCACTGCTGCCCACAGTCCGATTGCGATCGCAATGCCGCAGGCGCCGAGGAACCACCACGCGCGCCAGAACGGCGGACGCACGACGAAGTGAAACGAGGCGCCGACGCTGTCCGCGAGGCCATCCTCGTTGAACGAACGGACGCGGAAAACGTAGGAACCCGGAGGCAGGTGGGAGTAGACAGCGGTGGTCTGCGAGGTGCGCGGTGACCATTCGGTCTCCAATCCTTCCAGCTTCCACTGATACTGAACGCGCTCCGGATTGTGAAGGCTGATGCCGACGAAGTCGAAGCTGACGCTGTTCTGATCGTACGGAAGCTCCAGCCCAACCGGAAGATGGTACCACGCCGCAACGCTGTCGGCAAACGGCGTCGATGCGATCGGCCGGAAGAAGAGCCGCGCCTCGCGGATGTGCGTGCGCGGCGGGTTGGTGTTGGCATGGTCCGCACCCGGATCGTATCGTACCGCACCCGCAATGGTGCCGAACCAGACGCGGCCGTCGCGATCTGTCATCGCAGCATTCTGCGCGATCTCGATGCCGACAACTCCCTCCGGACGGCCGAACTGCCGCAGCGCGCGCACGTGATACGACGCATCGAAGCCGATGCGCGCTATCCCCTTCTCCGTTCCGATCCAGACGGAACCGGCGCTGTCCACGACGATCGCGTAGATGTTGTTGGAAGGGATTCGGTCCGATGCCTTGGTCACGCCGCGAAACCGTCCGCCACTGTAGATGCAGATGCCCCCACCCGCCGTGCCGAAGAGAAGCGCACCGGTTCGATCGCGTGCAACAGAACGCACGGATGTGCTGGTGATCCCGTCCGCAGCGCCGAAGGTTCGTACGGCAACGGAGTCGTGTACGTCCAGCGTGATGCGCGCAACTCCCCCCCCTTCCGTGGCCGCCCAGACAGTATCACCGAAGACCGCGATGTCGTTGATGCGGGTGATCGGCAGGCCCTGAAGGCGGCCGATCGAGCGGGCGGCGGCGGCGGGCTCCTTGGCACCGGGCGAATAACAGATCACACCGGCATCGGCCGTGGCAAGCCAGAGACGCCCGCGCGAATCCTCGTCGATCGCATTGATGAACCGGCTGCGCAGCCCGCGCGCAGCCATCGACCTGAAATGCCCGTCGGCGAAGACGTACAGGCCATCGCCAACGGTGCCGAACCACATCGCGCCGGAGGCATCGTGATGGATGCATTTCACCTTTGCGGAGGTGAACCCATCGGACCGACCGTAGCGCGTGTAGTAGGTGCCGTCGTAGCGCACCGCGCCGCCGGCCGAATGCCCGAACCATACCGCGCCGCTGCGATCCTGGTCGATTGCATAGACCCAGTTGCCAAGATATCCCTGCCGCTGGGTGAAGCGAACGATTGCTCCGCCGCCGTAACGCGATACCCCGCCCCCCGAACTCCCCAGCCAGATATTCCCCTCGCTATCCTCTGCGAGCGAGACGATCATGTTGCTTGCAAGCCCTTCGGTCTCCGAGAAGGCACGGAAGCCTGCTCCGCTGTAGCAGAGCGCGCCGCCCCCCGACGTTCCAATCCAGACGGATCCGTTGCGTGCAACGAGCACCGCCGAGACCGTGTTGCTGGTGAGCCCTTCATGAACCGTGAAGAGCTGTGTGCCGCTGTCGTCCACTCTGCAGAGGCCGCAGCCGAAGGTGGCCAGCCACACGGCGCCGCGGCGGTCCGACGCAATGGAGGAGATGGCGCATGCCGGAACCCCCTGCGCGCGGCCAAGCGCGTTGAAGCGTGCGCCGTTCTGAACGGCCGCACCGCGATCGGTACCGACCCAGAGACGCGAGCGGCTGTCGAGCGCAAGCGCCCGGATCGATTCGCCGGGCAGTCCGTCGCGGCGGGTGAATGCCGTAAAGGAGCGCCCGTCGTATCGGAGCACCCCCTCCTCCGTTCCAATCCAGAGCACTCCTCCGGGAGCACTGGCGAGCGCATTCACGAGCGAACGCGCACCGCCGCCGGGAAGCTTCACCGTGGACCATCGGCGGCCGTCGTACCGGCAGAGACCGTCGTCCGTGCCGAACCAGAGCGTGCCGGCATCGTCCTCCACGATCGCGCGGACGTAGTTGTTCGCAAGCCCATCCTCGGTTTCATACGTGACGAACGAGGCGCCGTCGTAGCAGCTTACGCCGCCGCCGCGGGTGGCAAACCACATACTGCCGCGACGGTCCTGGCAGATGGCGAATACCTGCGATTGCGCAAGCCCGTCTCCAACCGAAAGGTTGTGGAAGTCGTATTCCTGCGCGCTAAGCTCCGCCGCCGAGGCCAGCAGGAGAGCCGCCGCCAGCGGCATCAGCAGAAGCCTCGCCGCCGCCATCATGCGCCGGGCTGGCATGCGCGATGCAGCCATGCGGAAGGTCTCGATGCCTCGGTATGAGAAGTACGGTACGATGTGGAACCGATCGTGGGAATGTGTTCGGGCCGTGTGCTCCGCCGCATAGGAGTCCTGACAACCGGGTGGCAACAACCCGCCTACCGGCCTGCAGCGACCATGGACAGGAACTCCGGGGAGCCGCGCGGAGAGCGCGCCAAGATACACAGGCCGAACCTTCCGAACGCTCGAACGGATGTGCCGTAGTGTCGCAGTCTGAATTCGCTTGACAGAAGCGGCGGGCGGAGAAATAACACCGGAGCAACGCAGCGAGGCCGCACGGAAGGCCGCGCAAGCACGATGGAAGAAGAAGTGAGCCACAACTCTCCCGATACACAACGGCCCGTCAGATTGAACTGACGGGCCGTTCTGAGTTAGAACCGCTTGTGAGAGGAGAGCGCTACGGTCCCGCACGTGGATGTATGGCCTTGCCCTTGACAGTCAAACCATACCGCCGAGGCCGGCGTGCCCTGACTATCGTATGTGATGACCGAACGCCACTCCCCGCCCCCGTCGCAGATGCCGGAGTGCGTTGGGATGAAGCCCGATCAACCCACGGTCGGCAACAGCCGCTCAGTACATCGTGCCCATCTATCCCGGCGTCAGCACATCCCTTCCCGAGCCATCCGCTGTCTCAACGTGCGCCCACGATCTATCCGCCTCGTGCAGCGAGAGGCGGAGCGTGGTGATGCGCTCCGGCGCGATCGACTGCAGTTCCGATGCGGTCACCAGCACATCGAGATCGTCGCCGCTCGTTGCCGCCTGCGTGACGGCGGCAGTAACCATCTCGCGAATCCCTGGCTCGATGTCGATATTCAGATTGGCCACCAGATCCGCGTTGGCCTTGCGATCGGTGGCCCGAGCCAGGCCCACTGCGGAGGCCAGAACCGCAGCGGCAAGCTGCGCGCGAACGGTTGCCGCGATGCCGGCACAGAGCGACTCGAGATCGAGCTCCACGTTGATCGGGTTCATCGGCACGATGCGGGCAATCAACGCCGGGATGCCGGCAGCCCAGCTTTTCCCGAGGTCCGGAAGCCGCGAGAAGATCACCGCAACCGCAGGCTCGGTCTGCGGAAGCGCGACGAGATACCGTTCAAGATTCGCGAGCAGCGTCGCCCGGGATTCAGATGTCATCACATGCCGCGCGGCGGCAGTGCCGGCAATCGCCACCTTCAGATCGATCACCACCTCCTCCAGCGAGAATCGCGGAACCGGGAATGCGGAGAGGAACGGATGCTGGTGATACTTCTGTGCGATCTCCACTGTTACCAGATCGGCCTGGCACCGCGCCCGATTGATCTGGCTGATAACCGCACCAACGATGTCGCCGAGATTGGCCATGCTTCAGCTCCTGATGCTTGTGAAATGCTTCCGCTGTGAATTGTATTCATACCATCCCCCCGGCGCCGAAGCACCGGGGGAACGTCCGCACGATCAGAGAGTTGCGGGCTACGCCGGCAGCGCGGCAGCCGGCTTCTCCGCGATCAGCGACTCCAGAATCGAGAGCACGCGCGCCATTCCTCCGGGCATCTCGTCCTGCACCGCCTTCACCTTCACGCCCAGCGAGTAATCACGCGTCACTGTCGAACCTTCCCGTGTCTGGCGCTGATAGCTTGCGGAGACGGAGAGCTTCGCGCTCCCCCATCCCCAACCGGCCTTCGCCTCGAGGGCCGCATCCACCTTGAAGTTCGTATCCACCTGCCTGTATTCAACGGAGTTGATCTTGGCAAGGAAGTCGATGTTCACCTCTTCCACACGGAGGTACGGAATCGGCAGCATGGTGAGGAAGGGCACCTCCAACTGCGCGTTCTGCTGCGTGGTGATCGGCTTCCCCTGCGCATCGGTGCCCGGCACATCCTTCTTGTACTGGAACGTGACGGTTGCCGGAGTGCCGGCCTGCTGGCTGTCCGGAGTACCCGGCGTGGACGATGGCTTGAATCCCACCGCCTTGATGAAGTCCACGGTGGCGATTGCCGCCTGCGTCTGCGCGTGCACAACGGCAACCAGCGGTCCGCCGATCATGCTTTCAAAATCCAATGATCCCAATTCTTCGCCTGGTGTCGGCATTGTTCTGTCTCCTCAGGGTAATTGATAGATGAAATGCTCATGGCTCGCCCGGGACACGTTGGCGCCGGCGCGTTCCACGAGGCACAATGGTTTCAGGTTCGATCAACGGCACGCACAATGCATACGCAGGCACGTATCGGCGCATGCGCGGGATCGGATGGTCGGACTACGGAATGAAGAGATGCGGCCCCGTTCGATTGGAGGCCGCAGGCGGCTGGGAGTAGGCTGCGAATATATGACGGCATGCATCCCGCATCCAGTACATGATCATGTACTCGCGGAATGTTGGTAGTGCGATGGTCTACCGACAATGGTGTGCCATGCCGGCGGGAGACGCGGATGCGGACGCCTTATCCGCGATGCGTCGGCGGCCGTCGGTCCGGCCGCATGCCCGGGGGAAGCGCGAACGCCCAGAAGGGAACATCCACACCGATGCGCGTGAGACGATCGGAGATCTGCGCCTTGTGATGAATCTCGTGCTCCACAAGATACCAGAGCCACGACCGAAGCGGCCGGCTGACGGAAATGCCGGGCACCGAGGTTGCGCGTGCCAGATCGCTCTGAGCAAGCGAGGCGATCGCATCCAGTGTCACGTTGCGCGTGGCGGTAAGCTCAGCCTGCAGGCGGCGGCGCGTTGGCGGATCGGCGGGCGGGCGCACGCCGCCGAAGTCCCACCGGTCCTGAAACAGCCCCGTGATGTGGAACTCCTCCATCTGCGCAATGTGCATGAAGATGTCCGCGAACGAACGAGCGCCTTCGGTCTCGCGGCGATGCAGAGCATCCTCCGGCACGAGCTCCAGCAGCTGCAGCGTCACGCTCCGATAGCGTTGCAGGTGTTCGCGAATGGTTTCGAGTTCGGACTGCATGAGTATGGAATACGCTCTGCGTTCCTCAGCGTCCATTGCGGTCGCTCTCTCTCGAAATAACCGCAAAGGACGCAAAGCAACGCAATGGAAGAATGAACAGAACACCCCGGCTTTACCTGCGCAGCTCCACGCCGCTCGCTACGAAGCTCACCTCAGTCGCGGTGCCGTCCGGAGCGGGCGCGATATGCGCCCCTTCGCTCATCATGTGGTCCACCATGGCCTTGTCCAGCTGCTTCACCACTACCGTCCCTTCGGCCCGTGCCTTCATGCCGCTGGAGTTGGTGGGAACGAAGAAGCCGTAATCCTTGAACGTGACGCGCACGCCGGGCGCTCCCCGCTTTGCGGCCAGTTCCATCCAGCATCCCTTCCGCTGGCAACACTGCTGCACCACACCTTCAACGATCACCGTCCTGCCGGCGAACGCGTTCGGGTTCTTCAGGATATCCGCAAGGCCCGCAGCCGGCGAGCTGCCGATCGGTGCGCCCCGCCTGATGGGCCCCCTGCCGGCGATGGTGGCGGCTGCGGAAACGTTGCGGGCAAGCCCGGCGGCAGCGGCCGCTCCGGCATCGGCATGCAGGCCCGGCATGCCCAGTGTATATGTGCCCATCACGAGGGCGATGAATGAAGGAATCATCAGTGAATGAAGATTGATTGAAAGAGAACGGCCCGCACGGGATGGCCCGCGGTTGGCGGCGATCCGCAAGCCGCCGATCGCCGCGCCTATTCGTCGATCCGAAACGGCGGCACGACACGGCCGTCGATGTCCGTTACGCCATAGTACGGCGCAAGATCGCCGGCATGATGTACCCCGCCGGAAAGCCTTGCCACATCGGGGTCCGCGGCCATCGCGGCAATCACACGGCCTGCATACTCCGGTGATTCCGTTCGCGACAGATCCAGCGGATGCTCCGCATGCGCCTGCATCACCCGCTCCGTCCGCATGAATCCCGGTGCAAGTGCAACGGCCGAAACACCGTGCGGCTTCAACTCCTGCGCCATCGCGAACGCGAGACGCACGATCGCGGCCTTGGCGACATCGTAGAACAGATTGCCGAGGTAGAGCCCGCGGTCCCACGCCACCGTGTTGACGATCAGCCCCGAACGCCGCGGCAGCATGAGCGGCACGGCGAAGCGCCCGGCAACGATGTGCGCCCGAAGCCCCGCCACGAACATACCATCCCAGTGCCGCATCGGCTGCTCCCAGAACGGCGCAACGAAGCCGGCCCCCTCGTGCCCCTCGTATCCACCCCAGACATTGTTCACCAGCAGATCCAACCGACCATGCTCCGCGCCGATGCGTAGAAACAGGCGCTCCACGTCCGCATCATTCGTATGATCGCATCGCACTGCGATGCCCGTTCCACCTCGTTCGTTGACCTGCAGCGCAGTCTCCTCAACGGTGCCCGTAAGATTCTCCGTGGTAGCGCCGCCGCTTCCGCTGCGCCCCGTAACGTAGACCGTAGCGCCGCGATCGGCGAGCGCAAGCGCGATGCCGCGGCCCGCACCGCGGCTTGCTCCGGTGACAAGGGCAACTCTGTTCTGAAGTGAGCTCATCGTGAGTGATTGGGTGATTGCATGAAGGGACTCACGCGTCGGCAGACGCCGTGGGGCGCACGCTCAGGCGCCGGACGTGCGGTCAGGGTGGGTGTCCTGGCCGGAGCGGAGCGTGGAGGTGGAGACCGCATCGGCCCACTCCTTCCCCGCCTGCCGGCGCTCCGCCTCGATATCCCGCCAGAGCTGCTGGCAGGGGAAACTGTTTTCGTAGAACGCGCGGCCGATCACCACGGAGTCTATTCCGAACTGCTCCATCTCCTGCAGACGCCAGAGATGTTCCACCGTTGCAACGCCCCCCGCGGCCGTCACGTGCATCCCGGTAAGTGTTGCAAGCCGCTCCAGTTCCGCGAAGTTCGGGCCGTGCATCCCCCCTTCGTAATCCAGATCGGTGAAGAAGAAGCGATTGATGCCGAGATCCTTCGCCCGCGAGGTAAACTCGAGGGTCTCCATGCTCTCCGTCCCGGTGTGCCACGGATGGCTTGTGCGCCCGCCGCTCGTGATCGCACCGAGGCAGATGCGCGACGGGCCGAAGCGCTCCACCAGCGAACGCACGCCGGTTGGATCGCGCAGCAGAACATCGTGCAGGAACAGCCGGTAGACACCGGACGCAAGCCACATCTCGCACTCGGCGATATCCGCGAACGACGACACCAGTTGCACCGGGATCTCGACCTTCGCCAGAACTTCGAGAATGGCGTCGTGATTGATCCCGGTTCCCTCGTACAGGCCGTCGCGATCCAGGATGTGGAGTGTGCGGGCATTCTCGCGCCGCCACAGCAGGGCCATCTGGCCGGGATCGTCGGAGTAGACCACGCCGTCGTTGGATGCCAGACTGATGGTGCGCACGCAGCGATCGGACTTCAACTCTATGGCAGGAATTACTAGCACGTCTCTTCGTGATCTTGAGTGTATACATCCCTGAAGGTGCGCCACCTTCACGAACATCGCAGCCGCCGGCACGGTGTTGCCGGCTGTCCGTTGAAGACGGCGAAGCAATTCATCGAGTGTCTGTCGCCCGGCTATTTCTTGCGGCTGACCCGGAACCACGACGAACCGCGGGCGAGCGCCCAGGAACCGGGCCCCCTGCCGTGTGTTCCATGCATCGATTGTACGGCGACATGCTGCGGAACCACTCTCTCCTACATCAGCTCCACGCGGCTCTGTTCGCCGAGCACGAAGCGCTGCACGCGCGGCTTGCCGGCGCCGCGGCAGATCTCCACATCGTTGCCGAGCAGGCTTCCCTCGATGCGTACGTCCACGGAGCGGACGGTGACGCGGTCCATGAGAATGGAATATTCCACCTCACAATGTTCCAGCACACAGCCGGCGCCGATTGAACTGTACGGGCCCACGTAGGTATCCACAACACGCGCGCCGCGGCCGATGATAGCCGGCCCGCGCACCCGGCTCGCGATCACCTCCGCCCCTTCCTCGATCACCACGGCGCCGGCGATGTCGCTCTCGGAGTCCACACGCCCATCGATCCGTTCATCGATCTTGCTCAACACAAGGCGGTTCGCCTCCAGCAGATCGCTCGGCATGCCGGTATCCTTCCACCATCCGGTGATCTCGCCGTGGCCGACCTTGTAGCCGTGCTTCAGAAGATAATCATGAGCGTCGCTGATCTCCAGCTCCCCCCTGCGGCTGGGCTCGATCGCGTTCACCGCCTGGAAGATCGCCGGACCGTAGATGTAGATCCCGCTTACCGCGAACGGGCTCTTCGGCACGCTCGGCTTTTCCTCCACGGCAACCACGCGTCCGGTTCCGTCGAACTCCGGAACGCCGAAGCGCTCGGGGTCCCGCACGCGCGCAAGCGTAAGGTAGCAGTCCAGCCCCCCATCGCGAAAACTCTGCACGAATCGCTCGATGCCTCCCACCACGATGTTGTCGCCAAGATAGAACACGAAGGAATCGTCGCCGATGAACTCCTGGGAGATCTTCACCACGTGAGCAAGCCCGAGCGGCGCTTCCTGCCAGATGTAGGTGAAGCGCACGCCGAGATCGGAGCCGTCGCCGAATGCCCGTTCCACTTCCTGGCCGTTGTCCACGCCTACAACGATGCCGATATCGGTGATGCCGGATTCCTTCACGGCATCGATTGCATAGCGAAGGATCGGCTTGTTGGCGATCGGGATGAGATGCTTGTTCTGCGTATGGGTGATGGGGCGCAGACGCGTTCCGCGCCCGCCCGCCGTGATCAATGCTTTCATGATTGAGGGCTTCGTTCGAGTGTGATGCCGAAGAGCGATGCAAGATCGCCGATGGAGCGGACCTCCGCCTGCGGATCCACATCGGCATATTCGGCGGGCCGGTGTGTCCCGATGGCGTTGTACCAGACCGTGGCCATGCCGGCTCCGGCGGCACCACGTACGTCCCACAGATAATTGTCCCCAACGTACACCGAACCGGCCGCCTCAGCGTTTGCGGAGGCAAGCGCGATTCGAAAGATCCCGGCGTCCGGCTTGTGGACGCCAACCTCCTCGGAAACAATCACATGGCCGATGCGGCTGCCGAGCTCGGTGCCGCCGATCTTCCTTCTCTGCACGCTCGCGAATCCGTTCGTGATGATGCCGAGCGTATACCGATCCTTCAATGCATCCAGCATCGGAAGCACGCCATCGTACAGCGTGCAATGGTTCTCGTAGCATTGCATGTAGCTGTCGCGGATCTCCTCCGGCGCAATGCCGGCGGTGGCGCCAAGCATCGAGCGGACCCACTCCACGAGTTGCCTCGCGCGCTGAAGGCGCAGCTCCCCGGCTGTGAGAAGACCGCGCGAATACTCCTCCCATATCGCCTCGTTGATCGCATGCCACGCGGCGTGCACCTGCGCGAAGTCCAGCGATCCGAAGAACGCCGGGTACAGATGATAGACATCGTGGAGGCCGCGACGCACGGCACCGCGATGATCGAGCAGCGTATCATCGAGATCGAAGAAGATCGCGTCCAGCGAATCGAAGCGCATCGCCAACCCTACAACTTCCCGAGATCGCCGGGCTGGCGGGATGTTGGCGCCGACGATTGCGAGATCGACTCGCGCATCGAGGTATCGGCCTGAAGATTCTTCATGTTGTAGTAGTCCATCACTCCCAGGCGCCCGTCGCGCAGCGCCTCCGCCATCGCCAGCGGAATCTGGGCTTCCGCCTCCACAACCTTCGCGCGCATCTCGTGCACGCGGGCATGCATCTCCTGCTCCAGCGCCACGGCCGCCGCGCGCCGCTCCTCCGCCTTCGCGCGCGCAACGCTCAGATCGGCCTGCGCCTGGTCGCTCGCCAGCTTCGCACCGATGTTCTCCCCTACGTCAACATCCGCAATGTCGATGGAAAGAATCTCGAAAGCCGTCTCCGCATCGAGCCCCTTATCCAGCACCGTCTTCGAGATGCGATCCGGATTCTCCAGCACCTGGCTGTGGGTTTCGCTGGAGCCGATGGTGGTAACGATTCCCTCGCCCACGCGGGCAATGATGGTGGCCTCACCGGCACCGCCGACAAGACGATCGAGATCGGCGCGGACAGTGACCTTGGCAACCGCGCGCACCTGAATGCCGTTGCGCGCCATGGCCGCCACCGGCGGAGTCTCGATCACCTTCGGGTTCACCGAAAGGCGCACGGCCTCAAGCACATCACGACCGGCGAGATCGATGGCCGTCGCGCGCTCGAAGCCGAGATGGATCTGCGCCTTCGCCGCAGAGATCAACGCCGCAACAACCTTCTGAACATTTCCGCCGGCCAGATAGTGCGACTCGAGTTGATCGATGTCCACATTGATGCCGGCCTTCTGCGCGGTGATCTTCGCGTTCACGATAACCGTTGGCGGCACCTTGCGCAGACGCATGCCCACCAGATTGATGATGCCCACGCGAACACCGGCTGCGATCGCGGTAACCCACAGTTTCACCGGCACCATGTAGAGAACGAATATCGCCACAAACAGACATCCAATGATGACGGCGACAGGAAGCACGTTTGAACCCATGATGGCTCGCCTGAATTTGTGTTGGGAAATGCACACGCGCCTCGATACGCGCATACGGCTCGGTTTCGCGCGCGCAAGAGCATCGCGCGCAGCCTATTGCGGCAGCGCGGAAGTTACTGAAGTGCACCGAACGAGCGAAGGAGGATTCTGCGGTTGCTGAAATACAATCGGGGGATGGTCAGGTAGCTCGATGTGTCATCGCGGAGTCTGCCCCGCGATCTCCGTCCGGAGGAAGAGGCTCAATGGTTCGTGGTCAGTAGTCTGTGGTTCGGAGTCAGTGGTTCGTGGTCTGTGGCGTTACCTCATATTCACCAGTCGCAGCAGCGCATAGGCGGCGTTCAGTTCCTGTGCACGCAGCTTCGCTTCCTCCTGCTCCTTCGCGGAACGATGCACGTTCCGGTCGGGATGGTGCAGAAGCATCCCGGCTCGGTACGCCTGGGCGATCTCTTCCGGTCCGGCCTCCGGCGTTACGCCGAGAATCCGTCGCGCACGGTCGATCGCCCAACCGGCGGCGGCGGGGCTGCTCCCGCCCGCACCTGCGCCTGCATCGGTGCGCGCTCCGCCCGCGGCTCCGCCCGCGGCTCCGCCCGCGGCTCCGCCACCGGCACCACGATCGCCTGCGGTTGCACCATCCTTCGCTCCCGGCTCATCCGCATGGTCGCCGGGATCTGCTCCCGCCCCGCCGCTCGAAGCGCCCCCTGCCCGGGCCGCGCGGTTGCGCTCCTCCACCTCGCGCTTCAGCCGCCTCAACTCCTCATCGCGCGCAGCCTCCGCGGCCTTCTTCTGTTCCGCCTCGCGCTTCTTCTCGTCGGCAATCAAACGCTCCGCCTCCTGCAACGACTCCTCGTCGCCAACCCGGTACTCCGGAGCGTACGATCTGGCGATGCGGTTGAAGCGCTCGAACAGCTGGTTCAGAGACATGGGAGAAGGATGTATGCGGGCTGGCCGTTAGTGGCCAGTTGTTATTCGTCAGCAGTCATCAGTCAGTTGTTAGTAGCTCGCGAGGTTCATCCCACTGACCACTGACCTGCTACAGAATCGTATTCCCCTGGTTGAACTTGGAGCTCTCGCGCTCGGCGATCGTGCTCTCGCTGGGAGGCATCACCGTCGGCATGAACTGGGCCGGATCGGTGAGAAGATCCTTCTCCGTTTCAGAGATGATGTAGTCCACAACGGCCTTCATGTCGTTGCCGCTGGCGGCATACACCTCGAGCTGGCGGGCCGCGCCGCTTCCATTCTCGAGAATATCGTTGATGTAGTTGATGTGCTCGCGGCTTCCCAGATCGTCCACAACGTCGTCAACGAACATCAGCAGTTCGCGAATCAGATCGCGCGTGTTCTTCTCCCGCTGCCGTCCGAAGTCGATCAACTTCCCGTCCAGACCGTAGCGCACCGCACGCCACTTATTCTCCATGATCAGCGCCCGGCTGTAGACGCGGAACGAGAGGTTCTTGCGATACAGAGCGAAGAGCTTCGCCGCCACGGCCTGGATCAGCGCGGCAACCGCCACGGTCTCCTTCAACGTCATCGGCAGATCGCAGATGCGCACCTCGAGCGTCGGGAAGTTCGGATGCGGCCGCACGTCCCACCAGATCCGCTTGGCGTTGTCGATACAGCCGGTACGGACCAGCAGGTCCACATACGATTGATACTCGCCCCAGCTTTGAAACGTGTCCGGAATGTTGGTGCGCGGAAAGCGCTCGAACACCTTGGAGCGATAGCTCTTCAATCCCGTCTCGAAGCCGGTCCAGAACGGCGAGTTCACCGTGAGCGCGAGAATATGCGGGAGGAAATACCGCATCTCGTTCATGATCTGAATCTGCGTCTCGCGGTTCTCGATGCCGATGTGCACGTGCATGCCGAAGATCAGGAGCGACCGCGCAAGCAACTGCATGTCCTCGACGATCATCTGGTACCGCTCGTCCGGATGAATCTCCTGCGTGGACCAATGCGATATCGGATGCGTGCTGGCTGCTCCGATCTTCAATCCGGCACCGCCGGCGAGATGCCGAACAACGGAGCGCACGCTGCGGAGCTGATCGTACAGCTCATCGACGTTGGCGCACACCTTTGTGCCGATCTCCAGCATGGAGCCGTGCATCTCCGGCTTCATCTGCTCCTCCAGCACGGCACGCCCCTTCGAGAGCAACTCGAATTCCAGGTGCGAACGGAGCTCGCGGGTGGCCGGATCGATCACCATGTATTCTTCTTCAACGCCAAGCGTGAAACTCGGGCGCTCGTACGGGTCCCTTCCTATCATGCAGTCACCTCTTCATGAACATCGATAGCAGCATCTGGGCGGGCTCGCGGCTTCGGCGAACCATTACTTCGAACTCTTCTTCGCCTTCTTGAGCGGCTCGTCGTCGCCACGCAGGAATGTGCTCCAGCGATACTCTTCCGGCATGCGGCGTCCCTTGGACGCCTCCTCGATGGCAAACGTGGCAACCGTCTCGACGAACCATTGAAAGTTGTCCTCACCGACGGACGAGCGCTCCGCATCAGGAGCGGGGTTCATGAAATCGATCGCATACGGAATACCGTCGCGCACTGCGAACTCCACGGTGTTGATATCGTAGCCGAGAGCCGTGCAGAGCGTGATGCAATCCTGTGTGATGCGGGCCGCCATCTCCGGCGATGCGGAGAACCCGGCCTCGTAGCGGAGGTGATGCGGATTGCGCGGCTCATACGGCATGATGTGCACATAGCGCTGCCCAACCACGTAGCAACGATAGTACTCCTCGAACTCCACCCCTTCCTGCAGCGTCATGCAGATATCGCCGGTCTCGTCGTACGCCTTGAAGAACTCCTCCGGTGAATGAATCTTGTAGACGTTCTTCCAGCCGCCGCCGTCGAACGGCTTCATCCAGGAGGGGAAGCCGACGTACTCGAAGTAGTTGTCCCAGTCGAGCGGGAACATCAGGTTGCGCATCGATGTGCTGGTGGTGCCGGGCGGATGCTCCTTCGTTGGAAGGAGGAGCGTCTTCGGCACGGCCACGCCAAGCTTCTGCGCCAGCGTGTAATTGAAGAACTTGTCGTCCGCGGACCACCAGAACGGATTGTTGACGATGCGGGTACCGTTGATCGCCGCATGCTTCAACGCCGCACGATAGAACGGGATGTCCTGGGAGATGCGATCGATGATGAGTGTATATCTGGCAGGATCTTCCAACTTCAAACCGCCGATCTGAAGGAACTCGGCACGTACATCGGCGCCACGCCTGTTGATAGCCTCCACCAAGGCAGGCGGAAACGTCTGCTCCATGCCGAACAGGACTGCTACACTTTCCATAGGATGCGAAGTAGAGAGGAGTACGATTGATTAACCGAGGTGAGGGGTGCATCACGCTGCCGGATATGCGATACGGTGATGCCGACGGTAATGTGAGGAATCTCCCGGAGAACGCCAAGCGAGCCCATGTTCTGATCTGCTAAAAAGTGGGGACAAATTGTTCGTTTCCCCCCTGCAAGCGTATGTTTGGCGACATACCCGTGGTTGGTTTCGGTTGCCGGCCGGCGGCATGGCCCCCTCCCGCCCAGCACGGAACCGACCGGATCGGCGCTTCGGGACGGCATGTCCGGCGCCGAACGATCAACAATCAAACCATTTACATGGCATCGACATTCTCATTTGATATCGTCTCCGAGGTGGATCTGCAGGAGGCGGACAACGCCGTCAACCAGGCTGTGAAGGAGATCCAGCAGCGCTACGACTTCAAGGGAAGCAACTCGACGATCGAGCTGGACAAGAAGGCGAAGACGATCGCACTGGAGTCGGACGACGAGTTCAGACTGAAGCAGGTGATCGATGTTCTGGAGTCGAAGCTGATCAAGCGCGGCATCGGCCTGAAGGCACTCACCTACGGGACCCTGGAGCATGGGTCTATGGGATCGGCGCGCCAGAAGATCACGCTGCAATCCGGCATCGACAAGGAAAACGCCAAGAAGATCGCCAAGCTGATCAAGGATCGCGGGCTGAAGGTAACCGCGCAGATCCAGGACGAGCAGGTGCGCGTGCAGGGAAAGGCCAAGGACGATCTTCAGGAAGTGATCGCGATGTTGAAGGAGGCGGATCTTCCGTTCGACATGCAATTCGTGAACTATCGCTAGAGCTTCCGGCCACATGGCCCCGGACGTCATCAACGGCAGTTCACAACAAGGGGTCGGGTCCTTTGGACGCTCGCCCTCGGTTCGCTGTAGTCCCTGGTCAGTTGCGGAAATACATCAGGCGGCAACGGACTTCATCCCGTTCTGTTGGAAGCTCTCGGGATTCACCGAACCTTGTACATCGTGTAGCGCCGGAACGCATCGGCACTGCACAGGCAATCTTCCGGCGCCATTCTTCACGGTCCCTCCCGTTCAATGGCAAATCACTGCTTCGAAGGTTACGGCTCAACGCCCTCATGCCGGCAGGCAGCACATCGTTGCCTGTTGATTCTGGCTCTGCTGGCGCTTGCTCCGGCGGCGCTTCGAGCGCAGCCCGTTCCGGCACTTCGCGACATCTCCGTCGCGACGAAGGGAACCACCGGCACCATCACCCTGCTCTTCAACTCGACGGTCAAAACCGTGGTGCTCGCAGCAAAGGGGAACGGCCTGGCGCAGGTGCGCCTGAAGCCGGTGCGTGCCGCCAGGGCCGCATTGAACTCCGCGATCCCCAGAGGGGGTGTTCGCAGCGTTGCAGCCCACATCGAACGCGGGAATGTGCTGGTTGCCAACACGATCTTCAACCGCGAGGTGCTGACGCTTACCGTCATCGCCCGCGACTCGCGGCAGGTGGTGGTGCAGGCACGGCTGGGGAAGCCGCTGGCTGCGGACCGCACCGGCCGCAGCCTGCAGACTCGCCGCGGTGCGGCAGAGGGTACCACGCATGCCGTCACGGGGAAGGCTGCCGGCAGAGCGCTCCCGGCCCGCACGGCAACGCACGATACCGACGCGGCAGCAACCGCGCCGATGCGGAGAGCATGGTCGCTCTCGACGATCGTGATCGATGCCGGCCACGGCGGCAAGGACCCCGGCGCACTCGGCATCGATGACGTGCAGGAGAAGGATGTGACGCTGGCTGTGGCGCTGGCGCTGCGCGATCAGGTGCGGGCTCGGATGCCGGGCGTGAAGGTGGTGATGACGCGCGACGACGACCGGTTCATCGAACTCTATCGCCGCGGACAGATCGCGAACGAGCGCGGCGGCAAGCTCTTCATCTCCATTCACTGCAACTCCATGCCGGAGAAGCCGCATCCCGCGAGCGGCTTCGAGTGCTATATCCTGCGCCCCGGAAAGAGCGACGACGCTGCATCCGTGGCCGCATTGGAGAACAGCGTGATCCGGTACGAGGCGGATCAGGGGAAGTATCCCTCACGCTCCGCGGAGAACACGATACTCGCCAGCATGGCGCAGAGCGCGTTCGTGCGCTACAGCGACAAGCTGGCCCACGAGATCCGGCGCGCGATGCGCGGGCGCACGGGCATACCGGATCGCGGCGTGCATCAGGCCGGCTTCTATGTGCTGGTGGGAGCGTCGATGCCCGGCGTGCTGGTGGAGATCGGATACCTGAGCAACAGAAAGGATTCGAAGGTGCTGAACAGCAGAAAGGGCCGCGAGAAGATCGCCCGATCGATCGCGGAGGGCATCAGGAACTACGAGCGGGGATACTCTGCATCGCTGGCGCGGTAAGACGGTATCGTTGTGCAGAGCACGGATGCGGAGATGCGGCAATGGCGAAGTGAGACGATGCCGCACATGCGCTCAGGATGTGAAGAGCGAGAGCATCAGCAGCGAGATCGCGATCGTGGGCACGGCAACGGCAAGCCCGATGCGAACGAATCGCCCAACGCTCACGTTCACGCCATGACGCCGAAGCATCTCAATCCAGAGCAGTCCTGCGAGCGAGCCGATCGGCAGAAGGCGCGGCCCGAGATCGCCACCGACCATCGCCGCGAACACTCCGAGATGTCCGGAGGATGGGCCGGACTCCAGCGCCATCATGTTCAGGTACGACATCGGATGATTGTTGAGCAGCGCGGAGCCGATTGCAGACACCACCCCGACGGTAGCAACGCCGGCTCCCGAATACAGTGTTTCGAGACGGGCAACGAGCCCTACCTGCCGCAGCCCGAGCGACATGATCAGCACGGCAAGAAGGAACGCGAGCGTCTCCCAGGAGACACCGCTCCGCACGAGTTCCAGCGGACGAATGCCGTTCCCCTCCCGCGCAAGCAGCACGGAGAGTATCGCACCGCACAGCGCTACGGGCCACACGTGAACGCCGAGCGTTCCGAGAAGCGGATACGAGAGAAGCACGCAGCCAAGCAGTGCCATCATACGGCGTTGCACCCGCGTGGCCGGCATGGGCGCACGCGTGGCGGGTTCGATCGGCCTGCGCAGCTGCGCGCTGAAGATCGCTCTCAGCATCAGGAACCCGACCAGGCTGCCGGCAACGGATACCGGGATCATGTGGAGGGCGTAGTCGTTGAAGCGGATCTTCAGGAACTCCGAGACCACCATGTTCATCGGATTGGAGACCGGCAGCGCGGCAACGCCCGCGGACATGAAGACGGCGAAGGCGAACGGGAGCACGAGCTGCGGAGCGTCGGGATAGCGACGCTTCACGAGCGCAATCACCACCGGGGTAAGAAGCAGGATGGCTGCATCGTTGTTGAATGCCGTGGAGGTGAAAACGCCGAGAGCGAAGACCAGAAGGAACAGCCTGGACGTCGAGGCGGCTCTGCTCTCGATGTGTGCCGCCCACCAGTCCAGCAGGCCGGAGCGCCGGGCGGCCTCCGTCATCACCATGATGGAGGCAAGCGCAACGAACGGGGTCCAGAGATTGGTGGCCGCAAGAACAAGGTGTTCCGGCCTCACGATTCCGAGAACACCCATCACCAGAACGCCCGTAAATGCAGCGGCCGCAGGTGTAAGGCGGTAGGTGGAGCCCAGTCTCGGGCGCGCTACCACCAGACCCAGCGTCAGTGCCACGGTGGAGTACGCCGCGAACTCGCTCATGCAGGTGTTCCCTGGATTGTTCCATGAGGCCCTTCGCATCATGCCGAAGCGGGAGCCGGTTGACTGGATTGGTGCAGGGGCAACGGCGGGGTGTGCCATGCCCGCAATCGAGGCGGCGAAATAATGTTTCATGCGGGGCCGTGAGCATCCCGCACTAGAGGGCCGGAGTCGAAGCACAGGTGAACGCCGTCGCAGGCCTTACTCGCCGTAACGCACGTTCTGCTCCTCCTCCTTCATCTCCGTTCGCCGAAGCGCGCGCACGGAGTCGGTGTAATGCTTGAGGTCGTTGAAGATGCCGCCGCGCAATCCGTCCACCAACGCGCGGTCCGGCCGTACATCGAAGCTGGCGAAGTGCTGGGAGCTGGTAAGGTATGGCATGTGCGGAACTTCCTGCTGCGGTATATGCCGGGAGTCGCCGATCTCCATTCCCCAGCGCACGCGCTGGTGGGCGAGATGCACGAAACGAGGCTGCGGCTTGGTCCAGAACTGGCCGCTCATCAGGGCCTGCATGCGCTCGTGGCCAAGATGCCGGTTGTACACCGCGGCGCTGTCTATCAGGAGCGCGTCTGCCGTATCGGCTGGATCGCCGAATGCAACAACACGTGCGGGCGTTCCATAGTGCACCATGATCAATGCACCCGGATGCACGAGCTTATACATGTCGGCGATCTCCTCGCGCGACATCCGGACGCAGCCATGTGATGACGGGCGAACGCCGAGGTTGCCGTAGTAGCCGTTGCCGTCCAGACCGTGAAATCCAACGCCTCCCTGGATGCCGATCCAATGATGCAGACGGGCATCGTTGAACTCCTTGCTGATCGCCATCGGCGTCATGTTCTGAATGGTGAACATGCCGGTAGGCGTGGCAATCCCCTCTTTCAACGCCGGCGTGCCGCTGGAGATCCTGAACGTGCGATCGTTGCCGTTGCGGAAGTGAACCGTAACGTGCTGCTTGGCGAGGTTGACATCGAGGTAGAGCGAGTCGGTAGTGTAAACGGTATCCAGCGGACGCATGTGGCTGAGAACCATATCGGGCGGCGTGATCCCGGATCCGCCCTGCGCCCTGCGCTCGCCCTTTGCAACCGCAACGGCAGCGCTGGCCTGCGTGGGCTCCGGAAGACTGCCGATAAGCACGGCAAAGCCCGCAACAACCAGAAGACCGGCGACAATCGCCAGCCCCATGGCGCGCTGGCGGCGGTCCGTATCCTCATCCATCTCCTCGGACTCCGCATCGTCAATGTCGGCATCAACGCCATGCATGCCGGGCGCGGCGGTGGATATGAAATCGGGGACATGAACCGACGTCACGGAATTGTCCGCAACTGCAGGCTTCAGGCCACCCGCCGGCAACTCCGCGAGAAGAGAGCCATCCGGTTCTGACTGCGCATCTGTTCGAGGGACGCGATCGGATTCCATGCTCGTAGGCTATGAGATGAAGACGGGATCGCTGGCTACAATGGGATTTGGAGTTCCAGACATTCGGCGCTGCAAGGCATGAAGCCACTGAAGGGCATCACGGTTTTGATAGGAACTGTCAGGGCAGCAACGGCCGGCAATAATAACGGCTCCGGCATTTCCGGGCAAGTGTGGTACCAGCCGGTACACCGTTCGGTTCCAGGGCCACCGAAGGCGGCGCCCCGGAATCCGTTCACGAATATGAAAGCCGCACGGCAGCTCCTGTCGCACTACGACCCACCGTTTGCCATATCCATGCGGCGCTTCCGCTCCCGCTGGCGCATGGTGTGATCCAGAATCTTCTTGCGCATGCGGATCGTCTTCGGGGTGATCTCCAGCAGCTCATCGTTATCGATGTACTCGATGAACTGCTCCAGTGAGAAGTCCAGCGGCGTCTCGAGCCTGATGGCCCCCTCGGAGCCGGAGGCACGCATGTTGGTGAGATGCTTCTTCTTCACCACGTTGGCAAGGATATCCTCGTCGCGTGCATTCTCGCCGACGATCATCCCGCTGTAGACCGGCGTGCCGGGGCCGATGAAGAGCTGGCCCCGCTCCTGCGTGCTCTCCAGCGAGTACGCCGTGGCCTCACCTTCCTCCATGGCAACGATCACCCCGCGAGCGCGGCCGGGCATCAGGCCGCGTGCAGGCTGATAGCCGTGGAACACCTGGTGGAGCATTCCCGTCCCACGGGTCTCGGTCATGAACATGCTGCGAAACCCGATCAATCCTCGCGACGGCACCAGGAACTCCAGGCGCGTGGAGCCGTTTGCCGAATGCATGTTCTGCATCTCTGCGCTGCGACGGCCCAGCATATCGATCACGGTGCCGGTATGCTCGTCGTCCACGTCAACCACGACGTGCTCCACCGGCTCGCTCAGCACGCCATCCACCTCCTTGGTGATCACCTCCGGCTTGGAGACCTGGAACTCGTAGCCTTCGCGGCGCATCGTCTCGATGAGAATGGCCATCTGCAGTTCGCCGCGTCCCTTGACGATGAACTGGTCCGGACTCTCGGTCTCCTCGATGCGCATGGAGACATTGGTCCGGACTTCGCGCATCAACCGGTCGCGGAGGTTGCGGCTGGTGACGAACTTACCCTCGCGGCCGCAGAAGGGGGAGTCGTTCACCATGAACATCATGGAGATGGTAGGCTCGTCGATCGTCACATAGTCCAGCGCCTTCGGATCCTCACCGGTGGCGAGCGTCTCGCCCACGTTGAAGTCATCGGAGCCGGCCACGGCAACGATCTCACCAACGCGCGCGGTCTCGGTCTCCACACGCTTCAATCCATCGAACGTGTAGAGCTTGGAGATGCGGAGCTTCTCGGCAACACCCTCTCCAACCATGCGGAACACCCAGTCGCCGACGTTGATGCTTCCATGGAACACACGGCCGATCGCCAGGCGCCCCAGATAGTCGCTCCAGTCCACCGACGCGACAATCATCTGGAAATCACCGTCGGGGTTTCCGTGCGGCGGCGGAACGCGCTCCACGATGAGATCGAACAGCGGCGTGAGATCGAACTCCTCCCCTTCCAGGTCGAGCTTGGCAATTCCCTCCCGGCCATTGGTATAGATCACCGGAAAGTCCAGCTGTTCGTCCGTTGCACCGAGACTCAGGAAGAGCTCGAACACCTGATCCAGCACTTCGTACGGGCGCGCATCCTTGCGATCGATCTTGTTGATCACCACGATCGGCTTCAGCCCGAGATCGAGTGACTTCTTCAACACGAACTTGGTCTGCGGAAGCGGGCCCTCGGCAGCGTCCACCAGAAGCAGAACACCGTCAACCATGATCAGCGTCCGCTCCACCTCGCCGCCGAAGTCGGCATGGCCCGGCGTATCCACGATGTTGATCTTGATGTCGTGCCAGTGAATCGCCGTGTTCTTGGCCATGATCGTAATCCCCTTCTCGCGTTCCAGGTCGCCGGAGTCCATGACACGCGTTGCCACGTGCTGGTTCTGACGAAAGGTGCCGCTCTGCTGAAGCAGCTTGTCCACGAGAGTGGTCTTGCCATGATCAACATGCGCGATGATGGCGATGTTGCGGATGTCGTCGCGTCGAAGCATAACGTTGAGAAACTGGTCGGTTCGGTGCCAGGCTGCATGCCTGCAATCAAAGCCTTGCAAACTACAACCAACCCGATGGCTGCGAAAGCCCGGTAACATGTCGCTACCATTAGCGGATGGTGGTTGCACGTCATGGCAAACGTACGCAATCACGGCTGCCAGCGTCGATTACCAAGGCATGAAGCGGAGCCTGCCTGCTTTCCGCCGGTAACGCATCGGATCATGGGCGTGTAACACGGCAGTCTCGATCGCACGCGTATATTTGCGCGCTCAACGACACCCCAAGAACAGGATTTTTCTCAAATGCTATCACGAGCCTATCTCATCCTATCCCCCGCGACACCGAACGATATCGGTGCAGCGGTATTGAACCAGCGCCAGACGATTCCGCTCGCTTGGGCATTCGCGCTCGCCTCGCCGAACACGAGCCTGAACGTTGCAGAGGATCACGTCTACTTCTCCACGACTGTCGGGGATGCGCTCGGTGTGCTCGATCGCGGAATCGCGGCCTGGAGCTACAACAGCTATTTCCGTGATACTCTGGGTCCTGTAGGTGTCTTTCGCGATTGGCTTGCCGCCTATCCAACGGACGCCCGGATGTATGTGAACATCACGGATCTGATCAAGCGTTCGCCGAACGCGAAGCAGGACATCGAGGAGTTGAGGCGGATGGCGGAGAAGGTGAACATCGCCTTCGAGGAAGCTGAGGTGAAGCACTTCACCAACTTCGTGCAGGAACTGCGCAAGCTCTCCTATCCGCTGGTCACGGTGCCGATCACGGGCGACCGCGAGGTGGACATCGAGATTCTCTCCTTCGAGATTCGCGACACGGACAGTGTGGAGGCGGAGATGGCGCTGCAGATCGTTGGTGCTGACCGCACCGGCGAGCTGCTCGAGAAGGCGACGGCCTCGATCAATCTGCGGAAGGGAAAGCTTGCCGCAACGATTCCGCAACCGGCGCTCACAAAGACCGCCGGGCTCGCGCTCTTCACGTCGCACCTGGACGAGGCACGCCAGTTGCTCGTGGAGGAACTGGGCTGCACGCTGCTCCGTGAAACGAAGAACCGGCTGGTGCTGAACGCACACGGCCGCGAGTTCGTTGTGGTGAAGCTGGACGAGGACCATGCCGTGAAACCTGAAGAGGAGTGATCCTCGGGATGCCGGAGACAGGTTGTCCGGCCCGATGAATGTCGAGGGGCCGGCCACAATGCAGTGGCCGGCCCCTCTCGTTTTCCCATGCATGGCACCACGGACCGGACAATGCCATCACCAATGGTTCAGATGATTCGCTCGTAGCGGCTGAGATCGATCTTCCAGACCTTCTCGCCACAGAAGCGCTCCCCCTCCGGACAGATCGGGCGCGTGCCGGCAAGATTGCGTACGCTGCACGGCGGCAACAGCCAGCGGCCGATGCGGGGATGCACTTCGCGAACCTGGCGCGCCTCGTCCACGGATGCGCGCCATATCTCCTCCTGCGCATTGTAGCAGAGGCGCATCTTGTGCTTGTGATGCAGGTTCAACAGGTCGCTGCTCTCGGTGAAGCGAACGGAGACTGCATTCGGGAGTAGGTAATGCGCGAACTCCGATGAGACTCCCATCCGTTTCAAACGCGACACTGCCTCCCAGGAGCGCTCCATCACCTCCACGTACTTCGCATGCACCGCACCGCTGTGCGTGATGATTTCCGGGGTGATGAAGTCCGGATCGTCAGAGAGCTGAGCGGCCAGAATCGGGCGCGAGGCAGGCGTCATGCGATGCCGCTGATCCTGCGAGTCAGCCGTGTGCGAAAGCTTGCGGCGGAACGTGTAGTGCGGATGATGCAGCGCACGGGTGATCTTCGCATGCGTGGTCAGGGTAAGGTTCTGCCCGAGGATCGTGTTCTGCGCAGGGTTCAGGGCAAGCTCGATGGCATCGTCGTCGCTCATCTGCTCGGGAAGCAGGCCAAGCACTTCACGCACCGACTCCGCAAGCACAGCCTCCGCGTTCACCTTGTAATCCACCAGTCGCGACGTATATCCCAGCAGCCCGGCATCGAACCGATCGGCGAAGGCACCGGAGGGAGTCGCAGTTCCGTGATACTCCATGAACAGGCGATACTCCGGAGTCTCCTCCAGCGCGATCGGGTCCTCCAGAACGATGCGATAGTTGGGGTCGTGCCGCAGCATCTCGCGCACCATCTCTCCTATCACGATCCGCTGCTCGAGCGGCGTATCGAATATCTCGCTCAGCCGCCAGTAGCGCAGAAGCGTCAGACCGGAGATGGTGTGATACAGATAGGCGAACGTCCCCACCGGGAGCACGTAGCGCGCAATCTCCTGAGCCTTCTTCCGGACATCCTTCGCGTACTTCTCCGGATACTTCGCCCGGTATGGAAAGCGCCGGTAGTAGGCGGCGGCGGCGGGCTCACCGAGGAGTGCAATCAGTTCCTTGTAGGAGGCGTGCTGATACTCCACCGTGGCGGTATAGAGTTCCAGCGCCGCACCCTCCATGGGGGGCACGGCCACCATCCCCGGCTTCACGGTAACGTAGCGCTGCGAGACCTGCTCCGAGTTGTAGAACGGATGCTGATGAAGGAACGACCAGAGAAAATGTCTGGAGACATTGTCCAGTGTAAACTGGAACTGGGCGTGCTGGAACGTGGTGTGATGCCCGGCCTCGTAGATACCGCGCACGATCTGCGTGTCGCGGCTCTCGGGAAACATCTCCAGCTGTACCACATCATCCGAAACGATGCCCTTGCCGGAATAGCAGGTGCGGGCGGTGGCAACAACGTTCTTGAACGGCGTATCGAAGGCCTTCTCCAGCCGGACGCGCGGTGCCGGCGAGAGAAATCGCTGCTGATCTACGAGAGGGGTTGTCACGAATCTATGCTGGGGTTACGAGTCCATTCAAAGGCAATCGGCATCCGCCTTCCCGCCTGCCGAGCGGGACGCGGGCGATCTGGTGCGGATCGCAGGTTGGCCGGGAAGGATGCTGGACGATTCGGCGCATGCTCTCAGCCGGCGCACGAATATAACGAGCAGCCGCTGCGCGGACGGGTATCAATCGATCTCCAATTGACTCCTCCAGTCAGCGTCCCTTCCCGCCACGGCCGGTCCGTGCCTGGAGGTAGAAGTCCGCACATCGTCGCAATGCACTGCACAGCGCGCCGCCGCAACAGCCTGCTACGAAACTCCCCGGAAAGCCGCAGCCGCCCGGGGAGCATCAATCATCAAACGCGCCTGCCGGAGCTTCCGGCTCACGAAGCGCGCGTCTATCGCCGTCCGAATCTGCGGCGCGACGGGATCGGATACAGGATAGTGATCTTCTCGTCCACACCGTCGATACTCTTCAGATATCGCTCGCGCGTCCGTGCAGCATCGAGATCGTCGCAGACCTCGACGTAGACACATTCCCACGTATCACCGGCACCAGCTGCCCTGGGAGATAGCCGATTGTATTCGGTTATCCTGCGCTCCAGGTTATTCGTGGATCCGATATAGTGCTGGCCGGTTGCGGCACTCTTCAGAACATACACATAGGACGACATGGCGCAATCTCCCGTTGATTGTTGTGTCCCCAGATACCTGTGCAGATAACGATCCGTTCACCAGCAGCAAGTCGTTGAAGCAGGACCTCCCTCCTGCCGAATCGCTCGGCGGAGAGAGTGAACTCTGCGATCGATGCTGCATTCATTCTACGGGCATCGTCCCGCCGGGCCCGCATCGTGCGCCGCGACGTTGGAACGATTATGATACCACGTTGAGTAAACAACGGATGTGAATCGCTACGATGAATGCGATTCGGTTGCGTTGACAGTTGATAGCAGTATGCTCAAGCAGGAGCACGTATGTGAGAGGGACTCGCCGGGTTGTCGGGGGTGGACGGCCAGGCAGTTGACCGTGGGTGTATTGACCGGATGAGAGCGGGAGACGGGGTTCGAACCCGCGACGTCAAGCTTGGGAAGCTTGCATTCTACCACTGAATTACTCCCGCGACGCGCTTCAACTTCTGGTTGAAACATTCGCCGCAATGTAACCATCCGGCCGCCCCTGATGCAATCCTCGTCCGAGAAAAATTTTAACTTCCGACACTTACTGAACGCCAGGTTACGGCATCATCACTTTACCTGAACTAGGACGCATGACCATCGAGTTTCTTGGAGCGGCCAGGACGGTTACCGGCTCCATGCATCTGTTGACCACTGACGCAGGCAATCGCATACTGTTGGATTGCGGGCTATATCAGGGCCGCCGTGAGGAGGCGTACCGGATCAACAGCGAGCTCCCGTTCGATCCGGCGGAGCTGGATGCGGTTGTGCTCTCGCATGCACATATCGATCACTCCGGCAATCTCCCCTCGCTGGTGAAGGGCTCGCGAGGCGAGAGGTTCCGGGGTACGATCCATGCAACGCATGCTACGCGCGATCTCTGTTCGATCATGCTCCCGGACTCCGCACACATCCAGGAATCCGATGCGGACTTCCTTCGGCGACACGACAGGCACGCCTACGAGCCGATCTACACCGTGGACCACGCCACGCGTGTGATGGAGCATATCCACGGATATGACTATCACGAATCGTTCGACGTCACGGAGGACGTGCGATGCACGTTCTACGACGCCGGCCATATTCTCGGCTCCGCCCTCGTAGTGCTGGATGTGAAGCGCTCATCCGGACAGACGATGCGGCTTTGCTTCACCGGCGATCTCGGCAGGCCGAACCGGCCTATCCTGCGCGACCCGGAGTTCGTTGGCGACGTGGACTGCCTGATATGCGAGAGCACGTACGGCGGAAGAACGCATCAGAGCTATCCGGACCTTCAGCGGATGCTGAAGGAAACGATCGTCGAGACGATGTCCAGAGGGGGCAAGCTGATCGTACCGGCATTTGCCGTGGGCCGTACGCAGGACATCGTCTACCTGCTCAACGTAATGTTCGAAAACGGCGAGCTGCCGCGGCTGCCGATCTACGTGGACTCGCCGCTGGCAACGGACGCGACGGAGATTTTCCGCCAACATCCGGAGTGCTTCAACGAGAGCGTGGCGACGCTGCTCAAGACCGATCCCGATCCGTTCGGCTTTACAACGCTCCACTACGTTCGTGACGTGGAGGAGTCGAAGGCACTGAACAACCGGCCGGAGCCATGCGTGATCATTTCGGCATCGGGCATGATGGAGGCCGGGCGCGTGGTGCATCACCTGATGAACGGCATCGAGGATTCGCGCAACACCATCCTGGTGGTAGGATTTCAGGCAGAGCATACGCTCGGAAGGCGCATTGTGGAGCACAGGGAGTACGTCCGGATCTGGGGGGGCGAATACAAACTGAACGCCCAGGTGAAGACGATCAACGGACTCTCGGCCCATGCGGACCACGGTGAACTGATGGCATACCTGAAGCAATTCAACCGCGAGCGCATGCAGAGCATCTACCTGGTGCATGGCGAACATCCGGCGCAGGAGCCCCTGCGTGACGATCTTGTTGCAGCCGGTTTTGCATCGGTGATCGCACCCCAGAAGTTCATGAAGGCAACTCTATGAACGCACCGATAGCCGTAGTGGTAGGGCTGCTCTGCAGCGACGACGGCCGCATCCTTCTCTGCCAGCGACCGGCAGGCAAATCGTACGCGCTGCATTGGGAATTTCCCGGCGGGAAGGTTGAGCCCGGGGAGAGTACAGCCGAGGCGCTTGTGCGCGAGCTGCACGAGGAGCTCGGCATCGAGGCGGAGATAGGCCCGATGCTTCACAACACGATATCGCACTACACTGACGGAGGGCTCTTCGCCGTCGCTTACTTCAGTATCACGCAATGGAGCGGTGCGGTCGCCAACATGGGGTTCGCCGATATCCAATGGGTTGAGCCGGCAATGCTGACGACGTTCGACATTCTCGCGGGGAACGTGGAGCTCTGTACCATGCTGGCACGGGGCGAGATGGTGGTGGGCTGCCCGTGACGGCATGCTCACTACAGACTGCCGGCTCTCTGTGCACCGCCAGTACGTGAACGCCAACGGAGCCGTGAAGATGGCCCGCCCGGCACGCGCCAAATTGGCTTGCATCTCAACGCCGGACCTCGCGTAGTTACGGTGCGATCGCGTGAAAGCAGTTGCGATGATACTGTCGATGATTACATGATGGAAGGGCCGCGATGAACAGCACCCCTGAACTTCGTGCGCGGATGGCATGGCGAATCGGGCTCGCCGCCATCAACCTGCTTGCCGCATGCGGCATTGCATTCGCTGTTGGAAGCTATGTGTCGGCCGGCTCCGATGATTACGCGTCGGCATCCCCCTATCTCTGCTACAACTTCTCCGGAATCTCCGACGAAGGCATGCTGGTGGATTACTGCCTGCACCTGAGGTCGATCCGCGGCATCACGGCCGTGAGTTACCGCGACTTCGAACCGCGCAAGGGGCGGGCCATGCTTGTTGTCTATTACAACCCGCACGAGGCCTCCGCGAAGTTCGTTCGGATTCTTCTGGACCACTCGAGCGTTGTGTGGGTAACTCCGAAGTCCACCTGATTGCCGGAAACCCGACGGCTGCTCAACGGCCGAACAGGAGCGTAGTACGATGCGTTGTCGCGGAGGCGTCTCCGCGACAACGTTCATGAAGCGCCATGCGCGTGCATGGGCGAAACCACGCTCACCGCATCACCACAAGCTTCTCGATCACCTCCTGCCGCTGCTCCCCATCGTCCACCATCACCTTGTAGAGATAGACGCCGTTGGCAAGACGGTCGTGATCGTCATCCAGCCCGTCCCACTCCACGCGGTTGAAGCCGATGTTGAGCTCCGTCCCTCCCAGCCTGATCGTCTTCACCTTTCGTCCCGTCACCGTGTAGATCGCGATCTCGCCGGACTTCGGTACCGAAGCGCCCGCCACCATGAAGGTGAATGTGGTCTTGTTCACGAACGGGTTCGGCCAGTTGACGACGTCGCGCACGGCAAGTTCGCGCTCCACGTAGAACGGGATGAAGTCCGTGGTATCGGCATTGCCGGTGGCATCGCTCGTGAACACGCGGATATCATGCCGGCCGGTATCCAGCGGCTGCGGCGGCGTGTAGATGAAGCTGCCGCGGTAGTTCCCCTCACCGGTCGCCGGCCGCCACATGGCACCGGTGGCAAGCGTCACCACGTCGTTGTCCAGAATTATGCGCACTGCGGAGGAGTCATTCAGCTTCAACCGCGAATTGTCGTTCACACGGATCTCGAACTCCGGACGTGGCGCCGTGAAATCGCCCGGCATCAGCCGGCTGTTGTCCGCATAGATCGCAATCGTCGGCTTGTTCACATCCAGACCGATCCTGAGCGCGGCCCGCAGCTCGTTGTTCTGGCGATAGGGCTCCGCGGGGAGATCGTCCGGATTCGCCTGCAACAGGAATGCGCGGTCACCGGTAAGCCGGTCCGTTGCGATGGTGAACGCATGGCGCACCGAATCGAGCGGCGCCAGCGTTGGTATCACGAGCGTATCGACAACGGTACGGCGCGTATCCTCCTGCAACACCAGGCGCGATATCACCTGCGTGGCCGCACGGGTCCGCGAGAGATTCACGATGGTTCCGTTCAGTTGAGCAACGTCCCCCTGCATCACGGAGTCCGCCTGCATGTGAAGCGTGGATGGAACAATTGCCAGTTCGGGCGAAGGGTCGTAATCCAACGCCACCGAACGAAGACGAAGCGTGGAGTCGCCGGGGAATGCAGCGCGCAGTTCGATGCGCGGATGCAAACGCACGTCAACGGAGCGAAGGTCCACCGTGTTCGCATCGGCGACGGAGAAGAGCGAGTCCACGGTGCCATCGCGCCGCACACCGAACACCGTTACCGCGAGCAGGCTGGCGGCGGTGCGATCGAACCGTACGCTGCGCCATGCCGTGGCAGGTCCCGCCACGGGCAACACGATCGACCCGGCTCCCGACGGCGCTACCAACGACGTCGCCAGACTGGCGTAGTAGGGCGGCCGCACTCCCTGACCACGCAGCGGCGCGGCGCGCACCCAGGCCTCGCGGGGAACGAGCCCCTTCCCTCCCATCAGCGCATAACTGTCCTCCCTGCCAACACCGGCCGCAACGGTATCGCTCACGCCGAGCGCACGCAATGCCGCACGCGTGGAGTCGCCATTGAACGTGAAGTCGAACGAGGCGCCATTGGTCCAGAGGAGCACGCGAAGTCCCGCGCTCAACGTGTCGGTGAAGTGAATGAAGTTCTCGGCCCCGTCCTGTCGATAGAGCGCGAAGGCCAGGCGGTCGCCAACCGGCAGGGCATCCCGCAGCACCAGCACGTTGATGCCGTCGTACGCCGGCCGGTTGTAATCCTTTCCGTCCACGAAGATGGTTGCGAAGTTCCGGTCCACGAAGTTCTGCTGTCCCGGATCGGCGGGAAGCGTTGTGTCGTAGGCGCTCTGGCCCAGCACCTTCATCGTGATCAGCACCGGCCGCGAACCCGGGCCCACGCCGGAGGAATCGTTCACAAGGTTCGTTATCACACCGCGGTTCATCTGCCCCGCACCGCCAATCAGATATTCGGCTGCTGCGGAGGGTTCAACGGTGAACGTCTCCTCCAACGGGAAGAGCCGCGCCGTTGCAGTATCGCCGGAGGTGGCGATCGCCCGCCACCAGAATCGCCGCGCGGCACGAAGCTTCGCGGGGATCGAGAACGTCCAGGTTGTGGTAAGCTCCGTGACGCTCACCGTCCCCGTTGTCAGACTGGTGATGCGGTCCGGCGAGGCGAACGTGGGAACCGTATCGAGTTCGATGACGGCGCCGCCACCGGATGGCGGGTTGAGCAGATGGATGGCCACGTTGTCGTAGCCGGCAACACGGCCGTACGGCACCGGTTCGATCGGAAGCACCTGATTGCCGCGCACGCGGATCGTGAACGATGTATCGTCATCCGGCCGATAGTGCTCCGGGATGCTCTGCGCGGGATCGATCTGCAGACGGATGGTGTATTCGCCCGGATCCTTGCCGAGTGGAAGCGTGAAGACAACGTCCGCATAACGCTGGAGGTCCTTGACGAAGAGCGTGTCGCGCAGTGACTGGCGGGTGTGGTCCGTGATGGTGCCGACAAGCATCACCGAATCGCCGGCCGGAATCACCGGCACTCCATAGTTCCACACACGCGCGCGCACGAAGACGCTGCTGTCGCCGGGGATTGGATCAACCCCGCGCGTATTTGCGGCGCTCACATCCGCAAAGGCAAACTCCGCATCGTCGCGCACGGCGAGCTTCATCGCGGGATCGGCCAGGAGGTTGTACATCAACAGGTTGTTGCGCGCACGAACGCCCACCAGCGAGAGCTCCCACCCTGCGCCGAATCCCCGGAAGTATCCCTCGTACTTCGCATTCGCGAAGATCAGGCCAAGCGAACGCTCGCGATGAAGTGCGCCGAACGCCGTATCGGGCGGTGTGATGAACGACGCCTCGTCGCATATGCGGCTGTGCAGCTGCTGCTGGAAGGGGGTATCGAAATCGGAGAAGGAGAAGCTGGTGCCGCCGATCGCAGCAATCGCGCCGCGCCCCGGATAGGTAACGAAGCGCTCGTTCCGCACGGGCGACGTGGGCTCCGCGAACGCACCGGTCTGGCAGGAGAACGTTGCCAGCACGAAGTACTTGTTGCCGTTGTCGAACTGCTCGGGGAATCCGTAGTCCAGGTCGGCAACGTCGATCGCGCCGTGACCCACGAAGTTCACCCACAGCGCTCCCTTGTTGATCTCGCGCTGCGCCCATGGCGCATCCTTGGCATCAGGGAGTGCAAGGTTGTCCGAGGTGCGATAGATCATCGCCGTATCACCGAGAAACGGCGGCGCGAGCACGTAGCCATCGGCCAGGTTCTCGTTCTCAAGGCGATGCGATTCCACCTCGCTCGTGCTGGATCCGCCGGCCAGATAGACGAAACGTTTGTTCCAGTACGCCGGCGGGAGCGAATCGTACTCCACGATCTTGTCGACAACCGCGCGCGCATCGGCGTCGCTGGTAACGGGAAGACGGCCGATCACCTGCTGCCAGATCTGATCCAGCGTATCGCCGAACGCGACGGTGTAGAGATAGTCCGTGGAGGGGATCCCCATCGTGGGCACGAAGTCGCGCATGGTCGATCCCGGCAGCCTCTGCTGCGGGTCCCACGAGGCGTCGCCGAACAGAAGCACATAGCCGGGCGTCGGCGACGTCCATGCGGAGTCCGCGTATTGCAGGAAGCGCCTGATCGCAAGCGGCGACTTCACACCGTCGTTGAACTCGTCGTAGATCGTGTTCACGTCCACGACGCGAACGGTGAACTGCCCGGGCACCGGGGGATTGGCGGCCCGATGCGTTGCAAGCCGCTCCGCCTCCGGGCGAAAACCTGGATGCGTGATCACCAGCATGTCCGCGCGATTCGCACTGCTCACAAGCGAATCACCTGCGTGATTCCGAAGCGGCGGGGCGTGCAATGCCCCCATCTGGAACTCCTCCCCAGCAACTCCGCTCAGCGTCACCACCGAACGATATGCATCGCCGCCGGGATCGGGGATGAACGCATCCATCGACACGCCTCGATTGTTGTCGCCAAGGGATGCATAGCGCTCGACGGCCGTTGATGGCGCCCCCTTGCGTGCGGCGAACGTCCATGAGGAAACGAAGTTGTTGCCGAGCACGCTCTTCGCGCCGAGCGCGCCGAAGGCATCCTTCAACTCCTGCGGCAGCTCCCCCTGCTCGCCGCCGCCTACGGAGAACCCGGCAAGGACAATGTTTCCATCCCCCACCGATTCAAGAAAGCTGCGCGCATCGGCCAGGGCCTGATCGCGCGCGGCCTGAGTTACTCCGTAGAGATTGTAGAAGGCGGAACGAAGCGCCCGCCCGGTGGAACCACCTGCCTCGATCAGCATGATGCCGCCGAGATCGCGCGGCGAGAGAAGCATCGAGTCGCCGAGCTGCGCTGCGAAGCCGGGGAACTGGCGCAGTGCGATCTGATCGAACTGCCGCGACGTCATCCGGAACAGCCAGCCGCGTTGCGAGGAGTCCACGAGCGTTCGTCCGGTCGCGGATGCGGCGTGAGTGGCAGGTGCATGCAGACCGTTCAGCGCAACGCGAACTGGCCCCGAGGCATCGAACGGAATGCGAACCTTGGGATCGTCATCGTTGAACGTCGAGGGGAGCCAGCGCCCCTGCAGTTCGATGTAGTCGTAGTAGATCACGTCGGCCCGCACGCTTCCCCACGTGGGCTGATCGTTCCCGTCGGGAACGGTGGGAACGATCACCAATGTGTTGCGTCCGTTCAGCAGATAGCTGGTTGGGATATCGAACACGAA
This sequence comes from Bacteroidota bacterium, assembly GCA_018266795.1. GTDB lineage: Bacteria > Bacteroidota > Ignavibacteria > OLB7 > OLB7 > JAFDZV01. Next base: position 234,500 of record JAFDZV010000036.1, on the reverse strand, counting down.
CGTCGTGTCGGAGAAGTGATCCACCTGGCGCGAGCCGAGGTCGATACCGTTCAACTGAAAGTCCGGCTGGTGCACGGTGTCGGAGACCCCGGCCATCCGCACCGAGAAACGTACCGTGGAGTTCGGTGCGTACGCCGGTGAACAGTTGAACGTGAGGATCTTCTGCTGCGGATAGTCCACCCGCCCCCAGTAGAAGCGCTCGTTTTTCACGCGCTCCGAGACATGAATCGTGGCGATATCTCCGCCTTGAAAATCACTCAGCGTGAGCCCGGGGAAGTAGACATTTTCCTGTTCGATGTGAAGTGTGGAATCGTAGCCCTGAAGTTCGGGCGCAGAACCGGTTCCGCTGCGCGACTCGAGCAGCAGGCCGGCTCCGGCACCGCCGTTCCATGTGACCAGGTAGGCATTGGTGTCCGTGACATCGCTGTAGTAGAATCCCTGTTCCTCGCCGGGATTGCGGTGAGCATAGAACTCCAGCCGGTCATCGGCATCGAACAGGCCGTTGCCGTTGCGGTCATCCACGTAGAACCGAACCGGCGTCCGGCGGTTGGTGACGCGCAGCCCCGAGACCGATGTACCGGAAAGTCCCTGCGCACCGGCCGCCGTCAGGTCCGCAACGCTGGCGCTGTAGAGACCGTCGTGCCCTGCAAGCATCACCACGCCGCGATCCATACCCCATGCGGAGGCGCGCAACAGACCCGGTGCATTCGGCCTTGTGCGCCAGGCGCGCGCGCGATCGTAATTCAGAATCGTCTGGCGGGCAACCTCCTCCATTGCGGGGCTCTCGCTGCGAGGCCGGCCGTTCTTCGCAGAGGCGCCGCCGCGCCACGAGAGGGTGATGCGGGCGTCGCGAATCACGTATGCGGTTCGCCCCTCGATGCGGGCCGGCTGATAGATCACGGCGGTTGTTCGCAGCCCGCGCTGCACGCTGGCCCCGCGAAGCGAAACAACGGGCAACGGATCGCCGGGAATGACCGCCGGGTGGGCGAGCCGTACGGTATCAATGACTATCGGCTGTATGGAAACCTGAAGATCGGTGGCATCGAACGGAATGCCGGCAGCAAATACAAGCGGCGGCAGCTTGGGGCTGCGTCCGGTGGAGAGGAAACGGGGAGCGTTCGGCAGGAGCACCAGCGTGGAGTCCGAGCCAACGGCATGCACGCCCAGGTTGCGCACGTCGAACGTAAGGCCGCGATCGCCCGACGTTACGATGCTGACGCTGGCTGCGCCGGTACGGACTTGCGCGCAGGCTTCGGGGCGGCACAGTAACAGCGCCGTACCTGCGGTGAAGAGAGCAAGAAGGAATTTCGCCGGTGATCGCATACGATTGGAATGGTGCACGGCTCGCGGCCGTACCTGAAGTGCCTGCGTGTTGACGCTGCACGGCCTGCCGGCAGGGTAGCCCGGTTCCGGCAGGAACCGTGAGCCTGCATCGCTGGCCCGTAGTGACGTAACTATACCGCACAAACTGCGGCTGCCTGTGGTCGCCAGTCAAGGCATTTCAGGAACCATGGAGGCGTCACTCCGCGAGCGCAGTGCGGGCGCGGAGTGCCTTCACCCTGCGAGCGGGCCACGCGCCCGGAAGATAGCTTGTCATCACCATGAAGAATGGATAGAACCACTTCAGCCGATCGGACCCGACATTCATGGTAAAGCCCGCAACGATCACGGAGATGGTTGCGGCGGTCAACCAGAACGCGAGGAAACGCTCGTACGGTGTTCGCGCCGCGCGGATGGTGCGGAAGTGCATGCGCAACATGGCGATCAGCACCCAGATCCATATCGCGAGCCCCAGGAAGCCGCCGCGCCACGTGATATACAGGTACGTGTTGTGCGGGATCACGGGGCTCACGTTCTCCACCTCGAGCAGCGTGTAGTTGCGCCACGACACGCCCATCGGCCACCCGAAGATCGGCCGCTCGGCGATCATGTTGGAGATGTTGTAGATCTCGATGAGCCGATAGGAGGCGGAGCCCTCGCTTGTGGGATCGCCGATTACTCCGAGGCGATCCACGAACTGATTCGATCCGATAAGCGCCGTTGCGGCGATGCCCAGAACGCCGACCAGCGGAAGCGCCATCACGAGTAGGCGGCGGCGTTCGTTCTGCCGGAAGAAGAACACGAGGACCACGATCGCCGCCCCCGCCCCGAGCACGAAGGATCTGCGCGTGGAGCCGATGTAGGTGAACATCGCCACCGGCAGCAGCCAGAATGCGAAGCGCCGCACGTTCTGATAGGCTTTGCTCCCCCCCGGCGTGATGGCGAAGGAGAAGAAGATCGCCAGCAGCACAACCGCCATCAGCATTGCGTCCCGCCATCCCGTCAGGAGGCCCCAGCCCAGCCCCACGCTGAGGAAGATCGCGACCCCTTCTATGGATTTGAAGAGCCCTGCAATCAGCACCAGCCAGAGCATCAGCTGAATATCCTCGCGCCGGTAGACGTAGAGCCAGAGGAAGAACGCCAGCACGACCCCGGGAGTCTCGATGATCTCCAGCGGAATGCGAAGCCTGTTCTCCTCGAAGATCATTCGCAGGAACGGCGAGACGCCGAGCACGATTCCCACCCAGATCATGGGCCGCGTAACTGGCGACCGGTTCAGCCAGAAGTCGCGCCGCACCAGACGCCGAAGCGTTTCCAGAAGGAAGATCAGCGCAACCAGTACTTCAATGCCGGTGAAGCTGGAGCCTACAAGGTTTTCGAGGAATGGAACGGTGAACGGAGAGTGATTGTCCACGCGTGCGCCGTAGCCCAGCACAACCGTGGAGAGAACGATGGTGAGAAGGCGCAGCGGGTCCGTGGCATAGCGCTTGAACAACTCCCCCGCGGAGAGAAGTCCGAGACGCGATCCGTCCGGATCATCCATATGGACGCTATCCTCTGCAGCAGTCATCCTCCAGCCTCCGCGCGGCGCACGGCCCTGCCAGTGAGATCGGAGAAGAGCTCGATGAGCCCGTCAACGAATCCCAGCAGCGAATATTTCTTCATGGCAATCTCACGGCCGCGCACACGCCGGGCGGCGGCATCGGCGGGATCATCAAGGATCCTCTCCATCGTCCGCTTCAGATCCTCCACATCACCCGCCGTGAAGATGTAGCCGCCGTCTTCGATCACCACCGGAATCTCGCCGCTCGTGGAGCCGATGATTGTGGTGCCGACAAGCATGGCCTCCGCGTTGACACGGCCGAACTGTTCGTTCCAGTCCGCACGCGACGGCAGTACGAACGCATCGGCCGCGCTCATGTAGGTGGCCATCTGCTCGATCGGCACCGCATGCCGGAACTCGATGGACGGGCCTGGGCCCAGTGCGGCCACCCTGGCCTGCAGCACCTCACCGTACTCACCGTCGCCTACGATCAACAGGTGTGTGGCGCTCCGGGGTCGCTCGGCGTGAAGACGTGCGAAGGCGTCCACGAGGTCCTGGATTCCCTTCTGCTCCAGCAGCCGCCCTGCATACAGAAACAACTTCGCATCGCGCGGCAGCGCCAGCCGTTCGCGCGCTTCGTCGCGCGGTGTGGCCGTGAACAGCTTGTCGTTGATGCCGAAGAAGAGCACCTGGATTCTCCCCTTGAAGGAGGATTCGCGCAGCACCATCTCGGCACGGCGGCTTACGCAAAGCCCGGCGTGGCACATCGCCATCACGGTATCGCCGAGCAGCCGGTAGAACCACGATGGCCGGTACGGAAAACGTTTGTACGATGTGATGTTGAAGCTGTAGAAGATCACCTTCGCGCGCGGAGCGAAGAGCATCTTCAGCAGTACCACCTGGAGCGCGAAGAGCGAGAACGATTCCTCCATCAGGAGAATCACCTCCGGCCGCGACCGGCGCAGCGCGCGAACGATGCCGGTATAGTAGATGGAGCGCAGTTCCCTCCCCGGCCAGCTTGGCGTGCCGAGCACCGTCGTATACGGCTCCCCGGACTCGGGCTGATACGGCTCCATCACACAGTTCTCCAGCCAGCGCGTTGGAGCGAGCAGGGTCAGTTCCACATCGGCGCGCTCCACCAGAGTGTGATAGCGCTCGCGATTGTTGCGCAGCACCGCCACCTTGTCCACGGCAAGCACACGCAACGGCCGCGCCCCGCTCGAACCGCGTTGTTCGGAGGAACCGCTCATCAGGAGATATCGGTAGTGGAACGTTCCTTCGACCTGCGGCCCATCACCTGGCGCAACTGAAGACGTTTGCCCTTGTCGAGATCGGCCCAGCTTTTTCGATAGGCTTCGAGGAGGAAGATCACCACGGTTGCAAAGACAACCAGCGCCGCAACAACGATGAACATCATCACCGTTCTGCGCGGAGCAGAGCGCCTGATCGGCGGATTGGCATAGTCCATCACCGAAACCGTGGGGAGCTCGCGCGCCTCCTGAATCTGCTCCTGATTGTACTGGGCCTCCAGGTAGGTGTAGATCTGCGTGGCAACCTCCAGCCTCAACTTCAGGTCGGCAAGCTGGCGCATCAGATCGGGCACGCCGCGCAGCGGAATGCCAAGCGCCTCCCCTCCGGCAAGACCTCCCTCGAGACGAGACTTCTGAGCCTTCAACTCCGCAAGCTGATTGCGCAGACTCTGAACCTGCGGGGTCTCCGAGTTCAGTTCCTGTTCCGCGGCACTCAACAGCAGTTCGGTCTTCTGAATCTGAACCTGAAGATCCGAGAGCCCCTCGACCGAAGCGCCGATCTGCTTGTCGAGCGCGATCGCCTTGTTCCGCTGCTGGAACCGGAGCATCTCCATCTGCACCGAATCGAGCTCGGCCCGCTTGATCACCTTCATCTTGCCGATGAACTCGCGCGACCGGCGCGCACGCGATACGGACTTCTGCTGGTTCATCTTGTCCAGCAGTTCGATGGAGTTGTTGACGATCTTGGCCGAGAGCTGCGCCGCATCACGCTGTTCCGCATCGCTCGGGAACAGACCGGTCTTCACATTGTAGCTGATGTCGATGAAGCCCTGGCGATCGGAAGAGATCGAGAAGTCGCCCAGCACCTGATCGATCGCCAGCTCGCGATCGCCGGCGGGGATCTCGTAACGCTTGAGAAGATTGAATCGCGTGATCAGGCTGTCCGCCAGGGTTCGGCTTTGAAGAATTCGAACGAACGTCTCGGCCGATGAATTCTCACTCAGTGCCTTGAAGTCCAGTTTGCTGCTGCTCTGCATGAGCGACGAAAGGCTCACACCTTCTGACTTGTCAGGCGGAAGGAGCGTTGCCGTGGCCGTGAACGTCTGCTTGGCCACCACCAGATATGCCGCGAAGAGAAGACTGCCGCCGAGAACGATCGTGAGGAACACCTTCCTGTACCGGGCGAATACCATCAGGTATTCGTACAGGTGAACGCGCGGCGGAACTGCGTCGTTGCCGACGTAGCCGTTGCTGCCCGATGTATCGTCCGATTGACTCATGATGCTGGTGCTTCCCTGTTATTTGCTTTTCAGCGACGCCTGGACGCTCAGGATAACGGCAACGATGGTACCCAACTGTGCAACCACGGTGATCACCGATGCCACACCGGCCCAGAAGTTGGACTCGGACTCCTCCGGCACGAAGATCTGATCGCCCGGCTCCAGCGTGTAGTTGCTCTCGCTCGATGCCGGGAAGGTATCGCCGGTCTTCCCCTTGATCACACGCGTCGCGCTCTGGTCCGCGCGCCAGCCGTATCCGCCGGCGATCTGCAGGTAGTGTTCGTAGCCGGCACCAGCCCTGAAGCGGACGTTGCCTGGATTCTTCACCTTGCCTGTGACCTTGATGAAGTCCTTCTGAGCCGGCACGTAGAGCGAATCCTCATCGGTAAGAATGATGTTCTCGCTTTCGTTCCCCGCAAGAAGCTTCGGGATATCCACGGTCATCACACCCGGACGTTCGGTCTGCTTGATACGAAGGTAGCTGATATCCTCCGGCGAACGCTTCTCGGGATTGATCTGCTGAATCAACTCGTAGCGGGTATCCTTCTCCTGAAGCACCTTCCTGCGAATCAACACCGCATCCGGTATCGATGCATCCGAGGTGAAGCCTCCGGCGGAGAGAATCAGGTCACGAAGCCTGGTGCGGCCTGGCTCGATCGGATAGGTTCCCGGATAGAGCACCTCACCGGCAACCACCACATCCTCAGTCTGCCGATAGTCGGTGATGTGGCGAACGAAGACGCGGTCGCCGGCTGCAAGTTCGCGATCGGGAACAACCGAACCATCCGGCGTTGCGCGCACGAACGAGTGAGCGAGCGTGTCGCCATGTTCATTGACGCTCACCACCAGGATCGAGTCGGGAACGGCATCGGCAGCAAAGCCCCATGAATAGCGGATCAGAGAGGATATCGAATCGCCGCGGCGAAAGGGGAATTCACCCGGACGCTGCACTGCGCCGTAGATCGCCACGACGCTCTTCTTATCCTGCACACCAACCTGAATCACGTCTCCTCCCTCCACGTACGGATTGGCGTTCAGATCCCCGTATGCATAGTACGGCAGAAGGTCCACCTCCATCGCCTTTCCATTCCTGCGCAGAAGAACAGAACGCTTGGATGCAGTGGTCATTACGCCGCCGCCGAGATCGATCACTTCCGATACGCGCGTTGCAGGCGTTGCGGTCACGGTTCCCGGACGGATAACCGCGCCGATCAGGCTCACCTTGAACTGCCGGATCTTCTTCAGCGAGACCGCCACATCGCTCGCCTTGAAGACGCGGCCGATACGATCGACGATCAGCTTGGAGCCGTCGGCAAGCGTCCGGCCGCGCAGATCGACCTCGCCGACGCGAGGGATGATGATCTTTGCATCGGGCGACACCGTGAGATCGAACATCCGAAAATCGCTGCTGGGGATTGCGATCGTCAGCTGATCGCCCGGGCCCAGCTTGTACTGCGCGGGATCTACAGGCGACTCCAGCAGCGAGGCGGATTCGATGGTGCGCTCGCGAGCGACGCGGGCACCGGAGGTATCGTACTGCACCATGTCGCCGGTAGTACCCGGAGCGCGCGGGCCTTCACCCGGCACAACAGGTTGTGCCGTCAGAGCGCCTGGCAGTACGATGAGGAGGAGCAGGAAAAAGAAAACTCGGCGAACGGCGCGCGATGCGATTTCTGCCGAGAGTGTTGGATGTGGGTCGATAACAATGTGCACGATGCGTCGGCAAAATGAACCGGTGATACACGTGAGGAGCGCGATCGGGGACGAACTTCCGAATTCGTATGGCGGGTTGTCAATGGAAGAACGCATCCCCCTTCTCTCGGAGCGTGAGAGCCGGTCGAATAGGGCGAATATACGGTAATCGGGTGGAACGAACGACGATTGTTGCGCCCCGCCCGGGTTACTGCCCAACGGCGGACTGCTCCAGGATCACATCCACCTCGCGCGCAAGAACCCGGCCTTCCGGTAGTTCGTTATCGAAACGCCCCTCCTCGTATCCCTCGCCGGTTGCAACGATCGTGACTCCGCGCACCCGGCGCTCCTTCAATGCCGCCCCCAGCGCCGCCACCACGGCCTGGGCCCGGCGGCGCGAGAGGAGCTCATTCCCCGCCTGGCTGCCGGTTCGGTCGGTGTATCCCACAACAGTGATATGCGCGCCGCTCCGAGCGGATGCGGCAATCTCACGAATCACACCGCGGTTGTGAGCGTTGACCTCGGCCGAAGCGTTATCGAACGCGAGGAGCGAGTACGTGGTGGCCTCACGCCCCTTCGGCCCGTCCGTCCGTTCGACGATGCGGAGCTTGCGATCGATGACCAACGGCACCTGAGTCCGGCTGGAGACGGACATGCCGGCGGAATCATCCACGGTCAACTCCGCTCTGAGGAAGGCGTTTTCAACATTGATGCGATTCGGGTCAACCTGCCAGTTCATCGACACGCGCGACTCGGCAGCAGTGTCGCTGCTGCTGATGTGCCCGACAAGCCGTCCGTCGTAGGTGAGATCGATCCCCCAACGCGTGATGCCCGCGTCCGATTCGAAGCGTGGATCGATCGATATCAATGGCGGTTCGTAGCTGCGCTCGATTCGGCTGATGATCACCGGATCGAGCACCGATGGGACGTTCGATGCGATAACCACCCGCCGGTTCTCGGCACGCTGGTCCTCTCCTCGCTCCCTGGTTGCGGCAGCCGGCGCGCTGCTCAACTGAATGCGACCGGTATCGATTCCCCAGACGTCGTGGAAGTAGTTCCTGACCGCGGATGCCCGCTGCCTTCCGAGTGCAGGCGCCTCTCCCCTCGAGGTTGCTCCGGCAAGAGTCAGCGTGGCAGACGGAAGTGCACGCATGCGCATGCCGATGATGTTCAGGGCATGATAGTGGAGCGCCATCGGGTCCAGGTTCGTCAGCGAATCCGTTGTGAACCGGTCGGCATATTCCGAGGTCAGAAGCCTATAGCGTGCGGGAATGACGCTTGACGATCGGTCGAAGTACACCGACTCCAGCAGTGCAGCCCGTTCACGATGCAGCACCTCGAAGACCCGTATGGTAGCGGCCGGAAGGCGATTGCCCGACTCATCAACACCAACGATCTCCAACGAAGCACGCAACCGTGGCGCATGCGGCAACTGCACGGCGGGCTGCCGGCTCTGGCTGCTGTCGATATGTTTCACGACCGCTGCAGGCGGGGGCGGCAGAGTGTCGCGATGCGTCATGTCGAGCGAGAGCGAGGCGCCGAGATCCAGCACGTAGGACCGCCAGGCGAATGCGTTCACCATCGGCGTAAGTCCCGCGCGAACGCCGATCTCCGGTTCGAGAAGCGCCCGTTTGCCGAGCGCGATCCCGTAGTGCACCGAGGCAACAGCGGAGAGCACCACCGATTCGGGCGAAAGAGTTTCGCCCTGGGTCATGGGACGTGCGATCTCCCCTCCCGCGAACCGAACATCGGACGTTTCGTTCAACACATCGCGCTGAGCGAGCACCGTAGCGTACTGCATTCCGATAGACGGTCCGAGCCGAACGGCGAACCTGTCGGTGATCGCATACTCGACCAGGAAGTCGAGACGCGCCTGCATCGCCTCTGCATTCAGGCGATACTGATGCTGAAGGCTGGTGACCGTCCGAACAGGTTGGGAATCGGGATTGGAGACGATGATGGGATCCATCGGCGTTGCGGTGAGATAGCCGACGCCGTGCGCTAGACCAAGACGGAACGCAAATCCGAACCGATCGCCCAGGAGTCCGGGCAGCGCAATACCGGCCCACGCGGCGGCTCCCCTCGACGTTCCGGATCTGAAAACGCCGCAATCTGTGGACCCCTTGAAAACCGGAATGGAGGTATTGTGAATGGTGTACTCCCAGGCGGCTCCCGTCTCGACGCGCCAGTTACGAACGCCGGTCTCCTCCTGTGCGCACACATGGGTCCGAACCACAACCAGCAAGAGCGCCACCTGTGCAAGAACGATCAGCACGGCGAGGCGCCGGAATAAATATGGGCAATGAGCGATCAACGTCTCAGTACTTCGTCACCATGATCGGCATCGCGCTCTGGTCATCACCGGCGCGCAGCAGAACCACATAGAACCCCGGCGCGAGACCATCCAGATCGACCTGCATGCTCTGCTCGTCGTCATTTCCTTCGGGGAGCAGCAGCGAGCGCACCAAAGCGCCATTGATATCAACCAGCATCAGGCTCGGCACGGCTCCGGAGGGAGCGCGATACTTCAGGTTCACACTGTTGGACGCGGCAATGTAATCCACGCCCTGGATCGCCTCGCGGCGACTGAAGCGAACGTTCGGATCCAGCCCGCACCCGCTGAGCCCGATGAAGCCGCCGTTCTTGACGCTGATACCATCATGTGCGGTAATATCAAATGCCTGAACGGCGATCACATTTTCCGCCACACCCGATGTCAGCCCGTAGAACTCCAACTGCATCAGCATATCGGGGGTCAGCGTTCCCGCCCCGCCGACTCGACGGATCACCACCACACTGTCCGATTGGTACGAATAGGAGGCGCGGTCGCCATTTGCGGCAGCAACGCCGGTAAGCACGATACTCCTGCCGTTGAAGCGGAGAAGAAGGCTGTCCCACACGGCACTGGCACGCTCTATCGGCCCCCCGGTGATGTGAACGCCGATATGCGCCTTCTCGCCAACTCTCACGAAGATGGAATCGAGCGCAACCGTCATCGGCGGTTCGTGCGATCGCTCGCCGTGAAGATCCACCGTAACCGGTCCGCCATGATCGAGCGTGGCATCCCAGATTGCATCGACCGAATCGCGTTGATCCTGGCAGTAGCGGATCACGACCGGAATGCTCGAGTGCGGGCCGATGATCACCGGCAGCGCAGTGGGATCGGGCGCAACCATCGTAAAGGCGGTGGAGGGGGTCGTATACGACTCCAGGTCGAAGATATGAACATCCTCGAGCAGCGCCGGATCGTCCGACGGATTGCGCAGCATGAACGTATCCAACCGGCAATCACCCTCCTGCATCGGGCCGAAATAAAGCATCGGCCTGTTGCTGCTGGCGGTGGAGTCCGACGGTCCTTCACCGATGCAGTGAAGATGGCCATCGGTCTCGAACGTCTTCGGAGCGGTGTTGTAGAAGGAAAAGAGAACCCGGATCGTGCCGTCGCGATCGCCGCTCGTCTTCGGGCAGAATCGAACCCAGTACTCCTGAGTAGCGCCGGGCGACAGGATGGTGCGCGCGATCGGGCCGCTGATTATGGCATACTCCTGCGATCCGCCGAGGATCGCCACGCTATCCAGGAACACGTTGATCCCTCCGCTCGAAAAGGGAGGCTTGTCCGTGATGTTCTTCACCTGAACCAGGAGGTCGTGACAGTCCGAGACATTGACACGGAGATCCCGCTGCGCCGTGACCTGCACAACCGCCTGCGTACCGACACCATGGAGATGCACCTGCCTGCTGAAATCCAACGGGTCGTTCACGTCGCTGAGAAGGATCGTGGCGCTGGCATCTCCGCCCGGCGAGCGTGGACAGAAACGCACGGGAACGAAGATCCCACGGCTGCCTGGCGCCATCGGCGGAAGCACGAGACGAGCGTTCCCGTCGTTGAACTCGAACTGATCGTTGGAGGAGCCCGGCGGATACGTTGCGGCCAGCGTCACCGAGTCGTACCCGATGTTCACGAACTCCACGTACATCCGCTTGCAGCTGTTGATCGGCACCCAACTGAAATCGACCGTGGAGTCCTTATGGTCGGCCACCTTCCACATCGAACCGCCCCCAACCCTTTCGGCAGCACCCCATTCATAACGGGTATTGTGAGGAGACGCCGGGTCACGCCCGTCGCCGGGCTGGGCGTGCGTCGGGAGAGCCGTTGCCACCACCAATATCAGGAGCAGTGCAAATCGATACATTCGATCTTCCATGCACATCGAGAATGAGTACCTGAGGGGGTTGCTCGAAAGCGCGAATTCTGCGACATTCGAAACACGTACGTGCAAGCAGAATAGTATGTTGACACGAATGTACGATGCAACGTCACGCGCAAGATAATTTTTCGGGGTATTGTGACGTCCGGATGAACAGCAGTGTTATGAATGTGAATGGATGACTCAATGATTCGGAAGAGAAACTATGGCTGAACGTAGCTCAATCTTGGAGTCGATATCGCTGCGGCGGCGTTCGAAGAGAACGCAGCGGCCGGCTGAAGCGGGAGAGGTAAACAGCGACCTGGAGCTGTTCCGGCGTTTCCTCGCGGGTGATGACGTGGCCTTCATGGAGTTGTTCGATCGGCATACGCACCGGTTGTACATGTACTGCCTGAAGTTCGTCAACGATCGCCGCCAAGCGGAGGATCTGGTGCAGGATCTCTGGGAACGTCTGATCAAGCTGCGCAAGGATCGTCGCGAATCGGCAGAGCAGTTGGAGAACCCGGTGGGCTTCCTGGTGCGGATGGCACGGAACCTCTGCCTTAATCAGATCCGCGGCAACCGCAACATGGCATCGCTGGATGACCTGGCGGACTGGGAGCATCCCGCAGCCTCGCACCGCGAGATGTCACATGCCGAGGAGCTTGTGGTGGCTGCGCTCGAGCATCTGCCGCCATCGCAGCGCGAAGTACTTGTTCTGAACGCCTATTCGGGCTATCGTTTCGACGAAATCGCCACAATGCTCGGTGAGCAGGTTGGCGCAGTGCGCACGCGTGCATGGCGCGCACGGATGCAGCTCGGTAGAATCATATCGGCCTTCATCGGCCTTGATGATAGTAATGACGAACAGGAAGACCGCAACAACGGCACCGCCCTGTGGGAGATAGAAGAATGAATCGTGCAGAACGTGAAATACTGATCGAGCGCTACATGAACGCGGAGATGTCCTCCGCCGAAGAAAGCGACTTTTTTATTCAGGTGGCACTGGACCGCGAACTCCGGCAGGAGCTGAAGGCTCAGCGTGTCATCGAGAGTGCGCTTCGCAAGGATCTCGAAGCCGAGCCCACCGAGCACACTGCAATGCGTGCACGTGTTGCCTCGATACTCGCCGCCTCTTCCAACGCACCGATGCGCGCTTCGATGCCGATGGCCGCTCCCCTGCCCCGAGCGGGCGGGACCGAAAAGAAGCGTTCACGATGGGGATTGGTTCCCGTTCAGTGGATGATCGCCTCCGGTGTGGCCCTGGCACTTACCGCCGGCACGGCCGTGGTGCTTCCCTCCGGCAAGAGCGATATCCCATTGATCAAGGAGATCCCTGCCGCCCATGTCTCGACGCCCGCACACGGCGGCACAGGCGTCCACGCACCACTGCCGGCGGCACCGGCATCAGCGTCTCCCGCCAAGTCTGCGGACGTGCTTCATCAGCACCCGGCTTCGGAGGAAACGTCCATTGTCCGCGACAGTCGTCCGGTACATTCCAGGACGCCTGCGGCAATGGTTGCCGAGAGAAGCAGTATCAATGCCTCGTCGCGTCCGGCCGTACGGGAGAGAAGGACCCTCGACGATGGCGTCCAGTCGCCGAAGCATGAGGAGGTTGTTTCTCCGGTTCATACTCCGGCGAACGACGGCCCGATCAACGTGGGCGTTACCATCGAGCTTCAGAAGAAGAAGATCGATTGATCAGTTCCGGCTGAAGAGAGGAATGGGCCTCCCTTCTCACTTCCGATGCTCACCTTACCGCCCGTCCGGCTCCAAGACTCCAGGAGCTCGATGGGCGGTTCTCATTTCGGCGTGATCGATCGCATCGCCGGGCGTGGTGCCGGTGATGACGAACGTATCGCAATACGATGCGAGATCGGCACGAAGCTCCCCGTTCGGTATTGCCCCATAGGCCAGTGCAAGCAGCCGGCAGCCGACGCCGTAATCCGCCTCTCGCCCAACCGGATGCCCGTTGGGTTGCCCCGTTGAACCCCTGGTCGATTCAATCAGCTCCAGCGCAGCATCCAGACACTCGTCGTTGTAGAGCAGCGTGCAGGCAATCGCAACCGGAACGCTCCACCAACGCCGCGGAAGCATGTCGATAGACCGGATCTCCATCCAACCGCGCGCACGAACGTCCGGAAAGAGCGTTGAGAGATGAAGGCGCCAGTCAGACCAGTCGGGGTAGCCGCTCCGTTCATGCCCCGTCATCCACTCAGCGAACGATAGCCGTTCCGCCGGCACGGACATTTCCCCTCCCTCCTCCTGGATCATCATCACGCGTGCATCGAGTGCAAAGCGGAGATAGGCTGCTGCAGGATCCTCCCAGGGCCCGGGAAGAACGCGTCCGGTTCGCGACGGGTCAGCCTGCCGCCAGATCTCATGACGGAAGCTTCCGAACCGCTCCCCATCGTGAGCATGCGGCGAGTTTGCAAACAACGCATTCATTGCCGGAGCCATCAGGTTGGCCAGAAGCCACCGGCGCGCGCGCGTGCGGTGGTCGCCAATGTCCAGATTGATCTGCAGTGCACACGTGGCACGCATCATCTTGCGGCCGAACGGACCGATGCTCCCGAAGTATCGATCCATCGCAACGTATCGCGGTTTGCGAATCTGGAGGCCGTTCTCCTCGGCATCGAAGATGCTGCTGTAGCCGCACTCCATCAACTCGATTCCGAGCGCACGACCTTCCTCTTCGATGAGCCCGATTACCGCGCGGGCATCGTTAACAGCCTCGAGCACGGAATGCATCGGCAACCCGCTGTACTCGATCTGTCCGGCCGGCTCCAACGTCAGAGAACCGGCCCCGCCGCAGCAGATCGAGAGCACCCCAGCTTCCTCGCTCAGCCTCCAGCCATGGCGTTTACAGACTCGAGCGAACAGTTCCGAGATGGAGGGAGTTCCCGGCACCACCGAACGAAGCGGCACTGGACGAGCGGCGCCGGAGGCACCGCGATAGATCGGAAACAACTCGGCCTCCAACCCGATCGAGTCGCGATGATGGAAGCGGCCATGCCCGAACAGTTCCGTGCGAACCATTTCCAGAAGGGCATCGTGGGCAAGTATGCTTGTCGGCGACGGCACGGTTGTCCTCTCAGTGCGTGGTATGTTCCGTTCGGCGGGCGTCGCCCAACGAGGCCACGCAGAGCGCAAAGCGGTTGGCGCCGTCCGAGTGAAACTCGCACAGCTCCAGACCCGCAGCCGCAAGCAGCCGGGAGATGGACCCGCGCGTGAACTTGCGGCTGATCTCGGTGCGAATGGTTTCTCCGCGTTCGAAGTGCACACACATCTCCAGCGCAGCAATCGTCACCTGCTGATCGCACCGGCTGGCCAGGTGCATTTCGATCTGCGATTCACCCGGGTTGTAAAACGCATAGTGTGTGAACCGCGACCGATCGAAGTCCGCCGCAAGCTCGCGGTTGATCACGTCCAGTACGTTCAGATTGAACTCGGCGGTAATACCGGCGGCGTCGTTGTAGGCGGCGTTGAGCTCCAGCGGATCCTTCACCAGATCCACACCAACCACGAACCGATCGCCGGGCCGCATCGATTCCGCAACATTGCGAAGGAAGCGCTTCGCCTCATCCTCTCTGAAGTTGCCGATCGTCCCACCCAGAAAGATCACCAGGGCATTCCCCTCCACCGTGATCGGCGGCAGCGGCATCGCGAAGTCGGCAATCACCGCACGCACGTTCAGATCATCATACTCCGCAACCAACTGCTCCGCAGTCTCCAGCAGCATCTCGCGGCTGATATCCAGCGGCACATAGGTGCCAAGCAGGCCGGCGCGATTCATCGCATCCAGCAGAACGCGTGTCTTGCTGGAACTGCCGGAACCGAACTCCACCAGCGTAGAGGGATGTGCATGGCTCACGAGGATGTCGGCGATCGCATCCAGAATGCCGCGCTCGGTTCGCGTCTGATAGTACTCCGGGAGATCGCAGATAGCCTCGAAGAGCATGGCGCCGCGCTCATCGTAGAAATACTTCGGCGGGAGCTCCTTCTGTGCAAGCGTCAGGCCGCGACGAACGTCGGCTGCCAGCGAAAGACGGTGATCGGGAAGCGCGGCAAACTCCGCAACCTGCACACGCGCTCCCTCGGCAGCCCTCTCTTCGGCTGCCGTTACGACGGTCGTAGAATCGATCTTCACGTGGACTCCTCTTGATTTTGGCCCGGCCGTTTCACATCGTACTGTACATGCCGGCAGCTAACAGGTATCAGATATCCCTGGCGCACCGAAAGCCGCTGAAGATCTGCCGGCGAATCGGGAAGTCCCAATTCCGGAACGAGTTGCGAATCGCACCAGGACGCGTGGCCCAGCTTCCCCCTCGCAACACCTTGTACTCCGGACCGAAAAACACCTTCGAATATTCATCGTACGGAAATGCCTGAAAGCCCGGATATGGCACGAAGTCGCTCGCAGTCCATTCCCATACGTCCCCGATCATTTGATGGCATCCAACAGCGCTTACCCCGTCCGGATATGCGCCTATCTCCGCAGCCATGAACGCAAGCTGGTCGAGATTGGCGCGCCGCTCCTGGAAGGGTTCGTTTCCCCACGGGAAGATCGCCTGCTCACCGGTTGCAGGGTTCCAGGAGGCGGCCTTCTCCCATTCCGCCTCGGTCGGCAGACGAAGGCCGGCAAACCGGCAATAGGCCGAAGCTTCATGCCAGCAGACATGTACCACCGGGCGGCGCGGGTTCACCGGCTCTGTGCGATCCATTGAGCGCGTATGCCATGCACCATCGGCATCCTGTTCCCAATGTTTCGGCGCAACGATCCCGTTCTCCTGAACGAAGGCCCACCCAGCCTCCTCCCACAGTTCCTTCCGGCGATAGCCGCCGGCCTCCACGAACTTCATGAACTCTGCGTTGGAGACGGGCGCCACTCCGATCTGAAATGCATCCAGATGGAGCTGATGGCGCGATCGCTCGTTGTCGTAGGCGGCGCTCCGGTCGTCCGTCCCCATCCAGAACTCCCCGGCCGGCACGGTAACCATGCCGCCGACACGCAGATCCCCGCCAGGCAGCGCGCGCCGTTCCGCCGGGTGATAGGGTTCGCCCAGCTTCAACTGCAACGTGGCAAGAATCGTTTCGTCGTGCTGATACTCATGCTGCAGCAACATCATGTAGACGTATCCATCGCGCAGCAGCGGATTCCCGTCCCCCAGGTCGGCTCGGTTCAGCCGCTCGAGCAACCCGGCGCGTACGTCGCGCAGAAACCCGAGGAGCCGCTCGAACTCCGGAAGCGGCAGCTTGTCGCGCGTGGAGCGCGGATTGGTCATTGCATCATACAGGGAATCATATTCGGGCCGAATGGAGCCACCGAGCGGCCGCACGCCCCACAGCTCCTCGAAGTTGCCGATGTGCCCGAGATCCCAGATGATGGGGCTCATCAGCCGATCCTGCTGGGCAAACAGTTCGGCAACGGGCACCGGTGCAAGGAGTGCGAGGGTTCTGCTGCGCGCTTCATCGAGAAGCGCAGCAAGGTGCAGCTTCAACTCCGCCTCCGCCGTAACGGAACCCACGGAAAGAATCTCTGTGCTCATATGCTCGGGAATGCGTGCGAACGGATGGGCGCACTGCTCGACGATACCTGCGCCAACGCACGTGGGTGAATGGATCGGAACTGGTTGTGAGGGAGAGGAGTAAGGACTACCGTTGGAAAATATAACGGTTGATGCGAGAAAAACAGCACATGGGCCTAAGAATCTCGTTCATCCGTTTCGAAATAACTGGGGAGCACGGAATATCCGCGCTCCCCTGAGATTCCTGAATTCCGGAAGAATATTCCGGCGGCCGCTGCAGTGCACGGCGAACACCGCCGGCTGCCGTCAATGCGGCGGAGCCTGCTCGGGGCGTCCCCGTTCCTCACGCCGGGTTCTGACGAACTCCTTGAATGCATCCCGCTGTTCCGGCGTCAGGACGATGCCGATATCACGCCACATCTGACGCCGGCGTTCCCGCATGGCAGTCCGCATCAATACGGGCGTGTCATTCATATCGGCCCGAATGCTCCGGATGTCATTCCCTGCACCGGTAAGGATGGCCACAACGCGTTTCTGTTGGTCCGGCGTCAGCTTCAACCGTTCGCGCAATTCGGTGGCAAGCCGGCCGTTCGGCTTCCTCAAGTCAAGTTCCGCCTTCTGGCTCGGCTCGTTCGGCAGATCCAGCCCATCGAGTTCGGTCATTCGGGCATGTGTCGAGTCGATCGTCGGCAATGTCCTGGACGTGGCCGCGGTCCCCTGCTTCTCCGACGTGTTGGCCGGAGCCTGCTGTGCAACTGCGGAAGAATCGTGTCGGGGCTGAATCGGAACACTGCCCGCGATATCGCCCGAGCGCGGCGCCTGGCCGTTGTGTGCAAACCCGCGAGGCGTTTCATCTTTCGGCAGATAACGCCGGAACTTGTGCTCCTCATCGCGGAACAGTTCCTGCTGCCGATCGTTGAGATGCGGATAGATATGCTGCCGCAACGAGTCGAGCACTTCATTGTACTGCTCGGTAGCCGATGCGCGGAGCTGAGCCAGTTGCGTGTAGGTGTGCTCCAGTTCCCCTCGCAATGAATCGCGCTGCGCCTCGGTAAGCTCCAGGCGACGCGCGAAGTAATCCACAAAGCCGCTGGAATCACGAAGCGTCTGCGACTCACGAACCTGGTTTCGAACGATCATGCCGAAGATCAGGGCGCCGCAGATTCCTCCCAGAAGAAAGACGCTTCCCAGGCTCAGTATGGCTTTCGTACGCGTTGTCATCAGGGTAACGGAAGAAATGAGCTGTACGAGCTATAGTTCGTGACGGCATCGAACACACCGGGTCCGCTTCCCGCCACACCGAACACCAGCAGCACGGCGGCCATGGCGCCGAACGCCAGGCTGGTACGCGGCGAGAGCCGCAGCAGGAGATCCCAGATCGTGACCGTACCGCCGGCACGCATCGCGTTGTAGGCTACGCGCTCGGCAAAGCCATACGGAAGCTCCTGCGGAAATGCCTCCTTCAGGATTCTTTCGATCGACTTATCGAACATGGTATCAACTCCAATAGATCTATCGTGTCAGTAACGTCGAACAACGCCGGTTCTTCAACCATCCCCCCTGCGACCGGCCCCTGCCGCCTCTGCCGGGAAGACTGCACTCCACTGCCTCGAAGCCCCGCCGTGCACACCGCCGGAAAGCTTCGATCATCTACAACGCACCATCGAGCTGGAACTCCACATCGCATCCCACGAGAAGCTCGCGCATCCGCTCCTTCGCTCTGTACAGCCGCGACTTCACAGTGCCGGTGGAGATGCCGAGCGCTTCTGCAACCTCCTCCACGGAGAGCTCCTCTACAATCCTCAACACGAGCACGGTACGGAATTCCTCCGGGAGCCTGGCGAGTGCGCGGGCAACATCCCCCTTCCGTTCGTCTGCTATCACGTCGCGGTCGGTGCGCAGGCCGCTGTCGAATCGCTCCTCGGCCGGCCGATCGTCCGCACTCCCCTTATCGAAGCTGTAGAAGATGCTCCCGCGACGCTTTCTTCTCTTGGACTCGCGATAGCAGTGGCGCAATGCAATTCGTGTGAGATAGGTACCGAACTGCGAATCGCCCCGAAACGAACCCAGCGATCTGTATGCGAGCAGGAAGATATCCTGAGCGATATCGGCGAGATCGTCCTGTGACAGATCACCGATGACACTCCGGATCGTCACGGTAACCCGGCGCTGATATCGCCGAACCAGTTCGGCAAACGCCGCCTGATCACCCGCGAGCGTTGCACGGATCAGCTCTTCATCGCTCAGTTGTGCCATTCGTCTGTGAACTTCGGAAGCGTTACAGGGGCTTAGTGGCCCGCACTACGCGATCGGTTCCCGAAAATGCCCCCGGAAATCGATATGTTGCCGCGTTGTTCGCTTGCTCGGTCCGGCGCGATGCCGGAATGCATGCCTGAGAGTTCCTATCAACCCCGGATTGCACTTCAAAGCCTGCAGGCCATGCTGCAGCGGATGTTAGGAACTCCAATGTAAGACTTCCAACAAGTTCCGTTATGCTCGGATCCATAGCAGCCTCCCTCGCACTATGGCTGGGCCTGTTCGCTCCAGGCCCGGATGCCCCGCCGCCCCAGCAATCCCACGCCTTCAGCTTTGTCGTTATCGGCGATGCCGGCGAACCAGGCCCCTATCTGACATCCACCGCGAAGTGGATGATGAACGAGACCAATCGTCTGGACGCAGCCGGTGCGCCGGTCGGGCTCCTTCTCTTCCTTGGAGACAACTTCTATCCCAACGGTCTGAATCACGACCGGCAAAGCGCGCGCGACGCGCTGGTCCGCTCCGTGCTGGGCCCGCACCGGAACCTGATGGCCCACCTGGGTCGCGACCGGGTGCAGGCGGTCGCCGGGAATCACGACTACTACTGCGGCACGACGTTCAAGATCCCGTACGGTACCTGCGACAGGGGTAATCAGTACGAGGCTGCACTCCCGGGCTGGACCTATCACTACAGATATCCCGCTCTGCTGCGATATGCCGTCGCAGACGGCGCACGCGACTCGGCAGACATCATTCTCTTCGATTCCGCTCTTCTTCTCACACAGGAACCTGCTACGTGGCGTCCATTGCTGGACAGCCTCGAGCGGCTGCTGCGCCGTTCCGCCGCGTCACCCGGCGTCATCTGGCGGTTCATCGCCGCGCACCACTCTCCGTACAGCGTTGGCGAACATGGCGGATACCGGTTGTGGAGTTCTGACAGGAAGCGCGTGAGCTACCTTGGTAATTGCTTCGAGGAGAAACAGGACCCGGCCAAGTATGTGGAGGAGTTGATCTCGGAGCAGGACAACTGCACGCATCGCTATCGGGCCTACTCAGACTCGCTCTTTGCCGTGATAGGCCGTTCGGGTGCGCACGTGCAGATGATGATGGCCGGGCACGATCACAGCCTGCAGTTGCTGAACTACCCCGAGCGAAACGGCCCCTCTGCGCCGAAGGTATTCATGATCAGTGGGGCAGGGTCCAAACAGGGACGGGTGAAGACCGGCGCAGCGCCCGGCGAATACACGCATCCGCTGAACACGGAGGCAGAGAGGGGAAGGAGTGCGCCCGGATTCACGGTCTGTACGTTCGAAGGGAACACGCTCAGCATCCGATTCATCGACGGGCGCAGCGGCGAGCAGTTGAGCATGAGCGGAGCCACACGGTTCACGCTCGATCGGTCCGGGGTGCTGACGGCTGGCCGATAGTCCCCCCACGCCGAAGTTCGTACAGGAGTATCGCGGCGGCAACGGCTGCATTGAGCGACTCCCCGCGTTCCCCACCAGCTATGCCCAGTCGGCGCCCGCGTTCGGCCAGTACGGCATCGACGCCATGGGCCTCACTGCCAACGATGTACACGGCTCGCCGTTGAAGCGCAGCCACGCCAAGGATGTCGCTGCCGCCGGCATCGAGCGCGACCAGCGGCCATCCCAGATCCAGAACGGCCTCCGCACGAACGCGGTCCGCAATCGGCAGGCGGAAGATGGCGCCCATGGTGGCTCGTACCACCTTCGGATTGAACGGATCGGCACAGCCGGCACCCAGCAGAATGCCATGGAGGCCGAACCACTCCGCCGTCCGCATAATCGTTCCAAGATTGCCTGGATCGGCGATCCTGTCCAGGTAGAGAAGCGGCCCGCCGGCTGCTGCGATCGTCGAGGGAGCGATCGGCTCCGGCATCGTTACAACCGCACCCACCCCCTGCGCATTCTCCGTTCCGAAGAGCGCGGAGTCCCCGGAGTCGATCACGCAGCACTCCGCACCCGGGAACCGTGACGAAAGCCACTCCAAACGATCTGCATGGCAGAATAGAAACCGGAGCGCCCCGGGCTCGGCGGCCAGTTCATCGAGCAGACGCTCCCCCTCGGCCAGATATGCACGCCCCGCCTCGCGCCCCTTCCGGCGGTGCAGCGACCGAATCAACGTTGCCCGTGAACGAGAGAGAGGTGCAATCACAGCTGCTGCCGACGATGACGTGATAGAGAGTTGGTATGGGCTGAACGGCATGAACGCAAACGGGCACTCCGGGTGCCGCGAGCGCGGATCGTTGCAGTCCGCGTTCAGCCGGCGCCCGTGCACCCGTTGAACTTCACGCGCGCGCATGCTACATCGCCGCGTTGATCGCGTCGCGGAAGGCCTGATCGTTCTGCCGCCCAACCAGTTTCTTCACCACGTTCCCCTTCCCGTTCACGATGAACGTAGTCGGCACCGCTTCTATCCCTCCGTATGCCTCCACCAGCTCATCGCTCGCCAGCACCAGAGGATAGTAAAGGCCGTTCTGCTGAGCGAATGCGGCCACATACTGCGGAGCCGTCATGTCGGCGCGCGGCTGCTCGTTCACATTCAGCCCGATCACCTCGAAGCCCTTGTCCTGCATCTCCTGGCGGATCTTCACGATGTCCGGAAGTTCTCCGCGGCACGGGCCGCACCACGTTCCCCAGAAGTTGATCATCACAACCTTGCCGCGATAATCATGCAGCGAGTGCTCCGTGCCGGCGGCGTCCTTCCAGCTGAAGTCAGGTGCCGGACCGTTCCTGTCGCTCAGAGTTCCCTGCACGGAGGAAGCCTCCGACACCTGCACCACCGCCGCGGGAGAAGCCTGCGTCCCGGCCGGTGCTGCCGCGGTTGAGTGCCCAGGCTGCGACGCCGCGGGCTGCGACGCCGCGGGCTGCGACGGCGAGGACTGCGACGTTGCGTTCGACGCGGCGGAGTCGCCCGCGGCCGTGCGCGACGCGCTCGACCCCGAGTCGGACACCTTCAGCTTGCCGCAGGATGCAAGCGCTGCAACGGCAACAAGGATGCCGATCGAGCATGTGCGTGCGATGGTCATGATAATATGTCCTCGAATAGTATGATGCGATCGGAAGTCGGACGAGGAGACTCTCGCCCGCACGTCGGCGAGTCTATTTCACCGCCAGAGCCGGCTCCAGCTGGCTACGCGCGGCATTGGAAACCACGGCGCAGACGAGATCCCCCTTTGTGAAGACTACGAGGCGAAGCGTGCCGCCGTACGGTTCATCCCAGACGACCTTCCTCTGTTCGAGCTGCGCCAGCGCGTCGGCCGGAAGATACAGGGCATCCCCTTGCTGAACGGCGGCCTTCGGTGCCTCGAGGAGGTAGACGATGTTGTCGCCGAGGGTGTATACGAGATGAGCGAAGTGAGCCGATCGATTCTGGCTTACCACACCGCCGGCAAGCGTGGAACGAACGATGCCGTAATCCACGTTGTAGGAAACTCCCTGCTCCTTGAAATAGGACGCCAGCTCATCCCGATCGCCCGTCACGCGCCCAAGCGCGAGTTTGTGGTCTACGATCGCCTGAAAGTTGCTGACCGCCTTGTCGCTGAAATGCTGCGGACGCTCCGGCCCTTTCGGTGTCACCACAGGCTGGCCTTCCGTTGAAAGATCGACCTGCGTTTCCGAAGGCCGCAGCAGACTGTAGGCTGCGAGGGCGATGACGAGGATCGCCCCCATCACGCCGGCGGGCCTGGTGAATACCGGAGCAATGCGATCCAGAAGCGACGGCGACCCGCCGCCCGGCGCGTCCGATCGCTTCGCTGGAGATGCGGAACCGGCCGGGGCACCCCCGCTCCCCGCATCGGCGATGGCGCTACGCGGTGGGGCAGAGGTCTGGGTGCGCGCCCCCTGCGCCCGGATAACGGTCTTGGCCAGCAGTTCCGTCTCGAAAGCTGCCCTGCATGCCGGGCAGCTGCCGATATGGTTCTGCATCTTGGCGCGATACTCCGCCTCATCGACGCGATTGTCGACGTAGGCTGTAATCTGTTCGTGAAGCTCTGTACAGGTCACTGTAGGCAATTGTTGTCGACGGATACCAGCGCGCGGGGCGTGGAGCGGACTGTTCGGTTGGCCATGCCATGAGCAATCGAGTTGCGAACATCGGCAGCGCGTTCCAGGGTTGCCGGAAGGAGCTGACGGGCCTCGGCCCGCACCGCTTCACCGATGCCATGCAACATTGGAGAGCAAATTTACGCTGAACCAGGCAACCCGCATCGAGGTTTTTCGGCGAGCGGCATCGCCACAACCGGCCATTGAACATCGGCGGCCCCCGTACCACACCGTTGGCGCCTGAAGGGCTTTCCGCGGAGCCACTCGGCATAATCCGAACGGCCGGCGAGCGGCGCCTCCATACAACGGCACCGGCAACAGCCGACCCGTGATCGATAGCAACACCCGGCAACGCGTCCTCTTTGTATCTTCAGCCGTCTCTCTTCAGAGTTCCTATCAAAACCGGAATTCGCTTCAGAGCCTGCAGGCCTTGCGGCGCCGAATGGTAGGCACTCTCAGTACTCATACATCGAGCCTTCATGCGTCCTCTCGTCACGTTTACGGTTGCGCCGGTATTCCCGCAGAACCTGGGCCGTCTCGGCAATCTCTACACGAATCTCTACTGGACCTGGAATCCAACGATCCGCGAGTGCCTGCGGGCAATCTCCCCAGCGGACTGGCATGCATGCAATCATCATCCGATCCGGATGCTGCAGAAGATCTCCCCGTCCAGACTGGAGGAGCTGGCGCACGACCCGAAGTTCCTGGCACTCTACGAGGCAGCGGTTGCGGAACTGGATCGCTACACGTCCGCGCGCGAGTGGTACGGCGAGGCCCGCCCGAACCAGGAGGAGACGATCGCCTATCTATCGGCGGAGTTCGGGTTGCACGAGTCCGTACCGCTCTACTCGGGCGGCCTGGGCGTGCTCTCCGGCGACCACACGAAATCGGCCAGCGATCTCGGCCTGCCGTTTGTCTGCATCGGGCTCATGTACCAGATGGGATATTTCCGCCAGCGCCTCACCACCGAAGGGGAACAGCTGGAGAGCTACGATCTGAACGATCCCTCCACTCTGCCGTTGCAGGAGGTGATCGATGAGCAACGCCGCCCTATCCGGATTTCCGTGGACTTCCCCCTTGGGCCGGTAACTGCGCGCCTGTGGAGACTGGATGTGGGGCGCGTCCCGGTCTACCTGCTGGACACGAACGTCGCCGAGAACGCAATCCCGGAGTATCGCGATATCGCGGACTATCTCTACGGCGGGGACCGCGAAACGCGGATCATGCAGGAGATCATGCTCGGCATCGGCGGGATGCGTGCGCTTCGCGCGCTTGGAATCTCGCCAACGGTAACGCACTCCAACGAGGGACACAGCGCCTTTCTCATGCTCGAGCGTTCACGGATGCTGATGCATGAAATGGGGATGACCTTCGCCGAAGCGTCGGAACTGGCGGCCGCTGGTTCGGTGTTCACAACCCATACCCCGGTCCCCGCCGGAAACGACTCCTTCTCGGCGGAGCTGATGGATCGATACTTCAGCTCCTACTGGCCACAGCTTGGCCTGTCGCGCGATGAGTTCCTCGGCCTCGGCCGCGTATCCCCGTCCGACGCGACGGAGGATTTTTCGATGACGGTGCTCGCGCTCCGCATGACGACGAAACGGAACGGTGTAAGCCAGCTCCACGCTCAGGTGTCACGCGCCATGTGGTCATCCGTCTGGAGCAATGTGCCGAAGCCGGAGGTGCCGATCGCCGGCATCACCAACGGCATCCACACTGCCACCTGGCTTGCGGACGAGATGCGTTCGCTGTTCGACAGATACCTGGGCCACGACTGGCACGGACGGATCAGCGACCCGGATCTCTGGACGGCAGTGCGCGAGATACCGGATGAGGTGTTGTGGGCCATCAAGGTGAAGCTGCGCGGCGAGATGGTGGATTACGTGCATCAGCGTCTGGACGAGCAGCAGGCGGAGTGGTACGCACGTCGCGAGCGCGGACGCAAGGTTGGTGAGATCCTCAGCCCCGACATTCTCACGATCGGGTTCGCGCGGCGATTCGCAACGTACAAACGCGCCACGTTGTTGTTCCGCGATCCGGCGCGGGCGCTCCGTCTGTTCATCGATCCGGACCGGCCGATACAGCTGGTGATCGCCGGCAAGGCGCACCCGAAGGATGTCCCCGGCAAGGAGTTCATCCGCAAGGTGATCCAGTTCATCCGCGAGCGCGATCTCGAAAGCCGCATCGTGTATGTGGAGGATTACGACATGGCGGTGGGACGCCGGCTCACGCAGGGATGCGACATCTGGCTGAACACTCCACGGCGTCCGCTGGAAGCCTCCGGCACCAGCGGCCTGAAGGCTGCAACGAACGGAACGCTGAACCTCTCGATTCTGGACGGATGGTTCCCTGAGGGATACGACGGCACCAACTCCTTCGCCATCGGGCAGGGGGAGGAATTCAACGACCCCGACCTTCAGGACGAGTTCGAATCGCGCAAGCTCTACCGCGTGCTCGAGGAACACGTTCTACCTGCCTTCTACGATCGCGATGAACACGGGCTCCCCCGGCAATGGATTGCGATGCAGAAGCGATCGCTCGAGACACTGGCCGGCCGATTCAGTGCGGAGAGAATGGTGCGCGAGTACGCCACCCGATTCTACTTCCCCAGCTCCGATCGATATCGCGGACTGGCGGCCGATAACGGCGAGCGCGTACGCCGGCTGGTGGCATGGAAGCGAACGATCAACGAGCGATGGCGCGAAGTTCGTTTCACCGATGTCAACGCCGATGCACCGTCGGTGGCACCGTTGAACGGCCGGGTGCGCGTGATAGCCCGCCTGGCAGTTGGATCGCTGTCACCGGAGGAGATCACCGTGGAGGCGTACGAGGGAGCGATCGATGCGGATGGTTTGGTGAGCGACGGCCGCGCCACGCCGCTGGCGTTTCATCATACGGAGAACGGAGTGGCAACCTACGGCGGCATGATTCAACTGGACAGGCTGGGGCACAACGGTCTTACTGTGCGCGCGCAGCCGTGGCATCCGGACCTTGCCGGCCCGCTGGAGATGAATCTGCTTACGTGGGCACTGTAGAGAAACGGAGGAAATATGAAACATGAGATATGACCGCGTGCCATCCTGCTGAAGGTGACGTGGTGGGCGCATCGTGCCGGCACGACACAACTGACTACGGACAACGGACTCTTCACATCCGGTTGTGGTGACGAGATAGATATGAAATATGAACGATGAGATATAACGGCGCTCATATCTGTCTCTTCCCCCCCTTCATCCCGGGTCGCCTGCGAAGTGCGCGCGAAGAGCCGTGACGTTGACGGTCGTACCGACATACTCCGCCTGGTCATATCTCATATTTCTTGCGCCCGGTTGAGTCTCGGGTATCGATGCCGCTGCACCGGCGAAATGCCGTCGAACGGATCCGGAGGTTCGGCCATGATCACCTTCGGGAATAGTGCCGTCGCATGCCCTTCGAAGTCCCGGGCCCATTCCTTGTGATGGTAGACGCAGACCGGCAGGCAGATGGAGCAGTAGTTGTGTCGTGTGAAGTATGGGAAGCAGCGCCCGGTGTCCACCATATACCGATCGTTGCCCAGATGGTCCTTCCCTGCTTCCGGGCTCCGTGCATCCGGAACGGCTTTCGCGGGGCAGTAGATCCTGCATGCCCGGCATGTGTCGCAGAAGGCGGCGATGCCGGCATCTATCGGGCTGTCGGTGGCCATCTCGAGCGACGTGATGACGCTCCCCATGCGGAAGAGCGGACCAAGCACGGGATTGATGATGGAGCCGTGCCGCCCAAGCTCGCCGAAGCCAGCCTTCAGCCCGATCGGCACATGCAGGAGATTGCTGTCGCCGATTGGATGCTCCACACGACATGCATATCCCACGCTTCGCACCCATGCCGCCAGCTTCACCACCGTTTCGCCGAGCGCGTGATAGACACGAAGACATTCGATGGCGGATTCACGCGACGGCACCACCTGAAACGCGCGCCACAACATCCGTCCACCCACGGCAATCGCATAGCGCTCGGTGACCGACCGGCCGCGATACATGTCCTCCGGTCCGATCTCACAGATGCCGACAAGGTCTGCTCCGAACTCCCGGGCCTTCTCCTTCACCGCGGCTGCAGCCTCCTCGGGCGAAGAATAGCGACGCTGCTCCGGAGCAACAGGCCCGTCGAACAACGGGTACTGCTCCTCGAAGATCATGCGCAGGTACTCCTTCACCTCGGGGATGTCGATGGTGCGCCCGCCAACTCCGGCGTACCAGCTATCCCATGCAAACGCCGGGGGCGAATCGGGCGAAGCCTGGATCACCGGGAGCGATACGCCCCGCCCATCCGCCTCCGGTGCGGAGCCACTCAGTGTTGATCCCATGTCGTTGTCTTCGGATGGAATGTTTTCCACGCGTGCCAGTACATGTTCCTGACCGGAAGCGTCTCGAGACGCCTGCCGGAGTCGGCGCCCTGCACGCAGCGTCCGGCCCAGTTCCAGAGCGACCCGCCTGTCGCGTCGCGCAGTCCATGCCCGCTGGAATCGGATGCGAACCGGATTGTGCGGCCATCCACCACTCGTTTCCATGCATGCAGCTCGCGCGACGGTGCGTCGTACGCAACGGCGATCGGAATCCGGCCCAGCTGATCGTTGAGCACTCCCTTCGCCTCCAGGTCCGTCCATTCATACGCGCGCGCCTGCCCGGCAACATCCACACCGGCCACCCAAGTATCGATGGCGAAGTGCTCCACCGTATCCCTGCCCTTCGCCTTCGCGGCCCCGGCCTTGCCGCTCCCGGCCTTGCCGCTCCCGGCACTGCCGCTCCCGGCACTGCCGCTCCCGCCTGCCGCCTCCGCCTCGTCGTCTTCGTATGTCATCGTGGTATCGAACCGGGCCATGGCGTTGTAGGCCCAGTTGAACACCGTGTCGCGCTGCAGCACCAGGCCGCGGGGATGTGTCTGGAAGAAGGCACGGAGCGTCATCTGATCGCTCGGGATCTCCTCGAGCTGCTTCCCCTTCTGCGGACCGTACACCGCAAGGCCCGTAGCCTGATACCACCAGCTGCCGGTTTCCCGGTCCTGAAAGATCGCATTGTAGTGCTGGATACCGACGAGGCGAAACTGCTGATAGACGCCGTCGGCAATCGGGTTGAAGACAACGCCGGTGCGGCAGAGGCTGCAATATGTCACCCACACCGGAACGCCCGCTACGGTATCGGGAACGCGATGATGATATGCAATCAGGTTCACCGGATAGGCATGGGCTTCGCCGTTCTTCTCGACACTCACCACCATCCAGTCCAGCGGGATTTTGTTGTGCACAGAGTCAGCAAACGTTCGCGTCCCCATCTCCCGGAAATAGTGCCCGGCATCGCCAAGGATGTTCATTGCATAGTTGAGGGTGCCGAGGAAGAGGCAGAGCACGGTGATGCCGATCCGCTTCCACCATCCTCCCTTCTGCAGCACCGTCACAACACGACCCGCCACAAGCAGCAGTCCGATGACGAGGAGATACGGGAGCACCTTGTCCAGGTAGTAGGCCACCCCCATCCAGTTAAGCCCCTGGCTTCCGGGGGCGGGACTTATCAGATAATTGTGGCCAACGCTCGGTACGATGAGCAGGAACAGCCCGATCCAGAACATGATTCGATGATGGCGGGCGAACGGTAGAGTGACCATCGTTGAAAGGGTTAGATGTATGCATGACCCGGATTCGGATGCTCCACGAGGCAGTGTACGACAGGCGGCGAATCGATGGGTGAATTCGAAACAGGCATCGCACCGGCTTCCTCCGTGTACGCGATGCATTCGCAACCCGCAACCACACTCAACATCCGTGGACAATCGGCCCCTTGGATGTGTGACCTCGCATACCCGCCGGTCTGTTAACAGTTTGGTAATGCTACGGTAACATAGTCATAACGCGCTGCCAATACTTTTGCCGCCGTGTTCCAACCATGCTGCTCCAATGCAGCTTTTCTGAGCATGCCAGTCAGCGGCCTACCAACCCCGGTGGGAACACCGGCTCCCTCGTCCGTGTGGATGAACCCCGTGGGTGGCCCTCGATCGATACGTGCACTCTCATCCTATCCAACCCTTATCACTATCGTATGACACGTGTACTTCTTGCACTGCTCGTGGCTGCAGTCATGAGCACGGGCATTGTCTATGCCCAGAACGAC
Organism: Bacteroidota bacterium; assembly: GCA_018266795.1. Lineage (GTDB taxonomy): Bacteria > Bacteroidota > Ignavibacteria > OLB7 > OLB7 > JAFDZV01. The sequence goes on along the minus strand of JAFDZV010000036.1, from coordinate 205,243 downwards.
GACAACGAGACACCGGCGGCAGCCGCACCCACCCCGGAGGAATTGAAGGAGGCCGTTGACGGCCTGGGTGATCGCCTCACAACCGTCGAGACGGATGTGGACAAGCTGAAGCAGATCAAAATTTCCGGATACGTCCAGGCTGAGTGGCAGTTCTTCGACCAGACCACCAACCCGAACGGGCGTGCTGTCTTTTCGGATTCCCGCCGGAACTTCTTCACGATTCGCCGTGGCCGCTTGAAGGTTCAGCACAAGCTGGGCGACATGAGCTATGTGTTGCAGGGCGACTTCACCGAAGGCGGCTTCAAGATGAAGGATGCCTATATCACCTACAACCTCGCCGGCGAGCAGCTGGGCCTGACGGCCGGTGTCTTCAACCGTCCGAACTACGAAGTGGAACTCTCCTCCAGCGCCCGCGAATCCGCCGAGCGCGCGCAGGTAACCCGCGCCTTCTATCCGGACGAGCGCGATCTCGGATTCATGTTCACCTACCAGCCGCCGATCTCCCAGGACTTCACGCCGAAACTCCAGGTTGGATTGTTCAACGGACCCGGTGTGGTGGTCCCCGAGGCAGACGCGTACAAGGATCTCATCACCCGCCTCACCTTCCCGGTGCCGTTCGGCGCCGACGCACCGATCCAGGCCGATCTTGGAGCATCGCTCTACTACGGCGGCATTCCGCAGACCGGCGACTCGATCGTGAAGTGGGACGGCGAGGTGAAGAAGACAGTTGCCAACGATGCCACGGGCAACCTTCGCGGCATGGGGAACAAGATGAACTTCAACGTTGAAGGCCAGATCTATCTGGACCTTCTCCCGTTCGGCGGCACGATCCTCAAGGGTGAGTTCATGGGCGGCAAGCGCCCGACGGCAGCCTCTGCGGCCACGGCAGCTACGGTCGGTACGAAGAAGGATATCAACGGCAAGGACAGCGTTGTGGTAATCCCCGGCGCGGCGGCCGGCAATCTTCAGATCCGCAACCAGAGCGGCTTCTACGCCTACTTCGTGCAGAACATCGGGAGCAGCCTTCAGTTCGCGCTGAAGTACGATACGTTCGATCGCAACACGGATCTTTCCGGCGCGAACGTGAAGTCAGCCAGCGACGCCTCCACCTCGATCCTCGGCCTCGGCTTCAACTACTTCTTCGGCAACATCCGCCTCACGCTCTGGTACGAGATCCCGACGATCGCCAAGGATGAAGTGGTGGCCGGCATGGACGACCTGAAGGACAACAAGACCACGATCCGCCTCCAGTACAAGTACTGATCGAGGCCCGCTCCCCGCGCTCATCCGCGGGCGCTACGGACGGCGCTTCGTGCGCGTACCCTGAACGACGACAAGGACATCAACAATCTCATTCATACAGAAACGCTGAACCAATCATGAAGAAAACTCTCTTCTCCCTTTTCCTGTTCGTTGCCGCCGCTGCCTCGTTCGGCTTCATGGCCGCAGACGTGATCACGGTGAAGGGCTCGGACACGATGGTCATCATGGCTCAGAAGTGGGCCGAGGCCTACCATGCCAAGAACCCAGGCGTTGAAATCCGCGTTACCGGCGGCGGATCGGGCACCGGCATCTCGGCGCTGATCAACGGCACCACGGACATCTGCAACGCATCGCGTCCGATGACGGCCTCTGAGAAGGCACAGCTCAAGAGCCGCTATGGCTCCCCGGGCGTCGAGGTGCGTACCGCACTGGACGGCATCACGATCTACCTCAACCCGTCGAACCCGGTGAAGGAACTGAGCATGGCCCAGTTGAGGGATATGTTCACCGGCCGGATCAGCAACTGGAAGCAGGTGGGCGGCAACGATGCCCGCATCATTCTGTACGGCCGCGAGAACAGCTCCGGCACCTATGGCTTTTTCAAGGAGAACGTGCTGAAGGGCCAGGACTTCGCAAGCGGCACGCAGACGCTGCCGGGCACGGCCGCCGTTGTGAACGCGGTGTTGAAGGACAAGAACGGTGTTGGATACGGCGGATACGGTTACACCAAGGGCGTGCATGTCTGCGCAGTCAAGGCCACCGACGGCGGAACCGCCATTGCTCCGTCGGACCAGTCGGTGCGCAGCGGACAGTATCCCATCAGCCGATTCCTCTATCTCTATCTTCGCAACCGCCCCACCGGCGCGCTGAAGGCGTATGTGGATTGGATTCTTTCGGCTGAAGGACAGGCCATCGTGAAGAAGGCCGGCTACTTCCCGCTGAAGTAATCAACAGAACCTCACCAACGGTCAACTCGTCCTCGAAGTACCGTTACATACGGCACGGCTCGCTCTTCACGGGCCGTGTCGTATTTTGTAGAGCATTTATCGATACACATAACACCCAGATAACATTTGTTCACGTTGTTGAACCGGACGGATGTCCGTTCGACAATCCTCCCGATCCATGCGCCCCACCATGTGGGACGCGCCACGTCCTCTGAACACATTCATGTCGGATCAAACGGATCACGTTCCTGGCATCGATGGAACACCAGGGATTGGAGCACCTGGAGCATCGGTAACAACCGGCTCTGCGGGCACCGCCCCCCCACGTGCTTCCGTCTCACTGCGAGAGCCGCCGTCGCTGACGCAGAAGAGCAGGCACATCGGTGAACGTATCATCGAGAGCGGCATCTTCGTTGTCGCCACGCTCTCGATCATCTTCATCTTCCTGATCTTCCTCTTCGTCTTCCGCGAGGCATCGCCCATCTTCTTCGGCAGCAAGCAGACTGCCGATACCGCAGTTGCGAAGATGTACGAACTCCCTCCCGGCCTCGATCCGCAGGAGGGGAAGGCAACGCCGCCTCCCGCCGTGTCGGGCGGCAGCTCCGAGCAGGAAGTGTACAATCCGGAGAGCGGCTCCGCCCCCGGCGCCCGCAAGGACCCCGCTGCGGCAACCGCCGCGGCAACCGCTCCGGCTGCGGAGGTGAAGAACGATTCCGCCTCTGCCGCCGCCAAGCCGGGCAACGGTTCCGAGCAGGAGGTGTACAATCCGGAGAGCGGCTCCGCCCCCGGCGCCCGCAAGGACTCGAGCGCGTCCGCAGCGGCAGAGCATTCAACCGGCAAGGGCAACGCCCCCGCCGCCGCCGTAGCGGCTGCTGGGAAGGATGACCAGGAGGTATACAATCCCGAGAGCGGCTCCGCCCCCGGTGGCACCAAGGACTCCTCCACGGCAGCGGCAGCGCCTGTTGCTGCGGACACCAGCCAGCACGCGAAGGACAGTCTGGCTCGGCTGATCGTCGGCAACGACTATCCGATCCTGGAGCACGATTCGCCGGTGAAGCTGAGCTATCTGCTCTACGACAACTGGCAGCCGAACTCGGAACATCCGCGGTACGGCATCTATCCGATTCTTCTGGGCACGCTGAAGACCACGCTGGTTGCGCTCCTCTTCGCCTGCCCCATCGCCATCCTGGCGGCACTCTATACCGCGTTCTTCGCGCCGCGCAGGCTGCGCGAAACGATCAAGCCGGTGATCGAGATCCTCGCAGGATTTCCCTCTGTGGTGCTGGGCTTCTTCTGCCTGATGACGGTCGCCAGCATCGTGCAGTCCGTGTTCGGCACCGAGTACCGGCTCAACTCCGTGGTAGGCGGCATCGGCCTTGGCCTGGCGGTGATTCCGATCATCTACACAATCAGCGAGGACGCGCTGCGCGCGGTTCCGAAGTCGCTTCGCGAGGCTGCGCTGGCATTGGGGGCCACCGAATGGGAGGCAGCCTACAAGGTGATGCTGCCGGCCGCAACGCCCGGCATCTTCGCGGCCGTGCTGCTTGGGCTTGGGCGGGCGGTTGGCGAGACGATGATCGCGCTGATGGCCACCGGCAACGCGGGCACGTTCAGCCTGAACTTCTTCGAGCCGGTACGTACGTTCGCAGCGACCATCGGTGCGGAAATGGGTGAAGTGGTTGTCGGCTCTCCGCACTACCAGCTGCTCTTCCTGCTCGGCGTTATCCTGTTCGTGTTTTCGTTCGGCATCAATCTCGTGACGGAGTTCTACGTGAAGGCCAAGTTGATCAAGAAGTTCAGGGGGGCCGAATGAGCGCGATGAAGAAATCGATCGTTGGATTCTTCGCCCTTCGCATTCCAATGATCTTCACGTTGCTGATCGTGGCTGTGATCGTGGTGATCATCGGCAACTTCCTGATTGTCGGGGGTGGCCATATCAGCTGGGAGTTTCTGAGCACGGAGCCGCGCAACATGAACACGGAGGGGGGGATCTTCCCCGCCATCTACGGCACGGTGTTGCTGGTGCTCATCATGACGCTTGCGGCCGTTCCCGTTGGAACGATCACGGCGATCTATCTCACGGAGTACGCACGGCAGAATTCATGGCTGGCGCGTACCATCCGCTTCGCAGTGAATACACTCGCCGGCGTCCCTTCCATCGTCTTCGGCCTGTTCGGCCTTGGATTCTTCATCCAGACCGTTGGCGCACAGATCGACCGCGTCAACTGGAATCAGACGATGAGCCAGTTCCACGCATCGCTGGAGGCGCGGCAGTCGCCGGTTGCCGGTGGCAAGATTGCAACGATCACGGAGGTGCAGAAGTACCTCGAGTCGTCGAAGGAATACGACTGGAAGGAGCAGATCAGTTCGCTCAGCACCTTCCCCCGCGGAACCGAGGCGCGCGTGAACGATGATATCGTAATGCGATTCATGGACGACAAGGTGTCGTTGAAATGGGGGAAGCCGGGTTTGATATGGGCCGCGTTCACGCTCGCCCTGCTCACGCTGCCGGTGGTGATCGTCTCGGTGGAGGAATCGTTGAAGACGGTCCCGAAGGACATACGAGCGGCCAGCCTTGCACTTGGCGCCACGAAGTGGGAAACCATTCGCAAGGTGGTGATTCCCAACTCCATCACCGGCATTCTTACCGGATCGATTCTCGCCATCGGTCGCGGTGCCGGAGAGGTTGCGCCGATTCTCTTCACCGGTGCGGTCTACTCGCTGCAGGGACTTCCCTCCTCGCTGAGCGACCAGTTCATGCATCTGGGCTATCATCTCTATATCCTCTCCACGCAGTCACCGGATGTCGATGCGGTGCGTCCGCTGCAGTATGCCACAACGCTCGTGCTGCTGGCGCTGACGCTTGCATTGAACTTCACGGCAATCCTGCTGCGTTCGCATATTCGTAGACGTCAAATCACTTCGTAACCCCGAACTTCAAATCCGAATGGCCAAGGAAGAACTGCATACCAAGATCAAGAGCGAAGCCCTTTCGCTCTTCTACGGTCAGAAGCAGGCATTGCGCGACATCAGCATCCCCATGTATGCCAACAAGGTGACGGCATTCATCGGACCATCGGGGTGCGGCAAGAGCACGTATCTCCGAACACTGAACCGGATGAACGATCTGATCGAAGGGGTGAAGATCACCGGCAAGACGTATATCGACGGCATCGACGTCTATTCGAGCGGTGTGAACGTGGTGAACCTGCGGAAGCGCGTGGGCATGGTGTTCCAGAAGTCCAATCCGTTTCCGAAGTCGATCTACGACAACATCGCCTACGGCCCGCGACTCAACGGCATCAAGAGCAAGGCGGAGCTGGACGTGATCGTGGAGCGAAGCCTGGTTGGAGCCGCTCTCTGGAACGAGGCGAAGGATCGCCTGCACGACTCCGCGCTCGCTCTCTCCGGAGGGCAGCAGCAGCGCCTCTGCATCGCACGAGCCATCGCGGTGAATCCCGAAATCCTTCTGATGGACGAGCCATGTTCGGCGCTCGACCCGATCTCCACGACGAAGATCGAGGAGTTGATCTACGAGCTGAAATCCACGTACACGATCGTGATCGTGACGCACAACATGCAGCAGGCCGCGCGCGTCAGCGACTACACAGCATTCTTCTACCTGGGCGAACTCGTGGAGTACGATCTCACCCGTACGTTGTTCACCAACCCGGAGAAGAAGCAGACGGAGGACTACATCACGGGACGGTTCGGGTGATTCCGCGGAATGCGATCGCCCCGAACCAACTGCCGGCAGGCTTCAATCCCGCAGCATCGATGCGGCGCCCTGGCGGGCGCAGCGCTGGACGGCAACAGGAGTAGACCGACGGTATCGGCAGATATTCAACAACTGAACACAGACGCTACATCATGATCAGAGCATTCGAAGAGGAGATGGACAAGCTCCGCACCCGCATCATAAAGATGGGGAGCCTGGTGGATGAGCAGGTGGAGTACGCGTTTCGCGCGCTGAACGAGTGGAACGCGGCCATGGCCCACCTCGTCATGGATCGCGACAGCAAAGTGGACAAACTCGACTTCAAGATCGAAAAGCAGTGCCAGCGGATCTTCGCCCTGCAACAGCCGGTTGCCCGCGATCTTCGCCTGATCATGGCTGCTCTGAAGATCAACAGCGATCTCGAGCGGATGGGAGATCTTGCGTTCAACGTGGCACGCTCCGTGGAGGCGCTCATGCCGTACAAGCATTTCGTGGAGCGCCTCGAGCTTGCGCAGATGACCGACGCCGTGCACACCATGGTTGGGCATACGATCGACAGCTTCGTCAACAACGACCCGGAGATGGCGCTCACCATCATGCGAAGCGACATTCGCGTGGATCAGTACGAGCAGCGTATCGGCCGGCAGATCGTGGAGATGATGAAGCGCGAACCGGAGTTCATCGAGGCCGGCGCACTGCTGATCGTACAGCTTCGCAACATGGAGCGTCTCGCCGATCATGCCACCAACATCGCCGAGGACGTGATCTTCTTCACCGAAGCCAAGATCATCCGCAATCGCTTCGATGCCGATGCGTTCAAGAACATGGATCCGCATCCGTTCAACGAGACCGAGGACGACAACGAGAGGGACGACGCGTAGGCCGCCTGAACGGCATGCGCCGGAGGTTGCGTGCGCACCGATCCCGATGGCGCGGCGCGACCGACGCCCCGGCCGGACAGCGCGCAGCCTGCAGATCGCGCCCTGATGGAACCGGACAGGTTGGCCGGAGCAGCGGGCGAGAGTCTTCAAACAGTACGGGGAGAGAAGCCGTCGAGCTTCCCTCCCCGTTGTTGTTTTGCTCAGGTCCTCATCCTGGCACCGGCGGCATCACCCGCACGGCACATGGCCCGGCGGGCGACGCGGCTTCGATGGGCGGGAAGCCGGTGCTCTAGGCGGTGCGCTGAAGCGCATCCAGAATCCTCTGCTGCACCTGTTCGATCTCCCCTACACCGTTCACCTCCGTTACCATGCCGGCCTCACGATAGTAGTCCAGCACCGGAGCCGTCTCCTGCTGGTAGACGTCGAACCGCGTGCGGATCACCTCCTCGGTATCGTCGCGGCGGCCGCGCTTCAGCATTCTCTCCACCAGCTCATCGATCGGGGCAGTCAGGTAGACAACGTGGTCGATCTCGCGGCCGCCCGCATTCAGTGCGGCAGCAAGCGCCTCGGCCTGCGCCCTGTTGCGCGGATAGCCGTCGAGGATGAACCCGGCCGCGCAATCCGGTTCGCTCAGTGCATCCAGGGCGATTGCGGTTGTAAGCTCATCCGGCACCAGCAGGCCATCGTCCATATACCGCTTTGCCTCCAGCCCCAATGGCTTGGCGGCCGCAACGGCCGCACGAAAGATCGCTCCGGTGGATATATGCGGAATGGCAAGATGCCTGGCAAGAATTTCAGCCTGCGTTCCCTTGCCCACACCGGGCGCGCCAAAAAAAACAATGTTCATGCTGATCCGATGGTCTGGTACGTTGCAGGGCATTGGAGACCGAAGTTCCGGAAACCGTTCGCCCGGACAGAAACGCAAAGATATCACGATAGTACACGCGCGCCAACGCAGAGTCCGTCGATCCACAGGTGTCATCGGCGGAATTCGGAACGGCCGCACTGCCGATCGATCCCCTCTCCATCGGCCCGCGGCGCAGGCGTGGGGCCGTCCGGCTCGGAACGAAATACCGCAGCAGTGAACCGTCAGCAGCGCGCAGCATCATCGGGCGGACACAGCGCCAGCGCCTCGCGGCGCACCATCTCCAACGCCGTTGCGGATGAGCGTTCGCGCACCATCGCCCGCTCCCGCCCGAAATTGAACTTCGTCTCGCGCGCTCCGCGCGCCGACGCAATTGCTATCCAGACCGTCCCGACCGGCTTCTCCTCCGTTCCTCCGTCCGGCCCCGCAATACCGGTTACCGCCACCGCGATGTCCGCTCCGGTGATGCGTAGTGCGCCGAGCGCCATCTCCTCGGCAACCTGGCCGCTCACAGCGCCATGGTTCCGCAGCGTATCGCCGGACACGCCGAGCACATCCTGCTTCATGCTGTTCGCATAACTCACAACGCCGCCCAGGTAATAATCGCTGCTTCCCGGAATATCGGTCAGCAGCGAACCGATCATCCCGCCGGTGCACGACTCGGCAGTGGCGAGCATCAACCCGCTCTCCCGAAGAACACGCCCGACGGCAGCGGCAAGCGTTTCATCCCGGTCCGTCACGATCCAGGCACCAGCCCGCTCTGCGATCAGCGCACGCAACCGTTCGTAGCGTCCGCGCGCATCGGCGCTGCCGGACGTTCTCATCAGACGCAGACGAACGCCGCTCAGCGACGGCAGATAGGCAAGCGTGACGTCATCATCCAGCAGGGGCTCCGTCTCCTGCAGACTGTCCGCGAGTGCCGATTCAGTGATGCCGACGGTGAGCCATGTCTGCTGGTCGATACTGGCGGCATCGTTGCCGAGTTCCGGAGCGATGTACTCCGTGAAGATGCCGCGCATCTCGCTCGGCACGCCGGGAAGAGCGTAGCAGCGCGTGCTCCCGATCGCGAACGCAAGCCCGGGGGCGCTGCCGTGGTTGTTGGGAAGCTTCCGCGCAGCCTCAGGGGCAAGCGCCTGACGGATGCTTCGTTCGTTCAGTTCCAGGCCGCGCTCCTCGAAGCGTCCGCGAATCCGCACCAGCTGAGACTCGTCCATGGCCAACCCGCACCCAAGGATGTCGCAGATAACGTCGCGCGTGCGATCGTCCTGCGTTGGCCCCAGGCCGCCGGTGAGGAGCAGCATGTCGACATGCCCGGCTTCCGATTCGATCGCGGAACGAATCTCCGCAGGCATATCGCCAACCGCGATCACGCGCCGGACCTGCCAGCCCAGCCGCGTAAGCCGATCGCCCAGCCAGGAGGCGTTCGTATTCACTACCTGCCCGATCAACAGCTCGTCGCCGATGGCAACAATCGAAGCTCTCATTTGCAAGTCAGTAGTTCGTGGTCAGTTGTCAGCGGGGTTCGACAACGGATCGAAGCCGATCGGCCACTGATATGTCCCTGCGACTGACCAAGGACTACAGCGAGCCGCAGGCGAGCGTACAAAGAACCAGGTTCGTGGCGGCGAACAGCCGTTGATGACGTTCGAGACCGTTCTGTCCGGAACCCTAATACACGTACACCTCGTGAATCGCCGCACGCACGTTGCGGGCAAGCTGCATCAGGCGCGTGAAGTCCGCCAGCGGCAGCGCCTGCGCGGCGTCGCTCCTGGCGGAGGCGGGATCGTGGTGAACTTCCACGATGGTGCCATCCAGACCGGCAGCCAGCCCGGCAAGCGCGCCCTGCACCACGAGACTGCGGCGCCCGGCGGCATGGGAAGGATCGATGATCACCGGCAGCTTCGTCTTCTCCTTCAATGCCGCCGCGCCAAGCACATCCAGCGTATTACGCGTGATCGATTCGAACGTCCTGATGCCGCGCTCGCAGAAGATCACCGTGGCCGCGCCGGCTACCAGCGTATGCTCCGCCGCACCGATCCACTCCTCCACGGTCGCGGACATCCCGCGCTTCAACAACACCGGCAGCCCGCTCCGTCCCGCCTCCTTCAGCAGCGGATAGTTCTGCATGTTCCGCGTGCCGATCTGGATCATCGAGATGTATCGGGCCGCCACTTCCACGTCGCGCGGATCAACCACCTCGCTCACCAGTTGCAGGCCGTAGTCGCGAGCGATCTCGTAGGACATCACCAGACCGGACTTCCCCTGCCCCTGGAAGTCGTGCGGCGACGTGCGCGGCTTGAAAGCACCGCCGCGAACGAAGCGCAGCCCCTCCTTCGCCAGATGCTCGTAGACGGTGGAGACCTGTTCCTCGCTCTCGATGCCGCATGGCCCGGCGATCATCGTAAGCCCCTCGATGCCGGACTCGATATCGACGGGGGGCGTGTCGTGCGCGACGCGCAGGTTCTTGTCCTCGTGGCGCATCACCCCTTCAACGCCGGGCATCGAGGAGTAGGCCTCCAACCGGATCTCATCCGCGGGATCGCTCACCAGAAACACGGCGCGATCCCCCTCCAGCGGCGTAATGCCGGCCGCTCCATCGGTCATCAACGCACGCTTCACCGCTGCGATCTGGAGCGGTGTGGCATCGGAAGCAAAGAGGATGGCTTTCATTGTATGTGCAGAGTTGGTTGACGGTCGTCAGTTGTTCGTTGCCGGTTGGTCACGACCATCCCGGCTGTCATAGTGAGCTGCAGGCAAAGGATGACCATCACGCATGTCCGAGACAGTTTCCAAGTACATGCGAGAGAGTCAGCTCCGACTATGTCAGAGAATCCCTCTGCAATGCCCAACCTGTGGTCTTCGCGAGGCTTCGCGCAGCGGGACTCGCGAAGACGATCGATATGCGTAGTGCCGAATGCCTGCGGTCATTCGCAGGAAGTGATCTGTCATGCGCTCAACAGCACGTCGGGCCTGAGTTTTACCCGGGCCTCTTCCTCCGGATGGAGATCGCGGAGCCACGCTCCGCGACAGCACGGGAAGTCGAGTTCCTCGCGGAGGGAGTTCCGCGACAACGAACCGGGGTGCATCGAGTGGCGCCGGCTACAGACAGGGCGGAACGCCAGTGCACGGCGGCTCAGAAGTATCAAGAATCAATGTCCTCGGTGCCTGGGCCCGCCGCCCACTTCACCGCAACAGCACGTCCGCAATCGTTGCGAGCGCGAAGAGGATGCTGACGTAGCCGTTGAGATTGAAAAACGCCAGGTTGATCCGCGTAAGATCGCCGCGGCGCAGAATCCATGCCTCGTATGCAAGGATCGCTGCAACGGCAGCCGCTCCCACGAAGAATATCGGCCCCATGCCGGCCGCAACTCCGAAGAGTATGTAGAAGAGAACGGCCACGGCATGTATTGCGCGCACGGATCTGATGGCGGGCATCGCACCGATGCGGGCGGGCAGCGACTTCAGATGCTGCTCGCGATCGAACGATTCGTCCTGGCACGAGTAGTAGATGTCGAACCCGGCCGTCCAGAGCGTCACCCCCAGGCAGAGAAGAATCGGCGGCCAGGCAAACGTCCCGGTCAACGAGAACCAGACCCCCACCGGCGCGGCACCCAGGCAGAGCCCAAGTACGAAGTGCGCCGCGGCGGTGTAGCGCTTCGTGAGGCTGTAGCCCAGCAACAGCGCAAGCAGCGGAAACGAGAGCGCACCGCAGAGGGTGTTGATGCCGAACGATGCAGCAATGAAGGTGCAGCACGCGATCGCGGTGAAGAGCCGAGCCTCGCGAAGCGAAATGGCACCGGCCGGGATCTCGCGGTTGCGTGTGCGCGGATTGATCGCGTCGATGTCGCGATCGGCAATGCGGTTGAATCCCATCGCCGCCGTGCGGGCGCTCACCATGCAGACCACCAGCAACAGCAGATCGGCCCAGGTAAGCGTGATATGCTGCGTCCGATATGCGATCAGCCCGGAGACGAACGCAAACGGCAGCGCAAAGACGCTGTGGCTGAACTTGATCATGCGCCCGAATGCGATGGCGCGCTGTGCCAGAGTAGTGGACATCGAGTGGCCGGACGTTACTTGAACAGTTCGTTGAAGAAATCGGTCATCGCAATCCACGAGCGCCGGTCCGCGGAGGCATTGTAGGCCATCGTACGGCTCACGTCGTTGCCGGACGCGGGATTGGTGAAGCCATGACGGGCACCACCGTACAACACCAGTTGCCAATCGGCACCGCAGTCGCGCATCTCCCTCTCGAACGCGCTCACCTGCTCCGCAGGCGCAGCCGGATCGTCCGCACCATGCAGCACCAGCACCTTTGCCTTGATGCTGTTCGGTGCAGCAGGCGTCGGCGTGTCCAGGCCGCCATGGAAGCTCACAACGCCGCCGATGTCCGCCCCCATGCGTGCCAGCTCCAGCGCCACCGTTCCGCCGAAGCAGTAGCCGATCGCCGCGATGTGCCGCTGGTCCACCAGTCGGTTCCTGCGAATGAAGTCCAGCGCTCCGGCGATGCGCCTGCGCAGAAGCGCGCGATCCCCCTTCAGGCCGCCCGCAAGCCGGCCCGCCTCCTCGGAATTCTTCGGCCGCACCCCCTTGCCGTACATGTCCACCGCGAACGCCACGTAACCGAGCGCTGCAAGCTGATCGGCGCGATGCCTGGCGTAGTCACCCATGCCCATCCAGTCGTGCACCACGAGGACGGTTGGGCGGATGCCCGACATCGCATCATCGTATGCAACATATCCTTCGAATGTGGTGCCATCCACCACATACTCCACAACTTCGGAATGTATACCAGCCTGTGCCGTCATGATGCTGCAGAAGATGCTCAGGAGAGATACGATCGCAATGCTCTTCACACCTGCCTCCTCGTTTTTCGGACACCGTGCGCCGCGCCGCCGGCGTTCACCGGACCCATTCGTTATGCACGCACGGTGCAGCGGAGCACAAAGATACAACGAGCAGCCGGGCGGCAGGACGCTCCCTCAGCTCGCGGCGGGCTGGTGCAGGTATCGCCGGTCTGCACCGCTCGTGATCACGGCCCGTTCCACCTGCCGGAGATCGGGGCCGGGCACCGCGAGATCCAGTGCGAGAAGCCCCGGCTGCGCGCCCACGGCCAGCCTCCCCAACCCGGGCAGTTCCAGAGTGTCCGCCGCCACATCGGTCAGCGCCTGCAGCAGGATACCGGGTGGGAGATCGGGCCATCGTTGCAGCAGGATGTGGGCCTCTTCGAACACATCCACGCCAAGGCCGGAGCCGCGACCGTCCGTGCCGAGCGCAAACGGTATTCCCTCCCGGACGATCGCCTCCAGATCGGGAAGCAGGCCGGTGATGTGAAGATTCGATGCCGGCGATAGAATCGCCCGCACGCCGTGGCGACCGAGCGTTGCAAGCTCGTCGCGGGTTGCCTCGGCAAGATGCACGGCCACGAAGCGTTCGCTCAGCAGTCCGGCCTTCTCGTAGAAGGCGATCGGCCCCGAGCCGGGAGGCACCCATGCATCATCCCATGCCCCGACCTGTTCCAGATAGTCGCGCCACGGGCCGCCGCCATGCATGTAGAGTTCGCGTTCCGCGGGATCCTCCGCAAGATGCTGATGGAATCGCCGTCCCCGTCCGCCCGCTGTCTCCGCGATCAGCTGCATGAGCCCGGGGGAGACGGAATACGGAGCGTGGGCTGCAAGTGTGTGATGGATGGTGCGCGGGAACGCCGTTGCCGCTTCGCTCTCGAGAGCCGCCTCCAGAATCGCCGCGGCGCGCACGCCGCGAAAGCCGATCAACTCATGGATGAAACGGCAGTGCATGCCGCTGCGCGCGATGGCATCGAACGTTCCGTAGTTGTTGGCCACCTCGCCGATGGCAACCGTTCCGGCGCGCTTCATCTCCAGCAGCGCAGCGGCCACCGCATCATTGAGCGGAACTGCGGCGCGCGCTGCATCGCGGGTGGCCTCCTCTCCGCGTGCAGCCATCAAACGGCGCACCCAGGCATTCAATCCGTCCCCACCGGGAACCCGCTCTTCGCGGCGTGCATCGGTGAGATGTACGTGTGCATTCAGCACACCGGGCATCAGGATGCCGTGATGAAGTTCCGCATCGAATGCGGATCCAAGGTGCTCGCGCTCGCCAACCGCAAGGATTGTTCCGTCACCGTCAACAACCACTCCGCCCCGTTCGATGAGCGGTGCCCCGCCCATCGGCAGAACGATATCGGCTGTATGAAGAGTGCGCATGATACCGGGTTGGAAGAACGTCGCAATGCGGCTACGTGCCGCGGCTCGTCAACATAAGCGCGGCGCGGGTGTGCGGCTATTGCAAATCATTACCGCCCAGACGCCCGTGATAGAGAACCGTATCGTACACGAAGGCAACGGTTCCGTTCTCTGCATGGCGGTCGAAGATCGTACGCAGTTCCTTCATGAGCGGTTCGTAGCGTTCGTCGTCCGGAAGAGGGACGTAGGAGGAGGATAGAACGCGCCCCTTGAGCCCATCGAAGTCGAAGCGTTGCTCGTGCTCGGCAACCACCACGCGATGCACCGGATTCGGTGCGAAGAACTGCTCCAGCATCGAGACGTCGCCTGCCGATATGGTGCGATGCACAACCTGTTCGTAATCCACGGCCCTGCGGCGGAGAAGATCTTCGTAGGCGAGGAGAAACGGCGTGGCGTTGGTGCTGCGATCGTTCCAGATCAGCGCTACGGCGCCGCCCGGGCGTAGTATGCGCGCGAACTCGGCGCGCGCCTTCGGGCGATCGAACCAGTGAAACGCCTGCGCCGCAGTGACGATGTCCACGGAGACATCCGGCAATCCCGTTGCCTCCGCCGTCCCCGGCACGCTGTGAAATCCGGCATGGCCGCGCAGCAGCTCCTCTCCCGCTTCGCGCATCTCGCGATTCGGTTCCACGCAGTACACCGTTATCCCCTCCGCCAGAAGCGGCTCACAGAAGATGCCGGTTCCGGACCCGATATCGGCAACGATGCTCTCGTGCCGAAGGCCGAGCTGATTGCGAAGAACGGCATAGAGTTGTTCCGGATATCGCGGGCGAAACCGGAGGTAGTCCGCCACCCGAGTGGAGAAGCGGTTGGTTGGTGCCGAGCTCTGAGTTGTAGACATTGAAGCGGGATGTTTGTGTGGGAAGCAATGTAAGAATTGATCCCCGTTCTTTGGATGGAACTCCGTACTATCACGGCTCGTGCCTCTTCGGTTGTTCTCCCTTCCCTGCCAGTTTCGGAGTGTGCGTGTGACCCAGGATTCCCCCCAGAAGCAGTTGCAGGCGTCGCGGCGTGTCCGCGGCGAGCTGATGCTCATCCTCACCACAGTCGTCTGGGGGGCCACGTTCGCGGCCACGAAGCTCCTGCTGCTGACACTTCACCCGATGTGCCTGCTCGCGTGGCGATTCGGGAGCGCGGCCATCCTGTTTCTGATTCTCTTCCGGAAGCAACTGATTGGAAGATTCGATCGGGCAACGCTC
The DNA here is from genome assembly GCA_018266795.1 of Bacteroidota bacterium. Lineage (GTDB taxonomy): Bacteria > Bacteroidota > Ignavibacteria > OLB7 > OLB7 > JAFDZV01. The sequence continues at coordinate 190,107 of JAFDZV010000036.1, read as the reverse complement.
GCGCTCGGAGCGCTGCTTGGCCTCTTTCTGTACGGGGGCTTTGCACTGCAGACAACCGGATTGAAGTACACAACCAGCAGCCGCTCCGGCTTCATCACGACGCTCTACGTCGTGATCACGCCGCTGCTGCAAACCGTGCTGACCCGCCGGCTCCCGGCACGCAGGGTGATGTGGGGCATCCTGCTGGTGATACTCGGCCTGTGGGGCCTTACATCCGAGACCGACAACCTGGCCGATCTCGTCGGCAACTGGAGCAGCAGCGGTTTCGGCTTCGGCGAACTGCTCACGCTTGTTGCGGCCGCGATCTTCGCCCTCTACATCATCGCACTGGATCGCAGGGGCCGGGGGCTCAATCCGGCAAAGCTGACGGCCGTCCAGCTTGTCACCACCGGCACACTGGCATTGGCGCACTCCCTCATCGCCCGGGAGTGGACCATCCCGCATGGAACCGATTCGTGGCTGCAGCTTCTCTATCTCTCACTCTTCGCCTCCGTCCTCGCCACCTACTGGCAGACGCGCTACCAGGGTGAGTCCAACCCGACGCGGGCGGCAATCATCTACACGATGGAATCCGTCTTCGCGGCGATCATCGGCGTGATCTTTCTCGCGGAACATCTGGGACCGATCGCCATTGCCGGCGGCGCGCTGATCATTGCAGGACTCCTTGTCGTGGAATTGAAACGCGGCGACTAGCAGACTGTTGGCCTGGGTTTTACCAAGGCTCCATCCTTGGGAGGTGGATCGCGGGGTGAACTCCGCGACAGCATCAAACTCCACGATACCGCCGCAGGAAGTATCACGGATCAATACCCTCTGAAGCCGGCGTTCGCTCCCGCCGTTGCTCGATCGCCACGCGCAGGCGCTCCGCGAACTCGTGCTCGTTGTCAACCGCAATGCCGACGGCGCCCGCCCGGGTCCGTCTGCCGAGGAACCCGCTCACCTCGACCGGCCGCGCAAGTTCCAGTATCAGGTGCGGCGGCCCCATCAGTGCGAAGCTCACCATATCGGTTCTCTCGGTAAGTGTGGGCCTGCCGCGAACAGCCTCCACGTTCACGATATCGCTCAACGAGATCGACACGCTCCGCCGAATGCCCGATCGGAGCAGCAGATGATTCTCGCGCAGCAGAATGGGACGGAGGAGCGACGCCCTGTAGTCCGCAATCAGCAGCACAACCAGGTAGAGACTCGAGAGCGTGAGGCCCCATGCAATCACACGGCTGTGAGGCTCCACCACGATATGAACCACGACGGTTTCCACGATCGTCGCGGCGGCCATTGCCCCAACCACCGCACCGTAGGCAATCCGCCGATGATAGGAGAACGCACCGTTGCGTGTGATGCTCCAGCGGCGCACGCGCCAGGAACCCAGAGCGTAGTACCACATGCCGAACTCATGCGCCAGCAACTCCGTAACCCGGCCGGAACCGGCGACGGCCCCGAGGACGTGACGAAGCAGACTCAGCATGTCGTCATCCTCTCCCCCGTGATATGTCAGGCGTGCACGGCGTATGCGGATTATCGTGTATGCGAGAAGCGTCCCCTCCATCGGTATCGTCAGGTAGTGCAGAATCTCCAGCCAGCCATGCCCTTCCGGCGGCAGCATGAACGAGGCAAGACCGGCGGCAAGAAGGAAGACCGGCGCAATGGTGACCGGCGGCAATCCGGCGCGTCTGACCCCGAGAAGGTAGTAGAGCGTTGGGAGGATCAGTGCGAGATCGGCAGTGACCGCGAGCGAGAGAAGACGCGGGCTGGAGGCGAAGGCAGAGGAGTGAACGATTGCGAACTCCGCCGTGATCATTGCAAGCGCAAGGAATGCGAAGAGAAGAATCGAGGGCGTACGTCGTTCAGATATCGTCATCGCAACTTCCTCCTGTAAAGAACATCGGGGGGATCGTCTGCCGTGCATCTCTCTTCGTTGCATGTGGCCCCGCAGTTGCAGCGCGGCCGCAACTGCAACAGATGCATACATCCGGATTGCAGTTGCGGCCTGCGGCACTCAGCCGGCCCGGCACTACATCGGCATGCGCATCATGCGGCGACTGGTTTCCACCAATGAGAGGAACTCGCGGCGATATCCGTTCGGATCGAACCCGAGCGCAGTGCGCGCACGGCCCAGGACGTTCTCGAACGATGCCCGCCCGCTGTACTCCGAATGGCGCAGTAGCATTCCCCACTCCGCCACTGCGGATGCGAAGCGAAGATTCGCCGATGCATGCTCGATTGCATCGTCCGTGTCGGTCACCACCCCGGTGATCAGATTGCTCTGATCCTCCTTCGGACGCTTGTAGCGGAGCTTCACGGTCATCAGCTCACCTCCCTCCGCCGCCGGCGTATCCTCCGACGAGCGGTACTGGCGGTACTGCTGGTACTTCAACGGGTCCACGCCACGGCCGGTGGAGGCGCCGGCGGGAACGATCTCGTAGAGCGCGGTCACCGTGTGCCCGGCGCCGAGTTCGCCCGCATCCTTGCGATCGTCGTTGAAGTCGCGAGCGGCAAGCGCGCGGTTCTCGTAGCCGATAAGCCGGTACTCACGCACGTAGGCCGGGTTGAACTCCACCTGGATCTTCACATCCTTCGCGATGGTGTAAAGCGTGGCCCCCATCTCGCGAACGAACACCTTCGTGGCCTCGTCGAACGAATCGATGTAGGCATAATGTCCGTTCCCCTTGTCCGCCAGTTGCTCCATCTTGGAGTCCTTCAGGTTGTCCGAACCAACGCCGATCACCGTGAGGAACACGCCCGTCTCCCGCTTGCGTTCGATGAGACCGATCAACTCCTCCTCGCTGCTCGGCCCAACGTTGAAGTCCCCGTCGGTTGCAAGGATCACACGGTTGTTCCCATGCGTGAGGAAGTTGCGCTGCGCGATATCGTACGCCAGTTCGATCCCGGCCCCTCCGGCCGTGGAGCCGCCCGCCTTCAGGTTGTCGATTGCGCGAAGGATCCGTTCGTGCTGGTCGCCGCGCGTTGGGGGAAGCACCAGCCCGGCGGCCCCGGCGTAGACAACGATTGATAGGCGATCCTCCGGGCGAAGCTGCACAGCGAGCCGTTCCAGCGCACTCTTCAGCAGCGGGAGCTTGCTGGGCTCGTCCATCGAACCGGAGACATCGATCAGGAACACGAGGTTGTTCGGCGGAAGCTCCTCCGCCTCCATCCGCTTCCCCTGGATCCCGATCTGCACGAGTTTGTGTTCGGAATTCCACGGGCAGCCCGCCACCTCCGTCGTGATGGAGAATGGATCGTTCCCACGCGGCTGCGGATAGTCGTAGGTGAAGTAGTTGATCATCTCCTCGATGCGCACCGCATCGGGATCGGGCACCTGCCCGTCGTTGAGCATGCGGCGCACGTTGCTGTAGGCAGCGGCGTCCACATCGATGGAGAACGTGGAGAGTGGATTGGCACGCGCCGCGAGAAAGCCGTGCTCGGTGATGTGATCGTATTCCTCGCTCGATTCCTTGGATGCCTGATTCGGCATGGCCACGGAGTCCGCGGCCACCGGATACGATTCCGATGCGGATGGCGCAGATTGGCCGTACGACCTGGCCGGCGTCTCGTTGAGCCCTGAACGGCCACGTTCGCTATCGCAGGAGACGAACGTGAATGCAATGATGGCGGTTGCCAGCGCGCAGGCGCGGGCATCGAGGGAACTACGCATGGTAAGCGCTCCGTTGTCCGTTTGAAGATCGTGGATTGGAGTCGCCGATCGCCGCGGAGGAGAGGTGCCGATGATGCACGCCCCCTCCGCGATGATCGGTCATGCGTGCTCGGCCGCCGCGTGCACGTGCAGCGTCCGATGCGCATGATGCTTGACTGCGCAGTCAGTGTGATGGTACACGCAAGATGTTGCGAGGCGTTACGTGGATGGCGGCGTGGAGATGATCGGTCCTACGAGAAGCGCTCTCTGAACGAAGCGATGGTACGTCCATCCTGGGACGAATCCAGCACCGCGAATTCGATATGCCGGAAACGTCCGCGAAGATCGGGCTCATCGATCGCACCGGCGAAGACGGAGGCAATCGCTGCGGGATCGTTCGCGAACACGCCGCAGCCCCAGGCCCCCAGAACCAGCACCGCACAGCCGTGCGCGGCGGCGATGCCGAGCACCATTCGCGCACGCGACTCCAGCGCCGGCAGGATCTCCCCCGTGCGATGCGGCTCGTTCCGGTGCAGCGCCCCGGCATTGACCGCGGCGGCGGTGATGATGTCCACATGCCATGGCGTCTCCAGCAGCATGTCGCGATCGTCGCGGAACACCGGCACGCCGGGCGAGTAGATCGCACGATCGGAATAGAGCGCCGTCCGTGTTGTGCGATGATGCTCGTAGAACTCCCCGTGCTCCGTGAGCGTGGCGTACAACCCCGTGGCACGCGCAAGGCTCTCCTCCTGTGCCTGGCTTCCTGAAAGGAAGCCGCCGCCCGGGTTTCGCGCCGACGCGAAGTTCAGGCACGCCACCCGTTCATGTTCCGCGGCCAGCGCCCCGGCCGCGGCAAGCGTGGTCCGGTTCGATACGCCGATGGTGGCCCCGTCCAGCACGGGGCGGAGCGAGGCGCGGTCACGTATCGTATTGCGATCCTCGGGGCTGTAGAGCACGGACCCGGCGCGAGCGCGTGCAAGCGCATCGCGCAGCTCCACATCCTTCCCGCCCGGATGCCGGTAATGCCCGGCCTGTAGAATCGCAAGCGTCTCCTGTGCTATCTCTGCGCGTTGCTCTCTGTTCATGGTTGATTTCCGCTTGCGTTGTCCCGTGCGGAACCTGTTGCCGGACTGGTGCAGACGGACGATCTCATGCATCGTGTGGCCACCGCGGCGTCACGCTCGGGATCCGATTTCTCCGGAAGGATCAGTGTGCGATGATGAAAAATATCCATGCCGCGCAACCCTCGCCTGCTACAGCGGCTTGAAGCCCTCGAAGGTCTCTCCGCAGGAGTTGCAGTAGTGGATGGAACGGCAGAGCGTTGGTCCGAACGGGGAGCGAAGTGTGGTGTTGTGGCTGCCGCAGATCGGGCACGCAACATTGTTCAGCACCTCCAGCTCCAGCACCCCCTCGTATTCGGCCGGTGGAGCAAGACCGAACGTTGCCAGCGCCGCACGCCCTTCATCGGTGATCCGGTTGCTGGACCATGGGATGTCGAAGTTCATGCGTACGTCCACGCCGCTGAACTCCATCCGCTCCAGACGCCGAACCACTTCGCTGCGCATGTACTCCATTGCCGGGCAGCCAACGAACGTGGGTGTCATGGTCACGTGAACAACGTTCTCATCATCCACCGAAACGGAGGTGATCACGCCGAGGTCCACGAGAGAGACGGTTGGTATCTCGGGGTCCTTCACATCCCTCAGTGCTTCCCATATGTGGGAGAGATCGTCCATGTTACCAGGAGGCCGTTGGGTCGATGCGGAACACCTCCGTCATCTCCGTGAGCATCGGCTGAAGATGTTCGGTATGATATCCGCGGCGGCCGCCGTAGGCCTGGGCCGGATCGGCCACCGCGGGAATACGAAGGTTGGAACGCTCGAGGATGGGAGAGATCGCGGCGATCCACTTCTCCTGCAGGGCAGCCTCGCCGGCGAAGATGCCGGAGGCGGCCAGCTCCGCCTCGAACTGCGAGGGTTCGAAGATGCCGAGCGCCAGCGGGTACACCAGATTCAGAGAGCTCTGCATCCGCGCGTGGCTTTCCTCGCTCCCCTTCGCGCCCAACTGCTCCACCCACGTGGCGGCGTGGAACACGTGGTACTTGATCTCACCGCGAACCTTCGCCGCAAGCTTGGCCAGCGGCTCGTACGAGGAGCTCTCCAGCAACTCGAAGCGAAGCATGTCAGCCATGTCGAAGAGAAAGTGCCGCATCAGGCTGAAGTCGTAGCCGCCGATCGGATACTCCACCAGATGGCAGCAACGGAACTGCGCCTCGTCGCGTGTGAATGCCGTGGTGTCCGGTTCCGCCTCCCCCAGCGTCTCGAGCAGGGTATAGAGCGCGAGGCTGTGGCCAAGCTTGTCCTGAGCGATCGAGGAGAAGGCGATATCCTCCTCCATGATCGGGCCCAGCCCGGTCCACTCGGAATTCCTGTGAGCGATGATCAGATCGTCATCGGCCATGCGGAAGAGGAGATCCTTTAATGCTGCATCGTTACTCATTGCTGGCGGCCCTCCTGCGCTTGAACTCCGTGAGCTTCCCGCCAACACGATAGCCGCGCGCCTCGCGATAATCCTTCGCGGGAGTGGTTTCGAAGACGTCGGAGTCCTCGATACCGATAGTGTGAATGTCCTGCGTACGCACCACCCAGATGCTCACACAGCGCGAGCGGCGGGCGTACTGCTCCTTGGCGAACACCAGCGCCATCTCCGGATTGGGAGCGTGCAGCGCACCCACGTGGGTCGGCTGGTCGCCCCGCTTCTCCTGATGGAACACCTCGTAGGTCTCGTGCTGGTCCATGTCCGGCAGCGGCGTCCACGTGCTTTCGTTGTCCACAGGGATCTCCGCGCGCGTAATCCGCGGGTCGAGCGATTTGATCGTCATCTCGGCTCTGTTTCTTCCAATTAGGTGTCGATGCCGTTGTCTCTCTACATCATCATCACGACCATCACGCCAGCGGCGCAACGTACTTCTGCGACGGCCGCTTCAATGCCTCGCGAACCCATCGTCCCTCCTCCTCCGCCATGCGCCGCACGGCCAGCCGTTCCTTGTTGCACGGGCCGTCGCCGTTGATCACACGCTTGAATTCCTCCCAGTCCGGTTCCGTGAACTCCCAGAGCCCCGTCTCCGGGTTCTTGTGAAGATTCGGATCCGGAACGGTGAGGCCCAGCTCCCAGATCTTCGGCACGTAGCCGTCCAGGAACTCCTGGCGCATCTCGTCGTTGGTGGCCATCTTCACCTTCCAGCGCACAAGCTTCTCGGTGTGCACCGATACGGTGTCCGGCGGACCATGGAAGTGCATGATCGGCTGCCACCACCGGTTGAGCGCCTCCTGCACCATCGCACGCTGCGTCTCGGTGCCGGTGGCAAGGGTTACAACATTGTCGTAGCCGTACTTCAGGTGGAACGATTCCTCCTGGCAGATGCGCTCGAGCGCACGGCAGTACGGGCCATAGGACCCCTTGGAGTTCGCAACCTGATTCACGATTGCACCGGCGTCGATCAGCCAGGCAATCACAGCCGTATCGCCCCAGGTAAGCGCCGGATAATTGAAGACGTTGGAGTACTTGGACTTGCCGCTCAACAGGTCGTTGATCATGGCCTCGCGCGACTTGCCGAGCGTTTCGGCAGCGCTGTAGAGAAGCTGGCCGTGGCCAACCTCGTCCTGCACCTTCGCCATCAGCGCCATCTTGCGCTTGAAGCCCGGAGCCCGCGTGATCCAGGTCCCCTCGGGGAGCGCGCCGATGATTTCGGAATGCGCATGCTGTTCGATCATCCGGATCAACTGGCGGCGGTATTCCCGCGGCATCCAATCGTGTGGCTCGATCTTCTCGCCGCGATCGATCCTTGCCTCGAACTCGGCAAGCAGCTTCGGATCCTCCTCCTCGGAGGGCATGTTCGGCTGCGCGTCTATAACAGAGAGGTTTCCGTACATCGGTCAATCCTGCGTTGATGTTCCAATGAAATCGAGCGAAAGTTACGAAAAAGGTGCCAGCGGCGGGGATGACATACGTCATGGTTTGCAACGGCATTGGTTCCCATGAATCGCCGCACCCAATCACTCCAGACAGGCGCCGAAGCTGTCGCGAAGCGAACGCTCATCCAGTTCGCGCCCTATCACCACGATGCGGCTGTTGCGCGCCGAGAAGCCCCACATGCTCCCGAACTGATGGCTCCAGAGCCCGTGCACGGCCTGCACCACGTAGCGTCGCGCATGCTCCGCCACATTCAGTACCCCCTTGACCCGATAGATATCACCATGATGGGTGTGAAGCAGCATCTCCATCCACTCCTCGAACCGGGCCGTGTTCACCCCCAGCCCGCTTTGGATCGCCACGGAGCGAATGCCGCGCTCGTGCCGCACGGCAGGAAGCTCCCCGTTGTACAGGCCGCCCAGAAGTGACTCCACGCGACGGAGATCGAACCCGCCAACATCCAGCACCAGTTCCGGTGCCATACGCGCATACGCCGTTCGCTCGATCGGCGCGGAGGGGTTGATCGCGCGTATGAGCCTCTCGGCCGCAAGCAGTACATCCGGCGAGGCAAGATCCTGCTTGTTGAGAACGATCAGATCCGCATAGGCCAGCTGGTCGGCCGCCTCCGGTGCATGCTCCAACTCCCGCGCAATGTTGGCGCCGTCGGCAAGAGCAACAACGCCGTCCAGCACGAAGCGTTCGCCGGCATCGCCGTGCGTTGCGAGCGTCATCACCACGGGCCCCGGCGTGGCAATGCCCGAAGTCTCGATGGCAATCCTGTCGAACCGTACCGGACCGTCAAGCAACTGCTCCACCGCGTCGATGATGTCGCCGCGGGCCGTGCAGCAGGCACAGCCATTGGCGAGCGTGATCATCTCCTCCTCCAGCCCCAGAATCAGATCGTTGTCCACGGCGATCTCGCCGAACTCGTTCTGGATCACCGCAACGCGAAGCCCATGGCCGCCTGCCAGCAGCGCATTCAGCAGCGTGGTCTTGCCGGAACCGAGATAACCGGTGATGATCGTGACCGGAACGGGATCGCCCGACGAGTATCTGTTCATGGAATTCGTTCTTAGGGCTTGGAGCTTGGGTCTTGGCGCTTGGGGCTTGGCGCTTGGGGCTTGGGGCTTCGTTGTTCGGTGACAGCCGGCGGGTTCGTTGCCAAGGCCTACAGCGAGGCGAAGCCGAGCGTCCAAAGTACCAAGAACCGCGGCGTGCCGCAGCCGTCCACCTCGTCATACACGCCGACGCACCAATGCCGTCATGCAATCGAGATGCAACCTCTCTGTAGCAGATGCAGCCTCTCTCTCCTTTCATGAGCTCCGCCCAGGAGCGATCTATCTGTCTCCAATGAAAGCACAGGCCGCTCCCGGCGGGGAGCTCGAGATCAATGGAGACGGCATTGTTCGATGACAGCCGGCGGAGTTCGTTGCCAAGGCCTGCAGCGAGGCGCAGCCGAGCATCCCAAGTACCAAGTACCGCACCGAAGCCGTTCAACGTAGTCATACACGCCGACGCACCAATGCCGTCATGCAATCGAGATGCAACCTCTCTGTAGCAGATGCAGCCTCTCTCTCCTTTCATGAGCTCCGCCCAGGAGCGACCTATCTGTCTCCAATGAAAGCACAGGCCGCTCCCGGCGGGGAGCTCGAGAGATCATTGAGACAGCGCATCTACAGATAGAACGGAACCGACAGCAGGCGATCCGGTACGTGGGACTTCGTTCTTGGGGCTTCGTTCTTGGAGCTCAGTTCTTGGGACTTGATGTGCGAGACTACGCCAAGTACCAAGCCCCACAGCGAGGCGCAGCCGAGCGTCCAAAGTACCAAGGAAAAAAGCGAGGCACCATTGCATGAATGGTGCCTCGCTGAAATGTGAGCCGTACGTTGGGCCTGAATTGTACTCAGGACTCTTCCTACTGATGGAGATCGCGGAGTAAACTCCGCTATAACGCCAGACTCCGCTGTAACACTGGAGGATGTATCAAGGATCAGTCCTCTCTGTACCTAGCGCTGGCTTCCTGCCACGCGCGTACGTACGGCGGCGTGAACCGCCGTGGTCTGAAGCACACCCTGCCGATGCAGAATGCCCCCCAGGTGCTCGCGATTTCCCGGGATCAGGTTGCCGTCCTGGCAGCTCTGGCAAAGCGGTTTCCAGCTATCGGAGTAAACCGGTACCGCCTTCACCGCGCACCAGTTGTACACCAGCGGATTGCCTGTGGGAGCCTTCTGCGGGCAGTAGCCCGGAGACTGCTGGTCCAACTTGAGATCGTTCTCGTTGCACCCCGATACGCCGTTCGCATCGGCACCAACCAGGTACACATCCTCCGAGCCGAAACAGCAGCTCGTGGTGACACCGGCAAGCAGGAAGCTGTACACGGCCGATGGATTCGCCGGGTCGTACTCGACGTGCAACGAGTGTCCCTCCTCGTTCTCCGTCATTCCGTACAGGCGTCCCCATGCAAAGCCGCATTTCTGATCGATCCGGACGAGCATCATGTCCGTGCCGCCGAAACCGAAGATGATGTTCCTGTCGGTTCCAACAACATACAGATCGCCGTCCGGCGTCGCCTCAACCTCGTTGAACACGTCGTCCGAATTGTCACGCGGGTTGATGAAGGTGTTATCGCAGAAGCAGGTGCCATCGGCGAAAACCTTGAGCACGTACGGATCCCGTGTCCCTCCGGCATCCGTGTAGCCAACTACGCCGATGAATTTCTGATTGATCTCGACAACGTCGTTGCCGGCCTCGTTCGATTTCGAGCCACCGTAGTGATAGCTGAAATCGAGAGGCGAGCTGAAATTGCCCTTGCCGTCCACGCGAACCAGATAGATCTGATCGTCGCCGAAGTTGTAGCTGAAGGTTTCTCCCGTTGCGATGATGTCCCCGTTCGCCGCAACCGTGAGTGCGTTGAAACCATCGTATGCACCGCCGCCATAGACGCGCGCCCAGATGACGTTGCCGCCAAAGTCGATGTCCATGAGGTATGCATCGTAGCTGCCTGCGCCAAAGCTTGCCGAGCGTCCCGACACGACATACTCTTTGCCGCCATTGAAGAGCTGAATATCCGTACCATCATCTGCGAACGATCCGCCGTAGGTGTTGGCCCAGTTCACGCTCCCTTTGCCGTCGATGTTCAGAACGAAGATGTCGGGATATTTACTGGAGCAACCGGCGTTGTTGTTCGTGGAGCCTACGATGACGAAGTTGCCGTCGACGGTCTCCCGCACCTTTCGGCCGAAGTCGTCTCCTCCCCGGCCGATATCGTAGGTGGCTGACCACTGAAGGTTGCCGCAGGCGTCAGTCTTCACAACGTAGACATCGTAGTCTCCGCCGGGGCTGAAGCTCCGCGATTCACCAACAGTGAGAATGCCACCATCGCTTGTTCGTATGGTCCCTCCCCGGGCCGCGTCTTCCAGTTTGCCGCCGTATGTCGATTGAAATATCGACTGGGCATACGAACTGGCTGTGAGGCCGAGAACAAGACCTGTACAGAGCGCGAGTCCGGGAGCAACGCGCTTCCGAAATTCTCTCATGATTGTACCCTGTGACAAGTTTGTGTGGAATGTGTATGATGTCTGCCCCATCTATGGTAAATACCGCAGCATCAATGCCACATGTCCCAGCCCGTGGCATTGCTCGTGCAGCATGGCAAACCGAATGGTACACCGGTCAGTGTCTGGTGGGCAGCAGTCGGTTGTCGTCAATGCAGATCGTGACCGGTATTCAACAACCGACCAACGCGTGCATACATGGTGATGAGGGAGTCGCAGGCCAACTTATCCGCGATACACCCCAAACGGTAGTACATGATTGTGTACCCGTTCGGCATGGCGCCCGCAACGAACGCCGGGAACGGCCTCAGCGGCCGTTGCATGCCTGGTAAAGTTTGAACAACACGAACGCCTGCCCCGGCTTCGCGGTGTTATATTGGCACCGTGAATGCCGCCAATATCAACCGTAGTCTCAACGGACAATGCTTGCGATCGTCAGCGATGTTCATCTGACCGATGAATCAACGGCTCGTAATGTGGACGAAGGAGCGTTTCGCTATCTGAGCGATGCGATCGTTACGGCCGCGCAACGCGAGATCCAGGAATTGCACCTGGTTCTGCTGGGCGACATCTTCGACCTCGTCCGGACGGACTACTGGCACGAGGAGAAGATCAAGCTCGCCGACAGACCGTGGGGAGGCGTTCTGGACCCCGCCACCGGCATGAACAGCGACACGGCGGAAGTGGAGCGCCAGTTCAACGCGATCTTCGAACGAATCCTCGCAACGCCCGGCAGCCGGGCGCTGATGCAGATGCTGAGGCACCTGCCGGAACAGCTTGGCCGGCCGGTGAGAATCACCTACATCGTCGGCAATCACGACCGCGTGTTCAACAACTTCACGAGCCTGCACGAGCGCATGCGTCGCGAGCTTCCTGGAATCGAGATCACGTTCGCGAACGCACTGCATGCACCCGAGTACGGTGTCTCGGCGCGCCACGGCCACGAGTGGGACGATGTCTGTCACGGATGGCGTTTCGCGCGCAAGACGCAGCACGATTCAACGATGGGTCTCTTCGATCCCGAAGCCTACAAGGTGATGGCGATCGGCGAACCGATCACCGCCGAACTGATGTCCGGGCTCATCCATCACGTGCGCCAGCAGATCGATTGCGTCTCATCGGCCGAGGATCGCGACTTCTTCATGAACCTCCAGGAACTGAACAACCTCCGGCCGATCTTCCACGTGTTTCACTGGCTGGCATGGCTTGCCCGCGACCGTTATCGGAAGTATGGCGAGATCATGCTCCGCTCGGTGCGCATGTCGCTGGACTCACTGCTGCGCTCCACGCTCGCTGCGAAGTGGGATCGCATCCAGGCGGACTTTCTGCTCTGGGGCGACACGGTCTATCAGCTCGGCCTGCTCCGCTCGCTGGTAAAGACACACATCAGCGTGGAAAGCCTGAGCTGGCTGGTCTCCACGGGAGTGAACATCAAGAGCGCGTTCGGGATCTTTCTTCCGAAGAGTGATGATGACGATCTCGTGCGGGGCGCACGCAAGGAGTTCGATCAGCGAATCAAGGACAAGCGCATTCAATACGTGGTCTACGGCCATACACACGAGGCACGCCACGACTGCTTCTCCGCCGCGGTGGACGGTGTAGTCCGCATGTATATCAACACCGGGACGTATCTGCCGCTGATCGAGCGCTCGCGCGACGGCCAGGGCTACGTGAGTTCGAATCAGATGACGATGGCGTTCTTCTACCACGATCAGGAGGATACCAACCAGCGGGCGGGCGACGGCCCCACGCTGGCACTGTGGAACGGCATCCGCCGAAAGAGGCACGTGTAGGAAACCATGAGCGACGAAATATGAGATATGAGCTGCGGGGACACATAATCTCATATCTCATATTTCACATCTCCTCTCCATCTCTTCATCGCAATCCGCCAGAGGAAGATCACGAGCGCAGCGGTGGCCATCCCGATCAATGCGCCGGCAATCACGTCCGCCGGATAGTGCACGCCAACGTAGACACGCGAGTATGAGATAAGCGCGGCGATGCCGAAGGCATAGGGCGCCGAGCGGCGGAAGAACCATGCAACGATGAGCGCTGCCGCGGTGATGTTCACGGCGTGCGACGACGGGAAGGACTTGCCGGCACCACACGGCCGCAGTTCGCGGACATCGTTCATGTAGCGGCACGGCCGCTCCCGTGCCACCATCTCCTTGATCACACTGCTGTTGAGCCGGTCCGTAATGGTAACCGTAACCGCGATCAGCAGTATGCACCACGCGGCCCGCCCCCTCCATCTCCACACGGCGAAGAGCGCGAGTGCGATCAGCGGAACATAGAGGAATGGATTGGACGGCTCCGTCACGAACGGCATCACGGCATCGAACACCGGATTGGCGCCCTCGCGATTGACGAGCCTGAAGAGCGTGCTGTCGATGGCAAAGAGAGACACGGAGATCTCCGAAGAGTCGGTTGAGGCGAGGAAGGGCCGGGGCTACTGCGGCAACACGCGGTGCGCGATCATGCCGACGGAAGACGAATCGCGCCGCAGATCACCCGGCGGCGCGCGCCGGTGACGCTCGGCAGGTTGGCGGGGGTCTCCATCAACGTTTCATTTGCGAGGATGGCAAAGCAAATTGCCTCCTTCGCGTCGGCCGGAAGGCCGCATTCTCCAACATCCAGGATCGTGCATCCGGGCAGTTCCTCGGCGAGCATCCGCATCATCGCGGCATTGCGCAGGCCACCGCCGCCTACAATCATCTCCTCCACCGGTTCTTCCCCGGCGGCAAATCTGCGAACGGACTGCGCGATGGTGCGGGCCGTAAGCCGCGCAAGCGTTGCGATCACATCCTGCGGCCGCATTCCGCGCCCGATCGCCTCGCGCGCAAGCCTGCGCCCCACCTCCTCGCCGAACCGCTCCCGCCCGGCGGACTTCGGCGGAGGCCAGGCATAGTACTCATCCTGAAGGAGCGTTGCCAGCCACTCCTCGTGAACAGTACCCATCGCGGCGATGCCGCCGTCCCGGTCCATGTCGCGATCGTACAGCTCGCGCATCGCGGCATCGATCAGCATGTTGCCGGGCCCGGTATCGAACGCGATCACCTGCTCCGGACTCACGTCGCGCGGCAGCCATGTCACGTTCGCGATGCCGCCGATGTTGAGCGCAACCCGGTTGGCGTGCGGTGAGCGAAGAAGAACGTAGTCACAGTACGGAACCAGCGGTGCACCCTCTCCGCCGGCCGCCACATCCGCAGTCCGGAAGTCGTGCACAACCAGCACGCCGAGCTGCTCGCAGACGATCGCAGCGCCGGCAAGCTGCACCGTGACGCCGTTCGGCGCCCTGCGCGGAGCATGGTACACCGTCTGGCCGTGAAGACCAATTGCATCGAGATCGGCGGCGGCCACGTCGCACGCATCACAGGCGTTCAGGATCGCGCCGGCGTAGCAGGCACCGAGGTCTGCCTCGAGTTCGAACAGATCGCGCGCCGGCATCGTTCCCGCGGAGGCATCGAGCAGACGCACGCGCATTCCGGCATCGAAGGGAACCGCATGGAAGCCGACAAGCTGGTGATGCAGAGCGTCGCCGGTTCCGCCAATACGAATCAGCGCCACGTCGACGGCGTCCAGCGACGTGCCGGACATCACCCCGGCCACCAGGCGCTCCGCCCTCGAACGATATGATTGAAGAGTAGTCACGGTATGATTGAAGCGAGCGTAGCCGGGATAACGGGATCGGACGTCGTTGGCGAGGAAGCTACCGCGCCCTGCGCAGACGTAGCGAGTTGCTCACCACGCTGACGGAACTGAGCGCCATCGCGGCTCCGGCGATCATCGGGTCCAGAAGGCCCAGCGCCGCCAGCGGCATGCCGATGACGTTGTATGCAAATGCCCAGAAGAGATTCTGGCGGATGATTCGAATCGTTCTGCGAGCCAGGTGAAGGGCCGCGGGCACGCGGGCGATGTCACCCCCCATCAGCGTGAAGTCCGCTGCGGCGATGGCGGCATCGGAACCGGTACCCATGGCCATTCCAAGATCGGACGCCGCAAGCGCGGGCGCATCGTTGATGCCGTCGCCCACCATGGCAACGTGCCGCCCCTCGCGGCGCAGCGCCTCCACCGTCTCCCCCTTCGCCGTCGGCATGACCCCGGCAACATAGCGATCCACTCCCAGCCGGCGAGCAACCTCGGCAGCCACGTTCTCCGCATCCCCCGTAAGAATCATCGGCGTGATCCCCATCGATGCCAGCCGTGCAATCACCGCCGCGGACTCCGGCTTCTCGGTATCCGCCAGCGCAATCACGCCGCTCACGGCCCCATCGACCACAACGGCAACAAGCCCTGCGCCAACCGGCGGCTCCCACGGCTCACCGTGATCGAGTGACCGAAGCATCCCCGGATCCGCCCCCCGCACCTGCACCTCGCGTCCGGAAACAACGCCGCTCGCGCCGATGCCGACCTGCGCGCGAAAGCCCTCCGCCGGCAACCGGCCGACGCCGGTGCTCTCGGCATGGCGAACGATTGCACGCGCAATCGGATGCTCCGAATACGATTCGACCGCTGCGGCAAGACGGAGCACCTCCGCCGGTTCGATTCCTTCCGCTGTGCGCAGGGCCACCACTTCCGGACGACCGTGCGTGAGCGTGCCGGTTTTGTCGAACACCACCGTATCGATGGCTGCGGCCGTCTCCAGCGCCGTGGCGCTGCGCACCAGGATTCCCTGCTCCGCGCCCCGGCCGGTTGCCGCGATCACGGCAGTTGGAACGGCCAGGCCCATCGCGCACGGGCATGCGATCACCAGCACGGCAACGGCATTCAGCATGGCGTTCGCAACCGGCACACCGCCAATCACCAGCCATCCGACAAACGTGAGCGCGGCGATCGCGATCACCGCCGGCACAAAGACGCCGGCCACACGGTCTGCAAGGCGCTGAATCGGGGCCTTCGAACTCTGCGCATTGTTCACGGCGCGAACGATGGCGGCCAGCGCGGTATCATCCCCCACGCGATCGGCGCGCATGGTGAACGAGCCGTTGGTGTTGATGGTGCCGCCAAACAGACGGGCGCCGGCGGTCTTCTCGATCGGCAACGGCTCGCCGGTCATCATGGACTCGTCGACGGCGGATTCACCATCAACCACCATGCCGTCCACCGGCACGCTCTCACCCGGACGCACCTGCAGTAGATCGCCGACGCGCACGTATTCGATCTCCACATCGGCAACATGCAGCCGGTCATCCGGTGAAACGCGATGAGCGTAGGCCGGCGCGAGCGTAACAAGCTCGCCGATTGCACCAACGGCTCTGGCGGTTGCACGCGCCTCCAGCCACCGCCCAAGCAGCACGAGAGCAATCACCACCGCCGCTGTATCGAAGTACAGAGCATGCGTATAGTCGCCGGAACGATGTGCGCCGCCGAACAACATCCACGTACTGAAACACCAGGCGGCGCCGGTCCCTACGGCCACGAGCGTGTTCATGTCCGCCGTGAGATGCCGCGCGTTCCGGATCGCAAGCGTAAAGAAGCCGGAACCGGCATAGAACATCACCAGTGATGTCAGCACGAACTGCAGCAATGCGGACTGAAATGCGAAACGCATCTCGAGGTGATGGAGCGCCGGCATCACCATCGGAAGCATGGAGACGGCCATCACGATCGCGGCGAGCGGCATTGCAACGATGAAGCGCCTCCTCGCGCGCTCCACATGTTCCCGCTGCTCGCCGGCAATGGCGCGCGCATCCTCCCTCTGAGTGACCTGCGCGGAATAGCCCGCACGTTCAACGCGGTCGCGAATGGCCTCCAGATCCACTGCCGGCCCGATCTTCACCTGAGCCCGGTTCGTGGCGAGGTTGACGGCCACCTCCTGCACCCCCTCAACTCGGGCGATCGCCTTCTCCACGCGCGCAACACAGCTTGCGCAGGTCATGCCGTCGATGGCCAGCACGACATTCCGCGCTCCATCCGGCACGTCCGGCAAACTGTTGGAGGCTTCGCGCTCCGTTCCGGGAACAACTACATCGTTGGTTGTGACGCCTGCCATGCGAATCGGGTCAATGAATTATCAACACGTGTCGCAACACGGCTCGTTGCGGAGTCGAGCGATGCGACTGGGTTCATGTCTTGACGCAGTAAGCCGGATAATATGGTGCATTGCCCCTTGCGCGTTGGGCTTCCCCCTGTAAATTGTTGTTGGCCATGGCTTCAATCGCAAACGGTTCATTGAGGTCCTGACCCATTCCCCCTCCCAATTCTTTTTCGAACGCATTCATGCCAATGTTCGTTTCACGCGGCGCCGGCCAGGCGCTGCTTGTGATTACCACCCTGATCGCATCCGCCGTCCACGCAACCATGCATGCCCAGTCGTGGCCACAGGAGTCCGGACGCGCCTACATCAAGCTCTCGTACGGATCGAGCACGGCCTCGCAGCAGTACACGTTCGACGGACGTGAGAAGGATTATGCGGACAATGTGTCCGGCAACTCCTTCTTCGACCGCAGCATCTACGCGTACGGCGAACTCGGGCTCACGAACAACGTCACGCTGCTGGCCGGCCTGCCGTACAAGCGCGTGATCGTGCGCGACGCTGCATATCGCTACCAGACCTATGCGTTCGGCTCCGCGCAGGTTGGAGCACGCGTCGGCCTGAAGCCCCTTCTGGGCCTGGACGAGGCGCCGTTGGATGCGCTCGCCGCGAACGTGATGCTCACGATCCCCACGGGATACACCCGCAACTATCTGCCGAGCGCCGGGGCGGGCCAGGTTGACGGTGAGATGTATCTCAGTTACGGCAGGAGCTTCTATCCTATCGATGCATACGCCCAGGCGGGGATCGGCTACCGATATCGCAGTACGATCTATACGTTTTCGCACGCAGTTCCCTGCCAGGACGGGGTCAGCAAGGATTGCTTTGCCGATACGCAGCCGGAATACGGAGACGAGTTCACGTTCGGGCTGGACGGCGGCTACACGTTCAAGAAGATCGTCTTCGCAAGTCTGATGCTGCGCGGCGACTGGGCGTTGAAGGCCCCAACGGTGGGATTCTCGGTTGCCAACCCGATCCCCACGCGGCAGCGATTCATCAAGGCCGGCGGTTCGATCGCAGTGTTCCCCTTCGACGGCATCAGCGTCAACGCGCAGCTGCTCTTCACGCCGTACGGGTTGAACACCGTAAAGTCCGTGGACCTGTTCCTGGGCATCGACTATCGTCCAAAGTTCTTCTAACAGTTTCTGTCAGGACCGGAATGCGCTTCGGAGCCGGCTGGCCCTGCAGCGCGGAATGTCAGGAACTCCAACCCCCGACTACGAACCCATGCAGGCATACGATGAAAGTCGCCGTCACTTCCTGCGCCTTGCCGGAGGCGCGGTTGTCGGCTTCATGATAGTGCAGGTTACCGGATGCGAAAGCAACTCCGTGGAGCCGCTTACCACGGGAGCGGACGTTCCGTTCCTGACACCGAACTCCAGCTTCTACTACAAGAACGGTGCGGAAGGTTCCATCGCCCGTTGGACGATGCCGGTGATAGATTCCGGCACGTGGCGCCTCGCGATCGACGGCCTTGTGCAGACGCCGCTGAGCGTCAGCTACCAGGACATCATCGACGAGGAATCGCGCTCCGGCATCAAGCTGTTGAAGACGATGCGCTGCGTGATCGACTCCAACGAAGTGCAGGGCCTGATCGGCACCGCGGTCTGGACCGGCGTGCCGCTCCGGACGTTTCTGGACCGCGCGGGAATCCAGACGGCGCAGGCCAAGCGCCTGCGCTTCTACGGCGCGGACACGTTCGGGAACAATATCCAGATCGGCCGCATCTACGGAGCACCCGTGCCGGACCTCGTGGAGCCGCTGCTCGTGACGCACATGAACGGCTCGCCGCTTCCGGCACAGCATGGCTTTCCGGTGCGCCTGATTCTGCACGAAGGATACGGCTACAAGAATGTGAAGTGGCTGACGCGCGTGGAGGTAACGGCGAACGACCTACCGTTCGGCACATACCAGGACGAAGGGTTCGTGGATGACGGCGTGATGCGGGTGAACAGCCGGATGACAAATCCCCTCACCAATGCACAGGTTGCCGCCGGCACCATCAAGTGCGTGGGCTTTGCCGTCAGCGGCGCATCGGGAATCGGAACGGTGGAGATCTCCGTGGATGGCGGGCCGTTCGCTCCGGTGGTGATTCGCTCGCAGGACACGGTGATGGCGACGGACGCGCAACTGGCGTCAACGGTCCAGGCGCTGAACCCGACGCAGTTCCCCTACCCGTTTCGCGCAGTGTGGGCCCAGTGGGAGTTCAGCACCAGTCTCACGGCCGGCCCTCATACGATCAGCATTCGCGCAACGGACCAGGCGGGCAATGTGCAGCCGGAGAGCGACGACGACATATCCGACGGCATCAATGCGATCCCAACGGTGCATATCACGGCCGTGTGACGGCGCGGCCCGCAGTTGAACAGTCAACCATGAGCAATGCCCGGATGGCGCCGCCCTGCGCTACTGCACAACGGGGACCGTGCGGCGTCCGGTGAGATACTCGCTGAAGTGCGTCAGGAATTCCTGATGATGCGGCGTGAGCGGCGAGGGAAGCGCGTCGAAGCGGAAGAACCGCAGCTCGCGCGATTCGCTGCCGACCAGCGGTTCGCCAACGAAGCGCTCTGCAACGAACGCCAACTGCACAACGGCAATCTCGTCGCCGTTGGCATAGCGCCCCTTGTAGCTCTCGCCGGAATAGACACCGAACAGCCACAGATCGTCTGCGCGCAGTCCGGTCTCCTCCGTAATCTCCCGGCGCGCGCTCTCGAGCGCGGTTTCGCCGATGTCCATTATTCCACCCGGCAGCCCCCAGCACTCGTTATCGGAACGGAGCTCGAGAAGCACCTCTTCGTCATCGTTCAGCACAATGCACGCGGTGGACGGAACCAGCAGACGTTGATGACCAACCTGTTGGCGAATCGTTTGTATGTACTCTGGCATGATACCCGGGGGACTTGAGAAGCTGGACACACGGGAGAAGGCAGGATCACCACCAATACGCGGTTGTGTACCGGCATGGCAGTACGCCGGTACAGGCTGCGAGAGGACGGCGCAGGGCAGATGAGATCTGCCCATCCGCGGGGTGCGGACCTGCGTTGAACCGACATGCCGGAGTCGGAGTTGAACAGAGATTTATCGGTCCTCGGCGAACAGCGGCGCGAAGATAGTGAAGAGAAGTAATCTTCACATGGTATCCGAACAGAAATGCCTCGGTTCTTCGATCTCGCGCATTCGGATCACCGCCCCCGATACGCCACCGGATCGCGTAACCATGCGGCCTGACGGGCATAGGTTGGTCTCGAAAAAAAATTTCGTGACGGCGCGCATGATGATACTCTTCGACCATCCCGATCCCGATCGTTCGCAACTCGAACTCGACCTCGACCTGATCTGTCCCGAACTCGGGTGGTGCAACATCATTGCATTCACGCGTTCGGCCGATGCCTCGTCGCGGGAGACACAGGGCACGCTTTCGATCAAGTGTGCATTTGGCGGCACGGAAGTCTATGCAACGCCCACCGGACAGTATGCGGTTGCACCGAACCGATACCTGATCCTCAACCAGGGAACGCGCTACTCCGGGTGGGTGGAGTCGCGTACGCCGGTGGACTCCCTCTGCGTCTTCTTCAGGCCGCGATTTGCAGAGCGGTGCCTCCGCGCACTCGCGCGGCCCAGCGCCGAGCTTCTGGACGATCCCGACGACACCCGCGCGGCGCCGGTTGAATTCGTCGAGAAGCTGTACCATCACGATGGAGGGATGATGGGCGCGCTGGAGCATCTGCACCGAACGCTTTCTGCAGCCCGGCCGTCCCCCGGATGGATGGAGGAGCAGTTTCATCTGCTGCTTGCCCATATGGCGCGAGCGCATCTCGATGCCGCGGCGCAGATCGCGCGGCTCCCCGGCCTTCGCCGATCCACACGGATTGAGGTGTATCGCCGGCTGAGCCGCGGGTACGATTTCATCGAGGCCACTCTCTCCCAGCCGATCGGCCTGAGCCAGATCGCGCGCGAGGCGGCGCTTTCTCCCCACCACTTCCTGCGCCTCTTCCGGCAGGCATTCGGATGCACGCCGCACCAGCATCGTACGCTGCGCCGGATGGAGCAGGCCCGGTTCATGCTGGAGCATTCCGAGCGGCCGGTTACCGATATCTGCTTCGAACTCGGATTCGAAAGCCCCACTTCCTTCAGCCTTCTCTTTCGCCGCCATAGCGGACTCTCCCCTTCCGCATATCGCAGAAACGTACGCGGCTCCGGTCGTTGATCGCAGTACGATACGTGCAATGGCAAGGTGTGCGCCGACGGCAAATCCCGCACTGCAGATTCGCAACATCCGATAGGCATCCGAGTTTCGCCGGATGTAACGTTAGGAATGCGGACGGGCACGGTGCCCGCACGGCAGCTTCCGCAAACCCACGTGACCGACTTCCATGATGACCTCGACGCAACGCATTCGCACCTTCATCAACCGCCGCCTGCGCGCGGCATGCCTTGCCCTCGCGCTCGCATCACCGGCAGGCGCCGTTGCGCAGGCCCAGTCTGCGTACGCCTTCACAACGGACTCCGCACCGTATGCCGATCTCACGGGAGCTACAACGGTACCATTGGAGTTTGGGGACTCGATCGCCGCAGTGGATCTCGGAAACGAGGCGTTCCGGTTCTTCGGACGAAGCTACACGCTTACGGGCGGGACGCCGCTCCAGATCGGCGGCAACGGATTCATCCAGGTGAACGATGACTCCGTGATCGCCATCATCGACGCATTCTTCACGCCGCTCATCGGACGCCCGAACGGATCGGCAATCTCCTATCTGCTGGACGGTCCGCGGGGAAACCGGATCCTGAAGGTTCAATGGCGGAATGGAGGATTGCCCCAGGGGCTGGCGGATGACTCGGTGAACATGCAGATCTGGCTCTATCAGGGGAGCGGAGCAATCGAGATACGTACCGGGCCGGGCTCCGTCAAGGGCCGCAGCGCCTACGGCACCGGCGGCCCGTGGATCGGCACGTTCATGGCTCCGCTCACGTTCGCCTACGCCATCGAAAAATGTTGGATCGCGGGCGATCCCGCTCAGCCGCGTTACGATACGAACCGGACACTCACCTTTCCGCGCATGCAGGGCCGGCCGCCGGAGGGCACCATCTATCGCCTTGCACCCCGCACGGCGTCCGGCGTTCAGGCTCCCACACCGCCAAGCGCCCGCCAGGGCAACATCCTGACGCCGAATCCCGCAACCCGCTCGGTGCGCGTTGCCACAACGGCCGGCCGCATGGCCGAAGTGCGGCTGCTCGGCATCGACGGCGTGCCGCTCCAGTCCGCGCGTACCGCCGGCGGCGAGGCGACGCTGGATCTCACGGACGTTCCGGCCGGCGTGTACCTGATTGCGACAAGCGACGGCCTGACCCGCAACGTCCAGAAACTGGTCAAGCGGTAGGAAGCGATGCTGGGGGCTTCACGTTCGGGAATACCGGTTCGACGCCGAAGCCCCTCCAGGTCCACATGGAACAACGCTGCCGGAACGATTCCGCGGCAGCCGTGCGGTGCTCGGCATTCGGCCATCACGCGTCGCTTCCATCCTCCATGCCGAGGAGTCCGCCGAAACGGTAGTGCACAACCCCATCCGCAGCTAGTTCCGTCTGGGCATATCCCTGGCGCCGCAGGCGGTCCACCGTGGCCTCGGCTTCCTCCGCACCGCACGCGCTCTCCAGCACGATCTGCGCCAGCGTAACGGTGCCGCCGTGGCGGGCCGCCACCCCGAGCACCGCCTTCTCCAGATAGAGCTGCCTGCGTCCGCGTTCCTGACGGCTCACGTAGCGATACCAGAAGATTCCGGCGCCGAGGAATCCGAAGCCGATCATCAGGTAGAACAGGATGCCCGTAATCCCCAGCCTGCCGTCCCCAAGGTTGAGTGTAAACGCCATCGCGGCGAGCAGAACGCCGATCAGCATCAGACAACCTGCGCCGAGCCTGGGCACGAACTCCGGTTCGCCTTCGGCGCCCCTATCGATTGTACTACTTTCCACCTGTACCTCGTTGATGAGTGCAACCCGCCCGATTCATTACAGGCCGTTCAGAAAACCTCTAATTACCGCAGGAATTCCGGGATTTTCGTCTCACAAACATGACAAAAAATTAAGTGTCCTGAAGTTGCAATCGCCTTCCGGAGAGCCGATCTTTGCCCGGTCTTAACAGACCGCTCGCCCACATGATGCGCACAGCCCGTTGCGGTGCACATTCTCAGGAACATGCCGTTCCGAAATCGCTAAACAATTCATTGTGAAGAGAGCAACACCGAATCCAACGATGCTTGCGCGCATGTTTCTTGTCGCGGCTCTGTGTAGCGTAGCATCGCTCCTCCTTGTTTCATGTGGCGGCGATGATGAAGCCGCCGCACTGAAGCCGGCGAAGGGAGGCCGTTTCTATGGCGGCACGTTCCGGATGAACGAGGTTCAGGAGATTCGGACGCTCGATCCTGCCCGCCTGAACGACGCACCATCGCATCACGTGGTGCATCAGATCGGCGAGCTTCTCTTCGATTTCGACTCGACGCTCAAGCTGGTTCCGGAGCTCGCCGAGAGCTGCGATATCAGCGCCGACGGCCTCACCTACACCTATCATCTCCGCAAGGGTGTGCTGTTTCAGGACTCTCCCTGCTTCCCCAACGGACAGGGGCGCGAGATGAAGGCATCCGATGTGAAGTACTGCTTCGACAGGATGCTGGACTCCCGCGAGGGTGGCTTGGGGTCCAGCTACTTCGGCGACAAGGTGGTGGGCGCGCAGGCATACTTCGATGCCACCGGTTCCAACGGCGCCAAGCCGATTCCCCCGGAGGGGGTGAGCGGCTTCAAGGCCGTGGATGATTATACCTTCTCGATCACGCTGAAGTCACCGTTCGGAGCCTTCAAGAACTATGTGGCGCTCGGCATGTGCTACATCTACCCGAAGGAGGCTGTACAGCATTTCGGCAAGGACTTCTACCGGAATCTCGTGGGCACCGGACCGTTCATACTGACCCGCTTCCAGAAGGACCAGGGGATCACGCTCAAGCGGAATCCGAAGTACTGGGGGAAGGACGAGTTCGGCAATCAGCTCCCCTATCTGGACGCGATCACCTGGAACTTCATCAAGGACGAGCGCCAGCAGATCACGGAGTTCACATCCGGACATCTGGACGAGGCATATCGCATCCCGACGGAATTCTTCCGCAACGTGATCGATGAGAACGGCAAGGTGACTCCGGCATACGCTCAGTACCACATCTTCACTGTCCCGGCGCTCTCCACGCAGTTCTACGGCATGCTGGTGACGAGCGATCTGTTCAAGGACAGACGCGTGCGCCAGGCCTTCAACTACGCCATCGATCGCGAGAAGATCATCAAGTATGTGCTGCAGGGGCAGGCCGCGGGGCCGGCCGTGCATGGCCTGGTTCCTCCGTCGATGCCGGGATACGATGTGGCGAGCATCAAGGGATACAGCTACGATCCGGCAAAGGCGCAGGCGCTGATGGCGGAGGCCGGATATCCGGGCGGCAAGGGATTCCCCCCGGTCACCATCCAGCTCAACTCCGGCGGCGGGCGCAACCTGCTGGTTGCGCAGGCAATCCAGAGCATGCTTACCAGCGAGCTCGGCGTGAAGGTGGATGTCAAGATCCTCGAGTGGCCGCAGCATCAGGAGCTGCTGGAGAACGGCAAGGCTCCGCTGTATCGCCTTGGATGGATTGCCGATTATCCCGATCCCGAAAACTTCCTGAACCTGTTCTACGGCAAGACCATTCCCCCCACCGGCCCTTCGCAGATCAACTCGATGCGCTATGCGAACCCGGAGTTCGATGCGCTCTTCGAGAAGGCCCTTGCCACGACAAACGACAGCATCCGCTACAGGCTGTATCGTGACGCCGAACAGATCGCCGTGAACGATGCGCCGATGATGTTCATCTACAACGACATGGACTACCGTCTGGTGCAGCCGTACGTGAAGGGCTACGGCGGCGGCAATGCGATGGACCGCCGCGATCTCCGCGAGGTCTGGTTCGATTACGGGAACAAGTAGCAGGACGCACTCGATGACGATCGTACGTACGGCGACGCCTCTTCGTTCTTTGATAGTTCTTGCCTCCCTTCTGGTCCCCTTCCTCGCCGGATGCGGCGGCAATGTGGACCTGGAGCAGAGCAACACCTTCCGGTACAACGAGTCGGAGGATCTCAACTCGCTGGACCCGGCCCGCATCAGCGCACGCGCTTCGTGGTGGGCGGGCGGCCAGGTTCATGCGGGCCTGGTGGGGCTCGATCCGGCATTGAAGCCGATGCCTCTTCTTGCGAAGAGCTGGAGCACGAGCAGCGATGGCAGGGTCTGGACCTTCACACTGCGAGGCGATGCGCGCTTCGCCGACGATCCATGCTTCCCGGGCGGGAAGGGACGGAAGATCGTGGCCGGAGATGTGCAGTACAGCTTCGAGCGGATCTGCAACCCGGCAACTGCTTCCACAGGCTTCTGGGTGTTTCACGGCAAGGTTGTCGGCGCGGACGAGTTCTTCAAGGACCCGGCGAAGACCGGGCATGTGGCAGGCTTCCGGGCGGTGAACGACTCCACGTTCGAGCTGACGCTCACCGAGCCGTCGCCGCTTGCGCTCTCTCTGCTTGCAATGCCCTACTGCTATGTGGTTCCGCACGAGGGCGTTCAGAAGTACGGCAGCGATTTCTTTCGGCACCCCGTTGGCGCCGGAGCATTCAAGGTCGCAGAGTGGATCAACGGGCAGCGTCTGGTGCTGGTACGCAACGGCAACTATTTCGAGCGCGATGCGCAGGGGAAGCAACTCCCCTATCTCGACTCGGTGGTGGTCTCGTTCATTCGCGACAAGAAGACGGAGTTCGCGGAGTTCGAGTCGGGCCGGCTGGACATGGCCGGCTCCATCGATGCCACGATGCTCGACAAGGTGTTCACGCGCAAGGGCGACTCCGTAACGCTCACGCCGGAGTTCGCATCCTGCACGATGTATCGTTCACCGTCGATGTCGGTGAACTACTACGGGTTCCAGTTGGACCCATCGGCGTCGGGCGCGGCAGGCTCGCCGTTCGTGACCAACGCGATGTTGCGGCGGGCACTGAACTACGCGATCGATCGCGAAGCGCTTGTGCACTACGTGATGCGCGATCAGGCGATCCCCGCTTCTGCGGGTCCCGTGCCGCCCGGTGTGCCGGGCTATGCCGGCGTGAAGGGATACGATTTCGATCGCGACCTCGCGTTGCGACTCCTGGACTCGGCAGGATATCCGAACGGCAAGGGCCTTCCGGTGGTCGTGCTCCAGGTGAGCGAAGTGGAACGGGTTGTGGCGGTTGCACAGGCGGTGCAGGAGCAGCTGAAGACGATCGGCATCACGGTGAAGATCAACCAGGTCTCGCCGGCCCAACATCGTCAGATGGTTGCCGAGGGGAAGCTCCCCTTCTGGAGCGCCAACTGGATGGCCGATTATCCTGACGCCGAGAATTTCATCGCGCTCTTTTACAGCAGGTACAAGGCGCCAAGCGGATCCAACACGACCCGCTTTGCAGATGCCCGTGTGGACTCGCTCTATCTCGCGGCGCTTGCACCGGGGCTCGGCGCCGAACAACGAGCGGCCATTTACGGCCAGGCCGAAGCGATCATCCTTCGCGAGGCGCCATGGCTGCTCCTCTTCCATACAACCGTCACGCGCGTCACGCGCCCCGGCGTGAAGGGCTACTCGGTTGATCCGCTGGACCGGCTTACGCTGGCGACGGTCAGGAAGAGCTGAAGAAGAATTGAACAACAGAATACAATAGAGTCAATAACCCAGAACCCCAGACCTGGAGATTACATGACGAAAGCCCTAACTGCCCGCACATCTCTGGCTGCTGTACTTTTCCTGGCCGTTGCCATGCTTCTGTCCCCCATCGGGATCAGCGGAACGGCAAGCGCCAGGGGATCGCATGGACACGCGGCCTCGAAGGGATCGGGCAAGAAGAGCCACAAGGGTGGTCGCGGCCATCACCATCACCGCACATATTCTCTCCGCGGCAATCCGGTGGTAACGCGTCAGGTAGCCACCGCACTTCTCGCGCAAAAGCTCCCTGACCTTGCCGCATTGGCCGGCATCCAGGCGCAGCCCACGTCGGGCGATTCGGGCGGTGCCACACCGGCGCTTCTCGTTGCGCAGGCATCCGCTCCCGCCACCACGGCAACGGCGCCGGCGTCCGCACCCGCGGCGGCTGCCCCCGCAGCGGACGGCTCCTACAACGATTCGGAACTGGATGAGAGCGAGGACAGCGACGCCATCACCGAAGATGATTACAAGGATCTCGCGGAACTGCCAACCGACATCAACAGCTTCTACAAGGAGTTCACGAAGTACATGGCATCGCTCAACGGCGAGCCCACCATGACCGACAACGGCGTGGACAAGGTGGCCGTGATGGAGACTCTCGTGGACTGGATCGGCACGCGTTACCTCTTCGGCGGCATGGGCCGCAACGGCATCGACTGCTCCGCATTCACCGGCACGGTATATCGCGCCCTGAACTTCCACCTCCCGCGCACGGCTGCCGCGCAGTGGGACGTGGGCATTCCGGTGAATCGTGAGGATCTCCAGTTCGGCGATCTCATCTTCTTCCATACACGCCAAGCGGTCTATGTCTCGCACGTGGGCATGTACCTCGGCAACGGCCTCTTCGCACATGCCTCCAGCCGCAACGGCGTCACCGTCTCCGAGCTCAGCTCGGAGTATTACTCCACGCACATGATCGGTGCGCGGCGGTACGACCTGAACGCAGCGATGACCGCCTCGGCGGAGTCGTCCGAGCCGTCGGCGCACAACTGATCCGCAGCGCCGGATTCATTCTACAACAGCGGGCCTGTGTTCATCGCACAGGCCCGCTGCTGTTGTTATGGAATCCGAGACAACGCTGTGATCGGCTTGCGAGCCGTTCGGAACTGCGAGAGCAGACATGTTTCGTTATCGCAGAACGGCATGTGCTCCCTGCCCGCCGGCAACATGGAGAAACGGCCCCGGCGCAGGCGCACGGGGCCGTTTCATTTCTCCATCATCCGATGCAGGCCGCGCAACGATGCGCGGCACCGGTCAGATGAACGTTGCCTGAACAACGTGCACGATCACGCCGGTCGCGTTTGCCATCAGGTACTTCCACGAGTTGCTGTGCTCCTCCGTTGGAAGGTTGATGAAGGGCTCGGTTGTGGACCCGCCGGCGATAACGAAGCCCGGAAAGGAGACGTCGCACATGCCGATGCTTCGCCCGGCCGCATTGGTGAACGTGACGCGGAGAGCAAGCGCCGTTGCCCGATGGTTCGTGGGATTGTACACGGTCACATCGGTGATCCGCATCGTAGTGCTGTCCGGGTTCCGGTACAGGCGCGCATCCACCTGCATCCGGTCCAACACGGAATCAGGCGCCGTCACGCGCCCGGCCCTTGCTGGAACAGCAGGAGCCTGGTTCGTATCGGCCTGCGCAGGCCCCCGCACCACGGCCTGACGCGATGACCGCTCGCAGGATACGAGGAGAAGACTGCAGGCCGCGTACATCGCACAGATTGATGCCGTCAACGGGTAGTGCATTGATCCTTTCATAGCCAATCACGTTCAAGGTTCCCGAGATCCGAGGAGCTGTCCGGCCGCGCTTGCGGGCGGCCCGGAGACCGACCACTGCACCGTGCGAACCGCTCCCGCACATCGACGCCGTGTTGAAGGGCATCGTGTACCGATCCGCGTTCAGCGGGCCGACAGTAAACACACCACATCCGGACTACCATGCAAACGTTCTCCGGTTCGGAAAGGTTTGACCGATCCATCGCGAGGAACCGGTCTTGACAATGCGCAGGATCTCCGCAACGGATTTCTCCTACGAGATATTTACCAGCGGATGCAGATGATGCACTCCACCAATGGCGATCAGCGAACTATCGCGGTCGCGGATGATGCCGCCGTATCGGCCGCACCCTACCCGATGCGCGCCTGTGTGCCGTAGGCCTCCGGAGCGATGGTCATCCTCTCCGGTGAGGGGCGCACGCCGCAGAGCCACGCCGTGAGGTTGTCGCAGAAGTTGTCGAGGTGCGTGATCTGCTGCACGCCGTGCTCCACGATGCCGTCGAGCGTGGTTGCGAACAGCACGCCGCCGTAGCGCCGCATCTGCCACGTGATGATCTCGCCGTGCGTGTTGGTCTGCAGTATCTCCGCTCCATCCGGCACGCGGGTGTAGACGCCGTGCGTGTGCCAGCATGCATGGCGCGGCGCAAGCCCTGCAAACACCGGATGGTCATGATTGGTATGGGCAACCGGAGGGCGATCCGGATCGGTCACCCACCAGTAGTTGTTCACCGGACGGTCCTCCCACACCGCATCGATCCATGCAGGGGAGCTGTCCCCCTCCACATACACGATGCCGCCCTGGCCAAGGAAGTCGTAGATCACATCCCGATGCAGTGCCAGCACGTCGTGGTTGGTCTGAAACGGGATTGCCAGCGCAGCATACCCGGCGGCGCGCTGCAACGAGAGCTCGTGGATGTAGAGCAGATCGTAGAAGTCTCGATACTTCGGTGCGGTCGCGAATGCGTACTGCGACCAGACACCGTTGAACACCAGTCCGATTTTCTTGATAGCGCCCCCCGATCGGATACCAGTCCGAGCATGTTGTGATACAGCCGCGTGAGATCGCCTGGCGTTCCATCGAATCCGAAGTCACCCAACGGACCACTGGATGTGAGGACCATTGTGCCCGGCGTCGAGACGCGATCGACAACTATCATCGCACGGCCCCACGTGTCCTCCATCACAACGTCGGCTCCGGAAGCGGGCTGGATCATTCCGCATGCCCACCACCCCGAGATGCCGTGCGACCGGACAAGGGATTCCACGGCAACGCCGTGGAACAGTCCGTACCGGTCGTTGCGCACGCTGTAGCGTACATCGCGCGTGGCCCTGCTGTTGTCCATCACCCAGCGATTTCCCGGCACCCAGTCCGTGAACCATCCGTCGAAACAGAAGAGCGCCCGCCCGCTTTCGAGGAAGGCGCGCACGGCATTGCGAGCACGATGCATCGCAACGTGATCGGAACCGTTCGGCACAATCAGAAGATCCGCGTTGGAGAGATCGGGCGCGAAGGCCGCTGAAACCCGCTCGAAGCGATAGCGGACCAGAGCGCTCGAGTGGAACATGCGCTCGAGGCCGTGAATGCCGTTGTCCACTACAACTGCGTTCAGCATGAGATCCAGGTCATGATTATTGAATCACCGGGAGACCGAGGCGGGGCTCCAGCCGTTCGATGTCGTAATGCTGCTCGAAGAACTCATCACACCAGAGACAGATGTTCCCCAGCGCGGCACCGCGCTCGGTTGCCGCCGCGCGGGTGATCCCCTGCGGTTCCCCCATGGCGTAGGGATCGCCCTGGTTGATCGCCTGAAACACCGGACTCGCCGCAACGCGACGAAGCACATCGGCCACGCGCTCCGTGCGTGCGTCACCCATGGGATACTTCGTGCCGGGGCAGCAGGGATTGATCTTCCACAACTGAATGGATACTTCCTGCGGCAACTCCGTTCCGCCAAGGAACCCGCGTCCGCCGGAAAGGATCGCACAGAAATTGTGCATGTGATCGCGCTTCCAGATCCCCTTCTCCATCGCCCGCCCGCGCGCCCAGTTCCCACCAAGCCACATCTCCTCCGTCGCCCCCCAGAATCCATAGCTTGCGCCACCCGGCTTCACGTAATTCTCCTTCGCGATCAACGGGTCCGGTTCGTCGCCGTTCAATCCTCGCGAGAGAAACAGTTCCTCCAGCAGGGCCCTGCGTTCACCGGCATACTTGTGATACCGATCGATGCTCGCGATATCGAACCTGGTGACGCCGCGCGCAAGCAGTTCGTCCAGGATTGCGCCGCTCAGCAGATCGCCGTTCGTCTGCAACATTATCTGCGCCGTGCCGCGGTACTTCGCCGCCAATGCGTCCAGAATCGCGTAAAGCCTGGCACGTTCGGCAAGCGGTTCCCCCCCGGAGAGAACAATGCGCCCGACCCGCTCCGGAAGATGTTCCACAACGGCCAGGCATTCCTCCAACGTCATGCGCTCGCCGCGCGGCCCGGAGCTGTTGTAGCAGTGATCGCACTCGTCGTTGCACAACTGCGTGAACACCCAGTAGATCGATTCGACCGTCTCGACGTCACTATTCATCATTCGTTCTCCCATCAGAGGCCTCACCATTCAACATCGGGTCGCCGCCGAGCGACGCCCAGAACTCGATCTCACGCCGTGCCCCGAACTCCGGATGTGCAATGAACTCCGCCTTGGTGCCGAACGTGACCAGGCGGCCCTCCTGCATGTAGGCGATCGCATCCCCGATCAGAATCGCCTCCTTCAGATCGTGCGTTACGAAGATGGAGGCGACGCCGTGAGCCCGCACGAGGCTGCGGAATAGCGCCTGCATCGACGCACGCGTCTCCGTATCGAGACTGCTGAACGGCTCGTCGAGCAGCAGTACGTCCGGCTTCACGATGATCGCGCGACCGAATGCAACCCGCTGCCGCTGCCCGCCGGAGAGCTGCGACGGCAGCTTCGCACCGTGGCCGGCCAGTTCCAGTTCATCCATCATCGTTGCAACCGCCCGCTCCACCTCCGCGGCAGGCTTCCTGCGCAGACGCAGGCCGAAGGCAATGTTCTCGAAGACCGTCAGATGCGGAAAGAGAAGCGGCTCCTGATAGATGTAGACAACGTTCCGGCGCTCGATCGGCGTATCCCCGATCGCCGCGCCGCGCAGGCACAGACTGCCGGCATCGGCATCCACGAGACCGGCAACGATCTTCAGCAGCGTGGTTTTCCCGCAGCCGGAGCGCCCGAGTATCGCGAGCGTCTCGCGCTCCGCCACGGCCAGCGACACGTCGTGCAGTACGGCGTGCGGACCGTAGGACTTCGATATGTTTTCCACGGACAGGATCATGTGTTGGCCGTCAGTTGTCAAGTAGTTGGTAGTCCGTGGTTGAGAGATTGCACGGTTCTCTTCAACCCCTGACAACTGACCAAGAACCAAGGACTAAGAACCAAGGACTAAAAACCTCGTCTACATGTACCGCACCACAAACCGCTTGTTGGCCCAGAGGAATATCACCGGCGGAACAAGAAGCAGCAGGCTGCTCAACGCCGCATAGCGTGTGTTCGCCTCACCGATGTAGACGTATACCAGCACTGCCAGCGTGCGAACGGTGCCGCCACTTATCAACACCGTAAGCCCGTACTGGAACCATGAGAAGAGAAAGGTCTGAAGAAAGCAGACCAGGAGCAGATCGCGCGCCATCGGCAGCAGCACACGCCGCATTCTCTGCCACGGCCGCGCGCCGAGCAGCATCGCCGCCTGCTCCTGTGCACGGCGCTCGTTGTTCCAGAAGCTCATGAAGAAGATGATGCCGAAGCCGAACGCGAATATCGTCTGGGCCAGGATCACCCCTGCCATGGTTCCCGCAAGCGCAAGCCTGATGTAGAGATAGTGGATGCAGGCGCCGAGGATCACCGGCGACATCACGAACGGGAGATAGGCGAGAAACAGGAGCGCACGCCGGCGCCGGTGATACGCAACGTATCGCGCCGCGATAAAGCCGCCGAGCGTGGAAACGAACGCAACGAGCGACGAAATCCCCAGCGACAGGAGGACGCTTTCCAGCAGCACGCCGCTCCCGGAGAGCGCTCCCTGAAGGTCGAACCGCCAGCCGCGGGGGAGAAGATCGGGGAACGCCCATCGGTCCGCGAAGGAGAGGAGCAGCAGGTACGCGACGGGCGCAAGGCAGAGCATCGCCGCAAGCAGAACGACCAGCCGGCGCAGGACGTTCCCGGACTCCGCATGGCGATCAGGCCTGGGCATCGTCCCTCCTCCGGTATGCGATCGTCACCAGCAGCAGGGCGATGGCTGTATAGATGATTGCACAGATGAATGCCTCCGGCTTCTGGCTCAGATCGAACATCGCATACTTCCGCATGGTAAGAACGGAAATCATCTGCGGAGACTGTGCGCCGAGAAGCAGCGGGATCTCGTATGCTCCCAGCACGCCCACCAGATAGAGCATTACCGTTGGGAACGCGCGACGAACGAGGATTGGAACGGTAACACGGAGAATGCGGACGCGCCGCGATGCGCCCAGCGAGGCTGCAAGCATCGAGAGATCGGCAACGTGTTCGCTTTCGTAGAGGCGGGCGAAGAGTATGGCAAAGAACGGCACGCCGATCACGAGCTGCGCAAGGATGATGCCGATTCCGTAGCGATCGTTCACCACGTTCACCCACTGCGCGGGGTCCGTCACCAGACCGAATGCCGCGGCAACGCGCGCGAGCAGCCCCGCACCGGTGAGCCCCTGAAACGCCAGGAAGCCAACCACCACACCGGGAAGCGCCAGCGGCAGATAGATGAGATACGAGAGAGGGCCGGCATTGATCGATCTGCGAAGCAGGATGCCAAGCGGAAGGCCCAGCGCCGTGTCGAGGAATGCCACCGCCAGCGCAACCCAGATGCTCAGGGCGAACGAGGCCAGAACCTCCCGGTTCCCAAGCACGCGAATCCAGTGATCGAACGTGAGCCCCTCCCCCAGAAGCCCGGCCAGACCGAGGCTGTAGGCGAGCGCATAGAGCAGACTGGCCCCCATCGGCAGAATCGCGATTGCAACGAAGAGGAGATAGCCCCATCGTGCGGCATCAGTTTGCGACGACGTGCGAACGGAAATCATCGTAGAGATGGATCATGTATTCGGGCGCAAGCTCCATGAGCGCCTTCGATTGAATTTCCGCCCTCGGCGGAGCGTATCGCCGTCCCGGCACGGCACGAAACTTCGCCTGCCACTCTGCCGGAAGCTTGCCGATATCCAGAACCGTTCCATCGCCCCAGACCTTCGGCTCCAGCTTGCGCAGCTGCGCCTCCGGCGAGATCAGGAAGTTGGCGGCAACCATCGCGCCGGCGGTATGAGCGGAGTTCTTCGCGATCCCCATGAAGTGGCTGTTCTGAATCGTCCCCCCCTCCAGAACGTAGGCACGAGCAGTGGACGGGAACAGCCCCTGCAGGATCTTGTTGTCGACATCGCCATCGTTGTTGCTCATCGTGAAGTTCACCTCACCGGAAGCGAACAACTGATGGAGTTGCGCAACGCCGTTCGGAAACGTGCTCCCCTTCTTCCAGAAGAATGGCTTGATCCGATTGATGTAGTCCCACAGCCGCGCGGAGTACTTCTCGTACTTCGCCGGGTTGAACGGGCCGGCCAGTTCCTTCTCCCCTCCCGCGATATCGATCAGCAGGCACTTGAGGAACGTCATCCCGGTGAACGAGTTGTCGAACGTGAACGTGCCCGGATGTTCGCGCACATACGTCTCCAGTGCCGCCATCGTTCGCGGCGGATCCGGGACGCGCACGGTGTCGTAGATGATGGCGAGCTGAACGTTGCCCCACGGACACTCGTATCCATCCACCTTCTGTTGAAAGTCGGTATTGATGAAGCGATTGGAGAAGTCGATGGCCGCTGCGTTGGGAAGACGATCCACGAACGGACCGTACAGCGCGCCGATCTGGCGAAGTTGATAGAAGGTCTCGCCGTTGATCCACATCATGTCGTAGCTGCCATGCTCCCGGCCGGCCTCGAGCTCCGTCATCAGTGCCGAGACGATCTCGTTTCCCTGGCTTCCCACGATGTTCAGCGTTACCCCGTAACGTTCCTTCAGGGCGGGCGTCACGAAGTCCTTCATATAGGCGTTGATGTACGGATCTCCCTGCCACATCGCAAGCGTCACGGTCTGGCCGCGTGCCTCCGCTTCAACGGCGCTCCACGGCGCCGCCCCCTTTCCAGACGCCGGCGCATCCTTCTTCCCGCCGCATCCAACGGCGCATGCAAGCGCCGCGATCGGAAGGAATTGCAGAAGCTCCCTCACAAACTTCATCATGCTGTTCGAAGTATCCTGTTGATTGGGCCGGAGCAAAGCCCCGGCCCGACGTTCAAACGATTCCATCGCCCGGGAAACAGGTTCCATCGGCAAGAAGAAACCGGAAACCACCGGGCGACTCAACGCCCCGCACGCCTGCTCCTAGAAGAAGTATCGCACTCCGAACTGGAACTGGCGCGGCGGCGCGGAACTACGCTGCACGATGCCGGAGCCGGCAGGCCCTTCCTGGATCTGGTTGCTCTGCGTGGCGTTGTTCGTATAGCCGCTCAGGTTCACGGAGTTGAAGAGGTTGAATACATCGGCGCGAACCTCGGCACGGCCGGTTGGCAGCGCCACTGCGTACTGCACGCCGAGGTCGAACGTCTTGGACCACGGCAGGCGGTCGCTGTTGCGGGCCTCGCCGGGATAGCGATCGATGTTCAGCACGTATGCATCGGCGAAGGAGGTGCCGTCACCGTTCAGATCCGTTGTTCCATACTTCGTTGCGTCGGCGATGCGGTTGACCGGCTGGCCGCTCTGCACCAGCGCCGCCAGCGTGAGCGTGAGACCATCGATCGGATAGTAGTAGAACACCGCGCTGATCACATGCGTGCGATCGTTCACCGAAGGGCCCCACTCGCGATCGAAGTTGTTCGCGTCGGACGCCTTGAAGTTGATATCCTCCGTGTTGTTGCGCGAACGCGAGAGCGTGTACGAGAGACGGTAGGCAAAGGCATCCTCCCCCTTCTCCTTTACCAGATTGACCGTGGCGGCAGAGTACGTTGCCTCGCCGGCCGTTTCGGTAACCACGATGCTCCGGGCACCGCCGGGCAGAAGCGCCACCGGGCGCGTGGAGTCCGCCTGGGCCTGTGTACGCACCACCACGTTGTTCGGATCGTTCAACGGATACGGCGATGGAGCGTTCAGATCGCGAAGCCTGTAGAGATCGCCGGACTCCGTGTGCACCAGATCCACATAGAAGAGCGTGTTGTCGCTTACCTGATACTGATAGCCGAGCGAGAACTGATGCGTGTATGGATTCTGGTAGCCGTTGGGATTCAGGATGCGCCGCTCGTTCGCGGTCAGATCGGCGCGCTGCGACTGAAGCGTGGCGGCATCCGGGCCATGCAGGTAGGTCACGCCCGAGAACACGTCAACACCGAGATTGCCGTCGTAGGTGACCTTGTTGATGTCCGTATTGGAAGGAAGGATCCCCTTGGCGATCAGCTGTTGAATCTGCTGGCGGTATCCGGCCGATGTCGTGTTCTGCTGGAGCGCATCACTGTAGATCGCGTAGAGGATCTTGTCGTAGAATAGCCCGTACCCGCCGCGGATCACACTACGATCATCGAGTTTGTAGTTGAAGCTCAGGCGCGGAGCTATGTTGTTCAGGTCCCCCTTGTCACCGCCGCCAACGGAGAGATCGTCGTAGTCGTAGCGAAGGCCAACGGAAAGGTTGAGCCTGCTGCTGACGGAGATCAGGTCCTCCGCATAGGCACTGATCACGTTCTGGCGACGACCGAAGGAGTTGGGCTCGAGCTCCACATTGTAGTCCGTGACCTGCACACCGGCCGGGATGTCGGTGAGCTGCATGCCGGAACCGAGGTGCCGTGCGGCGAGGGCGCGTTGCTGGTCGCCGGTGAGCTGCACCACGTAGTTGCCGTTGGGATTGCCGCCGCCGGCCAGCGCGAAGTTCGCGGAGAGGAGCTCGACGCCGAACTTCAGCCGATTGTCGCCGAGGTCGAACGTCACCTTCTGCTGAAGGTTGATCGTGCTCTCCACGTCATCGAACACATAGCCCGGATGCCCGAGGATGGCGAGGCCAAGGCCGGCGGAGTCCAGCACGTAGACCTGGGGATCGTTCGGGTTCACGGGGTGCGCGTAGTTCCAGCGGAAGCGGCTGTACTGGAGATTCCCTTCATAGGTAAAGCCGTCGGCCGTGTAGATGTTCTGCGATGCAAGCAGCAGCGAATTCCGATCCTGTGTGTTCCCGGCGGACGGAAAGGTAATGCCGCCGTCCAGGCCGCCTCCCTGCCGTTCGATGTTCACCAGCCCGATGTTCGCGCGGATCGAGGAGCTGAAGCGATCGCTCCAGAACTGTGTGAGCTTCAATGAGCCGAGCGTAAAGTTGTTGTGGCCGCGAACAGTCTCGTTTATACCAAGCTCCGGCACGTTGAGCAGATTATCCTTCGTGTCGGAGGTCTGCTCGAGATCGAGATAGAAGAACGACTTGTCGCGAGCGATCGGCCCTCCGACGGCTGCACCGAACTGCTGGCGCTGGAAGCCATCCTTCACCTGATTGCCGGAGAGATCGCGCTGCGCGTCCGGGCTGCTTGCATCGATCGACGGGCCGGGACGTGTGAGATAGAACGCCTCGCCGGTGAACGTGTTGCTCCCTGATCGGGTGGTGACGTTGAACACGCCGTTGCCGGTGCGGCCGAACTCCGCGGAGTAGTTGTTGGAGAGCACGGTAACGCTTTGCACGAATCCCACCGGCATCGGGAACTTCTCCCCGCCGAGGAAGTTCTCGTTGTTGTCCATGCCGTCAACCAGGTAGCTGGCATACAGGCCGTTCACGCCGTTGATCGAAACGTTGGGCGCCTCCGCGAAGAAGCCGGTGGCCTGCGTAACGTTCGGAAGCCGGTAGAGTGCGCGCGTGAGATCGCGCCCTTCCACGGGGAGATCCTCGATCTGGCGACGAGGCAGCGTGGCGGAGACCTCCGCGTTGATTGCGTTCAGTTCCGCCTGCCCCCTGCCGGTTACCGTGACGCCCGCGCCGGATACGGTCTTGCGCGGCGCCAGCGCCAGGTTGACGCTGCGCACCGCACCGGATCGCAATACGACATTTGTCACGGACGAGGAACCGTACTGATCGCTCTCCGCAACGGACACGGCATACGTTCCGGATGTGAGCAGTCCGTGGAAGTACACCTTCCCCTGCTCGTTGCTGATCCCCTTCTCGTGAACGCCGATCTCCGTGTTGTCCAGCGCGACGGCAACCGCGGCAATCGGTGTGTGCGTTGCTCCGTTGGTAACCGTTACCTCGAGATCAACCTGTGCATGGGCAACAGTAATCGTTCCGGCGAGCGCCAGCAGCGCTGCGACGATGCCGCGACGGTGGCGACGGCCATGGGGGATGTATCGGTAGCTGTGTTGTGTATCGATCATGATTGAGTGAAAGGAGTGTTGCAGACTTCCATGCAGCGAACGGCGTCGCCGGATGCGAGACCGCACGTCCCGCCGGCTCGCGCGCCGCCGGCACGGCAGAGACGGAGCACGCGCGCGGATGCCTCCGGGATCCGGTACGTCGGGAACGGAGTGTGCTGGCCCAGCGTATACTACACTGGTTGCTGCTGGAGCGGTGGCGATGTAAGGAAGGTGCGTGTGAGAGCCTTGTGGCAGGCGGCGGAACGCACGGGACGCTGGAGCGTTCCGCGATAAGCTGCCGGACGCAATGCATCGAAGAGAACGGCGAGCGCGCGCTCAGCGGAGCGGCACTGCCAGTAGTCGAAGTCTTCGCGAACAATCGGGAGCCCCTCCGCCCCTTCCAGAAGCATCATGGCGCCAAAGAGCGATGCCGTGCGCCATGGAAGATCGACGAAGCGTTCGAGGTATCCAGGCTTCTCGAAGGTTGCTCCGCGCGCGGCAACGATGAATGCGCCGCCGTCGCGTGCAGGCGCCGCAACGATCAGAGCGCCGGCATCCAGACGCTGAAACGCGGCGGTGATGTCGGCCGGAGCAATGGTGGGGCAGTCGTTCCCGACAACGGCAACAGAGCAATAGCCGGCCGCGAAGGTATCGGCCATCGCGTTCGTGATCCGTTCACCGAACGTAGCGCCGCGCTGCCTGATACCTCCGCAGGCCCCGCCGGACTCGCTGACCACCAGAAGATCCGTAGTGCGATCCAGCAACGGGGAAAGGCGCGCGGCGATGCGGCTGTTCAGCTCCCGGTAGCCATGGGCTCCAAAGCGGCCGCCGAGCGGCTTGCAGGCAGCCTCGCGCCGCTCGTCCCGTACGAAGAGGACGATGGCGCGCCGGGAATGAAGGCGCTCTGGATTGCAATGTTGTTCCACTGTCCGCGAATATAGATTGGATGCCCGGATCATTTTCAATCGCTATCCCCCCTGACCGCATCTTTATTCCAGCCGTGACAACATTGGCCGAACCGCACAACGTGCGCGCGAGACACCATTGCGAAGGAATAACCAGGCTCTGTCTGATCGTTGATCCGCGAGCGGCCGCGGGCAATCGGTACCGATGGCCTGGCTCACGGGCAAGGCGCAGCGGCGAGCGAGTGCAACGTGGCCGCGGGTGCCCGCGCGCAGCGATCCGGCCCGAACAAGATTGTCAGATAGAGCCTACTAGGTAGTGATGTATCGATGGACTATATTTCGCGCACCCCAGACCCACTTGAAGAGCTCCCCGTAGACGGCCCTCGGCACCGCACAATCGTCCCCGCTGCCGACCACAAACCATGTCGCGGCGCATGAATGCCCCGCGACCCCGACACCCGTATCGCCGGGCTCGAACGGCCGCGTAGGGCCCTTTCGTTCGCGTCCCGATGTTTCCGTTGGAACAGTCAGTGCTCCCATGCTTTCAGGCAGGGCAATGCCGGACGGCAGAAGCCCTTGACAGTTCCTATCAAAACCGGGTTGCACCTGTTTGCCTACAGGCCATGCAGCACCGAATGTCAGGAACTTTACATCAACAAATGGCACGCCGCTATGCGCCGTCCTACAGTTTCACACCTGCGCCGATGCGGGATTCTCACATCCCTCCTCGTACTGTTGACCTGCGTGACTGCCGTTGCACAGCTCGACGTTCACAACAGGCTCACGAACTTCGACACAACGCTC
This sequence comes from Bacteroidota bacterium, assembly GCA_018266795.1. Taxonomy (GTDB): domain Bacteria; phylum Bacteroidota; class Ignavibacteria; order OLB7; family OLB7; genus JAFDZV01. The sequence goes on along the minus strand of JAFDZV010000036.1, from coordinate 150,211 downwards.
TGCAGCACGCGCAAGTGCCGCACGCTGGTGTTCAAGAATTCGGGGGCAGCCCCGATCACCATTACGTCGGCAGACGCCCCGACGGCTCCGTTTACCGTGGATGCATCCACGCCGTTTACATTCCCGAAGACCATAGCAGCGGGTGATTCCGCAGCCTTCACGGTCTGCTACGAACCCACCACGGCCGGACGCGCCGATACGTTCAAAGGGTTCGTGAACTACGGAGCGGCATCGCGCGACTCCTTCGTCCTGATTGGCAGAACTACGGCGCCGGCGCTCGGGATCGGCCCAAACGCGCTGACGTTCGGGACGGTGCAGATCTTCAACACGGCATGCCTGCCGGTAACGATAACGAACACGGGTGATGGTCCGCTCGCCATCGGCGCAATCACGGGCGTGAATCCGCCCTTCTCCGTGCTCACGCCGCCGCCGCCAACACTGGCGGCCGGCAGCAGCGCCACGATAACGATATGCTTCACGCCGCTGGCGGCGGGCGCGGCCAGCGGGACCGCCACGCTGAACTATACCATCTGCGGTACGGCGACCACCAGGGATATTCCGCTGAACGGCACCGGCGCGCTTCCACCGCGCATCACGCTTGGTCCGGTGCTTCAGATCACGTCCGATCCCACGAACTTCGATACCACGCTCTGCGGCACTTCGAAGTGCCAGACTCTCACGCTGCGCAACATCGGCAGTTCGCCGTTGAACATCACACAGATGGATCAGCTGGGCCTCCCCTTCTCGCTCAGTTCCTCCACGCCGCTCGCACTTCCAATCACGCTGCAGCCGAACGAGGCGCGTACCGTCCAGGTCTGCTACAGCCCGACGACGGCTCCGAAGATCGATTCGCAGCGCGTGCATCTGGTTGCCGACAACCGGGTGTCACTTTCGATCGCCATGGTGTTCGATACCAGCGGCAGCATGACGACGCCCACGGGAGCGGGAGTCACCCGCATCCAGGCAGCCAACGCCGGCGGCCGCGTGTTTCTGGACAACCTCGTGAACGATCCCGCACGCGGCATCGTGGATACGGCGGCGGTGATCCGCTTCTCGACCGCGGTGGTGCTGGCGCAGGACTTCACCACAAACGGCACGGCTCTCAGCAACGCCGTGCCGTCGCACGCCAACGGCAGCACGCATCTGTACGACGCCGTGGACCAGGCGATCAGCCGGCTCAACGCGCACAGCCAGCCGGGACGCCGCGTGATCGTGCTGCTGACCGACGGCGACGACGATGGCGGCTTCCTTCAGTCGCGCATCGACGCGATCGTCACCAACGCACAGAACAACGTGCGCATCTTCACGATCGGCCTCGGGAGCGGCCTCTCCGCGAACGGCATTCTCACACTGCAGCAACTGGCCGGGCGCACCGGCGGATCGAGCTACTTCACGAACAATCCGGATACATTGGTCCGGATCTATCAGACAATCGCTCAGCAGTTGAGCCACGACATCCCCGGCTCCTTCCTTCTCCAAGGGCGCGCGGTTGCTCCGCAGCTGACACTGAACCCGCCGGTGGTGAGCTTCGACTCCGTGCATGTCGGGCAGAAGCATTGCATCCAGGTAACGCTGGGGAACAGCGGCGATGCGCCGCTGCAGCTCGCGGCGCTGCCGGCCGGAGCGATCGGCTTCACGATAGAAGGAGGCTCTCCGCTTCCCGCAATCCCGCCGGGTGGAACGCTCAACGTCAACGCCTGCTTCCAGCCAACGCGGCTTCGCGTGCACGACACAACGTTCGCCTTCACGTACAATTCCTGCCGCCAGCCGGAAACGTTGCGCCTGCGCGGCGTCGGGTACGACAGCGTCGTGATCAGGCTCACCGACAGTGTGATAGCAAAGCCGCACGGACCGAACCCGGATCTCGGCTCGATCGCGACGTTCCACGTCTATCTGCAGGATCGCATTCCCGTTGAATACGACGTCAACAGCATGTCGCTCACAGTGGCCTACAACGCCACGCTTCTGTTTCCGACAACCCCACCGGCCGTGACCGCCGGCCTTGCCGGTTCTGCGTTCACATCGATCGCACAGAGCTCCACGCTGGCAACCGATCCGGAGATGCGAACCACGTACATGTTCTCCGGCACTCCAATCTCCAACACGACGCCGAACTCGGAACTGTTGCAGCTTCGCTACTTCCCGCTGCTTGGAAACGCCGTGGAGACACCGGTCACCATAGTCTCGGCAACCATGGCGGACGGCAATCCGAAGGTGGGGATCATCTCGCCCGGACATCTGCGCATCGACAGCATCTGCTATCTGAATCAGAGCCTTCTGAATACGCGCCTCCGCTACAACGGCAAGCTTGCACTCGCGGTGTTGACCAGCGGCAACCAGGCGATTGTCCGCTTCGAGCTGCCGGCCGCCGGAGCGGCCGCCATTCAGATCTTCGATCTCTACGGTCGCGATGTATCGGATTACGATGCCGGCTTGCTGGGGAGCGGCCCCCAGGAGGTTGCGCTCGATGTCTCCGCCCTGCCGCGCGGCATCTACCTGGTTCGCGTGCAGTCCGGACAGGCAAGCGATGGAACCGCATTCGTCATTACACGATAGAGGAAGGAGAATCCGATGAACACTCGCACACTGAGTCTCGCCATCATTGCGCTCCTTCTCGGATCACCGATCTGCCGGGCGCAGACGTCCGGCTGGCCTGCAGCGGGGCATGCCATTGGACTCGCGGCAACGCCTGCGAGCAGGGGTGGCGACGCCGGCGAACCGCATGCTTCCCAGGCCCGGCCATCACCGGCCGCAACTGCGGCCGGGCTTCCCGAGCCCGCGCCTCTTCCTCCGCTCCCTGCCCCGAAACCGGACGACCGCATACTCGATCCCGGCGATGCCGGTATGCTGCTGATTGGGCCGTTCGCGGGCCTCGACTACAACATGCATACCGGGCAGTTCACGATCAGCGACGGCAACTTCAGTTGCTGCACGGCCGACGGCGGCAGCGGCCTGGGTCTGGTGTTCGGCGGCAAAGCCTTCATACCGCTGAGTGAGACGTTCTCCCTCTCGCCGAGAATTCTCTACGAGGGACGAGGCGGCACGTTCACCGGAACGCCGGACAGCATGCTGATCTTCGGACAGAACCAGCAACTGGAGACCGCGCAGATCGACAAGGAGTTCAAGGCATCGATCGGCACGCTGGGAGTCGATCTGCTTGCGACGCTGACGGTGACGGACTTCGGGCTCTACCTCGCCGCCGGTCCGTCGGCATCGTATGTGATTGCCAAGGACTTCTCGCAGACGGCCACGATCACGCGGCCAAGCGGCGTTACGTTCCTGGACGGGAGCACCAGCCAGGAAATGTTTCATGGCGATCTGGACATCATCAACAGATTTCAGATGGCACTGCGAGGAGGTGTTGGTGCAAACATCCCGATTGCACAGAACCTCTATCTGAATCCCGAGGCGCTCTATGGCTTTCCGCTGACAAAGTTCTCGAAGCAGGACAACTGGAAGGGAAGCACGCTGCAGGGAACCATCGGACTGATGTTCGCATTCTGACCTTCACATCCAGAGACACGCGCAGACCATGCTACTCAGAACATACACTCTCGCCGCGCTCGCCCTCCTGCTTGGATGCGTTGGGCTCGATGCGCAAAGCTTCGCGGATTACGAGATCGTTCTCTCCTCGCTCGGCACCGGCGTGAACTCCGCCGGCAACGACTATGCGCCAGCGATCACACCGGACCGCCAGACGCTCTACTTCACGTCGTACGCGCGCTCCGGAGCCGGCGGCGAGGCGGACGAGTTCTACACACGCCGCGTAAGCGATCGCTGGAGCGATCCGCTGCCGGCCGGACCATCCCTCAACAGCGCGGGCAACGAAGGCGGGCTTGCGATCGCCAACGATGGGCACACGGTGGTCTTCGCGGCGGAGCGGCCGGATGGTATTGGAAACGTGGACCTCTACATCGCCGATCTGCGCGACGGCCAGATCACGAACGTCCGCAACATGGGGCCGAGTGTCAATTCGAAGGGATGGGATTCGCACCCGACCATCAGCGGCGACGGCAGCACGGTTTACTTCGCCTCCAATCGAGCCGGCGGATCGGGCCGGACGGATATCTGGATGACTCGGCGCAACGGTGCCGGCGACTGGTCCGTGGCCACCAACATGGGGCCGGTGATCAATACTTCGAAGGATGAACGTTCCCCCTACGTCACTCCGGATGGGGGAACGCTCTACTTCTCGAGCAAGGGACACGACGGCCATGGCGGTTACGATGTGTTCATGACCTATCGCACGGACTCCGGATGGGCGGCGCCGCTCAACCTGGGGAACACGATCAACAGTTCGGCGGACGAACTCTTCTTTCAGGCGCCGCTGGAGGGGGATCTGTTCTACATGTCGTCATCGCGCGACGGCGGGATGGGAAAGCTGGATATCTACTCCGGCACGCCGAACATCTTCGGCGCCGGCATGACCCGCTTGAACGTGAGCGTGATCGATTCCACCACTGGCAAGCCTCTTCCGGGCGTGATCAGCATCGTGGACGTGACAACGGGGCGAACCATCAAGGCCGTCACGACGTCGGCCCTGGTGGACCATTACCAGATTCCGCTCCCGGCCGGCCGGCGGTACCGCGTGGAGGCTCGCGTGCGCGACACCACGAAGAGTGTGATGGTGACGCAGACGGCCGCGAACACGGAGCAGAATGTCAAGATTCCGTTCGGCCGTATCGTGGTGAAGCTGGTAGACTTCGGCAAGTACGATATTCCCTTCTTCGTCACCGGCTACTATCGTCCCAACACGGCGGAGAACCTGGAGCAGTTGTTCACGCTGCGCGACGGCGAGCTGCACAATGCCAACTACATCGAGGACTTCTCGCGCGGCTCCAAGAAGCACGAAGAGTATCAAGCTTACTCGAAGACGGTGGAGTCGCTCTTCAACACGCTTGTACGCACCTGCGTGGACGACATCTACCCGGAGTTCCGCAAGCGGGGCCTTCCATCGGAGGTACTCGAGATTCGCGTGACGGGCTTCGCCGATCCGCAACCGATACAGGGAGACTATGTGGAGGGAAAACCGATTGCGTACGAGAACGCGGCGGGTGAGCAGCAGACGATTCGCAGAGGGGACCGCATGGACAACATGAAGCTCTCCGGACTCCGCGCCTATTACTCAGCACAACAACTGGACACGATGATGAGTGCGGCTTCGGCATCCAACGGTGACGACTACAACATCCTGAAGAAGGAAGGGCGCATCGTATTCCGATACATCAGCGGAGGCGTCAGCACGGACAAGGATGACTTCGCGGCGAAGCGGAGGATCTTGGTGGAGATAGATCGCCGCGAGCGCGAGCCGGGAGAGTAGAAGAGATATGAGATATGAACGATGAGACACGACGCTCACGCCGTGCCGTCCCGGCTCAGGGCGGCGTGTGGGCGCATCGTGGCGGCACGACACAACGGACTACCGGCGACAAACTCTCCAAACCCGGTTGCAGTAACGAAGTAGACATGAACTATGAGATCGCTCGCATTCATATCTCATATCGTTACTGCCTCGTGCCCGGCGTGCGAACCCACAGCACAGCCTGCTGGCTGTAGCGGGTCTTGTAGGTGTTGATGATGGCATTCATCACCGTGTCGGCCTCCTGCGGCGGCGTGTTGTACGGGCGGACAATCTCCAGCACGAAGGTTCGCTCCGCTGCAACCTGTCCGGTGCTGTCGCGCCACTGTCCCTGCGCATCCCACCAGGTAAGCCCGTCCGGGAAACGCGGTGTTACCACGTCGCGTAGGAAGTCGCGCCAGGAGCCGGTTCCCACCTGATCGCCGGGCATTGCACGCCCGAAGTAAAGGCGATCGGTGACGACATTGTAGGCGAGCTTCGTGGAAGCGCAGGAGACGACGAGCATCGCGAGCAGAAGCCCGGCGAAAGGTGCACAGCGGTTCATGAGGCTAGAATGGATCCAGGAAGATTGGACTCGAACGGAACGAATCTAACAGTTCCTGTGCATATCGATGAGCAGATCCTTCCTCCCGCCCGATGTCACGCCTGCCCGGTACGATGCGATCCGCGCCGACACTGGTTTATGGATGGCGGCCGTCGGTGAAATCGCGGGTCGCCACGGGCTGCCTCCGCACCTGCGCCCGGTGGATGGTGGAACCAACTGCCTCGCAGTTGCCGGCAATCATCACATCATCAAACTCTTCCCTCCGCCGCTGGCACACCAATATCTCAGCGAGCGGGCGGCCCTCGTTGCTCTCAAGGGACGGCTCCCCGTGGAGACACCTGCACTTCAGGCCGCAGACCAGTTGGACGGATGGCATTACATCGTGATGTCGCGCCTTGACGGTGTGCCGCTCGAGGATGTGTGGGCGCATGTTCCAGAGGCCGGGCGTCTGGACATGATGGTCGAGATCGGCCAGCTGATGGCCTGTGTGCAGGCGCTTCCGGCAAACGATCTCGCGTGGTTGGAACCGGAATGGCATGGATTCATCGCCACGCAGTTGGAGCGATGTGTTGCGCGCCACCAACGCCAGGGACTTCCGCCTCACATGCTTGCCGGCCTGCAGCGTTATCTCGACGGCAACGCACATCTTCTTCCCCGCCCATTCATCCCCACGATTCTTACGGGTGAATACACACCGGAGAACCTGCTGGTTCAGCATCAAGACGGCAGATGGCAGCTTACGGGGCTCATCGACTTCGGCGATGTGATGACGGGCTTCGGCGAGTACGATCTCATAGGGCCGGGCGCATTTCTGTGCGGGGGAAGGCCGGCGCGCCTTGCACGGCTGCTGGACGGCTACGGCATCGCGGCAGCCGAACGTTCGGGACGTTTGAGGAGCAGATTGATGCTGATGCATCTGCTCCATCGATACAGCGACTTCGATGCGCAGCTCCGCATCCATGGATGGCGAAACCGGGCACACGATCTGGATGAACTGGCACGTATCGTCTGGCCTGTCGGTGAATGATTGTAGTGCGCAGGCAGAGCATCGAACCCGAAGTCGCCACTTGGCTATATTCGCATTCATTCGAACTGCGTTCCGAGCCCTGAACCCACTCCGCGCTGCACGATGGCACGGCGGCAACGGTGTGAGTTGGAGGCTCCTATTCCTCGCCTCATGGCCGAATTATCCAAACGCTCCGCCGCCCTCGCGTCCGTTGGTTCGGGCCTGCTGCTCACCGTACTGAAGGTGGCAGTCGGGTTGGCAACAGGCAGCCTGGCGATCATCTCCGAGGCGGCACACTCCGGCCTCGATCTGCTTGCGGCCATGCTCACGTTCTTCGTGGTGTACGTTGCGGAGCAACCACCTGACGAGAATCACCCATATGGTCATGGCAAGGCGGAGAGCCTTGGAGCGCTTGCGGAGTCAGCACTGCTTGTAGCAACGGCTCTGTGGGTGCTGTGGCATGCGTACGAGCGAATCTTCGTCTCACCGGAGATACCGCAGGTCACGATCTGGTCATTCCTGGTAATGGTTGTCTCGGTAATTGTGGACTACGCACGTGCACGGTCGCTGAAGCGGGCCGCGAAGACTCACAGGAGCCAGGCGCTTGCCGCGGACGCCGCGCATTTCACCAACGACATGCTGGGCTCGCTCGTGGTGATTCTCTCGCTCGGGGTGCTGGAGGTTGCGACGCGAACAGATATCATTCCGATATGGCTGGCCCTTCGCGCCGATGCAATCGGCGCGGCACTGGTTGCGGCGATTGCCCTGCGCGTTGCCTACGGCCTGGGCCGCACAAGCGTGCGCGATCTGATGGAGGATGTGCCGGGCGATCTGGGCCGGCGGCTCACGGCGCAGGTGCGCACCGTGGAGCAGTTGATCCCGGAGTCCGTTCGCATCAGGGTTCGATTCGTCGGCGAACAGGCGTTCGTGGATGTGGCGTATCAGGTTCCGCGCTCGATGTCGCTCGAGGCAAGCCACCTGGTGAGCCAGCGCGTACGCGATGTGATCCGGCGCGAGCTTCCGCTCGCGGATATCGTTGTAAGCGTGGAGCCGGCACGCGTGGAGGGGGAAGAGTATGCCGCAACCATCTATGCGATCGCCAACCGGCTGGGGGTTGCCGTACACCATCTCAGCCTGCTGCTCTCCGCGGACGGACTGAAGGTTCTGCTCGATCTGGAACTCCCGAGCGACCTCACGCTCGGGCAGGCTCACATCACCTCGGAGCAGTTGCGCGAGAGCCTGCAACGCGAGCTGCCGGAGACGGCTGAGATCAACATTCATCTGGAGGCACGTGACCTCCACGTTCTGCCGGCCGTGCAACAGGAGGACGTTGCACGTACGATCATGCAGGCACTCGACTCACTCGCAGGGGGAAGCGCGGTTACCAGAGTGACGAGCTATCTGGTACAGCACGGCACGGTGTTGGCTGTGCGCTGCGCCTACCCGCCGGAGATGCCGCTGGTGGATGTGCACGATCGCATGGCCAGCATCGAGCAGCAGCTCCGTGCATTCGTGCCGCACGTGTCGCGCATTCATGTGGATGCCGACCCGATGGCGTGAGTGCCGGCCGTAACGGCACAGCCACGGTGTTTTGAAACCACCGCGTCTACGGGCACGGTCCCGCGCTCTTCGTAATGCGCAGCTCGCACTTCCACAAATCGAAGCAGACATCCACGCAGCATCCGCGAGCCACCTGAATATTCTTCACGCAGTCACCCGGGGGAATCACCACCGGCCCCTTCGGCGTCTCGACTCCGATGCCGGTGGCGCCGTCCGGAGCTTCGTGCCGCTGCGTTGTGCCGGGCTCCACAGTGATGCATTCGATCTCGGTGGCATCGGCATTGTTCGAGAGATAGCAGACCGTCACGTTGCACGGCACGTCGGCTGCGCTTGTGATGGTTGGCGACGGGCAGGCTGGCTGCGCGTATGCAGCGGTGCCGATGAGAAGGCAGATCGCTGCCAGGACAGTTCCGCCGAACGTTCGAGCGTGCATATCGGTCCTCATTGGATGGTCGAAGTAATCACGCCACGCCCGGACACACCTCGGTAAGCTGACGCGGCGCATGATGTAAGAGAATCCGGACCACTCACATTGGACATCTCATTGCCTCGGCAGTCTGCGAGTTGTATCGCCTGTCGATCAAAACACAACCCTGCAACGCGGCAGTGCCCGGCGAATCCTTGCCAGCTCCGTACGCGTCATCGGATTCCCCTTCAGGCAGAGCCGGCGGAGATGGCGGAGTGCGGAGAGATCGGCCGGCAACCGTGAGACGTTGCATCCGCAGAGCCCGAGCGTTTCGAGCCTCGCCATCCCTGCAATCGCATCCACGTTCTCCAGAGCTGCATTGTCATCCAGCTCGAGCTCGCGGAGCCGGTGAAGCCTCGACAGCTCCGGTGGAATCGTGCGGATGCCGTTCAGCGGCAGGCTGAGTATTTCGAGATCGGTCATCGATGCAATCTCCACCGGAATCTCGTGCAACATCCAGCACTTCGTGATGTCGTGCCCGGCACTGTCGATCACCCTGTAGTCGCAGTCGGTACCGGTGAAGGTAAGCGAGACCAGATCCGTACGTACGAGCACTCCGGCAGGTATGGAGTCCAGATGCTGTTGTTCGGCGTTGAGCACAACGGAGTGATGGGGATCGCTTGCGCCGCTCCGATTCTTCGCGCGCTGCGCCCAGGATGGCGCCGGCGCGAGAATCAGGGCGAACATGGAGACGAGTACAATCGCCGGACATGCCGGGTGGTGAGAGACGGCACGCGGGAGGAACCGGAACGGATGCATGTGCTGAAGGGGATATGGGATTGAATCGTGCGCCGGTACCTGCTTCACGCACGGGATTGGTGAACGTTACCGTGAACGTGCACCGGCAACTCGACAGGCGCGGGCGATCTCGTCTCGGCCGCGCCTGGAGTGCACCGAGCGGTAGTGCATCGAGCGGTGATGACTCATCGCGCAACGCTCACTCCTCCCATCAATCATATCACACGGATTGCACCATGATTGAGACGTGCGTGTAGATCTCAGGTCGGCCGCTCAGTGCGTTTGCATTTCCCATGCCAACGGCATTGACCGTTGTCTGCGATTGCTGCATGATCGAGAGTCTGGGATCGGCACCCGGACCAACATCCAGACATCCCACATAGCGGCAGGCAACGTTGACGCCATCAGAATTCGAAACGCCGGCAACCGGGAACCGGAGTCCCGAGTCGACACCGTCGACGAAGAAAAAACTCTCGACTGCGTCGGCCAGCGACGCCAGCGACCATCCGTCAATACAGTACCGGTATGTGCCCGTTACCGGCGCCCGCAGTATCACCTCGGACGTGCCAGTATCGAGCAGAGCACCGTTCGACAGCCCCGAGAAGTTGTTGACAATCGTGTTCAGCACACGCAGGCGAGGCGCGCCGTTCGTGAATGTGCCGCCAAGCGTCCCGTTTGCCCTGCTATCCTGCACTATGCAGTATGGTGTCAATCCACCTGCCTGGGGCAAAGGGGTCCAGACAAGTTGACCGCCGTTCTGCGAGAGTATCTCTCCATCCAATCCGCTGCCTGAAATCAGACGAAGGATGCTGTCTCCCTCGCGCATCGCTGCAGCAGTAAACACAACCGGATCCGAAGCGCTCTCCCAGATCTCCCTCAACGAAATCGGAGTGAGTGCGGCGTCGGAAACATTTGCTGTGAACTCCCGCAGCTTATGTCCGTCACCATCGAGAACCTCGAACCGATAGCGCCCCGGCACAACCAGCGATGCGGAGAAGACGCCGTTGGTAATCGGATACGTACACTCCATCACGACAAAGCCGTCGGACGTTGATCCGGCAGGGATCAGTGGCACAATGACAATACTCCCCTCCCCGATTCCTGTGCCCGACGCTGTGTTGACCGGACCAGTAATAGTGCGCGTAGCCATGAGAATATCCTGATTGTAGTGGTGGTCACCGGGAACTGTCCCGGACAGCCCTCAACATGGCCCGAGCATTTGTTGACAGCTATTGCGACGTACGATCCGCGAAACCCGGCTGCTGGCGCAAGGAATACAGGTGCCCCCCACGACATATTGTGCAAAGCGGACGCCGTGCTGCAGCGAAACAGAAACTCAGTGAATGTGATGGCCGATTAATCGCAGGCAAATATAGCGCCCCACCGTGCAGAGCGCAAGATGTGGAAGCGGGATCCGTAGCAACAATGTACACTTCCTCACCGACCCGGCAGAGCGTTGGTCGACATACCGGTACACTAACCGAATGCAGGCATTGCACTGACGGATCTCTTCATTAGTAATCGGCCCATGCTTCACGAACAGGTCTCTTCACACGGGTGGCATCACGGTTTCCGCGAGGAGATTGCAAGGAACACCCCGCCAAGGATCGCGATCGAGCCAGCGATCAACCGAACCGTGATCTCCTCCCCCAGCACGATCAGGGCACCTGCCGCCGCGATAACCGGAACGCTCAACTGAATGGTAGCGGCATTCGTTGCAGGCAGCCCGCGAAGCACCGAATACCAGACGGCATACCCGATGCCGGATGCAACAGCGCCCGATGCAACGGCATACCAGATCCCGGCGCCATCCAGCGAATGATCCGCAAACATCCCCACTCCCATGAGCGCGGCGAACGCGGCAGCGCGCATGAAGTTCCCCGCCGTGTCAGCGGTTGGATCGCTAGAGCCCCTTCCGCGCAAGGAATAGATCCCCCACGCAACGCCCGCGGCCATCATCAACAACGCGCTCGTTGGCGAGGGGGTGGATAGTCCCGGAAACACCATGATGACCAAACCACCCAGAGCAAGGCACAGCCCGGCCACCTGCAGCCCGCGCATCCTCTCCCCCTTCAGGAAGCCGTAGCCTATCATGGTTGCCTGCACCGAACCGAACAGGATCAAGGTTCCAACGGCAGCCGGCAGCTTCACATAGGCAAATGAAAACGCGGATGCGTACACGAACAGTGCCGCCGCAGACGACCAATTCCCCTTGAGCCCGGCGCGCCCTCTCCGCATACTCACGATCAACCAGAGGATGAGCGCGCCGGAGAGAATCCGTATCGAGGTAAACCCGGCCGGGCTGATCTGGGTGTTCTTCAGCGCAAGCCGGCACAGCAGCGAGTTCGCTGCGAACGCAGTCATCGCCAGCGCCGACAGAAGTGTTATGCGTGCGAGGGACATTATTGGATCCGGTTAGCGGGTGTCGCCGGGAACGATGCACGTTCACTTCAGCTCCGATCAGCTCCGGCACCGGAACACGAAGTATGCTCATGAGGCCATCGGATTGAGCGTGCCCCTCGACGACAACCACATGAATATATGTCTGCCGCGGCTTCATGCACAGATGCGGCAGAGATGCAGATCCAATACTCGCGCAACCTTATCGCATCACCATCACCCGTCGCAATGCCATACCGCCGGCGCTCCGCAGACGCACGAAGTACGCCCCCGACGGCAACGATGATACGTCGAAATGAACGCTGTGCGTCCCGGAGCCGCCCGCCTCTTCGACGGCTTCCATTATGGGCTCACCGCGCGCGTCGACCAGCTCAACCGATGTGCGTCCGGAACAGGGAAGGTTGTAGACCACATTGAACAAGGAAGCGCCGATGTTCGGGCTCACATCTAGAGCAAGACCGCAAGGCTCTGCGGCATCGGCCTCAACCCCGCTCACACGCGATGCATCGTAGTGCAGCATCTGCCCGAAGATCGTTGCGGCCCACGCCTTCCCAACTGTCGGGTACGCAACGCAGGTCGCATGCTCATTCCCATCAAGTTTCCCGCTGTCGGAATCGTACCAGCTGTCGCCGCCATCCGTGGTGCGAAGGATGCGACCGTCCCACGCCGTCACAAGCCCGTTCTCAAGGTTAGCGAATGAAACCGAAAGGTAGCCGATCACCAGCCTGCTCGGCTGCCGCACAAGCGACTGCCATGTGCGTCCCCCATCGGTAGTCCGCGTGATGAACTCATTCGTCCGCGCGGCGGTCCCTGCAATGCCGCTCCCGGCGCCCCAGCCATGCAGGCTATCCACGAAGCAGAGCTGCTGCACCGTATCGCACTGTACCCGATGCCATGTTGCGCCGGCATCCTCCGTGCGGATCTGGTAGTACTCATCGACGTTCCATACCGGCACGATGAATGTCCGCGGCGTCAGGCATGCAGCATCGGTCATGCCGTTGATCGTCGAGTCCTCCGCGCCGACACTCATCCGCTGCCACGATCGACCACCATCGCTGGTACGAAGCAGCACGTAGCTGACTCCCACCACTATTCCATGCAACGAGTCGCACATCGAGATTGCATTCAGGCTCATCGGACCAACCGCAGTTTGGGCATCGCACGCTATTCGTTGCCATGAGGCACCGCTATCCGCGCTGCGAACGATTGTGCCGCTATCACCCACCACAATACACACGCTCGGCGAAGGCCACGCCACATCATGAAATCTGATTGGTCGATCCCGGCCATGTTGATAGCCAGTATCCACCAGAACCGCACGCCACATCCTCCCGCCATCGGTTGTCATGAACACCCCCGTGGTCAACGAACCGAACCCAACCGCCGCACAATGAAGCGAGTCCGCACTGGCGATCGAGAGAAACGATATAGTGGTTGGAAGCTGATGCTCAACGATGAGAAGCGAGTCCTGCGTATACCAGGCTCCATACTGTGCTCGGACCTCATGTGTAGCAGCAAGCATCATCAGGAGCCACGCGCTCCACACGCAGACCGGCCATGAATGTCTTCTCTTGGTTCTCATATCACAGTTCTCCCCATATCAGAAGTTGAAGTGCCTCTCAACGCCTGCGCGGAGCATCATGAATACCGCCACTCGTTTGCAGCGGCATCCATGACGCATACCGCCGAATCAATTCACTCCTCTTCGCACACCGGGAAGCAATTGGTCCCCCCGGCGATGCAGACCTGCGGGTTCGGGTTCGTGCTCGCCGTGAGCGTAATGATGCGCTGGTTGTTGACCATGCAGACCCGATAGGTCTTCGTGCAACAGACCCCGCCGGCACAGGGCGTCAGGTATTTCGTGGTTCCGTTCGGCCCAAGGCATTGCGACACGAACCCGCGAATCTGATCCACGCACTGGTTGTTGCCGTTCGGCGGAAACCCCATCGGGTTAGTGTTGAGCAGATACTGCAGGGCACGGCTCACCATGGCACCAGGGTTGAACGTCGGTGTTGTGCAGGCTTCGGTCCAGTCCTTGATCCCAAGAATCTCCAGATCGTAGTTCGGACTGCTGCTACACGATGTCGAAGTTCGATATCTGAACTCAACGGTGAACGAGCAGCCGGCAGCGTCGGGCGGAACCAATTTCGTTCCATATATCCACGCCCCTGCGTCGGCCAGGCAATCGTCGCACTGCCCGGTCTGGGCATGGATGTCGCCGGATGGCACGGCAAGCAGGCATGCTGCCGCGAACGCTGTGATGATGACACGCGCAACTGTCTTCATTGTATAATCCTCCACGTACATGAATACTGGAATCCCACGGCGTGACGCCTCCAACGCCTCTGCGCCGGGGATCGATTATTCGAGCGAGTATGGGAGGATGTGATCGGTGCGAGTATCGGACCACGGGTGCGGAGAGCACCTCAGGAAATACGATTGAACATTCAGAGATTCTCCGCGGATCCAAGAGAACACAGCCGACAAACGTGTGGATTCAATACGTTCCGAATATAGGAATACAGACGTACCGTGTCAACGCCCGGGATGAAATCCCGGTCTGTACTCTGACGCAGAATGTTCACGATCGGTGCGCGCAACGGCAGCCGTTGCCGAGGTCAACCGAGGAGCACATCACCGATCGTCGATGTACATGCCACACGCACCCAGTCCACATAGACCAGGTTATGACGTGAAAGCAGCGCATCCAGGGAAACCAGAGAAGCGCTCGGGATCGAGACCGACGCCGGAACATGCAGGCAGCCAACTTCCACCTCCCCATTCTCGCGATACACACCCCGGAGCACGATCCCCTGCGCGGACTGGAACGCAAACCCGTTCACGATCAATGCTGCATGGCTCGAGAACGTGGCCCCATGGAATATGTGCCGTGCCCCGAGCGCCTCCCTCATCTCGTCCGATGACATATGCGTTCCTCCGAGCGGCAGCGGGATGCCCTTATCGTAGACAGATCGTTGTTTTTTGAATCGAATGCCGGAAATGTATCGGCAATACGGCCCGGCGGAGCGCATCTATGTGCACTGTCCGCAAATCCGAGAACGTAACGATTGTGGGTCCCCGAACGATTTACCTGCGATACCGTCCGCGGCCACCGTATTCTTGTGATGTCCCCGTTCCAGTGTCAGCCGGCGGTACGACAGCGAATTGACGGCCCTGGGATCTGGACGAACCCCTTGAAGCTGCCCGGATGGGCAGAAGGGATCGAGACCTTCTCCATTACCGCCTTAGGGAAGTACACTTCGTTCTCGCTTCTCACACTCAATTGGACAAGGACTCAGTATCATGGCAACAAAGCTTTATGTCGGGAACCTCTCAGGTCAGACGACCAGCGACGATTTGAACGAGCTGTTCTCCACCAAGGGAACGGTAACGTCGGCAGCCGTCGTCAACGATCGCGACACCGGAATGTCCCGCGGATTCGGATTCGTCGAGATGGCCAACAGCAGTGAGGCGACGGCCGCCATCGGTTCGATCAACGGAACCGAATTGCATGGACGTTCGCTCACGGTCAACGAGGCTCGCTCGAAGGAGCGCCGCTGATAGCTGCGCCCGACGACCGGCGCGCACCAAGTGGCTGATAACGAAACTCCCCTCGCTGCATCGTTGCGGCGAGGGGAGTTTGCATTCAGGGAGGAGACCTCCTCCCGCGTGCGGAGGCGCATTGCGAATGGAAGAGGGAGCCGAATCTGAACGAACAACCACAGCATCCTACGCACCCTTCTCTGTGCGCGATCCCTCCGGCGGTTGCATGCCGTCGAATGTCGGGGCAAGCGCTGTCCTCAGACGCATCTGCCACTCAGCGGCATCCCCTTCCACCCATGGATATTCCCGAATGAAGTTCTCCCAGTCCACCTCCCACTGAAGCGGAAAATCCGGTTTCACGGGCGGCGGTATCCGTCCGTAGCGCTCGGCTCCCAGAACCTGGTCCAGCAACCAACGTGGCAGCACCGTCTGTTCTGCCAGTAGCACCGCATCGTACAAATCCTTTCCCTGCGGATAGCTGTCGGTCTCCAGCCACAGCAGCTTCCAGACGAGCGCGAGCTCCTTGGCTGCCGACTGCAGGGAAATGGTGCGGCCATCGGAAATCGGGATCTGTGCCGGCATCGGCACACGGGGGAGCTTTTCACCGAAGACAATATCCATTTGCACGCTCCCCCGAGGTAGTCCCGGCGCACTCCACGGAAACACGATACGCCGCCCCTGCGCGCGCTCGTACGTCCAGATGTCGTCCATGGTAACCTCGTCAACGAGGATGTATCCATCACCAATATCAGATTGCAGGTTCACCGCGGAGATCAGGCCTTGAACGATCCGGCACGCCCGAAGGTCCGCGAGTTCGATGCTCGCAGGGATTACCACCCAGTCAATATCACCCGGTTCGCGAGCGCTGCTTCCGAACCATGTCTTCATCAACACACTTCCTCGCAACACGAGGTGATCGCACCATTCCGACTCGCCAACAACGCGAAGAAGGTGCTCGATTACGCGGGTACGCGTTGCGTACCACCGCTGCGCGAGCACGGAGTCTGCGAATTCCGGCTCGCCGAATCGGAATGCGCGCATGAAATGTTTCAGCGCCGGCTCGAACAATCGCACCTGTTTCGCCGCCCCGGCATCGACAACAGACATCAAGTACGTCTGCGGATAGTCCGAAGGCTCGAACGGTGGTTCAGGGATCAGTATGGTGGCGGGTGTGCCGGGCGGAATGCCGTCGGGCTTCGCAGCCGGCACTGCTGACGCCTCCGGCTGTGATTGCGGCACAGGACCGACCGGCGGACCGGCTTCATCGGTAACCCGCGCCACTGCGCCGACTGCACCGCCATCGTGTTTCGACTGCGAAGTAACGATCGCCCGAATCCGTTCCCAGAGTGTGGCCATGGTTCGCTCCGTTCATATGATCCAACCGTAGTCAACTGCCGCATCGCTATCGTACACAACGTACTCCTCCTCCACTTCCAGAACCGGGTATCCAAACGGCTCGATTGCCTGCGTCAAGTCGGTAAGACGCCTGCGAGCATCTTCGCGCCGGACACCGTGGCAGCGCTGCGTAACAAAGCGCTCAACGCAACCATCCGCCATGCGCTTGAACACATTCCGGGACAGATGCGCAGAACGCAGCTGGGCCACCTCGCACAGAAGAGCCGGATCGGCGTCGGCCGGGAGCAACAGCTTCACATGATGTTCGAAGTACCGCTCCGGACCAAGCCGCAAGGCTTCGTCCTCAGTCAGTGGAACGCCGATGTTCAATGGCGCAGCCTCGATCTTCACGCGGATAACCGTAACGCCGGCGCCCCGCAGTTTGCCTGCAAGCTGCCCTGCAACCAGGAGTTGATCGGAAAGTGTACCGCGCCCGCGCCGTGTAAGCATTGGCTGCGACATCAGGGCACCGCGATCGAGCACGATATGCACGAACTTCATCCCATGCATGTCTGCGAACCTGCGTGCAGCATCCAGCGTCGCCGCGTTATCACCAACGATCGTGATATGTGTCTCGAAACTGCCCGTGAACTCCATCACCTGCTGAAACGGTGACAATAGAAAAACCCGGCGTTGCCGCCGGGTCACGATCTGCACGAATAGCACGAACCTACACAATCAAGGAAACGTGGCAATGCTCCCGGCACGCTGCCTCGTGCGCAGGAACAGGGTGTTCCTGCATGCAGCGCTGTTGCATGCTCGGCGTCACCAGGCTACGCGTACCGGATCACGTAGTTCGTGTACAGGTTCACCGGGCGCGTCTCCGATTGACCGGTGTCGCCTGAGGTTTTCGACGTGGTCCCTCCGGTGAATACACCCGGGCCGATCAGCGAGCCGTAGTTGCATTTGTGCGTCCCCTTGTGCCGCGCGTATTGATGCGTGTGCGAAGCGATCTGAAACGCCTGCAGCGACCCGACATTGTTGCCTGAATTTCCCTGCCCACCGGAGGGGAGATCGGGCCGCGGCACGGTACGCGAGGCCGCATTGGGATCCTGCCCCGCCCCCGCATCCACACCCCGATGAAATACCCCGCGATAATCGGGCACATAGAAATGTGTTGCGTCCTGCCCGTACGAACCACCGATCGCCTGAAGCAGCGCGGCGTATTGCGGGCTGGTGTTCGAGAGGGAACGGCCGTCGCATGGAATGAACCCCTGCGCGATCAACACTCCCTCACTGCTCTGGTCGATCGGCCCGGCATACGGGAGTACGGAACCGATCGGATAGAAATTGTCCGGCATGATGCTCTCGTCCTTGTTTGATGTTTGGTTGATGTCGACATGCGTGAGCTGTTTACGAAACAGTCAGCGCCTTGATCAGATAATTCACATTGATGTTGACCGGCCTCGTCTCCGACCCGCCGTGGCTGCCGGAGGCATGGTTGTCCGTACCGTTGTCGCGCGCAACGCCTTCGAATCCGATCGCCGTTGCCGCCGTCTTCTGGTAGGCATCGTTGAATCCGTACGTATGAAGGTGGCGGGCAATGGCATCGCTCTGAATCGACCCGACCTGATTGCCGCTGTTGCCGGGAGTCGCATGGCTTGTGGGGGCCGTTCGCGTGTTCGCATCGGGATCGTAGATCGGTATGCCGGGAGTTGATGTCCCCTGCACACCGCGAACAAAGCGGCCGCGATAATCCGGGAGGTAAAACGTGGAGCCGCTCCCGCCGTACGATGTCTCGATGATATCATGGAGGTCGAAGTACTGCGAGGCGTCCAGGCCCGCACCGTCACATGGCAGCCAGCCGGTTCCCTCCAGCATCGGATTCGGAATGCTGCCCGCATACGGTATCACCCCGGCAATCGGAATCCGGCCGTCGTTCGGCAGATACTTGATGATGAAGTTGGCGTAGATGTTTCTCGGACGCGTCTCGGAGCCGCCGGCCATCTCCATGTTCGCCGTCGTGGCGGCCTGATTATTGATCGTCTCGTGGGCTGCGATGTGATCCTGATCACGATGAGCGCTGTATTCATCGTAGGAGTGCGAATGCTTCTGGAACGCATCCGTCTGCAGCGAGCCGACGGCGTTGCCCGCGTTGCCGTTCCTGGGAAGGTCTGCGCGCGGAGCCTTGCGGGAGGTGGCGTCGGGATCGCGAGGATTGGTACCAGTAACGCCGCGAAGGAACAGACCTTTCAGCATCGGCACGCAGAAATCGTTGTCGTCGCCGCCGTAGGCGTCGCCGATAATCGAGTACAGGGCACTGTACGTGCTGCTGGTGCGGCGATACTTCGAGCCATCGCACAGCAGCCAGCCGGTTGAGAGCAGATTGACAATGGAGCCGGCACTCGAGTCACCCGCGTAATACATGATCGTGCCGACAGGAATAATTCCTGATACCGTTTCGACAGCAACCGTGCCGGATTCGGCAGAAGTTTTTCCAGACATTTGATCCCCCATTCTGTAGAGATGATTGTTGGCAATGCCGAACCATGCAGAACCAGGTGGATAATGCCGGCCGGCAGTGCAAATGTGAACTGCATGGCATGGTGGGATCGTACCTAAGAATTGCTTACAGGGCCGGCACCGGCACTTGAATCTGCTTGAGGGTGGCGGCGGTCGGAAATGAAATCAGCAGCGGGACCGTGCAATCACAGCCCGGCGAGGAAGGTGCTCAGGCTTACGTTCGGCGCCAACCCAAGCTTCCGGCGAATCCTGTATTTGTGGGCATCGATGGTTCGCGTGGATGCATAAAGAAGATTGGCGATATCCTTGGTGGGAAGATCGATGCGCGCAAGCGAGCAGACTTTCACCTCGGCGGGTGTAAGCGTAGGGAAGCGTTCGGACAGCGTACGAACAAAATCATGATGCAGATTATCCAGTTGTTGTTCGAACCGCTTCCAGTCCGTATCCGCATTCCGCGCGCCGTCGATCTCCGCAATCATTCGCTCCACCAATTCGCCTGCCCCCACAACGCCGTTGCCCCGCATGGCAATGAGGCGTTCGCGCATCTGCTCCAACAGTTCCTTCTTCTGCACCAGATTGAGCGCCATCGCCGTCAGTTCGTTTCCCTTCAGACGCATCTCCGTCTCGAGCTGTACGGCACGCAGCCGGTAGATCTCACGATCGCGTTCGGCGGCGGCAACATCAAACCGGATCTGCAACTCGGCAATCGCCTTCTGCCGCTCCCTTCCGGCCAGATCGTCTCGCAACGTTGAATAGCGTTTGTAATGCTCCAATGCCTGCATGGCACGGCCCAGCCGTTCGTAGGCATCGGCAAACACTTTGTGAATTTCCTGCTGCAGCGGCGGCTCATCGATCTGCTCGGCCATGCCAAGCGCCTGACTCAGCACGAAGAACGCATCGTCGTACGCCTCGGTGTCTGCATACAGACGGCCGATCGTCGTCAGGATGTCCACGCGGAGTGCATGGCTGCGTGAGGCATCGAGGTGAGCGTACGCGCGCATCAACAATCCAAGCGCAACGGCATGCTCCCCCTTCGTTGCATGCACCTTGCCGATCGTCGCCATCACATGGGTGGCGCTCTCGGTATCGCCCAGAGCTTCGTAGATCGTAAGCGCGCGCAGCCCGTTCGCAATGGCCCCCTCCAGATCATCGGCCGCATACTGCGCCTCGGCAAGTCTGTGGAGGGTGCGAACCTCTGCCAGCCGGTTACCGGTCTCCTGGAACATCTTGGCACTGCGGATCAGATTCTCCAATGCACGAGCGTGGTCACCGGTTCGCGCGTACAGCATGCCGAGCGCGCACAGCACCGCACCACTGCCATCGCGATCGCCCAACCCTTCGAACAACGCCATTGCCTCCAGGTAGTGTTCCAGCGCGGCCGCATAGTCGCCCAAACCTGTCCTCAGGTCGCCCAAGGCCTCGAGCGTTCGCGCACGCACCGGACGTGTCCGTTCGTCGGCCGCGGCTTCCAGGGCCGCTCGCAGCCACTCGAGCGCAACCGCCGGCGCGCCCGCGGCCAGGTGGCACCGCCCAAGTTCCTGCGCCGCCCTGGCCATCTGTTCACAGTTGCCGGCGTCTACATACAGACCGTGCGCCTCCTCGAGATCCGCAAGCCCGGCGCGGAGTTCTCCCAGCGCCACGCGCGCGCATCCACGCGCCAGCAGCAACACGGCCGTTGCGACGATGTCGCGCAGCGTATAGGCCTGATGCAGCCCCTCTGCAGCAAGGCCGGCAGCATACCGGGGATTTCCGGTGCGCAGTTCCTCCACGAACCGTGTAATCAGATCCAGCCGGGCGCGCGGATCGCGCGCGGCTGCAAGCTGCAGTTCAATCGCACCGATACGATCGGCGGGCGTCTCCGATCCCGGATGCTGCATCACATTGATGTTCATGAGTGAAGGAACCCGATGTTTGGAAACGATTCGGAGATCGACGCAGCAGGCCGCGTAGGTAATTCATAGGTACTTCGACGTGACCGTATCGCCGTATCATTGCATGCAGATTGCCGCAGTCGTGCCGCACGCGTGGCCATCCGGCCGCCTCGAACGGTGCCCATTCGCACCCACGCAATTCCATCGATCACACTATCGCACACGATCATGCAGGACAACAACGCAGAGCAATCGGCCGGAAGTATCACACAGCCGTTCACGGCGAGAACTCCGCGCCCCTTTCGGGTACAATTCATGAACGCACCAAGCGACTGCGCGTTCGTGGTTCAGTTCGCTACACGCGACGGCAGCGCAGTCGGGCTTCCCGCAGTATGCCAGTCCGACACGGCGGAAGTGCTCTCCCCCGGCCCCGGCGATTATCAATTCACCGTCTACCCGCCGACCGCCGGATCCGTGACGAAGATCGACTGCTTTGCTCCTCCTCCTCCTCGAGGCCAGCAATGGTGCTATGCAGGCGTCATGAGCTCTGTGGGAATAACGATCGTGGTTCAGGCTGACGTGGTGATCCATCCAGACCAATCCGATCGCACGGACAATTTCGTCACAACCGCTGCGTGATTGCGGCGTCGCGGGCCTCGCTGCGTTCTACGTCGTCTTCAGGATCGCACGGCAGAATTGCGATGCGATCAACGAGCCACTGAACGTCCGGATGATTCTCCGGCAGCATCGCGCGGCGAATCCGCAGCGCCTCCTCGTACAGGCGCCGGCATTCGGCATTCCGGCCCAGCCGCATGAGCACATATGCCAGGCGCATCATGCTCAGAACCGTCTCCGGGTGTTCGTGCCCCGCAATCTTCTCACGGATCGCAAGCGCCTGCACGAACTGCTTCTCGGCAACGGCCATGCGGCCGGTGTCCTGATACAGCCTGCCGAGATTGGTGGCAATCACGGCAGCCTGCGGATGCTCCGGACCAAGCCAGCGTTCCACGATTGCCAGGGCCTCGCCGTAGGTTCGTTCGGCGTCGGCAGCATGTCCCATCCCGGCCTGCGCGAACGCAAGGTTCACGAGGTTGGATGCAACCTCCGGATGTTCTGCACCAAGCAACCGGCGGTTGATATCGCGCGCCTGTTCGAAGTGAGGTGCCGCCTCGTGGAATGCCTTCGCGGCCAGCCGCAGTGCTCCGAGGTTGTTGAGAATCATCGCCACCACAGGAAGGTCTCGTGGCCCGGTAACCGCAAGCGCTTCTCCCAGTGCAGCCTCCGCCTCCTCCCGCGCTCCGATGGCATAGAGCAGCGCACCGATATCGGCAAGGTTGCGCGCGATCTCCGGAGCATGTTCCTGAAGTGTGGCACGGCGTATTGCAAGCGCTCGCCGTGCCGGCTCCAGCGCCTCCTCGCTGCGCCCATCGTGATAGAGAAGCGTGGCGAGATTGTCCAGTGCGGCCGCGATCGATGGATCGGCGAGATCGCCCGCCCGCTCGCGAAGCATCACCGCACGACGAGCGAATTGTGCGGCGGCATCGTAGCGGCCGGCATCGATCAGAAACTTTGCCAGCGCATCCAATGCCTCGGCAACCGCAGCCGGACTGCGTTCCCGCGCCTCGAATTGCTCCATGCCCCGCTCATACGCTGCAACGATGTCCCCGCGCGACGCAATCGCCACCCAGTATTGCACCAGCTCGTAGTCCGCGCCGTGCCGTGTGATGGCAAGCATCATCTGAACATCGGCAATCGCATCGCGCAGCGCCTCCCACGCCTCGGCCCGGCACCAATGCCACGGCTCCTCTGCGGCCCGACGCCTTCCCACAGGCTGCGAGGCGAAATAATGCGCCAGCCGGTGATGCAGTTCGCGTTCGCCGTTTGCGATGCCCGAGATGTAGCGCGCATGCACCGCGCGCCGCAGATGATCATGATAGAACGAGAGGAGCCCGTTGCGATAGGTCATGTGATAGCCAAGCGCTGCAAGCAGGCGGCCGATCGCCGCATCCTCCGCGCCCGCAAGTTCCCGCACTTCCCCATCAGCCAGCCCGTCGCGCGACGCCCAGACCAGTGTCATCACCTCACGCACGGTATCGACACCGTAATCGTTTTCCAACCGCGCCAACACGCGCTGGAACAGATCGTCCAGACCGGACGCAGCGAGATAGTAATCGATGCGATCGTTCAACCCTTCGAACGATCCATAGGTGCGCAACTCCTCCAACTGCGTTCGCAGATAGAGCGGGTTGGCGCTTACGGCGCGCCGCGAGATGCGCTCCAACTGTCCGGTGTCGAACCGCTTGCCGAACTCCTCCAGGTACAGTTCCACGACGGCGCGACGCTGGTCCAGCGTAAGCGGACGCACTTCAAGCTCCGGCCAGGCGCGATCGCGAATCGCATCGAGTGCGGTTCCCTCCGTAGCTGAAACAATCACTGCCACGCGCTCCGGCAGATGCTCCGGCAGCCATGCGAGAGTCTGCGAGGCCTCGTCCATCTGATTGAGCGCGTCGATCACGATAATCAGATCCTCATCCTGCACGCGGCTCAGCCACACCGGAAACTCGCGCACGATATCTTCGGCGCGCGACGGCAGCGCATCCGGCACGCAGTAGCGCTCGCCGATCTCCGCCATGATCCAGCGCAGCAGCGAAAGATGGTCCAGATTGCCCGATGATGCGCCGATGTAGTGGGTGATGATGAAGGCATCGGACATTCGCCTGCGAAAGCGATCGCTCCAGAACGAGAGCAGCGCGCTCTTCCCCGCCCCGGATACTCCCGTAACTACCAGCCGGCGGCCGTGAACCGGGTTGGCCGCCGGCACCGTGCAGAGCAACGCGTCCAGACGCTCCAGCAGCACCGGCGTCTCAACGTAGGCGCGACGCCGCGATCGTTCGAACGCCTCGTGTGCCGCACGTTCGTGCTGCAGAGAATCGGCCTCGGAGTGGCACGGATACACACGGTTGATGGCGCGCATCATGTCCTCACGAACCCAGCCGGCAAGCTGCTCCGGGCTGGTGAACCCCTCACGGAACGGAAGGCCGCTCCGGCGGATACGCTCCTTAAGCCGGACAAGCCTGAGGCGCGCCTCGTCGCTCTCGGCGCGCTGTGCGCCGCCGGAATCAGCCTGCGACGCGCGAAAGTAGAAGAATGCATTGGCGGCAGTGAGCGGCCGGTTGAGCGCTCCCTCGATCACCTCCAACTCGATCAGACTGCGACGCTCGTCCACCGCCGCGCGAAGCCACGGATAGCGCTCGTGCAGGCGCGGGTCCGCTACGTCACGCCGCGCAGGTATCCATCCGTAGCGATCGCCGATGATGCCGATGAACCAGGGTTGGTGACGGCTTATCTCCTCCAGACAGGCCTTCACGATGGCCCCCGAACGCGCCTGCTGCTCCGTGATGCCCCAGCGGAGATCTATCTCCGTGAGATCGCCGCCACGCGCACGGCAGATGCTGCGCAGTTCCGGGAACACCTGCTTCATAAGATGCTCGCGCTCGGAACACATGTCGTTGAATGTGCTCGAGATAAACACACGCAGGTCCGGCGCCAGTGACGTTGTTCCATTCGGCAATACAGCGGGCATCATGAATTCCTGTCCGGGTAGTCGGAGTGTGAGCCGCGGCGGATGCCGTGAACGAGGATGTCTCCTGCGGGATTGCCGGGCAGGCGGCCCACAACCATTGGGGCATGCAAAGGTAACCGATGACGCACGTGTTGTCAACCGGAGAACATGCGGCCCGCTCCGGCATCACAGGCACCGCAGCCCCAGCATGTACGCAACCGCGCCGGCCTGCCGGTTCACAGACCGGACGCCGGCAGCCTGTAAACGGCGAGAGAGGATCGCGGCGCGACCCTCTCTCGTTCATTACAATGCGAGCACAATGATATGCCGCTGGGGATGCAGCCTGTTACTGCACACCCTGGACGTCGCACGGCGTCGGCACATCGTTGCCGCCATCCAGCGTGACAGTTGAACCGTCATCACTGAAGCAGGCGGTGATATCACCGGCCGGATCGTCAGGCGAGGTTTCGGCGCACTGGCCGGCATCGAGCGCAAGCGCGGTCTTGCAGATGGTGACGGTAATCTTGAGGACAACGCCGCACGGCACAATCAGGTTGCCGGACTGCCCCGGAGCCAGCGTGATGCATATCGGCTTGCCGCCCGGCGGTGTGGCACATACCGTGATGGTGTGGTTCGTCCTGTTGACGACGCGGATCGTGCATTGCTTCTGAAGGGGAGACTCCTCCACCAGACTGGAGAGCGTGGTGATGCTCATCGGATGATACACCGAGAGCGTGCCGCCGAAGGCGGAGGTGTTCAACGCGAACAACGCAACGGCCATCAGTGCGAAAACGGATGATAGAACTCGTGTTCTCATGGTGATATTCTCCTGCAAACAATTTGATGTGAGGTACGAACGATTTCCGAACTGAGGTGAGTTGTCGTACCAGGAGAAAGA
This sequence comes from Bacteroidota bacterium, assembly GCA_018266795.1. Lineage (GTDB taxonomy): Bacteria > Bacteroidota > Ignavibacteria > OLB7 > OLB7 > JAFDZV01. The sequence continues at coordinate 124,406 of JAFDZV010000036.1, read as the reverse complement.
GGAATGAGTAGATCGATCGTGGACATGGCGGCAGGTGATGGATGGAGATTTGTGCAGCATACTCATCCCCGAATCATCACGCGGTGCATCATTCCGGAGGAACCGGCCGAGAGTCCCGGGCTCGGCGGCTTCAGAATATCGTCGAGGGTGTCGGCGAATGCAGGCAAACTTCCTCGGGATCAGGCGGTGATCCCCAGATCTCTCCAGCTCCCGACATGTCGTCGATACGACCGAGAACCGATCGGAAGCCGCCCCACACCAGCTTGCTGCCATGTGTGGCTCACATGATCAATCCTCACGATCTCACCGGCGGTCATGAAGCGGGCCATTCCAAGCACGGCCATTCCCGACATGCCCAATCGAACCGAACATGTTATTCCACATATCACGACAGCATATCCTCGACGACGCTGCAAACCACCAGAATGCGCCGGCACAAACCGGCGTACAAGAGAATCCCTCTCATCATGGATAGGTGAGAGGGAGCAATGTTCATCCTATCCAGCGGCTTAGTTTACCGTGACGCGGGCTCCCTTATGAATGGTAATGGTGCTCGTCCCATCATCATTGGAAAGCACAAGATCATCCACAAATTCGTACGCCTCATTTTGCTGCGGGTTGAACGAGTTCAGATTCCCATTCCTCATGTGGCACGTATTGGCGTTGGTGAATGTACCCGGTTGCGAGCTGATCGTCCCAGAGACGTTGGCGTATATGTCTGCGGTTGCCGGGAATTGTTCGCCCGGATTATTTGCGATGATCTTCGAATTCGGCACCGAGCGGCTGGCATCGAATGTAAGGCTGAAATCGCCATACGTATCGTCGTGGCCCGATATTGTGATCGTCTGCACGCTGAATGTGCTGAGTGCAAGATTTGCGGCATCGGCCTGCGCCTGCTCATCCGGATCATTGTCGATAGTCGTAAGAGTTGCCTGGCCGGAAGCGTTGACATTCACATCCGGGAAGTCCGCATTATTGCTCGATGCGATCCCACTCCCGGAGATCGAACATGTAATTGATGTCCCGACATTGGCGTATCCGTTGGCAGCAAACTCATGGTGCGGCATCGTCCTCTGATGCGCGCTGGTTGAAACAATCGTGCCCGTCACAGCAACGGCGACGATGAACGACGCAATGACAAATTTCTTCATGACACTACTCCGATTGTGATGTACGAATACAATCCGTGCGGCAGCGCTCACCGTTGCATCCGCAACGGACAATGGACTGTCAACTGCCACATTCACCGTGCATATGGGCGCCGATCATGCATCCGTATGCATGGAAACAGTATCGACTTTCCGGAGCAAATCGCAGCGCGATGTTCCGGGATCCGACGTATGTTCATTCAACCGTCCGAAGGTGAGAGCATTTCGGATTTGTACCGTCCCACGCGCTCCCGCTTTTCAACGGAACGCACTCCGTCGGACTATTTAGAGAGGAAAACGACACTCAATAATACAGATGCCGGTTCTGCGGAACTTCTTCCACATTGCCAATGCCTGCTGCCGGAGGAGCATCTTCGAGCATTTCGACCCATCATTCGAATAATTCGCACAGCAATTCATGATGTTGCCGGCCAGGAGGTGTTGCATGTCGGAGAGTGGTGTGCCTACTGCCTCATCGATGGGGATGGCAACGCTTCGTCTGCGATCTGCTGACCATCCGCCAGCTCACAAACGCAAGCGCGTCGGCAGTGGCCCGCTCAGCGAAGGCGTTCGTCACTGCCGCATATGACAAGAGGCTGCACAGAAACGATTCAAAAGAAACTTCATGTGATCAAAAAAGGCGACAGGCGAAGGGGGTGCTCCGGTTAATGTCGACGAGCCGGGGTTTTATATACTGCCGGTGGGTGCTCGTACATGGGCATCGAGTGGCCAGATGCCGTTTCTTCGTTTCGACAATGAAGCGCAGCGGCATCGGACCACGTACAGCCCCAATACAGCGGCAGATTGAGACACAGCAGATCACATCACCAGAAGTAGTCCGCGTGCATGAATCGCGTCGATAAGCTCCTCCAGATTCTCCCGCTCGGCATCCACCGTGGTGGCGTATCCCGCCCTCTGGTGACGACGGATTTCCTTGACGCGTACAATTCCGGGAACGGACGCGAGAGCCTCACGAAGCCATTGCCCCTCCTCCTCGGTAAAGGTCTCGCCTCCCTGTTCGAACACGATCCTCAGATAGAGATGCATGAGGGTGTCTGCCATCAACTCCTCTGTCATGGAACTATGCGCTCACATTGCTTCCCGGTTAGTCACCACCATGCCGATGGCACATATGCGAGCATGGCACCGGGCTCGCTTCGCGTCTCTCCCCGTGCCTCAAAACGATGTTGGAGCCGATCGCGATGTTCATGCGCCGCACATGTTACGTTCCGGTCCGTTCCTCTCCCGCAGGACCTTCACTCCCCTGTTCGATCTTGATAGGAACTGTTATCGAGCAACGGCGAAACAGCCTCATGCGTCAACGTCAACCGGCAAGCAACACTGTCGGAGATTCCTCGATCGCCCCCCGGCTCCACGCACATGGTCACAACCCCGCATTGCCGGCGCCGAAGCACCCACTGGACGGGCGGGCAGCATCCCGGCTCGGAGCTTCCACACAATACACACCCACATTGACACCCCAACAAAAAAAGCCCGGCATCGCTGCCAGGCTTTTGCGCACCCGTAGGGATTCGAACCCCAAACCTTCTGATCCGTAGTCAGATGCTCTATCCAATTGAGCTACGGGTGCAGAACTTTTCCACTTCGCCAGGAGGTCGTCACATCGGTGGAGACGAATGGCGAAGAGTCCTGGACGCAGCTACTTCGCGTCCATTGCTGCAACCATGCGCGCCATCTGCGACTTGCGATGGGCGGCAAAGTTCTTGTGGATGAGTCCCTTCGTGGCAAGGCGATCCAGGATCTTCGTTGCCTTGCGAACTTCCTCCACAAGCGTCTCCTTGGACGTTGCGGCCTTGACGGACTTCAGCGCGTTGCGCATCATCACCTTGTAGTAGCGATTGTGCGCACGGCGGCGTGCAGTCTGACGAACCCTCTTCTCGGCTGATTTATGCTGCGGCATAGCTGTTATCGATACGTAGTTCAGTTAAGAGCTTGCAAAGATAGAACTCAGCGAATGTGCTGTCAAAGCTTTTTTTCGCTGTTTCGCTTTGTCGCAATGGATCTTTTGCGGTTCACGGAGCCGGAAAGCGTTGTAGATTTGCCGGCTACGCCCCGGAACCGCGCGTGCTGGTTCCCCACTCTGCCGGGCGTCAAATGCAGGCACCGCACGGCTGCAACCCAAACGATGCGATGAACGCTCGCCCGCAACCAGACTGGATAACCGGTGGCAATCGGCGTGGAGCGTTTCGCAGCAGGCCGGCTGCGGCCGTATTGACACTGCTTGTTTCGCTCGTCAGTTGTACGCCGCAGGCCAGCGCACAACTGACGAATCTGGACGTGCTCGGCCTCTGTGCCCGCCAGGTGTGCGATTCCGCACTTGCCTCGCAGCCGGACTCTTCGGGATTCTGCGCCGTGGTGATCAGACATCCGGCTTCGTGGCTGGTGGAGGAGAACATGGCACAGGCTGCCGCGAGCCACGGCATGCAGGTCCGTTCGTGCGACAGCGACGCATCCGTAACGATCGCGCTCCGCTCCATCGGCGTGGCCTACGACGTTGTAGCCGGCGACGACGATCATGTAAGCCGCGAAGCTTCAATCGAGGTAAGCGCTCTCCTCCGCTCTTCCGGAGGGGCCATCCGCGAGACGCACTATCGCTCCGTCCGCCGCGATACGGTAGCGGCCGATCAGGTCCCGCGCCTCGATGGCTCCGGTTATGATTTCACTCGCGGAACCCAGCCTGCGCAGCCGGGCGGCGGATTCTGGTCGCGCGTCGTGGAGCCGGCGGTTGTTATCGGCGCCTCCGTAGTGATGACAATCCTCTTCTTTACGGTCCGGAGCCAGTAACCTCCGGACTCCGGATGCATACGTTCGATGGCGGGAGGCGCCAACGATGCGCATGGTGCCCTGCACTGGTGACAGACGTTCATCTGCGCGTCATTCAATGGCGGCCGTCACTCACGGACACTATCAACGGCTCCCGAGGGGTTGTTGTAAGGGCGTACAACGTAACCGGCGTGCGTGATCGTTCCGCGCGACAGTTCCTATCAAAACCGGATTGCACGTCAGAGCATACGGGCCGTGCAGCGCCGAACGTTAGGAATGCTGAACGATTGGCGGATGTGTTCCCCTCTTCGCAGTACAGGATCTCTGCATGGCATTCTTCTCGATGTTCAGTTCCTCACGCAATGTGATTCTTCCCCTCCTCGCCTCTGCCCTTCTGGCAAGTTCCTGCGGCAGCGGCAACGCGCAGCTGTTGAAATCCGGCACAACGGAGGAGCGGTTCAAGGCCGGGATGAAGGCCCTCGACAACGAGGACTATCAGGAAGCCCAGCAGTTCTTCAACGCTATCATCCTTCAGGACCCCGCCAGCGACTACGCCGACGACGCACAGTTCTACCTTGCGGAGAGCTACTATCGCAACGGCGACTACAAGCTGGCAGCCTACAACTACAACCGGCTTCGTACCTCGTTCCCCAACAGCTCGTTCCAGCGCGAGGCGTTCTTCCGATCCGGCGAAAGTTATTACCGCAGTTCCCCTACGTACGATCGCGATCAGCGTGAAACGACGTATGCGATCGACGTCTACAAGGCGTTCATCTCGATCTACCCCAACGATTCGCTTTCAGCGATAGCAGCGTCGCGCGTCGGCGAGCTGCAGGAGAAGCTTGCGCAGAAGGAGTACATGACGGCCGATCTCTACATGAAGATGGAGAACTACAAATCCGCCGTGATGTATTTCGACCGATTGATCGAGGACTATCCGAACACACGCTTTGCCAGGCTTGCTGCGGCTCGAAAGGAGGCAGCACAGGTGCGGCTGAAGGAGCTGCTGCAGGCATCATCCACCCCCAAGTGATACACATGAACGATCAACCACGCCCGGTTCGGGACTCGCAGGTTGTGATGACCGAACTCGTTCTCCCGAACGATACGAATCAGCTCGGCAATCTGCTGGGCGGCCGCCTGATGCACTGGATCGATATCGCCGCAGCGCTCGCCGCGATGCGCCACTCCAAGCGCGTCTGCGTTACTGCATCGGTGGACGGCATGAGCTTTCATGCGCCGATCAAGCTGGGCAACATCGTGGTGTTGAAGGCCTCGGTGAATCGCGTGTTCAGAACATCGATGGAGGTTGGTGTCCGGGTGGAGCTGCAGGACGCGATTAATGGGACTTGCATCCACGCGAATACGGCCTATCTTACATTCGTTGGCATCGATGAGAACGGTACGCCCCTGCCGGCAACCCCCGTGATACCTGAGTCCGAGGCGGAGCGCCGGCGCTACGAGGCCGCGGAGCTCCGCAGGCAGGCGCGGCTTGAGAGCCGCAAACGGATTGAGGCGCTGGACAGGGCATAACCTCGCCGGCGCAGGACATCGGCCCGGGTATTTCGGCCCCCGTACACTCGCTTCCAGGCATCACCCGCGAACGCCCACCATGTGTGTGCGGAACGCAATCAGCTATCGAGCGACAATGCGCGTACGAACGCTACTTCTTCAGCTTCTGTTTACTCTCCTGCTGGTCGCCCCCGGCATCATCCGCGCCCAGGCTCCAAGCAAGGAGGAGGAGCGCGCGATGAGCAGCCAGCAGCAGCCGCACACCGCCGCCACTCCCCCGCTCTGCGGAACCATGCTCTGGTATGCCGCGCACCACCCCTCCAGCAGCGCCTTCTCGGCGGGACCGGATGCGGACAAGGTGCGCCGCCTTGCCGATATCGAGCTCGTCTGCGACTCGCGCCCGCCGAAGCAGGCAACCCTGCTGAGCCCGGGGGGCCACTTCCGGCTGCACTACGACATTCAGGATTCCACAGATCATGTGCCGCTTGCCGATCTGGACGGCAACGGTATTCCCGATTTCATCGACTCCGCCGCATTCTATCTGGAGCATACCTGGGACGTGGAAGTCAATCAGTACGGCTTCCTACCTCCGGCCCCCGACAACAACCGCGGCGGCGGACAGGAGGTAGATGTCTACTTCTGCCAGCTCGACGCGAAGATCTACGGCTTCGCGCAGCCGGAGGAGGACAACCCGACGGGCGCGAACACTGTTGCGGGCTTCCTGGTGCTGGACAACGACTACGTGGGCTATCCGACATCCGGCATCGAGGGGCTGCGCGTGACGGTTGCACACGAGTTCAACCACATCATTCAGTTCAGTCGTTATCGATTCGACTTCTCGCAGGCCACTCTCTACGAGGCAACATCCGTCTGGTTCGAGCGGCAGGTGGAGCCGGACATTCCGGACTATCTGCAATACGTGCGGTTGTTCCTCGGCGCGCCGCAGAACTACAGCTTTGCAACGCAGAGAACCGCCAACACCGTTGACGGCTACGCGCACGTGCTGTTCATGGATATGATCTCCAAGCAGCTCGGGCGCGATATCGTGCGGCAGATATGGGAGCAGTTCACGACGGCCAACACGTCGTACGATGCGATCGACCTGGCGCTGCGCAACCATGGAACGAATCTCGAGAACAGCTTCTGCCAGTTCGCAGACTGGTGCTACCATACCGGCGGCCGCACGGTGGACGATACCACCTACTTCAAGGAAGCACGGTTCTATCCCACGATGAAAGCGGCCAACGTACTGCCGTTCGACGGAACGAACGATCTCAGCATGCCGACAACACTCTGGCCGCTCTCGTTCGGGCTCTATCGTGTTCTGACGCAGCCGGACGGATCCGGAAAACGGGACACCATCGACTTCATTGTCACGAACGCACGAACGGACTTCGGACACGGCGGCCCATCGCTGGCACAGGACAACGCATCGATCGAGATATCCGCCACCGAGCACAGCGGTTCGCGCGAGCTTTCAACGTCGTCCGGGAAAGTGTATTTCAAGCTGCTCGCACCGAGCACGCAGTACTGCGACGATATCATCATCGGCGGTCAGAAGCCGCTCTTCCCAACGGCACACGTTGCACCGCAGCCATTCATCAACGATGGCGGTGCACAGTTGCTCTTCGGCGTCAACCTCGCGAAGGATCAGGTTCGCAAGGCGAAGCTGTGGCTGTATTCGAGTTCGATGGCGAGCGTTCGTGTGATGGAGATCCATGAGCTGGACGAACTGAACAACCAACTCGGCCTTGCCTGGGACGGACGTGACTCGCGAGGGAATGTGGTGCCGAGCGGCGTGTATATCTATCAGTTGTCGATCAACGATGGCGAACCGCTGATGGGAAAGATCGCGATCATCCGCAAGTAGTGTCCCCTCCCACCGAGAACCGGCCGGCGCATGATGACATCGGAGCGCACTCTCGAACTCCGCGTGGACGCGCTCGCGAAGCGCTTCGGCCCACGCGAGGTGTTCGCCAATCTCAACCTCAGGCTCACGCGCGGCGACGCGCTCGCCGTTACCGGCCGCAACGGCTCCGGCAAGTCCACCTTCCTGAAGATCATTGCGAACGCAATGGAGGCAACCTCCGGGCGCGTGGCGTGGCGCGACGGAGACGCAGATCTGGACGCCGCCGCTCTGACGCGCGCGATCGGCTATGTTGCCCCCTATCTCCAGCTCTATACGGAGTTCACGCTGCTGGAGCACGTGCGTCTGATGCAGCAGATGCGCGGCCTGCCGCTCCACGAGTCCGGCGCCGATGCACTGTTCGAACGATTCGGCATAGCCGGCCGGCGCAACGACCGGCTCTCCACGTTCAGCTCCGGCATGCTGCAGCGGGCGAAGTTCATCTGCGCCCTGATTCACGACCCTCCCATCCTCCTGCTGGATGAGCCGATGAGCACGCTCGACCCTGACGGCATCGCAGCAATGCGCGAACTGGTGTCGAGCCGGCGCATGCAGCGCATTACGGTGATCGCAACGAACGAAGAGGAGGATCTGGATCTCTGTACGAAGAGGCTGGCGATCGGCTAGATGTCGGTGATGGGGATGGGTGATGCAGCATACCTCATAACTCATGTTTCATCTCTCTCACCGCTCCGCCCATTCCTTTAGCATCGCCTCGATCGCAGTCGGCCCAAGCGCGGGCGTATCGTACATCCCCGCAACAGTCCGCTGTCGCATGGCTTCGTAGAGCGTAACCGCGCACGCCACGGAGATATTCAGGCTCTGCACAAGCCCTACCATCGGAATCAGAATGTTCCCGTCGGCCAGGCTGGATGCCTCGGGCGTAACGCCGCGATGCTCGTTGCCGAACACGAGCGCGGTTGGCCCGGTCATCTCCACATTGTACAGACTGACTGCGCGTTCGGCGAGATCGGTGGCATAGATGCGGCAGCCCAGCGAGCGGAGCCGGGCGTAGCATTCCTGAACCGACTGGTGCTGCTCGATATTCGTCCACTTCCATGCGCTTGCGGAGCTTGTCTTCCCGATCTTCGGGAACTCCTCGTAGGTATAGACGAGGTGCACGGTTCCAACGCCAACGGCGTCGCACGTACGAAGCACGGCAGAGACATTGTGCGGATCGTGTACGTTCTCCAATACCATGTGAAGCGTGGGCTGGCGGCGCTCGATCGTGCTGCGCAGGCGTTCCAGGCGCCGCACGGTGGTTCGATATGCCGGGTCAACAACCAACTCGTCCAGCGGGATCTCGTTGGTCCCCTCGAAGGCCCGGTTCTTCCCCGTGCGACTCATTCGTTCCCCGACTGTTCGAACCGTTCCACCTGCCGTACGTTGCGGATCTTTCTGAGGCGCTCCATCAGTCGGTTCAGGTGGTCGATATGCTTCACCATCACCATCACCGTTCCCTCGAAGAGTGAGTCCAGTGAGGCGATGTTCACGCTTCGGATGTTCGTGCTCTGATATGTGAGGATGGCATGCGTGATATCGTTCAGCATGCCCGGGCGGTCCTCCCCTGTCACGCGGATGCCGGCCATGAATTCGAATCCGTCCGAACCATCCCAGTTCACATCGAGCGCCCGGCTGGACGTGCGCGGCTCGCTAAGCAGGTTGAGCACGTTCTTGCACGTGACGCGATGGATCATCACCCCCTTTCCCGTGGAGACGATGCCGATCACCTGATCGCCGGGGATCGGGCTGCAGCACTTGGCGTAGCTGTACTTCAGCCCCTTCAGGGTTCCGTCTACGATCACGCCCCGGCTGGTTGTACGGGCCTCGTTGAGGAAGCGGTCGTACAACGCCTGCCCGTCGAACGTAGGAAGATCCTCCTTCGGTGCCGGCGCCTTCATCCGCTCTCGCACCAGATCCACGGCCTCATCGGCCGTCATCTTGCCGGAACCGATGTCGAAGAAGAGATCGCCGCGATGATCGTAACGCAGCGAATGAGCGATGCGCTCCAAATCGTCGTCGTTGATATGCAGCCTCTCGCGCCGCGCGCGCTTCTCCCACATCTCGCGCCCAAGCTTCACCTGGCGCCGGCGCTCCTCTTTCATCCAACGGCGTATGCCGCTCCGCGCCTTGTGCGTAACGGCAATCTTCTCCCAGTCCGGGCTCGGCGTCTGATTCTTGGAGGTGAGGATCACCACCTGATCGCCGGACTTCAGCTCCGTATCCAACGGCACGATCTTCCCGTTCACCTTCGCACCGATGCAATGAAATCCGATCTTCGAATGGATATCGAAGGCAAAGTCGATCGGTGTTGCTCCCTTCGGAAGGATGCGCAGATCGCCCTTCGGCGTGAAGACGTAGATCTCGTCCTGGAAGAGATTGAGCCGGAAGCTCTCCATCACCTCCTGCGGGGCCTCGTCCGTCCCTACACGCTCGAAGATGTCGCGAATCCAGTTCACCCACTCCTCGAGCTGCCGGTCCTCGGTAATAAGCGGGTTGAGCGAAGACTCCTTGTAGATGAAGTGGGCCGCCACTCCCTTTTCCGCCACCTCGTGCATCTTGCGCGTTCGGATCTGCACCTCGATCTGCTTGCCGTCCGGACCGATCAACGTGGTGTGGATGGATTGATAGCCGTTCTTCTTCGGGACGGAGATGTAGTTCTTGAATCGCTCCGGCACCGGCGTATAGATCTCCGAGACAATGCCGTAGACGGTGAAGCAATCGTTGGGCTGCTCAGTATCCAGGATGATCCGGATGGCCATCAGGTCGTGGACTTCGTCCAGCGACTTCGACTGCAGGCGCATCTTGTTGTAGATCGAGAAGAGATGCTTTGCCCGGCCGTTGATCTCGAACTTGAATCCCTCGTCCTCCAGACGCTTGGTGATCGGCTCGATACAGCGCTCGATATAGCCTTCGCGCTGGCGCCGCTTGGCGTTGAGCTCCTTCTTGAGCTGTGCATAGATCTCCGGGTTCAGATACTTGAACGCGAGATCTTCCAGTTCCCACTTCAGGTTGCCCAGACCGAAACGATGGGCGAACGGAGCGTAGATGTCCAGCGTCTCCTTCGCCATGCGCTGTTGCTTCTGCGGGGAGAGATACTCCAGCGTGCGCATGTTGTGCAGGCGATCGGCGAACTTGATCAGGATCACGCGCACATCGTTGACCATGGAGAGCAGAAGCTTGCGATAGCTAGCAGCCTGCGTCACCTCATGACTGTTGAAGACATCGGTAATCTTCGTGGCGCCGTCCACGATCTCCGCCACCACCGGACCGAACTCCGCGCGAATATCGTCGAGCGTGAAATCGGTGTCCTCCACCACATCGTGGAGCAGCGCGGCCGCCACGGACACGTCATCCAGCCGGATCTCCGTGGCAACGATGATTGCCACCTCGTACGGATGCGTGTAGTACGGCTCACCCGAGGCACGGATGTTCCGCTTGTGGGCATCAACGCAGAGATAGAAGGCCTTACGAATGAGTTCGGCATCGCAGGTGCGGAGATTCCTGCGGCAAACGTCAAGAAGGTGGTTGAGCTGTTCCTCCAGCACCACGGGATCGATCTTCACCGGACGCACGACTTCTCCGGCGACACGCGCCTGCGCAACGGTGCCCTTCTCGCCGTTCACGGGCGAGTGGGCCGGTGCCTGCGCAGAGGCATCCGCATGGGTTTTGCCGTTGTTGACGTGCGTGCTCACAATGAACCGGTAACTATGATTGGTGCCGCTCTTCCATTAGTACGACGAAGCCGAACAGTCGGTTAGTGCCACGATGGTTTTGGATGTCGATCGCAACCATCATTCGGGTAGAACCGCCTCAACCGTCCCTCCGGGGATGCCGGCCGGGACCCCATCGGGCCCCGGCTGCCGCCGGTGCGAACCCACTCAGCCGAGGCCATATACCCGCTCCACCTTGCCGGTCATGTACTCAAGGAACGCCGACTCGCTGAGCGGCTCGTTGCAGATCTCCATCACAAGTGTGGCCGAACGCTTGGACTTCCCCCACCGATGAATCTTCTCACGCAGCCACGCCAGGACGTTCGCAAACTGGCCGGAGCTGATCTGTGCTTCCAGGTCCGGTATCTCACGCTTCATCTGGCGGTAGAACATCGCCGCATACAGCTTTCCAAGCGTGTAGCTGGGGAAGTATCCGAAGCCGCCGAACGACCAGTGAACATCCTGAAGACATCCCTCGGCATCGTCTGCCGGCGTGATGCCGAGGTACTCGCGCATCTTGCTGTTCCAGAGCTCCGGGACATCGGCCACGGTGATCTGGCCGTTGATAAGGGCATTCTCGATCTCGAAGCGGATTACGATGTGCAGATTGTAGGTGAGCTCGTCGGACTCGATTCGGATGAAGCTCGGCTTCACCACGTTGATGGCACGGAAGAATCCGGAAGCATCCAGCGAGCCGAGAGGCCCGGGGAAGGTGCTCTGCAGACCCGGGAACGCCCACTGCCAGAAGGGCTCACTTCTGGCGATCATGTTTTCCCAGAACAGCGACTGCGACTCGTGGATGCCCATGGACGTTCCCGATGCAAGCGGTGTACGGGTGTAGGCGGGATCCACTCCCTGCTCGTACATGCCGTGCCCGGCCTCGTGAATCAGACCGAAGAGGCAGCTTCGCAGATCGTCGTTGAAGACGCGCGTCGTCAGGCGCACGTCGGTCATGCCGAACGACGTACAGAACGGGTGAGCCGAAAGGTCCACCCGCCCGATACCGAAGTTGAAGCCCAGCTTCGCCACCATCTCACGCGAATAGGCAAGCTGTTTCTCCTTGTCGAAGTCCGTGAACAACACGGCGTCGTCCGGCTTGTTCGGCGCGGCCGCGATCCTCTCCAGCAGCACGCGCGTTCCCTCGCGCAGCCGCGTGAACACGGGCGTGAGCTGCGCTACAGTCATCCCCGGTTCGAATTGATCGATCAGCGCGTCGTACGGATTCTCCGCGTATCCCAGGTACCCGGCCTCATTGCGCTTCAACTCCACCAGATGCGCCAGTGCATCGGCGAAGAGAGCGTAGTTCTTCTCGGCGCGTGCCTGCTTCCACGAATGCTGCGCCAGCGATGTCGCACGCGCGCATTCGCGGACATGCTCCTCCGGAAGCTTGGTGGCCATCTCCAGATCGCGAAGGCTTTCCTTGAGCGAGGCCTTCTGCCACTCCTCCAATCCATTACCGTTGGAGCTGTCGCTCAGCGTTCGGATCAGATCGCCGTAACCACGTTCTACGGTCATCTGATGCACCAGCGCGCTCAGCGTGGAGATCTGTTCGGCGCGTCCCTGCGCCGCACCGTCGGGCATGTACGTCTCCTGATCCCAGCCCAGCACGGCGACAGCGGCACTGAGGTCGGCAAGGGTGCGTGTCTTCTCGAGATATTGTTGAAATGCGTCAGCAGCCATGGTTCACGGAAGGATGAATGTTGAATGTCAGCGCCGCCGGGGGCGCATTGCACAGGCTTGTTGAGAGGGCCGCCCGAATGGAACGGTTCGCGGCGGAGCAGTTCACGTTCGCCGATCGGGCTCGCGCGGCTCGGCGACGAACGAGAGACGACTGCGGTCGGGAGTGAGATACCGTTGATGGAACTCGATTGCCCCCTGTTGCCAGAAGGCTCCGCCTATTGCGTGTCCGAGAGCGAAACGCCGCTCAACGGCTCGCACGATCGCATTGGACCCCGCGGACGGCGCTGTTCGGTACAGCCTGCACGTTGCGCCCACTAGGCCCGCATCACCTGAAAGCAGGCCAGCCGCAAGCGCGGCCGGAAGCGCCGCGTTGATCAGAATGTCGTAGGCCCTGGATGCCCCCACCATAACACCGCGCCCCATCCGCACGTGAAAGGCCCGGCGGGCATCGCGCAGTGATTCGTTGCGCAGATCGCGAAACAACCGCTCCAACAACTCCCGGTGATAGAGTTCGAAGACGATCCGCACGCCACCCCAGAGTCTGCGCTCCGGCGCGTTGGCCGGCCGCGTGCCGAACTGCCACGAGACGCTCTTCCGGGGAAGATCGTGATTGTTGAGGATACGCTGCAAACGACTCTCGCTCATGAACTGGCGCGCCGATGCCGCGACGCGCTCCGGCACGAGGGCCGCCGCCGCGAAGACCAGTGCCGCTATGTCATCGAACGATGCCGATGCCAGCGCCCCCTCCCGGCTCAGCACCGCCTCACACACGGCTCCCATGGCATCACGATTGCCACCGTATCCAAGCGCGTCGAACGCTCGGCGAAGGAATGCACGCCGTACGCGGTCGGATGTTGCAACGTGCGGCTCAGCACGGATGATCTGCGTTGCCCGGCGCAGCAGCCGTCCCCACGCTAGCTCCGCAATCAACATCGGTGCCAGCACAGCGGAGCCCGCGCCCGGCGCCCCTTCCACGGAAGCACGCGCTTCAGCAGCGCCTGTATCGGCTGCGTCCGGCAGCTCACTACCCGCGGCCGTCCGGAACGCGTCGCAGAGCAGCGTGGGAAGTCCGGGCCCGCCGGTCCCGTCACCGTGCAGCACTACGTGCAACACCACATTGGCATAGGAGGGATCGTGATGGTGGCCGTGTGCGAACCACTCCCGCTCGTGCACGTGCATCTCCACATCCCCCACCGCCAGCTCGCCGTTCAACAACAGCACCGCTCCGGTGTAGTCCGGACCTGCACCGGCATTGCGTTCGCCGCGCGACACAATGTGAATATGTTCACCCCGCGTTCCACGCAGGATGATTCCGGTGAGCGCCCTGCGTTCCCACAGCGCGTACAGTTCCCCTTCCAAACCCGGTTTCATCTCCCTGACCTCATGCTTCGTTTGTCGCCGGCCTGCACGCATTGCGCCCGCGCAGCCTTCGTGCAGCGGGGCGCCGACGATATGCGCCGCGCGCTGCATCGAACGCGAACGGTGCGCCTGAGCGCGTGAAGTGAAGTGAGGGGTATGCCGCGAACGGCATCGTGTGTATGTGGAGGTCCTGCGAAAAAATCTGCATCCGGGCCGGGCTGGTCCGGCCGAAGGGGACACCGGCATCGGTCCGGAGCCGATCGACTACCGATCGGCTCCGGATATTGATCGCAACGAAGCCGTGCAGCGCTCAGAGCGCGGTTGTGCCGGCATTCTCGGAGATCTGATCAACGAACGCACGGGCGGCCTCGCGTGCGCGGTCCGCAAAGTCCGCTCCCTTCCCGGCGCTGATGATGGCGCGTGAGACGTTGAAGAAGGCGACGCCGCCGTCGTTCGCTGCGGTAGTTGCCTGCGCGTCCCCCCCCTGCGTCCCGAGACCGGGAATCAACAGGGCGATATCCTGGCCCACATGGCGGCGAACATCGGCAAGCTCACCGGGATGCGTTGCGCCAACAACGAAGCCCAGGCTTCCGGTTGCGCCGTACGTTTCCATGCACCGGTTGATCACGCGCATGTAGATCGGTGTGCCGTCTACCTGGAGCCGCTGGAAATCGGCCGAGCCGGGGTTGGACGTGAGGGCCAGCACGAACACGCATCGTCCCTCGTAGGCGAAGAACGGGGCAAGCGTATCCATGCCCATGTACGGATTCACAGTAACGGCATCGAAGTTATAGTGGGCGAGGAGCGAATTCGCATAGCGCTCCGCCGTGTTGCCGATATCGCCGCGCTTGGCGTCGCCGATCGTCAGCACCCCTTCCGGAATCCGTTGAAGCGTACGCTCAAGCGAGCGCATCCCTTCGGGTCCCGCGCTCTCGTAGAACGCAAGGTTCAGTTTGTACGCACAGCAGAGATCGCTGGTCGCATCGATGATCCGTGCGTTGAATTCATAGAGCGGGTCAGCCGCACCGGCGAGTGCATCCGGCACGTTCCGGACATCGGAATCCAGGCCGATGCAGAGCCGTGTGGAGTTCCGCTCGAGAATGGCGCGGTAGCGGGAATTGAACGAGGCCATTGAGGATGATCTTCAGTATGTGAGGGCCGCGGTCGCCGCAGGCCTGCGGCGAATGCGTTGTCCGCAACCGTGAATGTGTCCGGCCGATGGATCGGTTCGCAGCCGCCGGCATCGCGCGGCTCCCTGCGCAATCGCATCAACGAAGGCGGCTGAGCATGTTGCGATAATTGTCGGCGAAGAGATTCGCGGCCGTGGGCGGCGGCGTATTCGACGACTTCAGCAGGCTGTTGATGTTGTCGTAACGCTCCTGCGAGGTTGGATGCGTAGAGGTCCATTCCTCCAGCTTGCTCGGCGTACGATTCCCCTGGGCGTCCACCATCTTCTTGAAGAAGAACTGGATCGATCCGGGATAGTACGGCGTGCTGCGCAGATACTCGAAGGACTTCGTATCGGCATCCATCTCGTCGGAACGGCTGTTGCGGAGCGTCGCCAGCAACACGGTCGCGTTTCCGGCGATCTGCGCCAGCTGCCCGGGATTGTTACCAAGCGCGATCTGCAATGCAATGTCCGCGCCCAGCGCCTGCGTCATATGCTTCGTGCCGTGACGTTCCTCGGCATGCGCAATCTCGTGCCCCACGACGCCGGCCAGCGTGGCCTCGTTGTCGATGAATTTGAGCAGCCCGGTGTAGACATAGATGTAGCCGCCGGGCGTGCAGAATGCGTTCACCGTCTTGTCATCGTTGATGATGGTGACGGTGTAGGGGAACTTGCCCCGATATTTGATAGCCGGCGACTGGATGATCTTGTTGACCACACCCTGCACGTACCCGCGAACACTTTCGTTGTTCAGAATCGGATACTGCGATGGGGTGCTACGAATTTCCTGATCCATCTGCTTGCCGAGGGAGGCATCCTGGTCGACAGAGTAGATGTTCAGACCACATGCGGCGAGCCCAGCAAGGATGCTCGCCGACAGGTACAGCCAGGCGCGCCTGGAGAGGCGTCCTGCTGTCTGGAACGGACGGAAGGATTTCATAGTGCAGTTGAGTTGAAATGCGCGGACAAGCCGCTCTATCTCAGGGTAGGCGCGAATTTACGACCTGGCTTCGAGATTCCGCTGCGATTCTCGCGTAATGGCTTGCCAAACGCAGGCCCATGGTTGCGCCGGGAATCACTTCTTCATCGTGAGCACGGCGGGCTTCCGGCGTTCCACCGCACACTAGCCGGCGGCAAACGGATCGAACTCCGGCGGATAGCCAACGGCCACGAGGGACAACCCGTGCGCCGGCGCCGATGTGCTTTGCAGCGACCGGTCGCACGCGGCAAGCAGTTCCCCCAGCTCCGAGGGGGCACGTCTTCCGAGAGCGCAGTCGATCTGCCATCCAACCAGAAGCCTCACCATGCCATAGAGGAACCGGTCCGCAGTCACGTGAAAGTCGATCCCATTCTCCCCTTCCCGCCATTCGGCGCGAGTTACGGTACAGACACTGTTTGGTGTATCGGGATTATTCTTGGAGAGCGTGGTGAAGTTGTGCGTCCCGACCAGCCGTGCGGATGCCTCTCGAAGTATCCCGAGATCCGGCATGCCTTGCACACGCCATGCATAGCGCGTGCGGAAGGGATCGGAGTGAAAGAGGATGCTGTAGCGGTAGCTGCGGGAACAGGCCTTGTAGCGTGCATGAAAGTCCGCCGACGCGGTAACGAGCGACGTAACGGCCAGATCTTCCGGCGCCATCCGGTTCAGCGCGTGAAGGATGGCGGCGTCGTCGTAGCGGGATTGGATATCCGCATGCACAACCTGCCCATGAGCATGCACGCCGGAATCAGTGCGTCCCGCCCCCACCACACCAACCGGCTGGTCGCCGGCCAGGCGGCCAAGCATGCGTTCGAGTTCCTCCTGAACGGACCGGCCGTTCGGCTGGCGCTGCCAGCCGACGAACAAGGTTCCGTCGTACATCAATCGAAGGGCAATCCGACGCATGAGATCGAATCCGATAGCTGGTGTCGCCGGTGCGGTGTACGCCGTTCGCGAGGGCGCCCGGAGCCGGAGCTCCAGCGGCAGCTAGATCCGCACAACGCCGTGTGCCTCCACCTCATTCAGCCCCTGGATGTGGGTGGGATAGACCAGACGACTGCATGCCGGGTCGCGGGGCAGCCATTCATACTCCGAGTGTTCGTTCGAGAGGAGTGGTTCGCAGTTTGCAGGGAGCTGGCAGGCAAACATGGGCGAGAGGATCATCTGATCTGCGGGTTCGAAGAAGAAGACGGCCACGCCGGGGAGCGAAATCCACAGGTCAGCCTCCAGTCCGGTTTCCTCCGCCAGCTCGCGCCGCGCGGCTGCGAACGAACGTTCACCTGGTTCGATCACTCCGGTTATCACCTGCCAGACGCCGGCCCCGAATGCTTCGAGTCGGGACCGGCGGAGCAGCAGATGTTCGATCGTCCCGTTCCGCACGCGGAACGGATGCACCTGCACCATGTTCGCAACGATCTCGGGCATGGCGCTGAAGGGGTCTAACGATTTCCAATGGAGTCCGCAAGCTCCTCGCGCCGCTGACGATCCTCCGGATCCTCATCGTCACGACGGCGCCCGAATCCAGGCTTGCGAGGGGCACCAGGCGGGAACCGGCGATCGCGATCCCACTCCGGCTTCCGCGGTCCGCCGCGGCCGAACTCCTTCCCGGCGAACTTGCCACGGGCCTTCTCCAGCCGCGGCCGCATCGGTGTGGCCGGTTCCGGCGGCAGCTCGCCCGGCATGAAGCGCGCCAGCTGCAGAGCGGTGATCTCGAATCCGCTCAGCTCGCGCCACTCGCCCGGCGGCACCATGGTCTCGTTGAGCAGGCCGATACGCATACGACGCATCTTCACCACCTCGCACCCCAGCTTCTTGAACGCCGGATAGAGGTTATGATAGGAGTCGTCCAGCAGCGTGATATCCAGCCACATCGAGTTCTTGTTCCGGTTGCCCGGGATCACGCGCAGCGGAACGAAGTAGTCCTCTCCCACCAGGATGCCGTGCCGCAGCTCATCGATCTGTTCATCGGTGAGATGCTTGTTGATGCGGACGCGATACTCCTTCTGCAACTCCACGTCCAGCATGTGCTGGCGCGCAAGCATGCGAGGATCGTTGGAGAAGATCACCAGGCCCGATACCGATTTCGTCAGACGACCGAACGGGAATGCCCACTCCGATGAGCCGTCGGCAATGGAGCTGAACAGCTCGTCGTTCTTGTCGCACATGCTGCCGGCCAGCTTGTTGATCACCATGTACGAGACGCGCCGCGGATATTCGGTTGGCGCTTCGTCGATGGTTACACGCTCCTTCCGAAGATTTACCTCGTAGAATCGCGAGGAGACGATGCGCGCATTCACCCGTACACGACCCGCCTCGATGAACTGGCGGGCCAGCATCGGCGAGAGGTAGCGTGCCTTTACCAGAAGCTTCGGAAGCAGAATACGTGTGAGCGCCTGGTGGAAATAGACGCGAACCTTCTTCTTCTTTTTGGGAAGGAATTTTTCCTTGTCGCCGGTGCGGGACTTCGATCGGTAGGCTCCCGGACGCGACGGCATGAACATCGGCGCCCGCCCGCCTCCGCGCCCCTCGCGGCGATCGTCGGACCCGCGATCCTCGCTTCCGTTCCTGGAGGAATAGTCGCGGCGGCCGCCATCGCGAGCGCCGAATGAGCGTGCCGGGCGTTCGCGTCCCTCGTCATCACGGCGCGATTCGAACCGCACCGGACGGTCTCCGTCCCGGCGGTCACCGCCCGGGCGGGAGAAGCCGCCCTCGCGACGATCACCGGCCGGACGCGAGTACCCACCCTCGCGGCGTTCGCCCGAATCACGGCGGCCATATCCCTCACGACGTTCGCCTCCACTCTCGCGGCGCTCGAAGCCTTCACGCCGTTCCGGGCCATCGCGACGAATGTCGCCCCGATCCGACGACGCATCGCGGCGCGGGCCGAACTGCCTCGGCGGCGGCCCGTCGCGGCGCGGACCGGAATCACGATCCGGGCCTACACGTCGGAAGCCTCCTTCGCGCGGAGCATCATCCCTGCGCGGTTCACGCCTGAAGCCTTCGCGGGAATCGGCATCCGGCGACGAGCGGCGGAAGCTGTCGCGCTCCGACGGCCCCTCACGGCGCGGGCCGAAGCCACGCGCATCGGCCCCCTCACGGCGCGGATAACCACGGTCGAAGGCTTCGCGGGGTGCCGGCCTGTCGCCGCCTGGCCTGTCGCCGCGATCGCCTCCCGGACGATCGCCGAGATCTCTCCGCGGCGGTTGCCATGCAGGCTTGTCGCCGGCGTCGCGGCGTGGGCCGGCGCTGCGGGGCTCGCCGCGGCCGGCATCGTCGCGCCGTTCGGGATCACGCGGGGCCTCGGTATCGCGCGGTGTTGCGGTCCGGCGCTCGCGAAAGTTCGTATCACGGCGGGGAGCATCCCCCTCGCCCGACTCAGGACGGGTTCTGCCCCGCCATACCGGTTCCCACCGAGGAGTCTCGCGACGTCCTCCGTCGGAACCCGATTCACTCCTCTCTTCACGCGCGGATTCCCCCGTTCCGCGGACTCCTCTGCTACGCCAGGATTTTCCCTGGTCGTCGCCTCCCGTATTGTCAGATGCAGCCATTGTTCTGTCCCCTTGCTTCACGGTATGGGTACCTGTCCTGCACGATGCCTCGCACTCGCATGGTGCTTTCAATCCGGATAGGTATGGTTATGGTGTTGTTTACAGCAAGCCACTCCACCGGATCGCGCCAACACCGTGCGTCATTTCCGGCTCGTCCCCATAGTGTCATTCCAAACGGCACAATCGAATCGCTAGCTAGCCGGCGGTGGTCCACACCCCGATGGATGCATAGCGCTCGTGGCGGCGTTCGATCAGCATCTCGAGGGGCAGCCCCATCAGTTCCCGGATGGCGGGCAGAACGCTCCCCTTCAGAGCTTCGGCCGCCTGCGCCGGAAAACGATGAGCGCCACCAACGGGTTCAGGGATGATGCCGTCGGCGATTCCCATCTCGAGAAGATCTCGGGCAGTAAGACGCAATGCCTCGGCGGCCTGCTCCTTGTAATCCCAGCTCCTCCAGAGAATATTGGAACAGGATTCAGGGGCAATAACCGAGTACCACGAATTTTCCATCATCAACAACCGGTCACCCATGCCGATGCCAAGGGCGCCACCGCTTGCTCCCTCACCGATCACAACGTTGACGATCGGTGTACGAAGCCGGGCCATCTCCAGGAGATTGCGCGCTATCGCCTCGGCCTGGCCGCGCTCCTCGGCCTCGATGCCGGGATAGGCGCCCTGGGTATCGATCAACGTGAGTACGGGCAGCGAGAACTTTTCCGCCAGCTTCATCAGCCTCAATGCCTTGCGATACCCTTCCGGGTTCGGCATCCCGAAGTTCCGCTCCAGATTCTCCTTGGTGTCGTGCCCCTTCTGCTGGCCGATCAGCACAAGCTCGATCCCGTCGATGCGTGCAAGGCCGCCGACGATCGCCTTGTCGTCGCCATAGGCGCGGTCGCCATGCAGCTCGATGAAGTCGTCGCAGATGAGGGCAATATAATCAAGGGTGTAGGGGCGGTCGGGGTGACGGGCAAGTTGTACGCGCTGCCATCGCGTAAGCTGTTCGTAGACGCTCACTCGCAGTCGCTCAACTTTTTGTTCGAGAACCTCTATCTCATCGCCGATATCGAGTTGATCGGACATGGACCGCATCTCGGCGATCTTCTCCTCCAACTCGAAAATCGGACGTTCAAACTCGAGAACGTACTTCGCCATTGTTCTGTGTTTCCGATACAGGGCATCGGGCGTTCGATTGGTGTGCAGGGATGCCGCCCGCCCCTGGAAATCTACGGTATCCGCCGGTCCGCCTGCAGGCGAACCGATCACCGTATCTGTGACAGTACCGGTGCCGGGTATGAGGGATTGGGTTTACCCCGGCAGCCGCTTCCCCTTTTTTACCACGGATTCGATGGCAACCGTGGGTCTGCGATGCCTCAGCACCGCGATGATAATCTCGCAATCGAGCAGAAACGATTGATTGGCGCTGTAGAAGCTCTCTATCTGCGCCACCTCACGCGCACTCAGCGTCCCTTCCCGATGCAGTGCCGTCATCGAGAACATCGGCTCGACCATCGTCGGAACCGGTCCCCTGGCCGCGCCCACCAACGGACGGCGACCGATCAGCACTTCCCATAGCATCCGAAGGTGAACACCGGGTGTTTCAGAAGCCAAATATACAACCGGCGCGAACAATAAGGCCATTCCCGCCGCGATTCGATCGCGAAGCTTTCGAAGAGCGATAACGGACGCTCGGCGCTCCCGCGAGGGAATGACCGCCGTCATCGATGCGCCGGAAGCCGCGTCATCGCTCGATTCCAGCGATCCATGAAGGATGTGGAAGTGTACAGGCTTCTTGGCCACATGCTCCATCGCCCGCAGCACCTCACCATAGCTCAGCACGGAATCGAATACCAAGATATCAGTCAGACCGAATTCGCGAACAATCTTTCCGATATTCTCCACCGTTCCCAATGCCTCCTCCCCCAACGCAACGGTGTCGCTGAACGCCGGCACAACCGTCCCCACGATCGCAACGGGACGCGTGGCGAACATCCGCCGAACGGCGTTGCGTGCCTCCGGGCCGATGGCCTTGCGCCCGAGGAATGCAACACGGCGGATGGCCTCGGCGCCGAATGTGCGCCTGTACAGGAGCCAGAGGAAACGCGCAACAACGCCTATCGACGCCGCCACGCCGGTGGTGACCAGCACCACGCCCCGGCTGAACGCGTACGCCTTGAAGAAGTACGGGAGCGTGCTCAACACGAAGAAGCCCAGCATGAAGCCGAGCAGCGCCTTGCCCGGCGCGCGATCGTCAGACGAATAGCCGCCCACCACTCCAAGGGCAATGATGAAGATGAGCGAGGGGAGGATCAGCACCAGCGGGAAGGCATAATCCGGATAGACGAACGGGCCGCCGAACTTTATGGAGGAGCCGATCATGAAACCCACCAGGGTTGCGATCACGTCCACCACGGCGAGCCCCATCGCCGGGAAGCGCTCCAGCGCACGCGCGATGAAGCGCCGCACCCGGATTCCAAGCCGCAGCATCCAGAGGAGCGCAAGGTTCGAGCGGAAGTGCTTCCGCGCGAAGATCTCCATGGCCTCGTAGAAGACGGCAAGCGCATCGATGGAACTTCTGCGCGTGCTCTGCCCGCGGAGATGGAGAATCGAGGTGGCGGGATGGTAGTAGATAACCCCTCCCCGCTTCGTTGCACGATAGCAGAGATCGAGGTCCTCGCCGTACATGAAGTAATCCGTGTCGAACCCCCCCAGCACCTTCAGCTCGTCCGCGCGGCAGAACATGAAACAGCCGGAGAGCGCATCAACGGTGGCGGTCTGGTCCGGATCGATGTAGGTGAGGTTGTACCCGCCGAACAGGCGCGACTTCGGGAAGAGACGGCTCAGACCGAAGACCTTGCAGAACGAAGACCAGGGTGAGGGGAAGCCGCGTTTGGAAACCGGATCGTAGGCACCGTTCGGCAGAATGATCTTGCAGCCGGCAAACGTCGCGTCCGGATGCTCCGCCATGAAGGCGAGCATCGTGCGGAGAGTATCCTCCTGCACAACGGTATCAGGATTCAGAATCAGGATGTAGCGGCCGCTGGAGCGCTCGATGCCGATGTTGTTCGCGGCCCCGAATCCCAGGTTCCGGTCCAGCGGGATGGTGATCACATCGGGATAGGTCCGATTGAGCGCCTCCACCGCGCCGTCCGTGGAGGCATTGTCCACAACGATGATCTCCCCTTCGATCCCCTCCAACGCAACATACACGGACGCCACGGCATTCAGCAGCAGGTCGCAGACGTTGTAGTTGACGATGACGACGGAGATATCCACGGAGTGCTGGCTATTGGTCGGGTTAGTGGTTAGTGGTCAATAGTGAGTTGAGTCTGTATGCGACTGACTACTGACCACCGACTACGCGCTCATGTATCGTTTCTTCAGCGTGCCGAAGAGCTTGGCGAAGCGGAGCTTCCAGACCATTCCGGCCGCCTCGAAGATGATGTTGCGCGACATCTTGGAGACGCCGCTGCGGCGGTCCTCGAAGACAATGGGGATCTCCACGATCTTCCTCCCCAGGCTCCAGACAAGGAAGTTCAGTTCGATCTGAAAGGAGTATCCGTTGGATTTCACACGCCCGAGATCGATACGCCGCAGGACCTCCGTGCGAAAGCACTTGAAGCCGCCGGTGCCGTCGTGCAGCGGCATCCCGGTGACGAACCGGGAATACATGTTCGCGAAGTAGCTGAGAAGCAACCGGCTCATCGGCCAGTTGATCACGTTCACTCCCTTCACGTAGCGTGAGCCGATCACCAGGTCCGCGCTCTCGATCTCCTCCAGAAAACGCGGCAGCACCTTCGGATCGTGCGAGAAGTCCGCGTCCATCTCCATCGCCACATCGTACCCATGCTCGATGGCATACTCGAAGCCGCGGCAGTATGCCGTCCCTAGCCCCATCTTTCGCGGACGCTGCAGCAGATGCACGCGAGGCTCGCGTTCCATCAACGTTCTGATGTAGTCACCGGTGCCGTCAGGGGAACCGTCGTCTACGAAGAGAACGTCGATGCGCGGATCGGCATCCAGCACGAGGCCGATCAACGATGGAACGTTGTCGATCTCGTTATAGGTAGGAATGATTACCAGGGCGCGCTGCGGGACAAACTGCTCAACCACGCTTCTTTATCTCTGTGCCTACAATGGAGTATGCTGAATTGCTGCTGATAGTCCGCCCTCAATTGTCATTGGTTGACGGAGCCAGCCGGGGACATTCACCACAACCACCCCGAAGGCCCGGAACCAGATTCGACGGACTATCACGTAGAGCTCCTATCCATAGTCGCTGCAAGGCCGGCAGGCATGCTATCGCCACCCGGTTTCGTCAGGAACTCCTACTTGTCGTTCGATCTTCGGTCCTGGCCAAGAACCAAGCCCCAAGAACTACTGACCACTGACTACGAACCATTGACCACCGACAACTGACGCTCTCTCACGCCTGCCCCTTGCGCTGCAGGACCCTGAGGATCGTTCGGAAGATGATTTCGATATCCAGCCGAAGCGACATGTTTTCAATATAAAAGAAGTCGTGCCGCAGACGTTCCTGCACGAACTCCACATTCTCCACCATGTCCTCGAGCTGTACCTGATTCCAGCCCGTAAGGCCGGGCTTCACCCGAAGACGGCGCGGATAGGAGGGGAGCACCTTGGAATACTTCTCCACATAGAACGGACGCTCGGGGCGCGGCCCCACCAGGCTCATCTCCCCCACCAGCACGTTCCAGAGCTGCGGCAGCTCATCGATATGCGTCCTGCGGATGAACCGTCCCACACGGGTGACACGAGGATCGTTCGCCGTCGTCCAGCTTATCCCCTTGCTCTCGGCATCGATGCGCATGGAGCGGAACTTGTGCATCATGAACGGTCGCCCGCCAAGCCCTACGCGTTCCTGCGAATAGAACACCGGCCCGCCATCCTCCAGCTTCACCGCAAGCGCCGCGGACATCCAGAGCGGCGCGCCAAGAACCAGACCCACGACGGCGCAGACGATGTCCATTGCGCGCTTGAGATGCTGCTCCCACACCGGCATGATCTGCGGGTTGATCTCGATCAACGGAATGCCGTAGAGATGCTGTGCCTTCGCCTGCCCGCTGACGATGTCATAGAGATCGGGAATGATCTTGATCGTCGTGTCGGCAACGGCCGTCTCGGTAAGGAGCTTCGGCACCATCTCCCGCTGCAGTTCCATTCCGAGCACGGTAACATCGACACGCCGGGCGGCGATGATCTGGTCGATGTTCTCGATCCGCCCCAGAAGCCTGCTGGCGAACTCCGGCGTCACGCTGTTGCTCACCGCCACGGTCCCGAGCACTGCGTAGCCGAGCTCCGGGTGCTTCGTGAACATCTCCACGAGCTGGCGGCTCTTCGGCGAATCGCCAACCACGATCGTGCGGCGCAGTCCGATGCCGCGCTTTCGCAGCCGACGCACCACGAGCCGCACCATGAAGCGGCCGAAGCCGATTGCCCCGACAAGCAATACCAGATAGATCAGTAACGAGATCATTCGGTAACTGATGCCGTCCGGGTTGTGGCTGGATGTGAGATAGATCGCTATGAAGAATACCACCCAGCCGATCACGATCACCTTCAGCACGGCGTAGAACTCGTCGAACAGCGACCGATTGTGCACCGAGATATAGACGCCGCTGAACCAGAAGAGGCTCAGCCAGGCAATCAGCACCATCGCGGTGGGCTGAAGGAAGTCCGCAAGGGGCACATCCGGCGCGAACAGAAACAGGCCGCTCTTCACTCGCACGGCGTAGAAGGCCGTGAAGGAGAACACCAGCATCAGAACGTCCGCACATACCACGAGCAGCTGCACGCCGCGAGGAGATTTCAGAATCCCCTTCACGGTTGATGCCAGCACGCGCCGCGCCGAACGCAGCGGTCCGGTTTCGGGAATACTCTGTACGCTCGATGTGCTCATGAATCATTCGGCCCGGTCCCGCACGGAATAGTCGCACGAGCCGCGGCGCAGTTGTTGAACCCGGGGGGATGACCGCAGCGGCAGCCGGCAGCTGTGCACGAAGAGGTTGCGCACGCCCACCACCGGTTGCCGTTCAGCAACTCCCCCTCACATCCGTGGACTGTTCCACCTGTCCAATCCGCCGGAGAAGACCGCTCGCACCGATCCGATCGCGAGGCTGTTCAGCATCGATGTGAAGTAGAGCGGATATTGAAGCAGGCGCACGTTCACCGAAAGCCTGTCGCCGATGTATCCGCCAAGCATCGCAAGGCCCCAGAGAAGCACCATCGCGGCCACCGCGGCGAAGAACGTGGAGCCGGGGGCCAGCAGCAGCGCGCAGAGCGCGAGCAACCAGATGGGGATCGCCACCAGGTTGCGGAGTAGTTTGTGCGACCAGATCTCGAAGCCAACCAGCGACCGCCACGGCCAGCGTGTTTCCGGGTGCGCGAGAAACGTCGCGGTTGCCTGCTGCCCCATGCGGAGCCGCCGCCGCGATTCCGTCTCGAGTGAACGCTTGTTCAACTCCACAACCGCCAGGGTCGGTTCGTACCAGACGCGGAGACCATTGAGCGGGATCGTGATCACCAGATGATTGTCGTCCGACAGACGATAGTCCGTCATCGGGCTGTAGCTTCCGCGCCGCACGGCAAAGCATTCGCCGCTCGGGCCAACGGTTGTCCAGAAGAGGGACTCCCAGGCGCGCAACCGGTTCTCCAGCTGCAGGTATTTCCCCTGTCCGCGGTTGCCGGCGTTTGCGGCGGAGTCTCGATAACTCATCCTGCCGATCACTCCTCCAACCGTTGGATCGGACATGCAGCCGGCGATCACCTTCAGGGCGTCGTTCGCGAAGACAATGTCCGCGTCCGTGAAGAGAATGACATCGGCATCGGTGCGCGCCGCGAGATCGTAGATGATCCGGGTCTTCCCCACCCGATTGAAGCGCTGCAGCGTCATGGAGGGATCCATCGCGCAATAGCGTTCGATGATGGCGTCGGTACCATCGGTGGAGCCGTCGCTCCCGATCAGAAACGAGAGCAGTTCGCGCGGATAGTCCAGATCGAGATAGTTCTCGAGCCGCTCCGTGATGTTCCGCTCCTCGTTGTAGGCGGCCATCACCAGCGCAATACGCGGCCTGTAGTCCGCGCACCGTGCCAGCGGCCGGGGACGCAGCCGCGAAAGGAGTGCCATCAACAGCGTATAGCCGATGAAGACGTAGAAGACCCACCCGACGGCAACCCAGAACAGTATCGTGGGAACCAGCCTCATGCGCCCACGCGGCGAGTATTCGGTGCCATCACATCATGCATCAGCTCCTCAACACGCAGGCTTGTCTGCTCCGTGGAATAGGTAGCTGCAACGAACTCCCGGGCCGCACGCGCAATCCGCACACGCTCCTCGGAATCGTTCATCAGGCGGAGGACGCCGTCGGCAAACGCACCGGGTGTATCGCCTCGCACATAATGCTCGCCCGGCACGGCCTCGTTCCCCTCGGCTCCCTGACCGGTGCTAACGATCGGCATGCCGCTCGCCATCATCTCAACCATCTTCACGCGCATCCCTCCACCCACGTTCAGCGGGATCAGGCCGATCGCAATGCGACTGTAGTACGGGGCAATCGATTCCACACGCCCTTCGATCCGCATGTTCTCCGATGGGCGCGGCAACTGTTCGAGCGGCGGATTGTCGCCAACCACGTAGCAGACGGCATCCGGCCTGCGCTGCATCACCAGCGGCAGGATCTCCTGCGTAAACCAGAGCACGGAGTTTCTGTTCGGGGGCCAGCCCATGTTGCCGAGCATGATCATGGAGTTCGATTCGCGTTGCGCGGGATCGGTATAGGGGAACGCATGCAGATCAACGGCAGCCGGCACGGTGAGGGTGCGCACGCCGGGCGCAAGCCGCCGGATGGTATCCTCGTCGCGCCGGGTGATTGCGATGCATGCATCGGCCATTCGCATCTGCTCCTGTTCGAACCGTGCCCAGCGATCGGCCTGCAGCCCCACGTACCAGCGCATGAACGGATTCTTCTCCGTGGCCGTGTGGCGCCGGTAGATCTCGTGCTCAACGTTATGGCAGCGGAGTATGTAGGGCAATCCATATCGGCGCTTCATGTACGCACCGTACTGGGCCACGTGCGCCTGATCGGCAATCACAAGATCGAACCGCTCGCGGGCGTGCAACTGGTCCAGCAGATCATAGACGTCCTTCCGCTCCCGCTTCAACTGCGTGTAGGGCTCGCTCCGCGCCAGCGTCTTCAGCGCTCCGATCACCTTCGGCGGGTTGGAGATTCGTACAACGTGCAGTTGCGCAAACTGATCCAGCGGTCCGGGATCGGACTCCTCCTCCTCCAGCGCAACGACGTGCACGCTATGGCCATGCGAGTAAAGCCCCTGCACGAGCTGATACATGCAGATGCGCGCACCGTCGATCAGCGGATAGGGAAGTCTGGAGGTGATATCCAGAATCTTCATGCGTTGGCGTTCTTCCTGGGGAAATATGGGGCGTCGAAGCGGAGATAGGACTTCAGAATATTGCGTCCCATCATCTTGAACCGTGGCTTCACAAGGCCGATGAATGGATAGATGACGATCCGGAACGCATAGGCAGCATGAACAACGGTCGCCATGGCAACACGCTGCAGCGGGGTCATGTGTTTGCGCGCATAGATCATTCGCGACCGCCGGAGTATGTGGTAGAACCACCACGGATGCGTTCTGCTGCTCTGGCTGATCAGATGCAGCACCCGTGCGCCGGGAGAATAATAGGCGACGCAGCCAAGCTTGGCCACGCGCATGCAGAGGTCGGACTCCTCGTAGTACATGAAGTACTCGGGATCGAACCCGTCGATCTTCTCGAACAGATCCCGGCGGATCATCATCGCGGCGCCGTTGATCACATCAACGGCATGCTCGGCAAGCGGATCCACATGCGTCATCATCCCGTCGGCAAACAGAGGCACGCGCGGGAGCAGGCGGTCGAGCCAGAAGAAGACGCAGAACGTGCGCCACACAGTCGGGAACGAAAGCATCGAGCACTGATAGCTGCCGTCCGGATTTTCCAGGAACGGTCCAACGATCCCGCGGGCATCGTTCTCGAACAGCTTGTGGTACAGGTGCTCGATCGCGCCGGGACGTACGATTGTGTCGGTGTTCAGAAGGAAGAGCGCTTCGCCGGCGGCGAACGCGGCGCCCAGATTGTTTCCACGACCGAAGCCCACGTTCTCCGGAGAGCGGATCACACGCACGTCCGGGAAACGGGCGGCGATGGCATCGGCGCTGCCGTCGGCACTGTCGTTGTCAACAACGATCACCTCAACGGCGAAAGAAGGGTCCTGCACCGAACTGAAAACCGATTGAACGGCCTCCATGGTGAGATCCTTCGTGTTGTAGTTCACCATCACGACGCTAACGTGAGGGTGACTGCTACGTCCGTCTGGTTGATGCGTTTCTGCCATGCAATAAAGTCGGCGAGCGTCACGATCCGCGGCATCGTGCGGTAAGAATGCGAGCCGGGAATGCGTGGGAATATACGGATGCTCGAGGATCGGAGACGTCCCCCGGCACGTATCATGTCCCAACGATGCACGTGGGACGAATCCCGGCTGAATGTTCCGGGCTCCACAGTACAGGGAGCACCAACCCGGAACAGCGTGTAAAATACAACCTGGGGTGGTCAAAAGTTACGGTGAATTGCGCCCATCTGGATTCCTTGGGAGCAAAACGGCAGGGAACTGTTATTCAATCTTCATCCGTTGGATGTCAGTGGTTAGTGGTCAGTTGAATGTGTTTGTCTCTACCAACGACTAACGACTGACCACTGACACTGATCACCGGCCCCTACGACACCCTCAGCCTCCTCAGGGTTCTCAGCTCTTCCAGACGAACCGTCTTCATCAGGAGCAGCATGCCGAGCAGCGCGACGGCGGCGATCACGGCCCGTACGGGCAATGCATAGTTCACCGTGAACAGAAGCGCGGCCAGCAGAACCGCCGCGGAGGGAATCAGCCGAAGCAATCCCTTCCATGCCGCAACGCGGGCCTCCGGCTTCATCCGCGTAAGCTGGAACAGTATCAGGCAGCAGAGCGCGAGGCCCTTGGAGTACATCATCCCGCGAATGCCCCACATTCTGATGGTTATCGGTTCGGTAAGGAGCGCGAGGCCCAGATTGAGCGTTGCCCCCATCAGCGTCTGCTTTCGCTTGCCGAGCGCAAGCAGGAACTGGTCGAACACAACCACCGTGAATGTCAGCGCGCTGATCACGCTGAAGATCCTCAGGATGTAGGCGTCGTTCACGTACTCCTTGCCGAACACTCCCATCACCTGCTCGCCGAACAGCCCGCACACCAGGCAGAGCCCGAGCGAGATAACGCCGACCAGCCGTACCGCCAACGAAACGATGAAGGAGAGCGAATAGTCGGACCGAACGCCGCGGGCATGCTGCGAGATAAGCGGGGCAAGGCCGAAGCCGAGCGTGGTGGCAACGAAGATCAGCCCGGTGAGCGGGCGCACCGCTGCGTTGTAGGAGGCGATGTCCGCATGGCTCATCGCGGTGTACGAATCGATAACCAACGTCTCCAACTGGGCGGAGGTCTGCCCCAGGACGATCATGGCGGCCACCGGCAGCGAGGCCGTGAGCAGGGCGATGTAGTAGCGGCGCGGGATATGAATCCGGAACGCTTCGGAGGCGCGCATCTGCGGAATCATCGGAAGCACAACCGCGATGCAGCCGGGGATGCTGCTGGCCGTGAAGATGATCATCAGCCAGTAAAGCGTCAGCCTCCCCGCCATCGCCATGATCACCACTGCAGCCAGCGCTATCACCGAATCGATCACCGCGAGAAGCGTCACAACATACGTGCGCCCCCGCATGCGCCAGATCATCTCCACCAACTGACGCAGCCCCGTTGCCTTGCCGCTGATGAACACGGAGAGCGCGCCGACGTTGAACAGCGGCAGCAGGTCCCACTTCCCCCGCGCCATCAGATAGAGGTTCAGAACAACCATGCTGGCCACCAGCGTGAACGTTCTGAGTACCAGCGCGGCACGGAACGCCGGCGGTATCTCGCCGCGCGCAACGGAGAGCCGTGGGAACACGGCGGCGGCAATGCCGAAATCACCCAGGCCCGCACCGATCGTGATATAGGAAATGGCAAGGAAGTAGAGGCCGGAATCCTCCGGGCTGAGCGCGCGCAGGAACTTCGCCTGAAATGCAAACGCCGCCACGGCGCTTATCACCTGCAACACCACCGTGAGACCGATATCGGCGCCCACGCCAACCTTGCGCAGCCGTGCACCGATCGCGTTCACCGCCCCCCCTCCAGCAGCGGACTCCCTGCATGGCCGAACGCCTGCGGCTCATCGTGTTCGGAGCGCGCACGTGCATCGCGAGCCATGGCGTTGCGCTGAACGTATTCGAACAGCACCCAGCAGATCACGATATTGAGAATGGTGGAAACCTGCGTGAAGAGATTGGAGGTCATGTTGACGATGAACGCGCAGAGCACGTATCCCACCGCACCGGCAAGAAGCGCGCGATCGAACCCCTCGTGGCGCCGCGGCGCCCGCAGCAGCAGACGCAGCAACGGCTGCACCAGCACCCAGAGGAACATCAACGCCATCGGCAGGCCGAATTTGAAGAGCGACCACACGTAGCCATTGTGAACGAAGTATCCCTTCAGTGTGGTGTTCGACAGCGGATCGAGATACTTGTACGGCACGCCGAAGCCGCACCCCAGTATCGGTGAGTAGCCGAAATAGTTCCTGAGGATGGCCGTGGACTCCACGATGCGCGCGTTGAACGAGCGGTCCGATCCCGTGCTCGCCACCGAGAGCACGCGCTCCGCCAGCGCCTGACCAACGTTGGTTGCGATCTGCGGGAAGATGATGAGGGCCGCGGCCGCCCCCACGAACAACGCCATGAACAACGCAACCACCACACGCCTTCCGTTTCGGAACGGACTCATCACGATCATGATCGCAAGCGCCAGCAGCGCGGCCACGATCGGACTTCGCGAGAACGACACCAGCAGGAACACCAGCCCGGCAGCCGCCAGACAAAGCGAGAGCAGCCTCAGCCACAGCCGCTTCGAGTAGGCGAACATCGTAGTCCCAAGCACGAAGAGCGCCTGCGACGTGGACTCGTTCAGATTGCTTCGCGAGGCGGTCAGCTGCCACTGGAACACCGCTTCGGCAAGCCGCTCGCGATAGTTCAGGAAGCTGATGGCGCCGTTCACGAGCGCAACGCCAACGAACGCGCAGAGAAGCATGATAACGTCGCGGCGGCTCGTTACGTTCTTCCGGAGCGGGAAGTAGAAGAGCAGATCAACCACCACGCCGTACTCCTTCAGATACTGGAGCAGGTCACCGCCGTGCAGCGTGTTGGCGATGAGCGTGACAGCGGTGCTTACGATCATGAAGCTCATCAACAGCAGATCGAAGCTGGAGTCAACGATCCGACGCCGGCAGATCACCATCTCCTTCACGAACCAGAGCGCCAAGCCCGCAAGTCCCAGAGCGCCGAATGCAATCTCCCCCAGCCCGATCGTGTCCGGCGTGGAATCCACCATGAAGAGGAGATGGCTGAAAATTGCGGCGTAGATCCAGACCTTCTCGTTCCACCAGGCGAGGTAGGCGGCGAGGAGCAGCATCCCGGGCGCGAGCAGCGTAACGCCGGGGTCCAGCGGTATGCCGAGCACCATGGGAAGGAACAGCCCGGCAGCCATCACCACCACGCAGACCGCGGCGAGGGCAATCGCCCCGGGTACGCCGGGAGCGCCGCCGTTGGGAAGCGGCTCCGCCATGGCACGGGAGGGTTCTCCCCTGCCGGAGGCGAACCCGCCGCTGCGCTCCCCGGTTGTCATGGATTCAACTCTCCGGCGTGATGCGGGCCTTCCGGAAGGGCCGCGCGATCGTTGTAGGCACGATAGCGCTGGAGGAAGCTGCGGATGTATGCCACGATTGCGATAATCAGATAGGCAACGATGATTGTGCCGATGAACGCCGATGCGAGAATGATCGATCGCTTCGGCCGCGCCTTCTCCGGAGGAACGCGCGCCGGATCGAGAACGTTCAGCACCGGAATGTCGCGCAGCTCGTCGTACTTCGCCTGTTCGTACATCGGCTCCAGAAGCGCAAGCACCTTCGCGTTCACCTCGTAGTCCTGACGCAGCCGCAGATACTCCACGGTCGAGGCCGGAAGGTTCTCCACGGAAGGGCCGTTCAGCACGCCGGCGTGCCCTGCGGCGAGCCTCCGGCTCTGCGCCTCCGCCTGTTCCAGCAACGTCTTCGCCTGAATGGTGCGCGGATCGTCCTCACCCAGCGCCTTGCGATAGACCTCTACCAGTGTCCGCTTGGCGGCAACGTCACCCTCAGCCTCCGTCACCGCCGTGCCGATGATCTTCGCCTGCGACTCCGGATCGTACAGCTTGCTCTTCGCCATGAACTGGCGCAGCTCCGCGCCCAGTTTCTCCTGGTCGTCACGCGTCTGCTCGTACCGGGCGCCGATGTACTTGGTCAACGGCTCCGATTCGCGGCGGTTCAACTCGCGCGAGAGCATGTTGGTGAAGAAGATGACGTCGTTCGCCATCTTCGCCGCGCGCTCCGGGTTTTCATCGTACACCTCAACGGAGATCGGGCCCTCCGGCGAGATGTCGACATTGATGTTCTCCGCCATCTTCTTGTACACCTTGTCGTAGCGTCCCTTCGGGATGCCGTACACGGTGAACAGATCGTAGTGCGAGATGAGCGAATCGAACAGCGGCTGGCTGGTGATCAGCACCGAACGGGAATAACCGTTGTCCGATCCCGCCTTCCCCACGAGCTTGGAGAGCCCGAAGTCCTTGAGCGACGTCGATATTCCACCGATGATGTTGTCGAGCGGCGTGCCGGACTTGTTCGGGGGAAGCGCACGCACAACGGCCATGTACTCCACCGGCATATAGCCGAAGACATACACCGCAACGCCGGCAGTCGCCACGATGGCGATCGCCAGCACCAGCTTCCACGTTCGCTTGAACATCCGGAACTGCTCGAAGAGAATCACCTGACCCTCCGGCAACCCGGACTGGTCGCCAGCCGGAACAATTCTATCTCGCATTGTTGAACTCATGGTTCGCATATGATTTGCCTGCGCCGAAGGCGCCCGCCCTACGCATACCTCCTCGACACATCTGCATGGACTTCCTCTCAGTGCAATTCGGAGTGCAGGTTGTCAGTCGTCAGTCGTTAGTGGTCAGTTGTCAGTCGAAGACAACAACGAGCTACTGACTACCAACCACTGACTTCGGAATGTCAGTCGTTAGTCGTTAGTGGTCAGTTGCCAGTCGAAGACAACAACGAGCTACTGACTACCGACCACTGACTACTGACCACTCGACTAGTGCGCCCCGACGTGCAGGCCGCACCGGATCTCCGTCACCGGAGAGGTGCTGCCGTTCACCGTTGTCTGATCGCGAAGGGCCGCGATGCGCAGATAGACGTTGCGCCGCAGTTCGTACTCCGCCTCCAGCCGCAGGTGCACGGTCTTCTCCAGAATGCCGTCCAGAAACGTCACGTGATCGTTGTCCAGAATCGCGCGATGCGTCTGGTGCACATCTCCGCCAACGTTCACCAGAACAGTATCGCGCCCGGTCACCGGATCGATGCCGTACGTGTTGGCGCCGTGCTCGCCGAAGCCGGCAGCAGCCTGCACGTGCAGCCACGGCGCAGGGGTGGCGCCCAACGTCAGTTCGGTGAGGCAGGAATTCGGCTGCAGCCCTCCGCCGCCGAGAATTGCGCCGGCATGTGTGTAGTCGTTGAGCGGGTTGAAGTGCGTGAACACATACGGCTCGAGCCGCGTGTAGGAGACAGCGGCGTCCAGCCAGTCGACACCGACGGCCGTGGTCCGGAGCGCCACGCGCCACGCCGTCTTGTTGTTCCAGAAGCCCTTCCCGATCTGCGAGAAGCGCAGGTCATCCACCAGGATCTCCCCTTCCAGCAACGCTCTTCTGATCGGAGCCCAGGTCATCGCCAGATAGAGGTTCGCGTTGTCGCGATCCAGCAGATACTGCTCCTGCGTCTTCATGAAGACGAGCGGGTTGATATAGCCCAGATCGAACGGCCGCCCATGGTAGATCACGGACTCGCCGATCGAGAATCGAAGGCCCGCAAACGGACCGAAGCTGAGGAGATGCGCGGCCACGTACTTCGCCGGTATCTCCGCGTACGGCCCGCGCGAATCGCCCGTGGCCTCACCGAGCAGCGAGGCATGGATATGTGTGAACGCTACACGTCCGAAGCGAGCCGAGAAGCGAAGGTAATCGAAGTTGACCGGAAGATCGGAGCCCAGCAGCAGGCTCTCGCTCAGCCCCCCGCCAAGCTGCACCCGTTCGTGCCCGAGCTCGATGGCAACGTTGTCGAAGTCCGCACGGATGTGCCCGTCACCGGAGCTGACGTCGCGGCCGAAGCCGGTGATGCCGAAGGAGCCGTCGCGATTGATGTGCGGGTCGCGCGCTGCGATCGCGGAATCGCCGGCCACCGAGCCGTTGGTGACGCGTCCGGAAAAGCCGATATGGCCGAGAAGTGTTCCGCGCAGCTCCAGGCCGCCCCGGGCAATCAGCGCGGTTGCGTGAGCATCGGGATCCACCCGCAGGTCTCCATCCAGCACCGGCTCCAGCGCCACGTGCGTGTGCAACTCCGGGTCTCGATACTCCAGAACCACCACCGGCTGGTCACCGCCGATGTGATCGTAGATCAGCGTGGATGTGTCGGCGGTTGGGATGAAGGCTGCGGTTGGAGCGAACCCGGTCTCCGCCACCAGTTCGTCGCTATAGTATGCGGCCTGTCTGCGCAACAGATCCGGCAGAGTGGTATCCCTGCCGGCCTGCACAAGCAGCCGCAGAGCATATGCCCGCGATATCGGAAGGTGCTCGCGCGGGAACTCCGGAATGCCTCCGAACTCGTACAGGCGCACCAGCGTCGCGGTGGCCGGATGATCCACCGGAAGCAGCTCGCTCTGCGCGCGGGCGGCGGTACGGCCCGCAAGCAGACCGCACACCAGAAGTATCGCGGCCGCATGAGTGCGAACGGCTCTGTTCATGAGGCTGATCATTTCTTCGTGAGCTGCTGCACGAAGGTGAAGATTGTGAACGCCAGGCTTGCTATGCCGCCGGTGATTCCTACGATCGTTCCCGCGATCTCGAGCGACGTTCGCCCGGGCAGATCGCGCTCACCCGGAACGTAGATCTCGTCACCCGGCATGATCGTTGTATGGCCGGGATCATCCCAGATCCCGGAGCCGAACTTCAACACCTGCGAACGCCCGGGCACTGCGGCATCGATATAACCGCCGGCCATCGTGATGTAGTAATCGTACTGCGCTCCGGGTGCGTAGGCAACCCAGCCGGGATGCTGCACGCGGCCGCGCACGAACACGTTCTTCGGGTTCGGCGGAATCACCACTTCATCACCATGCTCCAGCGGAACATCGTGCGCCTTGTTGCCGCGCCCGACGATCTCGACGAAGTCCGCGGAGACGCGGTTCCTCTGATTCTCCAGGTCGAACTTCATCCGGGTGGTATCGTCGAGCGCGAGCGAACTGGCGGATATGTAGGCGCCCGGATCGCTCGCCAGCACCGACGCCGGCTTCTGAAAACGACTGTCCACCGCACGTGTGATGTAGGCGCCGTTGAGAGCGGCATCCGGCTTCACGCCGCCGGCCATCGTGATCAGCTCGGAGAGCGTCGTCACGCCGGGAACGATCGGATAGACGGCGGGACGCTCCACCTCGCCGACCACGGATACCGCCCCAACACGGGAGCCTCCCGTTACGGCCGCATCGTCCGCAACCACCACGAACTGATCGCCTGCGGCAAGCTTCGTCGATGCAAGCGATACGCTGTCATCCAGATCCAGCGGAACCTTCTCCAGACCGGCGGCCGTGCGCCGCGCGATGAACGCCTCCTTCACCACTCCCCCCTCGCGGACGCCACCGGAGAGACGGTAGAGCATCAGCGCATTGTCGCCGTCGGCGAACGGCATGGTGGCAGGAGAGTTTACGGCACCGACGGCGGAGATCGTGGAGCTGCCGATGGTGGACGAATGAACGATCAGCTCATCCCCCTCGCGCAGCGTCGGATTCTGCGACTCGTCGCCGAGCGCGCGATAGCGCATCAGGTCCAGCCGCTGGATGGAGCCGTCGTTATGGCGCAGCGTCACCCAGCGCTGCATCGGCTGCGCGCCGCCGAAATTGCCGGCGCCAAGGCGATCGTCGCGCGTGCGGCGGCGCTGCTCGGCAATCTCCTCCTCGCGCTGCTTGGTGAGCCCCTCCTGCGAGATCCTGTTGGCGATATCGATCGCGGTTGTCGGCCTGTCGGCCGCAGTCATGACGTACCGATCCGGGAAGAGCACATCCCCCGTCACCGATACATAGATGGACCGCGGCTTGACCAGCGAGATGTTGACGTTGCGGTAGGATGCCGATCGCGCTCGGTAGAGCGAATCCACCACCTCGCGAAGGCGCGAAAGGGTCATGCCCTTGACATTGATCAGCGGGAATCCACGAGGCAACAGGATGGTGTTGTCTACGGAGACCACCAGTTGGAAGTCCCCCCCCTCGATCAACGGGATCGAGAGAAGGAGTTGATCGTTGGGCCCGACGCGATACAGCGCCGGATCCACCGCCCGTTCCAACGGAGGCAGGTCCTGCCCGAAGGTCGCACTCTTGCCCTGACCGTCGGATTTCTTGATGACCAGGTCGTCACCCGGACCCTTCGACACCGGCGATGACGGCTGCGCCGCGAGCATTGCCGGAAACAGACTTGTAAGCAGGAGCACCAGCCGCAGCCAGTGCGTCGATCGATATGAACGTACGTGCATCAGAACGATATCACGAATGTGTATGCTGCTCCAGGTAGCGGACAACGGCGCGAGCTATGCGGCTCGCTGCGTCTCCGTCCCAGAGCGGCGGGACCGAATGGCGCTCCTGTTCCGTCCCGGCCGGTGCCGACGCGGCGATGCGCGCGACAGCGTCACGCACCATCAACGGTTCAACACCGATGAGATGATTTGTTCCCACTTCCACCGTCGACGGGCGCTCGGTGGATTCGCGGAGCGTGAGGCATGGGATGCCGAGCCATGTCGTCTCCTCCTGCACGCCGCCGGAGTCGGTGATCACGCCGCGAGCGGCGCGCACCATTTGAATGAATTCGCTGTACCCGGCCGGCGGAAGCAGGCGCCAGCGGGAATTCGAGGCGATGCGGTCGTAGTCGCCGGAAGCGCGCATCGCCGCCTCGGTCCGGGGATGCACCGGGAAACGGATTCCCATCCCCCCTGCTCCTTCATCGATCGCATCCAGCAGACGCCGCAGCGCGGCGGGATCGTCCACATTGCTCGGCCGATGGAGCGTGAGGACGAAGTAATCGCCGTCCGGCCGGGGCGCGGCATGGCTCGCACAGAAGCGCGCGAGCGAATCGATCATCGTGTTTCCAACCAGGTGGATATCCTGCGCCCGGATTCCCTCGTGCATCAGATTTCGCCGCCCGCTCTCCTCGGTCACGAAGAAGAGATCGGTGATCGCGTCGGTGGCGATGCGGTTGATCTCCTCCGGCATCCTTCTGTCGTAGCTCCGCAGCCCTGATTCCACATGGGCCAGCGGGACGTTCAACTTCTTCGCCACCACACCCGCCGCGAGCGTGGAGTTCACGTCGCCGTACACGATCACCATCGCCGGGCGTTCCTCCAGGCAGATGCGCTCGAACTCCACCATCACCTTCGCCGTCTGAACTGCGTGCGAGCCGGAGCCCACGTTCAGGTAGAGATCCGGCCTCCCCATGCCGAGGTCCTCGAAGAAGACATCAGACATGTTCGGATCGTAATGCTGCCCGGTGTGCACCAGCAGATGCCGGACGGACGGGATACGCTCGAACGCATGCTTCACCGGCGCGGCCTTCATGAAGTTCGGCCTGGCGCCGACAACGGAGATAACCGTGCTCACTCGCCGCTCCCGAGCAGATGAATCTTCTCGCGCCCGGTGCGAACGTTCTTCGTCGCGTTGCGGGTATCGACAACCACTCTCGCACTGGCAACGATCCGTTCGTAATCGAACGCCGTATGATCGGTGGTGATCACCACGATATCGGCGTCCGCGATCACGGAATCGCTGTACGGCACCGCGTGCACGGTCCTGCCAAAGAGATCCAGCGAGGGAACGTAGGGATCCACGTAGCAAATGTTCTCCGCGCCGTCCTGTGTAAGGAGTTCCATCACGCGGAGCGCGGGGGAGTGGCGCAGATCGTCCACATCGCGTTTGAACGCAACCCCCAGAAGCACGATGCGCGCGGCCTTCAACGTCACCGGCATGTGAGCAACCTGGCGCAGCACCATCTGCTTCACATAGAACGGCATGGACTCGTTCACCTCTGCGGCGAGGGTGATGAAGTTGGTAACGAAATCGTGTTCACGCGCCAGCCAGCTCAGGTAGTACGGATCGATCAGGATGCAGTGGCCGCCGATTCCGGGGCCGGGATAGAACGGCATGAAGCCGAACGGCTTGGTTGCAGCGGCCTCCACCACCTCCCACATGTTGATCCCCCCCATCCGATCGCACAGCTGCGCCAGCTCGTTCACCAGCGCGATGTTCACCGAGCGGAAGATGTTTTCCAACAGCTTCTCCATCTCGGCAACCTTCGGAGAGCTTACCTCCACAACCTTCGCGATGATCACGCGATTGACTGCTGCGGCGATCTTCGTGCACTCCGGCGTCACTCCTCCGACAACGATCGGCGTGTTCGCCGTGTGCCATACCTTGTTCCCAGGATCGATACGTTCGGGCGAAAAGGCAAGGTAGAAATCCCTGCCCACCTTCATGCCGCCGCGCTCCAGGATGGGCTGCACATGCCCCTGCGTGGTGTTCGGAAACGTGGTGCTCTTCAGGATGATGCACTGATCGTTCCTCATGTTCGCCGCGATCCCCTCGGAGGCCTGCACGATGTAGGAGATGTCCGGCTCCTTGTTCGCCGTGAAAGGCGTCGGCACGCAGATGTAGACAACGTCCACGTCGTGAACGGGTACGAACTCCGTGGTTGCCGCGAACGTTCCGTTCTCCACCACGGCGCGCACATCGTCATCCGCGATGTCGCGGATGTAGTTGTTGCCCGCACGCAGCGCATCGATCTTCGATGCGTCGACATCGATGCCGATGGTTCGAATGCCGGCGCGGGCAAACTCGACTGCAAGTGGAAGACCAACGTAACCGAGACCGACAACCGCAACCGAGAACTGGCGCGCGTTGATCCTATCGAGAAGGTTCATTGAGGGGACGCAACGAGATGTGAAGGATTGAGGCGAAGAATGCCGGGCTCCGAAATACCATGGCCACAAACATACGAAAGGGGCATGGAACGAAGCAGCCTGTGCATTTCCCGCCGGAATGCGTTACCGATTGAAAATTTCCGGAGGCAATTCGTCACGGCGTCGCTGTATCGTTTATGACTCGATGCCGCCCGCGTGGTTCCGCGGTTCAGCGGCGGGCAAGCTCCTTGAGGAAGCGCCCGGTATAGGAACCGGAGCAGCCCGCAACGTGTTCCGGCGTTCCTGCACAGACCAGGTTGCCGCCGGCATCCCCCCCCTCCGGGCCGAGATCGATGATCCAGTCCGCGCTCCGGATAACATCCAGATTGTGCTCGATCACCACCAGCGAATGGCCGGCATCGATCAGAGCGTTGAACGCTTTCAGCAGCGTCGCGATGTCGTCGAAGTGAAGGCCGGTGGTCGGCTCGTCCAGAATGAAGAGCGTCCGCTCGTCGGCCGGCGTCACCAGCTGCGCCGCAAGCTTCACGCGCTGCGCCTCGCCGCCGGAGAGCGTGGTGGCAGGCTGCCCGAGACGAATATATCCCAGGCCGACATCGCGCAGGCCGGCGAGCTTGCTGACAACCTTCTTCTCCTTCGCGAAGAATTCTATCGCCTCCTCCACCGTCATCTCCAGCACGTCCACCACGTTCTTTCCTCGGTACACCGCCTGCAGCGTCTCCGGCTTGAAGCGCTTCCCCTTGCACACCTCGCATGTGAGCGCGATGTCCGCAAGGAACTGCATCTCCACCTTTACAACGCCTTCTCCCTGGCAGGCCTCGCAGCGACCGCCGGGAACGTTGAAGGAGAAATAGCCAGGCTTCCAGCCGTTCACCTTCGCAACCGGCGTCAACGCGAACAGCTCGCGAATGGCATCGAACGCCTTCACGTACGTGACCGGATTGGAGCGCGGCGACCTGCCGATCGGCGACTGGTCCACCATCTCGACGGCTCCGACAAGGTCCACGCCGTCAACCGAACCCACATTCCTGGTCAGCGCAACGGTGGCTCCCTTGGAACGTGCCACCGCCGGATACAGCACGTCGTGCACGAGCGTGGATTTCCCCGAGCCCGAGACGCCGGTCACAACCGTCAGCATATCGAGCGGGAAGTCCACGTCGATCTCCTTCAGATTGTGTTCCGATGCGCCGCGCACGCTGATGCGCCGGGAACCGGGCTTGCGCCGCGCCGTTCGCACCGGTATGGACTTCCGCCCGGAGAGGTATGCACCGGTGAGCGAGTGGGGATCGTTGATCACATCCTCCACACTCCCATTGAACACCACCTGCCCGCCATGTTCCCCGGCGTGCGGCCCCATGTCCACGATCACATCGGCGTTGCGGATGATATCCGGATCGTGCTCCACAACGATCACCGTGTTACCGAGATCGCGCAGCGACTTCAGGATGCGCACCAGCCTGTCGGTGTCGCGCGGATGCAGCCCGATGGAAGGCTCGTCGAGAACGTACATCGCTCCCACCAGCGCGGAGCCGATGGAGGTGGCAAGGTTGATGCGCTGCGACTCTCCGCCGGAGAGTGTGTGGCTCAGCCGGTCCAGCCGGAGATAGCCAAGCCCGACCTCGTTGAGATAGCGGAGGCGCTTGGTGATCTCCTCCATGATCCGGCTTGCCACCTGCTCCTCGTACGGGGTAAGGGCAAGCGCCCCGATCCATGCGTACGCCTCCTCGATGGTCATCGCAACGATGTCCGGAATGGACTTCCCGTGAATGAACACACGCATCGCAGAGGTGCGCAGGCGCGAGCCCTTGCAGCGTGGGCATGTGGTGTAGCCGCGGAACCGCGAAAGGAAAACGCGGTTGTGCATCTTGTAGGCGTGCTCCTCGATCTCCTTGAAGAATCCGACAACGCCGGGATACTTGCCGTAGCCGTGAATCACCACGTTCCACTCGTACTGCGACAGCTGCGACATCGGCTTGTCCAGATCCAGATTCGCTTCCTTCGCGATCGCGGTAATCCGGCGATAATGTTCCGAGTGCTTCGGCGTGGAGTACGCGATGATCGCACCGCCCCGCAGCGTCTTCGTCCGATCCGGAATCACGAGATCCATGTCGATGCCGATCGCCTTTCCGAATCCCTGGCACTCCGGGCACGCACCGAACGGATTATTGAAGCTGAACAGCTTCGGCTGCGGCTCCTCGTACTTGATGCCGTCGTTCGCGCACTCGAAGCGGGTACTGAAATGCCGGCGCTGACCGGTCTCCAGCAGGTGTATCACCGCGCGCCCCTCTCCCTCGCGGAATGCAGTCTCCGCGGAGTCCGCGATGCGGGTCAGCACGTCGGGATCGTTGCGGAACACCACGCGATCCACCAGAACGAACACGTCGCTCTTGGCCACGCCCTCCGGCTCCTGCTCGTTAAGATCCACCACATCGCTTCCCTCACCGATCACCACACGGAAGAAGCCCTGTTCACGGAGATTGGCAAGCTCCTCCTTCAACGAACGCTTCTCGTGCGCATGCATCGGGAACAGAACGTAGAAACGGGTTCCCTCCTCCAACTCCTTCATCGCCTCCTGCACGGTGCGCGGAGTATCCTTGCGCACCGGCTCGCCGCAGGCCTTGCATATCGTCTGGCCGATGCGTGCGAACAGCAGGCGCAAATAGTCGTACACCTCTGCCGTTGTGCCAACGGTTGAACGGGGATTCTTCGTGATGGTCTTCTGCTCGATGGCGATCGCCGGAGCAAGCCCGGTGATGCTCTCCACATCGGGCTTCGCCATGCGCGAGAGGAATTGGCGGGCATATGCCGATAGCGACTCCACATATCGGCGCTGCCCCTCGGCATAGATGGTGTCGAACGCGAGCGACGACTTTCCGGAGCCGGATACGCCGCTCACCACGATCATCCGGTTCCGCGGAAGAGCAATGGAAACGTTCTTCAGATTGTGGACGTTCGCTCCCCGAATTGTCAGGGTATTCTTCGGGCTCGCCTCCGGCATCCGGAAGATGCCGGGCGCAGCTGCGCCGTTCTCCGGAGCCGGCAGGGTTGCGGCACCGTTGACGCCGCGCGAAGCATCAACCACATCCGCGCTCACCGCATGGATGTCCTGCATCACGGCACCCTTCGGCGAAGCCTTCCGCTTCGTGGCTGTCTTCGGCGCCGATGCAGATGCCTTCGTCACCACCTTCTTCGTCCCCTTCTCTGCGGGCGTGGCTGCCGTGGCGCGAGGCTTCTTCGCGTCGCCCTTCTTGCTGCGTTCTGATCTATCCTTCACGTGGCTGTGTCCTTGCCTGTGCTTCGCTGGCCCGCCTCCAGGGATCAACCGCTACTATACGGCCGGGCCGAAGAACGGAACCGCATAAAATACACAATTGATCATGCGGCCTGCACCCATCACACGCGCCCGCAGGGCCGGTTTACAACTTGTTCATGTTTTTTGGTCCTGTCCCGGTTTGATAGCTGCACGGCCATCATCGGCCAGGGGCCATTTCGGCGCCGAGCCCTTCGGCAAGCTCCCGGGCCGGGCCGGGATCTACGACCGGGTACGCACTCCGCACGGCTGAAGGCCCGAAGGGCTGCGATACACATCCCGCAGGGCCAACCGGTGGTGCGAGATCCTTCGCCTGCAGCTCAGGATGACACAACGGTGCCGATGCTCAAACCGAGACACTACCGTTTTTTGCGGGCCGGTGCCGGAACCGTATCTTTCCGGCATCATGCGCGTTCGCACACTCCATACCAGCAGCGTCATCGCTTCGGGCGGAACGATCCGGGGAGGCTCCTTCCTCTCCGCGTCGCTCGTTGCCGCGCGCTTCCGCCGATGGAGCCTGACCACCAACGCCCTTCCATCCTAGGTTCGTACCAACTCCCCTACCCGCTCGTCCCGGGAACACCCGCTGCTGAACCGGTTCGTCATGATGCCCGTGACGGACGCGGAGTTCGGCGGCATCCAGGGCGTACGATGCCCCGGCATCGGGACGAGTGATGGCAACCGGCCCCCCAGCATGCAAGCGTTGCCCACGCATTCGCGGAACCATCCATCAGCAGACTGAATTCAGGAGTATCGATACCATGACGCGCGAACT
This sequence comes from Bacteroidota bacterium, assembly GCA_018266795.1. Classification (GTDB taxonomy): domain Bacteria; phylum Bacteroidota; class Ignavibacteria; order OLB7; family OLB7; genus JAFDZV01. The sequence continues at coordinate 80,286 of JAFDZV010000036.1, read as the reverse complement.
TCACGAGACCAATGCCGCGGCTGCGCACAACTCCCATCACCATGCGGGCCACGGCGTTCAGCCGGACCAGGTGCACAGCACGCTCGCCCATTACATGCTCGCCGACGGGTTCGACCTCGTGCTCGATCTGGAGCGCAGCCAGGGCCCGTATCTGTACGACGCCGCTACGGGAAAACGCTATCTGGACTTCTTCACCTTCTTCGCCTCCAATCCGGTCGGGATGAACCATCCGGAGATGAGAACGCCGGAGTTCATCCGGAAGATCGGCACCGTGGCTCTGCACAAGCCATCCTGCTCCGACGTGTATACCGTCGAGATGGCGGAGTTCGTCTCCACGTTCTTCCGGGTTGCCGTGCCGGAGTATTTCAAGTACAGCTTCTTCATCGAGGGAGGTACGCTCGCCGTGGAGAATGCATTGAAGGTGGCGTTCGATTGGAAGGTGCAGAAGAACTTCCACAACGGCTATCAGCACGAACACGGCCACCTCGTGCTCCATCTGCGCCATGCCTTTCACGGCCGCTCCGGATATGCGCTCAGCCTGACGAACACCGATCCCACGAAGACGAATTACTTCCCGAAGTTCACGGACTGGCCGCGCGTCTGTGCTCCGGCCGCGAGCTTCCCGCTGGAGGGGAAGAACCTGGAGGAGACGATCGCCCGCGAGGAGCAGTCGCTCGCGGAAATCCGGAAGGCGTTCGCGGAGAATCCGGACGCGATTGCCTGCATCATCCTGGAGCCGATTCAGGGCGAGGGGGGAGACAACCACTTCCGGCCCGAATACCTTGCACAGCTTCGCGCCATCTGCGACCAGGAGGAGGCGCTGCTCATCTTCGACGAGGTGCAGACGGGTGTGGGGATGACCGGCACGATGTGGGCGCACGAGGCACTCGGCGTTCGCCCGGATATCATGAGCTTCGGCAAGAAGTCGCAGGTGTGCGGCATTCTGGCAACGGACCGGATCGACGACATTCCAAACCATGCGTTTCACAAGTCCAGCCGCATCAACTCCACATGGGGGGGCAACCTGGTGGACATGGTCCGCTTCACGAAGTTCCTGGAGATCATCGAGGAGGAGAACCTTGTCCGGAACGCCCGCACGGTTGGCGGGCATCTCATGACGCGCCTTGCGGAGCTGACAGCGGAGTATCCGGGACTTGTCTCCAACGCCCGCGGCCGCGGACTGTTCTGCGCTGTGGATATCGCGACGGCCCAGGAGCGGGACCTGCTCCGGCAGAAGTGCTACGACAAGGGGCTGCTGATCCTGGGATGCGGCGACCGCTCGATCCGCTTCCGGCCGGCACTCAACATCACGGCGGCCCAGATCGACGAAGGGATGGCGATGATCCGCGAGGCGATCGGCGAGATCGTTGCCGGCATCTGATCGGAACGTGAGCTATCGGTTGTAGATTGCATTCCGGCGCGACGCCTCGCAGGCGTCGCGCCGGAATCCGTTTGAATCACACGGGAGGAACGACGTGGGAGCTGCGGGGCCTCGATCGCCCGCCTCGCCGCCTCCATCTCGGCCTCTCCTCTCCTATCTCTCTTCGATGCGCCGCTTCTCGATCGTCGGTACGCTGCTCGTTATCATTGCCCTCGCTCTGGGGTTCACATGGCTCGGACTTCGTCTGGTGGGCCGTTCGTTCGTGGCAGATGGCGAGAACGACGGATCGATCCCCGGCCTGAGCGCGAGCGCCAGCATCACGCGCGATCAGAACGGAGTATCCTACATCGACGCCGCAACCGAGAACGACGCGATGGCGGCGCTCGGCTATGCGCACGCTCAGGACCGGCTGTGGCAGATGGACCTGATGCGCCGCGCCGGCGAAGGCCGGCTCTCGGAGATCTTCGGCCAGCCCACGATCGAGTTCGACAAGCTTCTCCGCACGATCGGCTTCAAGCGCACCGCGCGAGAGATTGTTCGCAACATGCCGAAGCGAACCCGCGAAGCGCTGGAGGCCTACGCCAGCGGCGTGAACGCGTTCATTCGCGATCACAAGGGGCGCTATGCAATGGAGTTCGATGCGCTGGGCTACGAACCGGAACCGTGGACGCCCGAGCACTCCGTGCTCATCGTCCGGCTCCTTGCCTGGGAACTCAACACCGGCTTCTGGACCGATATCGTGATGGGAGATATCGGACGGCGCGTGGACTCGCTCCGTTTTGCCCAGATTCTTCCCTACTATCCAACGGACGCGCCAACCATCATCCCCGGCGGCCAGCACCCGGAGCCGCTGCTGGAGCAGCATCTGGCAGCGCACGTGGATACCACCCGCCGCGACAGCGCCGCCGCGCGTGATTCCTCTGCACGGCGCGACACCGCCTCGCGCAGGCCCGCACCGGGGCGCACCTCGCGCGCAGGAGCCGAGGCGTTCCCTGCAACCGACCTGACGGATGTCATCGGCGTGGAGCTGAGCATGCGGAAGTTCCTGGGGATCGACGGTGCGCATGTCGGCTCCAATGCCTGGGCCATTGCCGGCAACCGCGCCGCCGGAGGGAAGCCGATGCTGGCGAACGATCCCCACCTCACCTTCACGGCTCCCTGCCGCTGGTACCAGGCGGTGATCAACTACGGGGGGAACCGCGTTGCCGGCGTTACGCTCCCCGGTCTGCCGTTCGTCGTGATCGGCCGCAACAACGATATCGCATGGGGTCTCACCAGCCTCATGGCCGATGAGACAGATTTCTACATCGAGAAGATCGACAGCCTGAAGCACACCACGGTGCAGGTGGACAACGGGTGGGAGAAGCTTGGACTGATCCGTGATACCATCCGCGTGAAGGATTCGGCAGGTGTGCCGATGAGCATTCGCACAAGCCGCCACGGTCCGCTGATCTCCGATCTGCATCCCTACGCGCACCACATGGTGAACGGCCGGCGTGTTGCGGACTCCTCCTCTATCACGGCAACCGCGGCGGTGGCGATGCGCTGGCGGGGCGCAGACGTGTCGCAGGAGATCGCCGCGCTGCAGGGAATTGGAACGGCGCGCAACCTTCAGGAGTTCACGGCGGCCATCAGGCTTGGAGGCATCCCCTCGCTCAACTACATCTATGCCGACCGCGCCGGCACGATCGCAAGCATTCCGGTTGCGCGCATACCCATCCGTGAGGCAACACACGCAACGTACCCCAACCCGGGCTGGGACAGCCGGTACGACTGGAAGGGAACCGTTCCGATGGAGCAACTCCCCTCGCTCGTCAATCCTGCCCGCGGCTACGTGGCAAGCGCCAACAACAAGCTTGCCAACGGCCTCAACTACACCGTGGGCGATCTGTGGGAGGATCCCTCGCGCGCGGTTCGCATCGATGAGCTGCTGAAGGAGGGGAACAATTTCAACACGACGGACTTCGTGCAGATGCAGGCGGACCTGGTTTCGCCGCACATGCTCTACATGGTCGGCTTCCTTCTGCGCGCCTTCCCGGACAGCGCACGGCAGGGCTCCGCGGTGCAGCTTGCATTGAGGAAGCTCCGCATGTGGAACGGCGCCATGGTTGCCGATGCGCCTGAGGCGGCGATCGCCGCACAGTGGCTGCAGACCACCATCGAGATGACCTACCGCGACGAGATGGGCCCGGACGTGTTCCGCAACTACGTCTCGATTGCGCAGCAGCCGATTCGCGCCATCCGCTATCACGCGATGATCGACAGCCGCTGGTTCGACGACGTCACCACACATGGACGCGTGGAGACCCGCGACGACATCCTGCGCAAGGCGCTGGGGCGCGCGCTCGACTCGCTCCATGCACGGTTCGACACCTGGGACATCAACCAGTGGAAGTTCGGCGCGATGCACACCCTCCTGTTCAAGCATCAGTTCGATACGAACGAGAAGCTGCGCGGCATCGTGGATATCGGACCGTTCGAGATCGGCGGTGCGAGCACAACATTGAACTGTGCGGAGTGGGACATGAACCAGCCGTTCAAGGTGCGCCTGGGCCCGTCGATGCGGCAGATCGTGGACTTTGGCGATACCACCGCATTCATGCGAAGCGTGATCACGTCCGGCGAGAGCGGCCAGCCGCTGAATCAGTTTTACAAGAACCAGACCGTGCTCTGGAGCTGCAATGGTTATCTTGCTCTCGCGTCTTCCTCACCCGTTGGCAGAGCCGTTACCTCGGTGACGCACCTTGTTCCGGCGGAGTGAGAGCGTAGGTCTTCGTTCTTGGTTCCTGGGCCTGCGAAGTTTCAGAACCGGCTCTCAATGGGCAGCGGCAACTCCGGATTCTTGCAACTGACCAAGAACCAAAGCGAGCCGCAGGCGAGCGTACAAAGAACCAGGCTCATGGTAGCCAGCAGCCGTTGTTGACATTCGGACCGTTCTGTTAGGAACCCTACTTCCATGTCCAAGCCTCGCGTCATCGTCGGAATGTCCGGCGGTCTCGATTCGTCGGTGGCCGCGGCGCTGCTCGTGGAGCAGGGCTACGACGTGGTGGGCATTACGATCAAGACCTACCGGTACGAGGATGTAGGGGGCAATGTCGGCAGCGACACCAGCTGCTGCTCGCTGGACGGGATCAACGATGCGCGGCGTGTGGCGATCCGGCTCGGCATTCCGCACTATGTGTACGACTTCACCGAGCGCTTCGGCGAGGAGATCATCGACTACTTCGTTGGCGCATACCTGGCGGGCGACACGCCGAACCCGTGCGTGATGTGCAACCGGAAGATCAAGTGGGCGGAGATGCTCCGGCGCGCCGATTCGCTCGGTGCGGCGTTTGTTGCCACCGGCCACTATGCCCGTATCCGCCGCAACGTGGAGAGCGGACGGTATATCCTCAGCCGCGGGCTGGATGCATCGAAGGACCAGTCGTACGCGCTCTGGGCGGTTGCACAGGAGTCGCTGGCCCGCACGATCTTCCCCCTCGCCGATCTCACGAAGCCGGAGTCGCGCGCAATCGCAGCCCGCCTGGATCTGCCGGTTGCCGGGAAGCAGGAGTCGTACGAGATCTGCTTCATTCCGGACAACGACTACACGCGCTTCCTGCGCGACAACGTTCCGGGTCTCGACGATCGCGTCAAGGGAGGCGACATCGTTCAGGACGGGAAGGTGATCGGCCGGCACGCCGGCTTCCCGTTCTACACTGTTGGCCAGCGCCGCGGCCTCGGTATCTCCTCGGCCGATCCGCTCTACGTGATCAACATCGATGCATCAACCAACACGGTGGAGGTTGGAGGCAACGATCAGTTGATGCATCGCGGCCTTCGCGCCTCGAATGTGAATCTGATCAAGTATGCCTCCATCGATGAACCGCTCCGCGTAACGGCCAAGATCCGCTACAAGGACGAAGGTGCGCCCGCCACCGCCCGTACGCTCCCGGACGGAACCCTGGATCTGTTGTTCGACGAGCCCCGGCGCGCAATCACACGCGGCCAGAGCGTGGTGCTCTATGAAGGAGATGATGTCATCGGCGGCGGCGTGATCACGGAGTGGCACGAGGGGAAACTATGAGACATGGAAGAGAGGATGATCATATCTCATCATAACCCTCTTTGTCACCCTTCGCCGCGTGCGTAGCACGCGGCGAAGGGTGTCCACGCTTTCGGGGCAAGATCAGACAGATTCCATACTGATTTAACCGTGGCGGTGCAGGCTGCGTTGTCAATCACCACCTGTCTACGCCAGGATCCTTCCTCCTCGCTTCGCTCGTCGTCAGGATGACCATACCAGCAGTGGCACACTCATCATGACCATGTCGACTCTCAACCACGTCTTGTCACCCCGAGTCGCGTGCGCGGCGTGCGACGGTCTTCCTCCTCGTTTCACTCGTCAGAGTGACAATATCTGATTCCCCGAACCCGTCGGGTCACTGAGCGGACACCTTCATATTTCATATCTCATATTTTCCACCAACTCCTCCAGCCGATCCAGATCGCGAACCCGCACCAGCCGCCGCACCGGCACCTGCGATGCCAGAAGAGCACACAACTGCAGGAACGCTCCCTGGTTCCCCATACGGTCCAGAAGCTTTACGCAGTAGGAGTTGCGAACCAGCGCAAGGAGCGCCTCCTGCGGCGCAAGCGGTTCGATCCGGGTTTCCTCCCCCCACGCGAGCTCGTGAATCGCAGCCAGCGGCAACCACGCGGCGCCCGTATGCAGATCTGCATCGATCAACCGTTTGTCGCGCGGGCCTACCACCTTCGGCAGACTTCCCGGCTCATGCCCGAACGTGCGAAGCGTATCCGGCCATAGCTTCATCCGGGCAGGCCCGGAACGAACAACCGGAAGGGTGCCGTTAGGCCCCGGCTCGATCACGAGCAGATCGTCCGTCACCATCGGATACCCGGCGCGTACGAACGCTGCGGCCGTGGTGGACTTCCCCCCTCCCGTATCGGCAACGAAGCCGACCACATGGCCGCCGATTTCGACACCGCATCCGTGCAGCACGAGAAGACCGCGCTGATGCATTGCGATGGCGAGAAGCGAGCCGGTAATCAGGTTGGCCACCGAGGCATCGTCCGCGCCCGGCTCCAGCTCCGCGACGATCTCACTGCCATCCCTGACCGCAAAGCAGCCGACACCCCGCCACACGTAGTGGGCCACTGCCGGCCCCAGCGCGTAGTAGCCATGGATGCCGATCTCCGACGGCGGGCGTTCCGCAGGTACGCCGAGGCGCACGGCAATGTCCGCGCGCCCCTCCCCGCGTGCGAGGGAGGGAAGCTCGAGTTCCGAGGCGAGGGTAAGCCCGTAGGCGAAGTAGATATTCATGAGAGATCCGAGCGCCGGCGAATATAGATCCGGTGATGGAAACGATGATGTGTTGCGTGGTTTGAAACGTATATTCGCCCGTTGACCCGGCAGGGCCTTCGCACCCCCGGCCGCCGGATCGGCAGATCCTTCATACCGGTTCCGCCAACCAAGGAGAGTGCGCTCCGTGACAGAAGCTGCCAGCACTGCATTCAACTCCCAGCAGGTTATCCTCGACCTCCAGGACGCCATCGACTTCGTCAACCGCCGCGTCATCAATCGCACCGACGTGATCGAACAGCTCTTCTGCGCCCTGCTGACGGGCGAGCACGCGCTGATTCAGAGCCGTACGGGCGTCGGCAAGTCGCTGCTGACCGAACAGGTGTTCCTCATGTTCACCGACGCGCGCTACTTCAAGGTGCAGGCCTCGAAGGAGCAGCAGCCGGACACCTACTTCGGCGGCCTCAACGTGGAGGAGCTGAAGGTGGGGAAGATCGTTCACAATACGGAGGGGTCGCTCGTTGAAAGCGAGTTCGGATTCATCGACGAGATCTTCGATGCCAACGACTTCACGCTCCGCGCCCTCCTCTCGCTCCTGAACGAACGCGAGTTGATCCTCGGCATTCAGCGGCAGCGCGCGGCCATCCATACCGTGATCGCCGCAACCAACTATCTGCGCATCAGCGAGATCACCGAGGCGCTGCTGGACCGCTTCACCTACCAGTCCGTTGTGTTCCCGGACAAGGACCCCTATCATCAGTACCGCATCTCGCAGCAGTATCTGATGCACGGCGGCCAGCCCGTGGTCCCTCCGAAACGGATTTCGTTCGCCACTCTCCTGGAGGTAACCCGGATCTGCCAGGGCACGAGCCCGATCATGCAGATCACCGTGCCGAACGAGATCGCGTACTATACCAATATCGTAATACGATACTACGAGGAACTGCGCAACCGAAGCCTGGCGCAGGGCTCTCCGGCCGCTCATCAGCGCGACTACTACATCTCCCCGCGCAAGCAGGTGAAGGCGTTCGATCTGCTCCGCGCAATCGCCTTCATGCATGGGCGAACAACGGTAACGCAGAGCGACGTGGACAAGCTCTACGTACTCTTCACCACGGTCGGGCTGGACGACGAACGCGCCGCCTGGACCAAGGCCACGCAGACCCTTCAGCATCAGTTCCTCGCAAGCCAGGCGATGGAGCAGTTGAAGACGCTGCTCGATTTCAAGGCGCTGCTGGATCAGTTGAAGGCACAGCCCGACCTGCTCAGCCAGCCGATCACGAACATCGAGAACATGCCGATCAAACGGACGCTGCGCGAGTGGGCCCGCGAGGCGTTCGGCATGGCGGATGTGGCCGTGGAGAACAACCGACGCCTGGTTACCGAGTACCTTGAACGATTCCAGCCGGCAACGGACGAGGTGCGGGAGCTTCGATCCAAGCTCCAGTACGACGCACACGTGATCTTCAACGTTCGCAACAGCATCGAGACGCCGCTTCACTGATGCGCCATGCGGTTCTCACGCATAGCTCCTTCTTCGAGCACATGGAGGAATTCGGCTACCTCCGCGGGCTCGATGAACTTCTTCCCGAGGACTTCACGGCGGTCTTCGAGATTGCCCGTGTCCTGGAGGATCCGGACTCGCCGCTCTTCCGATCCATCGAATCGGTAATGACGGTCTCCGCGATCGTGGAGCCGAAGCGCGAGCCTGCATCGCGCGAATGGGTGCCCAATCGGAACGTGACGCACGGCGAGGAGTACGAGGCCGCACTGATGCAGAACATCAGCGACATCAAGCGGATCTTTCCGCATCAGTATCTGCTGCCGGACGAAGTGTTCATGCATCGCCTGGCCACGCGCTCGCTCTGGATCAACGTGCCGCGCACGCCGGTTATCATCCCCTTCGGTTCCTCCGGTTCGGACTACTCCCCGAACAACTTCAAGCAGAAGGTCTATCTCCTGCTGGATACCTCCACCTCGATGACATCGCACCATCGCTTTCAGATGGCCAAGGCAGTGACCTACGTCTTTCTGAAGCGCAACCTGCGCGAGCTGGGGCACATCTATCTCCGGACGTTCGATACCGATCTGGGGCCGCTGCAGACCGCAACCGACAGCAGCGGGCTGTGGAGCCTTATTCGCTACGTCATGCGCCTGAGCAGACTGGGAAACGGCACGGTGATGGAGCGCGCGATTCTTCAGGCCGCTGACGACATCCGGGCGCAGTCCACGCTCTCCGGCGCGGAGATCCTGATGGTGACCGACGGCGCCTGCCATCTGGATGTGGAGAAGATCCGCTCCGCGCTCGGTGACACGATCCGAATCAACACGATCAAGATCGGCAACGCCACGATCATCCCTGACGACAAGCTGCTGCACGACCTCGCGCGCCGCGGCTCCAGCGCGGAGCAGCGCAACCTTGTACAGCTGGAGGAGGAGTTGCGCATCACGCGCGCGCAGGTCAGCAAGACATCCTCGGACAAGGCCGTCTCGCTGGCTCGCCGCGTGGAGCAGGTGCGATCCGCCATCACGGACAAACTGAAGCGGAGCTACGGGCGCGAGATCGAGGAGCTCTCCTCCGTCTTCGTCAACGTGAACGACATCTCCTCCGATGCGATCTTCACGCTTCGCGAGAGCGAGATCGAGGAGATCCGCGAACTGCTGGCAGAGGTCGAGGAGGATTTTCAGGAGGGGATAGACGCGGATGCCCTGCGCGAGGCGGCCCTGCTGTACGAGCATGTACAGATGCTGTTGAAGTCCGGCGGGTCCGAGTCGCAGATGCGCCAGTTGCAGGAGATGGCAAACCGCCTGAACGAGCTTCTGAAGGACGTGCTCTCCGCCTCCACCGCCATCGACTCCGCTACCAGCCGGTTGTCGCGAACCGACATCCACGACCTGCACATGATGCTGGGCATGCGGTCCTCGCAATCGGGACAATCGCTCCTCGCGCTTCTGCTGAGCGTGCTCCGTCGCTCGATCGGTCGTATCTTCGGCACGCGCAGGGGGCAGAGGTCGTAGCATGCGGCTCGCTTCCGCTCGGCTTTTCCGTGCGGCTGCCAGGAACTCTCGGCGAGCCGCAGGCGAGCGTACGAAGAACCAGGCCCTCAGTCGTGAACGACCGCTGATAACCTGATCAGCCGTTTGATAGGAACCCATGCAGACGCTTCGCTCCGTTATCCTCTTCCTCCTCGCTCTCCCGAAGACCATCATCTTCAATCTCCGGTATCTGCCGCTTCGCGACGCGCTGAGGTTCCCGATCATCGTATCGCATCGCGTCTGGCTGTTTCGGATGAAGGGGTCCGTTGCGATCGAAGGGCCGGTGCGGCCGCGCATGATTCATCTGGGCTTCGGGCAGGTAAGCATCTTCGACCAACATCGCTCGCGCTCCATCTGGGATGTGGGCGGAAGCGTGGTGTTCAAGGGACGCTGCGGGATGGGGCACGGCACGAAGCTCTCCGTTCACACCGGCGCGGTGCTCACCGTGGGCAGCGACGTGAACGTTACCGCCGAGACCGCGATCATCAGTCACTGCGCGATTACGATCGGAGCCGGCTCGCTCCTGTCGTGGGACATTCAGATAATGGATACGGACTTCCATCCGATTCACGACGCGAACGGCGCCCTTCTGAACCCCGACACTCCCGTCGTGATCGGAGAACATGTCTGGGTCGGCTGCAGGAGTCTGATACTGAAAGGGGCGGTAATTCCGGACGGCTGCGTAGTGGCGGCTGGTTCGTTGATTTCACGGGCGCTCTCCACGCCGAATGCCGTAATCGGAGGCCAGCCCGGCGCGACAATGCGCGAAGGGATCGAGTGGCGCGAACGTTGACGCGCAGTCCCCGTTGTGCTCGCATCACAACGCTCGAGCACCTTCGGACGCCCCCCCCCTCTGCAGGCGCTACGCCTTGCGGCAGCGGAGGCGGTACTGAAAGACGGTGAACGGGCGGAAGAGGCCGAGGGATGCGATGGTGGCGAGCCTGTAGGGCAGGCTGTTGCTGCGATTCGATTCCACCATCTCCACCGCAAACCCGCTATCGTTGAACATGCGGATCATCGTGTGAAGCGTGAAGAACCGGAGATGAGTCCTATCCAGGATGCCGTGCTCCTCGTACTCGAACCGGTTGCGCGCCATCTTCAGCAGCGGAACGATGTGCTGGATGTTCGGGATGCTGGCGATGAGACATCCGTCGTCGCTCAGATACCTGCGAAGGAATCGGAGTACGGCCCAGGGATCGCGCAGATGCTCCAGCACATCGGCGCAGATGATGCAGTCGAAGTATCCCTCCGGAAAGCCCAGATCCTCCAGCACCTCGATGTCCGCGTTGATCACACGATCCATGTGCCCGGCCGCCAGCGCCGCACTGGAAGCGAACGGCTCCACTCCCACCGTCTCCTCGATCCCCAACTGCTCCTTGGCCACCGCGGAGGTTGCGCCGTTGCTGCAACCGATGTCCAGCATCCGGCGAACGCCGCGCGGAATCATTCCGATCACATCGTAGCGCACCAGTGCATAGTAGGATGCATCCTTCTCGAGATAGTAGTCCGCTGTGCTCATAGGCCGGCCAAGATACGGAAGTCGTGTATTGCCAGACTCCTTCCATCGCCGGAGAATGGGCACCGAGGGACGCAAAGGCCGCGGAGGTCGTATCTTCGTTCACGCAACCGCGATGGCGGCCGGTATCGATTCAGTATTCACACATGCACGCATGAAACCGATCCTTGCTGCCCTTCTCTTCTTCACGAGCGTCATCATGGCCGATCTCTGGATCGCATCGAACGGCGGCAGGGTGGCGTTCAGATCGTGGATACTCTCGGATTGGATCGAGGTGGGGTTGATGGTGATCTTCCTGGTCGCGTCCGCGTTCGTGGCCCGCTCCTACATGCGCCAGCGCACCGGCCGGCATTCCTCCGACGCAGGCGATACGTCCGATCATACCGCGGATGAGTAATTCCGTACGGCACTTCTCTGCACGAAGTGCAACGTCGCGATGGGCACCAGGGCCCGCGGTCCGGCCCGGACAAGATTGTCGGATAAAGCCTAGAAGCAGTATCCGATGCGCGCTCCAACGCCGAGCAGCGGGAAGATGCGGACGAAATCGGCGAACGCATCCTCCGACGTCGGCATGAAGACCGGCCGCCAGCCAAGCGAACCGAACAGGCCGTAGTCTCTCGGCTCGAAGCGAATCGCCAGCACACCGGTTGCGACAACGGAACCATTCCCGAGTGGAAATATCGCGCCGCCGCCAACCTCCACCTTGACGACTTCGCCACCCGCCACGAAGGAGGCCATCAACGGCACCCCGACTCGTGCGTTGGCCGGATTGAATGTCGGGATGGACGTAATCCCCGTGCGTCCACGGAAATAGTCGTTCATCCGATACTCGTAGGAGAAATTCACCGAGGAGATGGCGATCGCCTCGAAGGAGAGATAGTGCGTTGGGGGCGATGGCGGGATCGGACGAGTGTGCTGCGCCTGGGCAAGCACCGGAACCCGCGGCATCATCAGCAGCAGCGAAAGCAGAAACACAGCGAACGGCAGCTTCATCATTCCACTCGACGATGGCCGGCATCTGCCCCGTCACGCGAACGTACCGGGGCAGGCCGAATTCTACAGACACGGGGGAACGTCGTCATTCGACTCCCCGAACGCCGTCGCGCAGCTCGCGACGGCACGCAGAGTTCCTCCGAAGCGCTTCGTGACTCACACGAGGCGCAGTACGCAGGCAATCAATCCCCGGGCGGCGTTGCATACTCCATCAGATACGCCTTGATGAACGGATCGATCTCGCCGTTCATCACCGCCTGTACGTCACCGGTCTCCTCACCGGTGCGCGTATCCTTCACGAGCGTGTACGGCTGGAACACGTAGTTGCGCACCTGGCTTCCCCATTCGATCTTCTTCTTCGCACCCTCGATCGCGGCCTTCCGCTCCTCCTCCTCGCGCCGCAGGATCTCGTACACTTCGGACTTCAGCATCTTCATCGCGCGTTCGCGGTTCTGGAGCTGCGAGCGCTCCTCCTGGCAGCTCACGATGATCTGATGCTTATCGCCGCGCGGGCTGGTGTAGTCGTACCGAAGGCGCACGGCCGTTTCCACCTTGTTCACGTTCTGCCCGCCCTTGCCGCCGGAGCGAAACGTCTCCAGCGTGACGTCGGCAGGATTGATCTCCACGGCAACGTCATCGTCCACAACCGGATACACGAAGATCGAGGCGAACGATGTATGCCGGCGCGCGGCGGCATCGTAGGGCGATATGCGCACCAGACGGTGAACGCCGTTCTCCGACTTGAGATTGCCGAACGCATACGGGCCGCTGATCTCGATGGAGGCGGACTTCAGACCGGCCTGATCTCCCTCCTGCTCATCGAGCAGCGCAATGTTGTAGCCCTTCCGCTCCGCCCAGCGCATGTACATCCGGAGCAGCATCTGCGCCCAGTCCTGCGCCTCCGTTCCTCCGGCTCCCGCCTGCACCTTCAGGATGGCGTCGCGTACGTCATCCGGATCGGAGAGCATGTTGCGGAACTCCAGGCCCTCCACCATCCCGCCGAGCCTGGAGAGCTCCGTCTCCATCTCGCCGGCCATGGAGTCATCCTCCGCCTCCCGCCCAAGCTCGATCAACGCACCGATATCGTCGGCGGCCTGGCTGGCGGCCTTCCACTGCTCCACCCACTCCTTGCGCGTCGCAATCTCGCGCATCACCTTCTGCGCGGCTACGTTGTCGTCCCAGAAGCCCGGCTCCTGCGAACGCGCCTCCATCTCCGCTATATCACGTTCCTTGCGTTCGATGTCAAAGATACCTCCGCAGGTCGGTGATCTTCACGCGCTGGTCGTTCAGTCTATCCTCAATGTTCTCGTACATCGCTGTTGCCGTTGTTGCTCTGTTTCTGAATCGCTGGCGCAGGCGGCATGGCGCCGCGCCGATGAATGAATCCTGCAAAGGTACGAAGCGAACCCGTTCAACCGAACGGCCCGGGCTGCACGCTGGCAGTCCGGGCCGTCGATGATCGCGCCCATCATCTCCTACAAATGCCGGGCACGCTTCAATGAAGCGGGAAGCCTATGGGCCAACGAGCACATTGACCAGCGCGTCGTTGTCCGCCGGCGTGTTCGGGTTGGCGTTCTTCTCGCTCGACGGGTAGATCCACCGCTTCGGAACGTTCTGCTCCGCCGTGGTGCCGGTGCGCCGCTGATCGGTGTAGGCCTGCCCTTCGAGGAAGAGCTGCAGATCCTTCTGCTTCAGGATCTCCGTGATGGCGGCGTCCTTGTCCGTGGATGCGAAGTCCGGAAGCCCCGCCTCCGTACGAATCACGTTGACGGCCGTAACGGCGTTCGGAAGCGCCCCGACGCGCGCCTCGCACTCAGCACGGATCAACACGTTCTCCTCATAGGTAATGAACGGGAAGTCGTCCGCAAACTGGCTGTACTTCTTCAGGCCGGACACCTTGTCCGGGTTCATCTCGTCGGCCGTTGCGCCCGCCTCGCCGTGTGCGGCGAAGCCGAGATAGTTGCCGTCGGCATTCTTGTTGAAGTACTCGTCCAGGCGCTTGTCTCCAACCTCGCTCTTCAACAGGTCCATGTAGGTCTTCTCCACCTTGATCGGCTCACCTTCGTTGCCGGTCCAGTGTCCCCACGGCGAGACCTCGTTCGGATTGTCCGTGTAGATCGCCATCAGGTTGCCTGTTGGATCGGCAATGCCGTTCCCCACCTCGTTCAACGCCTCGGCGTACTTCTTCACATGGAGGAAATAGCGGGCCTTCAGCGAATGGATCACCGCCTTCCACTTCGCGCCATCGCCCTGGAAGTTCAGATCCTGCTGTATCGTGGTTGCGTTGTCGAAGCGGGAGAGGGCGCTCGTGAGGAGGCGCTGCACCTCGTCGTACGCCTGCGACTGCGACACGAACAGCGCGGGAGTGAACCCGTCGATCTCGATTGGGATCGATCCGTACGTAGCGGCAAGCTCACCGAAGATGACTGCCTTGTACACCTCCGCGATCCCCATGATGGTGGCGCGCGCCTTGTCGTTGTCGCCGCCGAAGTTCACCGTGGGAGCAATCGTGAGGATATCGTTCGCGAGCTTCACGCCGCGATAACCGTTGAGCCAGTTATCGTTGGTGGGCCCGTCCACATCCATCACGTAGGAATTCCATCCAACCGGCTGCTGCCGGCCCTGACCGGTACCGGCCATCTGCCACGACCAGATGCTGTTGACACGCGAGCGGTCGCCGCTGTAGAAGTCGCCGCTCACAGACTGGAGCGCCACCAGCACGCCAAGCATACCGTCGCGCGACTTGATCTTGTCGCTGCTGATACCGTTCGGCGACTGGTTCACCGAATCGTCGATGCTGCACCCGGAGATCCCGAAAGCACCAGCGATCACCAGTCCGAGCGCGAGTGACCAGAGGCCACGATTGATCTTCTTCATGTTCATTATCGTACGCCCCCGGATTAATAGGTGATCGAGAGTGAGAATCGGATTGAACGGGTCTGCGGCAGCGTGAAATAGTCGAAGCCGCGTCCCTCCGCCTGCTGGAAGTTGTTCACTTCCGGATCGTAGCCGGAGTAGTTGGTCCAGGTGTGAAGGTTGCGGGCGGAGACGCCGAACGTCACCGTCTCGATTCCCCAATCCTGCAGGCCGCCCCATCGATACTCGACATGCACCTCGCGGAGCTTTACGTAGGAGGCATCCTCCATGTGCGCCTCGTCGGCACCACCAACGAAGGTGTTGGCGTACAGCCGGTAGTACGATTCGCGCGTCGCCTGCACAGGCGCCTTGCCGCCGGCAGTGTCGCTGTAGTCCATCACCGGCTCGCCCCGGTCGTTGAACCATGGATCGTCGCGATCCTTCGTGTCGCCGTGCGTGCCGAAGTTGTAGAGCGCACCGCGCGTTCCGTTCCACACCTTCTGCCCGATCGAGGCATCGATCAGGAAGCCGATGCTGAAGTCCTTGAAGAGGGTGAACTCGTTGTTCCAGGAGAACGTGTAGCTCGGATTCGGATCGCCGATGATCTGAAGCTCGGGATCGATCACCGGCGCCCCCTTGAAGGCGTTGCCGAAATAATCCTCCGCAACCTGCTGCTTGCCGCTCTTGTCGGTGTAGGTGTCGCCGGAATAGACGCGGTTGCCGTTGATGTCGCGAAGCCAGCCCACACCGCGCATCACGCCCAGCGGCTGGCCGACCATCGCAACGTTGGTAACGCCCGTGAAGCCACCTTCGAGCTGAATGAACTCGGTGCCGGTAACAGGCGCTCCTGCCGGCTTGATGGCCAGTTCCGTTACGGTGTTCTTGTACGTGCTGTAGTTGACGGTGGAGTGCCACGTAACGTCCGCCGTGTTCAACGGCTCGAAGGTGAGGCCGAGCTCTATGCCGGAGTTCTCCATCTTGCCGGCATTGCGCAGCTGCTGGTCGTAGCCGGAGGAACCGGGCACCGGGACGTAGAGGATCAGATCCTGAATGTTCTGCTTGTAGTAGGTGAACTCCAGACCGATCCGGTTATCGAACAGTCCCAGATCGAGCCCTGCCTCCACCTCCTTGCTCAGCTCCGGCGAGATATTGTCGTTGCCCGCAACCACGTATTCCTGCGGCGTGCTGGAACTCTGGCGGATGCCGATGAACCCGTCGCGGCCGGCAGACGTGGGACGGTCCCACGGATCGGGGAACCCGTACGTGCCGTAGAGAAAGTTGGTGGCGTACGGGCCCGGAAGCGTGGGCGAACCGGCCTCGCCGTAGGAGCCGCGCAGGCGAAGGTTGCTGAGCAGATCCTTGGAGCTCTCCATGAACGGCTCGTCGGAAATCGTGTAGGCCGCGCTCACCTTCGGATAGTAGTGATACTTCTCCGAGACGCCGAAGGTGGAGCTGCCGTCACGACGCATCGCGAGCGTAAGGCTCAGCCGGTTGTTGAGCGTTCCGGTTACCTGCGCGAACAGGCCGATCGTCTTCGCGTGCGATTCGGACGACGATGCATCGCGGGCGGAGCCCGCCTGAATCTCGTCGAAGAACGGCAGGGTCGAGCTCGAGCTGCCGTCCGTCTCCGTGGAGTTCTCCCAGATGGTCTGGCTCCCCAGCGTCACATTCAACCCGAAGTTGTCCGTCAGCTGCTTGTTGGCATTGATGCTCAGATCCGCATTCACCGTGCTCAAGGTTGCACGGAACTGATCCACCTCTCCGTCGCGGTTCGCCGAGCCGGCGCTCTGCACCGCAAGGCGCTTCACGTTGAAGTGATCGTAGCGATCCAGGCCCACGCGGCCGTTCACGCTCAGCCACTCCAGCGGACTCCAGTCCACGGAGGAGCTGTGAATGAAGCGGTTGATGTCCGTAGTGAAGGTGTTGTTGTTTTCGGTCCAGATCGGATTGTCGTAGAAGCCGAAGCGGCGCTGTGTTACGCCATCGGGCTCCAGATAGTTCTTGTTGTCGAACTCCGGCGGGGTTCTGAGCGAGCCGAGCAGAATGCCGGAGGTGTTGCTTCCGTTCTGCGGCAGATCGTTCGCAATCGAGATGTAGTTGCTGTTGCTCTGGATATAGACCTTCGGCATGATCTCCGCACCGAGGTTGAAGCGCACGCTGCGGCGATCGAGCGAGGAACCGACTACGAAGCCCTGCATGTCCGTCCATGTGCCGGTGGCCAGGTAGTTGATCGGCCCGGCGGCGCCGGATACCGTCAGGGTGTTCTCCGCGGAGACGCCGGTGCGGAACACGTCCTGGTCGTGCTGATAGGTGGGCACCGAGGGGTCCAGCTTCGCACCCCACGAGCTGGAGCTGCCCGGCGTTCCATTGTCGCCGTTCGATCCCGGCTTGTACGGCGTCGTCTGGCCGTAGATGGTCTGCAATGGAATGGAGCCGACCTTGTCGTCGGTCTGCACGGAACTGCTGAGCGTAACGGTTGCGAGCTTGTCGCCGCGAGCGCGGCCGCGCTTGGTGGTAATGATCACCACGCCGTTTGCGGCGCGCGACCCGTAGATCGCCGCTGCTGACGCGCCCTTGAGAATTTCGATGGACTCGATGTCCGAGGGATTGATGTCCACGGCACGATTCGCCATCTGAACATTTCCCCCCTGGAAGTCCGATCCCTTTACGGACGAGTTGTCGATGATTGTGCCGTCCACGACGTACAGAGGCTCGGAGCCGCCGGAGATGGTCTTGCGTCCCCGAATGGTGATATAGGTGCCTGCGCCGGGAACACCGTTCGTTCGCGTCACCTGTACGCCCGTCACGCGGCCGGAGATCGCGTCGATCGCGTTCGGCGTCACCGCGTGTGCCACTTCGGTTCCTTCAACCGATCCGATCACGTTGCCGAGCTTCTTGCGATCGGTCTCGCCGCTGAGGCCCATTACCACGATCTCGTTCTGCTGCAGCGGTGCCGACGTGAGCTCGAAGTTGACGGTGGCGGTCTGTCCGGCCGCCACACTCGTCTTCTTGGAGACGCGGGTGAATCCAACGGCCCGGGCTTCCACGGTATAGGAACCGACAGGGACACGGTTGATGGTGAATTTACCGCTGCGATCGGCCACGCCTCCGAAGTTGGTTCCCGTGAGAATCACGGTGGCGCCGGCGATCGGATTGTGGGACGTTGCATCGGTTACTGTGCCAACGATCTTCTGCTCCTCCTGGGCAACGAGCCCGGTCGCACAGAAACAGAAGAGGAGCAGAATCGGGAGCCACCCCCTGGCGCCCATCCTTGCTCGAGTGCGGGCATGGAGGGTGCTTCCCATCCATGCCGAACCGCATGTGGTTGTTGAGATGCCCATACTGATCTCCTATAAGTAGTGTGCGGAACCCGGCTCCCGATCCGGCGCCGGCATCGAGCCGGCGCTGCCGGGAACACTCTGATGAGTTCCGCTTATCCAAAGGCCCGACAACCACTCTTCGCGGGGTCGCCCAACGCACGAAGTATCGCAACACGAGTTGCGGCACACGGAGATTTCGCCCATCACCGGCATGCCGTACCGTATGGTCAAGTGGTTGTCCCGGAGGGTCCTGTTCTCTTGGCGACAGACTGTGGGTATCGTGAGGGAGGGGTGATAACAATCCCGGACGCTTGCGATGGCAGATCGCAACCGCCGAGAAGAGAAGCGTGTGCAGTGCATGTACTTCCATGATCACTGAACTTCATGGAAGTAAAATAACGATAACATTTCCCGGATTTCAATACGGGAAACCGATTTTCGAGAAACTCAGCCCGCAGGTTCCAGGGCTACTTCGGAGGAATCGAGAAGAGACTGTGGTTGGTGGTAATCAACAGGCTGCCCCGCACTCTCCCATGCGGCAAGGCCGCCGGCGAGATCGCGAACGCTGGCCACGCCGCCGTGCTGGAGTATGGAGACAGCCATCGCCGAACGATATCCGGCCGCGCAATGCACAACTACCGGACGGCCATCCGCAACGATCGAAGTAACGAAGTTCTCGAGCTGGCTCAGCGTGACGAATGTGGTTCCGGGAATGTGCTTGGCCTCGCGTTCGGCCTCGCGGCGAACATCTATCACGATCGGCGGATGGTTCGATGCCATCTCAGCGGCGAGGTCAGCCGGACGTATCCGGTCGAACGTCTGCACCTCACCACCGGACGCGCTCCAGGCTTCCATTCCGCCGGCCAGAAAGCCGACGATGTTGTCGTAGCCCACGCGGGCGCAGCGCATCACGGACTCCGCCTCGCGGCCATGATCGGCAACGATGACCAGCGGCTCATGGATCGGAAGAAGAGTCCCGACCCACGTGGCGAACTGCCCGTCCAACCCGATGTTGTATGCGCCCGGAATATGCCCCGCGGCGAAATCATCGGTGCCGCGCGTATCCAGCAGCACGGCCCCCCACCCCATCTCCGAACGGAACTCCGCCGGATCGAGCGGCCGCACGCGGTCCATCACGTTCCCCAGCGCCGGCGCGCCGGCGCGGTTGATCATCGCATCGCTGGCGAAGTATGCCGGCGCCTCCGGCTGCCCCTCGGTGACGGCGCGGATGAACTCATCACGGCTCATCGGCTGCAGCGCGTAATTGGTAAGCCTCTCGGCGCCGAGCGTGGTGAACTCCACGTCGCGCAACGCCTTGCCGCAGCTGGAGCCTGCGCCATGCGCAGGATAGACGCGCGTCTCATCCGGCATCGTGAGGATCTTCTCGTGCAGCGAATCATAGAGCATTCCGCCAAGCTCCTCCTTCGTGACACCGAAGCCGCCCAGGAGATCCGGCCGTCCAACGTCGCCGGCAAACAGCGTGTCGCCGGTGAAGAGCGCGATCGGCTCATCCGGCGTGGCAGCGTCCGTTGCAGCGATGGTGATTCCCTCCGGAGTATGTCCGGGCGTCTCGAGCATGCTCAGGCTGGCGGTGCCGAGCGGCAGGATGTCGCCATCGTGAACGGCGAGATGTGTGAAGGTGGCCCCCGCGCGCGAGCCCATCACCACCTCCGCGCCCGTCAGGTGCGCCAGCTCCAGATGTCCCGAAACAAAGTCCGCATGCAGATGCGTCTCCACCACATACTTCAGGGTCAGACCATGCACCTGCAGGTAATCCAGATAGATGGTCACATCGCGCTGAGGATCGATCACGGCGGCCTCGGAGCCGGAGGAGACGATGTAGGATGCGTGCGACAGGCAGGCGAGATAGAAGCGTTCGATTGTCATGCGGATGGAAGCTGGAAGAGTTGCTGCCGGAGGGATTGCAGGCGGATTGTCCGCGCTGTTGCCGAAGGCATGGATGCGGGCTACGTGCTGACGCCGCGCACCTGCCAATGACGTTTCAAGTTAACCATCTCGTGCAAACTGGGACTTGGAGCTTGGGACTTGGGGCTTTGTGCTTGGGGCGAGCCGTTGGCAGCGCGAGGTTACGTAGCCATGGTACGGTGTCGGCTGCACCACACGTGAATGGAACTGCGCGGCGTTGTCGGGATCTGATCGATCACTGAACGTTGGAGGTGCCTGTCGCCCCGGGCTCACGTCCCTTCCAGATCAATCCCCCGGCAAGACGGGGCCCAAGCGATCCCGCCACCGGGAACACCGATCAGCTGACGACCAACCACCGACACTCCTCTGGCATAACTCGCGCCTGCATCGTATGTTTGCCGTTGCTTCAAGCGCCGCACTGATGCGGCGCGAAGCCTGAAACCACCGACGCTCGCTTTTTCCGTTACGACAAGCACGAACTCGGCATCGGCTGCTCCGATTACCGGCTTCTGGCAACAACGGAGTGTCTGCGCAGCCGCAAGGCCGTGCCGCCATCCGATGTTCGAGCCTTCGCGGCATCACCATATGCACGCCTGCCCCCCAGGCCCACGGGAAGCATCGCGCGGATACGATATCCAACCACCACAAGACCACAACAGAACGATGCCAGCCATCAGCTTGTGCATGATCGTGAAGAACGAGGAGGAGGTGCTTGCGCGCTGCCTCTCCTCGGTCAGGCCTCTGGTTGACGAGATCATCATCGTCGATACGGGTTCCACGGACAACACCATTGCAATCGCGCGCGGGTTCGGCGCGGTGATCGAACATTTCGACTGGATCGATGACTTCGGAGCCGCACGCAACTATTCGTTCAGCAAGGCAACCTCCCCCTACATCATCTGGCTGGACGCAGACGACGTGATTCTCCCATCGGATCTGGAGCGGCTGCTCGAATTGAAGGAGAGGCTCCACAAGGATGTCTACATGCTCCTGTACGACTACTCGCAGGATGCCTCCGGCAATACGCTCTGCACACTCTATCGGGAGCGGATCGTGCGGCGCGAAGCCGACATCCGGTGGCAGTATCCGATACACGAATGCATGATCACGAGCACGGCCAATACATCGGAGCGCGTGGATATCACCATCACGCACAGGCGCACGCATGCAGGCGCCGCCGCGGACGAGAATCGGAACCTCCGCATCCTCGAGAAGGCCGTTGCCGGTGACCGCTATCGCAACGACGCGCGCATCTGCTACTATCTCGGCAAGGAGTATCTGGACGCCGGACGAGAGGAGCCGGCGATCGCGGAGTTCAGGCGATTCCTGGCGATGCCGGACGGATGGATCGAGGACAGGATCGGCGCGCAGCAGCGAATCGCCAAGGGATACTACAATCTCTCGCGAAAGGATCCGCTGCGGGCAACGGAGTACCGCTCGCAGGCTCGTGCCGAGGCGAAGCTGGCGCGGGCCATGGACAGCCGCTGGGCGGAGCCGCACTTCATTCTGGGATCGATCGCATTCGACGAGGAGGATTACGAGGAGGCGATCTTCTGGTACGAGCTCTGCCTTCGTCCGGCGCCCGACGTTCTGAGCCCGCTCGATTCGTACACCTACGGCGTGGGGCCGCTGGTACAGATCTGCATCAGCCACGACCGGCTGGGCGATCACATAACGGCAAACGAGTACAACGAGCACGCGCTGGCCATGATGCCGAACGACAGGAACCTGCTCGCCAACCGCGACTACTTCGCTGCCGTGCTCGAACGGCAGCGCACCGGGCAGCGGACCCAGCCCACCGGAATCGTGAAGCTGAATCTCGGAAGCGGTAACAAGCGCTACCTGGACTACCGCAACTGCGACAAGTATCCGGGCCGCGAGGTGGACGAGACGTTCTCGCTGGATGATATTCCGTACGACGACGAAACGGTGGACGCCATCCACAGCGAGCACGCGCTGGAGCATCTCTACCACGAAAGCGCGCGCACGGCGCTGCGCGAATGGTATCGCGTGTTGAAGCCCGGCGGGACCGTTCTCTTGAAGCTCCCGGATCTGGGCGATTGCTGCCGTGCCTTTCTCGCAGCCGCAACGCAGGAGGAGCGGGACTGGTATCGATACACGATCTATGGAATCCAGCGTTCGCTCGGAGACGAGCCGATGGAGGGGCAGATTCATCACACCGGCTTCACGCGCGAAGAGCTGGTGCGCGAGATGGAGCAGATCGGGTTCGTCGTGGATGCAAGCGGCAATTACGACGGCTACTCAACCCCGTCGGTGGAAGTGCAGGCACACAAGCCGGTGCCGGACACCTCCGCCGATATCGTGATCCCAACCTGCGCCAACCCGGAGTATCTGCAGGCGTGCGTGCGGAGCATCATCGCCTGCACGGAGCATCCGCATCGCATCATCGTGGTGAACAGCGGCGGCCCGCGGCAGACGGCGGGTCTGCCGGAGTCCGTGCTGGTGATCGAATCCGAACGGCGGCTCAACTTCTCGGAGGCGGTGAACGTCGGAATCCGGGCAGGCTCCTCACCCTTCATCGTGATTCTCAACGACGACGTGATCGTGTCGCACGGCTGGCTGGAGGCGATGATAGCGGAGGCCGAGGGGAATGTGGGGATCGTGAACCCGCTCTCGAACTGCGACAAGGGATGGCTGCACGATTACCATATGGAGGTTGACGGCATGGAACTGCTCCCCGGCATGAACAGGCTGTTCGAGGGGACGCTTCAGCTGCGCTGGGTGGATGAACCCGGCATCGCTCCCGAACGGATCTACACGGCCCACATGGAGCGCGACCGCGTGTACCGCCGGGACTGGGTGGCGTTCTACTGCACGCTGGTGCGGCGCGACGTGGTCCGCATGACCGGCCTGCTGGATGAGGAGTTCGTGAACGGATCGGAGGATCTGGACTACTGCCTTCGCGCACGGAAGATGGGCTTCGAGTGTGCGGTCACCGAACGCAGCTTCGTGTTCCACTTCGGCGGCACCAGCCGCGCGGCGCGCGAGCTGGAGATGCCGGAAGCCTTCCGTGCGGAGGATCGCTCCAATATGGAGCGGGCGGCGCTGAAGCACGATCGCCCGTTGCTGGTTATCCATACCGGATCGTCGTATGAACCCTGGACGTCGGCAACGATCGGCTCCGCGGGCATCGGCGGATCGGAGACGGCAGCAGCGCGCATGGCTGAGGAACTCGCCCGGCTGGGCTATCGCGTGGTGGTGTTCAGCAGCTGCGATGGAATGGAGGGCCGGTACAACAGCGTGGAATATCTGGACTACGCCCGATTCGAACGCTTCATCGATGCGCACGTGATCGACGTAATGATCGTATCACGATACATGTTCGTGCTGCAGAACCCGCTGCGCGTGAAGAAGCTCTACCTCTGGGTGCACGATATCTATGCCATGGGAACCGAGCTGGGGGAGCGCGATCTGGTCCCGTTCTTCTACGAGCGGCTGGATGGCATCTTCTGCCTCAGCCCATGGCACATCCGGAACTTCTGCTCGATCCACGGCGTGCCGGCGGACAAGTTGATTCTCACCGGCAACGGCATCGATCCGGAGCGTTTCGAACGGCATGTGGAACGTCGCACCAATCGCTTCATCTATTCCTCCAGTCCCGATCGCGGACTCGATACGCTGCTGGGCATCTTCCCGCTGATCCGCGAGCTGCTGCCCGATGCCGAGCTCCACGTGTTCTACGGCTTCGACAACTGGGACAAGGCGATCGAGATGTCGCAGGATGCAGGCGCGCGCGCACTGCGCGACCTGATCCACAGGCGCATGAGCCAGCCCGGCGTGTTCTATCATGGACGCGTCGGACAGGAGCAACTGGCCGAGGAGTACCTCCGGAGCGACGTGTGGTTCTACCCCACCAGCTTCACCGAAACCTACTGCATCACGGCGCTGGAGGCGCAGATGGCTGGCACGCTCTGCGTCTGCACGGATCTGGCCGGGCTATCGAGCACCATCGCCGATCGCGGAATACTGCTGGGGGGCGACGCGCGGTCGGCGGAGTTTGTCGCCGAGGCGGTACGCCGCCTGCTGGTGCTGCTGCGCGATCCCGAGGCGAAAGAGGCGATGCGCGCTCGGGCGCGCGCATGGGCCGTTGAACAGACCTGGTACAACCGTGCACGCGAGTGGGAGGCCATCTTCCGGACGCCGGGCATTGTTCTGTAGGCCGGGAACGAGGCAGGGCGTGCACGCAGGCGCCCTGCCCGATCGGCGCGATGCCGCCACCGTTCGCTCCTTCATCAGCGCCATGCCCGCGCGGCGGCTCCGGGTGCCGGAACGCGTCCCGCTCGCGGGTGAACCTCACAGGAGTTGCATTTGCGCACGCCAATGTAGAGCGGCACGGACGCAGGAGGATGCGAAGCACGGTGCATGGCGCCTTCCTCTGAATTGGATCAGTCCCCGAAAGATCACATCTTGAGCATCGCGTTTCGTTCATCTCCCCTCGACCTTCCACAGTCCCAATTGCGCCCGGCAGCGGACGCATGCACAGGCGCATTCACGCCCTCGAAGCAACCATGACTTGCATGCAACGCAGTACCATGGCCATCGGCTACTCCAACACGTCGGGCAACGGCATCAGCAGCATCAGTCTCCGGATCGGACCGTACGCGCGCTGCCTCTTCTCCGGCCTCGTCAACCCCTTCGTGCAGGCCAACCTCGATTTCAACAGCACGCCGGCCGGCACTGCGCCTGCGGCAGCATCATCCGGTCCGAACATCACGGTGGGCCCCGGCTGCATCGTCAAGCCGAATGTGTTCGTCCATGCCGCAGCGCCCGGCATATCACCCGGACTCAGCCCATCCGTCTCCACGACCGGCATCGGAAGCCGCTTCACGAGGAACGGCGGGCGGTACTTCAATCGACGAGGGATCATATGACCTCCCCGGCACAGACGTCTCCCGCGCCGCGCGTCGCGGATGCGAAACCGAACCAGCCGCGCAGCGTGTCCGAAGAACATGTATCGAATACAACGCTGGACCTTCTCTTCCCGGACGCATCGGCAGGCTCCTGGAAGCGTGCTCTCCGCGCGGCGGTGTTGCGCGCCACCGGTGTTGCGCGCGTGCTGGAAACGGTGGAGCTCGAGCGCAGCAACGGCACTGCCGGCGATCGATTCATGGCGCGCCTGCTGAAACGCTTCGGCATTGCGTGGACCATAGCGCGCGGTACTCCTGCGTCCATCCCGCGAACGGGCGGAACCATCGTCATTGCAAACCATCCGTTCGGCGCCGCAGAGGGAATGATACTCCACGAGCTGGTGCGCGCCGAACGCCCGGACACACGCACCATGGCAGCCTATCAGCTTCGCGTGGTGCCGGAGCTGCAGAGCGAGTTCATCTTCGTCGATGCAGTCAACAAACCCGATGCAAAGCGCGCCAACCTTCGCCCGATGGCGGATACGGTTCGCTGGCTGGAGGCCGGCGGCACGCTTGTGCTCTTCCCCGCGGGCGCCATATCGCAGCACTCGTTTCGCGAGGGGATGGTTGTCGATCCGGTCTGGTATCCCCTTCTCGCCGGGCTGGTACGTCGATGCCGGCCGACGGTGGTGCCAACGTTCGTTCACGGCAGCAACAGCCTTCTGTTCAGGACGATCGGCTACGCCCTGCCGAAACTCTCGACGCTTCTGCTTGCACGCGAGATCCTGAACAAGCGGGGGCGCACCATCAACATCTCCATCGGAGAGCCGGTGAGCGCAGACCGGCTTCTGGCGCTCGGCTCGGATCAGGCGATCACGGCCGAGCTTCGCGCCCGGACGTACCAGATGGCGCCGTGACGGCCGGCCGCGAAGAGCACGGCTATCGCTGCTCGTCAGTCGTCAGTTGTTAGTCGTCAGTTGTTATTGAGAAGCTCCTGAACATCTAACGCTCGTGTCGGCGCTGGAACAGGACTCAATCCTGAGCATCTGAGGTTCGCGGCTTTAGATATCAATGCGTTTCTCAGTAGTCGTCAGTTGTTCAGGGAGTCATTGTCCTACTGACTACTGACCACTGACTACTGACCAACTCCCTCCTCGATTCACACTATTGATGCGCTGCCATGGAAACCCAGATCCCGATTCTCATCACGCTCACGGTTCTCGCCGGGATATTCGGAGGGCTGGTCAGCTACTTCGGCTTTCCGGATGGACGTTCCGCGCTGCGCCGGCCGGAACCGGACACAACCGGAGCATCGGCCGCCGATCCGGCCTCCACGCCGGTCCCGGCTCAACCGGTGCCTACCGACACATCGGTGTGGCAGCCGGTGGTACGTGGTGTCGGCGCCGCGTTTCTGGTGCCGCTCTTCCTGAAGATCGCGGACAGCAAACTGGTGGACACATCGAACCCGGCGCAGCTCTCCGGATGGCAGTTCTTCATCTACGGCGGCTTCTGTCTTGCGGCGGCCATCTCCTCGCGCGCCTTCATCGGCTCGGTCTCCAGGCAGGTGATCGCACTGGCGGCCGACGCCAAACGAAATTCGGAGCGGGCGATGCGGAAATCCGCCGCGGCTCAGCTGCGATCGGAGGCGGCGATGGAGATATCGCAGTCGGCTACCGCTGCATCCGTGGAGGCACAGAAGGTTGGCGAGACTGTGCAGGCGGACATCGAACAGGCGAAGGAGAATCAGGTGAAGTTTGCGAGCGTCATCTGGCGAACGGCAGCCGCGGCAGCACGGCCCGCAGCAGCGCAGACGTTCAAGGGGCCGGCTCCGGGCATTCGCGGAGTCGCCGGCCACGCGGATAACGAGGAGATGGCGTCCGATCCCGCAAAGGGGAGATTCGGCGGCCTCGCCGATCGCGACGGCTGGAGGATCGGCGCAACGGTAACGCCGGTGGATTCCAGCAGGACCTTCTTCCGCGTCACGCTGGAGGTCACCGCATCGGACGAAGCGCAGGTGATGTCGAACCAGGTTGCCATTCATCTGCATCCGACGTTCAAACCGGATGTGGTGACGGCGGAGCTTGGCCCGGATCGCACGCTCGCGTACACGTTCCAATCACTCGGCGCATTCACCGTCGGCGTGGAGGCGAACAACGGAAAGACGTTGCTGGAGTTGGACCTCGCCGATCCCGCACTGGTGCCGAATGCACCGCAGGAGTTTCGGGAGCGGTGAGAGCAACGAGCGTGCGCACTAAAAACGAAGCGTCTCGTCACCCGAAGTAACGAGACGCCGTCGTTCATTGCATCTGTCGCCATGAAGCCGTATCGGCCCCACGTGCCAGGCCGGTATCATCCTCCCGTGCCGTCGCCACCGTCGTCGTCGCAATCATCCTCGGTCAGATCGTTCACGTCGCTCAGATTCAACCGCAAGGACTTCACGTGGTAGATCGGCAGCTTGCCTGTATTCCCCAGGCTTGAATAGACTGCGATGTCGAAAATGAACCGCCCCTGATCCCGCTCGGGCAACCGCGCGTAGTACCAGGCGGTGATCGCATCGGCAAGCGCACAGGTGAAAGTGGCAGCCTGCTGCGGGCATGTCGCGTCCTCGTCCGCATGTATCCGGAAATCGAACGGCGGCGACATAGCAATCGGCAGCGTAACGATCATCGGACTCACGATCCCATAGGGATTCCCCAGACGATACTCATACCTGCAATCCACGCGAATGCTTCGGGTCTCGTTCGGCGCCGGATTCTGAATCCCTTCGAAGAACTTCGTGAACAACGTGCCGATGTGGCTCCCGATTCCCTTCGGGCTCGGCTCCGCGGGACTCAGACTCCCGACATCGATCGTCCCGTCATATTCGATGAGTGGGGTCAGCAGATTTCCGAAGCGAACCATCGGAGTACGATAGATGAACTCCCGATTCGTATGAATGGAAGCAGTCGGATTACAGGCGGCATCGTTGAAGATGTTCTCGTTCCGGGTTGTGTACACCCCTCCCCATGCATTCTGCTTGTTCAGGATATCCAGTGTTTCGAATACCACCGTTCGCTGGCGGTCCTCCGCAGCAGTATCCTTGTCCAGGATCTCCGTTCCGTTCTCTCCTACTGCTGAATACCAGAATATCCGCCATCCCGGCAATACGTTGTCCACCGGGTGGGTTTCCCAACCATCGACATCTATACGCGGTAGAGGAACGTCCGCCTGGCCGCGGCAGACTCTGACGGCTATCGTGAACCGCCGCACCACCTGCGCCTCGACTAGGATGTCGCGATCATCCTCGCTTACCACGTACAGGTATGGATCTTCCGTCCCGTACGACGGCCGGTAGAAATCGCGATCGCACAACCAGCGTCCCCATGCGCATGCAACCTTGGATGCAATTGCGGCAAACGCTGTGAGAGCGGCATCGGCCTTGCCGTCGTCGGCACCGGCAACGCCCTGCCTGATCTTGACCAACGGATCGAACAGATCCTGCTGGATGGCATCCCAGGCGTGATCGAACATCGCCAGCGCCTGGAACAGATCGGGATCCTCCGCACCGATGCCGTGAGGCAGTTCGCTGTTGGCCACATTGAATCGAGGGGAGGTGAAGATTACATCGTGCGTCCCCTGCACCCGCTCGTATGTATATGCATACTGCCATTCACGCGTCTCGGCAAGCGTAAGCGCATTGTATTCCTCCTCATCATCGGTGGCGTCAACCGTGGTGATCAATTCCTGCTCGATCAACGTCGGCGTGGGCGGGAACTTCCGGATCGGTACCGGAACAGCAGCCCGCACGGTTGGCGAGTCGGGTGGAATGATGAATGTGAGCCACGATGACGCGCGATAATCGGTAATGCCCGGCACGTCGGCAATCTGGTATTCCAATGCGCTGACGTTGAATTCTACATCCACCTCGAACATCTGTTCGGGCAGCGCCGTCTCCGCACTGAAAAGGAATGTCAGGTACTGACTCTCGCGTGCCAGTGGAACACGTGCCGTGGAGAGCGTGAACTCCGGCTTCGACTCCTCCGTTCCCGGCCGCCGTCCCACTGTCTGCCCATACAGCTTCGGTACGTACGTGGTATCCGCATCGGCATACGGCGAGTCCACGTTTACTCCCAGCTGAACGATCGCATCGGTTTCATACGCTGCCGACAATCGAACCAGCAGTCGCTGACTGAAGAACTCGCTGGCCTCGCCCAGGTTTCCCCGTCCTGTGTCTCCAATCTCCTGCACCATTCCCGTGATGGCGCCGGCAATCATTCGCTTCGCAGCGATAATCTTCTCGAGCGCGCGCGAGCCCGCCGGAGCAGCGCTTCCAAGATCGAGCAGATGTGCCGGAGTTGCATACTGAGGAAGCAGAATCGTGTCCACCGCATTCAGGAACGTCCGGGCCCAGGCATCGAGATCAACCCCCTTGTAGGTTTTCCTGGTGACTGCATCGGCCAGCCCCTGTCCGGAAACGTAGTTGTAGACGTTCAGATCTTCCGATCCGATGGGTGACGTAGCAAGCGGAATCGGTGCGAAGAACACCTGCTGCTGATCGTCGACGGCATACTGGAACCGTTTGTTCGGATTCGATGGGCCCTGGTCGCGATTATTGCCGTTGAGCTGCCCCAGCTTCACCACCCAGAGCCGATTGCGTGAATCGGTCTCCGTATCCTCCAGACGCGAGAGGCCCGCGGCCAGCTTCGCCCCCCCATAGACGCACTCGAAGTTCGCGGCGAAGTCCTTGATCGGCCCGGCGGGTTCGATGTCCTCGGTAGCCTCGCGCACGGCGGGCATGTCGAGGAATGCATCGTCGATACGCCCGGTACGCTCGATGCCGAAACGAACGATCAACGGGAAGATCGCCTCGTTGTTTGTAAGCGAGGCAGGGATCGGAAGCGTGAGATCGTCCGGGATCTGCGGCTGCGGCGCATCCGGGTCGATAAGCACCGCGAACAGCTGATCCAGGAAGCTTACGATGCTTCCCACCCAGGCACGGATTGCGGCAATACTGAGCGGCTGCGACGGGCCGCCCAGCGTGGTGCTTCCCCAGGCTGTGACATCGGCACAGGCAAGCTGATTTGCGATGCGCGTGTATGCTTCGTAGTCGGCGCCGGCAATATTGTACACATCCCCCAGACTTGCCTGCTCACCCTCCGGGGTAACCAGGTAGCGCGCAACATCGAACTCCAGTACGATGTCGTTCGTCGGATTCGAGTTCGCATCGAAGCCCATGCTGTAGGATGACCGCACAGACGGCCAACGCCCGATTCCGATTACTTCGTCGGTGTAGCCCAGGCGGATCGGCAGAACGTTCGATCCCCAACATCCATCAACCTCGAAGACGTAGTTCAGGAGATTGCCGAACACGTCGCGCCAATCCACGCCGATCTCCACGAGCGTACCCACCCCTCGATATGGGTTGGCGGCCGGGAGTGCGCTGTGAACAAACCGGTACGCAGGCAGTACCTGTTCGTACTTCCACCGATCCTCCACGTCCGGAAGATCCGTGAACTCCGCCAGTTCCTCCCCCGGTCCGCGCGGCAGTCCCTCCATGCTTCCATCGCACCACTGGTTCTGCACCAGCCAGTATGCAAGCAGGCTGTAGAGCGATTCCAACTGTTGTGCGGCTGTGGGCTCATCATGCACTGTCGGAGTCTCCTGAGGCACGCGGAACAGCTGGAATCCGGTGTGTCCCGGCGGCACCGTGGGCGACTTCGTTACCAGGCGACTGCGGATGTTCACATTCGGTCCGGCAGCGAAGATTGCAGAGCCGGCAAGCGGAGCAACGAGATCGGTCAATGGCACATTGTATGTGCCGGCAATGCCTGCAAGGTTCTGCCCGGCAGCTACCGGATGCGTGAACGGCGGGATCACGAGGGTCAGGTACTCGGTCAACTCGCTGTCGGCGGTGAGGCCCGCATCGAGATCCGTGTTCGCGCTTTTGATGGCATCGATGCCAAGATGGAATCGGTTGGCAACCGCGCCCAGCGTCTCGCCGCCGTGCGCCACCTGGTACACTGCACCGGGAACGGGAATCGACTCCACGCTCAGCCCCTGTCCGCCAAGGTCCACGGCCAGATCCGCAAGGTTTGTGTGATACGAGGCCATCAGCTGGCTGAGCGTCGTGGTGCCGTTCACCGCTACCGATATCGACTGCTCGTGCGAGACTGCGAACACGGAAGCCACGGTAACATCCGCCCCCACTACCACCCGGTTCACGAACGACGGCAGCCCGCTGGAGGCATAATTGCCGGCCCCGTAGCCATAGGTGATCAACAGCGTGATGTCCGCCGTACCGTCATCCTTGAACGCGCTGTCCGGCAGCCCTCGCGATGCACCACCGCACCGATAGTAGAGATAGTATCCGCCGGAGCGAACGATACTTCCCTCCCACAGTACTCGCAGAATCTCGGCACGGTTGTCCTTGAAATCATTTGCGACCGCAGCCGGTACGTCCTTCGCCGCCACCATGCTCTTCGACCCCTGCGGGTTGGTGAGCGTGGAGAGATTGGTTTGCAGGATGAAGGCACTGATTGCATTCGGCCCGTCGGTCTGCAACGCTCCAACTCCCTGGCCGGCAAAGAGAAGATGTATATCCTGAATGAACCCGAAGCCGGACGTTCCTCCCCTGGCAACGATCTTCTCCAGCGTCAGCGTCCCCTCGGCGTCGGCACCGTCCAGCTCGTAGGTCATTGCAGCAATGGAACCATCGGGCAGGCGAACGCGACGCACCTTCACGGTGATTGCCGTAGCCCAGGAGTAGACGTTCAGCGCCGCAGCGGATCCGTCCGGCCGCTCCAGCGCGAGATCGAAACGCTGCTCCGGATTCCTGGCCACCGCCAGCACGCGGCGCATTCCCTCGGAGAAGTTGAGGATGGTCGGCAACACGCCGTTGGGAGCCGTTCCAACGGCATAGGCAAACGCACCGGACATCTGAATCTGCACGGGACGCCCAAGCGGGAAGCGCTTCAACTGCGTCTGCGACATCGGGATCTTCCGGTAGGGCGACGCGTCAACCAGCAATTGCTCTGCGGCAAGCTGATCGAGCTTGTCGAGGTCAGCCCACTCGAGCGTGACACGCACAGGATTTTCATACACCTCGTCGTTCTCGGGGTTCTCGTAGTTCTCCGCGTCCCCGCGCATCGAATACCAGCCTGCGTTGGCTCCGCCAACCAGCATAACATCCAGATCGGGTCCGTTCTGCCCGCCGAGCGGGTTGTCCAACTCGAATTGCTGGCCGGTAAGGCGATACAATCCATCCGGTTCGCAGTTCGGCCACAGGCCGGGCTCGGGATTCTGCTGCTGCGTCGGGAGCGGCAGCCGCAGGCCCGGCACCATGAATCGCGAGACCGTGCCGCCAAGATCGATCAACAGATCGCGCTGCAGCATTTCCTTCCTCAGCGTTCCGATCTTGATCTTCTTCACATTCGGCAGCTCAATGCAACCGCCCGCCGCACCCAGCACAAGGGTTGCGGCGTTGGCCGCAGCCACTGCCGCGATGCCGGCTCCATAGGTTGTCTGCACCTGGCGCAACGTTGGCGCACCCTCCAGCGCAACCGACACCGGAGGGATGGTAAGGCGAACTCCGGGAGCGATGATGCCGGAAAGCTCGTTGCTGGCTCCCGCCACCGATTCCACGGTGAAGCCCACCGCCGCCGCAATTGTTGCAAGCGAGTCGGACGCGATGGATTGGTACGCATCTCCGGTCGCCATCGTGAAGATGGTTCCCGGAACGAAGATCCCCGGAACGAACGCGTTCGCGAGCGCGAAGTCCGTCTCGAACTGGAAGTCCGGCGTTGCAACGTAGTTGGACGCGATCCAGCGCAGATTGGGCTCGCTCCCAACGGTGAGATACGTGGTTGGAACCGTTGGAAGAAGCAGCCTCGTATCGGCATTGAGCACCTGCCGCGATGCAATCGTGACGGCAACCGCACCCGGTGAAGCATGGAGCCTCGTCGCCATGGAGTACAACGTCTCGTTTTCTGCAACATCGATTGAGTCGTCGCCGATCGTGATCGCCGTGTCCGTTGCCACGAGTCCGGGTGTGAGCGCATTCAGGCGACCGAGGCTCTCCAGGAAACCATTGTCGTTCGGGAACCCCCTGTCCGAGGCCAATGCCGCGAGCGTATCGGTAGCCGTCGTGGTTACCGCCACACCGCCAAGCTGCAGTGTGGCCGGTGCGGTGATCGCCAGATCCGCATTTGCAACGCCCACCTCACCCGGGGAAACCCCATAGGTGGTCGCCAGGGCGGCAAGAGTCTCCCCGGCAGATTTAATCGAATAATTCTTCAGCAGATCCATGGCCGCATGTACCACCCCACGCGCAAGGAGCATGAAATAGTCGTCGAAGACATAGGATGCCATGGACTCTTCGTCGCCCGTATACTCCGGCGCAGCCTGCATTTCATTCGCGTCAACGCTCGCTTCCAGCCCTGTCTGGAACTGCATGGCGATTTCCTTGAAGTGGTTGGCGATCTCGCCGGAATAGCTGTCCGGTACCATGTTGTAGGAGGCGAAGTCGATGTCGGCCACGGTCGCGTCATCGTAGAACGCCTTCAGTTCCAGGTCCGGCGGCATTGGGAACACTGCCAGCGTGGGCCGGTCATCGGAGCTGCCACCATTCGGTGAATGCCGGTTCTGCTGCAATGGGACGATCACCATCGTGAAATACAGGTGGAGGAAATCCAGCAGTTGCTGCGTCTCGAAACTCGCAGCCGCTCCTGCCCGGCGTGCCAGAGAATCGAACACTTCCTGCAGGTGATCAATCCGGACGTCCTTGTTAAGGAGTTCGGTCTCGATGTTGCCCGCATTGACGGCAGTCTGGTTGTTGGCATTCACCGATGCATTGATCGCCCACACCAACATGCCGGTTGCAAGCGCCTCAAAGTCCGTTGCCTGAATCTCGTTGACAGTCCGATGGTCGTTCTCGCGTTCCGATTGCGATGCACTGCGCAGAAACAGCATTGCCACGTAGTTGGACTTCTGGCCGTTCGGCCCTTCCGCCACGGTATACATCGGACGGAACTCCAGAAGAACTTCGTCGCCCGTGCCGGCCATGTCGATCGTTCTCCAGCGGAGAACCCCCATTTCCTTCGGCGCCACCGCACTCGATCCGATCATACCGTGCGGCCCGGCGCCGTGGCCCAACGCATGCTGGCCGCCGCCAACCCACGGCGCCGTTCCATTGCCGCGCACCGGGATCGTGAACGACTCGCGGATGCTGGTGGAGAAGGAGCAACTGACATCGGTGCTCAGCCAGCCAACGCCGATGCGCACCGTAAGGTTCACATCCACACCGGCCTCGAAGAAGAGCACGAGTGGTTGGTATGATTCGAATGTGGCCCCGATACGCGCGTACACAACCAGCGAGACGCTTGCGGAAATGACGGCGAAGCTCACGCTTCCCTGGATCCGGCCAACCACGCCGAGCGTGCCCTGAAGCCAGTAGTAGATCTCGGTTCCGCTCCCGCTCGTCGGGTTGAAGAAGCCGATCACCCCTTCCAGAATTCCCTCGAATGTGATGCTGAGCTGCGCCGAGAAGATGCCGCGGTTGATGCTCTTGCCCACTCCCAGACTGAGCCCGATGCCGAACGACAACACGGGACGGAACACACCGGTGTTCGGATTGTAGTTGGCCGGCAGACGCGGCGATGTTGCCCCCTCCAGCAGCGCAAAGTAGAAACCACCGGCTCCCAGGAATGGAAACACCTGAATCATGAACGAACGGGAGAAGTCATTGTCCTTCGGAAATCCGAAGTCCACCTTGAAATTGCCGTTCGTGTAGAGTTCGAAGGCGATGATCGGAAGCGTGATCGAAACCTGCCCCAGCTCGATCTGGCGGATGGAATCCGGCACGCGGATCTCCATCTGGTACACGCCGATGCTCTCGGTTACCTTCTTGTAGAGGATCTCGAACTTCAGGCCGCCGAGATAGCGGAAGCGATCGCCATCCACGCCAACGCGCACACCGGCTATGTTGCTGTCGTTGAAGATGAAGCCGATCGCCAACGCCCCGAACAACTGGAAGTCCGCCCCCACAAGCCAGTTCATCTGCGGGTTGTAGCGCAGGCCGGCCTGCATGCCTGTAAGCGGATGGCTGGTTGCCGACGGGATCGCGAACGCGGTCTTCATCGCAGCGATCCCGTCGTCAACGGAGCGGGTGGCATTCGCCGACATCAGCTCGAGCCGCTGGCCGATGCCGAGGTACTTGAGATCGAGGATGCGTGCCGAGCGGCCCGGCGGCTTCGGGACATTCGCATCATCGAGATTCCATCCGAACGGCGACGGCGTTGTTGCCGTGAACGGAATCACGTCGGCCTCGAAGCGAATCTTCTTGGTGGTCGTCACAATCACCGAGACCGAGACAATCTTCATGAAGCCGAGATCGACGGGCGTCGGGAAACGATAGGTGATACCGCAGCGCTTCTGGCTGTTGCCGTCGAAGTAGAAGCTGAATACCAGCCCCTGCAGGCTGATGCCGGCAACGAGATCCCATGGCGACTCGAACTGATAGTCCGGCGTGGCGGGACCGTTGACCAATCGGTTGAGCGTATTTACCAGATCGCCGACGGTGCGATTCCCGAGTGAGACGTCGATGCGCTTGTTGGTGGAGTTGTAGACACCACGCACGCCATCGAACTCGACGGCGATCTCGGCACCCGATCCGGGACCATTGCCTGTACGATACTGGAACGAGCCTGTCAGGTTGAACGTGTCGTACAGGCGCACGGTGCCGGCAACGGCGAACGTCCAGATCCGCTGCGCAGGCTGAGCAGGATCGGGCTGCGATCCAACCGATGCGCTGATGGAGGTCAGTTGAATGGAACCGGTCTGGCCGCCGAGTGCATAATCCCAATTGGCCTCGATGCGGGCACTCAGATTGAAGACACCGGGCTGGCTCCCGCCCGACGTCGTATAATTGAACACGATCTGGGTGATTGAAAATCCCTTGATCGCGTCCAGCCACTCCGGATACGTTGGAAAAAACTTGTCGAAGATCGCCTGGAGACGAATCGGTTTGGTGGTCTCGGCGGCAAACGCCCACCTTCCTCCCGATCTGGTCATCTCGAAACTCGCATTGATCAGATCGTAAAAGGCCACGAACCCTGAGATGCTTGCCGTGACGCGGCGATTATTCGACAGAGGTGAATCGATGGCGATCACGAACTGAGGATTGGTTACGCTCAGTACCGTCTCGCCATTGTAGACAAGGGCATTCCACGTAGCCGCATATCGCACTGCGATCGAGATCGCTCCAATTGTGCGCGCAATGGGATTGAAGACAACCGTAAGATCGTTCAGAACAACATCGAGCTGCTGTTGTGTGCCGATCGGTGCCTGAAGCGAGCTCAGGTCGAAGCGCCCCGGCAGTTGCGACATCGTGAGCAGATTGATGCTGTCGCTGTCGGTTGTACACCGCACGAGCCAGTTACCACCACCTATCGGGATAAGCAGTGTCGTCCCCAGATCAATGCCGCCAACGGTAAACACACCGCTCGCCCTCAGAAGCGCAGATGGTCCGTTGAACGGATTCTGGACCAGCAGCGAGCACGTAATATTGTGCAGCGTAACGGTGTCTACGACGTTCCAGTCGCCGGTGATCGCAAAGAGGACCTCGATGCTTGCGATCGACGGGAAGGGATCGGCGATCACCTCGAAGCCCATGAACCGGAATGCGGAGAGCAATCTGATGCGATCGGGAAGTGCAGCGAATTGCCCGCCGACACCGAATGCATTGAGCAGATCCACAAGCGAATCGAGACCGAATCCGGTTGGACTGGTGAATGCGAAGCGCCACATTGTGGAGCCCACTCCCCCAACGGGAATATCCACCGTCACGTCCAGCGCCTGGCCGCAGACCGTGAACGCCCCCTTTACACTCAACGTCGTGACAGGAGCACCAGGCCCATCTTCCGAGGCCGGATCGCCAATGACGCGATCAACCCGTACGTTCAATCCGGTAAATGAAACCGCGGGCGACTGGAACACACGGGTGGTTCCGTCCTTGATCCCGGACTGAACAACGAACGTGCGATCGGCCGTCGACGTGGTCAACGAAAGATTGCCCAGTACCTCCAGCACTACTCCGGCTTCGGGCATCGCAGCGATGTCCGCCATGTTGGCGATGACGGCGATACCGGAATCCGAGAGCGCCTGAATCGAAGTAATATCAAGCGCTGCTGTAAGGGTTCCCTGGATTGCATCGGTCTCGGCGTCCTGAACGAACACAAGAAGCACGGTCGTTGCAACACCGTACATCTCGGCGCTCCCACGAATCGTCATGGGTTGGTCGTCCGCGGTATATACCATGCCGAATGGCGGATCATGCTCACCCTCACCAACGATGTCGACCTCCAGCCGATCCACCTCGAGGAGCGTAAGCAGCATCAGGATCGGATCGACAGTATCCTCATCCAGCTCAAAGACAATCGGATTCGGCGGGGTGTCTCCACCAAGCGAATTGTAGAAGGTTTGAAGGCTCATGGCAGTCTTCCTCTGTTTACGGTGCAGGGTGTTTCTTGCTGCAGACAACGTCCGGCAGATCACGCAGATTGGATGTGCGGGCAAACGTGGACCGATCACGATAGCAGGCCTGTACCTTCATCGTGATATCATCGCCGTATAATCGATTTGCCACGAGATTTGCACTCGGGCGGGAAACAGAGACAACGATATCCTGCCATCGATCCAGTTGATCGGTAAAGAAAAGTGGATCGTTGTCCTGAACCGTACCGTCGTACGGATCGGCAATATTCGTGGGACAGTAGGTGTAGAAGAAACTGCACGCTGCGTTATTTGTCCGAAGCCGTGTTGCAACGGCCTGCTGTGGTAGTCGCCCGTTGCTGAACATCTGAAGACCCGACGAGAATACCGCAAGCCTCGGCTTTGTGGCGGTCACGAAATCCGGGTTGGTGCTGTTGATACTGCCGTGGTGATTTACCTTCAGGCAGCAGACATGGCAGTTCCCATCCGAGGGCTGCGCACGCTGCATGCACTGGGTAAGAAAATCGGAGAACCCAAGCTCGATATTGTGCTGGCTGTCGACGTCGTACCCGGTCATATCGCCGGCCGTGAAGTACCGGAAGCCATCGAACTCGATCAGAAAACCGTAACAGCGATCGTTCTCATTCAGGGAACCAGACGGTACAAGCACTCTCCTGTTCCATTTTGTCGGATCACCATTTCTCGGTTGCAGCGACACTCCGTTGGCGGCAACGCACCACATTTTCATGTTGTCGAAGTAGCCATCGAACAAATTCTCCTTCACATCAATCTTCTTCCGCCTCCACGGCTTTCCGGTTCCGAAACGCCCCTCGAATCCGGTATAGATTGTCCCCGTCGGCTTCGTCGATGGGTCCAGCCATCCTCTGTCCACCACAATCATTCCCTTGGCATATTTCTTGAAATTGGGACGCTCGAGAACGTACAGCAATCCCTCCGCTGCCCCCATGTGATCTTCATCCAGGTGCGAGAGAATCAGATAATTGATCGTCGGCACTGAATTCTCGCCCATAATCTGCAGGAGGGCAGCCCAAAGCAACGCTGGATCGCGCCCCGCTCGCACGATCGGCCCGGAACCAACATCGATCAACGCACTGACAACGATTGGTGCTTTCCTGGACTGTTCCTTTTTCGCGATGATGAATGTGCAATCTCCCTGCCCCACACCGATGTGGTATATCTTCAAGGTCTGCATTGGAGCAGCGTGCGCTGCGACCGCTATGGTTAACAGCAGCAGATATACCGCCGCATTGATTCTGCGCATGGCTTCTCTCCTGAGTCGTGACTGTTTGTTGTGATGGTTCGTTCTCTCTTCAGGCGGGATCCGTGTCCCCGGCATTTCGGGCCTGGCCAGGTGTACGATCGCACGCATACCTCAGCCGCCGCCCGGAGGTGCAGGCTTCGGATACACGGCAAACCAGCCCAGGGCATCGTCGCTCGGCGTTGCCGTAGGGCTCAGCAGGGCCGGGCTCTTGGGCGGACCGAAGACGTAGATATTCGGCCCGCCTCCGAACGGAATTCCAACGCCGAGAATGCGGAGCGCCATACTGTTCAGCGTCAGCAGGTATCCGATATCGTCGTCGTCAGTGAAGGCCTTCAGGCTGTACGAGCTCGCAGAAAATTTCACGACCCCCTCCAGGCTGAACAGATCATTCCCGATGCCGCCGACACCCGGGAACTTCAACCACACCTGGGCGCGTGGCTGCGAAGGCCCTCCAGGGCTCCACGTAACGGCAAGCTGCACGGTAATCCCGGCATTGGCGGCAAACTCACCAAGTGTGCCGAGGTTCAGCGTATAGTCGAGACCATACCATGGCGCCGCAACCGGCTGCGCTGCCAACTGCGTACCCACAGCCACGTATCCCAGGTCCTTGGGCAATTTCCCCGCGTCCGATGACATGAACGTCTGCAGCCGCATCGGGAATTTCTTTGCGAGGCTCTGGCCGCGCGGAATAGTTACCGCGGGGGCCGTATCCAGAGCGATCGTTCTGCTGTCGAAGGTAAATGTCCTGTCGGATGGCGAATCCATGTTGAACTTCATACGCAGCGCCATTCCTTCGAATGCAAGCGCATCGTAGGAGAAAATATCCAGGTTCCCGGCGTCCCCCGTCAGCCCCATGCTGCGGAATTTCATGACCCCCCAGAAGACGAAGGCACAATACATGTCCTTTCCCCTGTTGGGCACGGCCTCCTCCCGAACCGAGAACTGCGCCTTGCGAATCTCCACCCACTCGAGAATGGCGCTCTGAAGCTGGAACTGCCCGCCACCCTCCAGAGTGAACACGTACGACGGCGTGTTGCTGAGCGCATCGTACTGGCCGATCAGACGAATACCGTTGTTCGTTGCGCCATCATTTCCGGTCAGCCCGGTAATGTTGTCCCCGAACAATCTGTTGATCTTCAGATCTGCGGCGCACGAGAACTCCTTGAGCAACCCGTTACGGAACACGGCGAGGAAGTCGCTCACGGAGAAATCGAAGTCCGCCGCAGGAGCAGTGTTACCGCCGTCTCCCTGTGGCACAGCCGGTTGCCGCCTCTTGTAATCCACCAGACCAAACAGCGAGCATTCGGCGGGCATGAGTCCCTGTCCCTGCTCGGAGAATTTCACATAGCTTGTCTCCACCACGATGTGATGCGCCACGAAGAAATTCTGATCAACCCCTGCGCTCAATGCACTCAACTGCGATGGAAGCAGCTGCATGTCGATCGAGATATTCACACCGATTATCCCGGTCCATTCATCGTCATCGATCACCTCGATGAACGGCGCATATCTGGCCCTGACCTTGGGATCGTTGCTGGAGGCAAGTGTTCTGGCATATGCGACATATGCCGAGAGACGCTGCGCGAGAAGATCGAGCAGCCCATCGTTGGTACGATTGAAGTCACCGGGATTGGTCCACGAACGTGGATCGCGCAGCCGGCTTGAGATGGAGCCGGGCGAG
The DNA here is from genome assembly GCA_018266795.1 of Bacteroidota bacterium. Classification (GTDB taxonomy): domain Bacteria; phylum Bacteroidota; class Ignavibacteria; order OLB7; family OLB7; genus JAFDZV01. Next base: position 39,660 of record JAFDZV010000036.1, on the reverse strand, counting down.
AACTTGAAGATCAGCGTGTTGTTGAGATCATGGAAATCATCTGCCGCAGGATTGTCGAGACGCTGAAACTGGTTCCCCGACAGCTTGAGGTCGAACTTCCAATCCGCCATGTTCACCCGCGATTCGAAGCGCCTGTCCGTTGGCTGCTGCGGATTCGGTATCGTGAAATGGCTCGCGAGCGATGCAACCAGGAACAACTGGTTTGTCTGGAACGCTGCCTTCAGTGTCTCATCCGGATACCAGAATCGCAGAACAGTGCTTGTCCGCTGGTTCTGTGCCAGGAGAAGCGACGTCCAGGAATCCACTGCAACATCGGCGATCAACCCCTGCGGGGTGGCACCAGTGCCGCTTGGCTTGGACGTCGCCGGCTCCATGATATCCGGCGCCGTCGCAGCCGTTCTGCGGATCACATCACGGCGCCAGGGGCCTATGATCTGATGCTCCAGAGCGCTCAGAAACGTTGGACGGTTCGGTGCATCAACGGAAGGATAAGCCCCCGCCGGCGGCGCCACCGGAAAGCAGGTCTGGCTGCATACCGATTCGAACAGCGCTGCCACGGGCTCCATAAGCGGAAGCGGTGCACTTCCCGCGATAACACCGGGCCGCGTGTAGAGTGGAGCATCCTCCGGCTGGGCATAGTACACGAACTCGCGCGCCTCGCCGTTCGGCCCGATGAATCCAACCCACGCAGTGCACTCCCCTTCCACAATCAGACGCAATGCGTCGAGATCCGGAAGGCCGCCCCCGTTTCCGTTGATCGGAAACGCCGGCACGAAGGCATCGCAATGCGGAACAAAGAGAATGCGATCGCCATCGAAGCACTCGTTGCGCGGCATGAAACCCACCGACTCGATGCCGGAGAGGCCGCACATGAAGCGGGCGGGCATTTCCGCCTTCTGGGAAGCAAGCGTCAGCGGGTCGCCGCACTCGTCCAGCAGCAGCAGTTCGAACTCGCCGGCAGGCACCAGATAGTAGCAGAAGCCGCCGCATTCAATCGGAGCCGTATCGCGTGTCTCGAACAGAAGCTTGGACCGGCCTTCTCCCTCGGTAACCGGAATAAAGGCTATGCGCTCACCGGTAACCGTACGAAAGAATGTGGGAAGGATTTCCGGGCTGTCCGGAACCTCCAGCCGGAACACGCCGGAATCCGGAGGGTCCTCCACAAGCGCAATCGATTCTCCGGTAAATGCCAGATATGTTCGGTTGCGATCGAGATGATTTGTCGGATCCCAACGCATCTCGAGCAGCGGACGCAATTCATCGCCGAAATCGAACACCGGGTAATACTGGGGAACAAGCCCGCAGCCAACTGCCAGCACATATCGCAGTCCGACATACCAGCCGGTTTCCTCATCGTCGGAATAATCGCTGATGAAGCCTATCCCCTCGAAACATCCTCGGCCATCCCCATTGAACGTCAGGTGAAGATTGCGCTGCGGATCGGGCGGCCCGACAACTGCCTCCGCCGGATACCGCGGCTGCGGATCCTCCGGATATTCGAAGATGAATCCGGTGACGTCGTTGCCCCCGTCGCGCTCGTACACCACACGCATGTTCACGCCGATGGGGAGCTTGTAGCCACCGAAGTTGAAGAGCGCCGTCTCCGTTACCAGCACCGTGTACTCGTCCTCGTAATCCTCCTCCCCCTCGTCCTCGTCCGGATCCTCCCCTTCCTCGTCATCCACGGGAACGGCATTCGTACTCACCGTCTTGATCTCGACAAGCGATCCATCCGCCCCATTGTAGGTGTACCAGACAAAGCTGGTATGGCAGGGTTCGGAACCGGAAAGCGCTCCGTTGACGGCGGCGACGAACGTCGTCATTCCGTTCTCCGGAGGCGGCTCCTTCAGGAAGAGATAGTAGCCCACACGGGTCTCCCACGTGTCCGGTATCGTCAGCGTCTCCGGGAACTCGTCGCCGTAGAGATAGAACGCTACGTAACCGCCGCCGTATCCCTGCGACGAGGTGTAGAGAGCGGAGTCCGGATGTCGATTGAAATAAGCCATGCTGGTCTCGGCGCTTGAAGCCTTCACCGCCGAGCGCAGCGATCTCGCGGGGAAGCCGGAGATGGCCGGTCGTTGATGGAAGCTGTTGGTGATGGTGCGTTCTTCACGGTAGCGATGCGCTGCCGGCGGCAACCACAACGGTTGCAGCGCCGGCCCCGCCTCTGGTCGCGCGCCGCGGCACGGTGGTCGCGGCGCGCGATGCAATCGTCTGCATTCTCCCCTGCAGCAGCCCCGGGCGGCGGCGCCCGCCCTCCCCTACGGCCCCTTCGGACCCGAGACGCCCGTTGCGCCGTACTGGCACTCCACCTTTACCGGTGCGCCCGGATCGGCAACAAGGAACTTGTCCAGCATCCGCAGCAGCGGCGATGACCAGCCCTGCGCGTTGATCGAGTTGCAGAGGTCGCCCATGTACAGCTCCTCGGCTCCCTTGTACGGAGGGATCGTAATGCCTGCCTGCAGGGTGAAGTACCCGGCAAGAATCGTCAGGAACTGCGACACGGCGAACTTCGAGATCACGTAGTCCGTGATCGTGTCCGTGGTTGCACTCCCCGGCATCGGATCCGGCCCTCCCGCCTTCACCACGAACCGCGTCTGCAGATCGGTCACCAGCCGGGCCGTCGTGCCCGCCTCGATGATGAGCTCAACCAGCATCGTCTGCACTGTCACGCCGAAGCCGATGTCGCCATAGTATCCCAGAGGGCCGCACGCACCGTAGTTGCCGCCGCACGGGCCGCATACTCCCGGAGGGCCGGTCACACCGGTAACGCCCGGAGGACCCCATGGCCCCGTGGGACCGAGTGGCCCCGCGGCCCCGGTGGTGCCCCGCGGCCCGGTAGGTCCTGTCGCGCCGGTGGCGCCCTGCGGGCCGGTAGCTCCCGCGCCCGTGGCACCGGTCGCTCCGGGAGGACCGGTCGGACCCGTTGGACCGACCGGACCGGTGGGGCCGTTGGGCGGCCCCTGAACGCCAGTAGCCCCCTGCAGGCCGGTGGCGCCCTGCGGGCCGGCAGGGCCCGTTGCTCCGGTGGCACCCGTTGCTCCGCGCGGGCCGGTGGCGCCGGTCGCGCCCGTTTGACCGTTCGACGGTCCCTGCGGGCCGGTGGCACCGGTGGCGCCCTGCGGACCTGTAGCTCCAGTCGCTCCCGTTGCGCCGGTGACGCCGCGCGGGCCGGTGAACCCGATCGGCCCGGTCACCCCGGTGGCGCCGGTAACGCCGGGCGGACCGGTTGGACCAATCGGGCCGATCACACCGGTGAACCCGATCGGCCCCTGAGGGCCGGTGGCGCCTCGCGGACCGGTGGCACCGGTGGCGCCTGTCGCACCCGTGGCACCAGTCGCGCCGGTGGCACCGGTTGGTCCGGTAGGGCCGGTATCGCCTTGCGGGCCGGCAGGGCCGGTATCACCCGTCGGCCCCGTATCCCCGGTGGCTCCCGTGGGCCCCTCCGGGCCGGTGATTCCGTTCAAGATCAGATAGCTCCAGGTTGAGCCTGGATTGCACGGCGGATCGCCGGGCGTCTTCGGTGCCGGCCGCCCGGCATCCCCATCCGGGGATTTTTTCCTGGTACTCATGAGCCTTGGCCTGTTATCGTGGAGGTGTTCGTTATCAGCTGCAGCGGAGCGGATGCCCGCGGGCAACCCGCACGGCCTGCATCATCGTTCACCCGGCGGAACGATGCGCGCGCGGGGAATGTGGCCGCGGCTTCGCTCCGCTCGCCTGCCGAGACCGCGGGCAGCCATCGCGGAGGAATGCCCTGACGCAGTCGAGGTTGAGCTTCTCGCAAGTACCTGCAGGTACTGCGAGCAACGCACGCCGAACGGCGGCGGTGTTGCCGCAGCGGCGCACGGCAATGCCGCGATCGCAACGCCGCGCCCATCATCGGTTCGGCGAGGCAACGACCGGACGGAGACAAGGTCCCCACCGGTCGTCGCAGGCATGCATTCCCCGATCATGCGCCCGGGTTGCCGACCCATGCCGGGCAGATCGTGATTCCGTCCGGCGGATCCACAGGCGGCTCCTGCAGGTCGCTCACGTCGTTCAGCGAAAGCTGGAGATTGCTGATCCGATAGACCGGCAGCTTGTCGCTCGCGCTCAGACTGGAGTACACCGAGATATCGAACACCAGCACTCCGTGCCCCCGCTCCGGATACCGCTTGTTGAACCAGGTGGTGATGGAGTCCGTGGCCGCATAGGTGAACGTGTCATCGGGCAGTTCTCCCTCATCGTACGGTATCACGAACTCGAACGGCGGTGCCATGTGAATCGGCAGCGTCACCACCACCGGATCGGCGGCAACGGAGGCGCTGTCCAGTTGATAGTCGTACCGGCAGGTTGCCATGATCCTCCGGCAGATCGCGGGATCGTTCTGTTGCCAGAGCCCCTCGAAGAAGGCCGTGAACATGGCCGATACGTGCTCACCGATCGTGCGCACCCCGGGGTTGGGCCCCAGATCGCGGATCAGTATCGGCCGGTCGTACTCGATCAGCGGCGTCAGCAGGCTTCCGAAGCGAACCATCGGCGTGCGATAGACGAACGCCGGATTCGTGTGCCGCGGCGCGCCGGCGTTGCAGGCGGCATCACCCTGGAACAGATTCATATTGCGAGCTGCATAGACGCCGCCCCACGCGTTCTGCTGTGCAAGGATGTTGAGGTTCTCGAACATCACACGCCGGTTGCGGATCGTGAGCGCGTCGGCAGTCTGCAGAAGCGTCGGCTGCTGCGTTACCGGATCGATGTAGCCGTAGCAGAACCTGCAGGCGGTCGGCGTGCTGGAGAGGACGACCGGCGTGAATCCGTCGATGAGCACCCACGGCAGCTCCACGTCGGGCGTGCCGTCGCACAGGCGGATGGTGATCACGTGACAGATTCCCGTTACGCCTTCGATCGTCACCTCCTCCTCGTCTTCGCTGATCACATAGCGATAGCGCTCGTTGGTTTCGTACGTCGGTACATACACACCGTAGTAGCAGCCCCATGCCATCCAGGCAAGCGCCGCCCGCTCCACGAGCTCGGTGAACACCCGCAGCGCAACCTCGGCACGGGTATCATCGGTGGCGGGACCGGACTGCCGAACATTCGGCAGCGCCTCGAAGAGATCCTTCTGCAGCAGATCCCAGATGTAGTCGAACTCCGCCAGCGTCGCGAACAAATCGGGCTCGTCGATCCCGCCCGGCTTCGGCATCTCGTTCGGATGCACGTTGAACCGCGGTGCCGTGAAGATCACATCGTACGTGCCGAGCGACACGCGATCGTAGACATAGTCGTACGTCCAGCCGCGCGTCTGCGCAAGCGTAAGGTCAACGCCCGGATTCGAAGCCACGTTCGTTGCCATGTCCTGCTCCAGAAGCGTCGGAACCGCCGGGAGCGCACGGTTGAGGATCGGCACCTTGACGGCGAACTCCGGCTGTGCGTTCTGCCCAACGGACGGGAACACGATCGGCCTGATGAATGTAAGCCACGACGATGCCTGATATCCCGCAACCCCCACAATGGAGTCGATCTGATGCTCGATGGCGGTTGCCGTGAACTTCATTCTGGTATCCATCAGTCGCTCCGGTTCACCCTGTTGCGAGCTGAACAGATATGTCAGATATGTATTCCCGTTCGCCATGGGAATACGTGCTGTTGAGGTTGTGAACTCCGGTTGTGCACCGGCGGTGGTATCGATGTCATCGATGCCGACATCGCCTCGCATCACGCGACCGCTCGGCTCGCCGTACAACTTCGGCGCGCCGTTCGCGGCGTACGATGATGTAATCGTGGCACCAAGCTGCACAACCGCATCGAACTCGTATGCTGCAGAGAGGCGCACCAGCATTCGCTGCAGCAGCAGATCGGCCGCGGCATCGCGGTCACCTCCCGCTTCGTTATGAATCGAGGTCACCGTGCCGGCAATCGTGTTTGCAAGACTCTCCTTCGCCGCGATGATGCGCTTGATATAGCCATCAACAATTCCGTCGGCCGGCGCAGGGCCTGCTGCGGCGCGCCCCAGATCGAGCAGGTAGCCGGGCATGGCATACTGCGGCAGCAACACTGTGTCGATTGCGCCGATCAGGCGCCGCGCCCAGTCGTCGACATCCACCGCATCGTACTGCTTCCACTCCGGGTTGCCGGCCAACCCGTTGCCTGTTACGTAGGCGTCCACCTGAACCGTGCCGCTCGCCGGAGCCTGCGCCAGCGGCGCAGGAGCGAAGAAGAAGTTCTGCGCGGCATCGATCGTGCAGGAGATCGTCCCCTGCTGGCCGATGGAGACGGCCCAGAGCCGCGTGCGCGATGAGCCCTGGCCGTCATCGATGCGCGAAAGCCCGGTGGCGAGCTTGAGCGTGGTGAACACTCCTTCGAACGCCGCGGCGAAACGGCGCAGCATCTTTTCCTCCGAGTCCGCCTGGCCGATCGGCGCCGGATCCAGCAACGGCTCCACGCCGTCCACGATCTCGCGGATCGCAGTCACATCGGCAACGTCCGGATCGAGCGGAGCGGTACGGCTGATCTTCATGCTCACCCACACCTGGAAGATGGGATCGGTCACGGTCAATGCTGCCGAGAAGTCCAGTTCCACCGATGGCGCGGGCACGGCCACGGCCCCCGCGGCAAGGTAGTCTATCACATCCGCGACGTAGCCCACCAGCGAAGCCTTGGAGATGTCGGCATCCGGAGCGGTCCAGGACGCGGTTGCCTTCACGGAGACGTCGGAACAGATAAGCTGATAGTACGCCGTCCGGTACACGTCGAGATCGGCAAGAAGATAGCTGCGCTTCGTTGTGGCGCTGATCGGCCCGTCCGGCCCGGCGGTGTAGCGCCGGTTGTCCAGTTCCAGGCGGATGATCGCCCGTTGCTTCCCGTCCGGCCCGATGCCGCCCAGCTTGTATCCACTTCGCGTTGACGGCCATCGGCCAAGGCCTACAAGCCGGTCGGTATATCCAATGAACACCGGCACGTCCTTGAGCGGCTGCGGCGGCGGAAACCCGGTCTGTGCGGATACGGGCGCCCACCCACTCATCGTGGAGTTCCCGAACACGTCCCGCCAATCGGTTCGGACAATCATGGTGGCACCGATATTCCGATACGGACTCTCCACATAGGGTGCATTGGTGGTGGCGCGCATCCCCGCCGGTATCGGGTCGAGCGCCAGCGGTGCCACGGGAATCATCACCTCGTACGGTGCGGAGTTCGGAGGTGGTGCAAACGTGGGATCCGGGATGAGCTGTCGCCCCGGCCCCTTCGGCAGCGCCTCGATACTCTCAGCAAATCCCTGCTGCCCCGGAACGCCAAGCACTCGATAACTCAACAGACTGTAGAGCGAGTGGACGGTGTCCGTAGCGGTAGGACCGTTGAATGCGATCGTTCGCAGGTGACGATACAGCTGGAAGCCGGCATGTCCAGGCGGGATCATCAGCACCTTCACCTGCGAGGCTGCATATGCAGCGTTGTTCGGCTGAACCGTTGCGACAATGCCCCATGTTGGATCGATCGCATCACCGATAATCACGCGATTGGCATACCTGGGAACCGTTGTGCCGTTGTAGGAAACCAGCACCGTTATCTCGGTCGAGCCATCGGCATCGAACACGTCGTCCGGCAATCCCCTGCCCGGCGTGTTCTCACGATAGTAGAGATGATACCCGCCGGAGCGGACAATGCTCCCCTGCCAGAGAAGGCGCAGCGTTGCCCGCCGGTAATCCGGGCTGTTGAAGTAGTTCGTGACCGGCGATGGAACGCTCTTCGGATCCAGTCCCTTCGACGCCTGGGGATTCGAGAGCGTGGAGAGATTCGATCGCAGAATCAACGCGCTCACACCGCCCGTGCCGGCGCTTCTGTAGGCGGCCGTGCCGGAATCACCGCCGCCGCGATAGAGAATGTGCACGTTGCGAATATCCGCGCCGTTGTCGGCAAGAATGCGTTCCAGGCTCAGCATCCCCTCCGGATCGGCACCATCGATATCGTACGTCATCGGAACGATGCCGGCGTCCGGCTTTCTGGCGATGCGAACGCGCACCTTGATCGCCGTGGCCCACGTGTAGCGGGCAACGGTGTCAACCATCTCCTCGGCGCCGGCGGTCACGCGCGTGATGTTGAGCGCAAACGCCAACCCCGACGTTGTGCCGATGCTGCGGCGCAACACTTCGCTGAACGACCAGAGGGTTGGAACAACATTGCTCGGCACCGTTCCGCCGCCATTGCCGAACGAAAGCTGTTCCGGCATCTGTATCTCGACAGGCTTGGTCAGCGGCAGCCGCGAATCCTCCAGACGGAATTTCGGCAGCGACCTGATCCAGTCGATCTCCGTTGTAAACGGAGCCGTTGCAAGCGAGTCCAGATACGTCATCGCCGCGGCATCGAACGGCACGCTTACCGGCTTGTTCGGATCCGGAGTGAGCTCGAAGGGATGCGGACGGAGCGTGTACCAGCCCACGGCGTTCTGCGGCACATCCAGCCAGACAACGAACGACGGCGCGGGCGTTACCGGATCGTTGAAGACCGGAAGCTCGAACTGCTGGCCGGTGAGCCAGTAGAGCGGCTCCGTATCGGTTGGGAGCATCCAGAAATCGTTCTGCCCGGGCGCCCATCCGGAGGGCATCGGAAGGCGGAGTCCGGGCTGCGCGAAGCACGACGTAATGCCGGACACCTGCACCAGCACTTTGCGCTTGTACATCTCCGTGCGAAGCTCGCTCAGTGCGATCGTTGCAACGTTCGGGGCCTGCACCGTGCTCGTGGAGTCGAACAGCGGCGTCACGGCAACGTTGAGCTGGCCGAGCTCCGTCGGATCCAGCCCGCGCGCCATCGCCATCGAAACAAGTGTGGGCGCGTCCTGCCCGTTCATGGCGGCGGCTGCCGTAAGCGGCGGCACAACCAGACGTATGCCCGGCGCAACGGTGGCGGCTTCATCCTTGATGGCGGCGGCAAGCGCGGCCACGCTCTCGTAGAATGCGCCGGCCGCGACGATGCGCAACGTATCTCCGGGGGCAACCTGATACGGCTCCTGCGATCCGAACACGATCGTTCCCTCGCGCAGCACACCGGGTACATCGGCGTTCAGCGTTGCCATCTCGCCAACGAAGTCCGCGTTGCCCGTGCTGCCGAACGTGAGCATGCGCGCCGCAACCTTTGCCAGTGTATCGTCTGCCGCAACCGTGATGGCGTGCTGCGCCGCAAGCGGCACGTAGAGTGAGGTGCTTGCGGCCAGCACACCGAGATCCGATATGATCCATGCAAACTCACCCGGCGATGCCCACGGCTCCAGCCGCGCTCCCAGCTGCGTCAGCGTTTCCGATGCGCCGATGGTGATCGGCTCCCCGTCGTAGATGAACGTTGCGCCCCCCTTCAGGAATCCCGGCCGGTCCGCGTGGATACTCGCCAGCTCATCCACCATCTCGAACGTGACATCGGCGCCGGCCCGCACCAGCAGACTGCCGATCGTATCCAGATCCAGTGCGGTGGCATACAGGCCGCTCACATTCAGAACGGCCCCCACCTTCAGCGGCGTCCGGCGGTTTGCCTTCACCGTCTCGGTGGTGGAAACGCCGTACTTCGTCTTCAGAGCGGCGATCGATGTCACCTTGTCGCCGGGCTGGGTGTACCCCCGCAGCAGATCGATCGCCGCATTCACCACAACACGCATGATCATCAGGAAGTAGTCCTCGAACACCATCTCGGCAATCGAGGTCTCCGTGACGTCCGCCGGGAACTCCATGTCCGGATTGGCCTCCGTCTCGAGCGTGTTCTGGAACTGCACCGCCATCTGAGCAAAGTGTTCGCGGATCTCGTTCCGGTAATCGCGCGGCACGCGGCATACTTCCTTGAACACGGCATCGTAGGTGTCGAGAACCCAGTCCGCCGATATGCTCAGTTCCGGAATCATCGGGAACACCGCCATGGTAGGGCGGTAATAGGGCGACTTGTTCTCGTCAGGGTGACCCGGCGCCTTGTTGATCGCAAGCGGCTGAATCACAACCGAGAAATACCCCGTGAGAAATTCGATCACTTCGTCCGACGTGAACGGCGCGGCACCGCCGGCGGCGTCGGTAAGCTCGTCGTACAGATCCTCCAGCTCCTCCAGCCCCACCGCGGGGCCGAGCAGCGTCTCGTTGATCGTTTCATCACCGGACAGCTCGCCGTTGCCGCGCACGGAGTTCAGCCCCCACAGCAGCATTGCGTCGGCAAAGAGCTCGAAGTCCGACATCGAGTCCGTACCGGCCAGCATGTCGGCCGTACGCTCGGCATCGCTCACGCTCCGCAGGAACAGCATCCCCACGTAGTGCGTGGCAACCGGCCCAGCCGCCGGACCGGCAACGGTAAAGTCCGGGCGGAATTCCAGCACCAGTTCTCCGGGATTCGTCCACTTAATGGGCGCCCAGTCCGGCCGCGGTATGTCGTGCGCAACGGCAACCCTCGCCGCAGGCGCCTCACCGCCATGAGCCTCCGGCAGCAGGTGCGCGCGCCCTGTGGACCACGGACCGTTGCCCAGCGGCTTGGCGTCGATGAGGAACGATTCGCGAATCGTCATCGAGAAGGAGCAGTTGATGTCCGTGCTCAACCAGCCTATACCGATCTGCACGGTGAGGTTCACCTCCACACCGGCCTCGAAGAAGAGTTCGATCGGCTTCCGTGATTCCAGCGTAACGCCGATGCGCGCGTACGCCACGATGGAAACGTTGGCGTTGATAACCGCGAAGCTCACGCTTCCCTGGATGCGGCCAACCACGGCGAACGTGCCGCGCATCCAGTAGTACATTTCGTTTTCCTGCGCGCTCGTATTGGAATTGAAGAACGCCAGGACGCCCTCCAGAATTCCCTCGAACGTCAGGCTCAGGCCGGCGTTGAATATTCCCTTGTTAATGATCTTGCCAACGCCCAGGCTGAGGCCGATGCCGAACTCCAGCACGGGCTTGAACACCCCGGTGCTGCGATCGAAGTCATCCGGCAGGCGCGATGCGGTTGCTCCCTCCAGCATCGCGAAGTAGAAACCGCCGGAGCCGAGGAACGGCAGCACCTGCAGCGTGAACGAACGGGAGAAGTCGTTGTTCTTCGGGAAGCCCAGATCAACACGGAAGTTGCCGTTGGTATACAGATCGAGAGCGATGATCGGGATGGTGATCGATACCTGCCCAACGTCGATCTGGCGGATGGCATCCGGCAATCGCAGCTCGATCTGGTAGACGCCGATGCTCTCGGTCACCTTCTTGTACAGGATCTCGAATCCGAGTCCGTTGAGGAAGCGAAGACGCGTGCTGTTCACCTCCAGGCGAACACCGGCCACGCTTCGATCGCTGAACACCAGGAGAAGGTGAAGCGCGCCCAGCAGGCTGAGATCGGTTCCGAAGATGATCCCGGCGGACGCGTCGTACTTCAGCTTGTCGTTCGCGCAGAGTGGATGGAGATCACCGGCGGGAACGTCGAACGCCGACGTGATCCTGGCAAGCGCATCGGAGACGTTCCGCACGGCAGTCTGGTCCGCGAACGTAAGCCGCTGGCCAAGCGCAAGCGTCTGCAGCTCGAAGACCTTCGCCGCCGTTCCCGGCACCCCGGAATTCCCCTGCTCTCCGGGGCGCAGTGTGAACGACGTCGTGTTCTGCGATCCGAACGGCTTCACATCCACGAGCACTCTGAACTGATTTGTCGTGGTGTACTGCACAGCCACGGAGACAATGGTGATGAATCCAAGATCGAGGTTGGGGGTGAAGTCGAACCGCGCCTCGTATTTCAGGTTGAGATCCTTCAGATAGATCTTGAGCGTCGTCGTTGGGAGATTGATGTCCTGGATGAACGCCCAGCCGCCATCCAATCCCACGTCCCGTACGCCGATCAGATCCGCAACCTTCCGGATCAGATCGCCGAGCTTGATGTTCGTGAGCGAGATCGAGAATGCCGTGGTGGCGCTGTCGTACTGGCCGCTGAGATGATGCGTGGAGATGCCGATGCGATACGGGCCGTTGTTGTACTCGAACGAGAGCTGCACATTGAGCGAATTGAACAGCCTCACCGTGCCGACAACAGCAAAGCTGCGCGAACGGTTGCCGCCGGGGAGCGTGAGCGATTGCACCGAGACGCGGATGGTCTTCACGGTAACACTGACATCCGGCGCGTTCGGGAGCGCAACGGTCCAATCAACGTCAACCTCGCCGGAGAACGTGAACCCGCCATCCAGGCCGTTGCCACCGGGCGTATCGTATGTCGCCTCCAGCGAAATGATCTTGATGGCGCCGAACGCACTCACCCAGGAATCACGCGGGCCGGCCGGATCGGTGATCTTGTCGATCAGGTCCTGGACAGTGAACTCGGTATTCATGCTGGCGGCGAGATGCCACTGCGAGGGCGTCCGTAATATCTCGAAGTCGATATCGGCGAGATCGAGCAGACGCAGTGTACCGTACAGCTTCGCTGTCACCCGGCGGGTCGAACTGAACGGGTTGGTGATGGCAAGATTGAATCCAACCACGTTCACCCCAAGCCACTCCACCGCCGGCCAGCCGGCAAAGGCCGGAAGGATCACCCAATGCTGCTCGCTGCGCAGCGCGAGGTTGAACTCCGTAACCCTGCGTGCACCAACGTTGTAGGTGAGCGATACATCCTCCAGCACGATTGGAACGGCGGAGGTTAGGCGGTTGGGGAGCCGGAGCGCGTCGATCGACGGGCCTCCGGGAAGCACCGCCATCGATTGCAGCGGGGTGGTGTCGTCATCCATCGAGATCGCAATCGTCCAATCCTCTCCCCAGTCGCATCCGATCGCCATGCGGAACGTCAGCCCGCCGATCGTCATCGTTGCGTTCACGTCGATCTGGAACGAGCGGTCCGTGTTGGAGAGCGGCTGCGAGACGGTCACCGTTGCGGTGATGGTATTGAGCTGGAACTGATCCAGGTAGGTCCAAGGGCCGGCCGCCCCGATCGTAAGCGCAACGGTGTTGACAACAGGAACGGCGTTGAGCACCGGGACGAACTCGAACAGGATATTCGTGAAGCTGAACCCTCCCACGTCGGCAAGGCCTGCGGGAAGCATGGTGCCGAATCCCGGTGCCCCTGCACCGAGGAAGGTGTCCAGCGCCGTCAGTGCATTCCCCAGGTTGATGTTCTGCCCGTCGAGTTGCAGACGCCATGCATCGGCGCTCGGCGAACCGTCCACCGGAAGAGGCACAGTTACATTGGCCGCAATACCCGATCCCGCAATAGTGAGATTGCCGCCGAACGTGAAGCTTGGGGTGACCGTCGAGGTCGTGGCATCGTATGTGCGCGTAAGTGTCATTCCCACGCTGGCAAGCGAGAGGCCGATCGAGGCGGCGATATCATAGTTGACATTGCTGGTTGCCGTCAGCGTAAGCACCGTGTCGGTACCGGCAGCACAGACGTTGGCATCAGCCTGATCCGATGCCGCTCCCGTCTTCACGCAGAGCTTCGTGCTCCCAAGGTTCAGCGAGGGGAGCAGGTCCGAGAAGCCGGTGAGGGTTGGAAGCAGGCCGGCAGTCACCACCTTCGCCGGCGTGATCGATGCCATCGTGGAGGTGATCGTACAGGTGACGCTCCCGCTCTGTGCATCGAACACAACCTTCAGTGTCGGCTGGGTGTCTACCGGATCACCAATGAAGAACGTGGCGACGGCCGTTACGACCACGACATCCAGTCCATTTGGCTGCGTAACGGAGTTCGTGGTCGTCGATGGGAATACGAGACTATTACGCCCAAGCAAGGTCAGGATTGTTGCGAAGCAATCCGGTATGTTCGCGGTATTCCGATCCAGCGTCAGAGAGCCCGCTCCGGCAAGTCCCTGAAGCGTGGTAAATAGTGCGTCAAGCATTGTGACCCCAAACTGATGATGGTGAGTGATACTCGGACCTACGTTGCACGACGTCAGCGCTCTGCTCCAGCTGCTCGCTCATGACAACGGATTGCAAATCGCCGCGCATGCCCGCCTCGATACGTGCAATCGATGCACGTACACACGTGCCGCGGCAGGTGTTCTGGACGCGATGCACGTATCGGCAACACTCCGCGAACCATGATGGCATATCGCGCGGCTACGGGCACCCCGGCGCATCCGGGTGCGCCTTGCTGCAGGTGATCGTTGTTGGAGTACCGACACCTGAACTGAGTTTCAAATCCGCCTTGTTGCGCTGTTTCGTGAACACGGCAATGGTCACGTTCCCTCCCGTTGCAGGCGCACCGAGGATGTACATGTTGACATCCTGCAGGTCGGCGGCTGGCTTGTCGTAATCGGGTGCAGTGCTCTTCTTCTTTTTCTCCGGTATGTAGGTGGTGTATACATTCGCAAGCGTGCATTTTGTTGTCAGATCGGTCACAACACGCTCCACCGGAATTCGCGTTCCATTGTACGACTGAAGGGCTGATTCGATCACGCACGACGACGGGTTGATGGTATTCAGAAATGTGGTCTTGGTGCTGTGATCGCTGCCATGGTGACTTACCTTGAAGCAGCAGACATGAAAATTGCCACCGCCATACGTGGTGTTCAGATAGGTGGCGATCGGGGTCTCAATATTCGAATAACTTCCGGTAGCGGTACCACCGGCATCGCCCGCCGTCAGGTAGCGAAATGCTCCGAACCGGAGATAGAATGAAAACGACAGATCGTTCTCGCTTTTTGCTTCGGTAGTACTTCCCGCTTTCGTCTGCGCCACCCATGAACCATTAACTTCCCCGTTGGAGCTGATGCATACCATCGAACTATGCGCGAGCTTGAAGGGCTTCAGAATATCATCCTTGGATTTCACCACGAGGTGCTGCCCCTTGAACGCCCCCGTGGTCGTCAATGTCTTGTAAGCATCCCGGGTACGACCGTTGGCGATATTCCAGCACTTGTCCATCTTGTAGCTGAAAAAATGGCTGTACCCTATGCGATCGATCAGCTTCACCTTGCTCTTCCAGGCATAGTCCGGATCGGTGGACTTCTTCAACGCCAGGAGAATGCTGTAGATGCCGCGCAGGTGATCCGAGTGCAGATGCGACGCCACGATGTATTGCAGGCCATCGCCCCCGGCGGCCTTGATCGTATCCTTGATTCCCTGAAGCACGCGTCCAACAACAACCGCGTCGCTGATCGGCCCTGCGTCGATGAGGATGGAGACAACCTTGTAGGTATTCGGTGCTCCGCACACGTTGTCCTTGATCACGATGAGCGTGCAATCTCCCTGCCCGACGGCGATGTGATAGATACGCAGCTCCGGCTGGTCGGCCGGAGGATTTGCCGCACATATTCCGAATGCGGCCACAACGGTCACGAGTGTGGTTATGATGGTCTTCATGATGTTCTGTTATTCTGCTGATGGTGAATCTCGTCTCGCTGCGCACATCGGTTTCGCACGGAGTGCAGGCGGGGCATCACACGGATATTCTTCGCAAGCCGCCGCCGCCCACGCTCCACGTTGCTACGGTTTCTTGTAGACCGCCAGCCAACCGAGCGCGTCGTCGCTCGGAACCACCGGTACGCTTGCCGCACACGGCGGCGGGCCGAAGACATACATGCTGGGGCCGCCTCCAAGCGGGAGGCCAAGGCCGAGGATCTTCACGCCGAAGTTGTTGAGCTTCAGCAGGTAGCCTGTCCTTCCCTCCTGCGTGAAGCCGCGCAGCTCGTAGGAACTGGCGCCGAGCTTCACGACACCCTGCAGGCTGAACAGATCCACGCTCGCGCCGCCGGAACCCGGGAACTTCAGCCACACATGGGCACTCGGTGTCTGTGCATTCGGTGACCAGGTGACGAGCACCTTGATGGTGATGCCCGCATTGGCGGCGAACTCCCCGAGCGTCCCGAGGTTCAGCGTGTACTCGATGCCGTACCACTGTTGCGCGATCTGTGCACCGGTAATCTGCGGCACGGAGACGGCAACGTATCCGAGATCGGCGGGAAGCTTCCCCTGCACGGCATACAGAAGCGACTGCAATGCCATCGGGAACTTGCGCACCAGGCCGTTGTCGCGCGGCGTTGTGGCGCCGGGCGTATCGTCGAAGCTGATTCCGCCCGGCTCGAACGCAAACGTCTTTCCGGCAGGGTTCTGCTTCGGCACGTTCATGCGCAACACGATGCCTGCATAGGCAAGACTGTCGTAGGAGAGAATGTCCAGGGCCAGCGTCTTGAACGTGATCGTTCCGGAGAAGGTGAACACGCACTCCCAGCGATTCTGATTCGTGTTGTCGAACACGCCGAACTCTGCCTTGCGGAATGCAACGTGCTGGATGGTCGCGCTCGACAATTCGAAATTGCCCGGTGTCGAGAGCGTGAAGACATAGCCGGGCTTGTCCAGCTTCGCGTCGTAGGAGCCAACCAGCCGCACACTGTTGCCCCCCGTTCCGGTGCTGCCGGTAACACCGGAAATACTCTCCCCGAAGAATTCATTCATCCGCAACTCGGCAACGCAGGCCATCTCCGCTACAAGGCCGTTCTCGAACAACGCCTGGAAGCTTTTCACAACGAAGTCGTACGGCGGTGGCGGCGGTGCATTCGGATCCGGCGGCGGCGGAGCGGGCTGGGTGTAATCGATCAACCCGAAGAGCGAGCACTCCGCCGGAACGATGGCGTGCGTCTGCTCGTCCAGATGCGGATAGCCGGTCTCCACCATGATGTTGTGCGCCACGAAGTAGTCCCGCTCGACGCCGGCGCAGAGCACGCGCAACTGCGCGGGCATGCTGTCCGGATCGATCAGCACGTTCAGGCCCAGAACGCCGGTCCACTCCGGATCGTCGATCACCTTCACGAAGCGCGCGTACCGCGCGTCGGTAAGCGCGCGCAATCGCGCCTCAACCATGAACGCGCGCAATCGCGCCGCGATATCATCCAGCCATGGCGCGGAATTGAACTCCGGCGCATTGGTCCAGGCGCGCGGATCGCAGATGCGCTCGCTGATTTTTCCCGGACTGAACTTCACGATCATCGTGTTGTTGAGGTCGGGGAACAGATGTTCCGGCCGGTCGCACCAGTTCGCGAAGTTGTTGCCCTCCGGATCGATATTGAACCGCCAGTCCCCCATCTTCACAACGGAATCGAACGTGGTTCCGCCTTCGTGAAAGTGGAAGCCGCTGGTTGCAACCATGAAGAGCTGGTTGGACTGGAACGCGGCGCGGATGGTGGGGTTCAGGTTGTGGAGCGCGATGGTTGTGCCGGTGATTGCGCTGACGGCCATTACCAGGTCCGTCCAGTCCGTGCCGCACACATCGGCAATCAATCCCTGCGGCGTCGTCGCCTCGCCGCTCACACCGGTAACCGGAATCACCTCCGCCCCCTGCGGATCGAGCACGAACCGCCGGATGGTCTCGCGGCGCCACGGATTCAGGATCTGCGTCTCCAACCCCTTCAGGAAGCCGCCGTCCAGCGGGTCGAGCTGTGTGGTTGGCGTGGCGCCGGCAATCGGCACCGCGGGGAAGCATGTTGCGGAGGTCGGCGCCGGCAGCTCCGCAGCAACCGGCTCGAACAGATCGAGCACCTCGTCATCGGGATCGCCTCCCTCCTGCGAGTAGAGCGGCGCATCCTCCGGGAGCGCATAATAGATCTGCCCCTGGTTCGCGCCGTTGATTCCACACAACGTTGCCCACGCGGTCAGCGAGGCATCGTTGATGAGCGTGATGGATCCGCCGGTCGGCGCGGGAACGGCCATCGGCCCGGTGACGGGATATTTGGGTACGTGTGCCGGATGATGCGCGAAGAACGTCATCGAGTCGCCGCGCCGGCTTACGTCGCGCGGCTCGAACCCAACGGATTCCACGCCGGACATCCCGCACATCAGCTGCGCCGGAAATTGCGCGCGATGATCGTTCTTGAAAATCGGCCGGATATATTCGTCGATTATCACCAGTTCGAAATCACCGCTCGGCACCAGATAGTAGCAGCAGGAATCGGGCACGGCGGGGGCCGGCGGCCATATCCTCTGCTCGAACACCAGACGCGGCTGCCGCGCGGGAGCGGCCGGAACGGCAAATGCAATGCGCTCGCCGGTCACCGTGCGGAAATACGTCGGCATCAGGTCCGCATCGTGCGGGATGATCAGGCTGTAGTCGCAATCGCCATATCCATTGTCCACCCATTTCAGCGAAATGCCGACAAACTGGAGATACGTGCGCGCCGGGTTCAGATGATCGGTGGGATCCCAGCACATATCCAGCAGCGGCCGGCGGCCGTCGCACAGATCGAAGACCGGATAGAACTGCTCAACGATATATCCCACGTCAACGGTGTAGCGAAGCGCCACATCCCACGATGTGGATGCATCGGAAAAGTAGTCGTCCACGATCGCCGGGCAGCAGAAGCATCCTGACTGCGCGCCGGAGAACGGTACGGTGAGCGAGTGATTGGGATCGGGTGCGGGAACGATTGAATCGATCGGGCACCGCGGCGTTGGATTGGCGGGATATTCGAACGCAAATCCCGTGAACACATCCGTGAGCTCCTCCCCCACAACCTCGCTCACCGTGGTGTAGACCACACGCGCCGACTCGTCCACCGGAATATCGTAGCCGCCGAAGTCGATGAGCGCCTGCTCCTGTACCAGCACCTCCGTTGCCTGTGTATAGGGATCCGTCTGCTCCATGGTGACGATGCGCGCAGCCTGTGAAATCGGCTGGCTTTCATCGGGAGAATAATTCAGCCACAGAAATCCGGTGTGTGTAATGCTCAGAGGCGCCTGGGTATCGGCAAGCCCGGTGAAATAATCCTCCAGCGATGTCACGAACTGCGCAACGTCGCTGGGAGTCTCGCGGAGAAAAATGTAGTACCCGACAAGGTTCTCCCATGTGTCCCGGATCGGAATCGGCAGGCTCTGCGGTGTACCGCTCACGAGGTAGAACGCGAGAAACCCGGTACGAGCGTTATCGCTCGGAACATAGAGATGCGTCGATCCTTCCTGTGTGAATGTCAGTTCGCTCATAGTCGACTTCTCGTATCGTAGTGGCGTTTGGTACATCCGTTATCGATGCATTGCCGGGCTCCCGATGCGGGCACCGTGTGGTGTCCCGTCATCGGCCGGTGATCAATCCCATGCGCCGCAGCGCGCGCACCGCGTGGCTGCTCTATGCGGATTGCTTGCCGCGGCGCATGGGCAATCGTCTCCATCCGTCTACGGCGGCGGCGGTCCGGACGGGCCGGTGTCACCCGTCTGTCCCGTTGGGCCGGTCGGGCCGGTTGGCCCCGTCGGGCCTGTTGGTCCCGATGGACCGGAGACTCCGGTCACTCCGTACTGGCACTCCACCTTCACCGGCGCGCCCGGATCGGCTACCAGGAACTTGTCCAGCATCCGCAGCAGTGGCGATGCCCACCCCTGCGCGTTGATGGAGTTGCAGAGGTCCCCCATGTACAGCTCCTCGACACCGTTGAACGGCGTGATCGTGACGCCCGCCTGCAGGGTGAAGTAGCTCGATACGATGGTCAGGAACCGCGAGACGGCATACTTCGAGATCACGTAGTCCGTGATCGTGTCCGTCGCAGTACTTCCCGGCATCGGGCCCGGCGCTCCCGCCTTCGCGACGAACCGCGTCAGCAGGTCGGTCACCAGCCGCGCAGTCGTGCCGGCCTGGATGATCCGCTCAACGAGCATCGTCTGCACGGTCACGCCGAAGCCGATATCGCCGTAGTATCCCAGCGGCCCGCAGGTGCCGTAGTAGCCGTCGCACGGACCGCATACGCCCGGAGGGCCGGCCGGACCGGTAAGGCCGGGAATGCCCTGCGGACCGATCGGGCCGGTGGGACCCCACGGCCCCGTCGCACCCGTGGCGCCCGGTGGACCGGTGGGGCCGGTAGCACCGGTGGCACCCGTCGGGCCGGTGACTCCCACGCCCGTGGCGCCGGTCGCTCCCGGAGGACCGGTAGGCCCCTGCGGACCCATCGGGCCGGTGGGGCCATTCGGCGGACCCTGTACGCCCGTTGCCCCCTGAAGGCCGGTGGCACCCTGCGGGCCGGCAGGGCCTGTAGCGCCCGTGGCGCCCGTTGCTCCGCGCGGGCCGGTGGCGCCCGTGGCACCCGTTGGGCCATTCGGCGGACCCGGCGGGCCGGTTACGCCGGTGGCACCCTGCGGACCCGTGGCGCCGGTCGCTCCGGTCGCGCCGGTTACGCCGCGCAGACCGGTAAACCCTATCGGACCGGTTACGCCCGTCGTGCCGGTGGCGCCCTGCGGCCCCATCGGACCCATCGGGCCCATGATGCCGGTTGGCCCCATCGGACCCTGCAGACCGGTAGCGCCCCACGGGCCGGTGGCACCGGTGGCGCCCGTTGCTCCGGTGGCACCGGTCGCTCCGGTCGGGCCTTCCGGGCCAACATCACCCTCGGGGCCGGTCGGCCCGGTATCCCCCGTCGGTCCCGTATCCCCGGTGGCTCCCGTGGGGCCCTCCGGGCCGGTGATTCCGTTCAAGATCAGATAGCTCCAGGTTGAGCCTGGATTGCACGGCGGATCGCCGGGCGTCTTCGGTGCCGACCGCCCGGCATCCCCATCCGGGGATAGTTTCCTGGTACTCATGAGCCTTCGCCTGTTATCGTGGTAGTGTTCGTTGTGAACTGCGTTCTTCGTTCGCGCTGCTCCCCTCCCGCCTCGCCTCCTTCATCCCGCACGCGGGCATTGGCCACTGCCGGATGATGGCCGGCAGAAAACACTGTCGATCAATCATGTATAATTCGCCCGCTGCTTCATTACGGGCACGCCAACGTATCCCGAATTGGCGCAGCAAATCTGCCGGCCAACGGTTTCTCCACTCCGAATTCAGACATGCATGTGCAGCCGGCATGCATGATATCGAAGCATGCACGTGCCTACACCGTGCGCAACACCGAACGTGCGGCGGCAAACAAGGGGGATGATAGTACTCCGTGGAATTCTTTTCGACATTCCACGGCCGTGTGTGGGTGAGCAGACCGTACCAGACAATTGCCCGCAATATTCCGGCAGCCGCGGTACGGGCCTGCATGGACCAATGCATCACCGGCCCGTGTGTGGCCGGCATCCGCGGGAAATTTCAACGCGGTGTACAACCATGCCGCGCTGCATACGCACCATCCGGCGCCGCGAAAATTCATGTGGACGCCGAACAGTCAGCACATCATTCTGGATTACACTGCCAATCCTGGAATCCTTCATTCATGGCCTTTCGAGGGAACGTCGGCACATGCAGTCAGCGCTGGGGGAGCGTGAATCCCGGTGCGACAAACAGGACCCGATCGCAAAACCATGACACTATACGTGCCGCGGACCGGCATATCGGGATAATTCTCCCGGCTGCACGATACAGGAATGCCGCAGCGATGCATTCCTGCAGATAATCCAATGTGAATGTGTGATGTCGTGGGGTTTCGTTCATTGAGCAGATGGATATACTACTCATGACCGTCACGGATGTAAAGTTAGAGTCGTCGAAAGGCGAATGCAACAAGAAAGTTCCACCACATTTCCGATGCCCCATCGGACCGATTTTTCCGGCAATTCATGCGGAGAAAATCGCGTCACGATCGCTGCTCGCGCGCCGCGTCCGGTTCGCGCGCCCACTGTCTCCCCACATGACGACGCGGGACGTATACGCATGCAGAGGGAGTTGGTAGTCAGTGTTCCCGGCAAATGGCTGATCACATTATCAGCGGCCGTTCGCAATCACGAGCTTGGTTCTTTGTACGCTCCCTGCGGCTCGTTGTAGTTCTTTGTCAGATGTGGAAAAATTTGGGGCCGAAGAGGGGAACGCCCGGATGACAGTCTCCCTGCTACTTGTATCCAACAACTCACTACCAGCGATTGACAACGGGCCATCGACTCACCGATACCCCTCCGCCTGCATCTCGAACAGCTCCGCGTAGAGGCCTTCCAGGGCAAGCAGTTCATCGTGCGTGCCGTTTTCAACAACGGTTCCATTCCTCAGCACCACGATGCGATCGGCCATGCGGACCGTGGAGAAACGATGCGAGATGATGATCGCCGTGCGGCCGGCAACGAGCTCTGAGAATCGCGTGAAGACCTCGTACTCCGCGCGCGCATCGAGCGCCGCGGTTGGTTCATCCAGGATCAGGACCTGGCACTCGCGCATGTAGGCGCGCGCAAGCGCAACCTTCTGCCACTCGCCGCCGGAGAGCTCCATCCCTCCTTCAAACCGGCGCCCAAGCATCTGGCGGTATCCACCCGCGAACCGCGCCAGCAGCGTGCTTGCAAGGGACTTCTCCGCAGCGGACTGGATTGCGGCCGGCACCGCGCCGTTTCGTTCCGCGGCGGACGCAGGGTCGTCGGCCTCCCCCTCCGGTTCGTTCAGATACTCCTCCACGGTCTCGATTCCCCCCACGGCAATGTTCTCATCGAACCGAAGATCGTAGCGCACGAAGTCCTGGAAGATCACGCTGATGGCGCGCCGCAGCGAGGCGAGATCGTACTCCCGCAGATCCACGCCATCCAACAGGATGCGACCTTCGGAGGGATCGTACAGCCGGGCTATCAGCTTGGTGAGGGTTGTTTTGCCGGCGCCGTTCTCCCCCACGAACGCGATCCGCTCGCCGGGCCGCAGCCGGAAGTTCACATTGCGCACGGCCCAGCGCTCGCTGCCGGGATAGCGGAAGCCGACGTTCTCGAAGAGGAAGCCCTCGCGAATCACCTCCGGCACGCTTCGCGCAGAAGGAATCGATGTGATGGAGGGACGCATCTCGAAGAAGTCGAACAGATCCTTCAGATAGAGCGCCTGCTGGTAGATGTCGCCGGCGCCGCTGAGGAGGCTCTCGATCAGGTCGTGCCCGCGCTTGAAGGATGCGGCGAGAAAGGTGAGCGTGCCGAGCGATATGGCGCCGGAGACGGCGCGCAGGATCATCATCACATACGCTCCGTAGTAACCGCCCGTGGCAACCGTGGAGAGCGCCGCACTGATGATGCCGCGCCGGATGGAGAGCCGGCGGTTCTCGCGGTAGAACAGGTCCGAAAGGAGGCGGTAGCGTTCCACCAGCCATCCGGAGAGCCCGAACATCTGCACCTCCTTCGCCGTCTCGTTGCTGGCGCCGACGTAGCGGAGATAATCCAGCTGGCGGCGCTGCGGAGTCCAGCGGTAGAGAAGCGAGTACTGCAGCGATGCGAAGTGCGTTTCACCCAGCAGCCCCGGGAGCGACGCGGCCGCAAGCAGCAGGAGCAGCCACGGGTTGTAGGCCAGCAGCGCCGCGCCGAGCGAGATCAGCGTCAGCACGCTCTGCCCCATGCCGAGAAGCGTTGCAAGCAGCCCGATCCTCCCCACCGTCTGGCGGCGCGCACGCTCCATCTGATCGTAGAAGGCAGGATCCTCGAAGTGGTACAGATCCAGCGTGGCGGCGTGCTCCATCAGGCGAACGCTGATGTGATTGCTGAAGAGGTCGCCGAGCAGACTCTCCACGATTGCGGAGCCGCGGGCCAGTATGTCGCCCACCAGCACGATCGCAATCTCCAGCCCCACGAACTGCCACAGCCGGTTCATATCGCCGCCGTGCATCTGCAGTTGCACCACCTCGTCGATGATCAGCTTCCCCGTCCAGAGCGTAGCCACGGGGAACGCCGAACGGAGAAGTCGCAGCGCGACCATTGTGACCGTGTAGCCGCGATGCGTCTCCCAGACCAGCCGCAGCAGCGGCGGAACATAGCGAAGCGCGGCAACGCGTTCGCGCCACGTGGGCTGGGACCTGTCATCGAGCGGTGGGCGGCGGCCGCCCGGCATGCGTGGTTGAAGCATTGGATTCCGGGAGCATGTGAACGGTTATGGGTTACGAGTGATGCGTGCCACAGGTATGGGACATGCAGCATGCATCTCATCTCTCATAGTTCCTGTCTCATATCTCAACAACGTCTCGCCTCTTCTCCGGCAACCGAAGAGCCGGCAGTGACGTCGTCGGCACGAAGACGAACCGGATGCCGCGAGCGTGTGAACGGTAGTGAGTGATGGGTTATGGGTGCCAATGCCATAACTCATAACTCATAACCCATACCCTCATAACTCATACCCCTTCACTCAAAACGCCTCGCCCCTTCTCCGGCAACCGAAGAAGGGGCGTGCATCTGTGCAATCACAGTACGATTCAACTGCGGCCTAGCGCGTCAGGCCGGCGCCGCCCGCGGGACGCGTGCCGGGCGTGGGACGCTCGAACATCCCCTGCCCGTTGGAGGTGCTGGGGATTCGCGTTGCGCCAACCCGCAGATCATCGCTGGTGTAGATCGCCATCCGATCGCCGAAGCTGCGGTCCAAGGCCTTGGCAAGCTGCCCGCCATCGGCCTGCTCCATGCCTGCCGCGCCGAGATAGCCAGCGGGGGCCGCGCCGTGGCGTCCCTGCACGAACGGACCGCGATAGAGCACCACGGTGGAACCCGGGCGCGAGCCGCGCGGATCGGAACCGCCGGAGGCAAGGTCTGCAACGGCATCGGCAAGCACGCCGGGCATTGCACCGCCGCGGAGATACTCCGCCATGCTCTTGGAATCCACCTGCACGGAGCGCTCGCCGATCAGGACCGAGGAGGTTCCGTTCGGCGAGACGCGCGGATAGATCACCACGCGGTTGGAGCGGGAGGCGCGCATCGCAAGAGCAGCAGCGGCGTCATCCATGGACTTCACGGCTTCGTTGCCGCGTCCCACGAACCGCATCTCGCTGCCGCGGCGCGTCCACAACTCCACTCCCTCCGGCGTCTCCACCAGCGCCATGAAGCCCTTCATCCCCTCGAGATAGGTAAGCACGTCGGGGTAGTTGTTGCCGGCGAGCACTTCCTGCATTTCCTTGCCGGCCGGGCGAAGGCTCCCCAGCTCCGTGTACAGGCGCTGGTTCATGGCGTAGCGGTTCTCCAGTTGCGGCGACCAGCGGCCCGTGGCTGCGGCACCCAGATAGCGCTGGTAGCTGCGGATCTGCGCAGCAAGGTCCTCACGCAGGCTGTTGCCGTCGTGATCGCCGAAGCCCATCGTGTTCAGGCGCTGCTGCATATCGTTGTGCGTGGAGGCGAGGCGGGCCACCGTGTTCTGATCGAACTCGCCATTCGGCACAAGGCCGTGATCCTTCTGGAACTGACCCGCCGCGGCGCGGAAACGGTCGCGGTCGATATTGAAGATGGAGCCGTCGTAGTAGCCGAGCACCGCAAGCGTGCGCTCCGCCGTGGTCACGCGCCAGATCGCCTCCTGGCGGTCGTCGTAATCCATGCCGCTGGTCTCCAGCATGCCGAGCGCCATCGGGTTGATATCGCCGCCGGCCCGGTCCCACAGCACCACCGGATGCCGGAGCTCGATGGTGATCGGCTCGCCGGTACGGTTGGTGAAGCGGACGCCGAGCTGCAGCGCCTTGATCCCCACGGCTCCCTTCTGCACCGCCTCATCCAGCGGCACCGTGGAGCCATCGCCCAACTGCACAACGGCGTCGTTCTTCCCCGCGAGGATGTGACGGAAGGACATCAGGCGCCGCGGAGCAATCAGATATTCGTCGAAACAATACCCCTGAACAGAGCCGGTCTCATTCGAGGAGAGATGCATCTGTCCCGGAGGGACGCCGATGCGCTGCGGCGGAACGCTATCCTCCGGCTTGTCCGCTTCGTCGTTCGGAATCAGATCGCGCAGCGTTTCCTGTGCGAACGTTGTTATCGGATAGGCGGCACAGAAGAGGAGCGCCGCGGCAAGAAGCATCAATCGTCTCACGGAATACCTCCTGTCAAGATCGAGAGTGAGAACCCGCAACGCAGTGGCAGCCTCACATGGCCGAGAGGGCGCCCGGGCGGCGCACTGTCTCATGCGATGGGAGATCGCCATGCAACGGCGGGAACATACGGAAAGAACATTCTGCAGGGAAGGCTACTCGCCGGATGATCGGGCCGGCTGCGGCGCTTTCCGCTGTTGTTCGGTGGTGGAGACGCAGGGGGATGGAGTTTGTTCCCGAAGAACGAACCCGAAAAACGGAAGGAGCGCCTGCGCGCCCCTTCATGATTACAGACACTCATGGTATCCATACCGTTGACATCCGCACACCGGCTAACGCCCGCCGCGAAGGAGAACCAGTCGCCGTGTTGCGGTGAATTGAGGCGTCTGCAGCCGGTAGTAATAGGTACCGCTGGAGAGTCTCATGGCAGCGGCATCGAGTTCGATGTGCTGCGAACCCGGGTCGCGAATACCGTCCACAAGCGTCGAGATCGCGTGTCCCGCGGCATCGAAGACCGTGAGCGTGACATGCTCCCGACGTGGAAGCGAGAAATCGATCGTGGTTTTCGCATCGAACGGGTTCGGAACATTCTGCTCCAGCCGATACCCTGTTCCGCCGGATCCCTCTGTCACGCCCAGCACGACGATCTCCCCCGGATCCTCCGCATCGCGAACGTTGCCGGCCTCATCCGCCACATGCGTGTGGCAGTTGGTGATCGTCGAACCGGGCTCGTACGGGCCAAGCACCGCCTTGAACTGTGTGTTGTCCATCATCGGCGCATCGGGGTCGAAGTTCACCGGAACGATGATATGCTGCTGGCCGTTGAGATCGAATTCGAAGGAACATGCCGCAGCCATCGTATAGTCGTCGGACGCGACAATCGTCAGATCAATCGTTCCGTCCGCCTGTTGCTCCATCTGCTGGCTGACGATCGTTGGCGTGTTCTGGTCCTGCACGAACTGCGCATCCACCTCGGATATATGGTCGCCGATCGAATAGATCGGATCGTCACCAGTGACGGCAAACGTCGTGTTGTTCTGCGCGACCAACGCACCTGTCAAATGAACCACGTTGCCGTCGGGCGCGGATCCGTTGGCATACTTCACCGTGATGTAGATATTGGCATCCGGGTTGCTGGCCACGTCCTGCGTAATCGTGAACGTGCTCGTTTCCACATGCGAGCCGATCGCAAATGTTTCGATACCGAGCCCTGCCGCAGGTGAGGAGATCTCCACGGTTCCTGCACCACCTCCACTGACATCCCCGATCAGCTTCACATCGAAGCTTTTGTCCTTGTGCCCGTTGGTCATCATGTTGCCGAGAGGTATCACGGCCGTACCGGTCTGGTTGCCGCTGCCATCATCATCAACACCCGTTATCTTGACATCGACGCTGCCGGTTCCTCCGCATCCGGGCGAGGGCGTAACGCCTGACCCTGCCACAATGGACACATCCGCGTGCCCTCCGCCTCCAGGCCCGTTGCCGGTGAAGATTGCGCTGCAGTTTGGATCGACGCCGTTCGGGCAATCGGCATAGACATCCATGTTTACCCCGGCAAGGTCTGGTTCCGCGAACGGCGTGCTGAAGGTCAGGATGTCATCAATGATATGCACCATCGTCTGACCTGCACTCAACTCCACCTGGCGGCACCCGATGAGGTAGTTGGGATCGCCGGTCGTCGATCCATTGGGTATGCATTCCCACGTTCCGGCAGGGACGTTCGGCTGGAACGAATACACCATGAGATTCGCAGGCTGCTGGTTGCTGAGTGCGATCGTTGCGCATACGATGAACTTGCACGATTGCCCGTAATCCGGATCGCCCGGCTGCGGCGGATTATCATACGTTACATCGCACCAGCAATGTCCTTCCGTCGACAGTCCGGGAGTCTTCACGGCGGTGAAGACATAGGTAGCCGTACGTTGTGGACTGCAGTTGCATGGAAGCTTGATTGTTCCGGTAAACGTCACGGGATTACTGGTTGCCGGCACGGCCGCCAGGAAATATGCGGCGATCAGCAGGCCGCATCGCACGATAACCGTAGATATCGCATTCATAATTCATCCTCCATTCATTTGTTATTCCTGATACAGTGAGATTATGCCGCCGGTGAAGGCGGCATTGACAGGTATACAGAGCATTCTGATTCATTCATATTCGATCACTTCAGACGGAACAACGGCAATGCCGGCGATGCATCCGATGCCGGTGGCACATCGTTCATCGCAGCACAACAACACCGATCAACCCTCGATGCGATATCGTGCATGCCGAACGCCTCCTGTTCCGGCGCCGGCACGTTGATCCACCGTGGCAGTAAGAGAGTGCGCGCCATTGGGTATAAGTGGGCCGGCGCCATGAAGGGAACATCGCTGCGCACTCCCGGCGGTTCGCCGCCGCCAAGGGAGGAACGAAACCGGCGGAGGCAATTCCGGACCTCACACCCGATCTCCTCCGGATGTTTCGGGACGTGCGGCGAGACGTGTAAGACCATCCCGCGCATGCCCCCTCCCACGGGTACTTCCAGGCTGCACCGGCGTGCGCCTGTCCAATCCGGGCCATCCCCCTGCTCTTTCAACAACACACCCCCATCCTGCAGCGAACAACCGATCGCACACGGCTCCCCTCGAGACACTCACATTCACACCATTGAGGAGGAATCAGGATGAACTCGAGAAGGAGAAGAGGACTGCTGGTGGCGCTGGTTGCGGCCGTCCTTGCGTTCACCACAACGGTGAAGGCCACGGCGTCGCAGGCGAATGCGACGGATATTCGGATTACCGTGACCAACAACACAGACTGCACGGTAGTGCTGATCATCACATGGGGAGGCAGCTCCGTGGGCGTAACCGTGGCTCCGCACTCGACTGCCGCTGTCTCCGTGCCGCACAGTCCCGTACGCATCACGATACTGTTCTGTGCCGGCAGTGAAGTTGAACTCCAGCCCGGAACATGCGTGGCCGGCTCGTTGCAGCAGGGCGGATGCTGCGTGCGAGCCTGCCTGGATCCCGCGGGCAGCGTTGTAACCGTCACCCCTATTCCCAGCCCCTGCCCCTGCCAGTAAGGGATACACGGGGAAGGATTTGCCGACCGGACTTCCAGAGGGGCGGCTTCGCGAAGGCGGGCCGCCCTTCGTATCGCAGTACGATGCGTGCCGTTCGCAGGCGTTGCGTATCATTGCGCCGGCCGCGCGATCGGTAACCAGATATCCACGAGGGCGCGGGCCATCCGTCAATCGCAGCGCAACACCATCGCAGAGGAATCTTCATGACGAAGCACCTTTGGCATGGCGACCCCAACATCGCCGTGCACCTTCACGAGATAGGCCACCTGCTGGACGGCATGGGGCCGGACCACCAGAACGACGCCCGGGTAAAGGCATGCAGGAACTGGAAGGATGAAGCGGATGCCTACGTGCGCCGGTGGTATTTCCCGCTGCTGCTGATAGGCAAGTACGATGCCGTCTGGGCCGTGCTCAACCGCGTGCGGAACGAGTTCTGCTCCATCCTTCCCGCATCCGATCTGCAATGGGTTGCGCAGAACGTTCGCGCCGGCCTCTGCTACCTGAGCCCGGCGGAGGCGGCGCGCTCCGAGAAGGAGCTGGGGGTGATCGAGACGTCGCTCCGGAGCGTGGCGAAGGGATCGCACGTGCACGCCCAGGAGGCCCTGACGGAGATCCGGTTCGATCTGGAGCGCCTCTCCCGCCGGGCCGCGGACGCGCGCGAGGCGCACTGGCGGAAGGTGAACCTGCTCCGCGGCCGCATGCTCCTCACCTCAGTCGCCCTCCTCATCCTCGTGCTCCCCTGCATCTGGCTGCTGCCGGCCCTTCTCCCCGGTAAGCTGACGGAGATCCAGGTGACAGGCGTGATCCTGTTCGGTGCGCTCGGCGGCTCCGTGAGCGCGCTCCGCACCAAGGAGTCGCTCGCCGCGAATGCGCCTGTATACTATATCCAGCGGACGCTGCTGCTGTTGAAGCCGGTGGTTGGGGCGGCGGCAGCCATCTTCATCTACCTGGCGCAGCTCGCCGGCGTGCTGAAGGTGATTCCAACGGACGCCAGCGAGGGGGGCGCCCAGCTTGTGCTGGCCTTCATCGCCGGCTTCACCGGCCGGTTCCTGGTGGACAGGGTGAGCCAGATCGCCGGGCATCTGGAGAGCGAGGAGAAGAAGGAGAAGCAGGGCAGCGAAGCGGGAACGGAGTAGAGCGGCGAGGCAGGAACAGAGTCGGACCGAGGCCGAAGGGCCGCACGGCAACGCAGCGCCGCAGCCCCCTGCAGCCCGCTTCGTCGCACGTCTGCAGGCCCGGTGGGCTTCTCTCTTCCGCCCCCAAAGGCGCCGATTCCAGCCTGGAATCGCAATTGTAACAAAGCTCCACTGTCAAGAAATCGTTTTGCGGAGACCCACCCACCGATGCATATTGCTGCGCTTCCTTAGCTCAGTTGGTAGAGCAACTGACTCTTAATCAGTGGGTCGGGGGTTCGAGTCCCCCAGGGAGCACTTGGCAACGCCGAGATCAAATTGATCTCGGCGTTTTTATTATCCGGGGCCGGCAATGAACACACCATACCAATCCATCATTACTCTCGAAGCCGGCGTGCGCAGCGGCAAGCCGACGATTCGGGGACTGCGAATGACGGTCTACGATGTCCTCTCCTACCTGGCGTCCGGCATGACTGCGAAGGAGATTCTGGAGGACTTCCCCATGCTGACCGAGGAAGATATTCAGGCATGCCTGAGCTATGCGGCCGACCGCGAACATCAGTTGGTGGTTGCGCACGCATGAAGCTGTTGTTCCGAACGGAGCCTCTCATCCCTTTGAAGGTTTAAAAAAGAGAGAGTTGACGATAT
This sequence comes from Bacteroidota bacterium, assembly GCA_018266795.1. Taxonomy (GTDB): domain Bacteria; phylum Bacteroidota; class Ignavibacteria; order OLB7; family OLB7; genus JAFDZV01. The sequence goes on along the minus strand of JAFDZV010000036.1, from coordinate 9,245 downwards.
TTTTCTTAATTCTGGACAGCTAGCTGCGAGATTACAAATGGCCAAAAAAAAATCCGAACAAATAAGAAGTTATTGCTCGCGTTGCGGGCAGGATACGAACCATGATGTGCTTCGAGAGTACGTTGAACAGTTTAGAGATGAGTACCATTGCGACCTCAACTATCAAATTGCTTCATGCCGAGGTTGCGAAACAAAGTCATTCCGAAAAATTTTCTACGATATCGAAGCAGCCTACCCACTAGAACATGACATATGGGAAGTGCCCAAGGATGTCACCATTTATCCAAAGTCGATTAAGGGACACCGAGATCTACTTGATCTATCTCACATTCCAAGTACGGTAAAAGGGATATACTCTGACGTCCTTCTCGCGATCCAAGAAGAAGCGCTAATCCTTGCCGGGCTAGGACTTCGGGGCACAGTTGAAGCTGTTTGCAACGATCTGCGGGTAACCGGCAGAACATTAGATATCAGGATTGGAAAACTTATCGCAGCCGGTCACATCTCAAAAGGCGACGCAGAACGATTGCACGCGATTCGGTTTATGGGAAATGATGCGGCGCACGACATCAAACGCCCCGACAGCTCGGCAGTGGCTGTCGCCCTTAAAATTATAGAACACCTCTTATCATCTGTATACATTTTAGAGAAAGAAGCAGATGGAAATTTAGAGCCAACGATCAACAAATACGAAAAATTTGCAGCGCTAGTTATTAACAGCCTAAACAATTACACAATTGGCGACGAATATCCACTTGCAAAATTTCTAGGGAAGGATTTACGGCGAGTAAAAGAAGCTGTTTCAACTTTAGAAAGCGAGCTAATCGCAAAAATAAATTCAGGCGAATTCCAGGCTTTAATAATAGGAAAAATTGATCGTTACAACGGATCCATTTCTCCACTTCAGCACTTCATCGTGACTAAAAACGCATAGTTCAAAACGTTGGATGCAACACGATCGACATCGCTTCTTACTGATAAGCTCGTAGCAATCTGGAATGCGGCATCTTTGCCATGAGGCGCATCAATGGCAAAGGGACAAGACACGAAGCTCGATTGGCGCGAAGAGCGCAAGTTCCGAGCGTGGGATCTCCATCAGCAAGGTTGGAAGCAGTTGATGCAGATGCACGAGCATTCGATCAGCGACCATGAATGCGTGCGCTTCCTGAAGCATCTTGTTTGAGATTTGAGCAAGGCGTTGGTAGCCTGGGATGGCACCCCGATCTATCGATCGAAGATCGTCCAAATAATACTTGAGCAACGAGGGCAAAGAAATAACTCATATGGAGTATTTTCCGACGCATGCGCCCGAAGTAAATCCCGGCAGGGATCTGGCGCCATTTGAAACATGTCGGGTTATTCAACATTTACCATAACAAGGTCGAGGTCCTGTGGTACGAATTGCGCTGTACAGATCAGGGGTGATCACGGCAGTCAAACCAAGCGCCTGCCCCCCTTCCCTCCATTATCCACGCCAGCAGTTCACGCACAACCCCGGTACCCCATGGCGGGTACTTTTTACGGACACCCTAAGATTCTGGCGGCATCGCTTCGCTACATGCGCTACTTTCGCCTGCCAATTGATTACACGTGTACTCCCTCTTTTCATTCACAGCACTGAGTTATCACCATGAAGCATCTTCTCACCATCATCGCGGATCACGTTCATACTTGTACCACAGACTCGTTTTGGCCCCCCTTCTTCAGTCGATATGTAGTCATCATTGTATGATCCCGATGGACTCCTTTTATGCGACGTCCGCGAAGTCGAGACCTTGTCAATGACAGCGAGCCTCAAGATTCGCTCATATATCTGCTGCGAGATGGGACGGACACCGTCGCGCCAATAGTTGGCCCCCCTTGTCGATGGGATCTTTTCGATATACTTACCTTCAATCCGAAACGGAACAGCTTCACGGAATTGCTGATAGACAACAATATCTGCATAGCTATTCCGACCATTGCGCGGATCGGGATAGATACGATCAATTCGCGCAGTCCAAAAATAACGAGGCCACAGGACAAGCGTGGCGGGACAAATGCCTTACTGGCGATCCCTCCCTTATAGTAGAGACACAGTGTTCCGGGACTGAGGAACTTTAAGTATCGATTAGGGAAGTGGCAGCTAATTCCAATGTTGCCATCTCAAATTAATTCGTCGTTCTCAGCTATTACTGCGTACATGCTCATACTTTCATTCGAATAATGTTACGCATACAACCACATATGCTCAATTCACAATCACCGGTGTAATGAGCGCAGTTCCATTCCGACAGACAATGCATCCAATCTCCTAATCAGCATTTGGACCCTAATTTACAAACTGCATTGATGGCGACCGCTCCTGATACGTCGTTTACTCCCTCCTCCCGCTTCAGTTCTCCCGCAATCGTGCCGCGACACGTTCGGTGAAGCCTTGATCGTTCCCAATGACATCGAGCAGCGTTCAAGTTACGCCGCTTGGATGAAGCTTCCCAGACTCCCACTCCGAAACGGTCTGGTACGGACGAATGCCGACGCGATGTGCGAACACCTGCTGCGTGTCACCTCCGTGGCGACGGAACAAAACGATGTTCTCCGGGTTCCAGTCCGTGTGCTGAAGCGTCCTGTGGCTCGGGCGATGTGCAGGAACCCGCGGCTGCCGATGCGGAAGCTGATCGGTATCGGCACGGCAACACCGCCAATGGCGGCCACACTCGATCAACGATCGTGATGCCTGCATCGCAATCACATCGCAGCGATGCTCCTCGGCACGTGCACCGACGTCATGATTGCTCGCCGAGCATTGTACAGTTGCGCCGCCCGTACACACTGCGCGCAATTACTCGATCACCGAACGTTGGACATCTCAACCGGCTGCTATCGCTTACACCGTCGGGCATGGACGTCTGCCCACCCAGGGCGGAGCGTTCCTTCATACACTGTTCGCACCCGACGTTGAAAAACTCCTGTGCCTCCACTCATGCCTGCGAGCTCGGCCTCCTCACAATGAGGCATTGGACAACGTCGAGCTGATGCACAACGGAGAATTGTACGTGGACCCAAACGGAGCACGATCATGAAGAATCGATTACCGCTCATGCTGCGCGTGATCGCCGCCATTGCGCTTACCGCCGCCGCATCCGGATGCAACAACAATGGTGTCGGTACGCCGCAGACCGGCAATCTGCACGGCAGAGTTGCGTTGTTCGATGAGAACGGAATCATACAGTCGGACTTCAGCAACGTGACCGTACGCGCCGAGGGCACGGGGTACTCGGCCACATCCGATGCCAACGGCGACTGGGTGATCCGCGGACTTCCAAGCGGCACATACATGATCACGTACAACAAGGCCGGGTTCATCGCCGACACGATGGCCGGGTATCCGTTTGTGGGGGGCGGCGACGCCTATATCTGGCTGCAGCGCCCGAAGGCCTACATCCGGATGGATGCCATGCCCTCCTTCACCATACCCTCGATCTCGGTAAGCCCCATGGATTCCGCTCTGGCGGTTACACTGCAATTCACTCCGACTTCCCAGACCACGTACAAGCGATTCGCAACGCTCGGCATCAGCATGGACTCGCCGGCCAACGCAAACTCCGCCCGCATGCCCTACATCCAGAACGTCGTTGCTCCGCCGGGATCACTATCGTATCAGGCAACGATCGAGCTCTGGAGGTTGAAGTTCCTGCTGCAACCCGGGACACGGTATTACATGGTGGCATATCCCGCGAACACAACGCTGACGATGCTCCTCAATCCGCTCAGTGTCACCGATCAGTATAACCCGACCAACGTCACGCCGACATCCAGCGAAGTATCGTTCGTCATGCCGCAGGTGCCGTAATCGTCACGGTTCTGCCTGGCGCTTAACGGCGGAGCCAATCGGCAGCCTCGGCGCCTACACCAGCCCTGCAATCGCTTCGGCTTCGCACGGTATCACCAGGATATGCAAGGGCACCCAATCGGGTACTTCTGAACACTCTGCAAATTCTGGTGGTATCCCTCAACAGCATGTATTACTTTCGACTGTCAATTGCTCACACGTGTATTCCCCTTTCATTCACAAATGGAGCCTTCACCATGAAGGGAGCTGTGTTAGCCGCGTTGTGCGTTGCGGCGCTGGGTACAATCCAGGCAACGGCGCAGACCGCAACGAGCATGAGCCCAAACAAGGCGATGCGCATTGAGTATTCGAGCGGCCTCGGTACAATGAGCGCCACGATTCGAGCGGCCCTCGTAAACGGGCTGCGAACCACGCCTCTCGTATTTGAGGAAACGAAGTCCACCTGTCCAGTGTGGCACACGTACACCACGAAGCCGATCACGGCATCCTCCACGGCACAAATCACCGGAGATATCAGCGGGGTCCTGCATCTTGTGGCGTTCCCGAACGCTCCGGGGCGTAAGACAGCATGGTGGAAATGCAACCTCAATCTGGTCGATGCATCCAGCGGAGCCGTTCTCCTGAAGGGGCTCTCGCATGTGTGGTGCATCACGCCGCGAGTCATCGATACCATGATGGCGAATGCGTTCCGGGTTGATCTTGCCAAGTTCAGCGGGCGCAAGGTCTATCTGCAATTGATCGCATCACCGGAGCCCGATATGTTGCCATCACGCCGCATCTCTACGGTTGATGCCGATATCCGCCAGACGAACGATATCCGATAACAGATTTCTCAGGAATACGCATGAAGATTCTAACGGGCCTTCTGGCCGTGGCCGCGCTTTGCCTTTTCGCAACGGCCGCACGCGCAACAACCACCGTCGAGCATATTCATTCCGATGTCGGCGGGCATTGTACTGACAGGATCGTCATCACAGTTGATAAATGTCAGAAGATCCTCACGCGGGATTGCGATGATGCCAACCCGTGCGGGTGGTTCGACAATGGTTGGGACTGTGGTGGACATGGCAACATCATGCCCAGCGGCGGCAACGCGATTCCGGCGACCTTCGATGGCGACGGCAATCTCGTCTGTAGCGTTGCGCCCGGTACCGGCGGTGTGTATTCATCCGGAAGCAGTGGCAACGGCGTCTGCTTCGCCCCTGACTACAGCGCCACGCTCATGGTATCGGCGAGCATCATGGGAGGATTGAACTGATGAAGCGCGCAATCTTCGCCGTGACCGGAACCGCCATTATGTTGACCGCTGCTCGCGGCATCGCGCATGCGGATATTCAATCCTGGTACATCTACGAATACAACGAGCAGTATCACTCATGGAGCGTCATGTACCATTGTTGCGGCTTTTCCTACTGGTGTTATGATGACCAGGGCATCGTTGATCCATGCGGAAACGGTCAGACACTTCCCACGTTCGGGACTGGTACGCCGGTGGCTTACGATTCAGCGGGCAACCAGATCGTGAGCGTTGTGCCCGGGCACGGCGGCCACATCGGAAGTGAAAGCGGGGTGTGCAGAACCTTCATACCTGATGGTTCATCCACCATCATCATTCCCCCGATGAGATTGCAGTAGCTGTTTCGTCTCACGCTGCGGCTTCAGCGTACATGCCCCGTCAACGTAACGGTTGACGGGGCGTTCGCATTTGGAGGAGCAGGCGAGCCGCACAGCGGGATGACCGGCGCCCTCCATCGGGTGCTCCATCATCCCGGGAACGTTCACACTTCATCGCAACACGATATGTGAGAATGCGGTTTTCTTCCCATATTTGTCCGCGGACCATACCCACCTCCGCTCGATTCCTGCCTGATTCACCTGCTAACTCACACGACCATGCGCATTGCAGTATTACTCGGATGCATTCTGCTGCTGCTCAATCTCCATGGCTCCGCTCGCGCCCAGGAGGCGGCTGGCGATGATGATCATCGCACGTACGGTGGTGAACGTCTGGATGAGAACGAGCCCCCGGGGAGTGACGACGGGAGCTACGCGAGTCTCAAGCGCCGCGAAGAAGCTGCGCGGACCCGCATGGAGCACCAGGGCGCGCACCTCAGCAACCGGCCGTGGATTGACGCGGTGGCCCGCGCGCACGATCACCCGCTGCTCAGAAGCTCGGCGAATGCCGCGCAGTGGCATGCGCTTGGCCCGTGGAATGCGCCGAACGGGATAGGAAGAATCAACTGCGTGGCATTTCACCCCACCGACACCTCCATCATCTTTGCCGGCGCTCCGGACGGAGGCTTCTGGAAGACCACCGATGCCGGCCAGCATTGGATCACGACCACGGATCAGGTTGCCTCGATCGGTGTAAGCGACATTGCCGTAGACCCCACGAACCCCGATATCATCTACATCGCCACAGGCGACAAGGATCTCTGGGACAGCAAGAGCATCGGCGTTCTCAAGAGCGTCGATGGCGGCATGACCTGGGACACCACGGGCCTGGTCTATACCGGGTCGGAGTCCGAGCTCGTGATTCGCGTAGTGATCGACCCGCGCAACACGCGCACGCTCTACGCGGCCACCACGCAGGGGATCTTCAAGAGCATCGATGCGGGGGCCACGTGGACCCACCCGCTCGCCGTGACGATGCGCGACCTGGAGATGCATCCAACCAACAGCAGGATTCTCTACGCCGGATCGGGCAACGGGCAGTTCTTCCGCTCCACCGACGCCGGCGAGACGTGGACCGATCGCACGGCATCGCTCGGGTTTCCGGATACGAGCAAGCATGAGTGGCTCTCCGTGGCCGTAACGCCCGCGAAGCCCGGCGTAGTCTATGTGATGGAGGAGGGTGAGCCGCCGAACAACATCAGCTCCGGCATCTATCGCAGCAACGACTCCGGCACCACCTTCACGAAGATGGCGGACAACACCGTGAAGACCGTCCTCGGCTGGTATGGATACTCGCTGGCGGTGTCGCCGTTGGATGCCGATGAAGTCTATTGCGGCGGCGGCTACGTCTTCCGCTCCTCCGACGCCGGAAAAACCTGGATACAGCCGCATCAGGCCGGAGGGAACAAGGGTGATGGAACGTTCCTGCACGTGGACATTCACGACATTCGGTACCGCGGCGGCGATGTGTTCGTGGGCTGCGACGGCGGCCTGTTCCGCTCCGCCTACGATCCGGGCCACCCGAACTACTGGCAGTATGTGGTTGGCGACATGGCGATCGGCGAGGCCTACGGCTTCGATGGCGCCGCCACCGACTCCGCCTTCTTCGTTGGAGGGTTTCAGGATATCGGCGTCGGCTGGATCACCGGCGGCAACTTCATGCAGAGCTCCGGCGGTGACGGGATGGAATGCCTGGTGGATTTCACCGATAAGAAGATCTTCTACATCTCCATCCAGACCGGGCGCATCGACCGCACCACCGATGGCGGCAAGACCTTTGCCCACTTCATCGGGCCTGAGGTTACCGGGACCGGCGGCGCCTGGACCACCCCCTTCATTCTCGATCCGGGCAACCCGAATACATGTTACGCGGGGTACGAGGATGTCTGGAAGACGAACGACGCAGGCGCGCACTGGAAGAAGATATCGGACGTGTCGGAACGGACAACGATCAAGCGCGTTGCGGTCTCGTGGGCGGACACCAACACCATGTACATGCTGAAGGAATGGGGCTATGGGATGTTCCGCACCAGTGACGGCGGATCGCACTGGGACCAGGTGGACTATCCCTCGATCGACAACATCGCCTTGCACCAGCACGACCCGCGCACGATCTGGGGAACCGGCGACGGCGTCTTCAAGTCCACCGACGGCGGAACCACCTGGACCGATATCTCCGGTTCGCTCCCGAAGCATATCGCGATCAACGGCGTTCTCTATCAGAACGACTCACCCGAGCGCGTGTTCGTGGGAACCTCGATGGGCGTCTACTATCGCGACAGCACCATGTCCGACTGGGCACTGTTCGGCCAGGGACTCCCCAATGTGGATGTGCGGAAGCTGGAGATTCACAAGGGGTCCAATCAGTTGCGCGCCTGCACCTACGGCCGCGGCCTGTGGGCCTGCAGCCTGGACCAGTTCAGCAAGCCGGCGCTCTCGGTGTACGGCGAGCGGGACGGTGGGGCGGCGTCTCTCCTCGCCTACCCGAACCCGTCGGCCGGCCATCTCTCCATTCAGTTCGAGCCGATGCATGGTGAGCGGTACATGGTGGATGTTGTGGACGCACTGGGCCGGACGATGCGCACCGTTGAGCTCTCCGCCTCGGCTCTGGCAAGCGGGCATGCGGAGATGGATCTGGCCGGGCTCCCGGCCGGCGCCTACATGGTGACCCTCCGAACGGCGGGCGGCGGGATGAGGATGACGCGGGTTGTGCTGTGGAGGTGAGGGGCACAATGGTTGTTTGGATCTTCTTCGGCACGATCGCGTTTTCGTCGGACGATCATCTCATCCAGACGTGAGCTCCAGGTTCTCAATCCGCCCGGTCTTGGCAACAGTCATAGGGTTTGAGGATAGGCGCTTAGCTCGAGTTTGTCCAATCGCTGAGAGTGATTGGCGGGAACTTTAGAAGACAACGAGACCTGGAAGTGTTGTGATGTCGGCATCAGCTCGTCACGAAACTCTTTGCTGCCAACAAGTGGCTCAGGGTGTGAACTCCGACAGACACCAGCCGGCCTGCAGGCCTCCGTAGGAGGCACCAATCGGTAGAAGGCATGTCTCTCGCATCCTGAAGCTCCATTCGGAGCGTCCCATTCTTCACGATCGGAAGGATGGTCCGCTCCTGACGGAGCTCGAAGATTCGCGTCAGGGGCCGGAAGCAACCGATGGGCGCCCCGTAGCGGGGGCCGATCAACAACGGCATGCGATGCCATCGCCACGGTGTCGTAACCATACCCGATTGGATAACGTCGAGCTTAGTATTGGGCAAAAAATTCAGATAGATTCAGCGCCCGTAAACCTTCATGATTGCTGCCTTGCTTGGAATTTTGTAGACCAAAGTCAATCTGTTCAGGGCCGTAATAGTCTCGTCATAGTTTCTCCCCTTCTCTTTCGATCGACGAAGAATATTCGCAGCGCACATCTCGGGATCGTTCTCATAAAAGAGCCACTGAATAGCAAGCTCAGATACTGCATCCATCATTACTCGTTCCATCTCATCTCGGAGTTCCGGATGACAGAAGTCAATATCTGATACTACGGCGCTGCACCCAGCGCGCAATGCAAAAATGAGAGGTATATAGTTGCGTGAGTACGTAATTTTGCCCCCGGGGCTATATGAGCATGCCATGTAGTCATCGACAATGAAATATGCTCCACTGGGGTACTTCTCCTTCATGAAAGTTGATTTCCCCGATCCAGGTAGGCCAGCAATCAGAGTTATGGACACTTAACCTGATTGGTT
>JAFDZV010000035.1:96442-171243 GCA_018266795.1 Bacteroidota bacterium | reverse complement strand
CAGTCGCAGAAGCGCACGAAGCGCGCTCCCTTCACGGACGCATCGATATCCAGCACACCGGCGATCGAGGCGGGCTGGTTCGCCACGATCCCGACGGACATCCCGCCCAGGCGGGCGAAGCCGATAATGATGTTGGCCGCATAGTCCGCATGTACCTCCAGGAAGGAACGGTCGTCCACCACGCGGCCTATGATCTCCTTCATGTCGTACGGTTTGTTCGGATTGTCCGGAATGATCGCGTTCAACGTGTAGTCCTTCCGGTCCGCGGGATCGTCCAGATCGACAACGGGCGGCTGTTCCCGATTGTTGAGCGGCATGTAGCCGAGCAGCTTCCGTACGGTGAGAAGGGCCTCCACCTCATCCGCCGCCGCGAAGTGCGCCACACCGGACTTGGAGGCGTGCGTCATCGCGCCGCCAAGTTCCTCCTGCGTCACGTCCTCGTGCGTTACGGTCTTCACCACGTTCGGGCCTGTCACGAACATGTAGCTCGTGTTCTGCGCCATGATGATGAAGTCCGTGATGGCCGGCGAGTAGACCGCGCCGCCCGCGCAGGGGCCAAGGACCGCGGATATCTGCGGCACCACGCCGGATGCGAGCGTGTTGCGGAGGAAGATATCGGCGTAGCCCCCCAGCGACACCACGCCCTCCTGAATGCGCGCGCCGCCGGAATCGTTGAGGCCAACAACCGGCACGCCGATCTTCATCGCGAGGTCCATGATCTTGCAGATCTTCTCCGCGTGAGCCTCGGAGAGCGAGCCGCCGAAGACTGTGAAGTCCTGCGAGAAGACACAGACCGTACGGCCGTTGATCGTACCGGTGCCGGTTACCACGCCGTCGCCCAGATAGCGCTGGGAGTCCAGGCCGAAGTCGTGCGATCGATGCTGTACGAACGCATCGATCTCCACGAAGCTTTCGTCATCGAGCAGCACTTCCAGCCGCTCGCGCGCCGTGAGCTTTCCCTTGCGGTGCTGGTCCGCAATACGTTTGTCACCGCCTCCCAGCGTGGACTGTTCGCGAAGCGAGCGCAGTCTCTCGATGGCATCGGGAACGGCGCTGCCCTGGGCATTCACGGCAACCGCAACGTTGTGTGCGGACATTGTATCGTTGTTCTCCATGGAGACTATTGTTCGCTGGTTGAATTGCTGATCGGGGATATCCTCGGCGCGAAGTTATCAAAAGGATGGCTCCCATCCCGGAACGCCACGCATGGGTAGCGACTCAGCTTGCCGGAGCACGTGCGCCGAATGGCCCGCTCCTATGGGGCTTGTTCACGTTGGGCGTCCGCATGCTACCCATGGTTCGCGCCTGACGGCGCTTGCAATACCCGGCACCGGTGCCTTCAGCCATGCCATCGAGCCGCGTAGCGGCGTCCCATCGGTAGTATAGGAGCGTATGGAATCTTCTAGCTCAGCGGAGCGGCCCCGGTCCTGCATGCAGGCACAGACTGCTCTCATCGAAATGCAAAATGAGTCACTACCCACGCATGTACGGCATCGGGTAGGACACGGGCGCGCGCCGGTACACTGCAGCCGCTCGCAGGCGGCGATCGCCCGTCAAATGCACCGGCCCCGCATCGCATGCAACGCGGGGCCGGCCTTTCCGACGCTCGAACGGATTCAATCGGCCGCGAAGCCGGCCGCCGGCTATGCCTCCTGATAGGCCTCGACCGGCGGGCAGGAGCAGATCAGATTGCGATCGCCGGCCGCGTTGTTCACACGCCCGACGGCCGGCCAGAACTTGCGCTCACGAACCCATGGTGCCGGGAACGCAGCCTTCGCGCGGCTGTACGGCCTGTCCCATCCGTCGCTCATCACGACGTCCGCGGTATGCGGCGCATGCTTCAGCACATTGCTCTCACGGTCTGCTGCCGCCGTCTCGATCTCCCGGATCTCCCCGCGGATCGCGATCATCGCCTCGCAGAAACGATCGAGCTCGTCGCGCGATTCGCTCTCGGTGGGCTCCACCATCAGAGTACCCGCCACGGGGAAGCTGACCGTCGGCGCATGGAAGCCGTAATCGATCAATCGCTTCGCGATATCCTCCACCTCCACTCCGGACGTTGCCTTGAGCTGGCGGCAGTCCAGAATGCACTCGTGCGCAACCATGCCGTTGCTCCCCTTGTAGAGCACGGGATAGTGCGACTCCAGGCGCCGGGCCATGTAGTTTGCATTGAGGATTGCCACCTTGGTTGCAAGCGTAAGGCCCTCGCCTCCCATCAGGTAGATGTAGACCCACGAGATCGGCAGGATGCTTGCGCTTCCCCAGGGTGCGGCCGCAACGGCACCGATTCCCTTCGCACCGCCAACGTGAATCACCGGATGCGTTGGAAGGAAGTCCGCAAGATGCGCGGCCACACCGATCGGGCCCATGCCCGGGCCGCCGCCGCCGTGCGGAATGCAGAAGGTCTTGTGAAGATTCAGATGGCAAACATCGGCGCCGATCTCCGCCGGACGCGTAAGGCCAACCTGTGCGTTCATGTTGGCGCCGTCCATGTACACCTGCCCGCCGTTCTCGTGGATGATGCGGCAGACATCCTTGATCGACTCCTCGAACACGCCGTGCGTGCTGGGATAGGTAACCATCAGCGCCGCGAGATCGGCCGAATGCTGTTCCGCCTTCGCACGCAGATCGTCCATGTCGATGTTGCCGTTCGCATCGGTGCGCACCACGACCACGTTCATTCCGGCCATCACCGCGCTGGCGGGATTGGTGCCGTGCGCGGAGCCCGGTATCAGGCAGGTTGTACGGCCGGCGTCGCCGCGGCTCTCGTGATAGGCACGGATCACCAGCAACCCGGCATACTCACCCTGCGAGCCGGCGTTCGGCTGAAGCGAGACGCGAGCAAAGCCGGTGATATCGGCCAGCGCCCCCTCGAGCTGCGCGAAGAGCGTCTGATATCCCTGCGTCTGCGCAGTCGGCGCGTAGGGATGGATGCGTCCGAACTCCGGCCAGGTCACCGGGAGCATCTCGCTGGTCGCGTTCAGCTTCATGGTGCAGGAGCCGAGCGGAATCATGGAGTGCGTGAGCGAGAGATCGCGCGCCTCGAGCTTCCGCATATAGCGGAGCATCTCGGTCTCCGAGTGATGCGTGTTGAACACGGGATGCGCCAGATAGGCGCTGCTGCGGGCGAACGGCACGTCGTATCCAATCGAGAGCCCCTCGCGCACTTCATCCACCGTGAACCCGGCATCGGAGCCGCCGTTGAGAACGGCGAACAGCGCGTCAAGATCATCCACACCGGTCGTCTCGTCCAACGTGATGCCGACGGTCGAGGCATCCACCCTCAACAGGTTGATCATGCGCGCATCCGCTGCGGCGATCACCTCGTCGGCGCTGCGTCCCTGAAGCTTCACCTGGACCGTATCGAAGAACCGGTCATGCTTCAACGCGTGGCCGAGACGACGGGCGCCTGCGGCCAGAATCGTGGCAAGCGCATGCACGCGCTCGGCAATAGCGCGAAGCCCCTCCGGCCCATGATACACGGCATACATGCCGGCGATCACAGCAAGCAGCACCTGCGCCGTGCAGATATTGCTGGTGGCCTTCTCCCGGCGGATATGCTGTTCACGCGTCTGCAATGCCATGCGCAGAGCAGGCTGGCCGTTGGAGTCCACGGAGAGACCGATGATGCGCCCGGGGATCTGCCGCTTGTACTCGTCCTTCGTGGCGATGTAGCCGGCATGCGGGCCGCCGTAGCCGAGCGGCACGCCGAAACGCTGGGTGTTCCCCACCACCACGTCGGCGCCGAACTCGCCTGGCGGCGTAAGCATGGCAAGGCTCAGCAGATCCGCAGCCACCGTAACGATGGTACCGTGCTCGTGCGCGTTCGCAATGAAGGCGCGATAGTCGTTGATGGAGCCGTCGGCGGCCGGATACTGCAGCACCGCTCCGAAGATGGGCGTACTGAAATCGAACGTGGCGTAGTCGCCCACGATTACCTCGATGCCGAGCGGAAGCGCGCGCGTGCGCACAACGTCGATTGTCTGCGGATAGCAGTTCGCATCCATGAAGAACGTCTCGGATGCGTTCTTCCCCTTGAGCGCGTGGCTCATGTGCATCGCCTCGGCCGCCGCCGTGGCCTCGTCCAGAAGCGACGCGTTGGCGATCTGCATGCCGGTGAGGTCCATCACCATCGTCTGGAAATTCAGCAGCGCCTCCAGACGCCCCTGGGCGATCTCCGCCTGGTACGGCGTGTACTGCGTATACCAGCCTGGATTCTCGAGAATGTTCCTCTGAATCACCGGCGGCGTAATGCAGTCGTGATAGCCGAGACCTATATAGCTGCGATAGACCTTGTTGTGCGAGGCCATCTCCTTCAGCTCCGCAAGCAGCTCGTATTCGCTGCGCGCCTTGCCGATGCCGAGCGGCACGGCGGTTCGGATCCCCGCCGGAACGGTGGCTGCAACCATCTCGTCCAGAGAGGAGTAGCCGAGATACGCGAGCATCTCGCTGATCTCCTGCTGGTTGGGTCCGATATGGCGGAAGGTGAAGAGGTCGGTGTGATCGAGATTCAGGTTCTTCAACGGTGTGCTCATTGCAGCAGGTTTAACTACGATGATTGTCCGCCGGTACGGAACGTTGCGCGTTCGCCCGCGCGAGGAAGTGGAGCGGATATGAGAGCACAAACATACGGAGATCGCGCCATCCGGAACGTGAAAGGACGTGTCAGAAGACGTGCGGAAACGAGCGAGGCCCGGGAACCGCGACGCAATTGTGTCGCGCACGCACTCAGCAACCCGCCGGCGTGAACCTAACCGGATGGGCAGACGAAACGCGTCGGTTGAAGGCCGCCTCTGAAGGGGAGCGTTGCAAATCGCCGTATTGGTTGGTGGCAAGCGGTTGGACGGGCAGTGAAGGGCTTGGGCGTTAATGCAATACGAGTTGGCTCGGCCCAACAACAACATCCCCCGAACTACTACCTCAGTCCGAGAGACGCCCACTACGGTTTGCGCATGCGCTCGCAGGATTCGATCACGAACAGGCCGAGTTCCACCTTCTGTATTGAGCTTCACCAACATAGGAAAGCGGTATCGGCAATCGCCGATAACGGACGAGGCCCACGGAGCCAGATGCCCCCGGGCCTCGATCGACGCATGGTCACCGAATGCTCAGTTGCGAAGACGATCGGTGTCGATCATGTTCAGATACTCGTTCTTGAGCGACAGCTCCTCCTTGGATTCCACATGGGTGGGATCGGGAAGGCAGACATCCACAGGGCAGACGGCGGCGCACTGCGGCTCATCGTGATGGCCGACGCACTCGGTGCACTTGTCCGGGACGATGAAGAAGTAATCGGCCGACCAGAACCCGTTCGATCCGCTGGGAGCAGGATCGTTGCCGCCATACGTCACGCCGGCGAGTGTCCAGTTTGCGCCACCCTCATAGATAGCGGTGTTCGGGCACTCAGGCTCGCAGGCTCCGCAGTTGATACAGTCGGTCGTGATATAAATCGACATTGACGTGATTCTCCGTGTACCGTATGTGTGTTGAGAAGTTGTCGTTGAAATCGGCGATCGGCGCACTGCAGCCGTAAGCGAGCGGCACCAGCCCGAGGGGCTATGGTTGCGCACCGATCGGCTCATCCAGAATCGCGATCGCCGGGAGTGCAACGCACTCGGCGGCCCCTGCACCCCGCCCTCTGTTGGCCGCGATCCGTTCCACGGTTCCCTTCAGATCCGCACGCAGTCGTTCGAGGTCTATCCCCATGTAGTCACGCGGCAGATCGAGGAATTTGGGCAGCGCCCGGGAGAACTGATGGTACGCTCCCTCGTGGTACCCTTGCGCGAGATGCCGCGCACCGAATTCCATCTGGAGCATCCCCTGCAGAAATCGCCGGTGGACTCCCACTGCGTTCGTCCACAATGATTCCAGCGTGTCGTGGCATTCGGTATATCGTCCTTCATTGAAGTCCGCAACCGCCTTGATGAACTGCTCACGATGATACATCGGAGCAAAATTAGAAGCTCATCCGAAGTGCGGCGCGGGCTTATGTATATTGAGTCTTCATAAGGTCGATTTTCACAGAATCATACACGTGCGCATCATTCCCCGAACCCGGTTGCTGCGAAGTCCCTGGGGGATTTCAACCATCCTCTACGTTGCGGTTGCCGTTACCGCGCAGTATCTGCCGCTTGCCAACGATCTCCACTACGAATTCGCGGCGCTCATTGCGATGACGGCGAGCCTGGTGGCCGGCCTCACGGTGATAGCGCGCATGCCGCGTTTCGTGCGCGGCGCGCCCCCCGCCTTCGCTCCTGCGCGCAGCGGCGGCGATATCGCCTTCGCCTCCCTGCTCTCGATGATCCCGCTTGGCGTTGCGTTGATCGCATCGCTCTTCAAGATGAACTGCGGGCTGTGGGAAGGGATTGCCTGGTATCTCACGCTTGTGCCCGCGTCGGCACTCATCAGCGGAGTGATCGGCGCATGCGGCGCAACCATCACCGGACGCCGCTGGCTGGCAGCCCTTCTCTTTCTCGCGCTCTGGTGCGGCAGCATGGCACGCGGCGCGTACGAGGCGCTGGCCGGGCCGCACATCTTCCTGTATGCGTGGCAGGCAGGCTTCTTTCCCGGCGGCTCGTGGGATGCTGAGCTTCCAATCCCGGCACTCCTTCTCGGCTACCGCGCCGTTCACCTAGCAGCGGCGGGAAGCCTCCTCTTCGTGCTGGGACAGATCCGAATCCTCCGCGGCGGGAGCACCGAGAGCCGGAACATCCCGGCCGTCTGGGTAATCGCCGGGGGAACGGCTGTCGCGCTGGCGCTGGTGGGAATGAGGAGCGAGATCGGGCTGACGCGGAGCACCGAATGGCTTCGCGCCGAACTCGGCGATTCGCTGCGAACGCGGATGGCAACGATCTACTACAACGCCCCCACAACGGACTCGCTCGATCTGTGGCGCGCCGCGAATCTGGCGGACTTCTATCTCGCCGAACATGCGCACACGCTCGGCATCCCGCAGGACAGCGTGGAACGGGTATGCATCTATCTCTATGCGAGCCCGGCGGAGGAGAAACGCATGGTGGGAACGGCATCGGCAGCATTCACCAAGCCCTGGGCACGGTCCGTGAACATGACATTCGGCGATGTGGGGAGCACACTGCGGCACGAGCTTGTGCACGTGATGATGGCCCGCTACGGGAACCCGCTCGGCATCTCGATATCGCAGGGAATGCTGGAGGGCTCGGCCGTAGCGCTGGAGAACAGCTTCGGCTGGCACACGCTTCACGAGTATGCGGCGGCGATGTATCGCCTGAAGATGGCGCCACCGGTGGAGGAGATCATGAGCATCGGCGGCTTCTCGCTGCATCGCGCATCGATGAGCTACGTGCTCGCCGGTTCGTTCTCGCAGTGGCTGATCGCCACCTACGGAATCGATCGCTATTGCTCGGCGTTCGCGTGGGGAACCTTCGAGAGCGCATACGGCCGCAGTCTGCACGATCTCTCCGAACAGTACGGCACCTTCATCCGCACGTACAGCTCGTCGGTGGATGCCGCAACGATGCGGCATCTGTTCGGCGGCGGCTCCTTCTTCCTTCAGAAATGTCTGCGCCGCATCGGCACGCTGAACGCGCGCGGGTACGAGGCGATAGCGGAGGAACGGTACGACCGGGCGCTGGAACGCTTTTCCGCCTCGCTCGCCGAGGGGATCAATTACACGGCGCGCGTCGGTGTGATCCG
The DNA here is from genome assembly GCA_018266795.1 of Bacteroidota bacterium. Classification (GTDB taxonomy): domain Bacteria; phylum Bacteroidota; class Ignavibacteria; order OLB7; family OLB7; genus JAFDZV01. The sequence continues at coordinate 163,569 of JAFDZV010000035.1, read as the reverse complement.
GTCGCTCGCCGCACTCGGGCGCTATCAGGTCCTGCTCGATTCCTTCACGGAGTACTCGCACGACACTGCAAGCTACCCGCTTCTCCCCTATCTCATCGAACAGGGAGATGCACGCTGGGCACGCGGTGACACGGCAAATGCTGCCCGGCTGTACGACTCCGTGCTCCGGCTGCAGATAAACGCTCCTACATCCCTGCGCGCTGCATCGCGGCTCTACTTCATCGATGCGGGCGACTCACTGCGTAGTGTCATGCGCACCTATTTCACGCGGCTGATGCCGGTGGCGCAACGGATCATCCTGCTGGATCAGGCGCTCACGCTTGCAACCCCGCATCAGCGTTCCATCCTCGCGCTGATGCGGGCAACCCTCACCGTGAACAGGACGCCGCTCACCTCGCTCGTGCTTGCGGCGCCGATGTTCCAGGCACCGCGCGACACTGTGCAGGCTTCGGATGGACGCCATGCCGGCGGCCCTCGCTCGACTCTCTGGACCGAACTCACGGACGCATATGCCGTGCGGCTGTCCGACGCAGGCATCTTCGCCTCGCGATGCCGTGAATGCACACAGGCGGGATCGGAGCTGGCGGCCTTCATCGCGTTCATCTGCGAGAGGTTTTCGTCACCGCGATTTACAGCGATCGGAATTCCGGCATCTTCGCGCGCGGATGACCTGTTCGCACTGAACCGCATGCGGGAACAACGCGCGTTCATGGCATACCTGTCGCACAACGAGATACGGCCATAGAGTACGCCGGGCGGTTGCCAACCACGATCGCAGCGAGGGTGCATCGAATGGAACGCCGTGGCGGGCGGAACTCTATCTTTCCGCGACAGAGGGAACTGCTCCGTGCCGCCTCCTGCCGTGTTGTCGCGGGATGTACTGTGATCGCGGAGTTTACTCCGTGATCTCCCTCTGGAGGCAGGGGCCTGCGTACCCCTCAGGCCCAACGTGCGCGCCCGTCCGTCAAGCCCCGAAAAGCAGAAGGCCCGGTACGATCCGGGCCTTCTTCGGAAGAAGGGGCCTGAGTACAACTCAGGCCCAACGTACTGCACGGCATGCCGTTCCGGCAAGCGAGACTCTACCTCACCACCACGATGGGGCGCACGGCACGATCGCCCGAGCCGCTCACCAGCGTGGCGTAGTAGATGCCGCTGGCGATGCCGGCGCCGTCGAACCGGACCGAATGCTCACCAGGCTCCAGCACCGCATCCAGAATCGGTGCAAGGCGTGCTCCCGATGCATCGTAGAGATCGATGCGATAGGAATCGCGCGCGCGCACCAGGAAGTGAATCACGGCCTCGGTGCGCATCGGATTCGGAGTGATAGCCCCGAACGCCAGATTCTGTGCGGTGTAGCCGGTTGCGGCCGATCCATCCTCGACACCGGTGGTGAAGAACTTCTGCCGCTCGCACTTGCAGAAGTCGCCGGAGGTATCGGTTGCCCAGTAGAGCTGCTTGGTCACGTCCGCATTCGAAGGATCGAACGCGAGGCCGTAGAAGTCGAAGCGGGTTGCCGAGGGAGGGACCAGCACGGTGGATTGCTCGAGCACCAGCGGATTGCTCTGCGACACCTGCTGCAGCAGACTCGGGAACTGCGTGGCAGGATTATCGTCCACCACTCCCTGCACCAGACCGTACTGGTCCCATGCAAGGCCGCGGCGATCGTTCTCGCCTGCACCGGTCAACGGCCCGAGCGTTCTGACCGATGTGCCGTCGTCCTTGATCACGTAGACATTGGCCGCATTGCCGGGCGCAACAAGCGCGATGCCGTCCGGGAGCATCGTAACGCCGCTGCAGCGCAGCAGCCCGGCAGGCAGCGTCACCTCACCGTGACCAACGCCATCGGAGTCCATTCTGAAGAGATGGGGATGGCTGTAATCGGCGTCGGCAACGAGCATGTAGAAATAGTCGGCAACGGAGTCGTACGCCATGTCTCGAACCTCACCGGTGAAACCGCTGCGCACAAGACCGATACGGCCGCCGAGCAGCGGCAGACGATACTTGTAGAGCGAGTCGGAGCCGCGCACCGCAACCCAGAGGCTTCCCCGTCGGTACTCGATTGCACCGGCAAGGTATCCCTTCTTTCCAATGTCCGTGCAGTTCGCCGTCGCGTTCAACGTGAAGTTATCGGACTCCAGCGTGCGTCCGCCGCTGATTTCCACCACGCGGATGCGCGCCTTCGTCGTGCGCACAACGCCCAGCTGCAGCGTATCGCCGGATGGGATCACGTTATCGTCGATCGCCCTGTAGTTGGCTCCGCCGTCGTAGCTGATCATGATGCGCACCGGCCCGGTAAGCCCTGACCAGCGCACCGGCAACGCCCCCGGTGTCGCATACGTCTCACCACCCGTGGGCGTTATCAGAAGCGGCGGAGCCTGCAGCCCGCTGATGTTCACACGGAACATTGAGCGGCCATGCGTGGCCGCAACCAGATAGTGACTGGCCTTGTGGATCTTCATATCCACGACGGGCGAGAGCGCGAGGCCATCGTTGAACGGGAACCATGTGCCTCCGCCGTCGAGGCTGGCGAAGACGCCGATATCCGTTCCAACGAAGAGATGCGAAGTGTCCTGCGGATCGATCGCGATCGTATTCGCGGAGATGTTCGGAAGATTGCCCTGAATGCTCTTGAAGGTTGCGCCGTTGTCGTCGGAGCGATAGACGTGCGGATTGGAGGTGCCGCCCACCGTGAGATAGACGCGGTTGATGGCAACGGGATCGAAGGTCACCTCGGTGACCGAACGGCCGAATACCGGCGCGGACCGGGCCCAGTTGGCGCCGTTGTCCGTCGAGTAATACGCCGATCCGTTGGAGGCTCCCACCATCATCACCCGTGCGTCGAAATTCGAGAGACCGATGGCGCTGATCTTCTGCGTGTTGCCCGGCTTGAGTGTATCCCAGGTTCGCCCGCGATTGGTTGACCGATACAGATTCGAGCGGCCGGTGAAGAAGGACTTCTTGTCCGCAGGGCTCATCGCGATCGGCGTGTCCCAGACGCCGACGTCGCCATGGTCCGCATCGGTGGAGATGCTTGCATCGATGCGGGCGCGGCTGTTGGTATTGTTGGCGGCGATGCGATAGAGCGGCGTGCCGTTGTACTGTTCGGCATAGACCGTGTCCGGGTTGCCGGCATCCACCACCACCTGGAATCCATCGCCGCTCAGCACACGCTGCCAGTCGCCGGGGAAACTCGACGTGCCGTACGAGCCATGCGTGCCGTTGTCCTGCGTGCCGCCGTAGACGCGGAACTCGCGGCTGGGGTCCACATCGAGCCCGTAGAACTGGGAGGTGGGAAGGTTCTTGCTGATCTGCTGCCACGTAGCAGCACCGTCGAACGAGAGATAGACGCCACCGTCGTTGCCGAGAACCACGAGCCCGGGATTTTCGTCGCTGATCTCCAGCACATGCTGGTCGGGATGTACGTTCCCTCCCAGATAACTGCGGGTCACGTTGCTCCAGTTGTTGCCGCCGTCGGTGGTGCGATAGATATCGATGCCGCCAACCAGGCCAACGTTCGGATCGAACGGATCGGCGGCGGCACAGTTGTCGTACCACCCCTGCAGATTGAAGAACGCCTGATCGAACGTCTTCTTCAGCGTCCACGACGCACCGCTGTTGTCGGAGACATAGGCCTCGCCGATATGATTCGCACCGCTGCCGGGATCGCGCGCCACGAGCGCATAGAGGCGTGTGGGCTGCGCGGGCGAAACCGCAACACTGATGCGAATGGCGCCGGTGCGGTTGATGCCGGTGATGACGTCGGTAAACGTCTTCCCGCCGTCGGTGGAATGCCGGATCTTGGATGCAGTGGAGATGAAGAGTTCATCACTGTTCTGCGGATTGATCGAGAGATCCCACGTGTCGCCGCCGGTTCCCGCAACCAGAGCCCATGTGGCGCCGCCATCCTCGCTCCGATAGAACCCGCCGTTCGCCTTCGTGGCCGCGGCGTACACCGTCAGATGCTTCTGCCGGTGCACAACGATCTTGGAGAACGCACCGACATTCGCAAGGCCGGAACTTTTCCACGTGAGCCCGCCGTCGGTGGACTTGAAGATTCCCTTCCCGAGATAGGAATCAACGTTGACGGAGTTCTCACCGGTCCCCATGTAGATGATATTCGGGCTCAACCGGTCGATGCCGAGCGCGCATGCAGCCAGCGATGGAAGCGTATCGGTTGTCGTGGCCCAGCTTGTTCCGCCATCCACGGTTTTCCATACACCGCCGGCAGCCGCACCGATGAACATCGTCTGCGCATCGCCCGGCTTCACGGCGATCGCGCGCGTACGTCCGCTCACGTTGGACGGGCCGATCTGCTGCCAGCTGTTGGCTCCCAGCACGGTGGCTTCGTAGTGCTTGCCGTGAAGAGCCCGTTCGATCTGCGCCGTCTGACGCTGCATCTCACGGATGGCGTCCGAGCGGAGCGTGGCGGGGATCATATCGTAAGGATAGCGTCTGACGAAGGAGAACCATTCGTCGCGCCCCTTCACATCCTCCCCGGCATCCCGGTTGGCCTCACTTGCGGCCCCCTCGCGGCGAATCTCCTCGAGACGCTTGAGCTGCCCCTCCGGATCGAGTTTCGGCTGGCGCTCCTGCGCCGATGCATGGTTCCAGAGAAGCAGGCAGGCCATTGTGCATGCCAGCATCCCCCGGACAAACTGCGTGAACGTTGTACGGTTCATTCTGTATTGTGAGTAACGTGTGTTCTGAGCACAACAAGATAACACGCGAGCGTGACATCGCGGGGAGTGAACGGACCTCGGCAACGTGGTCAGGACGTTGTTCTTCGTTCTCGGGCCTTCGCACTTCGATGGTATCGAGCAGGCGCCCATTGCCAAGTCCTGCGCCAGCCTCCGATGAAATCGGGGCGAGCGTTCCAGGCACTACCAGCCATCCCGCTACCTGACTACCACCACACTCCGCGCATCGCGGTTGCCGCGCGCATCGGATACGACGAGGTAGTAGACGCCGCTGGCCACGTCGCCCAGATCGAGCTGCATGCCGCGGCTGCCCGCCTCGAGCATGCCGTCGAAGAGATGGCGAACCAGCGAGCCGTCGGCACGATACAGATCCAGCGACGCCGCGCCGTTCGAGGATGCCGTCACATCCACCACGGCCGCACTGCGCAACGGATTCGGCGTCACGTTCCCCAGGCGAAGCGCACCCGATACGCTCCAGCTGCCGTTCGGCTCCCGTACACCGCTGAAGAGCTGCGTGAACTTGTAGAAGATGCCGTTCGTGTCCGTGGCCCAGTACACGATCTGAGAAGGATTGCTGTTATCCACCGCCAGTCCGGCGAAATCGATGCGCTGCCCGCTCCCCACGATCGCCGGCACGGCCTCGATGAGTTGAAGCGTATCGGCCAGGCGAACGCGTTCCAGGCGGCTCGGAAAAACGGTGCCCGGAGAGGCCAGTGTAACGGCCTGCACAAGCTGGCCGTCCCACGCGAGCGAGATGCGCTGATTCTCCGCCGGGGCATCGAACGTATGCGTGGTGCGGCGAATCGCGCCGGAGTCACCGAGGATGTACACCTGTGCCGTCGCGCCGGGCGTGATCACGGCAAGCCCTTCAGAGGTCATTGCTATGCCGCTGGCATGCGCGATCTCCGCCGGTAACACAATCTCCGCTCCGCCGACGCAGTCGGTGTCCATCGGGAAGATTCTCGGATGGCCGAAGTCATCGTCCGCAACGAGCAGGTAGAACCGGTCCGCGACGCTGTCGTACGCCATGTCGCGAACGTGGCCGGTGATACCGGTACGCAGATGCCCCAGAAGGCCGCCAAGCAGCGGCGTGCGCAGGGTGTAGATGGAGTCCGTCCCGCGCGCGGTGGCCCAGATCGTTCCACGACGCCACTCGATCGCTTCGGCCACGAACCCCTTGGAGGCGAACCCGGAGCCGTTGGCGTGCGGCGTCAACGTGAAGTCGCTGGAGACTGCCGTGTTCCCGGTTCCCTGCTCCTCCACCTTCACGCGCGCGTTCGCCGTTCTGGCAAGCGGCAGCATGGCAACGAGACTATCCCCCACAACACCGCTGGCAAGCTCCGAGAAGTTGGCGCCGCCATCATAGCTGATACTCACACGCACCGGGCCCGTCAGACCGTACCACTGCATCGTCACCGGCCCCGGAGTCTCGTACGTGGAACGGCTTACCGGCCGGATCACCGTAGGCTGAATCTCCAGCTTGGCGATGTTGATGCGGAACATGGAGCGCCCGTGCGTGGCGGCGATCAATGTGCGCGCCTGATCGTTGATCTTCAGATCAACCACCGGCGCCAGCGGCAGCCCATCGTTGAACGGATACCAGAACTTGCCGCCGTTCAGACTCACGAACGCACCGGCATCGGTTCCGATGAAGAGATGCTGGTTGTTCTGCGGATCCACGGCGATGGTGTTCACCGTCACGTCCGGAAGGTTGGCGGAGATGTCCGCGAAGTTGGCGCCGTCGTCGTCCGACTGGAACACGTGGTGCGAACCGGTTCCGCTCAGCGTAATGAACACTCTGCTCTCCGCCGTGAAGTCGTAGCGGATGTCGCTCACGGTGCGGCGCGGCAATCCCTTGGCGGCGGCCCATGTGTGGCCGTCGTCAACCGAGAAGCGTGCGTCGCCGATGTTGCTGCCAACCATGAGCTTGCCGCCGTACGGGGAGACGCCGATCGCGGAGATCAGACCGCCGGTGCCGGGTCGCAGCTGTTCCCACGAGCCGCCGTCGTCGCTGGTGCGCCAGAGATAGTGGCGGCCGCTGTAGAACCTGCCGTCGGAAAGGCCGATCGCCATCGGCGTGGACCAGTCCCCCTTGTCGCCTGCAGTGTTGTCGATATAGTCGGAGATCGGAAGCGCAAACCCCGGCTGGCTGATATCCACCTTGTAGACCGGCTGGCCGTAGTAGATCTCCGTGAAGACGATGCCCGGCCGGAACGGATCGGCGGCAACGTAGAACCCGTCGCCGCCGGAGAGATTGTCCCACTGCAGCGCGTTGGAGTGCGTGCCCAGATACCCGCTGGAGCCGTTGTCCTGTGCGCCGCCGTAGACGAGGTTGACGTTGTTGGCGTCCACATCCATCTTGTAGAACTGCGTGATCGGGAGCTTCACACCGATCTTGCTCCACTGGATCCCGTTGTTCTCCGACCTGAACAGTCCACCATCGTTGCCGAGAAGGAGGCGCGTGCGATCCTTCGGGTCGAACTCCATCACATGCTGATCGGCATGCACTGCGTTCGGATCGCCGAGATTCGCGTATGCATCCGTATAGTTGATGAAGTGATCGCCTCCGTCCTCCGTACGGAAGGCATCGATGCCGGCAGCCAGCACCACGAGCGGACTATCCGGATGAACCACCACCGCGTTGTCGTACCAGCCCTGATCGCGGAAGAACTGACCGGAGAACTGCTCGCGCATCGTCCAAGTTGTTCCGCGATCGGTGGAGGCGTAGAACTTCGAATCGTCCAGCCCGGCGGAGCCGGGGCGCCCGGCCACCAGGGCGTAGACATGGTTCGGATCGCTCGGCGCCATCGCAACGCTGATTCGATAGGCGATCGCGACGTTGATGCCGTTGACCCGCTTGGTGAAGCTGCGTCCCCCATCGGTGGAATAGGAGATCGCCGATGCGGTGGCGATGAAGAGCTCCTCGCAGTTGGCGGGGTTCACCGAGAGATCGTACACGGTCCCGGACATCGTGCGCGTCCACGTGGCGCCGCCGTCAACGGAGCGGTAGAAGCCGCCGTCGCTCTGGTTGCTGATAACGCCGGTGGCGTAGACGATCTGATGGTTCTGGCGATGAACGTAGATCTTGGAGAAGCCGCCCACGGTCTCCAGGCCGATATTGGTCCACGTGGCTCCCTCGTCCGTGGACTTGAAGACACCGTGGCCGAAGTATGTGGCGGATGGCGTGTTGGGCTCGCCGCTCCCCACGTAGATGATATTCGGATCGGTGCGATCGATGGCGATGGCGCCGATGCTGATCGATGCCTGCTTGTCGAACGTCGTGTTCCAGGTGGCGCCGTCGTCGGTGCTCTTCCAGACGCCGCCGGATGCGGCGCCGATGAAGATCACCCCCTGCTTGGTTGGATGCTGGGCAATCGCCTGGATGCGGCCGCCGATGTTGACCGGCCCGATCGCCTCCCACGTGCTCGCCGCCAGAAGATGTGCCTGCCGGTCCCCCTTTGCCCGCGATTCGTCCAGCTGCGACTGCATCCCCTGGATCGCGCGGATGGCCGAAGCAAGCGCGCCTGCGGGCACCACATCGAACGGGTAGCGCCGCTGGAACATGAACCACTCCTCACGTCCAAGCACGTCCTCCTCGAACCCCGGAATCTTGGGGCGCGCAACGGAGGAATCGTAGCGCTCCTGGCGAATGTTCACCGCCCTCGCCGAATCCTCACGCGCCGCGCCCTGCGCCATCAGCAGGCCGGAGCCCGGGAGCAGCCAGCACAGAAGTGCCGCAAGGACGGGAACGAAGCCACGGGCAGGCTGCATGCTGAAACCGAGGGACATGATCATCTCCAGATCTGAACGTTGTAACCGCACCAGGTTATGCGGACGCCCGGCATACCGGGCCGGGCGGAACAAATTACAAGAATACAGTGGAGCAGTCCGATGGCAACTGCAGTCGGCGCCGCACGGGCGTACGGACCGGTGCGGGCGCGCTCCTGGTACATCGTTACGGTACTTGTGCAGAGCCGGGAAGTTATCCCGAGCCGAAGGCACAGGATCTCGATGAGCCGGTGATCACGAGATCCTTCACTCGCTCCGCTCGTTCAAAACGACAGCACTGCTCACGCGATGACAGCAACAATGCACGAGCCCGATCGATCTGCCGTTCGATCACAACGGCCTATCGTTCGATCACAACGGCCTATCGTTCGTTCACAACGGCCTATCGTTCGTTCACAACGGCCCGCACGGACGCAGCTCCTCCCTGCGTAAGACGCACCAGGTAGACGCCGGCCGGGAGTCCGGTTGGATCCAGCGTCAGCTCATGCGCTCCGGTCTCGATCTGCACCCCGGCGATCATCGTCCGCATCAGGCGCCCCTGCATGTCGAACAACTGCATCGTCACCGGCTCGGCGCCAACGGTTCGATACCCCACACGTACCGGGCCGGTCGCCGGGTTGGGGGAGATGTCCGACACGGCCGTCTGCTCGGCAGCAGCGTCCGGTATGCTCTCCACGCCGCTCGTCACGGCGTCCACACTCCAGCCGATGGACTGGCTGGTCGAGGAGAGGCTGAGGATGGCAAAGACCATCTTGTCGTAGCCGGGATCGATGGTGTTCAGCGCATTGGTCGTCATCTCGCGAACATCGACAAGCTGGCCGTTCTGATACAGGAGAGCCATCACCGCATAGTTCTGCGCCACCGTCGCGTTGAACCGGATCCTGAGTCCGGATGGCTTCTTGAAGTTGTAGACATTGTAGACGGCCGCGTATTGCTGTACGGCGGCCTGCCCGGCAGCCGCAGCGCCGCTGTCGCTGTAGGTGTTCGCCGGCTTCACCACGGCGTTCGAGAGGGGCACAATGTAGATGTACCGATTGTCGGCGAAGTTCTTCCGCACGTAGTTGGCCACCGCGTATCCCTTCAACGTGCTCTTCCAGTCCGCGGCCGCGCCGCTCTGCGTCAGCGCATCCGTGACGCGGTTCATGTTGGTTGCGCGCGACGGCGTGAACTTCGTCAGGAAGGCCTCGCCATACTGTTCGGTGCAGTAGCGCATGAAGCTCATCCCGCGCTCGTAATCGATCTCGAGATCGTTGAACACCGTTCCATCGCTCCAGCGGAACAGCGGCACGTTGGTGCTGAGCAGATAGGCGGAGCTGCTGCGATACTTGTAGCCGCAGAGAATGCTGGCGGTCTCGCTGCAGCCCTCGTTGTAGAAAGCCTGGCTGTTCGGGTTCTGCCGGTAGTGGATCAGATGCTGGTACTCGTGCGCAAGCGTGCCGATCATGCTGGCGATCGCGGATGCGGTCTGCGTGCCGAGGCCCTGGTTCGAGTCGATGTACAGCAGATTCATCCTGTTGGAGCCGTCGTAATCGGTCTGATCCATCGGCGAGAAGAAGCCTGCGATATAACCGCCGTTCAGATTATCCTGAATATCGGTCAGGAGGAAATCCTCCATGGAGGGAGTGGCCGCATCGAAGCGGTTCACCGGCGGCAGGCCGAACACATCCTCATCGTTCTCGATCAGCCCCTTGTTCGGATTGCGCGATGTCGCCGCCGTAGCCGTATCAACACCACGTGCAAGGGCAGCGATCGTCGCGGCCTTCACGCGTGCGGTGTCGCGCTCGTCGATCCAGATGCGGGCGCGCTTGCCGGTGAACACCAGCCGGCCGACCACCTCGTCGAACTGATTGGTGACCCGGTTCAGCACGTTGAAGGTATGCGTGGTAATACCCGCCACGGAAAGCATCTGCTCCCCTCCCTCCTTCTTCGAACGCTCAACGATCCGGCGATACACATCCGGATTATTGCGTGCGGTGTTCGCCATCGCGGCCTGCGCCTCGGCCACGCCGAACAGTTGTACGCCGCACCGGCCGCCGTTGGCATCAACCGCCGATTCGTCCGGTCCCGACGCGGATTGCGCATGCAGGAACAACGGCGCCGCAACCATCAGAGCGGCCACCACGAGATGCCTGGAGAGAGATGTGAACATTGCTCGTTTCTATCTTGAAGGGTTGGCATTGCAATTCACCACGACACCGCTGTTGCGGCTGCGGAGAGTTCGGGTGCCCCGGGCCTTCGCTGCACGCTCCATCCCGCCGAAGGGTTTCATGGGCGCCGGAGACGGGGCTCGCGGGCGTTCCTCCGCCTGGAATCCGTTCCGCTCGAATCTCGCATCATTCATCGGGCGCCCGGCTGCCCCGCCCGCCGTTACCGTACCGAATCGCCAGGGCCGCAATGTTATAGACACTACGGGCCGGGAGGCCGTCACGAACAATACGAACTCTCACAAGTCGGCCGCAAGCCATGCCGCGCTTCTCCAACGGAAGATCCGAGCACGCGGCACCAAGCGTGCCTGCGCGAGCGTGCCTGCCGAGCCGCTCCATCGCCCGCGGAGCATTCACGGCGTATCTTCGCGCTCCATCGACTCGAGTCACAGGATGACATCGGACCCATCGGCCATGATCCCGCATACAACAACAATGCATCGCACATCACTTCTCACGGCGCTCTGTCTGGCACTTGCCTGCTCTGCCTGCGATCGCGCCCGGGCGCCCGAAAGCACGCCCGCGGCACACTATGCAGTCGTGGAAGTGGACGCAATGCAGGACACGGTCCGTCTGGCAACACCGGCGCGGCGCGTGATCTCGCTTGCTCCGAACATCACGGAGATGCTGTTTGCAATCGGCGCGCAGGATCTGCTGATCGGTCGCACCACGTATTGCGACTACCCGCCGGCAGCAACACGAATCGAGCCGGTGGCGGACATGCAGCAGTTGAACTACGAGAAGATCATCGCGCTGAAGCCGGATCTGTTGCCGATGACGTTCGTCGGGAACATGAAAACCAGCTACAACAAGCTGAAGGAGCTCGGGCTTCGGCCGTTCGAACTCCACGACTCCACCATCGGTGAAGTAATCCAGGGGTTCGAGCTGCTCGGCGCCCTGGTGGGACGCGCCGAAGCCGGCAAGGCCGTGGCGGGACGCCTGCGGAACACCGTGGACTCCATCAGAAGGCTTGCTCGGAACGACTCGGTAACGGTCTTCGTGGTGATCGATCGTGCGCCGCTGATGACCGTCAGCAGCGGGTTCATCGCCGAGATGCTCTCAACCGCCGGCGGACGAAACATCGCCGGGGGAGGCGTCACGCAGTATCCAACGTACAGCCGTGAGGAACTGCTTCGGCTCGATCCGGAGGTGATCATCGTGCCAGGCCCCGACTGGCATGGAGTGTCCGACCTTTTGAACACCTATCCGGAGTGGCACCAGCTTCGCGCCGTACGCACCAACAGAGTGTACGTCCTTCCTCCCGATGTCATCGAGCGCCCGGGACCACGCATCGGTATCGGGCTCGAGCTGTTGTACCGTGCGCTGCACGGCGCGGAGCCGCACCGGCTCTTCGAGGACGCACAGCGCATGGCGAACACCCCAACATAGGGAGAACAACGAAGGACGATCTGTGGCAAATCCGCGACAGCGTTGGTACAGGAATCGTACGAGTCGCGGAGCGCAACTCCGCGACAACGATTGCAACTGATGCAGCTGGACATGCCATCAAGCCGCGTAGCGTCCCCACGGTAGCACAGGAGCGAATGGAATCTTCAAGCTCCAGCGGAACGGCCCGGGGCCTGCATGCAGGCACAGACTACTCCCATCGAAATGCAACATGAGTCACTACCCCGTCACCTCTGTACTACAACCGCCCGCGATACGGCGTGGCCGCTCTGCTCCAGCCGGATCATGTAGACGCCGCCGGGAAGCGCACCGGTATCGAACGTCATCGCGCGAAGGCCGCCGGACGACTGTTCCGCATCAACCATTGTTCGCAACTCCCGCCCCTGGAGGTCGAAGAGGCTGACCGTGACCGGACCATGGTCCGCGGCCCGGTAGGCGACGTGCATCGGGCCGGTGGCGGGGTTCGGCGAGACGCCGGCGATCGCAAGGGTGTTCGCCGCATCGGCCGCATCCTCCACACCGCTCGCGATGGACTCCACATTCCAGTTGACGGTCTGGCTGGACGGGTAGAGATTGCAGATCACGAACACCATGCGCGAGTAGCCGGGATTCGCCTCGATCGTGTTGGGCTGATTCGGCATCAGCTCGCGAATCTCCAGCAGTGCGCCGTTCCGGTACAGAAGCGCCATCGCCTTGAACGGCTGCGTGCCGTTGAAGCGAATAGTCATCCCCTGCTGCTTCGTGAAGTTGTAGTAGTTGTATGCCGGAGCGTACTGCTGCAGCGTTACCTGCCCGGTTGCGGGGAAGGTGCCGTTGTAGCTGTTGGTCACGTGAGCGAATGTGCTGGAGAGCGCCAGCCTGTATGTATACTGCGGATCGCTGAAGCTTTTCCGCACATAGTTCGCCACCATGAATCCCTTCAACATGTTCTGCCACGTGACGGTGCTGCCGATCTGCGTGAGCGCGGCGGCGATGCGATTCATTCCGGTGGATTGCGTCGCCACGAACTTCTTCAGGAAGGTCTCGCCGAATTGCTCGTAGTTGTAGCGGATGAACGTCATCGCGCGCTCGTAATCCACTTCGAGGCTGTTGAAGTCGGAGTCGTTGCTCCAGCGAAGGAGCGGGATGTTGGAGGCCGTGAGATAGAGCGTGTTGTCGCGATCGTTGTAGCCGCAGATGGTGCTCGCGGCCTCGCTGCATCCTTCGTTGAAGAAGGTCTCGCTGTTCGGATTGTAGCGGAAGTGAATCAGGTGCTGATACTCATGGGCAAGCGTGCTGACAAGGCTGGCGATCGCGCCGGCATTCTGGTTGCCGATCCCCTCCCGCGAATCGATGTAGAGAATGTTCATCTGATTCGAGCCGGGGTTGTCCGTCTGATCGTAGGGGGAGAAATAGCCGAGCACGTTTCCGCCGGTGAGACCATCCTGGATATCGGTGAGAAGGAAGTCCTCCACGTTCGGCGTGGCCGCGTCGAAGCGGTTCGCGGGGGGGAGGCCGAAAACGTCCTCGTCGTTCTCGATGACTCCCTTGCCGGGATCGCGGGAGCCAGCGGCCGTTGCGGAATCCAGTCCTCGCGCGAGAGCCGCGATGGTCGAGGTCTTCACACGCAGCGTATCCTGCAGATCGATCCAGATCCGGGCCCGCCGCCCCTTGTAGATCAGCTTCGCGGCGATCTGGTCGAACTGTTCGCTGACCCTGTTGAGCACGAAGAACTGATTGAACTCATCGTTGCCGCCAAGCACCGTTCGGCCCGGGCCCTTGCTCCGGCTCCGTTCCAGCATCGCACGATACAGCCCGGGATTGCGCGCCGCGGTGTTCGCGGCCGCGCGCGCCTCGAGCGCGGAATCGTTGAACAGGAAGGTGCCGCAGCCGTGCAACGCCGCGAACCCGCTGCCCGCCGGGACCGCACTGCCCGCGGAGGCCGCAGGCTGTGCGGATAGAACAAGCGCCGAAGCCAGTGCCAGAAACGTCGTTGTCAGAATTGCGGGAACGATGTGCTTCATAAGGATCGTGTGTTTGTAGCATGACCCGGCGGCACGCCGCCGGGTCACGACCATGGCTGCATCAAAGGGTTACCGTACCGGGAGAGGAATCAGACATTCGCGGAGCCGAGCATCACGCGGTCGAAGGCGCGTCCCGGCCGGGTTGCGTGCCAGCGTGCCACAGCCACGCCGCAGAGGCTGCCCAGCAGTGCTGCGGCGGCCACGTCGCTCAACCAGTGTTGATGGGTATACACCCTCGCGAACGCGACGAGAAGGGAGGATAGAACGGCAAGAGCGACAACTGTTCGCCTGGTAAGAGGAGCGAAGCCCAGGGCCATGAAACAGACCGCGCCCGCAAAGGCGCAGGTGGCAATCGTGTGCCCGGAGGGCATCGAGAAGTAGTGCGTGTCCGAGAGGCTGTGCAGGAGATTCCAGTGCCACGGCTCGCCCGGCGCGACGTAGGGACGCTCGCGGCCGGCAGCCACCTTGCCGACCCATCCCACGAGGCTTGCGGCGGCAATCGCCTCCAGCCCGCGCAGCCCCGTCTCCGCCATCTGCGGTCTTCGCAGAAAGCGGCCGCCGAGCCAGAGAAGCATGGCAAGCAGGATCACCCCGGTGCCGCCGTACCAGTTGAACCAGTTGCCCACCGCCTGCAGCAATGGATTGCCCTGCAGCGGGCCGGACTGCATGGTCGACTCCACGGCGGCATCAACGGAGTACAGCCCGAGCGGGATCGGGCTGTGAGCCTGCGTCTGCGCGCATGCCGGCAGCGCGAGTAGAAGCAGCCCAAACACGAGTACGTACGCGAACCGGGTTGAATGCGATGTGCGCATCGAATACGGTTTGAAGGATGACATGCCTTCATCCGGCATGCACTGAAGGCCATCAGGGCCCGGGCTCGTTCCGACAATCCTGCCGGGCCCGGTTGCGAGCGGCCGGCAAACGAACCAACGATCAGACAGTGCTTAGCCGGCAAACTCTGCAACGATCTCCGGCGTGCGTGCAAGTGCGTCGTCCAGCTTCTCGACGTCCTTGCCGCCGGCGGTAGCCATGTGCGGCTTTCCGCCGCCGCCCCCCCCCACGAGCTTTGCAGCCGCACCGACAATCCTGCCCGCACTGAAGCGCTTGACAAGATCGTCCGTCACGACGCAGACCAGCGTCGCCTTCCCCTCGATGTCCGCGCCCAGCATGCCGATGCCGCTCTTCAGACGGTTGCGGAGATCATCCCCCACCGCCTTCAACGCATCCATGTCCGCCGCGGCGATCCGCCCGGAGGCTATACGGACGCCGTCGCGCTCCACGGCCGAGGAGAGAATCGCGTCCAGGCCGCCGGAGGCCTTCGCAACCAGCGCCTGCGCAAGCTCCTTCTCCAGCGCCCGCTTCTCCTCCAGCAGCTGCTCCACCTTCTCGTAGAGATCGCGGTCCGCAACGCCGAGGCGCTTCATAAGGCGCTCGATCTCGTTGTAGCGGCGGAAGAGCAACTGATCCGCCGTGGCACCGGTCACTGCCTCGATGCGCCGCACCCCTGCCTGAATGCTCCCCTCGCTCGTGATCTTCAGAAGGCCGATGTCCGCGGTATTGCGTACATGCGTGCCTCCGCAGAACTCCACGGAGAACTCCGGATCGATCGTCACCACCCGCACGCGCGAGCCGTACTTGTCGCCGAAGAACATCTTCACGTTGGGAATCCTGCGCGCATCCTCGATGGGCAGCTCCTCCGTCCTCACCTCGATCGCCTCGCGGATCTTCGCGTTGGTCATCTCCTCGATCGCGCGCATCTCCTCCTCACCGATCTTCTCGAAGTGATTGAAGTCGAAGCGAAGATGATCGGGCGCAACCAGCGAGCCGGCCTGCTGCACATGGCTTCCAAGCACGCGGCGCAGCGCCTCGTGCACGATGTGCGTGGCGGAGTGGTTCCGCTGAATGCCGTGCCGCCGCCGGATGTCGATCTCGGCGTGGGCCGGCTCCCCGGGCTGTGCGTTCACCTCCACGGCATCCACGATATGGAGGAACGCGCTCCCAACCTTGTGCACGTCGGTTACGGCAAGACGCTCGCCGCCGATCACCAGTTCGCCGTGATCGGCCAGCTGCCCACCCATCTCCGCATAGAAGGGAGTGCGGTCCAGCACGATGCCGTCGCCGGCAACGGCCACCACGCTCGCGTCAGCCTCGTGCTCCGTGTAGCCGAGGAACTCCGTCTCCCCCTCGAACTTCAGATTGATCGCCTCCTGCGCATAACTCTTGCGCGCCTCGCGGCCCCGCTTCTTCTGCTCCGCCATCAGGGCGTTGAAGCCCTCCACGTCCACCGCCATCCCGCGCTCGCGGGCGAGAAGCTGCGTCAGATCCAGCGGGAAACCGCAGGTGTCGTAGAGAAAAAAGGCATCGGCTCCAGAGATCACCGCAGATGCAGTGTAAAGCTGCTGCAACCGGGGCCATTCGATCAACTCCCCGTCGGGGGGCGGATCATGAAGCCACACACCTTCCTCGGTCCAATGCAGACGCTGCGCCATTCCAGAAGCAATGATCTGCGGCCCGTATGCCTCTGCGCATCGATCGTTGAACTCGGCGATGCCACGCTCGATCGTCTGCCCGAAGCTCTCCTCCTCCGACTTGATGATCTTCTCGATGTAGGCCTGCTGCGTTCGAACCTCCGGGAACACATCCCCCATGGTCCGCACGATCACCGGCACCAGCCGGTAGAGCACCGGTTCCTTCACGCCGAGCTCGATGTAGGCATACTTCACGGCGCGGCGCAGCAGCCGGCGGAGCACGTAGCCCCGCCCGGCATTGCCGGGGGAGGCGCCATCGGCAATGGAGAACGCAAGCGTGCGCACGTGATCCGCGAGAACGCGCATGGCGATGGAGGTGCGATCCTCCAGCACGCCCGAATAGGTTCCGCCGCTCAGGCGCCCGATCTCCTCGATCAGCGGCATGAAGACGTCGGTATCGTAATTGCTCGCCTTCCCCTGCGTTACCGCGCAGATCCGCTCGAAGCCCATGCCGGTATCGACATGCTTTGCCGGAAGCGGATCCAGCCCGCGATCGGCGCGGCGGTTGTACTGAATGAAAACCAGGTTCCAGATCTCGATCACTTCCGGAACGCCGGCGTTCACCAGCGGTCCGCCGGAGAAGTCGGGTGTGCGATCGTAGTGGATCTCCGAGCAGGGCCCGCACGGGCCGGTCTCCCCCATCTCCCAGAAATTGTCCTTCGCTCCGAACCAGTGAATATGGCCCGGGTCAAGCCCCGGCTGCCGGGCCCAGATATCGTACGCCTCCTGATCGCTCTCGCCGCCATCGTCGGAACGGTAGACCGTCACGTGCAGGCGCTCCGCTGGGAGCCCCCAGACCTTTGTGAGAAGCTCCCAGGCCCAGGCGATCGCCTCATCCTTGTAGTAGTCGCCGAAGGACCAGTTCCCCAGCATCTCGAAGAAGGTGTGATGGTAGGTATCGTGCCCCACCTCCTCGAGGTCGTTGTGCTTGCCGGAGACGCGGATGCACTTCTGCGTGTCGGCCGCGCGGCTGTAATCGCGCACGCCCACTCCCAGGAAGACATCCTTGAACTGGTTCATCCCGGCGTTCGTGAAGAGAAGCGTCGGGTCACCATGCGGCACCACCGGTGCGGAGGGTACAACGGTATGCCCGCGCTCGCGGAAGAAGTCCAGAAACGACTTGCGTAATTCGCTCGAGGTCATGAGTTGGGAATATGAGAGCGGGATGCTGGAGCGTTAGTAGTTAGTGGTCAGTTGTTAGTAGGTAGTAGTTGATGGATGCCTTGCAGACCGACTACCGGCTACTGACCACGGACGACCGACCACCTGACTAGCTTCCCGCGCGGTACAACGGATACTCGGCTTCGATCTCGCCGCGGCTGATCTCCTGCAGCCGGCGCTTCATCAGGGCGCGGCGCATCGGTTTGAGATGATCGATGAAGTAGACGCCGTTCAGGTGATCGATCTCGTGCTGCATCACGCGTGCGAGAAGCTTCTCGGCCTCCATCACATGCTCCTTCATCTCGAGATCGTAGAACCGGACCTGCACGCCCACCGGGCGAAGCACGTCCGCGCGAAGATCCGGAAGGCTCAGGCAGCCTTCCTCGTCGGCCACTTCCTCGTCGCTGAACGCCTCGATCACCGGATTGATCAGCGTAAGCGGTGTCATCCCCTCGTTCCCCTTGATGTGGCCAACGTCGATCACGGTCATGGCAACGTCCTGCCCAACCTGATTGGCGGCAAGACCGATCCCCTCCGCATTCTTCATGGTGGCATGCATGTCCAGCGCAAGCCCAACCAGATCGTCGGTAATCTCCTCGACAAGCTTCAACCGCTTTCGAAGAATCGGGTGATCGAACGTATAGATCGGAAGGATGCTCATGATTTCACTGCTCAGCGTTCAACGTCAACGGCAGATCGCCACGCGCGGTATCCGGCCGTGCCCCGGTTGTGCCGGAGTGTGGATACAAGGACGCAATGTGAGGCGCTCTGTTGTTTCTCTGCGGGCTCACCGGATGGTATCGGCGCGCCAATCTCGAAGATACGGAACGCCGGTCACCTCCGGATCATGGAATCTGTTGCGAATATTGCTCTGATGCCGCCGGCACGGAGGATTTACCAGGAAGCCGCCAACGCGAGGTTGATGGTGATGCCGAACCGGAAACTGATTCCGACCGGTTGCATCCGGCGCCTGCCTCCGGCAATCCCTGCGCGCCGCGCTGCGCCCGGTACCGGCGGCATCCACCGGGTACGGCAGAGGCTCCGTGAAGGGGCCCGGCGAGGGTGCATCACGCTTCGAATTCATGCCCACGATGGATCGCGTTGCGATAGCAGAGCCGGGATTTTTGTTGGATAATGTGACGAATTACGTGAATTCCTTCTTTACAAACGGAGAAACAGTCGTATCTTGGAAACCGTTGCTGCATGCGTGACCGGCCTGTCAACCACATGCAGCGCAGTTCGTGCAAGGTCCCACTGGGTGGTTCACGGCGTTTGTTCGTGAGGCCATCGTTGCCACGGTAGTTGCAGCCATCCGGCTCCTCAGGAGCCGCTGTATGGCGCGTTGATTCCTCCAGATGCATTCATTCGATCCGAGCCTGCACCGCACGATCCATCGTGAGCTTCCCCTTCTCGCTCCCGATCCCGGTACGATGTCGGTTGAAGATCGGCAGGACAGTTGACGACACGCCGCCCATCCGGTCCGCGCCTCCCCAAGCGTCAGTTCCGGATCGCGGTCCCCGAATGCTGTCCGCACTCACCCAGTCTGCATCCTCGCGCAGAGCGATTCACGGCACTCATTGCAGGCCGTGGCGTTTTGTCAACTCTGTACAACCTCGAGTATCGGATACTGCCTGATATTGGATTCCCCTGAGGCTCTCCTCACCGGCATCGGCGGTCCACACGTTGCTGACGTTCAACTTCGGCTAAAGGCCGCTTGTTACTGACATCCAACCAGATCATCAAGGAGAAGTTCTCATGGCAGAACCGTTTATCGGCCAGATCATTCAGGCAGGCTTCAACTTTGCGCCGCGTGGCTATGCGACGTGCGACGGGCAGCTTCTTTCGATCGCACAGAACACCGCGCTCTTCTCGCTCCTCGGCACACAGTTCGGCGGTGACGGCCGCGTGACGTTCGGGCTTCCCGATCTGCGTGGGCGTGTACCCATCCATCAGGGACAGGGGCCCGGCCTGACGAACCGGACCATGGGAGAGATGTCCGGCTCGGAGACGGTAACGCTGATCTCGAGCGAGATGCCGATGCACAACCACCTGTTCAACGTAACCAACGTCAGCGGCGCACTCGGCCAGCCGAACGGCAACTTCCTCGCTGCCAGCAGCTCCAATCAGGTGGCACTCTACCGTCCAACCTCGGACGGCTCCACACTGAATCCCCAGGCCGTCGGCCTTGCAGGCGGCAACCAGCCGCACAACAACATGCAGCCGTATCTGGTGATCAACTTCTGTATCGCGTTGGAAGGGATCTTCCCCTCGCGCAACTGATCGACACGGCGGAGCGCGGAGCGGACGTCGATCCTTCGGCGGTACGCTCCGCGGCATCGAAACAAACCGGATCATTCCGATAACAGTTCCAATCATAACCGCGCGCATCTCAGCGCCAGCAGGCCCTGCAGCGCTCCAGGTTAGGAACTCCAACATCAGGAGAATCAACACATGGCAGAACCATTTGTCGGCCAGATCATCATGGCCGGTTTCAACTTCGCACCGCGCGGTTACGCGACGTGCGATGGCCAGCTTCTTTCAATCGCCCAGAACACCGCACTCTTCTCGCTCCTCGGAACAACGTTCGGCGGTGACGGCCGGGTGACATTCGGGCTTCCCGATCTGCGTGGGCGCGTACCCATCCATCAGGGACAGGGACCGGGCCTGACCAATCGTACCATGGGTGAGGTATCCGGTTCGGAGACGGTTACGCTGATCAACAGCGAGATGCCGATGCACAACCACCTGTTCAATGTAACCAACGTCAGCGGCGCGCTCGGCCAGCCGAACGGCAACTTCCTCGGCGCCAGCAGCTCCAATCAGGTGGCGATCTACCGTCCAACCTCGGACGGCTCCACGCTGAATCCCCAGGCTATCGGCCTCGCCGGCGGCAACCAGCCGCACAACAACATGCAGCCGTATCTGGTGATCAACTTCTGTATCGCGTTGGAAGGGATCTTCCCCTCGCGTAACTAACCGATTCGCACGAGAGAGCAGTGGCCGGACGCGATGTCCGGCCACTGCTTCAATATCCCCCCGATATTTCGAGGCCCCCTTCCCCTTCAAGACTATTGCAGGAGGCTCAATCAATGGCAGAACCCTTCATCGGCCAGATCATCCAGGCAGGCTTCAACTTCGCACCGATCGGCTACGCAACGTGCGATGGCCAGCTCCTCTCGATCGCGCAGAACACCGCGCTCTTCTCTCTCCTCGGAACAACGTTCGGCGGTGACGGCCGCGTGACATTCGGGCTTCCCGACCTGCGCGGCCGCGTACCCATCCATCAGGGACAGGGGCCCGGCCTGACGAACCGGACCATGGGAGAGGCGTCCGGTGAGGAAACGCACACGCTGATCAACAGCGAGATGCCGATGCACAACCACCTGTTCAGTGTGACCAACGTCAGCGGCGCGCTCGGCCAGCCGAACGGCAACTTCCTCGGCGCCAGCAGCTCCAATCAGGTGGCATTCTACCGTCCAACCTCCGACGGCTCCGCGTTGAATCCCCAATCCATCGGCCTTGCAGGCGGCAACCAGCCGCACAACAACATGCAGCCGTACCTGGTGATCAACTTCTGCATCGCACTGGAAGGGATTTTCCCCTCGCGCAACTGACAGCTTCCGCAGCAACGTCCGGCCGGCGCCGATCATCGATTCGCGCCGGCCGAATCGTTCAACCGGCTCCTGTGTGCGAGCCCGGCATCAACGCCAACCCCGACGCAACAGCACATCATGTTCCTTCTGGATCCGCTTGGAGAGTATGCATTCCGACCCGCAACGGAGACGGATGAAGCCTTCGTTCGCTCGCTGTACAGCATTACGCTCCGCTCGCAGATGCCGTTCGAACAGACAAATCTGAGCAGTGATGAAATCGAGACGCTGATACAGTATCAGTTCGACGCGCAGACGCTCCACTACAGCTCCAACTATCCATTCGCCGACATCTCCATCATCCACAGGAACGATGAACCGGTTGGCCGCCTGATCATCATCGAGTTCGAAGACGAGGTACGCCTGGGGGATCTGATGATCATGCCGGCACACCAGAACCGCGGCATCTGCAGCTACATCATGGACCGATACGTGCATCGCGGTCTGGAAACCAACCGCCCGATCCGCCTTCATGTGGAGAAGGCAAACCGGGCGTTCAATCTTTATCAGCGCAAACAGTTTGCAGTTGTCGAGGATCTCTCATCGCACTGGCTGATGGAGTATCAACACGAACCGCATCGCAGCGGCACTGTACCGCAGTAACCGCTCCATCTTCGGATGCCGCACGCAGCGCAGCGGCATCCGGGGTGCCAGGGCCTGCCGGCCCCTATCCCTAGTTGAACACCGCCTCGTACAACCACCCGCTCTCACCGGGTCCCACCGGAACAACGCTCATCTGGAAGTCACCCATGGTCTCATGCCGGAAGCCGTACAGCCCCTGCGGCAGCATCTCGCCGTGCCCGCGGAACAGCAGACGGAAGGGATCGCGCCGCACGAAGCCGGACCGCCCCACGGCTCTGCCGTCGATCGGGTTCAACTTCACCGGCTCGGCAGTGATCAGCTCGAGATCCACGGCCGAGCCGCTGCGCGACGTGAGCACGAACGTATTGCCGACATGTGGAAGGAATGTATCGCAGGTATATGGGCTTGGAACAGGATCTGCTTGCGGTTGCATTGGAGCATGAACTGGTATGATGGATGGTTGGACGACTGGTCCGCGATGCTGCCGTCGTCCCTGAATGAAACCAGGGACACCCACGCTGTGCGGGTGTCCCTGGCATTTCGTCGAACGCTAAGACGGAAGTCGCGGAACGATTACCACGAGTACCAGTTGCCGGCACCGTCGGAGTAGTAGTCGCGAACGCCGTTCTGATTGCCGAACGCGTCGTTGTTGGCACCGTCGATCTTATCGGTTCCGTTCGGCTGAACGGTCAGGACCGGAAGCAGCGCGTTGTTGTAGCGCTCGATCTTGACGATGACGATCTTGCCCGACGTTGTTGCCGGCGGCATGTTCACGGTGAAGTTCGTTCCAGCCGACATGTTGACGCCGATGATATCGTCGGCAGCCGTCACGGTGTAGGAGGTATTGCCGGCGTTGGCAGTAACTCCGGTACGCGAGAAGAGGATCGAACCGCCGCCGATGGCGCCCCACGAGAGCGTTGCGTTGTTGCCAGCAACCGCCTGCACCTGCAGCACCTGGTTGACGGCTCCCGGAGCGGTGTTCGGAAGCGTGTAGGTGATGTCGCCGGCCTGGGCCTGCGCCTTGAACGCCGTGTAGTTCACACCGGAACCGCTCGGCTCCAGGAAGCGAAGCTCGCGGGCTGTGTTGTCGTTGTTGCCCAGGGCATGATGCGCGTTCGTGGTCGTGAACGTACCGGCCGCGATGTCGCTACCCTGAACGGAGCCGGAGAGGTTCAGCTTCGAGTAGGCGATCGCAGCGGCTGCGCTGATGTCCGCATTGGTGATCGTGCCGTCGGCAATCTTCGCCGAGGTAACCGCATTGGCTGCGATCACCGGGTTCGGATACGTGCCGGTCAGATCACCACCAGCCGCGCCGCTCGGCGGCAGCGAGGTCGGCGCACCGCTCAGCTTCGAGTAGCTGATGCCGTTGGCAACCTTTGCGTCCGTCACCGCACCGTCGGCGATGTGGGCCGTGTTGACCGCGGCGGTCAGCAGCTTCAGACCGGAGACCGCACTGTCGGCAAGCTTCGACGTCGTCACCGTACCGTTGGCAACCTTCGACGTCGTGATCGCGTTGGGAACGATGTCGGCATTCTGAATGCTGTTCACCAAGTTCAGCTTGCTGTACGCAATCGCCGCCGTTGGGCTCACGTCCGCATCGACGATCGTGCCGTCCAGAATCTTCGCGCTCGTGATCGCACTGTTGGCGACCGTCGGATTCGGATATGTGCCGGTCAGGTCACCACCAGCCGCGCCGCCGGGAACAGCAGCTCCCCAGACAACGTTCGTGCCGTCGAACACGATCGCCTGGTTGGCGGATGCGCCGGTGCTGGAGATCTTCGGCAACGTCACCGCACCGTCGGCGATATGAGCCGTGTTGACCGCGTTCGTGAGAAGCTTCAGGCCGGAGACCGCACTGTCGGCAAGCTTCGACGTCGTCACCGTGCCGTTGGCAACCTTCGACGTCGTGATCGCGTTGGGAACGATATCGGCATTCTGAATGCTGTTCACCAGGTTCAGCTTGCTGTACGCGATCGCAGCCGTCGGGCTGACGTCCGCATCGACGATCGTGCCGTCTAGAATCTTCGCGGAGGTAACCGCGTTCGCCGCGATCGTCGGGTTCGGATACGTGCCGGTCAGGTCACCACCAGCCGCGCCGCCCGGTGCAGGGCTGCCCCAGACGATGCTTGTGCCGTTGTAGGTGATCGCCTGGCCCGAGGAAGCACCCGTTGCGCTGAGCTTCGGGAGCGTGATCGAACCGTCGACATGATCGGCCGTGACCAGGCTGTTGGTCAGGTTCAGCTTGCTGTAGGCGATCGCCGCCGTCGGGCTGACGTCGGCATTCACGATCGTACCGTCAACGATGTCGCCGCTCACGATGCTGTTGCTGAGCGCCAGCTTCGAATAGGCGATCGCTGCGGTCGGGCTCACATCGGCGTTCACGATCGTGCCGTCCAGAATCTTCGCGGAGGTAACCGCGTTCGCCGCGATCGTCGGGTTCGGATAGGTACCGGTAAGGTCACCACCGGCCGCGCCGCCCGGTGAAGGGCTGCCCCAGACGATGCTCGTGCCGTTGTAGGTGATTCCCTGGCCCGAGGAAGCGCCGGTTGCGCTGAGCTTCGGGAGCGTGATCGAACCATCGACATGATCGGCCGTGACCAGGCTGTTGGTCAGATTCAGCTTGCTGTAGGCGATGGCTGCCGTCGGGCTGACGTCGGAGTTCACGATGCTGCCGGCAAGATTCAGCTTCGAGTAGGCGATGGCCGCCGCTGCGTTCACGTCGGCATTCACGATGCCGCCGGTCAGGTTCAGCTTGCTGTAGGCGATCGCCGCCGTCGGGCTCACATCGGCGTTCACGATGCTGCCGGTGAGGTTCAGCTTGCCGTAGGCGATGGCCGCCGTCGGGCTGACGTCGGCATTCACGATCGTACCGTCAACGATGTCGCCGCTGACGATGCTGTTGGCAAGTGCCAGCTTCGAGTAGGCGATTGCTGCCGTTGCGCTCACGTCGGCATTCACGATGCTGCCGGTAAGCGCCAGCTTCGAGTAGGCGATGGCCG
Organism: Bacteroidota bacterium; assembly: GCA_018266795.1. Taxonomy (GTDB): domain Bacteria; phylum Bacteroidota; class Ignavibacteria; order OLB7; family OLB7; genus JAFDZV01. The sequence continues at coordinate 138,549 of JAFDZV010000035.1, read as the reverse complement.
CCGTCGGGCTCACATCGGCGTTGGTGATGGTGCCGTCGAGAATCTTCGCGGAGGTAACCGCGTTCGCCGCGATCGTCGGGTTCGGGTAGCTGCCGGTAAGATCGCCGCCCGCGGAGCCGCCCGGAAGCGGATTTCCCCAGACAACGTTCGTGCCGTCGAACATGATTCCCTGATTGGCCGTCGCGCCGGTGCCGGCAATCTTCGGGAGGGTCACCGCGCCGCTGGTGAGATCACCCGCAACGATGCTGTTGGTGAGGGCCAGCTTGCCGTAGGCGATCGCTGCGGTCGGGCTCACATCGGCGTTGATGATCGTGCCGTCGGTGATGTCCGCCGTCTTGATGCTGTTGGCGAGGTTGAGCTTGCTGTAGGCGATGGCGGCACTCGGGTTCACATCCACATCCATGATCGTTCCATCGACGATCTTGGCGCTGGTGACGGAGTTGTCCGCCAGCTTCGCGGTTGTGACGGAGTTATCGGCCAGCTTCGCCGTGTTGACGGCGGAATCGGCGAGGTACTCGCGCTTGATGCCGGTGCCGCGAATGGCGAGCGAAGTTGTCGGTCCGTTCGGATCGATCACCACGATGGCATCGTCCGTGCTCTGAATGGTGTTGATCGTTCCAACATTGAGCGACGTGACGGTAATCTTGTTGGTCGAGGTGTTCTTGGTGACCTGGATGTTCGTGCCGCCGAGGATCTCGACATCACCCTTCAGCGTGTTGAGGCTGGTAACGGTGTGCGAGGAGAACGGCTGCCATGCCACGCCCGTTCCGGTGGAGACGAGCACCTGCTCGGCCGGAATGCCGACGGCGTTCAACTTCGCGGGCGAGATGGAGCCGTCGCGAAGATGCTCGGGTCCGATCGCACCAGGAGCAACCGCGCGGGCGCTGTCTGCGATCAACGAGCTGAACGAGTACGGAGATGTGGTAAGCTGCGTGCGCGGCAGAAGATCGCTGCCGTTGACGTTGACGGCGAGCCAGTACTGGCGGTCGAACCGGACGCTTGCCGGAATGCCGCCCGGCGTGCTGGAGCCGATGATGAGGTTGTAGATGCCCTTCACCACACCCACGGATTGCGTTTCCGTATACAGCACGTTGCCGCTCGTCTCAGCGTCGTAGATCTTGACGATGAAGGTGTAGTTGTTGTCGGCAACAGGGGCACCTGTGGGTGTTGCAAGATAGCCCTGGTAAGCGATCGTTCTCGGCATCTGTGCCTGCGCCGTGGCTGCCGCCGTAAGCGCTGTCAGCACGAATGCCAATGTCGTACGTGAGTGTTTCATGGAAGGTCCTTTGCAAGTATGAGTCGTGTAGAGTTTTATGTCACAGCAATGCACTGCCCGCATGGTGGGGAGACCAATACCTGCTCGCCGAGGGAGAAATCGAACAGGGGGACCTTAGTGCCGGCGCTCGAACCACTATCACAGCCTGTGTCGCAGGGGGGCGAGGTCCAAGGCGCAGCATCGACGAGGGCCCTAAATTAGTACATCAGGTCCAATCCACCATATTTTTTTCAGCGCATCACAGTCCGTCACATCACCGGCGGAACCGGACGTTCCGATGTCTTTCAGATGAGATTGTGCCCAAGTCACCTACGACCCGGCAGCTGCCGGTCACCGGCCAGCCGGCCGGTCACTTCGGTGCAGGTCCGTCATCGAAGATCAGGCCGTTCCCCTTGATCAACAGAGTCCCCTGGCGTTCCCTCGGCTCCACATAGTAGTCGTCGCCGCCGCCGAGATCGATAAGCATCCCAAGCGAGCCGGCGCGGCGCGCCCGGATGGTATTACCGCCTCCCTGGCTGAGCGCCGTATCAGCGAGGCGGGCATAGTATTGATCGTCGCCCGATGCATCCAGAAGCCATGCGAACGAGACGGTGAGCGCGGAGCCCTGGCTGCTTCCGGAACCGCGATAGGTATCGTTCCCACCGGCATCCTCCAGGCATCCTGATGACCAGTCGTGCGCGTTCCCCTGTTCCAGCCCGGCGTAGGCATCGTACATGTCGTCGCCGGCATTGTCCAGCAACGCGGCAAACGAGAGGTGGATGCCGCTCCCCTGCGAATACTGTCCTGCGGTGTACCGATCCGCCCCCTGCTCGTCGTGAAGGATGCCGAGAGAGTACCAGTAGCTTCCCCCCTGGCTGAAGAGATCGGATGCGTAGAGATCGTCGCCGGCGAGATCGCTCAGAACGCCGATTCCGCCGTCGGCGCCGACGCCGATACTCCACGGCCGCATGCCGAAGCCGAAGCCCTGCGACATCGCCAGGTGAGCGCGGTTCGGGATCCGGGAGTCCGGATACTTCCACCCCGCACGGTAGGAATCATTGCCTGCACGTTCCAGGATCGCGCCGAAGCCGTGCACGTAGCCGAAGCCCTGCGAGTAGACATCGGCACTGTAGGAGTCGGAACCATCCCAGTCGCACAGCAGACCGATTCCCAGAAACGCGGCCCCCTGCGAGCACCAGTGCGAGATATAGGTATCGTTGCCGCCGAAGTCCGCCAGCAGGCCCACACCCAGCAGGCCGGCTCCCTCGGAGTAGTAGGCCGAACGATACGTGTCGTCGCCGCCGAGATCGGCCAGCACATCCACGCAGCCGATACCGGATGCGATCCCCGCCGCAGGCGTGCGGTAGACATCGTTGCCGGCGAGATCGGCAATGAAGCGAACGGTCCCGGGCTCCGCCGGCGAGAGATCGTAGACATCATCTCCACCGAGATCGATGATGCACCGGAAGTTGCCGGTATAATGATTGGCGCCCTTTCCCCCGATCACATAACGCCCCAGCGGAGTCGTCCACGCCATCACGATCTCCCCCTCCACTCCATCCATCTTCACCGGCTTGGCCGGCTTCCCTCCCGGCGCCGTCTCCAGTGCGCGCGCGAACGTGACGAGCCATGCGGAGTCCGCCAGCGACGCAGCCATCATGCCGCCGCGCGTGAGCGAGAGGAGATCCACGGAGTCCGCACGGGTGAAGAGCGCGGCGAGACGCTTCTCGTGGGCCACGCGCAGCGCTCGCCGGGCAACAGGATCGCTGGTGCTGTCCAGCTCCTCCTCCCAGTTGTTGTCCATGTCGAGCAGATGGGCCAGCGACTTCGTCATCTCCCCGAGATCCTTCCTGACGGGAGCATACGCCTTGTCCAGCCGGATCTGAATCGTGCGCATGAATCCATCGAGTTCCGAGGGGACGTGCGGGCGATCGTAGAGATTCTCGTGAGCGTCGAGCTGCACGTCCAGATGGCGGGCGGCCGCTTCCACGGCGCCGGAAAGGCCCACGCCTGCGCGGACATGCCGCCAGCAGTCGTCGACAAGCCAGCGGGAGTACGCCCCGACGCGCGTCGGGTTGTGATGCAGATACGTTACCGCGCCGAGCCTCCAGGGATTCGGCCGGCCGGCGAACGGCACGGTGCAGAAGTCCTGATCGGCAACGATGCGCATCTGCTTCTGAATGCTGCGTGCGCGGTCCGCAAGGGCATTGGTTGCAATGGTTTTCTGAAGCCACGTCCCGGTACGGATGGGTCCGAGCGCCGCAGGTGCGGCAGGCACCGGCATTGGCACGCGCACCGGTGCGGCAAGCGGCACGGGGATGTCGCGGCGAACGCCGCCGCGCACGATGGTCATCCGGATGGTATCCCCCGGCGCATGGTCCCGCGCGAGAACGTTCACGTACTCCTCACCCTGATAGAGCGAATCACCGATCGGCCTTCCGTCTATCGAAAGCAGAACGTCGTTGATCAGCACACCGGCCTCATCGGCTGACCAGTGCGGCATCACGTGCCAGATACGGAGCGGGTTCGTGGTTCCCGCCAGTCCTGGAATGAGAGCAAGACTGTCCGCCGGAATTGCGGACAGATAGATGCCAAGACGCGGACGCAGCGGCTCCGGCGCCCCGTCCCACTCGAACGGCGGGAGATCGAACATGTCGAGGCTGCGCGAGAGGAGGCTGTCCGCCGAGAGTGGTGCCGGCACCTTCTGCGCGTGAAGAGGAGCGGGATGAGCGAGCGGGAGGATGGAGGTGAATGCGAGGATGCCGATGGCCAGATGCTTCATCATGATCCGGAATACGTGATGAGGGCTTGACGTTCCAGGGTGCTCACATCGCAAGGTCTGTATCGTCCCGGCCGCGGAGCCCGCCCGGCCGGAACTGTGGGCTGTCGTGAATCGCGGACGCAATGTATCGCACTACGATGACGTGGCCATGGAAGTCAATGGTTCGTTGTCAGTTGTTCGTTGTCAGTAGCCAAGCACACTACTAACTACTGACTACTGACTACTAACGACTGACCACCCCTAGAACATCGCGTTCACGGATATGTGATGCACGCCGCCGATCTTGTCGTAGCTGTTGAAGCCGTAATCGAACCGGTAGCCTTTCACCACGATCCCGACGCCGCCGGAGAAGCCGGAGAGTCCCTTGGAATCGCCGTATGCAACATCCTGCCGCACGCGATTGTTGTAGCCGATGCGAAGGCGGAGCGGCTTGGAGAGTGTGAACTCGCCTCCGAGACTGAAGGAGGAGAAGCGATCGCCGAAGTTGTCCGTCTCATCCAGAAGCCTGTTGAAGTTCAGCGCGACCAACAGCGGAAGGCCGCGCAGCTGATGCGAGACTCCGATCCTCAGATCGATCGGAAGCTTCTCGTTGTCCACGCCGAAGGATGATACCTGCGCCCCGAGATTGAGAATCGAAACGCCCGCCTGAAAGCGGATCGAGGTGTCGCGGTAGAACAGGCCGCCATCCACCGCGAGCGCTGCCGAACTGAGGTTGTCGATCGATGAGAAGATCGCCTTGCCGTTCAGGCCGGCCGAGAATCCCTCCCCCAGTTCCGTTCCCCAGCCAATCACCGCCTCGATATCGTTCGCGCCGAAGTCGCCGATCTCCTGCCCCGTCTTGTCCGTTCTCGTGAACGAGCCGTAGCTGGTATAACTCACTCCGAAGCCCACATGGCCGATCCCCTCGATGGTAGTCGCCACCGTAGCCGTTCCGCTGTTGATATCGAGCAGATGCTTGAAGTAGGTGAACGAGGCCTGCGTCGAATCCACCGTGGACAACGTTGCCGGATTGTAGTAGAGTCCGTTGGGATCGTTCGCGATGGTGACGAAAGCCCCCCCCATCGCGGCCGAACGTGCCGAAGCATCGTTGTGCAGGAAGTCGTAGACGTACGTCTGCTGGGCGCACGCGGAGCCGGTCACGAGAAGGAACAGACCGGCAATCACGGCATGATAAACCCGACCGGAAATCAGGGGCATGTAGGGAGTGCTGTTATGAACGATTGAACCGATCGATGCCGCATCTCGAATACGGACGGCGGCCCGAGTCAGCGAACGGCTGCATGATTCGGCCACGAAATAGCGGAGGGCCGGCGAGATATGCAAGGCAGTACTCGAGATTGGGGGCTGGCTACCGGCGATTGGCTGTCGGTACGCTCGGCTGCGCCGAGCTTTGGTCGGTGGAAAATGCATCAACCGACGACTGACTACCAACTACTGTCCCCTCCCACGATGCACCGGCGCGTCACCGATTCTACGGGGCCGAGGGGAACCATTGGTAGAGCATGAAGTAGACCAGCACGCCGGTCACCGACACGTAGAGCCAGATGGGATAGGTCCATCGGGCAATCTTCCGGTGCCGCGCCACATCCATTCGCAGCCCGCGACGCATCGTGATGATTGCGAGCACCGGCACGCACGCAGCCAGCGTGACGTGCGAGATCAGCATGGCATAGTAGATGGTTGCAATTGCGCCGGGGCCGCCGAAGTGGGTGGTGATCCCGCCGCGCATGCCATGATACGTGAGATAGGAGATGAGAAAGAGAACCGAGACGCTGAAGGCGGTTATCATCACCTTGCGATGCTGGGCCACGTGCCTTCTTCGGATCAGAGAGCGGCCAACGAGAAGCAGCACCGTTGCAATGCCGTTGAGCGTAGCGTTCACCGCCGGCAGCATCATCACATCGAACTTCATGCTCCCTCCTCTCCGAGAACGGTGATGTCGCGAAGCAGACGGCTCTTGGCGTCCTTCTCATCGCTGTTGTAATAGCCCCGGATATGCCCGGAGCGATCGATCAGCACGAAGCGTTTGGAGTGAATGATCGGCTCCGCCGGATCCGTTCCGTCCTGCATCGAAAGATGGAAATCATCCTTGGCTAGCCTCTGCATGGCGGCGTGCGTTCCGGTAAGGAACAACCACTTCCCTTCGCGCGCTCCATACTCCCGCGCATAATTCTGCAACTGCCCCGGCGTGTCATGATCCGGATCAACCGTGAACGACACAAGCAGCACATCCCCGACGGTGCGGAGTGAGTCCTGAAGTTCCTGCATCTGAGCGGACATTGCGGGGCAGCTTCCAGCGCATCGTGTGAAGATGAAGTTGGCCACCCAGATCCGCCCCTTGAGTTCACCGAGGTGCATCGGATGCCCGTTCCGCTCCGTCAGCTGCACATCGGGCACCACGCCGTAGTCCGCCAGCTGCGATGCGGCCGGCCGGGACTCCCCGCCCATGCCCGGCATGAACTTCCATGCCGCAATCGCCGTGGCCACCAGGAGAAGGCCGGTAATGAGGATGAGCCACGGCAGCCGCCGCGATCCCATCCGGGTATCGGTTCCGCTTACGGTATCCATAAGGTATCAGTGCTTTGTGCCCGGGCCCTGGTGCTTCGCAGGGTGAATTAGTGCTTTGTGCCTGGGTCCCGGCGCTTCGCAGGACAGCGGCAAGCGGCAGATCCGTTGCCGAGCTCTACAGCGCGGCCGATGCCGTGGCATCGAGCCGAGCGATCGAAGAACCATGATCTAGAGCAGGGTGCAGCCAGGCGATCACCGTTCCAGGCTCGAACCGGCCACCCCCTCACGCATCAACCACGTACAGGAGTACGAACAGCACAAGGCCAACGGCAATCACGAATCGCCAGTAGAGCTCGGTTGCGTGAAGGAACGGAAGGAAGCGATGCGGGTCGCCGGAGCGGCGCGCCTGCATCGCCAGTATTGCAATCGGCACCACACCGCCAAGCGCATGAACGCCGTGGGCACCCGTCATCAGGTAGTAGAGCCCGAAGCGCACATTGGTGCCGGGGGCGATACCAACCGCAAGCGCAGCGTTCCAGCTCAGCACGAGAATCACGACGAATGCGATCGACGAGGCGAGCGCGAGCGCGATCCAGAGCCGCGTGGCCCTCACCTCGAGCGCACGCAGATGCACGGTAGCACGCATCAGCGCGATGAGCGTAAGCAGGAGAACGGGAAACAGCAGACCGTTCCACGAGCCGGGAAGCGACGGCATGCCGGCAAACCCGTGGCTTCCGAAGCGCAGCACCAAGAACCCGGCAACGAGCGCGGCGAACAACATCACCGCGGCGGCGATGAAGAGCATCACGCCCAACCGTGCGTTGGCCATCGGCCCGCCCCGGATCACGGAGGAATTCTGTGCCATCGATTCGTGGTTCATATGCCGGCCTGCCCATCATCCGCCGGATGGTTCGGAGGCAATGGAGTCAGTCGTTGGTAGTCAGTTGTCAGTAGTTGTCTTTCCTACCGACTACCAACAACTGACCGCTGACAAATAACTCATCACGCTAGGAAAGCCTGTCCAATGCCATCGCGAGCATGATCAGCGGCAGATAGAGAAGCGAGTAGTAGAACAGATGCTTCGCATGTTTGTTCTTGCGGGTGAACGCCAGGCGGAGGCCGAACGCCAGGAATCCCACGCCCAGCACGAGCGCGCTGTAGAAATAGTACGGCCCGGTCATTCCGATCGTTGTTCCAAGCAGGCTCACCGGCAGAAGCGCGGAGGTATAGAGCAGGATCTGGCGGCTCGTGCTTCCGCCATCGCGATCGAGAACGGAGAGGATCTTGTAGCCGGCGCGCTCGTAGTCGTTGCGATACATCCACGCGAGCGCGAGGAAGTGCGGCATCTGCCAGAAGAAGAGGAGCGCAAAGAGCACCAGAGCCTCGATGTCAAGGCTGCCGCGAACCGCGGCCCATCCCATCACCGGCGGAAGCGCACCAGGTATGGCGCCTACGACCGTGTTCAACGTGGAGAGGCGCTTCAATGGAGTGTAGAGCAGCACGTAGCTGATCACCGTTGCCGCGCCGAGAATGGCGGTAAGAAGATTCACTGCCAGGGCCAGGTACGTTACCCCGCCCACGACGAGGAAGAGACCGAAGAGGAGTGCCTCGGCGGGAATCAGCCTGCCGGAAGGAAGCGGCCGCTGCATGGTGCGGCGCATCTTCGCGTCGTGCTCCCGCTCCACAAACATGTTCAACGCTCCGCATCCTGCTCCGCACATCGAAGTGCCGATAATGGTATGCACCAGCAGGGAAAGGTCCAGCGGCCCGTGCGACGCCATGTAGAAGCCGCCCAGTGTGGTGAGCACGGAGAGCATCGTAAGCCGGGGCTTCGTCAGCTCCACGTATTCAACCACGCGCGCGGAGCGCTTGGCCCCGGTTGCCTCAATGGTCGTCGGGTTTCCTTCGGTCATGTCATCGCCTCCTCCATCTCCTTCCGCGGACTTCCGGCACGGGCATCACGGCGTGCAGGCGCGCCTGCGGCTCCGGAAGCGACGAGGTAGCGCACGCGAACGGTGAGGATCAGGCTGGTTACCAGGGTCGCGGCGCCGGTAACCACATGAAGCGATGTTATCTCCGGCTGCTTCTGTGTGAGGATGGTAAGGATGCCCAGCGTAAGCTGAACCACCAGCAACGCCAGCAGCATCAGGGCGTTGCGGCGCAGGACCGGAATATCGCGGTAGCGGCGAAGCGCCACGGTGGAGGTCCAGAGAATCATCGTGGTTACGGCAAGCGCGCCGAGGCGGTGCATCAGATGCGCAACCATCTGCCACATGGTAACCGGAGCCAGATCCATGGCGATCAGTTCGCGGTTCGCCGACTCCAGGCGTGCGGCGCTCAGCGGCGGCACCCAGCTCCCGAACATCGTGGGGAAATCGGGAACGGCGAGCCCTGCCTCCGAGTGGCGCATCACCGCACCGATCACGAGCTGGCAGAATATCGTGATGGTGGTTGCAAGCGCAAGCCGCCGGAGCGACCGGCCCGGACGCTCCGTGATCGGCTCGATATCATCCTTCCACCGCTCCGATGTTGCAACCGCGATGGTAACCACCATGCAGAGGTACAACTGCGCAAGCGTGCCGTGACTGCTGGAGACCCATGTGGGGAGATACAGCAGCACCGTCAGGCCGCCAAGCACTCCCTGCGCCAGCACGGCCACGGAGGCCCACATCGAGAGACGGCGAACCCAGCGGCGGTCATCGACGAGATAGACGAAGGCTGTGAGTGCGAACGTAAGAAGGCCGGCCACGGAGGCGACCATGCGATGCGAGTGCTCCCAGAAGATCCCGCCCACCATATCCTTCCATGGAAAGAAGAACATGAAATGCCCGTAGGTGTTCGGCCAGTCGGGAACGGAGAGCCCGGAGTTGGTGCTCTTCACCATGCCGCCCAGAAATATCAGCGCAAAGATCCAGAGCGATGTAAAGATCGCAAAGCGATGCAGTCGCCGACGGGTTGCATACGCCCGGATGGGGCGCATGCCGAAGCGCTCAGGTGAGGATTCGGAGTGCATGATCATCGTCTCCAGTGCTGTATCATGAGTCGGTCCCCGTTCCAGTACCATTCACGTGAAGGGAGGTCTGCGGAAGGTAATCCTCGATGGCGTTCGGCAGGCTGTAATCGTATGGCCAGCGATGAACTTCGGGAACTACTGCGAAGGCTCCGTCTCCGGGAGGCGAGGGAAGGGTCCACTCCAGCGTTGCGGCCCGCCATGGATTGGGCTCCGCCCGGCGGCCGTTTTTCAAACTAAGGAAAATGTTTGCGACCAGAAGAAGCTGCGCGAAACCGAGTGTAATTGCCGAGATCGTGATAAAGGTGTTCACCGGCTGAAGGTCGCGCAGGAATGCGTACACCGTGGGATCGTAGATGCGGCGCATATGCCCGCCGATCCCCAGAATGTGCATCGGAAAGAAGGTGCAGTTGAACGCGGCCAGCGTAAGCCAGAAGTGGAGCCGGCCCAGCCGCTCCCCCAGCATGCGCCCGGTGGCCTTCGGAAACCAGTAGGCGATCGCTGCGAAGATTGCGAAGAGCGAACCGCCGAAGAGGACGTAGTGAATGTGCCCGACGATGAAGTAGGTATCGTGGATGAATGCATCCACCGGCGTGCTCGCCATGAAGATTCCGGAAAGCCCACCAACGGTGAAGGTGAGCAGAAAGGCGAGCGCGAAGAGCATCGGCAGGCCGAAGCGAATCTGTCCGCGCCAGAGCGTGGCAAGCCAGCCGAAGACCTTCACGCCGGATGGGATGGCGATCGCCATGGTCGAGGCCATGAAGGTTGTTCCAAGGAGCGGGTTCATCCCGGACTGGAACATGTGATGCCCCCAGACAAGCCAGCCGAGTCCGGCAATGGCGAACGTGGAGTAGATCATCGCCCGATATCCGAACAGCGGTTTGCGCGCGAAGACGGCGAGTACATCGGACACTACTCCCATCCCCGGCAGGATCATGATATAGACCACCGGATGCCCGAAGAACCAGAAGAGATGCTGCCACAGGAGCGGCTGTCCGCCTCCGGCGTAGCCTGCCAGCGGGCTTCCCGAGACGGAGAGTCCCGCCGGAACGAAGAAGCTGGTGCCGAGCGTCCGGTCCATGAGAAGCATCCCAACCGCCGCGGTGATCACCGGCAGTGCCAGCAGCACCAGCAGGCCGGTGACGAGGAAGGACCAGACGGTGAGCGGAAGCCGGAACATGGTGAGCCCCGGCGCGCGATGGTTGACGATTGTCACCACCTGATTGGCGGCTCCGAGTATCAATCCGATGCCGAGGATTGCAAGCGAGAGTATCCACAGATTCTGGCCAGCGGAGCTTCCGGTGTAGTGGCTCACTGCGGCAAGCGGCGCGTAAGCCGTCCAACCGGTGGAGGCCGGCCCACCATCCACGAAGTAGGTGGCGATCATCAGCAGGCCGCCGAGCAGGCTGAGCCAGAACGAGAGCATGCCGAGCGTCGGGAACGCCATCCGCGGCGAACCGATCTGAAGCGGGAGGACGAAGTTCGGCAGCGCCCCGACCAGCATCGGGAGCACCGCAAAGTAGACCATGAAGGTGGCGTGGAGCGTGAACATCCCGTTGAAGGCATCGGGCGCGATCACCCCCCCCGGCGCCATTGTCCTGGTCATCAGGAAATTGAACGGCACCGGCACGGCGCTTCCCGGAAAGCCGAGCTGCCACCGGACGAAGAGTGCCAGGAGGCCGCCGGCAAAGAGGAAGAAGATGGACATGGCAAAGAACTGCTTCGCGATCACGGTATGATCGCGCGAGAAGATCCGTGCCAGCCTCCGCGGCCGCACCGTCGCATCGATGAGAGCGCCTGCCCCCTGGTTGCTCATGATTCCGGTTCGGTTCCAAAGACGGAGCCTGCATCCGCGGCTCCGGGCCATCGACTCGCCGTCATATCCTGTCGGTACGCGCTCATCGCGCGTTCGCCGACTCCGCGGCCTTCTCCCGCAATCGTCCTGCATACCACGCATCGTACTCGGCCGGCGCGTGTACGATCAACCGCCCCTGCATGCGATAGTGCCCAAGGCCGCACAGCTCCGCGCAGGCGATCTCGAACGTTCCCGGCGCCGGGACGTTGAACCACATCTCGGTTGTCATCCCCGGCACGGCATCCTGCTTCATCCTGAACTGCGGAACGAAGAAGCTGTGAATCACATCCTGCGCCATCAGCTTGACGATCACGTTCCTTCCGGCGGGCACATCCAGGCGATTGATCGCCGTAATATCGTCCGCGGTCTCGAAGCGGCCGTCGGCACCGGCGTAGACCACATCCCACTGGAACTGCCGCGGCTTCACGATGATCACCAGCGACTCGCTCTCGCGAGGGAACTCCTCTTTCATTGCGGACCACGCACCGTTGCTCGCGTAGGCTATCGCAATGAGACATGCCGCCGGAACCGCCATCCAGACTATCTCCAGCAGCATGTTGCCGGTTACGTGCGCGGCGCGGCGCCCCTCACGATGCCGATAGCGGATCACGAAGGCCACGAAGAGCGCAACGACGAGAACCAGAAAGGCGGAGGTGATCCAGAGAATGAGAATGAAGAGCGAGTCGATACGTCCGGCAACGGCCGTGGAGGCCGCCGGCAGCCACCAGCGGTGGCCGTGGCTCGACGAGTCGGCAACGGGGCCGGCGCCTGCCCGGGTACCTGCGGCCAGAAGCAGCAGAACGGCGAACGCCGGCGGCGCAGCCCATCGCCCTACGCTATGGAGCCTTGAACGCAAAATCGACAGCCGTGCTCTCACGCTCCTTCACCTCGATCTTCTGCTGCAGGGTACCGTATTTCTCGTGCCATGCGGTCAGTGTATAGGTGCCTGGAGGAACTCCCTTCAGCACAAAGGAACCATCCGTGGCCGTGACCGCGAAGAACGGATGCGACAGAACGCCGATGAAGCTTCGCATCCATCCGTGAACATCGCATGCAACGGGTATCATCACCTCCGTATGCGTGAAGACCTGATCGGTAAGCTGCCCCTGCTGCGTCTGCGCGATGTTGAACTCCTTGTTGATCTTCGCCGCCGCGTGGATGTTGTGCAGCGTGGCATCGCTGTTGCGCACCACCATGCGCTGGCCCACCATCACTCCCAGCACATGGGGATGATAGCGGCACCCCCGCTGGTCCAGCACCACGGAGTCCGCCGTGGGAGCGTAACGCCCTTTCACGCCGTCGCTGAGGTAGACGAAGACATTGGCAAGACGGCCGTTGTTCACCACCACCTCCTGCGTTACCTCCGGCGTTTCGTTCTCCGGAGTCGCGTTGCAGTGCGGATCGGCCTCCATCCTCACGCTTTTCGGAGCGGGGGGCGTTCCCTGGAACGTCACCGTTCCGGTGATGGTAGCGGCCGTGGCGGGATCGATCGTGGCGAGCGGTTTCTTCGCATCGGCATCATCGCCGGAATCGCCGCCGCACGATGCGAGCGCGAACGCGAGGAGGAGCGCAGGAAGAAGCCATGCACCGAGGCGAAGAGAACGGCTGGAATTCATGGACGAGATACGTTGAATGCGGGTACGAGCCGATGATACGCGGAGGAACGGCGGGGCATGCGGTCAGGAGACGATGCCGGAGCCGTCGCGACGACGAACCGCACGTACGATGATTGTGACCAGCGACGCAATGACTGCAACGGGGGCACCTGCCAGAGCGATAGTGCCGTAGACGAATCCCTGCGCCGCATCCGCTCCCCCCTTCTGCGCGGCAATGGCGTCGATACCGCAGTTGGGGCATGCATGCGCGGATGCTGCGCCCAGCAGAAGCAGTGCTGCAACGAGCACGCCGCCACACACCGGTGAAACAGCGACGCCTCTACGAAGAGTTCCTGTGGGATTCCGTTTCATGGCAGCCCCTTGAATCGCCATCAGCGCGGGCGCACTTCGAAGACCGCACTCGCAGGCTTCCCCGGCTTCACCTCCACCTTCTGCTCCTGCATGTAGGGATGGCCGAACGCATAGCCGACCAACTGCCCGCGGTTGTCCCGCTTCGGCGTGGTCTCGAAACCGTTCAGCCAGATCTTCAGTGTGTACGTACCCGGCGGGATATCCCGGATCGTGAACTTCCCGTCGGTCGCGGTGACTGCGTAGTAGGGATTGGCCACGCCGAAGAGATAGGCATTCATCCAGGGATGATAGTCGCACGATACCTCCAGCGGACCGGCGCGATCGATCAGCCAGGGATCGTTCTTTCCGCGCGCCCCCTGCGTCACGTTCAGCAGCACGGAGTCGTGCCCGACGCTCTGCACCCGCACGTTGTGCGGCATGTCGTCGCTGTTCAGGAAGTCCACCTCCGCGCCCACCGGCGCCGCGAGTACGTGCGGCCGGTACTGGCAACCATTCTGATCCAGAACCAGCTCGCCATGTGCGAAGGCCGGCATCGGCTTCCCCTGCGCAACGTTCACCAGATACACAACCGCGCCTGCAATGCCGCGGTTGGTTCCAACAGTAAGCCGGTTGTTGTGAGCGGCGGACGCGCATGCATTGGCGGCGCCATCGATCTGAAAATCGGGAAGCACCGGGGCAGGCCCCGCAAGGCGCACACTGCCGGTAATCGAACCACCGTCACGCACCTCGACAGCAGTGTAGTTCGCCTTCGGCAGTTCGGCAGTGACGTGAGCAGGCATCTTCTCCTTCTGCCACGACTGCAACTGGCCGGCGTCATCGTGATGCTCGCTCCGGCAGCCGCCGGCTACCAGCACTACGAGCGATGCCAGAACTGCGGCAGGCAAGGCATTCCGCCGCATGAGCCGCCGGTATCTATCGGCAATCATATCAACTTCGGAACATTGTGTGATGCAATACCATGACAATAGTCATAGTCCGGGATTGCGCCCGCAAAGATGCGGAACCGAAGCGAACCGGGCCACAGCCACGCGGTGCCGCATCTCTGGAGCCGATGCTCCGGATATCCGGAGGATGCTCGGATATCCGGAGATCGATGGTAAGCATCTCTGCCACCATCCCGAAGTACGGCGAATGTTCATGGCCGGGCCAATGGAGAGAGACCTCCATGATTCATCTATGGGCAACGGTTGTCTATGCAGGTATAATGAAGGGAATGTGTTTGTGTGGTATGCGGCGGGGATATCAGCGGTCTATGACTCGCAGGGCGAAGATCGTGACAGTGTTATCATCGAAGAAGTATACTGCGGTGACACCGACAGGTGCGCCCTCTACATCGGAGGAATCGTAAGTCTTCCACAGGAAATAGGTGATGCCGTCAATATAGCGCAGGGGCAAGCCCTTTTCGGGCTTGCGTACTATTGCCCATTCAAGACCTCGTATCACATCATCGATTCTTGGGTACATTTCACGGCATCGATCGATGTGTTCTGCAACGAGATTGTCAAAAAAGACAGTCCGGTATCTGGGTGTAGCAATAACAACTATGCCTTTGCGTACCTCTCCACTTCTTTCTGGGCCCAAGCCAAATCTTCCGAGGATATTTCCCCGAACTGAAAGGCGAACACAGCAGGATAGGGAATCTCTTCGCCCATCTCCGCGAGTTCCCATGCCAACGTATGCGACGCCTGACTGATCGATGTGGCAGTATGTTCGTTGCAGATATCTTCAATGTACATTTCGACCAGACTAATCTCTTCAGCAGTGAAAGCACTGATATCCGGCCGCGTCAAAGCAATGAACTCTTTCTTCGGGTACCCAAAGTGCTGCGCATCGCGTTCAACGACCTTTCCTTCATGCCGCAAGCGAATAATGACTTGATCGATATCCTTTGGTACAGGGCCGAACTGTAGCTTGATGTACCCCGTGTCGGTAATAGGCTTGCGGTAATACAGGTAACTGGCGAAGTCCGAATAGAAGAGGATCTTATTCAGTTTCGTCTTTCCAAGTTTGCTGGGATCTTGGCATCGCCAGCAGATATAATGAACCAGTGCGACATACTTGTCACTCTGATGCCCTTGTGTCGCCATCGTTGCTCCCTTTTGCGGTTCCGAAATTCCTACTCTCATCGATAACCGTTGGGGTGTATTGGCCCCCGATGCTTGCAGATCATCCGATGAATCGCGCTTCGAATGTACAACGGGACCATTCCCACGCAATCGCAAAGACGTTGCAAAAGTCCGTGAAGTTTTATATAGGCAGAATGGTGTTCCGATGAACACCTAGCAATGTACGGAGAAGAAATGCTTACAGTCAAGCATGAATCTGTATTCAATTCTTTCCCCTTCCACTGTCTGTGCGACCTCCTTACCCTGCTCCTACGTCAGGGTATGCAGCACGGGGTTTACCCCCGGTTGACCACCCTTGCGGCCACGAGCCACGGCTGCCGGGTCTCGTGTGTCTGACACCTCTGATTTCTCAACTTCCTCCGCGGCGATCTAGGCAATCCTGTGTGCCCGTTGGTTCACGCGAGATTCAAAATGAGCCATTCCTGTGCGGACCGCAGCTTGCACGGCGGAGCACGTGACGCTACATTTGTTGGCTTCCATTCGGCGGAAGGCCGCAGCACGAACCCCGTGCATGGCCGTTGCATGTTCGCGCAGCCGGGAACAACGCCGCTTCCGTGGAACCGACAATCCCTTCATCTCTCATACATTTCCTCCTTCGCCATGGATCTCTGCGTTATCGGCACGCTTGCGTACGACTCGATCGAAACCCCATTCGGCAGCGCTCAGGACGCGCTGGGCGGGTCCGCCACATACATCGCGACATCGGCCAGCTACTTCACACAGCCTGTGGGAGTTGTGGGTGTCGTGGGCGGAGACTTCTCGTCCGAGGCCCTCGCGTTCCTTCAGAGTCGCGGCGTGGATATCTCGGGAGTGGAGATCAAGACGGACGGCCGCACGTTTCGCTGGGCCGGCCGATACCATCATGATCTGAACCAGCGCGACACACTGGACACGCAGCTCAACGTTCTCGCGGAGTTCGACCCGGTGATCCCGGAGTCCATGCGGAACGCGCGGTTCGTCTGTCTCGGAAATATCGCGCCGGCGCTGCAGTCCAAGGTGCTGGATCAGATGATCGCGCCGGAGTTCATCGTCTGCGACACGATGAACTTCTGGATCGAGGGAGCATTCGACGATCTTCGTCTGGTGCTCGCACGCGTGGACTGTCTGATCATCAACGACAGCGAGGCACGTTTGATGACGAACGAACCGAACCTCATGCGCGCCGCGCGCATGATCATGCAGATGGGCCCGCACATCCTGATCATCAAGAAGGGAGAGCATGGCGCACTCCTCTTCACCAGCGAGGGAATCTTCAGCGCACCGGCGTTCCCGTTGGAGAACATCTTCGATCCCACCGGAGCGGGGGATACGTTCGCCGGCGGCTTCATCGGCTACCTGGCGCGGCAGGGAGAGATCACCGAGTCCAATCTTCGCCAGGCAGTTGTGGTTGGCAGCGCGATGGCGAGCTTCTGCGTGGAGAAGTTCTCCGTGGATGCGCTGAAAGATCTCACACAGGAGAAGATCCGCGAGCGGATCCAGGCGTTCAAGCATCTCTCGCATTTCGAGCACGAGGAGATCAGCATTGCCAACCCTGCTGCTTGAGAACATCGCTGCGCTTGTCACGGTAGCCGCAGAACCGGGAACCGAGGCACGGCCGCGACGGAGCGGCGCCGCGATGGCCGATGTCGGCGTGGTGCACGGCGCGGACGTGGCGATCGACGGCGAACGGATTGCATGGATCGGCGAAACCGGCACCCGGCGGTTCGACGGCGCGGAGCGGATGGACTGCAGCGGCATGACCGTGCTTCCGGGCTTCGTGGATTCGCACACGCACGTGGCGTTCGCGGGCGATCGCGCCCGCGAGTTCGCCATGCGGCTGCGCGGCGCAACCTATCAGGGGATCGCTGCAGCCGGCGGCGGCATCCTGAGCACGATGCGCGCCGTTCGTTCCGGCACCATCGATCAGATCACGCAGCGTGCACGCGGCCTTGTCCGCTCCGCGTTTCGTCACGGTACCACCACGATCGAAGCGAAGAGCGGCTACGGACTGGATACGGAGAACGAACTGAAACTGCTGGAGGCGATCGCACGGCTTGGGGATCTGGAGCCGGCGGACGTGGTTGCCACGTTTCTCGGCGCGCACGACTTCCCGCCGGAACATCGCGACGATCACGAGCCCTACATCCGCGAGATCGTGGAGCGTATGATCCCGGCGGTCGCGGAGCGGAACCTTGCCCGGTTCTGCGATGTGTTCAGCGACACCGGCTACTACACCGTCGAGGAGTCCGAGCGGATCCTTGCCGCGGCGCGCGAGCATGGCATGGAGTTGAAGGTGCACGCCGACGAGCTCTCCAGCTTCGGCGGCGCGGAGATGGCCGCACGGGTTGGAGCCGTGTCAGCCGATCACCTCCTGATGATTTCGGACGAAGGGATCGAGGCGATGC
This sequence comes from Bacteroidota bacterium, assembly GCA_018266795.1. Lineage (GTDB taxonomy): Bacteria > Bacteroidota > Ignavibacteria > OLB7 > OLB7 > JAFDZV01. The sequence goes on along the minus strand of JAFDZV010000035.1, from coordinate 120,662 downwards.
GTGAGGCCGGCGTAGTGGCAACGCTTCTTCCCGGCACCGCATTCTATCTTCGCCTCCCCTACGCCCCTGCACGCAGGATGATCCAGTCCGGCCTGACCGTTGCGCTCGCCACGGACTGCAATCCCGGATCGAACATGTGCGAGAACATGCAGATGACGCTGGCGCTCGCATGCATGGGAATGCGGATGACCGTTGAGGAAGCGATCACCGCGGCGACACTGAACGGCGCCGCGGCACTGGGAATGTCCGGTGAAGTCGGCTCGATCGAACCCGGCAAGCAGGCAGATCTCGTTCTCTACAACCTGCCGGACTATCCGGGCATCGTCTACCACTACGGCGTGAACCAGGTTGCGGCAGTGATAAAGCGGGGCCGGGTGCACAGCTTCCGGGATTGAGCCCCGGGTCCTGAACCAACGGGCGCCAGGGCAGCGCATGGGCGATGGAACGACTGCCGCATACTTCAACCTCGGCCCACCGCTGCACCCCCGGGGCGGCCTCCCATCCGAAGTGCGCAAACGAACGAGGCCGGAGCGGTTGTACCGTTCCGGCCTCTGCAATTCTCGCGGGTGCCCGCAGTTCACGTAGCGCAGCGGGGCGCCGCCCGGTTGAACGGGATCAGAGCGAGGGCTGCGCGCTCCCCGGCTGCTCCGCACCGGCGGCATCCGACGAATCGAAGCGCTTGAAGATGGAGTAGGGGATGATCACGCAGTAACCGATCGCAAGAAGGATCGGCGCGTAGGTGACTGCCTCCGGACGGTTCCAGATGCCGTCGTTGTTGGCGACGTCGGCGGAGACGGCGGTTCCCATCAGCAGATATCCGATGGCGATCACTGCCAGACCGATCACCACTCCAATCACGTTCTTGTGCGTCCACGGGAATTCGAAGTGTACCTTCGACTGTTCTTTTGCACGACGTGCGGCAGTCGCGGGCTTACGCGCTACGGAGCGCGACGGCGTGGGGGCTGTTCTGCGAGCGGAAGGGGTCGGGCTCTGCTTGGCCATACGTTTGCTTATCGTTCTTGAATGCTGGATACGTTGACGAACGGGCGCAATATACGCGATCGAACGTCAATTGAAATGCACCAATCGGCGCCGTTCTCGCGCAGATGCGTATCGTGCTTCGTGACGCTGGGGCGGAATCGATGTTCCCGAAGGCATGGGTACAAAAAAAAAGCCGGTCATGGGGACAGACCAGCTAGGAGCATCTTGCGCAGCAACCAGGGGAAGGCTACCGCTCAGCTCGTTGCTAAAGTACGGCGCCGGGTACCCGCCGTGCAAGCGTTATTGGTAACAGATCATGCGGGATGATGTGTGGTGGAAAATCCCGACGGCAGCGAACCGGTACTACATCGCGCCGGCAGGCGTGCGCTCGAGGGTTCCGACCCAAAGGACGATCACGTTGTCAACGGCCTCTCGCGCAACCAGGGGCGCGGTTCCCTGTACGCTCGCAGGCGGCGAGTTCCTTGTCGGTCCCGGGAACGTGCGGAGCGGAACGCAACAACATCCTGTTCTGTCGGGCGCCCCGAACAGGCGGCACCGGACGCCGAGCGCAGGCTCGCCGTACTACTGCCCCTGCGCCGCGCCGCGCCGCAGCAGGTAGATGAATAGCGGCGCGCCGATCATCGCGGTTATCGCGCCAACCGGGAGTTCGGTGGCGGAGGAATCGATTGCCGGGAGAATGGAGCGCGCAACCGTGTCGCAGATCAGAAGGAAGACTCCGCCGCCAATCACCGCCAGCGGAAGCAACCCGCGATGATCGGGACCAACGATCCGCCGCAGGATGTGCGGCACAACGAGCCCCACGAACCCGACCGCGCCGCAGAGAGCAACGGTAAGCCCAACGATGAACGAGGCCGCCATGTACGCGATGGCTCGCGCTCTCACCACATTCACGCCAAGGCTCGCGGCCTCCTCATCCCCCATGGCCAGCGCATTGAGCGCACGGCCGCAGAAGAAGCTGGCAACCAGAAGAAGCAGGAAGAGAATACCGGAGGCGTAGCCAAGCCCCTTCTGCGTGCTGCTCAGATCGCCGAGCATCCATTGAACCGCCGTCCGGAGATTCGGGCCCACGATGTGGAGCAGAAGGAATATCACGGCCGCCCCGATGGCGGCAACCATGGTTCCTCCAAGCAGCATTGACTCCGAGCGCAGCCCGAATGAATCGCGCCCGATGGCAAGCACGGCCAGAACCGCAACGGCGCCGCCGACAAACGAAAGGACCGGATGGAGAAACGGCGAGACGCCGAGAACGATGCCCAGCATTGCGCCGATCACGCAGCCGTTGGAGATGCCGAGGATGTACGGCTCAGCCAGCGGGTTGCGCAGCAACGCCTGAAACACGGTGCCGGTGAAGGCCAGCGCGGCCCCGACACTCACGGCAAGAATGATGCGCGGAAGGCGGAGATCGAAGATGACGGTGTGGTTGGAACCCGATGCATCACCCCCCAGACCGGAGAAGAACTCCAGGGGGGAGATGATATGGGGCCCGATTGCAAGCGCGGCGCAGCCAACGGCAGCCAGCACCAGAAGCCCGATCCCCACGCGCCGAAGAAGCATTGCACGCGTGAGTACGCGGAACGCCGGCGCGCGTCCGGTACGCACGGCCGGAATCATCCTTCCTCGCGCCACGCCTTCAACTCCCGGCTCATGCGCGGCACAAGCTCATCGATGCCGAAGCCAGATACTGAGGAGATCATCATCGGCGCGATGCCGTCGAAGCGAAGCCCGCGCAACTCGTCCATGCGCTCCGCAGGAAGCGCGTCCATCTTGGTGATGCAGACAAGACGACGCTTCCCGAGCATCTCCGGGTTGTAGCGCTGCAGTTCCGCAGTCAGCGTCTCGTAGTCTTTCACGGGATCTTCGCTCAGGCCGTCGATCAGAAAGCAGAGCACGCCGGAGCGTTCCACATGGCGAAGGAACTGCAGCCCAAGTCCCTTCCCCTCGCTTGCACCCTCTATCAGTCCCGGAATATCCGCCACAACGAAGGACTCCCCCTCGTCCACCCGCACGATGCCGAGATTCGGAACCAGCGTGGTGAACGGGTAATCCGCAATCTTCGGCCGGGCCGCGCTGATCCGGGAGATCAATGTGGACTTGCCCGCGTTCGGAAATCCCACGAGCCCTATGTCGGCCAGCAGCTTCAGCTCCAGCGAGACATGCCGCTCCTCGCCTGGCCTTCCCTTCTCGGCGAAGCGCGGCGCCTGATTGGTAGATGTCGCGAAATGGCTGTTGCCGCGACCGCCGTCGCCGTGGCGCGCAATCACCACCGCCTGCCCATCCTCCACGAAGTCCGCAACAACGTCGCCAGTCCCCGCGTCGCGCACGATAGTGCCCACCGGCACCTTGATCTCGATCGCCTTGCCGTTGCGCCCGGTCTTGTTTCCGGCCGCACCGTTCTGCCCGTTCTCGGCCGCGTACTCATGCTGGTAACGAAAGTCCATCAGGGTTGCAATGTGCGTGCTCGCTATAAACACAACGTCGCCGCCGTCACCGCCGTCGCCCCCATTGGGACCTCCCTTCGGCACGAACTTTTCGCGACGAAACGTCGCGACCCCGTTCCCCCCCCTGCCGGCACGAACCGTAATCTCTGCACTGTCGATGAACACGAACTGCCTGGTAATTCCTGAGTGAATATTGATGCTGCGTGGATCGCTCGATCAGCGATGCGCGGGCAGGTAGCGGCCGTAGACGCTGTCGGTGAAGCGGATTGCCGTACGCATGTACGGATCCACCTCGTTTCGAATGAACGCCTCGTCCAGAATGTGCGAAGCCTCGCGCCACGTCGTGGTGCTGTTCAGGCGATCGAGCACGGCATCGTACTCGCTCCGCCGCTTCTTGAAGATCTTCTTCACGACCTTCCGTTCCAGCGCAGGGTCTATGCAGCGCCGCACATCGGGAAGGCCCTCCGGCGCCATACCGCTTGCAGGAAGATCGCCCGTCCCGACGCCTGCGGCGGCTCCTGCGAACTCGATCGCACGCAGCCCTTCGGTAATCGAGGTGGCGTCGAAGCTGCGGAGCCCCATCTCGTCATCGTCATCATCCTCGTCATCCTCGGCAACGAGCATGGAGGAATCCACTTCGTCCTCCGGCTCGCCCTCGGTCCGGTTCGCCATGATCCTCCGGGCCGACGGAACAAGTTCGTCCGCATCGTCCCAATCGATCGGCCCCTCGGTCTCCACATCCGCAACAACCTCCGCGCCGGCTGCGGGCACATCCTCGAGGATATCATCGGAGCGCTCGCCAGGCATCTCCTCATCATCATCGAAGTCGTACTGAACCTCGCGTTCGGACGCGATCACGGTCCCGGCATGCCACGTTCGCGCATGCAGAATGGGCGCCCCCTCCGGGCCGGTCTCCACCTCGTGCGCGGGACCGGCATCGGCTCGTGTATCAGGCTCGCCGATCTCCATCGATGAAGAGGCGCCCGCATGCTCTCGCGATTCGCTCACGTCGCCGTACACCTCCGGCACCGGCGCGGCGACGTGTTCGGTGGTATCAATCGCCGGCAGCTCCGGTGGAGCAGCCTCGAAGTCGGCAGCCTCATGGTACGACAGCATATCGGTGCGGCCGGAGGCATTCGCAGATGCCATCCGGGCCGGAACATCCCCGTGGAACACCGGCTCAGGCTGCGGAGCCGGGTTCGCCGGCGCGACCTCCATCGAGACGTTGTCCGGCGCAACGCCATCCGCCGCCCCCGGCAACTCCGCGTCGTGCAGAGGCCCGGCGGCCGGCGGCACAATCGGGCTTGCCGGCTCCGTGGGGAAATCGTGAACGTCACCGGGCACTTCGGGCGCCTGCTGACGGGCCTCCGCCGCTGCCGCTCCGGTGGATGCAGACGCCGGTTCGGGCTGGTAGCCGGACGGACTCTCGTACTCCGGCGGCGTAAAGGAGTATCCGCCCCCGGCTTCACCGGCCCCGCCCCGCAGGTGCTCGCGAACAACATCGTCCAGAGCATCATTCTGATAGACGCTCGAGAAGTCCGCCTCCGGCTCGTCGTCCGTCGAGCTGAGCAGCTCGTCCAGCAGCACAACGAACCCCTCGCGCCCAACGGCATGGCCGCCGCCGTTGTGATACTCCTCCAGCTGATCAACCAGCTTCTTGATATTCTTGTCGTCGAAGAAGATCACGAGCGCATCCACCGGGGTCAGCTGATCGGTCCCCTCGCCGATGAAGTCGAAGAGCGGCTCCATCATTTCCAGGAGCCCTTCCACCGTACAGTTGAGCAGAATCTGATCGTCGATGCGCCGGATAACGCGCTCGAACTCCGTTGCGGAGATCGCATCGAACGTTGGCCGCTCTGTGCGTTTGCGGTCCACCCAGTCCGTGAAGACATCGCGGAAGTACGGGTAGTCCACGAAGGCGCTGAAGCGGAGGAGCACCTCGTTCAACGGCTTCACCGGCTGCCCGCGGAAGATGTACCACTTGAGCGTTGTCTGCGGGCGGCAGAGATAGTTGTAGGTAAGCTTCACGGCGCTGTCCAGCACGGCCGTGAACTCCTCGCGTTCGAAGCGGGCATGGCGGAACTGCACCTGTTCGATATAGTTCAACAGGGCCGCAAGTTCCGGATGGTCGTAGTCGAAGCGCTTGTTCGCGGCGCGCGCAAGCGCTTCGTTGTACAGCCACCAATGAACTTCGGTCTCGAAGAAGGGCTTGATCCGGGCGGGGATGCGGGTATCCTGAAGGATGTCGAGAAGCGGAATAACCGCGCGATCCTGCAGCGTCTCCGTCGTGATCTTCTGGATGGTCTGCGCGATGACTCGTTCAAACATGCCATGAAAGTACGATTTTTCGGACAAGCTTCGGACAGGGGCCGCCACGATCCGCGAAGCCTCGTGCCGGCGAACCCGCCGGCGAATTCACCAGCCGGAACGATCCCCCACTGTTCCTTGTTCCTTCCGCCGTGGCAGTGTAAGTTTCCGTGTTAACATGGCAACCCCAAGCTGCACGTCATCCCACTCGCATTCACCTGCCGCCAGCCTCCTGCGCAACCGCAGGATGCTGGCGCTGGCAGCCGCGTGCGGCATTGGCATTCAGCTTGCAGCGATCCCTCATGCCGCTGCGCAGCCGGCCGAAAGCATGCCGGGGTATCCGGCGTCGCAGCGCAGCCGGCAGGCGATCGGGGTTCTGGCCCGGGACATCACGAGCATTCTGGCGGACCGGAATTTCATCGATGCCTCGTGGGGGATCTCCGTGGTATCGTGCGACAACGGCGAGTTGCTGTATCACTTTCAGGATGCGCGCAACCGGCAGGTGGCGTCGAACATCAAGCTGCTCACAACGGCTGCAGCGCTTCGCCGGCTTGGCGGCGACTATCGTTACGCTACCGATCTCTTCATCGGCGGCACGATAGGTGCTGACGGCCAGTTGAGCGGCAATCTGGTAATCCGGACGTCGGGCGATCCGTCGATCTCCCCCAGCTTCGGCGTGGATCCGCGCAGTATGATCCGCGGATGGGCCCGGTCGCTGGACTCCCTCGGCATCCATTCGCTGCAGAATGTCCTGGTGGACGCCGCGTGCTTCGATTCGGTTCCCTACGCTCCGGGCTGGGCATGGGACGATGAGCCGTTCGGCTTCAACGCACAGATCAGCGGCGCCGCGATCTACGACAACGGCGTGGAGATAACCGTGAAGCCCGGCAGGGAACAGGGTGCGCCGGTCTCAATAGACGTGTCGCCCTCGACTGCCTATATATCGATCAAGGTGACGGCAACCACCTCGCGCGGCGACTCCGCCTCCACGCTCGACATCCGCCGTGAACGCGGCGGCAGCGTGATTACCGTCAGCGGCAATATCGCGGCCAACGCGGAGCCCTATGTGGAGCATGTCAGCGTGGACCATCCGCCGCTCTTCTTCGCCACGCTGGTGAAGGAGGAACTGGAACGAAACGGCATCGTGGTTCACGGCATGGCCTTCAATGCGGCGGACTATCCGGAGCGATTCTCCTATGGCTCGCTGCGCGGGGTCGCAACGTGGCTGTCGCCTCAACTGCGCGCGATTGTTGCGGCAACCAACAAGCAGAGCCTGAATCTCTCCGCGGAGATGATTCTGAAGAAGCTGGGGCGCGAGTTCATGAGCAATGGTTCCACGGCCGCAGGCGTGGAGGTGGTGAAGCGGATGCTGGCCGAGATCGGCGTGGATGTGGAGCATATCCGCCTGTACGACGGCTCCGGCCTCTCGCGGCAGGATATGATCGCCCCGGCGGATATCACGACGCTTCTCCGCTGGGCTCATCGGTCGCCGATCGCGAGCGACTTCACGGAGTCCCTTGCGATCGCCGGACGGGACGGCACGCTGGCCAGCCGCATGCGCAACTCCCTGGCCGAGAACAATGTCGTCGGCAAGACGGGATACCTGGGGGGAATCCGTGCGCTGAGCGGCTACGTCAGGACACGCGACGGCGAGCTGCTGGCCTACAGCATCGTGGCCAACAACTATTCGGTTCCCACGAGCGTCGTTAATACGGCGCAGGATCTGATAGCGATGCGTCTTGCAAGTTTCTCCCGCAAAGGATAGATATCTCCCTGCACGCCGGAGGCGAACGGCGTGGACGCGGCTGTCCGTCCGATCCGTGACTCCGGCCGATCGATCCGTGACTCCGGCCAGCCTGAGACTCCGGTCCGGTTGCGGTGTTATACTCGAGGAGCGTCTCCGGCCCCGTACCTCGGCCCTCCGAGAAGCCGGAAGACATCCGAATGCGATACGAATTTCCGTCTCACATCATCATATCTGGTCATTGACATGGGATCAATCACACTCCGTGCCTCGCTCCTGGCTCTGGCGTTCGTACTGCTGAGCGGAACGCTTCCGGCGCAGCAGCAGGTGCTTCAGACAACCGAGCCAGGGCTTACACCGAAACAGCGTGAGCTGTACTTCTACGGCATGCGTGCCTATCCGTTCGGGCGCATTCCGCAGAATGCCCGGCTCGAGGCGCTGTATCAGAGCGACTCCAAGATTCCGCGCTTCGGCCACGACGGCCAGAGCATGCTCTCGGTCAATCAATGGCAGATGATCGGTCCGTCCAACATCGGCGGCCGCATCAACTCCATCGCCTGCCACCCTACCGACGGGAAAACCGTCTATATCGGCGCGGCCGACGGCGGAGTGTGGAAGTCCACCGATCGTGGCGAAAGCTGGTCACCGATCATGGACTTCGAGAACGCAATATCCATGGGCGCCATCGCGATCGATCCCAGGAACCCGAACACGGTCTACGCGGGAAGCGGTGAGATGAGTTCCAATATCGACGCCTACAACGGCGCCGGCCTGTTCAAGTCGGTCAACGGCGGGAGCACGTGGCGGCCGATCGGGCTCACCAACGTGGGCGCCTTCTCCAAGGTCGTGGTACATCCGGCGAACAGCAACCTGCTCTTCGCCGGCGCCACCAAGAACAACGGCGGGCTGTACCGTTCCGAGGATGGCGGCAACACGTGGTCGCGCACCTTCACCGACGCCGTCTCCGACGTCACGGTGAATCCCTCCAACCAGAATCAGTTGTGGGTCGCCACCATGTCCAAGGGCGTCTATCGCTCCGATGACGGCGGAAAGACGTGGGTGGAAAAGAATGTGGACCTGGGGCAGATCGGCAACACGAAGGGGCGCACCTCCGTGCAGTGTGCGCCTTCGAACCCGAGCGTGCTCTATGCGCTGATCCATGAAACCAACGGCACCGGCACCACGGCCACCAACTACGCACGCATCTACAAGTCCACCAATTCCGGCGACAGCTGGATAACGGTCTACAGCGGCCAGGACTTCCTGAACCTGGGAAGCAACACACAGGGCTGGTACAACAACGTCCTGGTGGTGAAGCCGAACGATCCGAACACCTGCGTGGCGGCCGGCATCAGCATCGTGCGCACTACCGACGGCGGAAACAACTGGTACTACATCAACTCCTATGCCGGCGGCAATGCCCCGCATCCGGATCATCACTCCCTCGCGTTCGATCCTGCCAACACCGATGTGATCTATCTCGGCAACGACGGCGGCCTGTACCGGAGCGACGACAACGGCACAACCTATGCCAAGAAGTCCAACGGGCTGGCGATCACGCAGTTCTACGCGATGGCGGTGGATCAGTCCAAGCCCTCGACCACATACGGCGGAACGCAGGACAACGGGACGGTATCCTCCGCATCCAGCTTCGCCGGCAATGTGCTCGGCGGCGACGGATTCTATGTCTGCGTGGACTACACGAATCCGAACCTCATCTACGCGGAAAATCCGAACGGCGATCTGCGCCGGATCGATCTCGGCGGCAGCACGGTTTCGATCATGAACGGCATCGATCCGAACGATGCGGCCGCATGGTCCGCCCCGCTGGTTATGGACCCGGGCACCCCCTCCACACTGTGGCACGGCCGTCACACGATCTACGCAACATTCGATCAGGGGAACTCCTGGGTGGCCAGCAACCTGACGCTGCAGGGGCAGTCGTCGGCAATCGGCATCTCGCCGGTGAACACCAGCGTGATCTACGCCGGATCGGATCGCGGCGAGATCTTCGTAAGCCAGGACGGCGGCGATCACTGGGACGATCGCACTACGGCGCCCGGCGCGCCGAATCGCGCGATCACCGATTTCGCCCCCTCCAGAACGAAGGCCGGTACCGTGTACATGACCGTCTCCGGCTTCTACAGCGGCCACGTCTTCAAGTCCGCGGACTTCGGCGAGACATGGACCGATATCAGCGGCGAGCTCCCCGATATCCCGATGAACGCCATCGCACTCCACCCCGATGACGAGAACATCATCTACGTTGGAAGCGACATCGGCATGTTCATCTCCACCGACGGCGGCAAGTCGTGGTCCAACTACAATCAGGGTCTGCCGCGCGTTGCGGTGGCCGATCTGGAAGTGCACAAGTCATCCGGCAAGCTCCGCATGGCATCGCACGGACGTTCGATGTGGGAGATCGCGCTCGAGAAGCCGGACCTTCCCCCTTCCATCCTCTCGCCGCAGGGAGGTGAGGTCTGGATGGCGGGCACACAGCATGCAATCAGTTGGAGCAACATATCCGGCGCGGTGAAGATCGAGGTGTCGCTGGACGACGGCGGGCACTGGTATCCGCTGATCGACAACGTGACATCGTTCCGCTGGAACGTCTTCGATACCGCCTCGGTGCAGGCGCGCGTGCGCGTTACATCCATGACGGACGCGGGCAAGACGGCAACCAGCAACAGCTTCACGATCACGAAGTTCTCCGTGGGGGGCCTGGTGCGCGCCGCACAGGTGACATCCGTTCCGTACGGCCTCGCCTACGACGGCCAATACCTCTGGGCATCCGACTTCGCCGGCAGCAAACTGCTTCAGCTGGATCCGAACACGCTTGCAACGGTGGGCAGGGTGCAGCTGGACGCCTCGATCGGCGACAGCCTGTTCACGGACATGGCGTTCAATCCGAAGAACGGGCACCTGTTCATACACAAGCTGAACAACACATCCGATGCCTCGCCGGGCGGCCTCCTCTTCGAGGTGGACAAGAGCGGGCATCAGGTTGGCCGCTGGACATCCAGAGCCTCCTATCCGATCGGCCTGGTCTATCTCCCGAATCCTTCGGGCGATCAGCTTCTGGTGACCGATCGCAACGGCAGCCAGAACATGTTCCTTCTGGATGCGTCGAACCCTGCCACGCTGATCCAGCAGCTGCAGCGGAACAACCGGGTGCAGTACGGGCCGCGAGGCGCAACACTCGGCCCGGACGGCAAGACGATCTATCAGGTGATCACGGACTTCACGGGTGAGGCGCTGCAGACCGCGGTGGCGAACAAGTTCACACTCCCGGATCAGCAGAACCAGTGCCAGATCTCCCTGACGTCCCCCATCCTCTCCGGCTATATCAATGCACGCGGCCTGGAACTGGACCCGCGCGACAGCAACCTCTGGGTGAGCGATTACAGCGGCAACATCTACAAGATCATCAGCTGCGACAGCCACAACTCCGCAGGACCGCCTCCGCTGCTCGGTGTTGCCGGGGCGACGGTTCCCGATGGGATGGCGCTGGAACAGAACACGCCGAATCCGTTCGTGACCACAACGCGGATTGCGTTCACACTGCCGAAGGCGATGCACGTCCGGCTGGCCGTGTTCGACGCCGCCGGCCGGCCGGTGAACACGCTGGTTGACGATCGCTACGATGCCGGCTCGCACGCCGTCGAGTTCGATCCCGCCGGCCTGGCATCCGGTGCATATCGCTGCGTGCTTACAACTGAAGGCGGCGCAACGCTTTCGCGCACGATGATATACGTGAAGTAAATCGTTGTCAGTTGTTGGTCGTCAGTAGTCAGTTGATGCATGTTCCACTGGCAACTGACTACTGACGATTGACCACCAACGAGAACCGCCGTTCCACGAGTCCGTGGAACGGCGGTTCTGTATTGTAGACCGATTGCCCGCTGGGAGGGCCGAACTAGCGATCGTTCACGCCAAGCTCGCGGCGCGCGGCGGAGAGGATGCGGCGCGTATGGTCATCGCGGGTACGCTGCGTTTCGATGGTGCTGATCGCGTGCATCACGGTTGTGTGATCGCGGCCGCCGAAATGATTGCCGATCGTCTTCAGCGACGCGCCGGTCAGCTCGCGGATCAGGTACATCGCAACCTGGCGGGCGAACACGATCTCCTGCTTGCGGGTCTTCCCCACGAGAAGCGAGTGGGGAATGTTGAGCTGCGTGCAGACAACGGATTGAATCTGCTCCACGTTCACAACCTGCTCCGGCACGGAGGCGATGCCGCTGATCACCTCGCGCGTGAGATCCAGCGTGAGCGAGAGGTTGCGGAGCGAGCATTCCGCGAGGAGCGAGATGAGGCATCCCTCCAGTTCGCGAACGGAGGTGGTGACGTTCCGGGCGATGTAATCGATAACATCTCCCGGAAGCTGATATCCTTCATCGGTGGACATCTTCTGAAGGATCGCGATGCGGGTCTCGAGATCCGGCGGCTGGATGTCCGTTGTGAGCCCCCACTGGAAACGGCTGATCAGGCGATCGTCCACGCCGCGCAGTTGCTTGGGGGGAACGTCGCTGGTGAGAATGATCTGCTTGCCGTACTGATGCAGGGCATTGAACGTATGGAAGAAGTTGTCCTGCGTCTTCTCCTTGTCGGCGAAGAACTGGATATCGTCCACGATCAGCACGTCGACGGAGCGATAGTAATTCGTGAACTCCTGCGACTTGTTGTGCTGGATGGCATTGACGAACTCGTAGGTAAACCGTTCCGAACTGGTGTAGACCACCGAGCAGTTGGGGCGGGCTCCAAGGATCGCATGGCCGATCGCCTGCACCAGATGTGTCTTCCCAAGCCCCACACCCCCATACACAACCAGCGGGTTGAACCGTGTGCCGCCGGGATTGTCGGCAATTGCCTGCGCCGCGGCATAGGCAAGCTGATTGCAGTCCCCGGTGATGAAGTTCTCGAACGTGTATCTCGGATTGAGATAGCTTTGCTGGGGAGTCGTACCGGACTGTGTGGGATTCGATGGGGCCGGCGCCTGATTGGCGGCGCGTACCGGCTGCTGGAACATGGATGATGCGATCGGCGAGAACACCGGGCCGGTGCGGCGCTGCGGCGCATCGGATGCATGCTCCGCAGCGCGCACCGGAAGCGTCACGGCGCGATCGTAGGCGGTTTCAACAACATCGTCGCCGGCAGCGTGATAGATCAGCCGGGCCCCCTCCCCCAGCACCTGCACGATGCTCTTGCGAAGCAGGCCGTAGTAGTGCTCCTCGATCCATTCGTAGAAGAAACGGCTGGGCACCTGTACGGTGAGCGTGGCCTCTTCCAGTCTGATCGCCTTCGTCGGTTCGAACCAGGTCTTGAATGCCTGATGAGTGATGCTCCCCTGGACGATCTCCAGGCACGCATCCCACGCCTCGCGCGGAGTGTGTGCCGATACGGGGGAAGGCACGAATGCATCCTGATCGCCGGTGCCTGCCGGGGCAGGCTTTGTGTCGTACGTGAGTAGGGTTGATATCATTCCGTCCGCGCGTTCGTCTCGTTACGGTTGCCGTTTCGAGAAGCTTTCCGGACGCCGATGGCGGGGTGTTCAGCGACGCTCTACCGAACGATAGGGGCATACGACGCACTCGCCCGGATCGATCCACGAGGGATTCCGGGCATGTAACGGTGCCTGAGTCGTTTGGGAATAACTCTTCTTCCGGTGGCGACGGCAGGGAGATGAAGGACCGTCTTCCAGAAAGAGGATGTGCGGAAAGCTTGTGGACGAAGTTACAACGCGGGCAATTCGAGGCGCAACAGTTCCACAGTTCCACGGAAGATTTTCTGAGGCCGTAGCAAGATGAAACGGGATTATGATGGCATAGAATCATTCGGTTCGTATCTTTGCCCTTCTGTAATCGAAACAGCAACTCAAAAACAGCTTCCATCAGCAGCGGGTTGCACCTCATCGCCGTTCGGCAGTGCGGTGCTCCATGATGGAGGCTACAAGCACGAAGAGTCATGAAGCGTACTTATCAGCCGAGCCGCCGCAAGCGGCGCAACAAGCACGGCTTCCGCGAGCGGATGTCCTCGAAGAACGGGCGCAAGGTTCTGGCGCGTCGCCGGGCCAAGGGACGTTGGCGCCTCACCGTCAGCGACGAGCCTCGCTACTCCCGCTAGTAACCGTGGCGCATCGGGGATGCATGCCTCGATGCAGGAAGATGTCAGTGCATTCCAGGAGCGTCATGCAGAATCGCCCGCAAGCGGGACTGCCGCGGGAAGCACGACTGCGCGGTTACGATGCCTTCGGCTCGATCTTTCGCTCGGGCGAGGGTTTGCGCCGAGGAGAGCTGATACTGAAATACATCGTGCATCAACCCGGCGCCGGAGCAATCCGAGCCGGGTTCGTTGTTCGTCGTGGTACCGGTGGCGCCGTACGTCGAAACAGAGTGCGCAGGCTGTTGCGCGAAACATACAGGCTGCAACGTACGTCCTTCGCTGCCGGCCTCCCCGGAGGTCTCGATCTCTCAATCGTTTTTCTCTGGTCGGGGACGCCGCAGCAGGCGGTCAACCCGCGGTTCGATGTGATCGAAGCACAGATGCGGGCGGCACTCGACGCGCTTGCAAAACGTCTTCGCAGGCGCAACGATGCAACAGGTGAGCAACGATAATGCCGATGAACGAGATGCCGACGTGAACGATCGGAGCGTCCGGTTGCTGGAACAGAATGCCGGCCCGCTGCGCCGGACGCTCGCCGGCATCATTCGCCTCTATCAACGATACATCTCGCCGCTGGCTCCCCCTTCCTGCCGCTTTCATCCCACCTGCTCCGAGTATACACGCCAGGCCATTCTCAAGTATGGAGCGTTGAAGGGAATCCGGCTGGGAGTTGTGAGGATACTGAAGTGCCACCCGTTTCATCCGGGCGGATTCGATCCGGTGCCGTGAGTCAGTAGTTATTGGCCAGTAGTCAGTAGTTCGTCGTATTGCGTATCTCGCAACCGACCACTAACGACCGGCCAATGACCGCTGGCAACCAGCTTCTCCCCGTTCTTTGACTCGTACATGCTCACCGCTTCGCAGCATTCGATGTGGACGAATTTTTGCCCCTGAATGGAGACGCAATCTCCTTTCTTCGGGCCATCCGGTGATATACTCTTGTGCCAGAGCGACGACGACTTGCCGCATGTGCGTGCGCGAGCTGATCGTCGACGCCACACCACAGGCGTATCACATACGGATGGAGTTCTACCACCATGGAGATCCATTATGGGACCTTCGAGGATTCATGGTTCGGCTTTGAACCAATGCTCATGCGATTGATTGCGGAACGGAACGTGCGGCACATCTGCGAGATTGGCGGCGGAGCCAATCCGGCACTTCCGCTGGACTATCTCACCGAACGCGGAATAGAATACACCGTGCTCGATATTTCGAAAGAGGAACTGGCGAAAGCCCCGGCCGGATATCGGACGCTGCATCAGGACATTCTCTCCCCTGCGCTTGCCGTGCACGACCGGTTCGATCTGGTCTTCAGCCGCATGGTGGCCGAGCATGTGAACGATGCGCGGCGTTTTCACGGCAACGTGCATCGGTTGCTTCGCGCCGGCGGAACGGCATTTCATTATTTCCCCACGTTGATGGCCGTTCCCTTCATGGCGAACAAGGTGCTCGCCGGTCCGGTCTCACGATGGCTCCTGACCATGGTTCAGGGTGAGCGGGAACAGATGGGCCGGCATGCGAAGTTCCCCGCATACTACAAATGGTGCCGCGGGCCAATACCCCGGCAGATGAGGCGTCTTCAGCGACTCGGGTATCTGATCGATGCCTACCACGGGTTCTTCGGGCACACCTATTATGCGCGTGTGAAGCCGCTGTACGAGATTCATCGTGCCCTTACCCGGATGCTGATCCGGCATCCGGTCCCGGCCGTGACGGCGTATGCATATCTGGTGATGCGCAAGGTCACGGCACCATACGCAGAGACGACGCGTGCCACCGGCTCGCCGCCGTAGCGAATGGAGACGCCCGCGGCAACTGCACGGTACAATCGCAGTTGCCGCGGCGCCCTCAACTCATCAATTGATTCATTCCTCATGTTCGATCGTCGAACGCTTCTCGCTCTCGGGCTCATCGCGGTGATCTTCGCGCTGTGGGCCTTCTTCTTCATGCCGAAGCCGGCATCCAGGCCGCCGGCGCCGCAGCAGACGGCACAGTCGCAGAGCCAGCAGACGGGACAGGCTCCGGCACAGACTCCGGCCCCTCCCCCGCAGGCGCCGGCGCCCGCTGCGCCGGCACCGGTTACGCCGGCACGGTACTCTGCTCTCGCCAGCGGCGCCGGCCACTATGTGACCATCGAGACCCCGCACTACAAGGCGATGCTCAACACGCGAGGCGCTCTGCTGGCACGCATGGAGTTGAAGAACTACAAGGCGTGGTACGGAGCACCTGTACAGTTGATCAACGATTCCGCGGGCTTCCCCGGAGTTCTCGCGCTCAACTTCACCGGCGCCGACGGCCGTCCGGTCTCCACCGAGAACCTGATCTACACCGTCGATGCGCCGGAGAACATCAGGCTCGGCGACAAGGACTCCGCCGTAGTAGTGGCCCGTCTTACGCTTGGCGGCACAACGGATTCGGCCAAGGCCGCAGCACCGGTGATCGAGAAGCGATTCGTGTTCCACGGCGACAGCTACGGCGTTGGGCTGGACGTTGCGTTCAAGAACATGGCGGGCGAACTGGCGGCAACGAACCCCAGCTACGAGCTCACCTGGCGCGACGGTCTGAAGTATCAGGAACACAACTCCATGGAGGAGTCCGCAAAGTCGGACGCCGTGGTCGCCGTGAACGGCGATCACACACAGGTGGACTGGCACGACGTGGGCAAGTCGCACGAGGAGAAGTTTGCCGGAAACGTGGAGTGGGTCGGCGTGCACGTGAAGTATTTCGGTGCCGCGATCATCCCGCAGAAGCCGATCGCCAACGGCAGCGCAAGCGTGGATGCCATCGCAACCTCGGCGGATTCCAGCGGAACGGTTGAGCACTACACGCTGAGCATCGCCGCCAGCGCGGCGGGAGGCAATGTCTCCCAGCACTTCACGGTGTTCGCCGGGCCGATGGAATACGACGTCGTGCACGATCTCGGCATCACGCCGATGATCGCGCTCGGCAACTCCATCACACGCCCCATCAGCGAGTTCATCCTGCTCCCGCTGTTCCGCTTCCTGCACAGCTTCATCGGCAACTGGGGATTGGTGATCATCGTCTTCTCGCTGATCATCCGAATCGTGCTGTGGCCGCTTTCGATCCCGCAGATCCGGTCATCGCGCAAGATGCAATTGCTGCAGCCGAAGATCGCAGAGCTGCGCGAGCAGTTCGCGAACGACCAGCAGCGCCAGCAGATGGAGACGATGAAGGTCTATCGCGAGTACGGCATCAACCCGATGGGCGGCTGCCTGCCGATGGTATTGCAGCTTCCGATTCTCTACGCCCTTTACAACACACTGAGCACGGCCATCGACCTGCGGCAGACGCAGTTCGCACTCTGGATACACGATCTCTCCGTGCCGGACTACATCGTGCAGCTCCCGTGGCATCTGCCGTTGATCGGCAGCAGCCTGAGCGCGATGGCGCTGATCATGGGAACCACGCTCTTCCTTCAGCAGCGGATGATGATTACCGATCCGAAGCAGAAGGCGCTGGTGTATCTGATGCCGGTGATGCTGACGATCGCCTTCACCAACCTGCCGTCCGGATTGAACCTCTACTACCTGACGTTCAACATCCTCGCGATCGGCCAGCAGGTATACATGACGAAGTTCGCCAAGAACCAGCTCACGCTGGAGCAGATGCGTGCCGAAGCGAAGAACAGGAAGAAGGGATGGCTTGCCCAGAAGATGGAGCAGGCGCAGAAGATGGCAGAAGCACAGCAGAAGACGCAGCAGGGTGCAGCCGCCAAGAAGGTCGACGGCCGCACGCCCGTTGAACAGCGCAAGCGGAGCTGAGGTACTTCGTGCCTGGTGCTTGGTGCTTGGTCGGTGGTTCGTAGTGCCGGCACACGGCAAACCCGCCGGCACGTTGTACCTGAAATATCGCTGAGCGCCGCAGGTGTGGAATGGTTCGCATCTGCGGCGCTTGTTCATGATGGGCAGGCCCGCATGCAACCGGCTCTGCACGCCTGCGGCGCCTGTGATGGCCGTCGACGGTACGGCCGATCATGCGATCACGCCGCGTAGCGGTGCCCCATCGACAGCCTTGGGACATACGGGCTCCCTCTGTCGGTCGTCAGTTGTTGGTAGTCGGCCGTGCGTACGGGATTGGCAACTGACCACGGACAACCAGCCACTGACTCCCCTGTCACATCCCCCGGATGCCGCGTGTCCTTTCAGAGAGTTTTCAATTGGAGATCACGGACCTCCGGCGTAGAATAGCCGTCCGGTACGGTGATCCGGTTCTTTCCGCTCCCAGCACGAACAAGAGTTCCATGGTGACCGAACAGAATACAGTGCCCAGCGACGCGAGCGCCCCGCACAGAGGCACGCTGCGTGGAATGGTTCTTCGCACGCTCACGGCCGCATTCATTGCGATTGCCGGCGCGGCGTTCCTTTCCTCCTGCTCGCCCGATGATCCGTTCGTACCGCACCGGCCGCCCGACACGGTTGTGCACAAGAGCGGCGCATTTCTCCGTGTGATCAACGCAGCGGCGGGAAGTCCGAAGGTGGATGTGAAGGTGGACGACGATCTGTTCTTTCCATCGCCGCAGGGATATCTGGACTTCAGCGAAACCAACAACAATGCGCGCTACTACCCGGCGGACAGCAACGCCCATCGTATCCGCTTTCTCTCCGGCAGCACCGTGCTCGCCACCGATACGCTGATCTTCGCCAAGGGGGGGTACTACACGGCATACTTCCACGGCAACGCGGCGCGCGGCTATCACGTGCTGGTAACCACGGACACCATCGCCGTCCCAACGATCCCCGGCAAGTCCATGAAGTATCGCGTGGTGAACCTGAGCCCGGACGCTCCGCCACTGGACATGCGGCAGGACGACAACACGTCGCCGTTCGTGGTGACCGCCCTCGCATACGGTTCGGCAAGCCAGTACATTCCGAGCAAGGAGTACTTCCCGAAGGGAACCGGCCTGTGGATCTACGACCACACATCAGGGGCGGAGATTCGGGCGATCACGCCGCCGTACATCGTGCTGCCGCCGAACTCCACATTCACACTCGTGCTCACCGGCAACGGCGCACCGCATGGCGATGAGGCATTTCTCAATTTCTCGGCGTTCCAGGAGAGCTATCTCGGCGCCGATTCGCTGCACGGATCCTCCCCCATCAACATCAACTTCGCCGCCGCACGATTCGCGAACATCACCGCGAGCGGCGACTCGCTCCTCGACGTGACGTTCTACGACCCGTCGCAGGAGTTCTGCGAGAACGACAACTTCCGTCGCAATCTGATCGGCCAGCCGCAGACCGTGGAGGGGATTGCCTCGCTCGGTCTGGACGGGCAGCCGGTAGCGCGGAGCTATTTCTACATAAGCCTGCTGCTGCGCCAGGACTTTCCGTTCCGCGTGGAGTATCACCAACCCTATCGCACCGGCCACAGTTGTACCACCGGAACGGTATCGATCGATTACCGCAAGCAGGATGTGCTGGTGCCGCGTGCGGCATTTACGCCGACCATCAACAAGCGTTATACGATCGTGGCGTACGGTCCGTACGATTCGCTCGCAGCACACAGCGCTCTGCTGCTGGACAACACCTCGGCGCCTCCATCGGGCATGGCACAGATACGCTTCTTCAACGGCGGCTTCGGAAGCACGTTCAACGGGAAGAAGCTTCGCCTGCGGATCAACGGCGCAGCCACTCCCATCGCAATGGGCTATGGCGAGATCCCGGAGGGAACGAACTCGTTCGCGGCTCCGGCCGGGGCCGTCTCCGCGGACGTGATCGACGAACAGGGGAACGTTCTCCTCACACAGGTCCTGGACAAGACGCCGCTTGAGGCGAACAAATCCTACACGGTCTTCCTCTCACGCGGATCGCATGGCGACAAGGTTGGATATCTGCATGCGCTTGCCGAGGATCTGAATCCGTAGAGAGGACGTTCGTTGTTAGTAGTTCGTGGTCAGTTGCAGGAAAGCATCGAATGAAACGGCAGGTAGCGGATCCCGGCTCTCCAACTGACCAATGGCTACTGACTACTAACCAGTAACACGCTCCAACCGTGTGCGTGCATCATAGGTGCCGCGGCGCTTCCGTCGCGGCACTTCCTTCTCGCGCGGTTCCCTCCCTCAACTCAACTACAGCAATCATCGATGAGCTATTCGATCGCCGTTGTCGGCGCCACCGGCCTTGTTGGACGAACGATGCTGCGCGTGCTCGAGGAGCATGACATAGCGCCTGCGAACCTTGTGCCGCTCGCCTCCAGGAGCTCCGCAGGGAAGTGCGTCCGCTTTCGCGGGCACAACTACACCGTGCAGGAATTGCGGAAGACATCGTTCAAGGGGGTGGACTTCGCGCTCTTCTCGGCAGGCGCATCGGTGAGCCGCGAGTATGCGCCGATAGCAGCCGCGGCCGGCGCCGTGGTAATCGACAACTCCAGCGCGTGGCGCATGGATCGTACCGTGCCGCTCGTTGTCCCGGAGGTGAATCCCGAGGCGGCATTCAGGCACAGGGGGATCATCGCCAATCCGAACTGCTCCACGATTCAGCTCGTGGTTGCACTGAAGCCGCTGCACGATGCCTTCGGATTGAAGCGCGTTGTGGTCTCCACCTACCAGGCGATCTCCGGCGCGGGGCAGGCCGGCATCGATCAGCTTACGGCGGAACTGAAGGGGCGCACGCCGGAGCGCCGGAAGTTCCCGCACACCGCGGCATTCAACACCATCTTCCACTCGTTCAACGAAGGGGATGACTATAGCGAGGAGGAGATGAAGATGATCAACGAGACGCGGAAGATCCTCGGCATCCCGAGGCTTGCCTGCACCATGACCTGTGTCCGCATCCCCACCGTTGCCGCGCATGCAGAATCGGTGAACGCCGAATTCCAGACGCCGGTTACGCCGGCAAAGGCGCGACGCATTCTGGAGCGGGCCCCGGGCATTGTGGTGTGGGACGATCCCGCGAAGGACCACTATCCAACGGTTCTGGACGCCGGCGATCACGACGAGGTGTTCGTGGGGCGCATCCGGAAGGATGCATCGCAACCGAACACGATCAACATGTGGGTGGTGGCTGACAACGTACGCAAGGGCGCGGCCACCAATGCCGTACAGATCCTGGAGTTGCTGGCAGCGGGAACGTGACGCCGATAGGTATTGAGTCCTGAAAGGGCGAAGAGCGTCTTGCGATGTCGCGCATCAGACCGGGCATCGCGAAATATTCCGGGCCGCGTTGTGTTCTGTTGTTCCCGCCTTCCCATCATGTACAACCACAACGTCGAGCGAAAAACGAAGTGCCAAGAACAAAGCACCGCTCGGCCTACTGACAACTGACTACCGACTACTGACAACTGACTACCGACTACTGACTACTGACTACCGACTACTGACTACTGACTACCAACGACTTCCCTGCCTGCGCCATCAGCCACATATCGGCGAGCACCAGCAGCGTCATCGCCTCGACAACGGGAACGGCACGCACCACGATGGAGGGGTCGTGCCGCCCGGTGACCGCGTGTTCCACCGTCTCCCCTGTTGCAGCTCCATGCTGCTGCGCGAGGGCGATGGATGATGGGGGCTTGAACGCCACGCGAAACTCCACCGGCATGCCGTTCGAGATCCCTCCCTGAATGCCGCCGGAGTTGTTGGAGCTGGTCTCGAGCCCGTCGGCTCCGCGGATGAACTGATCGTTGTTCTCGGACCCGCGCGCCGAAGCCACACCGAATCCGGCCCCGACCTCGAAGCCCATCGCGCCGTTGATGGACATCATCGCCCCTGCAAGCCGCGCGTTCAGCTTGTCGTAGATGGGTTCGCCCAGCCCGGCCGGCACATTCTCCACGCGAACGGAGACGATGCCGCCGGTGGAATTCCCCGCCGCACGCAGTTCATCGAGCCAGGCGATCATCGCAGGCTCCGCAATGGGATCGGCGCACCGAACGGCGGATGAATAGACGGCATCGGCGGCCATCTCCGCAAGCGGGCGCTCCGCGGAGTGCGGGCCCATCGCCGTTACGGCCGCGCGCACATCTACGGCCGTTCCGGCCGCAAGGAGCATGCGCGCAACCGCGCCGCCGATCACGCGGGCCAGTGTCTCACGCGCCGAGGAGCGTCCGCCGCCGCGATGATCGCGCACGCCGTACTTCGCCGCGTAGGTATAGTCCGCATGCGAAGGGCGGTAGAGATCCTTGAGATCGGAGTAATCCTTCGAGCGTTGATCGGTGTTCCGCACAAGCACGGCGATCGGCGCCCCCGTGGTACGCCCCTCGAACACTCCGCTCAGCACCTCCGGCTCGTCCGCCTCGTTGCGCGGCGTGGTAAGCGCCTGCCCGGGGCGCCGTCGGGCGAGATCGCGGCGGAGCAGCTCGAGATCGAACGGAACTCCCGCCGGGCATCCATCGATCACGGCCCCCAGCGCCGCGCCGTGCGACTCGCCGAACGTTGTCAGACGGAATATCGAGCCGAATGTATTCGCCACGCATGCACCTCGCTGTTATCGGTTCAACTCGTCGTGCATCGACGCCAGCACCCGCACGGCGGCTGCATAGCCGCGCCATCCCAACCCCTCGATGCGTCCCCTGCAGACCGCCGCAACAACGGAGGTATGGCGGAAGGGCTCGCGGGCGTGGATGTTGGAGAGGTGCACTTCGATCACCGGGATTTCGATCGCCGCGATCGCATCGCGGATCGCGATCGAGTAGTGCGTGTACGCCCCCGGATTGATCACAACCGCATCGGCGCCGGCCTCGTAGCGCGCCTCGTGCAGCATGGTGATGATCTCCCCTTCGATGTTGGACTGCGCAAAGCTCAACTCCACGCCGAGCTCCGCTGTTGCCTCGCGCACGCGGCGCTCGATATCCGCAAGCGTATCGGTGCCGTAGACCTGCGGTTCGCGCCGGCCGAGAAGATTGAGATTGGGTCCGTTGATGACGACGATCTTCATGGCTCTCGTATGATTCAATCATTGATGCCGGCCGGACGATGTCTGGCTTCGATTTCACGGAACGCCGCCTCCATCGCACGCACAACCAGTTCGCGATCATCGGTATCGTGCAGCACAAAGCCGGTGGATTCCGTGGGAAGTACGAAACGGTATCCGCTCCCTCCGCGCTTCTTGTCCGATTCCATCGCGCGGAGCAGCGCGTTCATGTTATGCGTGTCGCGTTCGTGAACGGTGAACGGCAGCGAACGCTGTGCGATCCAGTCACGGCGCTCATTGGAGATGGTGCCGAGTTCGCAGGCCATCGCCGCGGCAGCAATCATCCCGAACGCAACCGCCTCGCCGTGCGCGTACACACCGGGCTCCACCGCCTCCAGCGCATGCCCGAAGGTGTGGCCGAAGTTGAGCGAGAGCCGGAGCGACGAATCGCGCGCGTCCTGCTCCACCACATCCAGCTTCGCGCGAAGGCTCAGGCGGATCACCTCATCGATGTTCTGCGGGAGCTCCCCCTCCAGAATCGCCGGGAGCGCGGCGTCAACCGCGGCGGCCAGGGGCTGCGAATTGATGATCCCCATCTTCACCGCTTCAACGAAGCCGGAGCGCAGCTCGCGCGCGGTAAGCGAGCGAAGGAACTGCGATGCCACGAGCACATGATCCGGCTGCCGGAACGCTCCGATCAGATTGCGAACGCCGGCCGCGTTCACCGCCGTCTTTCCGCCGACCGCCGCATCCACCTGCGCCAGCAGCGTTGTCGGCACGTAGATCGTGCGCACGCCGCGCATGAAGATCGCTCCGAGAAATCCGGCCATGTCCGTCACCACTCCGCCGCCAACGGCCACGATCACTCCCTCGCGCGTAAAGCCCCCCGCAACCATCCCCGCGGCCAGCTCCTCGATGGTGGCGAGCGTCTTCGTCTCCTCCGAGGCATCCACAGCAAGCGTGATCATCCCCTCGCGCTCACGCTCCGGAAAAAGATAGTCCGCATAGTAGCGCTCCACCAGCCGGTCCGTCACCAGGCAGACGCGATGCCCGTGCGTCAGCGTCCGCATCCTCTGCGCGAGTGCGTAGAGCGCGCCGAAGCCGGCGACGACGCTCGGCTCGCCGCCGATATCTGCGGGCCATGTCCAGAGCGGATCGGCGGCCCGATCGATCTCGTCCGCGATCGCGCGCGCCACCTCCGCAGGCGCCCGGTCCGAACGGACCGTCAGGTCGGTCTCCTCGTAGTAACGACGCCTGGCATTGTAGAGCCGGCGCCACTTCGCGGGCGGATCGTCGTCGTAGAGCAACGGCCGCGGCACGTCGCGCTCCAGCCGCGCCATCGCAACGTCCGGCTCCACATCAACGAACACGCGCAGACCGGAGCCGCGCATCATGCTTCGCACATCGTGATCGACAACCGCGCCGCCGCCCAGCGCCACAACCTTCGGAGAGCGCTCCCCCTCCATCAACGCCAGCAACGCATTCCACTCCAGCCGCCGGAACGCCGCCTCGCCATCGCTCCAGAAGATATCGGCAACGCTTCGCCCCTCCTGGTGCTCGATCTCCTCATCGAGATCAACGAACGGCACGCCGCGCAGACCGGCCAACTCGCGACCGATCGTCGTCTTTCCCGCTCCGGATGGGCCTTGCAGCCAGATGATCATGATGGGCGTTGGTTGTTAGTTGTTAGTTGTTAGTTG
>JAFDZV010000035.1:0-96378 GCA_018266795.1 Bacteroidota bacterium | reverse complement strand
AGTTGTTAGTTGTTAGTTGTTAGTGAGTGAACTTGCGGGCCAGGCCGGAGGTTCCATAACGCCCGGACTATTGATCGTCTACTGACTACTGTCTACTGTCTACTGACTACTGACTACTGACTACTGACTACTGACTACTGACTACTGACTACTGACCACTGACCACCAACGAACTCCCATCCCCCCACAGATCGCCCGGCACATCGTCCGGGCGCGGAACGATGCCGGTCCAGAGTTCGAACGCGCGCAACGCCTGGGCAACGAACATCGCCCGCCCGCCGATAACCTCGATCGCCGCCGCGCGTGCGGCGGCAGCCAGCGATGTCTCAGGCGGTGAATATACCATCTCGTACACCAGCCGCGTGCCGGCGAGTTCCGCAGCCGCGATCGGCATGCCCGGGGATGCAGGAAGGCCCAGCGGCGTTGCGTTCACCAGAAGATCCGCCTGCGAGTAGTTCCCCGGCGTCGCGCCGCGCAGCCGGTTGTCTCCCCATCGCGCGGCTGCATCGGCGGCACGATTCGCATCGCGGGAGTATATCGTGAGCGCGCGAAGTGTAGGGAAGGCCAGCAGCGCGTACACGGCCGCCATTGCGGCACCTCCGGTACCGAGCACGTTCGCGGAGAACGGCGCGGCAATGAGCGGATGGCCGTGCAACGAATCGGCGAATCCGGCCGCATCGGTGTTGTGGCCAGTGGCCCGGCCGTCCTGAATCACGATCGTATTCACCGCTCCAATTCGGGCCGCCTCCGGGCTCAACGCGCCGATGGCGGGAAGCACGGCGCGCTTGTGTGGCGAGGTGACGTTTGCGCCGCGATAGCCGCCCCGCTTCATCTTCTCCAGCACGGCTACCACCTGCGATTCATCGAGCGGCATGAGATCGTAGCGATACGGAAGCGAATAGAGTGCGAAGAGATGGTTGTGGATGCGGGGAGAACGTGAGTGTGCGATGTTCGCGCCGATCAGCACCAGCCGTTCGGGCTCCGCTGTTCCCGCCATCGTTCCCCGCTGCACCATCACACGGCTCCCTTGATCACGCCCGGCGCGATCGCCTCCAGCTGGGTCCAGAAACCCGGATAGGAAACGGCAGCCACATCCGGATCCGGAATGGTAACCGGCGCGCGGGCGATCAGCGCGGCAACGGCGGCAACCATCGCCAGACGGTGATCGCCCTCGTGATCGATGGCTCCCCCTCCGACAACCTCCTGCGGCCCGGTCACCTCGAAGCCATCCGGAAGCTCCGTGACCACCACGCCGAGCGATCGCATCAGACGCGCGGTTGCCGCGATCCGATCCGACTCCTTCACGCGCAGTTCCTCCGCGCCGCGTACGGTGGTTGTGCCCGCTACCTGCGAACCAACCAGCGCAAGGAGCGGAAGCTCATCCATCATCTGCGCCACCGTTCCCACATGAACACGTTCGCCGAGATCGATACCGCGCATCATGCCGGAGTGCTGCACGTGGATCTCGCCAACCGGCTCGGCATCGTCGCCGGTCGCGTGCCAGTGCACCTTCGCTCCCATCTCGCGCAGAGCCTCGAGGAAGGCGATGCGCGTGGGGTTGAGGCCCACTCCGGTGATGGTGATATCCGAATCGGGAACGATGAGAGCGGCGACAACGAAGAACGCCGCGGAGGAGAGATCGCCCGGTATCCGGAGTTCCACATCGCGATCGATCGTTGCGGCAACCACCTCGTCGATCGGCATGCCGTTGTCATCCGTGTACGGAGTCTCGAGGCCGAAGGCGCCGGCCAGACGGATGGTATGATCGCGCATCGGCTTCGTGCGCCGGATCAAGACGCCCCCCTTCGAACGAAGCCCCGCGAGAAAGAGCGCGCCGTGCACCTGCGCGGAGGCGGCCTCCATCAGCATCACGCGATCGGAGACCGGATGCGAGGCGTCCACGCGAACCGGCATGCGCCCGTCGGTGGTGGCAACCACGCCCCCCATCTCACGAAGCGGAGCGGCAACACGTTCCATCGGACGGATTGAAAGCGAGTCGTCGCCGATCAATACGAACGTCCCGCGCTCGCCGGTCAGGAAGCCGCATGCAAGGCGGGCAGTGGTGCCGGAGTTCCCGCAGTGAAGCGAGAGCTCCCCGTGCACGGCGTACTGGTGCGCGGCATACTGGTGCGCGGCGCCGGCCGCCTTTACCAGCGCGCCCCCCTCCTGCACGAAGCCGTAGCCGAGCGACTCGAGAAGATTGCGCGTTGCAAGCGGATCGGCTGCGATGGAGATGTTCTGAAGCACGGTACGCCCGCGATTCAACGCGGCGAAGAAGAGCGCCCGATGCGAGATCGACTTGTCCGGCGGGGGTGTAACGGAGCCGCTGAGCGGGCCGGCGGCTGAGCGCAGGATTATCTGGTCCATAGTGATCGTGACGCACGTCGTTGAAGGTACCGATGCGTGCAGCCGGCTGCGAAGAGGAGCGGGCATCACCGCGATGCGCTGCATTCGCAGTGCCGGAGCAGCATGCTGGATTGGACTATATCTCGTCACGGCGGGCGGGGACGCCGCGGGCCTCAGACTTCCGCGATCTCCCTCCCTTTGGGGAGGCGCTCCACACGGATCACGTCCATGAATGCGCTCACGGAAAACTCCGCGCTCCCCACACCCGGACGGCCGTAGCCCGGCGGAGCGGAGAGGTTGTACTTCTCGAAGGTGGAACGCCATGCATACAGAAGCTTCACGAAGTATTCGAGCGGCGGCCCCTCCTGGCGGCCGAGATCGGAGGTGGGCTCCGGGCACCAAGTCGTGAAGCGGGGAATGATTCCCTTGCTCATGAAGAACTCCAGCCCCTCGGTTGTCGACGCAATAGCGCGATCGATCTCGGTGAAGCCGTGCGGCCGCGCCATCTCCACGCCGCCAACGAAGTTCGGAATCACGCGCTCCGGGCCGAAGACGTCGGCGGCATCCACGATGCGCTTCATCCACTCGTCGCGCCCGACATACCGCTCCTTCCCCGGACAGATCCAGGAGAAGAGCTCGCGATCCCAGATCTCGAAGTTGGGATGATAGATCCTGTAGCCCGCCTCCCGGAGCAGTTTCGTCTCCTCCTTCGGAAACGCCTGCACCACCGCCTTCGGAATCCAGCGTCCTGCGAAACGGCTCTCGATGGCATCCGCATAGCGTGCGTACCACTCCGCCTCCTTCATTCCCTGCAGCGAACTGGTGATCGATCCCCCGGTTACCGTGTAGGCTCTGGAGACGGTGTCGTGCTGGTTGATGAAGGCCATCGCCTCCACGATATCCTCGATGCTCTTCACCGCAGTGTACTCGCGCCCCTGCTCCTTCTGCTGCCGATAGTTCTCGTTGAGGTCGCAGAAGCGGCACTCCTCCGTCTTCCCCCAATACTGGCAGAGACGGTAGACGGTCAGATACACCAGATAGCCCCACTCGATTGCCGGAGCGATCTGGGAGATCTTCTTGCCGCTGGTCAGCTGCGCGCTGTAATAGTCAGGGATGGGGGGAAATTCGAGGCGTGCCAGGAGCGCTCCCTCACAGAGGAGCGAGATGTGTCCCTCATGTATCTCGACGCGATACGGCGAGTCCGGATTCACACGAACGGAGACGATCGTCGGAAGCAGATCGTAGGGGCCGCCGGTCATCCGGATCTCCTCCGGCGAGCGATAGGCCTCGTACACCTGCATCTCCTTCAGCGGGACCAGGTCGAAGGAGAAGATGAAATAATCCTTCGGCTTGTACCCGGAAGCAACCTGCAGCGCGCTCTCCGCGAAGGCAAGCCCCTGCCGGAGAATATCCTGCTTGATGATCGCCTCCTTCGGCAGATCGGGGAACATCGCGAACATCCGCTCCAGCTCCGCAATCACTGCGGCACTCGTAGTCTCGGTCGGCATCTGGCTCATGTCGGATTATTCCGATGGATGGAAAGCTGAAGGAATGTCGTTGCATCCGGCACCGGCTTCGCGCCATGCACCGGATGAGTCGCGTGGAAATTACACCGGCGTTTCGGTTCGGCGATGTGTTCAGGTGTATCGAGGATGGAGATGATGGCCATCCGGTTGCAGACATCCGGCGATCGCCATGCATGTCCCCGCAGGGGCGTTCGATGCCGATCGGAGGTGACACATGCGGCGATGCGATGTGAAGGCGGGGTCAACAATCGGCGCATGGTACCATGCCTGCGCCAACGTGATGCGCAGCAATGCGTGCGTACAGCGAGTCCTATCTGTAGTCGATACGATCTCGGAGATTGCAAGCTCCCTGCAGGGAGCGGCCTGTGCTTGCGGAGACAGACAGGCCGCTCCTGGCGGAGTTTGTTGACAACGAAGAAAGGTGGACGCGGCGGCTACAGACAGGATGGCCCGCGTTCGATGCCGATCGGAGGTACTCTATGCGGCGATGCGATGTGAAGGCGGGGTCAACAATCGGCGCATGGTACCATGCCTGCGCCAACGTGGTGCGCAGCAATGCGCGCGTACAGCGAGTCCTATCTGTAGTCGATACGATCTCGGAGATTGCAAGCTCCCTGCAGGGAGCGGCCTGTGCTTGCGGAGACAGACAGGCCGCTCCTGGCGGAGCTTGTTGACAACGAAGAAAGGTGGACGCGGCGGCTACAGACAGAATGGCCGGCATTTCCATCAGCAGGCGAACGCCGAGTGATGCCCCGGTTTACCCGCCGGCGCGGCGGGGTGGCGCGATCGTGTAGACGAGATGTGCGGCGGCCCCCTGCACGGGCATGGCAGGACCGATCGTGCCGTCGTCCGCGATCACCACGCGCTCGTCCGTCACGAACCAGTCGCCGACAAACGCGGCGGCATCGTGCGCAGGATCGGCGTAGCGCAGCGCAACGCCCGGCGGCTGAGCCGGGAAGACACGAACCGCCAGCCTCCCCTGCACTCCATGCCCGAGCGGTGTTCCACGTTCGTCGGTCACGGCAAGCGCATCGCCGCCGGTACCGTAGCAGTCTGCCCGCGCGCCTGCGCCGGACGCGATGCAGGCAAGCAGGCCGGTGTCCGCGCGCCCCAGGCCGGAGCGCGGCTCCAGCCCCTCGGTGCCATCCTTCCACGCCTCGATCGTCGCCGCATCCAGTGCGCCGGCGCATGTTGCAGAGCGGAGCGTGCCGAGATCGTACGCCTTCATGTCGCAGGAAACGATTGCGCGGTAGAGATCGGGGGTCGTGCAGAAGGAGGTGACACCGAGCGTCGCGATCACGTGCAGCACATCGCGCGGATCAACGGCAGCGGCGGCATCGTGCACCACGGCTGTTGCGCCCGCCATCCACTCCGCGAACAGTTGCGGCCACGCCAGCGATGTCCACGGCCCGGGGACGAGCGTCCAGTGGATGTCGTTTCCCTCGATGCCGAACCAGCCCCGGGCGATCCCCCGCTGGGCACGCATCTGCGCGTGCGGGTGGAGTGCGATGCGGGCCTCGCCCGCCGCAGTGCCGAACGGAACGTAGAGCATCGGATCGGCCGGACGCGTCATCTCGTCGAAGCCCATGTGAAGCAGCGTGCCGGAGGATGCGGCGCAGGCTGCGTCCAGATCGGTCCAACCGTCGCGCGCCCCCCCGGATACCATCCAGATCCCGACAGCCCCCAGGGCATCGCGCACCTCTTCAACCGCTGCTGCACGCGCTGCGTCGGCAACGATCGCGCGCGGACGAACGGCGGCGCAGAGGCTTTGCAGTTCCGCACCGGATGCATCCGGATCCGCGACGGCGATCACCGCTCCCCGCTTGACTGCCCCGAGCGCGGCGGCGCACCATGCGGATGTTCGCGGCATCAGGAGCAGCACCACATCGCGCGCCCGGATGCCGAGGCCCCGGAGCACGTTCGCAACGCGATTCGATCCGGCGCTCAGCTCCCAGTAGGTAAGCGCGTCCCGCTCCCCATCGGCGCCAAGCCGGAGAAACGCCAGCCTGTTCCGCGCACTGCGGGCAAGACTGTCCACCACATCGAACCCGAGGTTGAAGTAGTCCGCGTCCTCGCCGTGGTCGATATCGAAACGTTCGCCGCTCATGAAAGCGCACGCATGGCAATGCCGGTTACCGCCTGCATCATCTCGCGATAGTTCGCAGCCCACCCGGCACCGCCGCCCGGACCGACGATGTTCGTCACCCCGAGGAGCACCGCAACGGGAATGGATGCGTGTTCGGCGGCTCGCGCAACGGCGAACGCCTCCATGTTCTCCGTTGCAGCCTCCACGCTCAGCTCGCGTGCAAGCTCCTCCGTCTCCGTGATGCCGAGCGTACAGGAAACGGACGCATTGCGCGGCACCTGGTCGCCGGCACCGCCGGCAAGGCGCGCGTTCAGCGCGGGGTCCGTTGCCAGCCGCGAGCGGAGGAGCGTTGGAAGACGCATCGCGCCGCGAGCCACGTCTCCGGAGCCGAGCACGATGGTTGTTGCGATCACGATGTCGCCAACGCCGATGCCGCTCCCCGCATGCGCGCCGCACGTCCCCACGAACACGAGATGGGCCGGCGCGTGGCGATCGATCAGCCGCGTGGCGCCGATCGCCGATTCAACAAGCCCCACGCCGGTGATCCCGGTTGCGATGGAATCGGGCAGGCCGGATGGGAAGCCGGCGTCGCGTTCGATATCGGAGGAGAAGAGAAGCAAGGGAAGTATCACCTGCGAGATTGCAATGAAACGTTCGGGACGAGCTCGTGCCAGCGGGCCCGGCCCCAGATCGCGCGCGCCGCTCGGGTACGCCTGTCAGGCGAACTCCGCGATCACGCGGCGCTCGATGGCACCGATCTCCAGCGCCCTGTCCAGCACGGTCTGTATGGCACGCATCGAATCCTCGGAGTAGGCATGCGTCTCCTCGTTTGCATACATCGCAAGGTAGCGATCGAGCAACTCCGGAGTGGCCACCTCATCGGGACGATGGATGTGGGAGATCAGAAAGCGAATCATCTCGTCGCGATGGTCCAGCGCCCAGCGGATGGAGCGCTGCATCACACGGCTTGCGCGCTTCACCACCTCCTCGCCCAGCGAGCGCCGGATCACGTTCGCTCCCAGCGGAAGCGGAAGCCCCGTCTGCCGGCCCCACCATTCTCCCAGATCCACGATCCGCTGCAGGCCGTGCCGCTGATAGGTGAGCCGGCCCTCGTGGATGATGATGCCGGCATCCACGCTGCCGGAGCCGACGGCGTTGAAGATCGCCTCGTACGGTGTGATCGGCACAACGGTGAAGCGCGCCTCCGGCGCAATCAGACGGGTGATCAGATGGGCAGTTGTTCTGGCCCCCGGCGTGGCAATCGTCTTCGTCCGGAGTTCGTCCGCAGGAAACGGCTCGCGTGCAACGATCACCGGGCCATATCCCCGCCCCACCGATCCGCCATGCGCGAAGAGGAGGAAGCGGTCCGCGAGGAACGGATAGGCCGCAACCGAGACGGCGGAGATATCCACGTCGCCGCGATCGGCCATGTCGTTCAGGTTCTGTGTATCCGCGGTCACCGGCTGGAACCGGAGCCCCTCGGTGTCGATCAATCCCTCGATCGCCGCACGGAACATGAACGCGTCGTCGGCATCGGGACTGTATGCAAGGCGGAGTGAGAGCATGAGAGTTGGTTAATGGTCATCAGTCGTTAGTTGTCAGTAGTTCGTGGTTAGTAGTCAGTTGTACGCAAGGTGTTCTGTACTGCTCACTACGTTCACTGACTACCGCCTGACCAGTGACAACTAACTACCGACTACCGCCCCTTCATACGAACTGCCGCACGATCTGATAGCCGAAGATCAGAAGATGGCAGACGATGTTGGCGTAGAGTCCGGCGAACATGTCGTCCGCCATCACGCCCAGGCCGCCCGGACGTTGGTCGAAATAACTGGAGGGCCAGAGCTTCGCGATATCGAAGACGCGGAAGACAAAGAACGTGAGGACTGCCCAGATGGGATCGTGAAGCACCCATGGCGAGGCAAGCGCAAGCCACTGCCCGGCGAACTCATCGATCGTGACGAAGCTGGGGTCGTGGCCAAGAGCGCGCTCCACGTCGCGGGCCAGCGGAATGCCGACGATGAAGGCCGCCAGCGAGAGGCCGAGAAGGAAGAGATAGTTGGCGCCCCACGGCGTGAAGTAGACGAGCACGGCAACGGCGCTGGCAACGGTACCGGAGGCGATCGGCGCGAGGCCGGTGTAGAGACCTCCCGCAATGATCTGCTTCCAGACCGGTACGCCCAGCTTAGAGAGTTGTGCGGGCGAAACTGCCATTCGTTAGCACGCGAAGTATGTGACGGTTTTCGTAGAGATACTGACCCGCCGTGACAAGGGAGAGCAGCGTCAGCAACAGCATCGCCGGCATCACGATGGCCGGCGATAGGAGGGCATCCAGACGGGCAACGGTGATCGCCTCGCGAATCCAGATGACATTTTTCAGAGTGAAGACGAGCACCACGTACCAGAGAAAGATCAGCTGCAGTGCGGTCTTCCACTTTGCAAGACGGCTCGTCACCACCGGCTGATGCTTCAGATCGGCGATCACCCGCAGCACCGTTACCACGAGGTCACGCCCGACGATCACCAGCACCATCCAGAGATCGAACGGCCCGAGCGTCACGAACACGAAGAAGGCGGCGCCGATCAGAACCTTGTCCGCAAGCGGATCGAAGAAGCGGCCGAAGGCGCTCATGGCGTTGTAGCGCCGGGCGTACCAGCCGTCGTACCAGTCGCTGATCGCGGCGAGAAGGAATATCAGCGCGGCCACCTGAACGCGCACGCCATCCTGGCTGAGCACCAGCCAGACGAAGAGCGGCGTCAGCAATATGCGCGCCGCCGTGATGACGTTCGGGAAGTTGAGTTCGGGCTTCATCGCCGCATTGAATCGATCCATTCATCGCACACGCAACTACCCCGGAATGCGCCGATCCTCCAGCGTGCGTTCCATCGGTCCGTTCGCGTTCAACTGCGAGCAAAGCTACAGAATAATCGTCCAGGCGATGCCGGGAACCACGTTTCATTGCTTAACTTTTTCATCCGGTCCGTGTCTGGAAGATCTTCGGCACGAACAACATTTCTCGGAACGATGAAGCTCAGCACAGTTGCAGTCCCCGGCGCCGGAACAGCGCGCCGCCGCATCGGCATCAACCCCCATCTTCTTCTCGCAACACTCGCAGCGCTTGCGCCTGCGGCACTCCGCAGCCAGAGCCTGAACGACTACACGGAATTCAGTCGTCTGCTTCGTGTGGACGCACTGGAGCATCTGGTGTTCTGCGATCCTGCCGCGGCACCGGCTTCGGAGCCGTTCGTGATCGGCGTCCGGCGCGACTCGCTCGGCCGCCCCGTGCAGCTTACGCGGTTCCGCTTCGGCAACACGGACACCAGATCGGACTGGGCAACGATGCGCATCTCCTACACACGCTACGACTCGCTCAACGTCATCGTGGAGCGCCGCACCTACTTCGACGGCACCGGCATGGCGGTGCAGGCGGACTGGGCGTTCTCCGAGGAGGTCTACCGCCGTCCGGACGGGCAGCTTCTTCAACGGAAGATTCTGGACCACATGGGAAAGCCGGCGAACGATTCCTCCGGCGTGCATCGCGTGCTCTACCGCACACTGGAGCCGGGCGTCTATGCACAGGAGTGGTACTACAGTTCCGGCAAGGCGCACTTCGGCGACAACCTGCCGCTCCGCCCGTTTGCGGAGATCGGCAACGCCGTCTACTTCCGCCGCTTCAAGACCGATTCGCATGGCAACCTGGTGCGCGAGGAGATCAGCAACATCGATCGGAGGCCCATTCCGTTTCCCGGAGGTGAGTACGTGCGAACGTACGACCTGAACGAATGCGGACTTCCCGTGAAGGTCTCCTTCCTCTCCCACGATGGAGGGAGCATGAGCGACAGCAGCGGCATCGCCTCCATCACCTATGCGTACGACACCAGCGGCCGCATGATCGAATGGCACTCGTTCGATCTCAAGGGGAAACCGAAGGGACGGCGAAGCGACGGCGTGGCCGGCATGCGGCTCACCTACCGGCAGTTCGACGGCGTGCTGGTGAAGGAGGAGAAGCTGGACGAGCGGGATCGGGTGATGAAGTGAAGGCGGGGAGACGGGCCAGGTGCTCAATCGCAACGCGCCCGGTGCCCGGGTTGCCTACGCTTCATCCGGATACTCGGGGATAACTCCTCGCTCCGCTCTTCCGAGGTACATTCCATATGATCTTGCCCCCCGCCCGCGCGCAATCATCGGCGCGCGGCAGTATTCACTGTTCGTTCACATTCATCGGAGTTGTTCCATGAAGCATTTCATTTCGCTCCTCGTTGTATTGTTCTTCACTCTCGGCATCGCAGAGCCGGCACTTCTGGCGAAGGGCGGACATCCCAAATCGTCCGGGAGGAAGACCGTTCATGTCAGAAGCTATACCAGGAAGAACGGAACGGTTGTGCATTCACACACGCGCACTTCTCCATCGCATCATCGTTAGCATCCTGGCCCCTGCCCGACTCGTTGGAGCGGCCTCGAAACCGCCTGGGTTCGAGGCCGCTCCGTATTCTGCTGCACGGCATCTCGGCCAACGCATCCATGTTGTACCGGCCTGCCCGGCAGGCGGCCCCAGGCGCGAATCGTTCGATATCATACCCTTTGACACACTCCCATCTTGCACAGAACTGCATCGGGGAATATCTTTGGCGCTCCGGGATTCGATCGTGTTTCGATCGTGGCCGTGACTATCAACAGTTCCTGTGAAACCGGAATGCGTTTGTGGGCCTGCAGGCTTCGCAGCGCCGAATGTCGGGAACTCCAAGGTGCCGTGGCCGAGTGGCTAGGCAAAGGTCTGCAAAACCTTCTACAACGGTTCAAATCCGTTCGGCACCTCTCCAGATTTCTCTAACCTCAGAACGATACTTCCCTGGTTCTCATCCTATGGCAACGACATCGGACCTTCGGCCCGGCATTGTGATTCGGTTCAACAACGAATTGTGCACGGTGCTCGAAAGCCAGCATAGAACACCCGGCAATCTCCGCGCCTTCTATCAGGTGAAGATGCGGCAGATCAAGAACGGCAAACTTCTCGAGAACCGATTCCGCTCCGGCGAGGAAATCGATATCGTGCGCGTGGAGCGCAAGACGATGCAGTTCCTGTACCGGGATGCCGAGGACATGGTGTTCATGGACACCGAGACCTACGATCAGGTGCATGTACCGGAGGTTGTCGTGGGCGAGCAGGCCGGCTACCTGAAGGAATCCGGCGAGGCCACCATTTCCTTCAACGGCTCGGACGTTGTTCAGGTGGAACTTCCGCCGCATGTGACGCTGCTGATCGCGCATACCGAACCGGGTGTCAAGGGGGACACGGCAACGGGCGCAACCAAGCCCGCCACGATGGAGTCCGGCGCCACCGTACAGGTGCCCCTCTTCGTGAACGAGGGCGACATGATCCGTGTGGATACGCGCACCGGCGAGTATCTTGACCGCGTCAAGAACTGAGAGTTCCCAAACCCGTTGGAGCCCGTTGCAATGGCGGACCAGATGATCGAAATAAACTATCTGAAGCAGCTCCTCGAGATCTTCGATGCGAGCACGGTGAACGATCTTCGGATCGAGCGTGACGGGGTGGAGATTCGCCTCTCGAAAAGCCCGCGGCACGATGCGATCGCAACGCAGGTGCATTACGCTCCAATGCCGATGCCGGTAAGCGAGCCTGCCGTTGCGGCACCGGCCGCTTCGGCGCATGCCGCTCCCGCGCCGGCCCCTGCGCCGGCAGCGCCCGCCCCCGAGGCGAACTACCACGAGATCCGCTCTCCCATCGTGGGCACGTTCTACCGCTCCCCCTCACCCAGCGCCCCTCCGTTCGTGGAGGTCGGCGCCCATATCACTCCGGGCGAGGTTCTCTGCATCGTGGAAGCGATGAAGCTGATGAACGAGATCGAGAGTGATGTTGCCGGCCGCATCGTGAAGATCGTTGCGGAAAACGGGCAGCCGGTGGAATACAACCAATTGCTCTTCCTGGTCGAGCCAGACTGATGTTCAAAAAAGTTCTGATTGCCAATCGCGGGGAGATTGCACTGCGCGTTATCCGCGCGTGCCGCGAGATGGGCATCCGTACCGTCAGCGTCTACTCTACCGCCGACTCCAACTCCCTTCACGTCAAGTTCTCGGACGAGGCCGTCTGTATCGGCCCGCCGCCGGGTCGCGACAGTTATCTGAACATCCCCCGCATCATCTCGGCTGCCGCCATCACCAACGCGGATGCAATCCATCCCGGCTATGGCTTCCTGGCGGAGAATGCCGGCTTCGCGGAGATCTGTTCGGAGACGGGCTTCACCTTCATCGGCCCGCAGCCCAGCGCCATCCGGCTGATGGGGGACAAGTCCGTCGCCAAGGACACGATGCGTTCTGCAGGCGTTCCGGTAGTGCCGGGAAGTCCTGGCACGGTGGAGGATCCCGAGCAGGCGCGCCGCGTGGCTGAAGAGGTTGGCTTCCCGGTGATCGTGAAGGCCTCGGCCGGCGGCGGCGGCAAGGGAATGCGCGTTGTGCAGGGGCCGGACGAGATCGAGCATGCCTTCGTAACGGCACAGACCGAGGCGCTGGCGGCATTCGGCGACGGCAGCCTCTACATCGAGAAGTTCATCGAGGAGCCGCGTCACGTGGAGATCCAGGTGATGTGCGATCGCCACGGGAACGGAACGTTCCTCAACGAGCGCGAGTGCTCCATCCAGCGCAGACATCAGAAACTGATCGAGGAGTCGCCAAGCCCCATCATCTCCCCGGAGCTGCGTGCGAAGATGGGCGAGGCCTCGCTTGCAGGCTGCGAGTATGTGAACTACGAGGGAGCCGGCACGATGGAGTTCCTGGTGGACAGGCACCGGAACTTCTATTTCATGGAGATGAACACGCGCATCCAGGTGGAGCATCCGGTGACGGAGGAATCGCTCGGGATCGACCTGATCAGGGAACAGATTGCTGTTGCAGCCGGCGAGACGCTCACGCTCCGCCAGGCGCCCCCGCGCAAGCACGCCATCGAGGTGCGCATCAATGCGGAGGATCCGTACAACGACTTCCGCCCCAGCCCGGGCCGCGTCACGACGCTGCACCTGCCGGGCGGGCATGGCGTCCGCATCGACTCCCACGTGTATCAGGGATACACCATCCCACCGAACTACGACTCGCTTGTTGCGAAGCTGATCACGTTCGGTGAGACGCGTTCCAGCGCCATCGCCAAGATGCGCCGCGCGCTGGACGAGTTCGTGATCGAGGGTGTGAAGACCACGATCCCGTTCCACAAGATGATGATGGAACACGAGGTGTTCCTCAGCGGCCAGTTCGATACGCGCTTCATCGATACCTCCGAGTGGCGCGACCGGCTTCCGAAGGAAGGACATCCCTGACGTTCCCGGCCAGCCGTGCCGAACGGCACACCCTTTGAAACGCCCGTGCGCCGGGCGCCGCATGCTTCAACGACAATCAACTATCGATCAATCACACAAGCCGCTCTCGATCATGAATTTTCCCGAGCAGATCAAGTATGCCAAGAGCCACGAGTGGCTGCGGCAGGATGGAACCACAGGCTATGTCGGCGTCAGCGACTTCGCGCAGTCCGAGCTTGGCGACGTGGTGTTCGTTGACATCTCCGCGAGCGTTGGCGACGAGCTCGAAGCCGGCGAGTCGTTCGGTACGATCGAGGCGGTGAAGACCGTTTCGGACCTCTATATGCCGGTGTCCGGGAAGCTGCTGGAGGTGAATCAGATCATCGTGGACAAGCCGGAGACGATCAACTCCGATCCTTATGGCGACGGCTGGATGATCAAGATCGAGGTGACGGGCGACGCTTCGAACCTGCTGGACGCCGGCGCGTACGGCGCCTCCGTCGGGCACTGAAGCCCGGCATGCCGCCCGGCATACTGCCCGGCAACCGCTCAGCGGCAATCTCACGGAAACCTTGTACGGCCTTCTTCACACTGCGTGGGGAAGGCCGTTCGCGTTTTGCCGAAGCCTGCACGGGGTTCAGGCACGGTCTCCCCGCTCCAGCAACGTGCGCACCACCGTCTCCGCCGCATCGGGACGGGAGAGGCGGCAGGCATTCTCCCGCATCTCGATCATGCGGTTGTGATCGTCCAGCAGTGCATCCAGTTTGTAGCCGAGAACGGAGATGTTGTTGCAGCGGACAGCCACTCCCTGCTCCAGAAGATGATCCGCATTGCGCTCCTCCTGCCCGGGGATGGGATCGACGATGGCGAAGATCAGGCCGCTTGCCAATGCCTCGCTCATGGTAAGCCCACCCGGCTTTCCGATCAGGATATCCGATGCCGCCATGTATTCCGCCATGCGGGTGGTGTAGCCAACGGACTCGATCGTCACGCTCCCGGAGCCTTCGGTGGAGCGGACCGCCGCATCCACGAGGCACTTCATGGCACGGTTGCGTCCGCACATCACCAGCACCTGCGCGCGGTGCCGCATTCTGCGGAGTGCGCCGACGATCGGCCCGATCGCCGTGCAGCAGATGCCGCCCGCCGAAACCAGAAGCGTTGGCCGTTCCACGTCCAGCCCCAGCTTCAGCCGCGCCTGGCACTGGCTCACCGGCCTCCGGAACGCGGGATCGATCGGGATGCCGCTTACGGTGAGCCTCCGGCGTGCAATGCCGAATCCCGCCATGTGTTCGCGCGTCTCCTCCAACGCCACGAAATAGTGTTCCTGGTCCGGCACCAGCCACATGGAGTGGGCGTCGTAGTCAGTAACCACGATTGCCTGGCGGCATGCGATGCGCCTCTTCGCACGAAGCCACGTCACCAGCTCGGCGGGAAGGAAGTGCGTGCTGATCACGAGATCCGGATTCACCCGCTCGATGAAGCCGAGGCAGCCGTGCAGGTTGAGCCGGTTGAATGCCAGGCGCGCCCAGTTGTTCCGCCCGGGGCGGTCAGACTTGTCGTACAGCCATCCGAGAAGATGCGGCGCACGATTGGCCATGTTGTAATGCATCTTCGCGTAGAGGGCACGGAACGGGCGGTTGGCGTACCCCAGAACGTCGGCATGTACAACCGAGCTTCCTGTTCCGAGCGTATGAAACGCATGAACAAGAGCCTCCGCGGCACGCACATGCCCGGCTCCGGCCGATGCGGAGAGAATCAGAACGTTCTTGTGTACCGGGTACATGTTCCCTGCGAGTGTTATTGCCGCGGGGCGCGCGTCGCCAACGGTCGTGAACGCAGTCCGGTGCACAGCCTGTGTGCCCGTGCCCTTCGCCATCGTTTTATCATCATGGGTGGAGCGGGTACCGAGCGATGATCCAATCAACAACGTGCTTCAACAGATCGCCGCGCCGCGAGGCGCACGCAGCGTGATCGACGTGGCAATCGTTCCCGCATGCATGCTGAAGCGAACGTGAAGTTCCGGTCCCGATGGAGTGCTCTCCCTGCGTCCCGGAAGTATGATTACCGTCGGCGGTAGTTCGGAATCCTTTCGGAAGCTACCACCCGAACAGGCGGGAGGAGGAATATCTCATGATAATCTGCAGGCCCTCCGCCCCGCGTTATCGAATCGATAACGACGCAGCCGTACGAAGCGTTAGAGCCGGCGCGGAGGCGGATCACTCCGGCTCCTCCTCCCCTTCCCCGATGTCCTGATCGCTGATGGGATCGGCGGGTGTTTCCAGCAGGGCGCCGGCGGCACCCAGATATTCACGAGGCACCAGAACCTTTGCAACCGCCAGAGCACCCACCGTGAAATTCCGCGTGCTGTCAACCTGCGAGAGTACGATCGCGGGAATGCCGTTTGCCTCCAGGCGCCCGGCTATCAGGCGTGCCTCGATCTCCGTGCTCACACGCCGGACGATCTCCCAGTCGGAAATGTCTTCATCATCCATGTGTATATCCACCTCCTTGTAGAACGGATCGCGTTCGATTTCTTCCGAGCAGAACGGGCAGCGTTCAGCCTCTTCCGGAACTTCATGGAGACATGCGGGACAGAGCAGCATGGGCATTGCGTTGTTGCTGAATGGGTTCCGCGAACGCGTTCCCGTGCCGACGGTCTGCGCCCGAACGTGCCGATGGTGTGAATCTACTCAGAACCACCTATCATTCATTCATCGGCGCTCGTCATATCATTCCCCACTATCTGCATCATTGGTTGTCAGCCCTTCGCCGATATGCTATTTTTCCCTCCTGCATGAACCAACAAACACTTTCCAACCTCGCGACCGCAGCAGGACGCGCTGCCTACCAGGAGTACTGGAACGATCTGGTGGTTGAGCAGCAGAGCGCCGTGATACCGTCGCTGTTCGGCCTGTGGCGCACGGCTGCCTTCGGCGGCGACATGGCGATCACGATGACCGGCACGTCGTACAAGATCGCCCAGCCGCTCGGCGCCCGCGTGGGCACGCGCATCTTCATGGAAGAGATCATCGTCCGGCACTACTTCAACAATGTGCAGGCGCTTGTCTACTTCGGCGCGGTGATCCTGCTGGTCTTTCTCGGACTGCGGTTCGCCGGGCTTCTCTCGGAACGCGTGGCGTTGATCGGCATCGCAATCGAGGCAGTCATGCTGCTGATGCTCTTCACCGTTCTGTTCTACGCTCCGGAGGACGACGTCACCAGCAACGGCGCAGCCGGAACGCAGAGCGGCGACGAGGCGGAGGCGGACGACGGGAGCGAGGACCGCCAAGTGATTCGCGAGGTGTTGGGCGAACTGGAGGATATCGGCGGAAGCTACGCCTCGCTGGCGATGCGCCTGGAGCAGAGCGCGCATGCGCAGGAGGATGCTCTGCGGGAGCTCTCCAACAAAGTCACGGCCATTCAGGGCCTTTCATCGCTCGAGACTCACGCGGAGCGGCTGGATGCCACCAACCTGCTGCTGAACCAGCTCGTGGTTTCGATCGAGGCAATGAGCCAGCGCATCGACATGCTCTTCGGCAAGGAACTCGAGTTCTACGTCCGCAAGGAGTTCGAGCGGATCGTCGGGCGCACGGCCCCCGAGGGGAGCGAGCAATCCGGCGCCTCCCCGCACAAGGAACAGGAGCGATGACACCCCAGCGTACCGCACAGACCGTGATCACACGGCGCAGGCGGGTATCGATCGAGATCTATTTCGTTCTCTATCTCTCGGCGATCATTCTCCTGCTGGGAACCACTCCATCGCAGCATGCTTCGCGCGAGGAGGGGCTCGAGGATGTGATCCGTCACCTGCTTGCATCGGACTTCCGCGTGAAGGCCGAGAAGGCAGCGCTTGTCTACAGCGTCATCCCTGCCGGCGCCGGCGTGGATACCACCGGCGCCATGCTGAAACGCGACAGCATCAACATGGTTACCGCCCAGGGAACGTTCTCGTCGGTACACTTCTCCATCGTCTCCATCGAAGACTCCGCATCGGGCAAGCCGGTGCCCACCGAGCGCGCAATGCTCCTGGCGCGCGGCGACCGCAGCGCGATCTTCCAGTGGGCTCCATCGGCAACGGACCATGACGCCGTCTACCGCATCACCGTTGCCGGCACGGCCACGCCTCTTCCGCCCGAGAACCTTCGCCCCGAGCTTCGCGACCGCGTGGGCGAAATACTTCAGCGCAACGGCACGGTGAGTGATTCGGTGACGTTCACGATCACGGTGTTCGCGCTGCGTGACATGGCATCGATCCCGCGTGTCGTTCAGCAACAGACGATGCTCGCGGCGCGCAACGATTCTGGAACGCTCACGGCACAGACTCTCCCTTCGGCGCTGACGCCTCTGGCATTCGCAGGCGGACCGTTCCAGCTTTCCGCCTCGCAGACGTTGCTCCCGATGCCGGCCGGCTCCACGTGGTCCAACCAGATCAATCTTTCCGGACCGGGTTCGTTCAACGACATGACACTCGAAACGAAGGGAGCACCGGCCCGGATCGCGGAACAATCCGCCACACGCCTGATGCTTACCGGCACAACGCCGGCGGCCGGCACGTCGCAGGAGATTACGCTGACGGCAACGCGCAAGAGCGACGGGCAGCGCGTCTCGGTATCGTTCGGTGTGCGGAGCGTTGCGCCGGACCCGATCGCCACGCTGCTCCCTTCCACGCTGATCGCCGGACAATCGTACGCGCTCAACTTCACGCCGGCCGGCATCGAAAGCCGCCGCGTGGCCGTGGAGGTGGTGGACAACGATCGCACGGTGATCGATCGCAGCGAGTACCGTTCATCGATGCGCTACACTGCCCCCGAATCCGGCAAGGTGAAATTCGCCCGCTATCTGGATGGCCAGTTGGTGGACCAGACCACGGTGGACGTGCGGCCGCTCCCGGCTCCTACCGTGCAACGCCCTCCCACGACCGCACGCGACGCGCAGGAAGTGCGCATCACCACGATCACGTATGGAACGTTGAACGGCCTGCCGAACCGGGGCGTGCTGAAGATCAAGTCGGGCAACGCTGACGAACCGACGATCGAATCGGAGGATGCGGACGATCAGACCAAACAGATCAGGCAGGTGTGGCGCATACATCGGCGCGACCGGCAGAACGAGTTCCGCTTCCGGATGTATGTCATCGACCAGCGCGGCAGCCGCCTTGGCAAATCACAGGAGGTGGACTTTGTCGCAGCCGAGTGATGTGCGTTCGCCGCGCCGTACGGGCCGCGCTCCGCGGTGCCTGTGCGCCACGGTTGCCCTGCTGGCATTCTGCGCCGCAGCCGCGCGTGCGCAGGAGGCATATCGTGCAAGCTGGACGCTGCAGGATCGCGCGCACGGGCTGGATCAGAAGCTTGCCGAGGAGATCATCGCACGAGCCAACGACTGGCTGACGCGGGAGAACCCGCGTGCCCCGACGGCTCGCGTGGACGATCTGCTGCGCGTGACCGTGGTGGGGGAAGTGACGCCCCAGGGAGGGATCCGGATGCGCCTGGACAGAATCGTCTGCGGCTCGATACCGATCGACTCCGGCTTCAGCGAGTTCCTGGACACGCTCACGCTTGCCCGCCTGATTCGTCGCGACTGCTATTGGCGCGACGAATCCATCGAGGTCTACAACAAGGGGCTCGCGGCTCGCATCCCCTTCATCCAC
Organism: Bacteroidota bacterium; assembly: GCA_018266795.1. Lineage (GTDB taxonomy): Bacteria > Bacteroidota > Ignavibacteria > OLB7 > OLB7 > JAFDZV01. The sequence continues at coordinate 77,465 of JAFDZV010000035.1, read as the reverse complement.
GAAGCCGGGATGGAGGATGATTTCGAAGAGCCGGGGACAACCGGCCCGCCGGCGTTGCATGCGCCGCCGGCATCGGAAGCCCTTCAGCTCCGCATCGACGAGCGCCTGAACCTCTTCCTCGGAATCGGTTTCGACGAGATAGCGCTCCCCGGATTCAGCGCCGGCCGCATGCGGCTGGGCCTGGGCTACGAGGGAGTGAAGGCATGGGGTGAACTTCCTGCTCCTTTGGGGAGTCGTGAGGGCACGATCTTCAGCCGCGGGTTCGAGGGAGCCTACGGCCTTGGCGTTGCGTTCGAGAAGGACAACCTTGGGCGCATCGTTTACGGTGCCGGCGGGATGATCTCCGTGGCGACGGCTCCGTCACTGATCGGAAACGCGGCCGCAGCGGACAGCGTTCATTACTATCTGGGCAGGAGCGGCCTGGCCTACGGAATCGTTCGCATCCCCCGGGAGCTTGTCCCGTTCGGAAGGCTTCGCCTGAAGCTGGGCCTCGGGTATATCGAGGCGCTTCCGTTGCCGAGGGGAGACGCTCTTACAACAGGCGAGGGAACCGGAAGCATACGTCCGTTGATTGCACTCGAGCTTGCAATGACCGGCCGCGACGGCTCCGCGCTTCGAAACGTCTCCGCCGGATTCTTCGGAGGAAGCCTTACCGCGTCGTGGCAGGAGCAGTTCAACGAATCTCTGGGCGTGCGTCTTTCCGTTGCGATGCACGGCCTGCTTGGTTCCAGCGACCCGTTTCTGCCGGCGACCACGATCGCCATCTCACCGGTCATATCCATCAAGTAACCCAGGCGTGCACGCCATTCCCACCAGATCGCTCCCGGTTTCGGCGCGCAGGCGCGCGCTGCATGCGCTGCTGGTGCTGGCACTGTTCCCGGCAGCCGGCGGAGTTGCGTGCGCGCAGCTTCGGGAGTGGACGGTGGTGGACGCTGCATTGCAGACGGCCACGACGCAGGCATTGGAGCGATACTATTCCGTTGTAACGCCGGACAGCATCCGCCTGCACTACATCGAACGGAACAGCCGATCGTTCCCCTATCGGATACGCGGCACGGCCGATGCGCCCGGGCACCCCGGCGTCGTTGTGCTGATGACGCTCGGCCAGCTCACGATCTTCCCGGAGTCCAACATCCGCGTTGCACTCGGCGAGGATCTGTACAGGCTGCTGGCGGCATCGCGATCCGCGGGAGGTTCGGACGATCGCCTTCTCCCCAACGACACGTTCGGCGCCGACGACTGGAGCAGCGGCGCGCGCGTGATCGTCTCGTTCGATCGCCTCGACGCCCACGTCTCTCCTACGGTGGGAGTGTTCGCTGCGATCGGAGCGCCGGAATCCAATCAGTTCTGGTGGTGCGACGGCACGTGGCGTCTCGGGATGGCCACGCCCAACTGGGAGTGCGCGCTGCTGCTTCCGATGGCGGGCGGCGCCACGCCCGTAGGCCCGTTTCGCGAGCGGCTGCTGGCGCCGGCATGGGGAGCGGCTGCAGCTGCTCACGCCGGCGATGTCACGATGCGCGCTCGGTTCGCAACGCCCGGCGACGCAAGCTTCGACGCCGCCCACATCGGACGAGACTACTTCGTCCACACGGCATCGGGCGAGGCCAGCTATCGCTATCTCACGGAGGCAGGGATCGGCGCGTTCCAGTTCGACGTGGGGGTGACGTACAACGAGTATGCGCGCGCGCGGCGCGACGCTGGAGAGATCACACTCACGGGCCACGCGCGGCGCCTCTCGCCGCTGGGTGCCGTAACCTGGACCAATCAGGAGTCGACGCTGCGCTGGCGCGCGGGCTTCAACGACTTCACGCCGCAGCTTCTCTTCGAAGCGCGGCTCACCTCCCATCTGTGGCTGGAAACCGATCTTGCCTGCGCCGGACTGTTCCGCGATCCCGCTTCGTTCGAACATCCCTTCTACCTGTATATCACGCCGAGGATCAAGTTCTGAGGGGGGCCCACCGGAACGGCACGGGCTTCCGTTTCGCGAACACGGTCCCGCGCAGCGTCGATCGGTTCGCGGCAGTGTCTCGGTTGGAGCGTCAGCCCCGTCGTGTCCCCCGCGCCGCTGGCGAAGGACCTCGCAGAACCCGCCGGCACTGCGAGACGCGCTTCGCAACCATTCGGGTTTTCCGCTTCGCGGAGTCTGCACCGAGTTCGACGAAGGGCTCCGTGTCGGAATAACCGCGAGCCCCGGGGATGCGCAGCTCTCGAACCGATACCCGACCCGATTCGCACGAACGCCGTGTTCGTTCGCGGCCGTTGCGTACATTGCGTTCTTCCTGCTGCACGCCGATGCCCGGCACCCCGGGTTCGCGCAGCGCCGCCGGCAACCTGGGCCGGACGGCATCTCAACATCCCTCGCACGCCTCGCGGCCGGCCTCCGAAGCCGGCTGCTCAATCATCCCGCATGGTCTGGGACGCACTTGGAATATCGTTGAAGGTGGCATTGGTCTCGACCTGCCTGGTCGGGATCGTGGGCGGATTGATAGGCCGCCATCTTGCGCGCCACAACTATCACGGCAAGGTATTCCTGGACGCGCTCCTGATGGCGCCGATGTTCGTCCCGCCAACCGTTCTCGGATACTACCTCACGCTTCTCTTCGGGCCGAGGGCTTCTCTGGGCTCCGCGCTCGCCTCCATGGGGATCGAGATCGCCTTCACATGGCTGGGGGCCGCGCTTGCCAGCGCAGTGGTGGCGCTGCCGATCATGGTTCGCGCCGCGCGCATCGCATTCGAATCGATCGATCGTGAGGTGGAGGATGCCGCCGCCATCGACGGCGCCGGCCGCTGGCGCACGCTGCTGCATATCGCCCTGCCGCTTGCACGCAACGGCCTGATCAGCGGAGCCGCGCTCGCGTTTGCACGGGCCGTCGGCGAGTTCGGCGCAACGCTCATGCTGAGCGGCAACATTCCCGGCCGCACGCAGACGATACCGCTTGCGATCTACGAGGCGTTCGCCACCGGTGACGACAATGCGGCAATGACGTTGTCGATTCTGCTTACCGTGGTATCGCTGGTGGTGATCACCGTCAGTCTGCGCCTCGGGCACGGAACCAATCGCTGGTAGCACGGCTGCATACCGTGCGGTGCACCTCTGCGCGGCGGGCATCGGCCGGGACAACCAAGCTCCGCTGCGATCCGGCAGGATGTTGCATTCCGAGGAAGGATGTTCTCCTGTACGGCATCGATATCGGCCCCTCCGGCTCCTCACCATCCATCCACGAACGCACAGCGAGACATCGGACGCGCACCCGTGGCCACGCTGCGCTCGTTCGGCGCTGCGCTGCTACGCCTGGTTCGTGCACGTTGCCGCGCACACCGATCGCTCGCGACCGGCTCACAAAACTATTTCCTGAGACAGGGCCTAGTTGGTCCCGGTTCGCTCGCGGTACAGGCGCACGGCGGCCTCGTGTTCGCGCGCGGTGCGGCTGAACGTGTGGCCGCCCGATCCGTCTGCGCGTGCAACGAAGAAGATGTAGTCGTGGCTGGCGGGATTCAGCGCGGCACGTATCGAGGCACGGCCCGGATTGTTGATCGGCGTTGGCGGCAGGCCGGTGTAGCGATAGGTGTTGTAGGGACTGTCGATCTCCAGATCGCGGTAGAGTATGCGCTTCGGACCGTTCGGGAAGAGATACTGAATGGTTGGATCCGCTTCCAGCTTCATCCCCCGATGCAGCCGGTTGAGATATACGCCGGCGATGATCGGCCGCTCCGAATCCACACGCGCCTCCCCTTCCACGATCGAGGCAAGCGTCAGCGCCTGATACGGTGTAAGGCCCAGCGCACCGGCGCGGCGCTTCAGCGAGTCCGAATAGAAGTCACGGAAGACATCGCTCATTCGTCGTAACAATGCATTGGCATGTTCGCCCCAGTAGATGAAGTAGGTATCGGGCATCAGGTATCCTTCTGCGGAGGATGCCGTGAGGCCGATCGACTTCAGAAACGTGCGATCGTTGGCAAGCCGGACGATCTCCGCCGAATCGCATCCCGCATCCCGCTGCGCAATGGAGGCGATGCGGCGTATGGTAACGCCCTCCGGGAATGTCACCTTCACGCGCACCGTGGAGCGCCCTTCGACGAGAGCATTCAACAGTTCCTGCGCGGTGATGCCGCGTTCGAACTTGTACGTTCCAGGCTTGATCTTCGAATCGTTCCCGGTGGTTACGGCAAGCACCTTGAACGCGGCGCGGCTTCCAATCAACTCCGCGGCGGCAAGCGTGTCCAGTACCTGCGAGAAGCTGGAGCCTTCTGGGATGTGTACCATCACCGTGGTGTCGTCACCATGGCGAAGCCAGATCTCGTAGGCGAAGTAGCCTGCACAGATCAGGAGCAGAAGAAGAATTGCAACGGTTAGCTTCCGGATCATCGAGTTCCTTGCAAGGCGTAGCAATCGATTGTAGTTTTTGCGTCCGTTTGCGAAACGCGCCTGATGTGGACGTGGTACGCTTACGACTCCATACCGCAATGCGCACGCATTCAGCCATGGCTTTTTCGTTCCACACTCCCCCCCCGCCATTCCGGGTAAGGCTGCGCTCCATCCTGCTGTTGCTTCTGCTGGCGCTTGCTGCGTCCGCTCACGCATCGGCGCAGGAGAGCAGCACTTCGGACTCGCTCAGGCGCGTACAGGATTCCATCGTTACCGAGGCGTGGCGAGCATTGGAGCTCGATTCCACGAAGGTGGACGAATATGAGAAGATCATCGCGATCTATAAATCGCGGAAGCGTTATGCGGAGGAGTTGCAGCTTGCCAACACGATGCTCGCCGCAGTTCCGGCCGCAGCATCCTCCTACCTCGCAGTTGGCGATGCGCAACTGGACAACGGAGCGCCGGAGCTCGCCATCGCGCCGTTGATGAAGGCACTCATCATCGAGCCTGCATTCGTTCGCGTGCGCACCACGCTCGCCGAAGCGTACACGATGATGCGCCAGTTCGACAGCGCTCTCTTCCAGCTCGATACCGCGATCAAGCTCAACCCCAGGTTCGCTCAGGCGCATGCGCAGCGTGCAACGCTCCTCACGCAGCTTGGCCGCGACAGCCTTGCGGTGGAGAGCTATCGTGCCACCGCCGAGCTTCTTCCTGATTCGTTTACCACCTGGCTGAAGCTTGCGCGGGCGCTCGAGCATGTGGAACGAAACGCCGAAGCGCTGGAGACGGCGGAGTATGCGATGTCGCTGAACCGCGACTCGCCGGACGCGCTCTATCTGGTTGGGGAACTGCATCAGAAGCTTGGCCACAAGGAAGCCGCGGCAAATGCCTTCGAGAACTTCATGCTCCGCTTCCCCACCGAACGCCGGGCGCTCGAGGCGGAACGCATCGCACGCGAACTGCGCGGGAAGGAACAGTAGGATTCACGAAGAGACGAGAGCCGTTGTACCGGCTGTGTAGCGATTGCGATCCGCGTGTTGCGGTCGCGCTGCAGGTCCGAATGCCGTTGTTCGAGCAGTTCACGCCACATCTCCCGCATCCGCCGCGGATTGAAGCGCCTCCGGCGCATCATCGTGCACATGCACCAACATGCACGCGCACCATCTCATGCGAGCACAGGAACCGGCACCCCACCGATCGCCGTAGCACGCCGTCTGCCGCAGCCGGACGGCTCCTGCGCCGATGAAGACCGTTGCGGCATGAAGCCGATGACCGCGAACACCCTGGAGGGTGGAGTGCGCAAACCAACCGCCGGCCCCGGACAACGAAACAGCCCCGGGACATATGCCCCGGGGCCGTGCATGTATCGTTGACCGGCAAGCCGCGTTCAGCGCACAGGCCGCGTGATATACCTACTTGCTGTCGTGATCGAAGTCCACCACGAACGTGAAGCGGAGCGTGTTGGCGAGCGGGTGCGTAGCGTCGATCGTGTTGATGTAGCTGAAATCGAACCCGTACATGTCGTAGCGAAGTCCGGCACCGAACGTGAAGAAGCGACGGTTGCCGCCGGCAGCGGTTTCGGTAAAGTAGCCGGCGCGCAGAGCAACAAGCTGCTCGTACCAGTACTCCAGCCCCATGGACCACTCCACACCCTTGCCATTTCCCCAGGAGGTGATGATCGACTTCGGCACGGGATCCACTTCATTGATGCTCGGGCGGTTTACCAGCAGCTTGTCCATATCGATGGCTGCGGTGAGATCGTTGAACTCATCCTTCACCAGATGCAGTCCGGCACCGATACGGAACGTGGTTGGAAGCGGGTCGGCCTGCTGGATATCCACGTAGTGAATCTTGGGACCGATGTTGGCAAAGTTCGCGCCGAGGCTGATGAAGTCCTCGGGCATCCCCCAGTCCGTCTTCGGCGTCCAGAGCGCACCGATATCGAAGGCAACGCTTCGGCCGATGCCCGGTTTCTCGTTGCCGACCGTGACACTGGAGAGATTGGACTGGATGTAGCGCGCCTGCACGCCGAAGCCGACATCGTCTGCAACCATCGTGGAGTATCCGGCGCCGATGGCGAACTCCAGCGAACGGAACTTCGCCCCCTGCTGGCCCGTCTCGAATGTCTGCTGGAACTCACCGAGATCCAGGAAGACGAAGTGCACGTTGACCGTGCCGTCGAGATCCTTGACAAAGGTGGAGCCGTTGACATAACTGTAGTGCAGATCCGCGTTGAACTGCGGAAGCCACTTGGAGTATGTTACGCTGACCTGGGTATTCTTCTGGTAGGCGAGCCCGCCGACATTGTAGAAGGTGGCGCTGATGTCGCGGGCGGTGCCGGTTCCAACCTCACCCATGCCGCCGGTGCGGGCGTTGGGAGGAATGATCAGGAACGGAACGGCGGAGCCGCCGGAGCCGCCCGAAACCTGGGCGGACGCCGAAACGGCTGCGATCAAAAAAAGAGAAACGACCGGCGCGAACCGGCGACGTGATGGAAACCACATGGAGGTCATCCTCATAGAGTATCGGCAATCGGACTATTCGAGACAGCAGGTAACGCTACCGTGGCATTTGCCTCGGCATATCGTACGGTTGACACCGCTACATCTGCCTGGAATCGCAAAGTCTACGCAGTAATTGCGTTGTACGAGGTTGGGGATTGATCGATAACGGCCTCTATGAGTTTAACGACGGACCAATATAGCCGCATCCCAAACACCCAGACAAGAGATTTCTCCTGCCCGCTGCCGTCATGCAAACCCGCGTGAGACGGTATGGCCCGTTCCCCGGCAAAACCCCAACCCGGCGCGAAGGTTACAACACGCACCGGCTACAGCCAGCCGTGCTCCTGATACCACTTCACGGTCTGTTCAACACCGTGGCCGATCTGCATCTGCTGCCGGTAGCCGAAGTGCTGCATCGCCTTCTCCACACTGCAGATCCAGTAGCGTCGCGTGATATCCCGTCCCTTCTCGAAGTTGAACACCGGCGGCTTCTTCTGGAAGCGCCCAAGGAACCCGCTGATCCCGCCGGCGATGTAGACCACGGAGTGTGGAACCCGGAGATGCCGCGCCCGTTCGCGCCCGAACACCCGGGCCGTGACGGCGCCTACCTCCTCCCACGTATAGAATTTCTCGGAGCTGATGAAATAGGTCTCGCCAACGGCACGGTCGCTCTCGCCGGCCTGCACGAATCCGCGCACCAGGTCCTCCACATGCACAAGGCTCACCACTTTTCGGTCGAAGCCGATCAACGGAGCGAAGCCCTTCGCCACCATCGCGAAGAAGCGCAGGATCTCCGCATCGCGCGGCCCGTACACCGCCGGCGGACGGACGATCGTCAGCGGCAGATCGTGCATGCGCCTGTGCACCTCCTCCTCCGCCGCCGCCTTGCTTTCACCATATGCCGTGATCGGCTTCAACGGCGTGCTCTCGTCCGCCGGATGCTCCGGTCCCGGCGCGGGCCCGACGGCAGCCAGACTGGAGACGTGCACCACGCGCTTCACGCCGGGATTGTATCGCGACACCGCCTCCAGAAGATTGCGCGTCGCGAGCTGATTGCCGCGGAAGAATTCCTCGCGGTTACGCGCGGCGGTAAGGCCGGCCACATGGTAGATGACATCAACCCCCTCCACCGCCTCGGCCAGCGACTCGACGCTGTTGAAATCGCCCGGTGCATAACCGATGGGAAGATGCTCGATGTTCCGCTTGCTGGAACTGGAGCGGACCATCACGCGAAGTTCGTACCCCTTCGAATGAAGATGATCCGCCAGGTGACTGCCGATGAATCCTGTACCGCCGGTAATGAGAGCCTTCATGCTGACTGGCTGCTGACTGAGTTGCATCCGCCGGAGTATCCGGGAAGCAAGGGCAAACGCCTTCAAGCGCCTGCGCTGAAGGAACAGAGGCACGACCCGTGGTCCGTGGACGCCTGCAGGACCGCGAAGTTAGGCATCTGCCGCGGTCCGGCAGCTTCGTTCACCTTCTCTTTTTGCATTCTATCTCCGTCACAGTGCACGATCGGCCTGCGGCTACAGGCCCGCGCCGGAGATCGAGTCGCGCAGATACGGAAGCAGGCCGCGCAGCGAGTCCTCGGCGAGCGCAAGCACCGGATTGAAGACACCCGGGATGCCGAAGGCAAGCACGACGATGGCGAGCACCCCCATCATGATGCGTCCGGGAAGGCCGAAGGTCCAACCGCCCGGCTCGCATTCCGTGCGATCGAAGTAGAGCGCCTTGAGGATGCGCAGCGCCACGTAGAGCGCAACCACGGCGTTCGCTCCCGCCGCGATGCAGAGCCAGATGAAACGGCCGCCGGCATCGATCGCCGCATTGAACAGGAACAGCCGTCCGATGAAGCCGGACGTTGGCGGAAGCCCCGCCAGCGCAACGATGCAGACCGCGAAGCAGAATGCGGCGAAGGGAGCGGCGGCTCCGGCGCCGCGCATATCATCCAGTTCCTCCGATCCCGCGTGCTCCGCCAGCTTCGAGACCATGAAGAACGCGCCGATGACGGCCGGGACGTAGAACGCAAACGAGACAAGGATGGCGGCCACGCCCGCGGGTGTTGCAACAGCAAGCCCCACGAGCACGTTCCCGCCGAAGGCAATCGAGAGGCAGGCGAGCAGGCGTTTGAGATTGGTCTGCTGCAGCGCGGCAAGGTTGCCGAGCGACATCGTGAGAACCGCGACGCCGCCAAGCACCGGGCGCCAGTCGAATCCCTGCATCGCCGTTGGGTAGGCCACGAGGATGAAGCGCGCCAGCACGGCGAAGCCGGCTGTCTTCCCCGCGGCGGAGAGGAATGCCGCAGCCGGGGCCGGCGTTCCCTCGCAGACATCCGGAGCCCAGAAGTGAAACGGAGCGGCGGCGATCTTGAAGGCAAGGCCCGCGAAGATCATGACGCTGGAGATCACCAGTGGATTGCGCAGCGCGTTCTCCGTATTGGGTGCACCAAGCAGAAGCCCGAGCTCCGCAAAGTTGGTCGTGCCCAGCAGTCCGTACATCAGCGAGATGCCGCAGAGCATCACGGCCGATGCAACGCCGCCGTAGAGCACATACTTTATCGCCGCCTCGGCCGAGCGGGGCGGGCGCCGCGCGCTTCCGCTCAGCGCATATGCAGCCAGCGAGAACAGTTCCACCGAAGCATACATCAGCAGCAGATCGTTCGCATCCGCCATCAGGAACATGCCGAGAGCGGCAGCGGCCAGCAGCGCGCTGAAGCGTCCCGGCCGCTCAACGCCCTCTGCAGCCAGATCGCGTGCGGCAAGACCATAGCAGAGCGTGAGAACAAGAGCCAGCGCGATGAGTGTTTTGAAGAAGATGCCGAAGCCGTCAACCACAACCATCCCGAAGCCGTACGGCTGATTGCTCCCCTTGAAAAGCCACTCGGCATGGAACACGTCCTCGAAGAATCGCGCGTCCCCCTTCGCCGCGCTCCCGCCCGCGATCAGCATCCCCTGCGTCAGCAGCAGGCATCCGGCAACAACGGCGCCGGCCAGTACCACGAACACCACCACGCGCCTGCCTCCGCCGCGCATGGCGGCATCAGCCAGAAGCGCAACGATGAACAGAAGCGCAAGAGCAATCTCCGGCAGCATGCCGCCGAAGTTTGCCAGGAGTTGTGTCGCGTTGAGATCCATTAGAACGGCGGGCGCTGGGTTACGATCGGCTGAAGAAGCGAGGCCAGCATATTCACGCTGCCGCTGATGCCATCCACGAGCAGTGCCGGCCAAATGCCGAGCAGAACGAGAAGCGCGGCGGGAAGCGCAAGCATGGCCCACTCCCGCAGCGTCAGATCGCGCAGGCGCCCGCGCCAGTCCGGCGTGTGAAGCGGGCCGAGGAACAGGCCCCGCACGAATCGAAGGAGCGCCGCGGCCCCCGCAAGCATCCCGAGCAGCGCGGCGATGGTCCATGCCGGCGCGGTTCCGTTCTGGAACGCCCCAACGATCGCGAACGATTGCGACCACCATCCTGCAAGCCCGGGAATGCCTACCGCCGCGAACGATGCCAGCACGGCAATCACGGCGAACGCCGGCATGCTTCCCGCCAGCCCCCCGAACCTTGCCAGCGTGCGGTCGCCAACACGATCGGCCAGTGCGCCAACCAGCAGAGCGAGCAACGTCATGACGAGGCCGTGGTTGACCATCTGGAACACCGTTCCGCACAGCCCCACCACGTTGCCGCCGCCAAGCCCGACGGCAACGAAGCTCATGTGCGCAATCGATACGTATGCCACGATCCGCTTCATGTCCGTCTGTGCCATCGCGCAGAGCGATGCATAGACGGCGCCGATGCCGCCGGCCACCAGAAGCGCCAGCTGCACCGCGGGCACAGAGGCGATGTCGGGGAACATGGAGAAGCAGATCCGCAACATTCCGTAGGCGGCGATGTTCATCACGAGCGCCGACAGGATCACCGTAACCGGCGTTGGCGCCTCGGTATGCGCATCGGGAAGCCATGTGTGGAACGGCACCATCGGAAGTCTGATCGCAAGCCCTACCAGCAGGATCAGAAAGCCCCAGGTTCGCATCGCAGTGGGCGAGAAGACCCCGGCACTCTCCGGAGAGAAAAGGCCGCCGGAAGTGTAGCTCGCAGGATTCATCAGTGCAAGCATGTCGAACGTATGCAGCACGCCATGCGATCCGCCCGAGGCGATATCCACGCTGTCCGCCAGGCCGATCATCCCCAGCAGCAGAAGCACGGAGCCGAAGAGCATGGTGAGCACGTACTTGGTGGCGGCATACTCACGGCGTTCCCCTCCCCACATGCCGATCAGGAAGTAGACCGGCAACAGCGTCATCTCCAGAAAGAAATAGAAGAGCAGAAGGTCCAGCGCCGCGAACGATCCCATGATGCCGGTGTTCAGCCACAGCAGCAACGCGAAGTATCCCTTCTGATTGCGTTCCACGTTCCACGATGCGATGACGGCGATCGCAAACACGAGCGAGGTGAGAAGCACCATCGGCATCGAGAGGCCGTCCAGGCCGAGCACGAAATCGAGATGCAGCCCGCCCGTGAACGAGGTCTGCAGGTCCACCCACGGGATGCGGACCACGAACTGAAATCCGCCGGGATCGTTCACACCTCCAAGCTGCGTATCGAACGAGACGGCAAGCACCACAGCGATCGCAAGCTGCGCGAGAGCCGTCACCAGCGCGGCGGCGCGCATGGCACGCCACGCCTCGCGCGGCAGCGCCAGCACGCCGGCAAGAGCCGCCAGCGGAAGAAGCGTGAGAAGTATCAGCAGGATGCCTTTGTCCACGATAGCGATCTGGTACTGATGAGGAAGTGCGCGGGCCCGGGGAGTTTCATGGCGCGTGCTCTCCGCTGGCCCGAATATCCGGTTACTCCGCCGATGAACGGATCATCGGAAGAGAAAGAAGAGTGCGATGATGCCGATGGCTGCATAGAGGAGATAGATCTGAACACGCCCGCTCTGTGCCTGCCGCACCACCAGCCCGAGGAACTGCGCGGTCCCGGCCGCAAGATTCAACATGCCGTCGACCACGAGCAGATCGAAGCGTGCAAGGCCGCGCGCCGAACGTGCGGCCAGGCTCGCCGCGGCGTTCGATACACCGTCCAGCAGATTCGCGTCGAACCACGCCGCTGCCTTCGCGAGCGATGCGGTGAACCGGGCGACATATCGCACTGCCGCCGCATCGAGATACCAGCCGTTCAGGAGGAAGCGCTGCAGGCGTCCGGTTTCGCCCGCACGATCACCCCGGCGGCGCCGCCGAAGGTAGGCAAGCGCGGCGGCGGCAACGGCAAGCACGCCGACACAGCATTGCAATATGTCGTGCGGGCCGAAGGATTGCCATGCGAAGTTGCCGGGTGTACGATAGCAGGGACCGCCGCCGGCCGCCGGCGGGGCGACCGCCGGCAGGGCAACCGCGCGCGTCACGATCCGGGAGTAGTCCTCTAGTTGTGAACGCATCAGCCATCGTTCCGGAGTAGGCGCAACATGCCCCCCGGCAGCGAACATCGCGCCGAGTTGCCAATCCTTGAACGCCATCATCGGGCTGTGTGAGTAGGCCGGCCAGAGTGCGAGCGCCGCCAACGTGGCAAGCAGCCAGCGGCCGGTTCCCTGCCCGGCACGGCGTTCGGCGCCACGGCTCGCTTCGGGCTGCGGGATACCGAGAAAGATGGCGAAGAGCAGGCGGAAGAGCGTGAAGCCGATCAGCAGCACGGCAAGCAGAACCGGCAGGCCGGAGAACCAATCCCAGTTGCCGATGCTCCCGGATTCGATCCCAAGCGCCATCGGAACCACGAACCGGCCGGAGAGATACGTTCCGGTAAGCGGCAGCCCCACCACGCCGGCGGCGGCGATCGTCATCGCTGCAAATGGAAGCGGCATCGCGCGACGCAACCCGCCCATCATCCCGATATCGAACGGACTCACGGCCGATCCCCCGCCGGGCTCCCCGCCGGGCTCCATGCCGTTCGCAACCACCTTCGCCGCGGCATTTACTCCGAGGAAGAGACAGGCAACCGCTGCGGCACCCGGAAGGAAATACAGAAGAGACAGGTCCGGACGACCCAATCCTATCGCCACTGTCAGCAGGCCGAGCAGGGCAACGGTGCTATAGGACAGAGTCCGGCGCACATCCTGCTGCGCAAGCGCACTGGTTGCACCGATCACCGCCGTCACGGTGCCGGCGACCCGGAGAACCGCCAACGCATCAACCGTGAGGATGGGCAGAAGACGCGCGAGGAGATAGATGCCGATTGCAGCCATCGTGGTGTGCATGGGGATGGCGACCGCAGCAGGCGCCGTGGAGGCACGCACAAGCCAGGCGTGCCATGGTACCTGCCCTGCACGGGCAAGCGCTCCGCATGCAAGAAGTAGTCCGGCAACTGTCAGCCAGGGGGCTCCTCCAACGCCCCACTTCCCGGTATACACGGCATCGAACAGAGCGGCGATCTGCACCGTACCGAACCGGGCGAAGAGCATCCCCACACCGGCGAGCATCGCGATATCACCGGCACGCGCCGTGATGTACGCAGCCCCCGCGGCCGTGCGCTCCTCCCCCGCTTCGCCGCACCTGCGAAGCATCATCCATGCCGCAACGGCGGCCAGTTGCAGGAAGGCCAGCGTGGAGAGAAGATCACCGGAGACGATGACACCGGCGGCGGCAAACGTAAGAAGCGCGTTTCCCGCCCGGCTGAAGACCCGGCCGGTACGCATGGAGCCGGCATCCTCGCACGCCCCCCCACCTCGACGATGCCCCCGATGGATCGAGGTGTTCGGCGCGGCATCCTTCGGCAAGGATCCACCTGTGGCCTTCGCGAGGCTTCGCATAGCGAAGCCGTGGCCATCTCCGTGGGACAGCCTCACATGGCCGGTATGGTCAGGCACGTTGAGCGGAACAGATCGCCGCGCCACTCCTCCGTCCTCGCCGTCGTCAGGGCTCGCGAAGACGACCGATGTACGTGGCGTGCAACGCCTGCTGTCATCAGCAGCGGCGAGATGCGAACAGAGCCCGATGAGCGCAACCAGAATCAACAGGAGCGATGAGGTGTTTCCGGCAACGATGCCCACGGAAATGCTGCCGGACGCGATGCCGCCGCCACGGTCGACGAGCGTAAAAAATGCCTGCGCCTTCGGGTAGTACGACGGCTCCAGCGGGGTCTCCGGTCTGGAAAGGACCATCGCCGCCGCGACGGCTGCCGTTGCCAGCATGGCGAAGCCGAGCACGGTACCTATCCACCACTCTGCGCCCGCACCACCCCGTTCCTCCTCTCCCGTTCCGCGCCGGCCCAGACCGATCAGGATGTTGCAGAGAAACGCGGCAAGCGGCAACGCTAGCAACAGAAGTGTGAGTTGCAGTGCTGGATCGAGCTCGGTCATGATTGGAGGCAGCAGCGCACCGGATGATGTTGTTCAACGACCGGCCGGGGCTGTATCTGAATTCTTCACGGGAGTCGGCTCGAGAACATCAACCCCGATTGCGTCAGGGCATTCCTCTGCGATAACCACCCGTAGTCTTCGCGCAGCGAAGCGGCGGCACCGCGAAGCGGCGGCACCGCGAAGCGGCGGCGAAGGCCATCTCTCCCGCACGGCGCATCGTTCCGCGGAGTGGACGGTGAGGCCGGCCGGTACAGGCCGCCGCGTCGGCATCCGCTCCGCGGCCGTCTCCTGCAACGACTATTGCCGGACGTTCACATCCGTGGCATACCCGCCATCGTCAGTGGCGGCAACCATCCGCCGCCTTCATCAGGGCGCTGCACGATAATGACTTGGCGGACGGAGTCTAGTCCCGAAGGATGTCCGCCTCATCCACGTTCACCGTGGAGAAGCGGCCGTAGAGGTTGCGGACAATGGCCGCCGCAACGATCGCCTGGGCCACCGCAAGGATCGCCACGATGATCACGGCGACATGACCGGTCATTGCTCGCGCAAGATCGCCCGTACTGTAGCGCGAGAACGCAACGAAGTTGACACCGGCGGAGGCGAGAAGCAGTTGAATGCCTGCAAGCACCATCAGCCCGCTGCGCCGCGCAATCACGGCGTAGATGCCGAGCGAGAAGAGAATGGCCGCAACCGTGAGGAAGTGCGGCAGCCCTACTGGTGTCAGCGACATCGCGATGCAGATCGATAGATGAACGTTGGGCCGGCAGCACCCGTTCTGCCGGCCGGAATATACACCATCGCTCGTGACGCCGGATGTGTTAAAAACGAGGCTGCGCCGCAACGAATCGCTTCGTCGTGGCGCAGCCTCCATATTTCCAGAATGATGTCCCGATGCGGGCCTCAATGAACCGGAAGATCCGCCGTGCCCCATATCGGCGAGCCGAAGAGCGGCATATCCAGTCCATGTCCCGTTGCATCGTGCCCCAGGCTGCCGCCTCCTTCATCGAGCTTCCAATAGGCAACCAGGCCGCCTTCGTCGCCATGCAGCCGCGTGTGCATCGCACCGGCAATCTGCGCCTGCGTGCGCGCAACGTTCCAGAGCCGGACGTCGGCGATCGCACCATGGAAGTACTCCGCAGGAGTGCGCGTACCGAAGTACTCGCGCGCGCCCATGAATACCGGGCTCTCCGTCGATACCGGCGTCACGCTGCCGATGGTGCGTTCACCGTCGAGCACGCCGTTGAGATAGACGCGTACCGTTCCGGCGGTCCGGTCGTAGACGGCGGCCATGTGAAACCACGATCCCGTTGCAAGCGTGGTGCGGCCGAATACCGTGTAGAACTTGTCGGTCTCGTTCTGGCCGTTCACATTGAAGGAGAGGCGGGATCTGTCGATGCCGAAGATGAACTCCACGGCGTAATTGGACGTGGCCTTGGAAAGAAGCCAGTTCCAACTGCCGAACGATTCCGGACGCACCCACCCTTCGACGGTAATGGAGCCGCTTCCCAGATTCAGCGACTGCATACTGTTCAACAGACCGTAGTCATCGCCGCCGTCGAACGGGAGCACGTTGCCGCGTCCACCATCCGATTCGGGATGCAGCACAAGGTCCAGCGTGCTGCTCCCTCCCGCTGCAACCGTTGTCGTTCCCGAGGCCGGGCTGTATCCGGCATGCGAGGCGGTCACCGTGTGTGTGCCTGCGGAGACCGGGGTGATGGTATAAGCGCCGTGTGAGTCCGTCGTGACGCCGGGTGCGGCGCCATCGAGCTGTACGTTGGCCGACGCAACAGGCGCGCCGGTTACGGCGTCGGTTACATGCCCGGTAATCGATGCAGTGTCGTGGTGAACCGGATTGTCACGGCACGAGGCAACGACCAGTGCACAGAGCGCCACGATCGTCGCAACCGATGATCTGATGTTCATAGGAGATAACTGGGCAATGCGCCCATGAATGATGAACGAAAGCGCGCCGGTAGTTTTTTTCTCGATCGCGCCGGTCACAGCGGCGCGATGCATCCGATGGCAGGGCGATTATAAACGTTTCCGATGTGCCGCGCCATACATTTTCCGCACTACATGCATTTGGTTGCGGCCCATCCGCCGGGAACCATGGCACGGGCCGCCATCGCCGCACTTCATTTCCCTCCCTTCCTCCATGGAAGAAGCATGGCGCCGGCAATCGCAACCGGAACCGCCAGAAGCGCGATCAACAGCAGAAGGATATCGTCGCCGGCCAGCATCGTGCCGATCGTCCCGGGCGTTCCCGCCCCGGCGATCGTTGCGGGAACGGCATCGCGCCAGACCGGCGTTGTCCAGGCAACGGTGATGAGGATCGCGCCGATTGCAACGGCGGCAAGCATCGCCGGAAAGCGGCGTGCGGTTCCGGACTCCCCGGCCTGCGGTGCAATCTCCGGAGCCCGCACCGCAGAACGCCGGAGCATGAACAGCCCGAGGCAGATGCATGCAATCAGCACCACCGCGACGATCTCCCCCCCCAGAAGCATGAACAGGCCGGCCACGCAGCAGAGGCTGACGGCGAGGGCAACGGCCGCCCGCAATGCTGCGCGCATAACCACCGCGGCGGTTGCCGCCGCAATTCCGAGCAGGGCCACGATATAGAAGGCGATGTCGGACATGAAGATGCTGCACAAGGGGTTGTACCGGAACGTACGGCACGGTGCCAACGGCCGCGGCTACGGCTGGCGGAGGCGATCCAGGCGCTTCTTGAAGACGGGATAGAGCAGGTAGGAGACCACACCCAGCACTGCGAAGATGCCGCCGATAACCAGGTAGAGATAGCTTCGCCTGCCTCCGGCGGAGACATCTGCGAAGTAGAGGATGAAGAAGGCGACGGCGCCGATCAGATTGAAGATTGCGATCAACAGAAAGGCGGTTGCCGGACTCGGTTTCTGCTTTGCCACGAACGATCCTACGGTAATGGCTCCCACAACAGCCTGCGCCGCAAGGCCTGCGGCCTGTGAAGCGCCGTCTGTTTCCGATGGAAGCTGTAAGTGAGTACACCCGCGATGCGTGCTCATCGATGGGCGCAGGAGAGAACGAATTGCCAAGTATACAAACCGCCCACCGGGCATCAAACCGAACGGTGCCTGCGGGGAGAGGGTGCGATGCCTACGACTTCTTCTGGCAGAGTTCCACGAGCACGCCGTTGAAGCTCGACGGATGAAGGAATGCCACCAGCATGTCGTGCGCTCCTTCCGTGGGCGTTTCGTTGATCAGACGAACGCCCGCGGCCTTCAGGCGCGCCAGCTCCGCCTCGATATCCTCCACCTCCATTGCCACATGATGAATCCCCTCGCCGCGTTTGGCGATGAACCGGGCGATGGGCGACGTCTCGTCCGTAGCCGCCGTAAGCTCCACCACGGCGTCTCCCACCGGAAACGATGCAACATCCACGCGCTGCCCATCAACCCGCTCGCGATGGGGATTGTCGTTGCCGAACAATGCCGCATACGTCTGGATCGCGTTCTCGAGAGAGGCAACGGCTATGCCGATATGGGAGATCTTCATGATGCTTCGACAAATTCCCCTCGCCGCGCCGCTGCCGGGCATTGCAAGGGCATGATTCCTGTGATGCCGGTCTCGATACGCTCATCGGGGCCGGACCATGATCGTTGCTGGAGAAACGGGCTGCCGCCGCACGCGCAGCGCCTTGCACGGAACGGTCAGTGAGCCGGGTTGCGCGCGGCGAACGCGAGGTCCACCCGGGCAAGCTGTTCCACCGTGTTGATTCCCTGCACCTCGCTGAAGTCGTTCGTTGCAAACGCAGCAACCGCGCAATGACGGTCGCGGAACCATCCGAAGACATCGGTGAGGTAATACTCGTGCTGAGCGTTGTCGTTCCCGAGATGCGCGAGCGCCTCCAGCAGATCCGCCGAGCGGAAGATGTAGATGCCGGAATTGATCTCGGCCACGGCACGCTCCTCATCCGTCGCGTCGCGATGCTCGACGATCCGCTCCACCATACCACGGTCGTTGCGGATAATGCGGCCGTAGCCGCTGGGATCCGGAGCGATCACCGTGAGCACGGTGGCTACGGCCCCGCTTCTCGCATGCTCGCTCCGCAATCCGGAGAGCGTCCCTGAGCCGAGAAGAGGGACGTCGCCGGAGAGCACCAGCACATCCCCCTGGAATCCCTCGAGAGCAGGAACGGCCTGCATCACGGCATGCCCGGTGCCGAGCTGTTCGGTCTGTTCGGCAAACGCAACCGCATCTCCGAACGTCCGAACCAGATGCGCACGCACGGCCTCGCGATTGTGTCCGATCACCACGATCACCAGCCCGGCTCCCTGCTCCAATGCGCGGGCCACCACGTGATCGATCATCGGCACGCCACCGATCGGAAACATCACCTTCGCCATGGCCGGATTGTTCATCCGTGTCCCTTTGCCGGCGGCCATGATCACGGCTGCAAGCGGACGAGCTTCACTCATATGCGATAGCGGGTACTACTACGTTCAGAGAGGATTGATCCTTGATACTTCCAGCTGCGTTATCGCGGAGTGTACCATTATCGCGGAGTGTACTCCGCGATCTCACTCCGGAGGAAGGGGCCGAAGTACAACTCGGGCCCGACACGCCGTTGAGGAACAGTATCGCAGTGCGATACGCTGGCGGGGCGTCCGGCCATTGGAACAGAGCCCCGGCATCCACCAGGCCACGCTTCGATTCACGAATATCGACCGAAGCGTGCGAAGCGCGGCTTCCCGCCGGCATCACTTCTCCTTCACGGCGAACTTCTTCAGGAGCGCGGCATATCCCTTGCGCGCGGCGCGAACCTCCGAGGCATAGTCGAAGAGCGGCTTCGCCCCCTCGACCTGATACGTGGCGCCCGGCTTGTCCGTACCGAACATCATCTTCTTCATCTCCTGATTACGCGCGTCCGTCTGCCCCGAGGCCTCGGCGCGCACCGCGTCCTTCCAGTAGTTCGGAAGGCCGGTGAGGGAATCCACGAGGCTCATCATCTTCTGGCCGCTGAACAGGATGCTCGTGCTGCCGTCCGGAGCATGGTCGAATCCCGCGGCGCTCTTGAACGTGCCGGCGGAGCGGAGCACGGTATGAACGCGCATGCCGTTGAAGAACGGCCGCATCATCGAGAGACCCATCTCCGTGTTCTGCTTCATCGAGTCCGCCTTGGCGTTCAGCTCCTCGTCGGTCATCTGTACCGGAGCCTTCGTCTCGTCGCTCTCGCTCTTCGCACCGGGATCGCCACCCAGATAGTACGTGACGTCGCCGCCCGCAGAGCGCTCCACGCCGAAGCGCGACGTGGAGACGTTCTTCAGGTCCACCTCGGCGATATCCTTGAAGTAGGCGGTGCCCTTGAAATACATCTTGCCGTCGGCCAGACGCTTGCAGACGACATCCTTCCAGACCTCGACGCCCGAGCTTCCGTTGATCGTCTCCGCAACGAACTTGTTGACGGCCTCCTTGGCGGAGACCTTCTTGCTGTCATCGGAGAATCCCATATCCATCTGCTCTACAGTACTCTCCACACTGACCTTGCCGCTTCCGTCCGGGTTGATGACGAACGTTTCATCGGCGTCCAGACAGCCGGCAAGGATGATCGTAACGAACGCTGCCGCTACAAGGGGTAGGATTCTGCGAATCATGTGTACCTCGGTTATGTGGCCTGCAAGCCCTGCGGCGCCCTGCATCGAGCGCAGAAAAGTGTGCCGGCAGAAGAGTCCGGCCCGTTGTCGAACCCGGCAGGCCGGGACCATGTGCATGACGACGGCAGCCCTCCCGCACGGGGCGCCTCGCCATACGGATTGCGATCGCGATGGACGGATAACAAGCGGGTCCGGCAACGATAGCGTTCCGGACCCTTGCAAACAACATCTCCGGCCGATCGACGGCTAGACGTTGATGAATTCCTTTCCGGCCGTCTGGCTGTTCGTGACCGAGAGAATCCGATTTCTCCGATCCACCAGCACCACCCGCGGCCTGTGCGTGCGAGCTTCCTCCTCCCCCATGGCGGCATAGCTGATGATGATGATCTCATCCCCCACGGCCCCGCGGCGCGCGGCGGCGCCGTTCAGGCAGATAACACCGCTGTCCGGTTCACCGGCAATCAGATAGGTCTCGAACCGCTCGCCGTTGTTGACGTTGACCACGGAGACCTTCTCGTACTCCAGCAGATCGGCCGCCTCCAGCAGACTGGAGTCCACCGTGAGGCTTCCCTCATAATAAAGCTCCGCCTGCGTGACAGTTGCACGATGAATCTTGGACTTGAACATGAAGCGATCCATGGGCCACTCCAGAGTAGTTCTGCACGTACAAACCGGCGCTGTTTCGCGCCGGCATCACAAAGTTGATGCGCACTCAGTGACGGAAAAAGTAAGAGATGATTGCAGTGCAAATCTACGAAGAGGCGTACAGTTCGTGGCCCTTGGTTCTTCGTGCTTGGTGCTTCCAAAGAACCACGTACCAAGAACTACAGCCAACCGAAGCCGATCGTGCAAAGTACCAGCCCCCTTCGTTGTCGCGGAGTTCGCTCCCCGACATACTCGAAACGCACAGGCCGCTCCCTGCCGGGAGCTTGGAAGCAGTATGACGGCGTCGCTCTACAGATAGGGCGGAACTACCGGGCCATGTTGGATTGTCAGAGCCGTCATGCATCGACCGTGCAACCCGTCTGTAGCTCGTGCCTTCACCACTTCCCCTTCATTGTCACGGATTAGTGCTTCGTGCTTCCAAAGAACCACGTACCAAGAACCAAGTACGCCCCCCCTGCAACGCGAACAACCATGATGCCGGCAACTATCGTCCCGCACCTACAGGCATGTTGTCGATGAGGCGGGTGGAGCCGATGCGTCCGGCAAAGACCGCAAGCAGAGGATCGTTCAGCGAGACCGCAGGCTGGAAGGTTGCGGCGTTGATGATATCCGCATAGTCCACGGCGAACGCCGGCGAGATCGCCCGGCGCAGCATGTTCTCCGCATCCTGGATCGATGCGCCGGATTCGATCGCGTTCTTCGCCGCCCGGAGTCCGCGCGATATCGAGAGCGCCTCCTCCCGTTCATTCGCCGAGAGATAGACGTTGCGCGAGCTCATGGCCAGCCCGTCCGGATCGCGCATGGTGGGGCATACCAGCAATTCGATGTCGAAGTGGAGATCCGCGATCATCCGGCGCACCACGGCCACCTGCTGCGCATCCTTCTGCCCGAAGACGGCAACCTCCGGCGCAACGATCATGAAGAGCTTTGCCACGATGGTCGCCACACCGCGGAAGTGATCGGGGCGGAACGCCCCTTCGTAGCGGGCCGTGACCCCCTCCACATCCACGAAGGTGCCGTATCCCTCCGGATAGATCTCCTCCTGCGCGGGCATGTAGAGCAGATCGCAGCCGGCGGCCTCAAGCTTCGCACGATCACCCCCGGGATCGCGCGGATAGCGGCTCAGATCCTCGCCGAGAGCGAACTGCGTCGGGTTGACGTAGATCGATGCAATGGTGTAGTCCGCAGCGGATCGCGATGCCGACACCAGTGAGAGATGGCCCGCATGCAGGTATCCCATCGTCGGCACGAAGCCGATGCGCGCGCCGCTCCGGCGCTTCAGGCGAACGACATCCCGCAGCCCGGCGATGCTCTCGACGATCTTCATGTACAGGAGGGAAAGTCGTTATTGGTCAGGTGTCAATAGTTATTTGCGGTTGCGCCCATTCCCTATTGACAACCAACCAGGAATTACCGGCTACAGGATTCTCTTCCCCATTGCCGAAGCAACGAGATCGGCTGCAAAGAGCGCGCTGCGATTCATGGTATCCAGAATCGGATTCACCTCCGCCACCTCGAGCGAACTGAATGCACCGAACTCCGCTATCATCTCCATGATGAGATGCGCCTCGCGGTAGGTAAGGCCGCCCGGCACCGGCGTGCCGACTCCCTCCGCAGTGGTCGGGTCCACGCTGTCCAGATCGAACGACACATGGATATGATCGGCGCGCTCGCCGAGGTACTGAAGCGTCTCCTCCATCACGCGATAGATCCCGAGGCGATCGATATCGGTCATGGTGAAGGTGCGTACGCCGTGTTCCTTGATCAGCTTGCGCTCGCCTGCATCAACCGATCGCAGACCGATCATCACGATGTTACCGGGATCGAGCTTCCTGAAATCACCGCCAACCTTCGCCAGCGCCGGCGAGCCGATGCCGATCAACGCGGCTACCGGCATGCCGTGAATGTTCCCGGAGGGGGATGTCCCCGGGATGTTGATATCCGAGTGCGCATCGATCCAGATCACACCGAGGCGCTTTCCCTCGTCGCGGCAGTAGCCCGACACGCCCGCGATGGTGCCGATGGCCATGGAGTGATCGCCGCCAAGCACAAGCGGGAACGATCCGTGCCGAAGCACGCGCTTCACCTTGCGTGCAAGCTTCTCGCACGCGGCCGTGATCTCCGGGAGATACTTCAAATGGGGGTCGCGAATCTTCAGCACCTCCGGCACCTGAATCTCGATGTCCCCCTCATCCTCCACCACATATCCCAGAGCGCGAATCTTCTCGTCGATGTCCGCGATGCGCAGAGCCGAGGGCCCCATGTCCACGCCGCGACGGTCCGCTCCGAGATCCATCGGAAAACCGATCAGATGAACGGCGGGATGCTTTCGGCGCCCGCGCAACCCTTTCTTCGACCCGGACGATATCGATGCCGGTGGCATATACAATAAACTCCACGATGTGAAACGGACGGCCGGGCAGTGGCGGCCACCATCAACTACCAATCGCACTTCCTTCCCGCAATGCCGTGCAGGCGGTTCCGCGGCCGAAGCCCTCAGGCCTCCGCACGGGCGTGCAGACCATTCGAGGCGATCTCCTGCGACTTGGCGGGAACGGGAAGAAGAGTGAACAAACGGCTCAGCGTACGGCGCAGATCCTTGCGATGAACGATATGATCCACGAAGCCGTGTTTCAACTGGAACTCGGAACGCTGGAAGCCTTCGGGAAGTTTCTTCTTGGTCATCTGCTCGATCACGCGAGGCCCGGCGAATCCGATCAGCGCGTTCGGCTCGGCAAGCGTCACGTCGCCGAGCATGGCGAACGAAGCGGTTACGCCGCCGGTGGTGGGGTCCGTGAGCACGACGAAGTACGGAACGCGCGCCTCGGCCAGCTGCGCCAGGCGCACGGATGTCTTGGCCATCTGCATCAACGAGATCGCGGCCTCCATCATGCGCGCGCCGCCGGACGCCGTGATCGCAACGAGCGGAATGCGACGCTGGCGCGATATGTCGGCCGCACGGCTGAACTTCTCCCCCACAACGGAGCCCATCGAGCCGCCGATGAAGCTGAAGTCCATCACGGCCAGCGTGCACTCCAGACCCTCGATCGTTCCGGTGCCGATACGTATCGCATCGCGAAGTCCGGTATCGCGCATTCCCTTCGCAATGCGCGCCGTGTACGGCTTCTCGTCCACGAAGTGAAGCGGATCGGTGGAGACGAGATCCGTCGCCTCCTCGTGAAACGATCCCTCATCCATCAGCAGGTCGATGTACTGATTCGATCCGATGCGGAAGTGTTTGTTGCACTTCGGGCAGGTATAGAAATTCTCCTCGAGTTGCTTCTTGTATGTGATCTCACCGCAGTTCGAACACTTCGTCCATAGACCATCGGGCATGTCGCGCGACTGCTGGTCTTCGATGTTCTGCTTGGTGCGATTGAACCAGGCCATGGAAGGGATATCCGTGTTAGTCAGTTGTCAGTTGCCGGTGGCAGAAGCCACCGGCCTGGAACCGAAACGAGCCGCAGGGAATCGTGCCGGCGCATCCGAAGCGCCGCACCTCGATTTCCTACCCAGCAACCTTCGGTTTGAAGTCGCTAATATACAACGGGCGGATATCGGCGGGCGTCGTCGTCTCGCCGTTGTAGTGCAGGTGCAGGCCGTAGCGGCCAACGGACCGGGCAGTCAGATGCCCGGTGCCGGCCACCACGTTTCCGATACATGCGTTCCCGAGCTGAGCGATTCCCGGCCCCGCCGCCACGATGCTTTCGTTGAGAAGCGTCGGCACCTGATGCTCCGGCACCGTGCGCACCGCCGTGAGCAGCCGGAACTCCGGCGCAACGTCGTAGAGGCCGGCATACAGACCCTCGCGCCCCGCGGGTATGAGCGAGAGAATGCGCGAACGCCCGCCGAGCTGTCCGGAGAAATGGGCATCGAAGGCGATCGCGCCGAGCGTGGGAACCGCGACCATGCCGGCATGGGCGGCGAGCGCTGCGCCGATTGCGAACGCAATGCCGATCCGTATGCCGGTATACGAGCCCGGCCCCACGGAGACCGCGTAATGCTCGATATCGGACGGGCGGGCGCCGGCGATCTCCAGCGCCTGCTGGAACAATGACGCCAGCAATCGATCGTGCGCGCGCTCGAGATCCACATACAGCTCCGTGCGGAGCGTGTTACCGTCGAACAGCGCCACACCACATGTATCGCCCGTTGTTTCGATTGCTGCGAGCATCTATTGGGACAGGATCAAAGGGAAGCGTACCGGGGAGATTTCAACCGCCGGCCTCGGAGCTCATGCGAACAACGCGAGGCACACCGGTGGTTCGGGGAGGCCGGGGGATGCACTTCGCCGCCCGAAGGCGGATTGCAGACGGGCGCGGAGCCGCGCCGCAAGCGCCGCACGGCGGCGGCGCGATCGGGTGCCGCCGCATCTACACAACGGGCGACCGCTGCCCGGTCGCCTGTCTCGCCGAGACTGCGAACGGAGAAGGGTCGCCCTGTCACCGATGTTACGTTCGGCTCACCAGCTGTAGGCGTGCGTTCGCACTCCGCTCATGGCAAGCCCGTCGCGAAATATTATCTCGATGCGCCGCTGATTCTCATCGTCGAGGGCAGTGACGATCACATCGTATCGTACCTTCGGCATCACCGGTTCGGCGTTCTCCGCCCATTCGATCAGCTTGATCGAAAGCCGGTCGGCAAACAGATCGGCGAGGCCAACCTCGATCAGCTCCTCGCTCTTCTCGATCCTGTACAGATCGATGTGGAAGATCCCCACCTCCTCACCGTCGGCATCCGTTCCAACGTATTGATTGACAATCGTGTACGTCGGACTGGAAACGATTTCCTCGACGTTCATGCCCTGACAGATTCCCTTGATGAACTCTGTCTTGCCGGCGCCCAGATCGCCATAGAACGCAACGATATCGCCGCCACGAAGTCTGCTGGCGAATGACTCGCCAAGCCGGTACGTCTCTTCCTCAGCGAATGAGGAATATATCTCGGTATCCATAGTCGTGACCTCTTCGTCACCGCCGGCCGGCGAGGGCCGCGTGCATGCGCGCCGTCGCCGTTCCATCAGCCTCGTTCCCTCCCCACATCTCGTCGAACTCCCGGAGCACCTACCGCGGCTTCAGTGTCGCCACGGGGAGTATCATCTCCTCCATCGAGATACCGCCATGCTGGAAGCTGTCGCGGTAATGATTCAGGTAGTAATGATACTCGGTCGGATAGACGAAGTAGTAATCCTCCTTAGCTATGACATAATCGATCATCATGCCGCGCCGCGGCAGCTTGAAATCGTCCGGGTTGCGGACGTATACGGCATACTTCTCATCCACCTTCACGTTCCGCCCATACTTGTAGCGAAGGTTGGTGGAGGTCTCGCGATCGCCCAGCGCCTTTGCGCCGCGCATGCAGCGGATGGCGCCGTGGTCAGTGGTAACGATGATGTTGACGTTCTTTACGCCGGCCAGGGCCCGCAGCATGCCGAAGAAACTCGAATGCTCGAACCAGCTTCGGGTAAGCGAACGGTAGGCCGATTCATCCGGCGCGATCTCCTTCAGAATGGGATAGTCGCTCCGGGAGTGCGCCATCATGTCCACCGCGTTGACAACCACCGCGGTGAGCTGCGACTGCGAGTAACTCATGATCTCGGACTCGATCTTCTTGCCGAAGTCCGTATCGATGATCTTCACGTAGCGGATACCGCTGCGAAGCTGGACACGCTTGCGCTGCAGAAGCTTCTCCAGCAGTTCCTTCTCGTACTTGTTCTGCGAGTGATCGTCGTCGTTCCCTCCCTGCCACAGATCCGGGTAGTGGTTCTCGATTTCCGAGGGGAAGAGGCCGGCGAAGATCGCATTCCGCGCATACGGTGTGGCCGTTGGAAGAATGCCGTAATAGTAGTCGCGCTGAATCTGGAAGTACTGGCCAAGCAGCTCCTCCATCACCAGCCACTGATCCAGCCGCATGCAGTCGATCACGAAGAGGAACGTAGGCCCTTTGTCCGCCTTCACCGATGGGAGCACGTACTCGTTGACGATGTCCACGCTCAGCAGCGGACGATCGGAATTGTTCGTATCAAGCCAGCCGCGGTAGTTCCGTTCCACGAACTTGCTGAACTCCGCGTTCGCATCGCGCATCTGATCGGCAAGCGTCTGCTCGAAGCCGAGATCGCGATGGCGGTCGAACTCGATCTCCCAGGAACTGAGCTTGGAGTAGAGCGCGATCCACTCCTCCCAGCTCAGCGGGTTCATCAACTGCACCGCGATCTGGTTGAACTCCTTCGTGTAGTCGCGCGACGCATAGTCCGCAGCGATCCGCTTCCCCTCCAGGAACTTCTTGCAGGCCAGCAGGATCTGCGTTGGATTGACCGGCTTGGTGAGATAATCGGAGATGCGGCGCCCGATGGCCTCGTCCATCACCGATTCCGCCTCGTTCTTCGTCACCATCACCACCGGTACGGAGGCGTCCAGTTCCTTGATCTCCGCCAACGTTTCCAGCCCGCCCATGCCGACCATGGACTCATCGAGGAAGACGAGATCGAACGGGCGCTCCCTCACCAATGCCACGGCATCCTCGCCGTTGGTGACGGTGTCCACGTTGTATCCCTTCGCCTGAAGAAGCTTGATGTGGGGGCGCAACAGATCTATCTCGTCGTCCACCCAGAGTATCTGCCAGGATGATTTCATGATCGTGCCTGAGGTTCTTTTGCACATCCGTCTTCGCCCGATGGGCGCGACGGCGTCCGGATCATTGCGTTGTAGGAGTTCCCACCCTTCGGCGCCGCACGGCCTGCAAGCCTTGAAGCGCATCCCGGTTGTGACAGGAACTGTAATCGGTACCGGTTGGTTTCTGGGCCGCTGCCGGCGACATCTGCTTCGACGCATTCGCCCGCAACATTCGCGGCCCGTGTGCAAAAGTCTCCCTGATTCTGAGTGCGACTTGAAAACGCTCCGATGAAAATAGCGCTTCATATGGATTTCACAACCGGCCTTCAAATAGCAATGCGTGAACGTGCCGGAGGGTCTATATTAGTCGTCATCTAACCCGCTTCGTCACAGATCCGAACAGCTCCGGAACCTGGCGCAGCGTCCGTGGAACAACGACGAACGATGACGCCCCGAGATTATTTCCGTCGCATCCCGCTCTGCCTTGCGCTGCTGATGCTGGGCATGGCCTTCCAGGCCCGTGCACAGAAGCCCTCCGCGTGGTGGTACCCCATGGGAACACCGGAGGGAACACGATCCAACGATGTACAGCTGGACCGGCAGCGTGTTGACAGCATGGTGATCAAGTGGCGTACGCGAAGCCTTGCCAACTCCTCGAGCCTGCTCGTAGGCGGCATTCGCTTCGCTCCCGAGGAGAGGATGCAGCAGGTTATCGGCACCGCCGGCGATACGATGCTCTATATCGTATCGCATCGCGGCCTGACCGATGCCCGGAACAACTACCGGGGTCTGTTCAGTGCCGCCGATGCAACAACGATCCGCCTCACCGGCCTGCTGGCACGCGATGTGCTTGCGCCGGAGGAGGGTACCCGCCCGGCATACATCGGCGTCGGAGTGGAACGGCTGCAGGCGCAGGACGACAACACCTTCGCATGCTTCCTGGCAAAGAGCGATGCCAAGCCCGCGCAGCGTCTGGAGATCCCCCCGCCGGCGCTCGGACCCGACGCCGCAACCGCGCGCCTGGGACTGTATCCGCTCATGCTCGTGGACAGCAGCTATCTGCTGGCCGTCAGCCGATCCGGCAACGACGCGCGCGACGACAGGATCAACGAGGTGCGCAGGTACGACACCGGCGTCGGGGCATCCCCGGCGTCGCTGGTATGGCGATACAATGTTGCGCCTCGCATCTATCCGCAGCACCCGGCGCTCTACTACGACAAGAGCATCTCCACGCACGGCATCTACATCGGCCTCTCCACGGCTCCCTATCTCACGCTTCAACCCTACTCCTCGCAGCCGCCGAACGGAGCAACGAGAACGTCGTCGGACAAGGCGTACTCCATCGAGCTCCTGGAGCGGAATCCAAAGGGAGCGGAGCCGAAGGAGCTGCGCACCGATCCGGCGCAGCCGGTTGATGCGCTGCCGACGCAGATCTCGACCTACTTCATGTTCCTCCGAAGCTCCTCTCTCTCGGCCGAGCAGTTCTTCCGGCTGATCGCACAGGAGCAGGACGCGGCGCGCCCCGGTGTTCCATCGCTGCTGCTCCGGGACGCCTACAGCGCAAAGGACACGCTGTTCGGCAGCTTCACACCATCCGGCGGCGATGCCATCAACGCGCAGAATCACGGATGGACGATCGTCGTGGCCGATGTGGACGGGAATGTCCGGAGCCGCCAGGCCGGCGACACCGGAGACCGCCTGTTCTTTCACAACGAAGGCCCCGAGATTCTTGCCGCGTATCGCAATGCGGACGGAAGCGACGTGGCCAGCAACATGCTGTGGGTGTTGCGCCGCAACGTGGCGGACTCCGCCGCCGGCACCGGACGCACCTACATGAAGGCGTTCGTGGGATATGCGTTCAGCGGCAGGCTGCTGGCGGCCGGGCACCTGCTGCCGGACAGCTCCGGCGGCATCGCCACCAACAGATCGGAAGTGGTGATCGCCAACGGCGACACGGTGAAGGTTCTTCGCCTTGCCGACTATTCGAGCGACGTCTTCGACGGACAGCATACCGGAGCGCAGCCGTACTTCGAGACGGTGCGGACCTTCCCGCTCGAGGGGACGGTACAATCCGCAGCGATCGCTGACCTGGACAACGACAGCCTGAACGATCTCATCGTGAGCACGAAAGGGGCGACGTATGCAATCGGCGCGCGGCAGCCGAATCCGTTCGAGGTGATTCGCACGGACAACACGAACTATTGCGGAGCATCGCAGATCGTGCTGACATGGAGCCGGAGCATCGGTGGCGACAGCACGGTCAATGTGGACCTCCTCGGAGCCGGCGGAATGGTGCCGCAGAAGGATCACTATCTGAACACTGCACGCCGCGACCCGCTCAACGTGGGGGCCGGCATCGACTCGCTTGTCATTCCCACGAACAATCTCGCACCCGGGACATACCGGCTGATTGTGCGTGATCCCGATCTTGCGTCGCAGGCGGACACGTCCAAGGAGTTCACGATCGCACCCGCGCAGTTCGGATCCATCGCCGTGCAGAGCGCTCCGGTGCCCGGGTTCGGCGACACGCTGGGCCTTTCGGTGCCGGTGAGCTGTGCCGACAGTGTGTATCTGGAACGGTCGTCCGACGGAACAATCTGGACGGGTGACCGGGCGGTAGCGGTTCACGGAGACAGCGCCGTTGCCACGGATACGATCGGCTGCCCGGATGACATCTGCAACGCCGGGGACACGGTGCGCATCTGGTTCCGCTATCGCGACCGCTGGCACGTTACCGCAACGCAGCCGCACGTGGTTGCGATC
Source organism: Bacteroidota bacterium (assembly GCA_018266795.1). Classification (GTDB taxonomy): domain Bacteria; phylum Bacteroidota; class Ignavibacteria; order OLB7; family OLB7; genus JAFDZV01. Next base: position 47,583 of record JAFDZV010000035.1, on the reverse strand, counting down.
CCAATCAACACGGTTCCGCTGGCGATCTCGCAGCAGGGGAATGCCGGGCTGCGCTCGCGCACGGTAACGTGGAGCAGCGACACGTTCGCCTGCGAGACCGTTCGCCTGGAGATTGCCGGCAGCGGCACCGGATGGATGATGCTTGCACCGTCGGTGAGCGCGCACGCCGGCACGTATACGTTCGTGGTGCCTGATACACTCACAGGTCCGTTCCGCGTTCGCATCTGCTGCGACGGCGCAGGGCAGCCGCTTTGCAGGCGGGGAATGTCCGCGGCATTCGAAGTTCCGCCGCCGCCAACCGAGGGATTCGTTGCGCCGAATCCGTTCGTCGTCTCCCAGGCGCCCGGCGGTGCGGTGATCGTCTACAAGCCGCATGCCAGCGGCGCTGTGACGATCACGATCTACGATGCCGGGCGCGCAGCGGTACGCACGCTGCTGGAGGGCGCATCCGTTGACGCGGGCTTCCATCAGGTCACGTGGGACGGCACGAACTCGCGCGGGGAGATTGTGGCCAGCGGCACGTATATTTGCGTCATCGAGAGTGCCGGGCAGAAGCAGATCATGCCAATTATCGTGAGCAGCCATTGATGCTTCCTACATCGTTCAATCGCCTCGTTGCAGCGGCACTCGCCGCAGGGCTTCTCTGCGCCGGCACTCTGCGCGCGGCGGTGTTGAGCGGCGGCATGCATGCCCGTGCCTCGATTGCCGCGGAGCAGCAGCAGCCGGATCCGAAGAAGAAGGACCTTTCCGTTTCGGTGCTCCGTTCCGTGGAGAATGAAACGATCACGGTGGACGCCTACTTCCCGGACGACGCAAAGAGCGTGCGCGTTGCTCTCTACAACATCCTCGGAAAGCTCGTGGAGCAGTTGCCGGTGGTGGCGGTTTCGAAAGGAGACCAGACGTTCCGCTTTCAGACCTACAACCTGGCCAGCGGTCCGTATCTGGTTGTTCTGGAAGCAAGCAACCAGCGAATCGTCAACAAGGTGATGATCTCGCGCTAGCCGGGCGATACTGGAAGCGCCGTCCGCTGCTCATCGGCGCGCAGCGCAGAACAGCAGGCGGCGCGCCGCACCGAGCTTCGCCGGAGGATTTCCGCACAGGCATCGTAACAATCACGTCCGATCCACTCCCCATGCCGTCAGCTCCCCGTCCCAACCACATTTCGATCCGCACCGCGGCTGTCGTTGCCGCATTCGGGTTGGTTGCGGGTTCGGCGCGCTGTGAAGCGCAGGAGGTGGGAGGGTATGCGGGAGCATTTCTGAATCGTGCGGTGCCGGCGCGCAGCGCGGCGCTTGCCGGCGCCTTCACGCCGTTTCGAGCCGGAGGCGATGCGCTCTTCGGCAACCCGGCTTCGCTTGCCGGCCTGGATCAGCGGGCGGCAAGCTTCTCCTACAGCTTTCTCCCCTACAATCAACATCTGGGCATGGCGGGATTCGGCATGCCTGCCGGCGGCGCAGCGGGAATCGGGGGGAGCATTGTCTATTACGGCCTGAGCGATGTGCCGGCGTACACTCAGGACGGCAAGCGGAACGGGACGACCGGGAGCAGCGAGTGGGCGATCTCCGCCGCGGGCGCACTGAAGATCGGCCCGGGCGCCATCGGCACAACCATACGCTATCTGGGCTTCACTCCGGTAGGCACGGGCCTGGAGAGCTCCACCGGCTATGCGCTCGATCTGGGTGGCATGCTGGAGTTCGAGAACACGTTCACCGATCACGACTGGTTCTACGCCTCCGCCACGCTGAATAACCTGGCGGGGGAACAGAAGGGGCCGCACCGGCTTGCAGCGGCCAGTGCGCGTCTGAGCGGAAGCTATCTCTATCCGCTCCAGGAGACCCAAGGCGTTCCGGCGCGCGTTGATCCAACGGGGCTTCCCACGGTGGCGCACGCGAAGCCGGAGGCATACGTTCTCGGCATCGCGGAGATCAGGCTCGCGCAGTACGATCCGCTTCCTCCTGCGGTGAGCCTGGCCGCCGAGTGCGGCATTCCCGGCACGCCGGTCGGCATACGGCTTGGATGGGGGACACGCACCAGCATCACGACCGGCTTCTCGGTTCACTGGCCGCAGAATCTGATCATCGACGTCGCCGGCGCACTGGGAGGCGACATCGCCGGAGCGAACGCCGCCACCGCCACGATCACCTATCTGTTCTAGCTCGCACAGCCATCGCGGTATCATCGGCTACGCCGTAACGCGCCCTGCAAGTGGACCACGGCATTGCTCTGCTCGCCTGCTCATGACCACAGGCATTGCGCACCATGTACATCGATCGTCTTCGCGAGCCCCGACGCCGCGCAGGCGGAGGAGGGGCGTGGCGATCTTTCCCGCTCAACGTACCGAACCATACCAGGCAGGTGAGGCCAACCCGCAGAGATCGCCACGCACCGCTTCGCGCGGGCTCGCGAAGACAACAGGTGGATCGTTGCCGAAGAATATCGCGTCGAGGCCCCCGATCCATCATGGACATCGCCGAGGCCGGCGGACTTGTGATGACCACTGACGGGAGTGGACGATTGCCGGCAATCATCTCGGGAACCCATAGTGCAACGCGTGGGGCGAGTTCTCTCACGCAGGCGTTTTGCCGACGTTCATCGCACGGCGCCGGCACCGCTCCGGTCCCGGGATCATTATTCGTAACGCATGGCGCCTCCCTCCTCACCGTTGCTTCCGTATATTTGGCCCGCATGGTTGGCACCGGTGGCCATCCGCATCCCTCTCTCACGCCGGAATTTCCGGCCAGCCTGCCGAATTGAATGCCCGGACCGATTGCTCTCGCTGCCGATCACGGCGGCCTGGACTACAAGAACCGCATCGCCGCGATGCTTCGCGACGCCGGATACGACGTGACGGATTTCGGTACGCACACGGCGAACTCCACCGATTATCCGGACTACGCACACGAGGCGGCCGAGGCGGTATCGCGGGGTGATGCGGAGTTCGGCATCATCGTCTGCGGTTCCGGCATCGGCGTATCGATCGTTGCCAACAAGTCGCACGGCGTGCGCGCCGCCAACTGCGTCACGGCACAGATGGCGGAGCTTGCACGCGAGCACAACCACGCGAACGTGCTCACGATCGGCGAACGGCTGATGACGTGGGACACGGCCCGCGACATCGTGCAGCGGTTTCTTGCGACGCCCGCGTCGAGCGATGAACGCCATTGCCGCCGTGTACAGAAGATTCACGATCTGACGGAGACCCGGGCGTTGATGCGCAACGAGGCGCCGTGACGCCGTTCACCGGGCCGGCGCGTGCGCGATGCAGCCGTGCCCGCCGGTCGCAGCAGATCGTACGGCGCGCATCTCGTGCCGATGATCCCGGAACTCCGAACCGACATACCCAACAGAAACCGAGCGGCTTCTATCTGCGACCGACCAACGACAACCTTCTCTCTCACCATGTACGATCATCTCAGAACGAACGACCCCGAACTCTTCACAGCGATCGCCGGCGAGGTGTACCGGCAGAACGACAAGATCGAGCTGATCGCGAGTGAGAACTTCACCAGCCAGGCAGTGCTGGAGGCGCAGGGCTCTCCGCTTACGAACAAGTATGCCGAAGGCTACCCGGGGCGCCGCTACTACGGCGGCTGCGAGTGGGTTGATGTTGCCGAGACGCTTGCACAGGAGCGGGCAAGGAAACTGTTCGGCGCGGAATACGCCAACGTTCAGCCGCACTCCGGCTCCTCCGCGAACATGGCGGTCTACTTCTCCTTCCTTCAGCATGGCGATACAGTGCTGGGGATGAACCTCTCGCACGGCGGGCACCTTACGCACGGCTCGCCGGTGAACTTCTCCGGACGATTCTACAACTTCGTCTCCTACGGCGTGAAGCCCGATACCGGCCACATCGACTACGATGCCGTGCGAGATGCCGCGCTGCAGCATCGGCCGAAGATGATCACGGTTGGCGCATCGGCGTACAGCCGCAACATCGACTACGGAACGTTCGGCGAGATAGCGCGCGAGGTGGGAGCGTTCCTGATGGCGGACATGGCGCATCCGGCAGGGCTGATCGCGAAGGGCTGGCTGAACTCGCCGCTGGAGCATTGCCACGTGGTGACATCCACCACGCACAAGACGCTCCGCGGACCGCGCGGCGGGCTGATCCTGCTGGGCCGCGACTTCGAGAACCCGTTCGGCCTGACGGCCCCGAAGTCCGGGCGCGTGAAGATGATGTCCGAGGTGATCGATGGCTGGGTGATGCCGGGAATTCAGGGAGGCCCGTTGATGCATGTGATCGCGGCGAAGGCCGTGGCCTTCGGCGAGGCGCTCACGGATGATTTCAAGGTCTACACCGGCCAGGTGATCCGCAACGCACAGGCGCTGGCCGCTGCGCTGATGAATCGCGGATACAACGTGATCTCCGGCGGCACGGACAACCATCTGCTTCTGGTCGACCTGCGAAACAAGGATATCACCGGCAAGGCGGCGGAGCATGCTCTGGATGCAGCCGGCATCACGTGCAATAAGAATGCCGTGCCGTTCGACGATAAGTCTCCGCTCATCACGTCCGGCATCCGCCTGGGCGCGCCGGCCATGACCACGCGCGGCATGATGGAGCCGGAGATGGAGCGGATCGCAGGGCTGATCGATCGCGTGCTCGCCAACAGCACCGATGCGGCCACACTGACGAGCGTGAAGAACGAGGTGCAGGAATTCTGCTCCGGCTTCCCGCTCTATCCCGAAATTCTTGCAGGCGTCGGCTCACGCCCCGCTGAGCCGGTCGCCGCCTGATCCCAGGCATCCGCACATCGCGTGCGGATGCGTTCGCGGCGCCCACATGCGCCGAACCGAATCAATTGATCCATGCCAACGATCGACGACACAGAAGATCCGAACGCTCCCGATCAGCCGGGCACGCCCGGCCACGGAGAGCACGGAGAGCATTCCTCCGGTGAACACCGGGAACCGGGCGCGGGGCCGGGTCCGGTGAACGAGAATCACGAGCCCTCCTACCCGGAGGATGCACGCCGCCCCGAGGAGACATCGCACCGCGATACGTGGCGCGATGACTCCGAACGAAGCCGGGACTCCGAACGAAGCCGGGACTCCGAACGAAGCCGGGACTCCGAACGAAGCCGGGAGTACGACCATTTCGAGGGAGGGATGTACGACGCTCCGCGGGGATACTCCGGCGCGGTTGGCGAGCACTACTCCGATGCCATCGAGGAGCCCGAGGATCGGGAGATGGGATTCTTCGATCACCTGGAGGAGCTCCGCTGGCGAATCATCAAGGCGCTGATTGCACTGGTGCTCTGCGCCATTCTCTGCGGCGTGTTCCTGAACCGGATTGTGGAGGATATCATCCTGGGGCCGGCCACCAGGCTGGCCACGCCGCTGAAACTTCAGAACACCGAGCCGATGGGGCAGGTGATGCTTGCGGTGCAGGTGGCGCTGATCAGCGGATTGATCCTCGCCATTCCCTTCATCATCTGGCAGTTCTGGGGCTTCGTTCGCCCGGGGCTGTACGAGCGTGAGCGCCGCGTGGCAAGCTGGGTGTCCATCGCAACAATCGCCTGCTTCCTTGGCGGCGTGGCATTCGCCTACTTCGTGATGATACCGGCCTCGCTCGGGTTCTCCAGCGACTTCACGTTCGCGGGCGTGGAGAATCGCTTCACGATATCGGCCTACTTCAGCTTCATCCTCGGGTTCATCCTGGCCTGCGGTGTGGTGTTCGAAATGCCGGTGGTGAGCTACGGGCTTTCGCGGTTCGGCATCATCACGCCGGCGTTCCTGCGCAAGTACCGTCGGCACGCGATCGTGGTGATCCTGATCGTGGCGGCAATCGTCACGCCAACGCCGGACCCGTTCAACCAGTTGTTGCTGGCCATCCCGCTCTACGGCCTCTACGAGTTGAGCATTTACGTGGCCGTGGTGGCAAAACGGAGCCGGGATGCGGGCGAGCTGACGCCGAGCACATGACAGTTCCTATCGAAACCGGATTGCACTTCAGAGCCTACGGGCCTTGCAGCGCCGAATAGACAGGAACTCTGAGCCGGCACGGCCGCATGCACCGGAATGTTGGTCCCGATGCGACGCATCGGGACCCGCCTTGAGGCAGGCCGTAGTTGCGGCATCGTTGTTCTCCATCATGCGTACGGCGCTGGAATGAACCATTCTGTTCCGCCGGCCCTGCGCGTCTTCCCCTCCACTCGACGCGAATGGACCTAAGCTCAATCTCTCAACCGATCGACGCCCAACTGAAGGAGTTCCGCAGGTTCTTCCGCGAGTCCATGCACTCCAAGATCCTGCTGCTGGATATCGTTGTGCGATATATCCTTCGCCAGAAGGGGAAGCAGGTTCGCCCCATGCTGGTGCTTCTCGCGGCCGAAGTGGCCGGCGGCATATCGCATCGCACGTTCGTGGGCGCAACCATGGTGGAGCTGCTCCACACCGCAACGCTGGTGCACGACGATGTCGTGGACGAAGCGGAGGAACGCCGCGGGCTCCCATCCATCAACGCCGTCTGGAAGAACAAGGTCTCCGTGCTCGTGGGTGACTATCTCCTATCGCGCGGCCTTCTGGTTGCCGTGGAGCACAACGAATTCGGCTTTCTGAAGATCACGTCGGAGACGGTGAAGCGGATGAGCGAGGGGGAGCTGCTTCAGATTCAGAAGTCGCGCAAGCTGGATATTCAGGAGTCGGAGTATTTCAGGATCATCTCGGACAAGACCGCCTCGCTGATCGGTGCCTGCTGCGAGCTTGGCGCCTCCAGCGCCACGAGCGATCCGGAGGCCTGCAAGGCCCTGCGCGCCTACGGCGAGATGGTGGGAATCGCGTTCCAGATTCGCGACGACATCTTCGACTACGTCTCCACCGGCGCGGCGATCGGCAAGCCGACCGGCAACGACCTGAAGGAACGGAAGCTGACGCTGCCGCTTATCTATTCGATGAACAACGCCCCGCGCAAGGAGTCCAAGCGGATTCTCGGGTTGATCAAGAAGGGCGAGGAGTCCGAGGAGCGCTCGCGCGCGGTGCGCGACTTCGTGACGCAGTACGGCGGGCTGGTGTACGCGGAGAAGACGGCAATCGAGTACTGCGCCCGGGCCCGCGAGGCGATCGCGGATTTCCCGGAGGGGCCCGCGAAGCGTTCCCTGCTCGGCTTCGTGGAGTTCGCGCTGAAGCGGAACGCATAGAGCTAACCATCGCCGATCATCCACCGTTGAACACGCAAACGAGAACCGATGAGAACATTGTTCGCAGTTGCAGTTGCAGCGCTCGCCGCCTCCGCAATCCCGGCACACGCCGGCACCAGCGATTCGCTGTTCATGCGTGCCGCCCGCTCCGGCGATATCCGCAGAGTGGAAACGCTTCTGAAGAAGAGCCCCACCCTGCTCGGCACGCACACGGCGCGTGGTGAGACGGCATTGCACGTTGCGGCACTTCGGGGGGACGAGAAGATGGCCACCGTGCTGTTGACACGGGGAGCCGATGTGAACGCGGAGAGCATGCGGAAGGAGACGCCGCTCCTCATTGCGGCGACGCAGTCCAAACCGGGCATGGTGCGCCTGCTGCTCGACCACGGTGCCGATCCGAACCGGGTTGCGGCCGATGGCGTAAGCCCGCTTCACATGGCCGCAGCCGCCGGCAACATCGAGATGGCGACCATGCTCCTGGACAGGGGAGGCGAGATCAACGCACAGAACAGCTCCGAGGGGTGGAACGCGCTCTGCTATGCGGTCTACTACGGCCGCGAGGAGATGGCCTCCCTCCTGTTGAAGCGAGGAGCCGAGACGGGCACACGGGCGCATCGCGGCTACACGGCCCTGCACATCGCCGCGGAAAAGGCGAACGCAACCATGGCGGCCCTGCTCCTCTCCGCCGGCGCCGATGCGAACGCGGCGGACGCGCGCGGGCGCACTCCTCTGCACGAGGCCGCCAGCAAGGGATACGCCGATGTGGTCCGCAGCCTCCTTTCGAAGGGAGCGGACCCGAATGCCAAGGACGAATTCGCCTCCACCCCGATCATGGAAGCACAGCAGGAAGGGCACAAGGATGTGGTGGCGCTGCTGCAGGGCGCGGGGCACTGATATTCTCCGAACGGAGTCGCAATGGATAAACGCCATCGCATCGCCGCGGACCGCCACAGGCAGGCAGCGCCGGAGTTCTACTCCGGCACGTGGGCATGCAGCGCACTCAGCAGTTCGGCTTCGCGCTCCGGCGCCATGCCGGCACGCGGGGCGCGATCGGCCGGGAGCGTGGCCGCCCACTCCAGCGTCGCCGCAACCGTATCGGCCAGCGGACGGAAGGTAAGGCCGGAGGCGAACGCCTTGTCGCAGTTCGTGGTGGCAAACCCGGCGATCTCCGGATCGTTCGAGGGAAGCCAGAGCGGCAACTCGCTCCACGGCGCAACGCCATGCTCCAGAAGGAACTCCGCGCTCGCCCATGTGAACCTTGCATCGCTCCCCGTCACCTCACGGCAGACCTCCAGCAGGTGCCCCATCGTCATCGTGTAGTCCGGTCCCGTTGCATTGTAGGTGCCGACGCCCCCCTTCTCCGCCATCCGCACAATCCAATCGGCGAGATCGCGAACGTCCACGAACTGCGTGGCGACATCCGGATGTTCCGGCGCAAGCACCTCGCCGCCGCGAGCCACGCGGCGCGGCCAGTAGGTGAAGCGATCGGAGAAATCGCACGGCCCCACAATCAGCCCGGCCCGCACGTTGAACACCCTCCCCGGCATCATCGCCTCCGCGGTCTTCTCGCAGAGAACCTTCAACGGACCGTAGGTCTCGTGCGTCACCTCCTCGACGGTCTCATCCTCCATCGTCGCCTCCGGCCCGCTCTCATCCATGTTCGGCTTGCTTACATCGGAGTAGGCGTTCAGACTGGAGATGTAGGTGTAGTGCCCCACGGTATCCCCCACCACGTCCGCAATCAGCCGTATCGCGCGCGGAAATTCTCCGGAGGGATCAACCACCGCATCCCAGCTTCTCCCCTTCAGCAGATCGGCATTCACGAGGCGGTCGCCGCGGATCTTCTCCACCTCCGGGAACAGCTCGGGGAAATGCTGGCCGCGATTGAACAGGGTCACTTCGTGCCCGCGCTCCAGTGCGGATTGAACAACGTGGCGCCCGAGAAAAATGGTGCCGCCGATAACGAGAATCTTCATGAAATACTCCGTGTTGATAGAAGAGATGCTGACGAGTTCCCGACAATGCCGGGCGGCAACAGTCTGCCCGCCGGCGTTGCGCAACCAAGGGTTCCTGACAGAACGGCCTCGAACGTCATCGACGGCCATTGGTCACCAGGCGCATGGTTCTTCGGACGCTCGCTCGGATCCGTCCGATGGACGGATCCAGGCTTGCTGTAGTTCGTGGTCACCCTGAGTTGCGCGTGCAACGCGCGGCGAAGGGTCCTGACGCGAACAGCCGGCTGGGGCACGAATAGATCGAGCGGAACCGGACAACATCCCGGTTCTGTCAGGAACATTACATAGGACCTCCGAGGGACCGGACGATCGGGGTTGCGGTCGCTACGAACATCGGGAAATGAGGTTGCACGAATCGCCTTATCGAATCGAGCGAAGAATGATCCGGGAGCCGCGGGCGTTGAAGGACGCCCGGCCTGCCACGGTTGATTCAATCATCGCGCACATCTCCATCAGCCTCTCCCTCCACCCGACGCGATCACGGCACCGGCGCGAACCGCATGCGCTGCTCCCGGCGCAACGCCTGAGGTCGCTCCATGGGAGAAGCCATCGCACAACGATAGATATCCCGGCATACCGGCCAATGCCCCGCCCGCCATGGATCGCCTTTGGCATCGACGGCATTCGATGTAAATTCGCGGCGCACAGATGTATCGCGCACGGAACCCGATGGCCACGGGCAGGCCATCCTGCGGCACTCCGGCGCCGGTGCTGAATCCACTTCCCTTCACTGTCCGTACCGAAACCTTCGCATCCGATGCTGGTCCCACACCCATTCCATCGCCTGCTGGCACTTGCTCTGATCGTGACCTCGGTCGCGGGCTGCGCCACACTCAATTCGGGAGACGAGGATAGCGGAACCTATCCGCAGCGCAACAGCGGCGAGGACGGCCGCTTCACGATCGGCACCGGCAACAAGCGGCTGATGTACGGCTATCCGGTCCCCTACTCCACCTCGCACTTCGTTGCGAACGTGGACGGCAAGTTCGCGAGCAATTCACCCCGCTTCCCGCACGACGTTGAGTATCTCACCGGCACGCTCTACACGAAGGGAGCCGAGGCATCGGCGCAGACGAAGATCAGCTTCGACTTCAACGACGTGCACATCACGCAGCGCCTCATCCCGGTGGACAAGGACTTCAAGGATGTCCCCGTGGGTGGCTGGGGCCAGTACTATCGTATCGAGTACGAACTGACCAACACGGCGGACGCCACACGCAGCGTGGGGCTTGCGCTTCTGATCGACACCATGATCGACGACAACGACGCCTGCCAGATGGACGCCGATGGCCGGCGCGTTGCGGACCAGACGGCGTTCGAGCACGGGAACATTCCGGGCGAGGTGCTGGTGTATCGTGTCCCGGGGAGTACGTCCGATCTGGCCGCCGTGCTGGTGACGCAGAAGGGAAAGGCCGTGAAGCCGGATGCGCTCTACGCCGGGCGCTGGCCCTATCTCCACTCGGTGACCTGGGACGTGAGCCTCGCCTCCGGCAGCTACACGGACAGCGGCCTGCTGCTGAAGTGGGATCTGAAGCCGCTGGCACCGGGCGAGAAGCGCGTGGTGGCAACGCATTACGGACTCCCGCGCCCCGGCAAGCTCTCCATGCTGACCAACGCGGAGGGATTCCAGACACATCAGACCAATGTGTACTTCGATCTCGGCAAGGCCGATCTGAACGACGCCGGAAAGCAGGCAATCGATGCCCTTCTCGCCACTGCGTCTCCCGCAGGCGTCTTCGTCGAGGTCTATACGGACGCGCGCGGCAACGAAGCCCTGAACAATGCGCTCTCCAAGCGTCGCGCCGAGACAGTGACGGCCTATCTGAAGAGCCGCAGTGTCCCCGCGGCCATCATCATCCCGAAGTCGTACGGCGAGGCCTATGCAGATCAGAGCGAGGAGGCGCGGAAGCTGGGGAAGCAGGAGGATCGCCGCGCCAGCATCGTGATCTACTCCCGGTGAGGTCCCCGGCGTTGGCTTACCCTTTCAACATCGTCTGAAGCATGTCCAGAACCTTCACCGATTTACTCTTCGCGTGCTGTCTGCTTCCGATTGCGAGCATGGCGATCGCCGTGCTTCCGCTGGCCGCGCAGCCACGTTCAACCGACAAGTCCGGCACCGACACGCTCGAAAATCTCGGGGCGAACATCAACACGATCTTTCGCGAACTCTGTCCGGTGATCTCGCCGGACGGGCGCACGCTCTATTTCCAGCGCGAGGTGCTCCCCAAGGTGAAGGGGATGGAGCGCGACTTCGACATCTACTATTCCACGCTCAGGGCGGACGGCACGTGGGGCGAGGCCGTTCCGCTTCCCGCTCCGCTCAATACGTGGGCGTACAACGGCCTCAACTCGATCCTTCCGGACGGCAACACCCTCTTCCTCGACTATCGATACAACGACGACGGAAGCACGGAGCGAGGCTTCTCGATCTCGCACCGCACGGCGGACGGATGGACGAAGCCGACGCCGATCGAGATCGACGACTACGTGAACACCAGCGAGTTCGCCAACGCCTATCTCTGCAACGACGGCAAGACGCTGCTGCTCGGCATTCAGGCGGATGACACGTACGGCGATCTGGATCTGTACGTGAGCTTCATGCAGGAGAACGGCCGATTCACGAAGCCGACGAACCTGGGGCCTGCAGTCAATACGAGCGAGGGAGAGTCGTGCCCGTTCCTGGCCGCCGACGGGCAGACACTCTACTTCGCGAGCAAGGGACACCACGGCCTCGGCAACTACGACATCTTCATGACCCGGCGCCTGGACGACACGTGGCAGCACTGGTCTGAGCCGGTAAATCTGGGTGCCCCGATCAACTCGCCCGCGTTCGACGCCTACTACACCATCTCCGCCGCCGGCGACTACGCCTACCTTGTCTCCTACAAGAACTCCTTCGGCATGGCGGATATCTTCCGGGTGCGGCTGCGCCAGGCGGTGAAGCCGAAGCCGGTGGTGCTGATCTCCGGAAAGGCCTTCAACTCGAAGACCGGCAAGGCGATCAGCGCGCGCATCCGCTACGAATTTCTTCCCGAGGGGCGCGAGGCCGGAGTGGCGAACTCCACGCCGGCGGAGGGATACAAGCTCACGCTCCCGGGGGGTGCCCGCTACGGCGTGCGGGGCGAGGCCCCGGGCTACTATCCCATCAACACGAACATCGATCTCTCGAAGGTGCTGGAGTACCGGGAACAATCCGTGGATCTCTTCCTGGTGCCGATCGAAGTTGGCAGCACCATCCGGCTGAACAACATCTTCTTCGAGTCCGGCAAGGCAACGCTGATGCCCGAGTCGTTCCCTGAGCTGAACCGCGTGGTGCAGCTCATGAACGAGAACCCCACCATGCATATCGACATCGCCGGGCATACGGACAATGTTGGATCGGACCAGAGCAACATGACGCTCTCGATGAGCCGCGCGCGCGAGGTGGTGCAGTATCTGACGGAGAAGGGTGTGGCAAGCGACCGCCTGGGCTGGGCCGGCTACGGGAAGTCGCGGCCGGTGGCCTCCAACGAAACGGACGAAGGGCGGCAGAAGAACAGGCGCGTGGAGTTTACGGTTACCTCCAAATAGCCGGCACGGCTTCCGCCGGCTTCCCTCCCCCGCGATCCGGCCGGGCCGGCGCAGCCACCTGCTTGAACCCCTCCTGCCGGAATATGCAGTTCTTGGTTAGCGGCAAAAGGCACGGACGTACATGTGTATGCCCGAGTGCGGCGACATGGCTCTTGCCGAACGCACGGCAAAGCTCTATGTTGATCAGTTCAATATGCCAGAAGAACGTATTCCCGTTCCGGACTTCTTCTCCAGCTCGGGCCAGGCCTCCGGACAGATGCCGGCGACGTTCGATCCGGCGCGATGCCCGCTCTGCGCGGGGCCCAATCACTGTGCGATTGCAGCCGCCGCCGATGCCGCCGCCGCCGATGCCGCCGCCGACGATGCCGCCGCCGACGAGGCTGCCGCGGGTGCCGTTTGCTGGTGCGGAGCAGCCGCGTTCGCTCCCGAAACGCTGGAGGCCGTTCCCGCGGGGGCTCGCGGGCAGGTATGCATATGCGCTCGCTGCGCCGCCGGCGCCAACAACCAACAGTTCCGGCCGTAACCCCGCGGGCTGTGCCTGCAGCCGCAGGCCATGCGGGCACAATGCCCGGAACTTCAATCCTTCCGATCATGCTGCGACACCATCTCTACACCGGACTTGCAACCGCTCTTCTGTTCGGCTCGCTGCTGGCTTCGTCGCCTGTTGCCCGGGCACAGACTGCGGACGGCTCGCTCTCCAATCTTCAGGAGGGCATGGTTCTGAACGGCTTCCGCGCGGAGGCACTCTATCTGGATGACGCAGACCACCCGATGGGCGCCCGCTTCCGGCATGTCCGCACCGGCTTCGTTCTGGATCTGTTGAAGATCCAGTCAGTGCCGCAGGGCTTCATCTGGGTGAACAGCATCCCCACATCGGACATGGGGGAGCCGCACACGCAGGAGCACCTGCTGCTGGGCAAGGGAAACAACGGACGCTACACCGCAAACCTGGAAGGGATGTCGCTCGCCGGCTCCTCCGCGTTCACGCAGCAATTGCGTACCTGCTACGACTTCTACACATCGGCCGGCTCCGAGGTTTTCTATCAGCAGTTCGAACGGCGGATGAATGCGCTGCTGTATCCGGACTATACCGACGAAGAGATTCGCCGCGAGGTGTGCAACTTCGGCATCTCCGTGAACCCGGGCGATTCCAGGCTTCGACTGGAAGAGAAGGGAACGGTGTACAACGAGATGGTGAGCACGTTCGAGCGGCCATGGACGCGCCTGGGATACGAGCTGGATATCGCGACCTACGGCAAGGGACATCCGATGACATTCGTCTCCGGCGGCCTTCCTTCCGCGATCCGTGTGATGCAGCCGGAGGATATCCGCCGCTTCCACCACGACCACTACCGCCTGGACAACATGGGGATGGTGGGATCGTTCCCGAAGGAGATGAAGACGGACGAGATCCTGCGCCGCACCGACCAGATGCTCAACGCATTGCAGCCGGGCTCGCTGGCGCCATTGAACGTGATGACGGTGAAGAACCTGCCGAAGCCGGTCGGAGCCGCGCCGGGCACCATCATCAACGCGCAATACCCGTCAGCCAACGAACAGGAGCCGGCGCCGCTGGTGTTTGCGTGGCCGGCGCAACTGAACCTGACCCGGGAGGAGCAGCTTCTGCAATCGCTCCTCGTTCAGAATGTGGCGAGCGACGAGACGAGCAATCTCTACCACGTCTTCATCGACACGAAGACGCGCTCGATGGATGCTGGCGCACAGGGCGTATTCGGCTGGGCTTCGGACGATCAGGGCTCCCCCATGTACATCGGCCTGGACGACATGCCGCAGGCGAACATGACGGAGGAGAAGATCAAGGCGATCCGCGGGCGCATCATGGAGGAGTTGAAGAGGATCGCCTCCTGGGCGGACAACTCGCCCGAGGTGAAGGAGTTCAACGCGCGCATGCGGAACCGCGTGATCGAACAGCGGCGCAACCTGGCCAAGTTCGTGAACACTCCCCCCGGCTTCGGATTCCGTGGAACGGGATCCGCCTGGATGAATCATCTGGATCACCTTGCCGAACGGAGCGGCTTCAGCAAACAGGTGACGCTGCATCGCGAGCTGGGAGATATCGAGCGGCTGCTGGACAACGGAAAGAATTTCTGGCGCGACCGGATCGCTGCGTGGCGGATGCTGGACCAGCTTCCGGTTGCATGCGCATCGCGCCCGAGCGCAGCCTTGCTGGCCAGGGAAACAGAGGAGCGCAAGGAGAGGATCGACGCCGAGGTTGCGCGCCTGGAGAAGCACTACGGCGTAAGCGACGATCAGGCCGCCATCGCCAGGTACCGGAGCGACTACGATGCCGGTTCCGCGGAGATCGAACGGCTGGCTGCAAGTGCGAAGCGTGCGAAGTTCATCGACTCGCCGCCGATGACGCTGGACGACCAGCTGGACTTCAGGAGCACGACGCTCGCCGGCAATGTTCCGATGGTGGCCTCCACGTTCGACAACATGACCAGCGCAACCACGGGCCTCGCGCTCCGGTTGAATGGCGTCGCCGACAAGGACTATGTCTATCTCTCGCTCCTGCCGACGCTGATGACGAGCGCGGGCATCTACGAGAACGGCCGCGCGATTCCGTACGACGAAATGAGCGGCCGTCTGCGCGAGGAGATCCTGAGCCTCAACGCAGCGTTCAGCACCAACGGGCGCACCGGCCGGCACGAGATCGTGGTGCGCGGCTCCGGGAACGACCTGGAGGAATCGAAGCGCGCAATCGGCTGGATGAAGCGCGTGCTTCTGTATCCGGACTGGCGCCCTGAGAATCTGCCGCGCCTGCGCGACGTGGTGGACCAGACATTGAGCGGGCTGCGCAATACGATGAAGGGCCCGGAGGAGGCGTGGGTAACCGGAATGTCGGCGGCATATCGCTGGCAGGATGACGGGCTGATGCTTGCCACGGAATCGTTCCTCACGCGGGCGCACAACGCGCACCGGCTGCGGTGGCTGTTGAAGGATCCGGGAACGCCCGCGGAACAGAAGGCCGTCGCCGGCTTCCTTTCGCACCTCGCGGAAGCCGCGAAGGGAAGTTCGCGCGCGGATCTGCTCTCGCTTGCCCAGGCGCTTGGCGGCGGCAAGGATGCCGCCCAGGCACTGCCGGCCTCGATGAAGGGATTCACCGATGAGATGGCCGGGCTTCCCGGAGCCGCGCAGGCCAATGCCCACGATGCCGCGGCGGATCTCGCCGTACTCCTCGGCGATATTCCCGATGCTTCGCTCGAAGGTGACTGGCGCTACCTCTGCCTCGAGATCCGCCACGATCTCCTGGTGCCTCCGGCGCAGGCGCTGAACGAAATGAACAATCTTCGCAAACATCTGCTGGTTACCGGAGGCGCGCGGATGTTCATGATCGGCTCCAAGGAAAACCAGCAGGCGCTGCAGAGCTCCGTCAACGATCTGGTGGGAAGCCTCGCCAAGATGCCGATGCAGCGGCTGCCGGCCTCCAACTCCCGCTACGTGGATGCCCGGCTTCAGGACCGCATGCCGGGCGCGAAGCCGCTGTTTGTCGGGCTGGTGAACCCGAACACCTCCAGCGGCGTGTTCCTGAACTCGGCGCTCGCCCCAACCTACAGCGATACCAGCCGGGAGGCACTGCTGGAGATTCTCGCCGGCAAGCTCTACAGCGGGCATGGGTCGCACGGCATCTTCATGAAGACATGGGGAGCCGGCCTCGCCTACAGCAACGGCCTCTCGAACTCTCCCGGTGTGGGCCGCATATCCTACTACGCGGAACGCTGCCCGGAGCTGCCGCAGACGCTTCGCTTCGTGATCGACGAGTTGAAGAAGGCACCGCGCGATACGAATCTCTCGGAGTATGCCATTGCTCTCGCCTTCGACGAGTCGCGCGCCGCATCCGGATACGAGTCGCGCGGCGAGGCGATTGCAGCGGATCTTGCCGACGGCATTACACCGGACGCGGTACGGACGTTCCGGAAGGGAATCCTTGCGCTCAGGAACTCCGCGGGCCTCGGAAACATGCTGTTCGATCGCATGCCGGCAGTGTACAGCAAGGTGCTTCCGGGCTACGGTATCAAGGCAGCGGACGTACGCGGCGGAGTCTACTTCGTGATAGGACCGGAGAAGCAGATGGCGTTGTACGAACAGTACCTGCAGTCCGCGGAGGGAGCAGCCACGAAGCTGTATCGCCTTTACCCGCGCGACTTCTGGATGCCGGCCGATGCAAAGGCCATCGAGGAAAGCAGGCCGTAGAACCCTGCATGTATGCGGCCCGGGGCGATGTCTCCGGGCCGCATCCGCACTCCGCACCGTTCCGCCGGCACCGCTCCGAAACCGCAGGCATCCTTCCCCTTACTCTCTCCCGTTCGCACTCCATGCCCAGACGTACCTCCATCGTTCTTGCGCTCGCGACTCTCCTGCTCGGCCTGCTGATTGCGTTCCTCCCGCTGGGCGAATTCATCAGAGGGTACGGCGGCGACGTGATGGTGGTGATCTTCATCTTCTCGCTGGTTCGCATCGGCTCGCGTGCCTCCTCCATCTCGATCGCCGTCGGCGTGCTGGGCTTCGCGTTCGCGGTGGAGTTTCTGCAGCTGCTTCACCTTGCGGACCGTCTGGCATTCAAGGGCATTCTCCGCATCGCATTCGGCTCCACATTCGATCCGCTGGATCTGCTGGCCTATCTCGTCGGCATCGTTCCGATAACGTTGTTCGATGCGCGGCTGTACCGCGACCGCATGGAGTGACGGGAGGTGATGACGGAAGTTCGGACCTCGATGGCGCGCTGACGGCAGCCTGCACCGCCCACACGCCGCTCACGGCTCGGAAGCACCGCGGCGTGCGAAGGCCCGCCACGCAAGGCGAAGCGGACGGGCAGGGATGTAGAGAAAGGAGAGCACGGCGGGGAAGCGAAGCGCCCGCCGATCGGCGAGATTGGGAGTAACCAGCCACAGCCAGCGAAACCGAACCCGATCGCGAAGGCGTTCGCGCATGGAGAGGTAGCAGCGCGCCTCCTCCCGGCTGGAGATCTCCTCCTGCATGCGGACCAGGGAGCGTTCAAGGATCGAGCCCGCGATATCGGCGGCGGCGGTGTCCGCCATCAGCCGCGTTGCGAATCTCTCCGGCAGCTCGAGCCCCCAGAGCTCCCCTGCCAGCGCCAGCGCGACATGCAGCAGCCGCTGGCAGCCGCCATCGCGTGCAAGCGCCGCCAGCTGGTCCCACTCCAACCCATCCTTCCCTGCAAGCCTTGCCACGTCCAGCGTCCAGCCCAGGATGGACCATGCATGCTTGGCTCCATGGGCCGCAAGGAAGAGCAACTGCACGTGGTCCGGCATGGCCATCGCGGGGGCGCCGGCAAACGAGCCTTCGCGCAGCAACGCCCAGAGTTCCTCCTCGTCCAGCGGAAAGGCGATCGTTCGTTCAAGGAGCCGCCAATGCAGTTCCAGGTGCGCACCGTTGGCCGTGTTCTCCATGGAGCGATCGTACTCGTAGCGGCGATATGCCTCCTCCCCGGCTGCCGGGAGTTCCGGCCTCGGCCGATAGCCGAGGCCGCGAAGGAGCTCGATCGACCGGGCGGCGTCCGCCGTTCGCACAAGGAGATCGATATCGCTGTACGAGCGCATGGAGAGCGAACCGTACAGATCCTGCGCAAGAAGAGGCCCCTTGAGCGGAAGAGCCTTCAGGCCGCTGCGGCCCAGCAGTGCCAGCACACCGATCAGCTCGCCGGCAAGGAGCAGATTGTTCCGGGCGTTCGCCTCCGCCTGTTCGCGCACGGCCTCCCGGAATGAATCCGGCAGATCGGGAGCACCGGCCGCCTGCAACCGATGATGCAGCATCGGCACCAGACGATGCCGGAAGGCGAATCGCAGAACGGCATCCCACTCCGGCCCGGATGCAGCAAGCCTGCCGATACGCGCGCCGTCATCGGCACGCAGCAACAGCAGGAGCAATTCGATCTCCGGAGGAGTGCCGTGTGGAATCGAGGGTTGGAGTTTCATCGGAGTGCGGCCCGGGCACGAATGGCTTCGGCGCGCCGAACCGGAGGCGGAAGATAGCGGAACAAAACGATTGTTGCCGTTCGTCATCTTCCTATGCCGTCCGCCACGCCGGCTGTATCTTGCAACACTATACCGTGCTCCTCAACACGTTTGGCACACGCCTGGCATGCTCTACACATCGGAATCGCTGGAAGCCGTCATCGAACATCTGAGCCGTCTTCCAACCATCGGGCGAAAGACGGCCCAGCGCATTGCGCTCTATCTGTTGAAGCAGCCTCGCGAGGAGGTGGCTGCCCTGGCACAGGCGCTGGTGGGAATGACAGAGCGGACGCACTACTGCTCCGTATGCCAGAACATCACAGAGACCGATCCCTGCCCGATCTGCCAGTCCACCAAACGCGACCGGAGTCTGGTATGCGTTGTGGAGGAGCCGAGCGACGTGCTGGCCGTGGAGAAGACGAACGATTACACCGGCCTGTACCACGTGCTGGGCGGCGTGATCAACCCGTTGGAGGGGGTCGGCCCGGAGGAGCTGAAGGTGCGCGAGCTGATTCAGCGCGTGCAGAACGGCGTGGATGAGGTGATCCTGGCGCTCAACCCGAACGTTGAAGGGGAGATGACTACGCTCTACCTGGCCAAGATGCTGAAGCCGTTCGAGATCAAGGTGACGCGCATCGCCCGCGGGATACCGCTGGGAAGCGAACTGCAGTTCATCGACGAGGCAACGATCTCCCGTGCACTGGAAGGACGTGTGACGGTATGACCGACGCAGCATACGACGATCGGACGAACAACCGGACACCGGATGGGGAAACCGGTTCCACCGCCGACGCGAGCGCGGCGTGGTTCGAGGAATGGTTCCGCAGCGATTACTACCTGAAGCTGTACGGCCATCGCGACCGCGAGGAGGCTGATGCCTGTGTGGACCTGATTCTCCGGACAACCAATCTGCCGCGTGCGGACAGGCAGCAGCCGCATGCGCTGGATCTGGCGTGCGGCCCCGGACGCCATGCAGTGGCGCTCGCGGAGCGCGGACTCCTGGTCACCGCAGTCGATCTCTCCCCCACGCTTCTCGCGTACGCCCGCGCCGAGGCCGATTCCGAGGGGCTCTCGATCCGCTTCGTCCGTTCCGACATGCGCGCAATCGCGTTCGAGAATGAGTTCGATCTTGCATTGCAGTTGTTCACGAGCTTCGGTTACTTCGACGATCATGCGGACGACGCGCTGGTTCTCCAGCGGGTCCGCAACTCGCTCCTCCCGGGTGGCTTCTATGCGCTGGATCTGATCAACGAGCAGCGGCTTCGCGCAACGCTCGTGGCGCAGAGCACGAAGGAAGTGGATGGAGTCACGATCGGTGAGGAACGGCGCATCACGAACGGCCGGGTGGAGAAGCAGATGGTGATCCCGGTTAACGGCGGCCAGACCCGCACGTTCACCGAGTCCGTACGGCTCTACTCGCCGGACGAGATCGAGGGGATGCTGTTCGACGCCGGCCTGGAGCCGGTGGAATGGTTCGGAAGCTATGACGGAGACCGGTACGATCCCGCCCGCTCCGAACGGATGCTGGTGTTGAGCAGGCGGGCATGAGCCGCTGGGGTGAAGCTTCTGCGGAACGTGAGCGCGCACGGAGAACGATCATGAAGCAGGCTGAACGATCATGAAGCAGGCTGAACGATATCCCGGGAAGGGGCGCGGCGCGGCGGGGCTGTTGCTGCTGCTTGTTCCGATCCTTGCGCTGGTGGGGGGCTGCGGATTGTTCGACACGCGCCAGCCGGAGAATCCGATCAACGCCGGCTCCACGTTCGAGCAGCCAACCACGCCATCGGTGGTGCTGAGGAATCTGGAAAGCGCGCTGACGTCCGCGAACGCGAGCGACTACCGCAAGTGCTTCAGCGACACATCGCTCGGGCTTCCTCCGTTCGTCTTCTATCCCTCCGCCCAGGGGCTCTCCGCGGCCCCTTCGAAGTTCGTTCAGTGGGGGATCGATCAGGAGGAGACCTACATCGGAAACATCTTCGCGCAGTTGATGAAGGGGAGCGTCTGTTCGGTTCAGTTCTCGCCGACGGATGTAACCGACGTTCCGATTGCCGACTCGCTTCAGTTCAGCGCCACGTACTCCGTGCACTTTCCGCACATGCGTGACGACGCCGAACGCGACGCCGACGGCACGCTTCTCTTCACGTTCCGTCTTTCGAAACAGAACGAGTGGTACATTTCCTCCTGGCGCGACGTAGCCATTCCGAACAAGACCAGCTGGTCATTGATCAAGGCACGATTCATCGACAAGTAGCCGCGGGTCTTCAGTAGGCGCAGGTCTTCAGCCTGCGCCACAACGCGCAGGCTGAAGACCCGCGCCAACGCACATTTCGTCCGCACGTCCGATTGATCCTGGCAACACGATATCGTCTGGCCCCTGCTGCAATGCTGCTTCTTCCGGCGCTGCTGGCCATCGGCTGCACGAATCCGTTCGCTCCGAAGCTGGAGCCGGCCTTGCAGCCGAGCCTGACAACGCTCGGCGACCAGCGAACGGTGTCCGGAGTGTTCCAGAATATTCAGTACGCATACACCTATCGCGACACGCTGATCTACGGCCAGCTGCTCCATCCCGATTTCCAGTTCCGCTACTACAACCCCGACCGCGCAACCGACGTCACGTTCAATCGTGACGAGGAGGTGCGTACAACCTACAATCTCTTCAAGGGCGCTGACCAGATAGACCTGCAGTGGAACGAGTATGTGACGCAGGATGGCGACTCGCTGCTGACGGATGTATCCCGCTCCTACACGCTGACGATTGCATTGCAGGCGAACGATCTCTTCCGCATCGAAGGGCGCGCCACGCTTCGCCTTGTACGCAACTCACCGAACGACGTATGGCTCATAAAAAGCTGGCGCGACGACTCCAGTTTCTGATTGCCTCCGCGAAGCGTCACGGCCCGGCACACGTTGTGGAAGTGTTCCGGCAGGAGCTTCGCCGCAGGCGATACGCTGCGTCCCCCATCCCCCTCCCCACACCCGCGCAACTTGCCGCATCATTCCCACCGACTGTGCCCGGAACGAATTTCCTGGATGCATTCCAACGCAACGCATCCAGACGCATTCCATTCACGGCCGACCGCCGGGGCGGCGAGCTGATGGAGCGGATGCTGGCGCTTCAATCGCGAGCGAGCATGGTGCACGATGCGGAGCTCTTCGCAGCGGGGCACTTCGAAGCCCTCGGACTCTGCCTGGCCGGCGGAGCCGGCGCATACAACTGGGGCATGGACTACGGATGCGGGCATGTATGGCCGGCAGCGCCGTTCAATACCGTCACGTTCCTGGACGTTCCCGGCGCCGATGTCAAGTATGTGTGGGAACTGAACCGGATGTACTGGATCGGCTGGCTGGGGAAGGCGTGGTGGGCAACGGAGGATGATCGCTGGGTGCGCGAGTTCACATCGCGCGTGGATAGCTGGCGCGGGGCAAACCCTGTCAACACCGGCATCAACTGGACGATGCCGATGGAGGTGGCGATCCGCGGCTTCTGGCTGGTGCTGGGATTTGCGTTCTTCCATGGCGCGCCGGGAATTTCGGATGAGTGGTGGCTGGAGTACCTGGCGCTCGCCTGGGGGCATGGAAGCTATCTCGAGAACAATCTGGAGTACTTCAGCAATCTGACGAATCACTACATCTCCAACTGCTTCGGCATGGTGATGCTCGGGTCGCTCTTCGCAGGGAGCACTGAGGGGGATCGCTGGCTTGGTGAGGGACGCCGCCGGCTGCTCGACGAACTGGAGCATCAGGTGCTTCCGGACGGCGTGCACTACGAGCGTTCGATCTGCTATCACCGTCTTGTGCTGGAGATGTATCTGATAGCACTTGCGGCTCTGGAACGGAGCGGCCATCCCTTCCCGGAGCAGGCGCGGGCGCATGTGGAGCGCATGGCGGAATTCATGCGCGATTACATACCCGGGAGCGGAACGGTTCCGCAGCTCGGGGATTCCGACGACGGCGTGATTCTTCGCATGAGCATCCGGCAGGAGCTGTACGACCATCGCGACACGATGGCGCTTGCGGCGGCGGTGTTCGGGCGGAACGACTTCGGCGCAACAGCCGGCGGAACATCGCTGGCCGCGCTCCTCACGGCGAACGGCACTGCAGCGGCCCGAGGCTCGAACGCCGCGGAAGCCGTACCAGCACGGGCTTCCGCGCCAACGCCGGCTTCACGGCTGTATCGCGACGGCGGCTTCGCGGCGCTGCGCGGCAACGGCATGTATGTGTTCGCCGATGTGGGGCCGATCGGCCTGCATGGAAACAACGACACGCTCTCCTTTACACTGCATGGCCGGAGCGGAGCGTTCATCGTCGATCCCGGCACCTACTGTTACTCCCGGGATCTCGCGCTGCGCAACGAGCTCAGATCCAGCCTGGCGCACAACGCCCCCGTGGTGGACGGCGCGGAGATCGCGGAGTTCAGCGGACTCTGGAGGGTTCGCAATGACCATACCGACGTGACCATCCTGGAGTGGAACCCCACGGAGAGCGGAGCCACGCTCCACGCCGAACACCATGCGTACGGCAGGCTCCCCGGAGGCGGCGTGCTGGTGCAGCGCAGGTGGACGTTGAGTGGCGATGAGTTGCACGTGCTGGATACGTTCGTTGCAAGCGGTCCGCATCGGACCGCAACACGCTTCACTCTGCCGGCGGAGGTGTTGGTGGTGCGGATCGATCCGAACAGGCTCGAACTGCAGCGCCCCTCGGGAGAGCGGCTGCAGATGGAGGCCTCGGTTCCGCTTACGCTCACCGAAGGCTGGTACTCGCCCAGCTACGGTGTGGCCGCGCGGGCAACGCTGATCGGCATATCGGGGCATATCGGTGCCGGGACGAACGCTCCGAACCAATTCGCGTATATTTGTCGCTTACTTCCGTAATCCAGCCGATGCCCGAATCGCAATCCGTTCAGTCACCCTCATCCGGACGCACGAAGTCTCCTCTGGTACTTGCGATCTGGGCCGCCGCCGACAAGGTACTGCCGATGATCTACGGCGTTGCCGTGATCATCATTCCTCTCCGCATTCTCAGCCCCGAGGAGTGGGGCGCGTGGACCATCTTCCAGGTAGTGTTCATGGTGATCGTGCTGGTAGGCGACTTCTTCGTGCTCCAGCCGATGGTGAAGATTGCCGCCGAAGGGAAGGAAGATCCGCGACCGGTTATCACCGCCGCATTTCTGCTCTATGCCGTCTTCACACTCGCGCTTGGATTGATCGTGACGCTGGGCCGCGGGCTGTTCGCGCCGCTTCTCAAGTCGCCGCTGGTTGCCGACTCGTTCCTGCTGATGACGCTGCTGGTGCTGACCAACGTGGTGCGCACCGTGGCGATCCGCGTTCTGCAGATCAGCTACCGCATCGTGGCGATCTTCTTCGTGGACCTGATCTACTTCGCTATTCTCGTGGGGCTGATGGTGCTCGGAGAGATCAACGGCACATTCAGAACATCGGTGACGTTCGTGAACTACAACGTGATCGCGTTCACGGCCAGTTCCGTGCTGGGCGTCATCGTCTGCGGGCGCCTGCTGTTTCCAACGTTCCGGAATTTCATGCCGTCGCTGCGGCGCCTTCTTGACCTCGGCATCCACCAGGGGGGCACCGGCATGCTGACGGTGCTTCAGCAGCAGAGCGACGTCATCATCGTGAGCGGCCTGAAGGGGAGCGTAGCTGCGGGTCTGTACAACGCCGCGCGTACCTTCTACCGGTTTTTCGACTCGGTGCGCGATGCGGTTCAACTGCTGCTTGTCCCTGCCACCTCGCGCGCGTACTCGCAGAAGCGCATCGAGGCCGTCGAAGAGGTAACGGAGCTGGCAACCGCGGCCGTTGCGGCGCTGATGATCCCGCTCACCATCGTGATGATCGCCCTGGCTCCATGGATTGTGCCGTTCGTGCTGCACAAGCCGGACGCCGTGGAGGAGTTCCAGTTGCTGATGGCGGGCGGCTTCGTGATGCCGTTCGTGATCGTCCCGTCCGCAGTACTGCTCGGCATCGGCCACACGCGCGATCTCTACCGCGGCACACTGATCGGAACGGCCGTGCTGATTCTGGGCGGCCTGGTGCTTACATGGTTCCTGGGAACCGAAGGGATGGCGACCGCCGTGCTGCTTGGCACAACGGTAACCGCCGTGCTGCTTACGCAGAGGATGAACCGCTACGTGCCGTTCACCATCCGCTCCGTGCTCCGCCGCTCGCGCAGCTTCGGCCCGCTGGTGCGCGACCGCATCGCACAGTTCTCGCTCTCGCTGCGAAAGACACCGCGGGGGGAAAATATGAACGATGAAATATGAGATATGAGCGGACACAGGGAGCGATGGGTGATGAGTTATGAACCGCGGCGCTCTCTCAACGACCGTACGGCCGTGACACCTCACCGTCATATCTCCTATCTCATATCTCGTGTCGCATATGTTCCTCCAGCAGTTCCTCCAGCCGCTGGTGCTCGATGCCGAAGAACTGCTTCATCGATGCTATCTGGCGCCGGGCGGCGTCAACGTCCACCGGACGCTGATGCCGGATTCCCACCACCATGTTGTTCTTCGGTGTATGCTCCGTTGCGATGAACTCGAAGACCCGCGTGCTGTATCCGCTCCTCTCCAGCAGCAGGGCTCGTAGTCCATCGGTCACCATCTCCGCCTCACGATCCATCATGATGCCGTGCCGCAGCAGCGGCCGCAGAACCTCCGGCGCATGCATCTGCGGACGCAGTTCCTTGTGGCAGCACGGCGCGCAGATGATGAGCGAGGCGTTCGCAGTGATCCCCCTGAAGATCGCCTCGTCCGTCGCCGTATCGCAGGCGTGCAGTGCGATCAGAATGTCCGCCGCCGGCATGTCCAGATCGCCTATCATCCCCGCCTGAAACCGGAGGCCGGTGAAGCCGCATTCGCGCGCCACATCGTTGCAGAATTCCACCAGGCCGGAACGCACCTCCACACCCAGCACGGCAACATCCAGACCGCGGACGTTGGCGAAGTAGTCGTAGGCGGCGAACGTCAGGTATCCCTTGCCACATCCCATGTCCACGATCGAGAGCGACTCCCGGCCAGCCAGCTCAGACGCATCGAACAGGGCGGCAATGTTCTCGGTGAACCTGTTGATCTGCCGCCACTTGTCCCCCATTCTCTCCCGGACTTCTCCGCGCTCGTTCATCACCCCGAGCGCGTGAAGCCATGTGCTGCGGCGATCCATCGGCCGGGGCTTGCTTCGATCGTGGCGGGTCGAGGGCCGTACGGGAACCGATGGCCTGCCGGAGCTGATACGCGCCCGCTGCGCGCCGTCGATCTCCAGATGCCAGTCGCGCTCCGTGGTGAAGAGGTGACCGCCGGCGAACTCCGCACCGAGCAGTTCGCGCACCCGATCAGTCCCCTCGGCGAGGGAATAGTGCTGCGAGGTCTCGTGGTCCGCATAACGCCACGCGAAGTTCAGCCGGCGCTCGCCGCGAATCTCCACCTCGCGGATCATGATGCCCCGCAATCCGGCCGTCGGGCCGCGGTATGCGCCAAGCGACAGCTTTGCGAACGTGGTGTTCTCGAGAGCGGTTTGGAGGTGCTCCGTGAAGGATTGCAGCGGATCGCCGGCCATGTATTTGGTTTCTCCAGGGGAATTGAAGCGGCTCCCAATATACTCGCATTCGCAATGGTATGAACTGTGCGGCCAGGCTCGGGGCCACCGCCCTGGAAGCCGCACTGGATGGGGCTGCGCGGCCGTCAAACCGGACATACATACCCTAATCTTTCTACAGCGGAGGGATAAAAAACAATGCACCGTCCCTCGAAAAACTCTAACTTTGTCCCGCTTCAACCACCGTTCCGAATTGCATGGCCAGGCCCGCTTCGTCGCACAGGCGATGGCGCGCACGGCGCAGGCGGCAATCGCGGAACCCGAAGCGCTCCCTCCTCATGCAGAACACACACACGGACAGACAACCAACTCTTGGTAGAAGCTCTTCTATGGCAGAACTAACGAAGGACGCACGGCAGCGGGCTATTACGAACGCGGTCGATCAGATCGAAAAGCAGTTCGGCAAGGGCGCGATCATGCGTCTGAGCGACTCGGCGGTTGTTCCGGCCGAGGCGATCTCCACCGGGTCGCTTTCACTCGATGGTGCGATCGGCATCGGCGGCATTCCCCGCGGTCGTATCACGGAAATCTATGGGCCGGAGTCCTCCGGCAAGACGACCGTCTGCCTCCATGTAATCGCCGAAGCCCAGAAGCGCGGCGGCGTAGCCGCGTTTGTCGATGCCGAACATGCTCTGGACATACAGTACGCCGCCCGTCTCGGTGTGGACGTGAACAACCTCCTGCTGGCGCAGCCCGAGTTCGGCGAGCAGGCATTGGAGATCGTGGAGACGCTGGTTCGCTCCGGCGCGATCGACGTGGTTGTGGTGGACTCCGTTGCCGCGCTCACGCCGCGCGTGGAGATCGAAGGCGAGATGGGCGACGCTCAGATGGGCTCGCAGGCACGCCTGATGTCGCAGGCAATGCGAAAGCTGAACGCGGCAATCGGCCGCTCCAATGCAATCGTTCTGTTCACCAACCAGCTTCGCTCGAAGATCGGTGTGATCTACGGAAACCCGGAGACCACAACCGGCGGCAACGCGCTGAAGTTCTACGCCTCGGTACGCATCGATGTGCGGCGCAAGGAGGTGCTGAAGGATGGGCAGGAGATCGTTGGCAACCGGGTACGCGCCAAGATCGTGAAGAACAAGGTGGCTCCGCCGTTCAAGGAAGTCGAGTTCGACATCATGTACAACGAGGGGATCTCCAAGGTCGGCGACGTGATCGATCTGGCAATCGAACACGGGATCATTCAGAAGAGCGGCTCCTGGTTCACGCTCGGCGACGAACGTGTGCAGGGCCGCGATCAATTGAAGAAGCTGCTGCAGGATCAGGGCCCAACCTTCCTCGCACTCGAGGCACAGGTTCGCGAACGCCTGGGCATCCGCACGCCGGGTTCGCTGGTGGGAACGAACGATGAGGAACCGGAGGCCGCACCGGCGAAGGGAAAGTCAAAGAGTTCCTGACAAACCAGAACGTTATTGCCTTCCGCCCGGCTTTGTCCTGCAACCGGCCAGGAACTCTCGGCAAGCCGCGGGCAAGCGGGCGAAGAACCAGACCCTTGGTTATCAAGTGGTTATGAAGAACCGCCGATAGCGCGATCAGCTGTCTGGTAGCAATCCATCCCGTTCACATGCAGAAACGCCCGGCGCTCTCAACGTTCGGGCGTTTGCATTATCACCCTGAAATACTGTTGTAGAACGCCCCGCAACCCCATGTTTCATGGGCCTTGCAGGTGTATTGCCGAAAAATATGTCCGCGCCGCCACCGGCCGCCGCGGCGTTCAAACAAAAGTCTTGTATCTTCGCAGCACCTTCCGCCTCCGGAAGGATCGTCTCTCGTTGCTGCCGCACCAGAATCGTTCGGGTCCGTGTTTCGCGACTCCGGACACTCGGTTCGGCAACTGCCCGGAATGATTCCATTTCAGTGCGTACCGATATCCCGCCGACGCCATCAACTGGCCCAACAGTGTACGCCAACGGGTAGATATTCAAGCTCACAACTCGCTCTGCGCCCCACGTAATCGCACGCCGGCATCATCTGTTGTGCCGTGATGAGATTCCCCTCATCGTGCGCATTCATGGATTACGAATCGTAGTGTCTGCGTAGGACAGGCTCCCCCTCGCATGCACGCGGCGCGGACGCAACCAATCAGGCTGACGTATGAAGACGGACACATCGTACACCGACGACAGCAGACGCAGCGCCCTGAAGAAGCTGGGCCTTGCATCCGCGGCGGTTGTCACCAGACCCATCCTCTCGGGTTTCAACAGCGCTCAGAACGGATCGGCGCTCTCGCCGTTCGGCGCCTCCGGAAGGCCGGTACGCGTGGCCCTGCTCCATCCGGACCAGGGAGCGCCGGGCGCGGGAATGGTACGCGCCGGCATCGAGACGTTCCTCGGCTCGCGCGAGCGCCTTGTCGGGCGCAGGGGCATCGAGGTGAACGGGATAACGATTGGCCATGGTGTGAACCGGGCAATCGCCGCGGCTCGTCGCATTGCAAAGGATCGCAGCGCGGACGTTGTTGTCGGCATGATGAATCCGTCCGCGGCACGCTGGGTTCGCGACATGTTTGAAGACGGCAGTGTGCCGTTCCTTGCGGTACACGCCGGCGAACGAATCGGCGACCGAGCAGGCAGCTCCCCCTATCTCTTCCAGAGCACACTCGGCCTGTGGCAGGGCGCCTATCGCGCCGGCACATGGGCGGCGAAACATCTCGGAAGCCGCTGCGCCATCGCCTCCTCCTTCGTGGAGAGCGGCTTCGATATCGGTCCGGCCTTCCGTCTCGCCTTCGAGCGCGCCGGCGGAACAGTGGTTCACTCCGTTGTCACAAATGCGCGAGCGGAACGCCTGGAACCGCGCACCGTTGTGAAGCAGATAGTGAACGCCGCGCCGGACTTCGTACTCTCGCTGCATGCAACGGCGGCCGATGGAGATTTCCTCAATGCCTATGCGGCCTCGGCAGCAGCATGCGGCATCCCCGTGATAAGCATCGATCCGCGCGCTCCACTCTCCGCAGGGAACGCGCCGGGCGGAGGAACCATCCTCTCGCGGCTCCGCACCTACACGGTGGGCGTTTGGGCGCCGGCGTTCGCTCCGGAGGAGAGCCGGCTCTTTGCTTCCCGCTTCCAGCGTAACGGGCACGGTGCCCCGAACGCTTTCGCACTGCTCGGCTACGATACGGCCAATCTGATCGACCACGCACTGCTGACAACCGGGAACGACGTTCGCGAACTCGCGGCCGCCTTCCCGACCATGAGCCTTGCAAGCGCACGGGGCACGCTCTCGGTTGATCAGGAGGGCGGAACGCTGGCGGGCCCGCACTATCTGTTGAGCAGCGGCATCGGTGCACAGCCGATCGCACTCGCCGGCGACGACGTCGAGGTGCTGGCATCCAACGAGATCCCGCGCCGGCATGGCTGGATATCCTCCTACCTGGCCGCATAGGGCACATCATCCGCTACCGGGCACGCGCCGCGTTGCGCGGAGGCACGAACAATCACACGCCGGCATCCAGTGAGGACATTGGATGCCGGCGTGTTCGTTACCGTACCATCCTGCACCGGCGGCACGCTACCGTCGCGCCGCACTTTCGATATTTGCATCACCAATCGATACCCGATGAACGATCACGAAGGCGATATCCGGCGCACGATCACAATGGAGCCGATAGGCGTCATCCGCACGCCCTATTCAGACCGCTCCGACGCTCCACGACAGCCCGGCACTGCCCGGCAGGGAGCGGAGGGAGCGATCGAGCTGTATGCCGGGCGCAACTTCGAGCAGGCTCTCGCCGATCTGCATGGCTTCGAGTTCATCTGGGTGATCTACTGGTTCGATCGCAACGACACGTGGAGGCCGAAGGTTCTTCCGCCGCGCGGCGACGGCACGCGCCGCGGTCTTTTCGCAACGCGGTCGCCGCATCGGCCCAATCCGATAGGACTCTCGCTTCTTCGGCTGTTGAAGATCCGAGGGCGCACGCTTCGCGTTGGTGACGTGGACATTCTGGATGGGACGCCAGTCCTAGACATCAAGCCATATCTCCCCTACGTGGAGGCGCATCCCTACGCGCGTGCGGGATGGCTGGACTCCGTTGCCGCCAGCGAGGAGCTGTACAGTGTGGACTGGAACGAGAACGCGCGCCGGCAGCTTGCATGGCTGGCCGCGCACGGTGTGTACCTGGAGCTCTCCGCACACGCTACGCTGCAACGAACTCCGTTCCCGCATCCCTACAGAAGAATACGGGAGCGGAGCGATGGAACACTGGAGCTCTCCGTGAAGTCGTGGCGCGTGATCTTTCATCTCGAGGGGAGAGCCGTGCGCGCAGAGCGAATCGAAAGCGGCTACGCTCCGGAGGCGGTACGCGATGAAGCCGCAGCCGCGGGTCTGCACGATGGCCCGGTGCATGTTCTGTTCCATCGAGAGTGGGGAGATATTGGTTAGTCAGTTGCCAGTAGTTGGTTGTCAGTGGCCGTTGCCATGAGCCGGTAGTCAGCGGGCCATTGTCAAGAGTCAGTCGTCGGTGGGTGGTTGTCCGTTGTCAGTGGCCATTGTCAAGAGTCAGTAGTCAGTTGTCGGTGGGTGGTTGTCGTTGCCGGTGAGCAGGCGAAAAAATACCCTCCTATTCCCCACTGACTACTGACAACCAACTACTAACAACTAACTACTGACAACAACCAACCAACCAACGTAACTTGAGAGCTTTCCTGAACGACGACCAATCAAGACCATGAGCGATAACAAGATC
This sequence comes from Bacteroidota bacterium, assembly GCA_018266795.1. Lineage (GTDB taxonomy): Bacteria > Bacteroidota > Ignavibacteria > OLB7 > OLB7 > JAFDZV01. The sequence continues at coordinate 16,575 of JAFDZV010000035.1, read as the reverse complement.
ATTTTTTCGATGATAGGGGTGGGCAAAACCCACCGCAACAACAAACAGGTTCTGAAGGACATCTATCTCTCCTTCTTCTACGGCGCGAAGATCGGCGTACTGGGCTTGAACGGCGCAGGCAAGAGCACGCTGCTGCGCATCATCGCCGGCGTGGACGCGGACTACGATGGACAGATCAACGCTCAGAAGGGAATCACATTCGGGCTGCTCTCGCAGGAACCGGAGCTGGATCCGACGCGAACGGTGCGCGAGATCGTCGAGGAGGGAGCCGCGGAGACGGTGGCGCTGTTGAAGGAGTACGAGGCAATCAGCGCGCAGTTCGCGGAGCCGGACGCGGACTTCGATCTCCTGATGGAGAAGCAGGCGAAGCTGCAGGAACGGATCGAGCACCTGAACGCGTGGGATCTGGACAGCAAGCTGGAACAGGCTATGGATGCGCTCCGATGCCCGGACGGCGATACGCCGATCTCCGTTCTCTCCGGCGGCGAACGCCGCCGCGTTGCACTCTGCCGCCTGCTGCTTCAGGAGCCCGACGTGCTGTTGCTGGACGAGCCGACGAACCATCTGGACGCCGAGTCCGTGGCGTGGCTGGAGCAGCATCTCGCGCAGTACAAGGGAACGATCATCGCGGTGACGCACGATCGCTACTTCCTGGATAATGTTGCCGGATGGATTCTGGAGCTGGATCGCGGCCAGGGAATCCCGTTCGAAGGGAATTATTCCTCGTGGCTCGAGCAGAAGAAGAGCCGGCTGGAGCTGGAGGAGCGCCAGGAATCCAAGCGGCAGAAGGCGCTGGCCGAGGAGCTGGAGTGGGTGCGTACGAATCCGAAGGGGCGGCATGCCAAGAGCAAGGCCCGCATCGCGGCCTACGAGAAGATGCTGAGCGAGGAACACGAACGCCAGAGCGAGGAGATGGAGATCTTCATCCCGAACGGACCGCGCCTCGGCAACACCGTGATCGAGGCGAGGTCCGTTGCAAAGGGCTTCGGCGACCGGCTTCTGTACGAGGACCTCAGCTTCTCCCTCCCTCCCGGCGGCATCATCGGCGTTATCGGTCCGAACGGTGCAGGCAAGACCACGCTCTTCAGGATGATCACGGGTCAGGAGACGGCGGACGCAGGCGAGTTCACGATCGGCGATACGGTGAAGCTCTCCTATGTGGACCAGGCACGCCCGCTGGACCCGGAGAAGACGATCTGGCAGGAGATCTCCGACGGACAGGATCTGATAGCGCTCGGCAATCGCGAGGTGAATTCGCGGGCGTACGTGGCACGGTTCAACTTCAACGGAAGCGATCAGCAGAAGAAGGTGAGCGAGATCTCCGGCGGCGAACGCAATCGCGTACATCTGGCGAAGATGCTGAAGGAAGGTGGGAACGTGCTGCTGCTGGACGAGCCGACAAACGATCTGGACGTGAACACGCTGCGCGCCCTGGAGGAAGCCTTGATGGAGTTCGCGGGATGCGCGGTGGTGATCTCGCACGATCGCTGGTTCCTCGATCGCGTGGCAACGCATATCCTTGCATTCGAAGGCGAGAGCAACGTGCGCTGGTTCGACGGCAACTATTCGCAGTACGAGGAGGATCGCAAGCGCCGCCTCGGGATCGAGGCCGATCGCCCGCATCGTATCAAGTACAAGCGTCTGGTTCGAGAATAGGATCACGGTGCCGCGCAGAGCGGGCCGGGCGGGAGCTGCTCCGGCCTGCTGCGGAAACCGGGCTCCGAGGAGGCCGGCACCCCGGTTCCGCGTGAAGGCGAACATCATGGCTGTTCAATGCAATATCACGGAAGCAACTCTGAATCCAGAAAGGGCGGCGCCGCGGTGCCGCGGATTCCGGCATGGATCGTGCTGGCGATTGCTGCCTGCATTGTATCGTTGAGCCTTACATCGTGCGCGTCCAACTGGCAGGCCGCGCCACCCGGCGGCCCGCCCGATACCACGGCCCCAACGGTTGTCACGACGCTGCCTGCCAGCGGCGCAATCGACTTCCATGACCGTACGATCTCCATCACGTTCAGCGAATATGTGAACGAAGCCGCCGTGCCTGCAGCAGTTGTGATTACTCCCATCCCTGCGGAACAGCCGGAGTACAGCTGGAGCGGAAGTACGATGGAGATCTCGTTCAGCAAGCCGCTGCTGGAAGACCGGACGTATGCTGTAACGCTGGGCTCCTCCATCACCGATCTCTCCAACAACAGGCTTGGCCATCCGTATACACTCCGCTTCGCAACGGGCCACCATATCGACAGCGGCCGCATTCAGGGAAACGTGCTGGGAAAGGCGCAGGGGAAGGCGTTCATCTTTGCCTGGATTCTCCCTGAGGACACGACCGGATTCGCAGGACGCTTTCGGCCCGATTCAATTCATCCCGAGTTCATAGCACCGATCGGTGATGACGGCAGATTCTCCATGGAGGGGATTCCGCCGGGGCGCTTCAGGATAGCGGCCGTTGTCGATGATCCTGCCGATCAGCTCTACACGCCCGGCCAGGATGCCTTCGGGGTGAGCACGAAGGATGTGAGCCTGGATTCCGCTGGCGAGGTGGTTGCCGGCATCTCGATACGCCTTCGGCCGGCGCCGGACGATCTCACGGCGCCGACGCTGTACGGTGCGCGGTCGATCTCGCCGGTGCTGACGGAGCTGAAGCTCAGCGAACCGATCGACACCGCCGATCTTCGTGCAGCGAACATCACGGTTACCGCCGGGGGCGACACGGCAACAGTCTCCAACGCCTGGCGTACTGCGGCCTCCAGGCTGATTGTGGACGTGATCCATACGCCGCTTCCTGCGAAGGCGGAGGCGCTGATCACGCTTCACGACATGCGCGATACTGCCGGCAACAGGATGCCGGACAGCGCCGCCCACGCCACGTTCACGGTGGCCTCCGGCGAGGACTCCACCCCTCCTCTTCTGCTTCCGCTTGCGATCGATTCCGTGAGGGCGTATGCGTTCCCGGATTCGATCGCGATTGCGTTCGATGAGCCGGTGCGCGACACGGTTCTGGAGGGAGCGGTTGTGATGCGCGACACGGCGGCAAAGGGAGCGCGGGCACGCTTCAAGGTGGAGCGAACGTCTCCAACGCAGTTCACCGCCCGGCCGCTGGATACGCTGATCGGCGTGCAGCGGGCGATACTGGAGATCGATCGCCGGCGCTTTCGCGACCTGGCAGGCAATCGGCCGGACTCTGTGGCACGCATCCCGATCGCCGTGACGCTCCCGCGACAGAGCGGAACGCTGCAGGGTACACTGACGGACACTGCGGCCCCCGGTGCGGCACATGTGGTGGTGGCGACGGCAGTTGGTTCCGGCACGCGGTACACATTGAAGGATGTGAAGGGAGGAGCGTGGGAGTTCAAGGCGCTTCCGGAGGGGGAATACGAGATCAGCGCGTTCCGCGACGATAGCCGCACGGGCGTGTACGATTACGGCTCGCTGATGCCCTATCGCCACGCCGAGGCATATGTGGCCTGGCAGGGAACTGTTCGCGTGCGGCCGCGATGGGCAACCAACGGCGTGGACCTCGTGTTTTCAGGCCGCTGAGATCGAGCCTCCGGATGATCCTGCGTAGCCTCGGCTACACCGCCGCTCTTCGGGCCAACCGCAAATACGATTGCCGTTCGGAATTGCCTGCGGGCACCGAGCTGCCGGGAACGCCGCCATGCCGCACGAGAGTGTGCGGGCACAATGGGCGGCCGATCGCCGTTCGCGGGAGGCATTCGCGGTAGACGTTCGCGCGGCAGGCCGAACGGAACACAGGCACCGTGCCGATACCGCGGACGAGCGTTGAGCGATCGACTTACTGTATGATGTATGAAGATTCACCGCGTACTATTGTATATATTTGCCCGATGACATGGATGACGTACATTGACCCATGCGGAGCGAAGCACCCCCGACGTTTAGCGCGAATGCGATCGGACGGGGTGCGGGCCGGTTCCATGGCACAGGCGATTCCGTTCCAAGGTCCGATCCCTGCATCGGAATCGCTTGCGACTCCTGCGGAAAGTTGAAATCTTGTGGATGCGATTCTCGATGCCGTTACCGCGAGCGCGCCCCACAATGGTTTCGAGTCGGCTGCGATGCACGCCGCATCCAACACAGGAACATGTGCGGCGAACGACGAGGTCCTTCAAATCCGCTCTCACGCGGGGCAAATGAATACCGGTCCAGCCCAGATTCGCCGCTTCGGCCGGTTATCAGAAGGATGTTGCTCTGAAGGCCAGGATGAACGAACGAGCGCACTCCGAAGATCGCTTTCGGAGCAATGAAGTATGGCCCATTCGTTTCGTATCTTCGAGCCCCGTTGTTTACCGCACACGTCCCATTGTTTCGCATAGCTACAGAAAGTGGATGGACTTACCATTTTTTCGGGCCGCATATCTTGTTGACGACCGGACACAATTGTATCTTCGCCGCGCTCGAATCTTCTAGATTCCGACTTCCTGCTTCCTACGACTTCCGCAGTACGGACCTATCGCACTCGAGCGCACGTGCACTTGCTTCTGCGCATCCCGCGCCAAACGATTTCGTAGACATTCAACGCCTGTCCCCAACTGTTGAGTGCCGCGATTTCGCCCCTCCGGCAGATACACATTGTCCAGGCAATCAATCGAGAGTCACGTCGGGCAAGAACTTCATCGCCCGCCGACAGTGGCAACATGCGGCCGGTTCAATTCTACTTCTATCCTTTCGTCTACCCATAACTAACCGTGTAGAGCGATTTTGCATGCGCAAACGTTGACGCGTGTTAATTGTGGGTTGATCACGGTACCGAACGATTCCGGCCAATGGCTCGGCAACGGACAGCACATATTCACGAGAGCCTGGAATTCCTGCTCAACCTCGAGCAACATTACAGGGGAGAATCACAGGAGCCGCGCATCAAGGTGCTGCGACTTCTGAAGGAGAATCCTACGCGCACTCTCGAACAGGCAGCATCGCTCGCGGGAAGTTCGGAGCGCAGTGCCAATCGTTGGTGGGCAGCATATCAGAGCGACGGTATCGAAGGGTTGCTCAGCAATCGCACGCGCGCCGGCAGCAGGGCAAGCACGCTTGGTCGCCATGAGATCGACGAGTTGCGCAACAAACTGCACACTGGGGAGCTTACTACCCTGAATGATGTGCAAACCTGGTTGGAGCAACGGTTCGGACTCCGCTACAGTTTGAAAGGTGTTGCCAATCTGTTGCAGCGCAAGCTGAAGGCACGCCGCATGTGGCTTGTTTCAGATGGCGGAGAGATACGTGTGGCCGAGGGAAAGGCCGTATCTGCCGCGGCGGAGAAGGCGGTTATTCCTGACAACATACTTCACTTTTTGAACCGTCTGCCGCTGACAAACGACACGCAACGCGCTGTCGACCGGTATCGCGAGGCGCTGCTGGAATTGATCGGTGAGGTGGATCGCGTCTCGATATATGTGAACATCAACTGCGCCCTGCAGGATCCCGATGAATATCAACCGGACATGATGATCACGGTGGACGCAACGTCCGGCGTTGAAGGCGTGTCCGTCACGTCGTACCACCAAGGTGAACGCCCGTCCGATCGACTGCTCGATAATTTTCGCAGTCAGGGACTTCCCGTCGATCAATTCCATCCGCCTGTCAGCTTCGATTATTACTACAACGATCACGCGTATTTGGGAACGATCTTTCTCTGGCGCGACCGTACAAAGCCCATCACTTCTGAACGATCGAGGAATACGGTGGCATTGATGGAGCCTTTCATCATTTACATGCTCTCCGACCTCATCGCCCGCTACCATTATGCGCACCCGGTTGACCGGATGTTCCATGACGCGTTGAAGAACATGACGCAGGAGGCCGGACTCTCCACTCAGGAACGTCGTGTCGTGATGCTTCGGCTTCTCGGACTCTCCTACAAGGAGATCGCCGATCAGCTCAGCATCTCCGAAGACGCCATCAAGAAACACCTCGGATCGGTGCATCGCAAGACCGGAACGCGCAGCTACACGGAACTCTTCGCGAAGTACTTCACACCTCGTCTCAACCTCCATAATTCGTAAGCACGGCCTGCGCGTGCTACGTCTGAAGATTTCCACAAAAGTGCAATTGTCCACTGTACACCGGACAGGCGAAATTTGTGGCGGTCGTGATCATGCGTTCTGCTGCATGGTTATTCCCCTTCTCAGGTCAATCCCTCAATCCCTTCAGGCTGAATCACTCATGAAGAACGTAGTTGTATCCCTCTTCCTCCTTGCGACACTCAACACCATTGTCTCTGCCCAGAACCGGGTTTACCTGCCGGATCCGTCTGCGACGTTGATCGGCACCTTCCCGGTACAGGTTGGCTTTATCAACGATGGCACGGGCACTCCGATCCTGGCAAAGAATCAGCGGCCGACACATACGGTCATCACCGTGGTCGGTTCGTTCCGTACCTCCACCGGTTCGGTCAGCTATCAGATCATGAGCGACTCGATCCGCTTCAACGGCGAGAACGGAACGCTTATCGACGCTGCAACAACCAAGACGATCTACGCATGGCTTGCCGACGCAGCAATCAATCAGGGTGTGCTGCTCGGATATACTCCGGCTCCCAGCACGGGCAGCCTGAACGTCAGCGTTGTCGCCGATCCGAACGTGCTCCGCTGCAACTCCGGCCTCACAACGCTGTTCCACCCGTGCTATCAGGGCGACTTCAGCGTGTGGCCGTACTCGGTCTCGCTCAACTCCACGGGCGTTGCAGTTGTTCAGCCCCTGAGCCCCGGCCAGCATATCGGCCCGCAGATCTCCGGTTACGAGCCCACTGCGGACGATTACTCCGGCTCGGCCTACCAGATCTACTGAGAACCCAGTCTGAAGGGGGCGACGATCGGGCTCCACAAAGCCCGGTCGTCGCTCACGGGATCACAGCGCGTCGGCATTCGAGATGCGATCCCTTCCAAACGGCGCGCAACCGTGTGAGAACGTTCACGCGGAACGGAACCTCGGCGGCAATGGTGCAAGGGGCCACCTGCACCAGCGCGAAAGCCCGATCACCGGTGGAGATCCGCCTGCACTGCATACCCTGTTGAAAGGGTTTTCGAGGTGCACACTGCGGCACGGATCCCGCCGCTCCCACCTGGGCGGCAGCACTTCACCGGCCGGCCAACGTGGTCGCCAAGGATCGATCATGATATAACAAGGTCCCCCAAGTAACTTCAACAGGAGTTGTCCCCATGCAACGCACGAAGAACGCCGAACAGATTCAGGCCGAAGAAAACATCGAGACGATTCAATCGATGGACCAGCGGTACCGCGGCGAAACCCAGGATGTGCGTATCAGGATGCTGCGCTTCCTTGTTGACGGCAGCATGGTTATCATTGGCTGCTGAGCGTGTACCATCGCCGGACACGCACCACCCCCATATTGAGTTGAACCGAAGACGTTTATGCCACGAAAACGGAACGGTCGAATTGAGGAGAGCCTGCGGACCCTCGCAGCTCTGGAACGGCAGTATACCGGTCAGCAGCAGCAGACGAATCGTTTGAAGATGCTCCGGATATTGAAGGAGGCGCCCTCTCTCCCCCTGTCGGAAGTGAGCGCCATGATCGGATGCTCGGAACGAAGCGTGCACCGATGGTTGAAGGAGTATACTCAACACGGACTGGATGCTCTCATCCATGATGAGAATGCCGACCCGGGACGGATGAGGATCAATCGCAGCGAGCTGGAAGAACTGCGCTGCAAACTGAAATCGGAGCATGTCGGCACGTTGAACGAGATTCAGCGTTGGCTGCGCGACCGGTTTGGAGTGGAGTATAGTCTGAAGGCGATTTCAAATCTGCTGCAGCATCGGCTCAAGGCCCGCAGAGTCTGGATGATCCCCTGAGAGGCATGTCCCCCGGCATGCGGATCGGTCCGGGCACAGCGCCTGACGATGCTCGACAACTGTGGAACGGCCCGTCCCGATTACTTCCGGGACGGGCCGTTTATTGTTGGAGCGCAGGCCGCAGATTGCACGGCGGGGCCGTTCAATCGTCCGCGAGCCTGCGGGCTTCCGCAATCGAGCATGCGCGCACTACTCGCCTTCGAACAGGCGCTTCCATTCATCCAGGTCGTCGCGCGAGATTGCGCCCGGCTTCTCGGAGCGCTCGCGCAGCTCGGCGATGCGGTGAGGGCGCGCAGCGGCTCCGGGTGCGGACGCGGGTTGCGTATGCGTTCCCACGGTGAGCTGCGCCACGAACGCCTTGGCATGTACGATCTCCGCCATGTTGGCGCGGGCCGTGGCAACGATCTCCATGTCGGAGGATACAACCGCCAGGCGCCTCCCCTCGCGGCGTGCGGCGTCGCGGATCAAATCGTCCGCACTCCTCCCATTGCTCGCCACCACATTCACATTGGGAGTTACCTGCCCGGCCTCGGCGGCGCCGTCGAAGATGATGGTGCAACGACTGTTGTTCCGTTCGGCGAAGGTGGCAACGGCATTGACAAGCGCGGCGCGTGCGGCCTCGTGGCCGGTGTTGTTGAACAGTCGTCTGAACACCGGCGAGGCATGAATCACGTTATAGCCATCGATGAGATAGGTCTTCTGCATGGCGAGCACCCTCCACTGTTGACCGAAGATACGCGCGCGACGGCTTTCACCGAACGAAGCGATCCGGGGCGATAGCCACAGCGGTGATGGCGACGCTGCTACGAGGCCGCTGCGGTAGCCTGCGCCCGCAGGAACGGGCCGCAGCTCCGGGGTACTGCGCTGAAGACGTTGCGTGCGGTGAGGTTCGCGCGGTGCATACGCACACGCGGAGATGGAGCGGAACGGAATTGCCTGCTGTACACGGCCACCACGATGAGGAGCGTTCTCAGCGGCCGGAACGGACCAATGCTTCGATGTCCGAAGCGGAGCGTGCCAATGCGCCGGAGAGATTTACCGGCGCGTCCCTGGTAACCAGGATATCATCCTCGATCCGTACGCCGATGTTCCACCACTTCCGATCGCAGTCGCTGCCGGCAGGGATGTAGATGCCCGGCTCCACCGTGAGAATCATGCCGGGCTGCAGCTCGCCCGGAATGCCCACATCGTGCACATCGAGGCCGAGGAAGTGCGACGTGCCGTGCATGAAGTACTTTCGATAATCGCGCTCGTCGTTGATGATGCCCAGCCGCTTCAGGCCGGCGGCTATGATGTCGACGGCCTTGCGGTGGGCCGCATGAAAATCCGAACCGGGACGGCAGGCATCGATACCCGCAGTCTGCGCCTCGTACACCAGATCGTATATCGCGCGCTGCTCCGGCGAGAAGGTGCCGCTGATGGGAAAGGTGCGGGTTACATCGGCAGTGTACCCGTGGTACTCTGCGCCGCAATCCATGAGCACGAGCTCGCCGTCCTGCACGGCCCGCCTGTTGGTTTCGTAGTGGAGGATGCAGCTGTTCGGCCCCGAGCCAACGATGCTGGGATAGCCGGGATACTCCGAACCGAGACGATGGAACTGGTATTCCATCGTGGCCGCGAGTTCATATTCATGCATCCCCGGCCGCGCGCTCCGGATCGTGGCGCGATGCCCTTCGATGCTGATATCGATTGCCCGCTGCATCAATGCGATCTCCACCGGAGACTTGATCACGCGCATCGGGTTCAGGATGCCGGACGCCTCGGTCACCCTGAGATGCGCGTGCCCTCGCGCTAGCTGCGCCTTCCCTTCGCGTTCCAGATCGAACGATGCCCCGGTGAGCGGTTCGTGCTCCGCGCCGTGCGGCCAGTCGTCGAAGTAAAGCGTGGAGATATGCTGCAACGCCGTATCCACCACGCCGTGAAGGCGGGAGTTCGGAAGCACAACCGGAATACCGCTGATCTTCGCGGCGGTCGCGGGGCCCATCAGGAGACCGGTCCAGACTTCGGATGATGCGTTGCGCGGTTGAACGAAGAGAACCTGCGACGTCATCACGCCATCGACACGGATCGGTCGCGGCAGCAGCAGCAGCGCGGCGCCTTCTTCGGTCACGCCCGTCAGATACAGCAGACTGTTGCGCTGGCGGTACTGATAGTCCACGTCTCCCGAACGATTCCGAACCTCCGCGGCCAGAAGAAGCATCGCCGACGACGTATCCAGCCGGGCCAGCACATCGGTACGCCGGCGGGCGTACTCCTGGCGTGAGGGGAAATCCGGATCGTGAATGTCGTAGTGATCGTAACGCCCTGCAGCCTGGGCATGCAGCAACGGCGGCCCCTGCGCCAGGAACGCCGCCGCACCGATAGCGAAGGCAAGCCCCCTCCGCATGAACCGCCGGTGTGCGTTGGTGCCGATCTGCTGATTGTGCATTCTCAACTCCACGTGAAGAAAGGCCGTTTGCAGAACACTCAGTGCTTCTTCCGGCTCCTGCCACCATGTTTCGACGATCGCTGCGGCCTCTCCTCCGGCTTGAACCCCGGGTGCTCGCTGTCGGAGATGAATTGAATCAGTATGCCGGTGGTATGTCGCCCGCGGAGCTTGCGTGCAGCGGGAGCGGGGAAGTCCATCGTGAGGTTGTTGATCATCTCGTAGTTGCCGGCGATCGGGTACGCATACCGAGCTGAGCAGTAATAGCTGCCGCCTCCGTTGCTCAGGGAGCTCGTGGTGGGATCGCCCTTGCCGGGCTGGCGATAGGCGTTGTTCCCAACCTCCGAGAACGATACCTCCACCACCGGATTGCCGAGCGTATCGAACCGCCGCTCGACGTTCCGCATGCAGTTGCCCCGCCACCTGATCGGCGGATAGAGCGCATCCACGGTCCACTGCTCGTTGACGTATTGATCTGAACTCCCGATGTAGGTGGAGTCCGCACCGAGATTCGGAAGGACCATGGGAGCGAATGGCCCCCCGGGACCGGTCGCGGGAACGTTGGGACTTGCCAGAAGATCCAGCCGACGGCCGGTAGGGCTCATGAGGAAACGTATGCTGCGCCCCACCCAGGGATGCGAGGTCACTACCACCGGCGTCGCCGTATCGCGCCGCTCCGTTGCCTTGTACGCCGTGGTTCGCAGCGTCATCACGTACCCTTGCGGCACGATCGAGTCGCAGCGATACGTCACCATCTCCTCGCGCTCGCGCGACAGGGCGTGCACGGTGGAATCGTAGATCACGATCGTGTCGTACCCGAACACACGGTAGGTGAGCGTCTGCCCCGGCACGAAACGATAACGAAGCTCCAGGCTGTCATGCTTCTTCTCCTGCGCGTGAAGTGAGCTGCCGCACACCAGGAGCAACAGGAACAGAAGCGAACGGATACCGGTGCGCACGCACGTGATCATAGCGTCGAGGGATTTCGGAACGGGGATTGACGAATGGCAAGCCGGGAGTCGCACGCTGAATGCAACTCCCGGACAATCGTATACCGCGGCTGCGGCATGCTGTGATGGCTGCACGACGCCACCTACTTACGCACCGTGGTGGTTGAAAGCTTCTGCGTGACTGGAATGATCAGCTCCTGCGGCGACGTCATCGAGATACGTACGCTTGTCTCCATATTCGCAGTGGAGTTGAGCATCAGCCCATCGTTGAGCGAGTAGTAGGTAAGGCCGCCCCCCGTACCGTCACCGTCGATCGTCATCTTCGCCCCCTGCGCCTCCAGTGAGCCGTCGATGGCGAGCGAGGTGGTTTCGTAGCGAACGCGTGCCGCCTTTGTGCTCAGTGTGTCCACATCCCCCTCGTAGGTATAGCGCGTGGTGACGTGAACCACCATCGTTCCGCCAACACCCTCCTGAACCTCCGACGTATCCTGCCGCGTCTCCTCCCAGCTGTCACCGGGCTTGACGGCGCGGCGGAGCATCGGGGAGAACATCAGTTCAATCTGACTTCCCTGCCCGGAGGATTGCATCGCCTGCTTGAATGCGGGATCCAGCATGGCAACCCCGAGCAGATGCCCGGTCTGGTCCGTGGAGAACTGCGTCGGTTTCACCTTCAGGTTGCTGTCCACCGGCTTGCCGGCCATCGGATTGGTCATGCGCATATGCATGCGCGATACGTCGAGCACCCAGTCGATCTTGTTCTTCGCAATCTTCTTGGCGGTGAGCGATGTCCGGCTCTCGATCACTCTGTTGATGGCGACATCATTCCCCTGGACACTCTCGGTCATGTCCATCGTGGAGCTGATTGTATATGGCACCTTGGTTCCGGCCTTCACCGTCAGTGTGCCGGTCTGTGCCGCCGCAAACGTCGCGGTGGCAAACAGAAGAATCGCCATCGAAAGCATTCTCATGTTCATTCTCGTAATCGAAGTTCGTCGTCATGCAATTGATTTCGGCGGCATCGCGCATGACGATCGATGCGCCCCGATTGCTGCTGCTCATTCGGAACAGAACGTTCAAGGTTGCAGATGCCGGCCGAACGGCCCGGCGTCCGCACCGGCAACATACACTTTGAGGTGCTAATCACTCTCCTCCACCACGGCAGGTGCACTGCCGTTGCCCCGCATCCGTCCGGCGCAGGCCGCTGCGCCTCGCCCGGCGGCGCGTCCCGTGCGAACAGATGGCGAAAGGATCTCCGTTCTGTTCGACCGGACGACGATCAACATACAGGGGAAGGCGGCCATTGTTACTTCGCACCGCTATTCCTGCGGCAGATGTTCATCCCCTGCACTCATGCTGCGCGGGCGTTCCGGCCATTCGGCGATAACCCACGCAGTGCGCGCGGCAAGGCGCGCAACGTGGGCCACCTTCGCAACGTCGATCTTTTGCGGCTCGTCGCCCGGCCGGTGATAGTCCGGATGCAGACCGCTGGAGAAGAAGAGCACCGGAATCCCGCAGGCGGCGAAGCTGGCCTGATCGCTGCGTGAGAACATCTGCTCGAGATCGAACGCGAGATCCATCGGCTCGTCGCGATTTGCCTTCGCAAGCATCTCGTCCAGCAGTGTCGAGCGTGTGGTGCCTGCAACCGAGAGCCGATTGGGCTGGTTGCGGCCAACCATGTCCAGGTTGATCATGGCGGCAACGTCGCGGTTCGGAACGGACGGCCGTTCTACATAGGCCCGCGAACCGTACAGTCCCTTCTCCTCGCCGCTGAAGGCAATGAACAGCAGGCTCCGTGCAGGGCGCTGATCGTTCCGAAGCGATGCAAACGCTTCGGCGGCAAGAAGCATGGCGGCGGTTCCACTTGCGTTGTCGTCCGCACCGTTGAAAATCGTATCGCGGAGCGACCGTCCGGAGGCATCACCACGACGTCCATGGCCGATGTGATCGTAGTGAGCGCCGATCACCACGTATTCATCGGGAAGCCGGGCACCGCGAACCACGCCCACGACGTTGCGAACCGCGCGCCGCCGGGAGTCGATGGTGGTCTGAAGATCCGCCACTCCGAGCGAGCGGCCGACGGCCCGGGACGAGCCGGCATCCAGCGATGCCATGAGCGGCGCAAGGGAATCGCCGTCGGCCGCAGAGCCAAGCAGCGCATGCATCACGGACCCGTCCGCGCTTACGCACGGAATGGCGTCCGAATCGGATGGAAGCTCCAGCCGCCAGGACTGCGGCAGGCCGGCCCCGCCGTACAGCGCGGGCCATGGGAAACCGTTCACCTTCATTGCAATCGAGCGCGCCGGATTCGGAAGAAGGATCAATCCGATTGCCCCATGGCCGGCGGCCGTCCGCATCTTCTCGCGGGCGCGCGTGAACAGGCCGCCGCGATCCTCCGGTTCTCCCTCGAACGCCACCGCGATCCTGCCGCGCACGTCGACTCCTGCGTAGTTGTCGTATGCGGAATCGGGGCGCGACAGGCCGTACGCAACGAACACTGCCTCCGCCACTGCGTGGCCCGAGGAGGAGAACTCCAGCGGAACGAACTGAGTCTTCAGCGCGAAGAGACGTCCGCCGATTGCGAGCCTGTTCGGCGAGCCGAGATCCTGTTGAACAAGGTTGTACTGGTGTGCATACGATCCGTTGACCGGCTCCACGCCGTACCGCCGAAAGCACGCTGTGATATAGTCGGCTGCACTGTCCAGCTCCGGGCTCGGCGTATCGCGACCGAGCATGCGATCGGATGCAAGCGTGTAGATGTGCGTGCGAGCGCGCAACGGGGTCATGCGCGCAACGGCTTCAGCCGGCAGCGACGCCTGCGCGAACAGGTTTCGCGCCACGCAGAGCAGGGCCAGACATGCCGCGGCGCGGAGAAGTTGCCTCAACCCGCCCGGCGATCGGGCCTCTCGTGAGCCGTCAGACCAGAACAATGCGCGTCACCTCCGGAGGGCAGTTCAGACGCATGGGCAGGCCAACCGTTCCAACACCGCGCGAGACATAGAGCTGCGAACGCCTGTTCGAACGGGCGCGATACAGCCCCGCAACGTAGCGTGAGGCAAGTGTGGCAAAGGAGAGATTGATGTTGTCCATCTGAGCGATCACCACCTGCCCGCCATGCGTGTGCCCGGAGAGCATGAGGTCCATGCCGAGCGTGCTGTACTCCTCGAACGGATACGGCTTGTGGCAGAGGAAGAGACGCGGAGCACCGTCCGGCACGCCGCGCAGCATGTTCTCAATCGTCCCGCGGGGCGACTTGCCCGTCTCCAGATACGGCTTGACATCGTAGATGTCCGCATCGTCCATTCCCATCAGCCAGATCTTCTCCCCGTTCTTCTCGATGGCGAGATTCGAATTGCGGATCAGCTTGATGCCGCACTGTTCCACCTCGTGCGCCACCTTCTCCACCTCCCCGGTGTAGTAATCGTGGTTGCCCGTGACGCCGTACACGCCAAGCGGCGCCCTGAGCGCGCTGAACGCCTCGGCGAAGGGATACACCTCGCCGAGCTTGCTGTTGACGAAGTCTCCGCCAACGATTGCGATGTCCGCATTCATCGCGTTCAGCGCCTTCACGTAGCGCTCCATCTCGTCGCGCATCATGAAGACCGAGGAATGAATATCCGTGATGAGCGCGATCGTTGTTCCCTTCAACGCCTGGGGAAGGTTCGGCATCTTCACCACAACCTGCTCGAGGCGGTAATCATCGGTGGAGTTCATCGCCGAGAGGGTGGTTGCTCCGGCCGCGTAGCCGGCCACCGCCATACCGGCAGTGGTGAGGAAGCGGCGCCTGGCCATATGCGGCGTCAGGATCTGCGGGTGGCCGCCGATGGCGAGCGGCTGCGCGTGAGGGCGCACGATCGATGCCGCCGGGTTCACACCGCTCGATTCGCCGCGCACGATGCGGCGATACAGGCGGCCGGTGACGCGGGAGAGCGGGCCGAGCACGTACCGGCCGAAAAGAAAGACCCCGCCGAAGAAGGCAACGTTGAAATGGATCGTCATGAACGGCGCAATCCACTGATGCATCAGCCGATCGATCCAGGTGGGATGGAAGAACCTGTAGATGATGAAGGAGTGCGCAAGCGGAAGATCGAGGAATACCACCGCGCCCGCAAGGGCTGCCAGCAAGCCGATACGAAGCCGCGGGCTGTGGCCTGCAACCTTCATGTAGATGTGCCGGGCGAGAAGGATATGGAAGCCGCAGGTCAGGAGTACGAATGCTGCCTGCAGAAGAAAGAACGGCGGCTTGGAGTTCATGACTGAGTAGACGATGGGTCCGCAGGGAAAATTATCCAACCCTCCCGGTCCACTGCGTGCCGGCTGTCCGATGCCGAACATCCGTGCAGATGACGAGGGACAAAGTTAGATGATTCCGCGGTAGTGCGCGATGCATACCGCACCGCCCGGTTGACCGCCCCATTGGGCCATCGACGCCCCGAAATGCAGCGCTCCCCATGCCGGGAGAGACATGGGGAGCGCAGGGTGGCATCGGCGCGCAGATTGGGGGATCGTGTGACGTATGCCTTGGCATCCGCCGCGCTGCCGACACCGAACGTTGACGTTGCGCGAAGACCTCCATCGATCCGCCCCCGCCCGTAGGCGGCCGGGGCAGTCAGTTGCAGGCGACGCAGTTACTTGAACTGCACCGACATCAACGTGATGGTAACGGTCTGGCCATTGCCGCCGAAGTACGCCATGCGCAGCATGACGTCGTTCCGAGCGCCCGTCGTCAGGGAAATCCAGGGCGACTTTGCAACGCCGATCTGATCGAGCGGCGCAGTGGGTGAATCGTTCGCACCGGACAGCGAGGTCCACGTAAGCCCATCGGTGGAATACTCTCCGCGCGCGAAGCTTCCGGGGAACTGGCTGGTTGCCGTGATCGTCACCATGACGCGTGCCTGCGTCGCATTGGTGAGATCCACGCGCGCACGAAAGGCCTTGTTGTCTCCACCGATCTCACCTGGATTGGCGGGACCGTTCACTCCGTTGATAATGAACTGCGTGGGATCGCCGGCACGCAGGATGCACTCCAGGGGGATCGACGGTCCAACCGCACCGGTGGCTCCCGTTGCGCCCGTGGCACCTGGGCCGCCCGGCAGTCCGTTGGGGCCTCGAGGCCCGGTGACGCCGTCGGCGCCGGTGGCTCCTTTCGGTCCCGTTGCTCCAACGGACCCATCTGCCCCCGGATTCCCCTGCGGACCTATCGCTCCGGTCCAGCCGGTCACACCATCGACACCCGTCGCTCCCTTCGCGCCCGTTGCTCCCGTGGCACCCGTTGCGCCGATAGATCGCAAGGGCGCCGTGGCGGGCGTGCATGTAGACCTCGGTGGCCGCCCTAGCATTCCGATTGCTCCGGTCCAGCCGGTCACACCAT
>JAFDZV010000034.1 GCA_018266795.1 Bacteroidota bacterium | reverse complement strand
GTTGACCCAGGCCGAGCGTGATTCGATCGCGGCATGGCGGGACCGGAACAACCCGTGGGCCGGGAAGCCCACTGTTGGCCGGTACGTTTCGGCTGCGGGGAGCGAAGTCACGTTGTCGGCGGTGGTGCCGAACCCGTTCCGGGAGTTTACGACGATCAACTACGCATTGCCGGTTGGTGCACCGGTGCGGATTGCCGTGTATGATAGCCGTGGCGCATTCGTGGCGACGCTGGAGGCGGGAGAGCAGAGCGCCGGGCAGTATGCGATCCGTTGGGATGGAACGGACGAACAGGGGTACAGGGTTGCTGCCGGTACGTATGTGCTTCAATTGACGACGCCGGACGCGACCCGCGTTCAGAAGATGGAGGTTGTTCGATAGAAATGCGCAAGGTGTAGCACGGCGTCCGTCATGTGGCGGACACCGAACCCGTGAAGCCCCGTTGCCGGATCGTGTCGGCGGCGGGGCTTCTGTGCGTTGCGGCAGGCCGATGAACGTCCGTCGTCGACATCGAGCGGCCTGTCCGGTCCGGGCGCTTCGATATTCCGCGCATGCGATGGAGGCTGCGTGATTCGTATCCGAACCGTATGTTGCCGCGCGACACCGTGAGCGAATGGCAGTGATGACGAGCGAGCCGATTCGAATAGCACAGATTACCGATACACATCTCCTGGCCGACGCCGGCAGCCGGGTTGGCGGCGTGGATTCCTTCGCCGCCCTGGAACGCCTGCTGCCGCTGGTGCGCGGCGATGCGTGGGTGCCGGATGTGATTGTTGCCACCGGCGACATTTCGGATGACGGCACGCCGGCATCGTACCGGCGCTTTCGCGATCTGATAATCCCACTCGGGATTCCCGTGTACTGCATGCCGGGCAATCACGACGAGGCTGCCGCGATGCGGGAACATCTGCCCGGCGGGCAGGTTCACCTGGAACGCGGGTTGACGTTGGGACCGTGGCAGCTCTCCTTCCTGGATTCACATCTCCCCGGAGAGGCGCACGGCCGTCTGAGCCGTGATGAACTGGCGGAACTGGATACGGCGCTGCGCGATGCCTCCGGGCGCCACGCCCTGCTCTGCCTGCATCATACGCCGCTCCCACTCTGTGCGATGCCCGCATGCCGCCTGGAGAACGCCGCGGAGTTGATGAGCCTGCTGGCGCGGCACTCATCCGTGCGCGCCGTGATTGCGGGGCACGTGCACTGCGCTGCCCATGAACGCCATGCCGGTGTGGATATGCTGGTGACTCCGTCCGCCTGCGTGCAGGCGGAACACCTGCCGGGGCCGGATCTGCTGCCGCAGCGTCCGTTCGCGGAGGTGCATCGTCTGGACGGCAGTCGCCATGGCTTTCGTCGCCTGGAACTGTACCCGGACGGCCGCGTCGCTACCGAGGTGATCTGGGGATAGGGCGCACATCACATTGCCTGTATCAGCGAGCCGAACGCACCGTATGTTCCGGCGCTCCGAAAAAGAAGTCCCGGCCTGTTCGCTGCTCGAATGCAGCGGCGCGGCTGAATGTCCGAACACCAGTAATTGCGGAGACCCCACATGGAGAACGCAACGGCAGACGCCGATTCCGAACTCGATCCAATCCCCGGCGCTGACGCCGATTCCCTCTACACATCGAACGCCGCTCCCGATCCCGAGGACGACACCTGCAACGAGAACGATGGATGCGGTGCCTGCGGCGGCGGCGATCAGGACGAAACTGCGGACGAGGACCTCCCCGCCGCGGAAGGAGGTGTAGTCTGACATGGCATACTCATTGACATGGTTGCTCGATGTGCTGAAGAACGCCGGGCTGAAGGTTGCTCCGGTCGAGGGGTGGCAGACCCGCGGCCGCGGCGACGTGGGGCGCATCTTCGGTGTGCTCTGCCATCACACGGCGGGATCGAAGAACGGTAACATGCCCAGCCTGGGAGTACTGGTGAAGGGACGTGCCGATCTTCCCGGACCCCTTGCACAGCTTGGTCTCGGGCGCGACGGCACATACTACATCATCGCCGCGGGGCGATGCAATCACGCGGGGAAGGGAGCGTGGAGGGGCGTGGTGAACGGCAATTCCAACTTCATCGGCATCGAAGCGGAGAACACGGGGCTCGCGAACGACACGCCGTGGCCCGCCGTGCAGCTGGACGCATATCATCGCGGTGTTGCCGCCATCCTGAAGCATATCGGGCAGAGCGTGGACTTCTGCGTTGGGCACAAGGAGTTCGCGCTTCCACGCGGCCGCAAGAGCGATCCCAATCTGGACATGACGGCGTTTCGTGCCGCGGTTGCGGCTGTCATGAGCGGCGCGGCAACTGCTCCGGTGCAGATTCCCTCCACGGAGCCTTCCGGCACTCCGGGCGCCCCTGCGGGCCGGCCCACCATCCGTCGTGGCGCGAAAGGCGATCTGGTGCGGACCGTGCAGGCGGCCGTTGGCGTTCCGGTGGACGGCGACTTCGGGCCGAAGACGGAGGCGGCGGTGCGTGCCTTCCAGCGCGAGCATGACCTGACGGCCGATGGCATCGTCGGTCCGAAGACCTGGGCGGCACTCGACGCGGTCGAGAAACCCCTTACCCGTTGAAGTTGTTGACCATGCGTCTGATGCCCTCGCGGAGGTGCAGCACATTGAAGTTGATAAGCATTCCCAGCGTGAGAGCCGCCAGCCCGAGATATGTAAGCAACTGCGCCTGGTGTATTGGGGCGAGCATCTCAACCGCCTTCATCCAACGACGATGCTCTGCTCAACCAGAAGGTCAATACGGTAGCCGCAGTCGATGTGAACACCGTTGTGGTAAACCGGATGGGGAACCTGTCGCATGACATCGATGCCGGTGCTGCGGAGCTCATACTCCAGGCAGGCTTCGTATGTGTTCTCGAGCAATCCCGGTCCAAGTGCTGAGCGCGCGTTCATTGCGCATCCAATGATGCGGTGCGAGAGGGCGTTGAGAGGTGGGGTCTGTCCGTTCATAGTCGCTCCGTGGGAGGGAGCCGGGGCAACTTATTATCATCACCGCGAAGGTCGCGGAGCCTTGCAGAGACATGTCCTTTGCGATCCTCTGCATCCGTTGCTTTGGATGCGTGATCGAACCGCGAAGGTCCGCGGAGCCTTGCAGAGACATGTCCTTTGCGATCCCCTGCGACCTCTGCGGTGGCTCCTCCTGCGTCACCTCACTGCCACCGGAACAACCACACAGTTGCCGCCGGCTCTGAGGCGACAGAGGTAAAGTCCGGGAGCGAAGTGGTCCGGTATCCGCAGGCTCTGTTCCGTGGCCGCACCGTTTGCGAACGGCATTCCGGCAACCGCGTGTCCGGCAATATCGAAGATCTCCACATCGCCCGGTCCCGTTACCGAGTATCGCAACGTCAGGGTTCCGTTCGCCTCCAATCGTACGCTCTGCACGGCGATCGTGTGGCGTCGGTCCACGGCTACGGGCACCTCCACCGTATGCGTTCTCCTCGCGAGACCTTCCCCGGCAATACCCGCGTACAGATCTCCGTTCGCACTCTCCACGATCTGCGTAAGCTGAAGCTCGCCGGCATAGGCGGTATCCCAGGAGGTTCCCTCATCATCGGAGGCGAACAATCTGGGCGGGACAAGTGCCAGGATGCGATTGCTGCGAAGCTGGATCATGCGGCGTACGGAGTCCGCGGCAAACGGCGTCGTGAGCGGAGCCCACGTCACTCCCTCGTCCGTTGTTCTGAAGAGACCGTTCGGCGTCGCGGCAAGCAGAGCGCCGGATCGAGTTGCCAGCAACTCGCGTGCCGGGCGATTGTCCGGGATGCCGGTTCCGCGCTGCCGCCAGGTGCGCCCGGTATCGAGCGAATACATGATCGAGTTGCTGGTTGCGGCGAAGAGGTGCCCGTTGCCCAGCATCTGAAAGCGATAGGCGCTCCCCGTTGGATAGATGCTGTATGTGATCCATGACGCACCGTAATCCGTTGAGCGTGCCAGAGCGTTGCTGCCGCCCGCACCTTCGGTGAATGCCGTGAGCGCGAGTCCGTTCGGTGCCGTGAGGATATTGCTTCCACCCAGTGGCTCGTTGGTATTGCGTGGCACGGACCATGAACCTCCTCCATTCGTCGAGACATGGATGGAGTCCAGTGAAAGTGCGTAGAGGTGGCCGATCGCGTCGCATGCCACCGTTCCCGCGTAGTAGTAGCCCGGGTATGCACCTGCGCCCTGCGGCCCCAGATTGTTCCACGACGCGCCATTGTCGCCGCTGCGAAAGATGCCCTGGCCCGGAGCGGCTGCAAGTACCGCACCGCTGGAATCCGCCGCGAGGTCCGTGACCGTGGAGACGATGAGGCCGGTGCTCGCGGCCTGCCAGGTCAGGCAATCGTCCGTCGAGCGGAAGAGCCCCTGATTGGTGGCAAGGAATACCATATCGCCGTCTGCCGCATAATCATGTACTCTCAGAAAATAGGGGCAGACGAGCTCAGGCTTCCACGAGACACCACCATCGGCGGAGCGGAAAAGCGTGTCGCCGCGCAGACCGAGAAGTGTTCCATGCCGTGTCAGGAGGAAGGCGGAGGGGAGTCCCGGCTGTGCGATGAGTGTTGCAAACGTGACGCCGCTGTCGGTGGAGCGGGCCAACGTGCCGCGACCACCAAGGTAGATCGCGCCAACGGAGTCCACGATCACATTGGGGCCCGCCGTGCCTTCGGTCTGTGCGCATGCGCGCCACACCGTTCCGCTGTCCACCGAGCGATAGACTCCGAAGTTTGCGGTAAGGTAGAGCGGTGTGCCATGCCCACCTGCGAAACGTATCCCGTACAGATTCAGGATGGTGGAATCACGGCTGTTCCGAACGGCCACAGCATGCCAGCTCGATCCATGATCGGAACTGCGGTAGAGCCCCAGCCCGTACGTTGCAGCGTAGGTGTTGCCAGCGCGGTCCGCTGCCAGCGATGAGATCTCCGCGGTTCCCGGAATGCCGTTGCGTGATGGTTGCCATGTGGCGCCGTTGTCCGTAGAGCGAAACAGGTTGCTCCGGCTCTCGAGTCCTTCGCCGATTGCGGCATACAGCATGCCGGCAGAGTCGCGGGCCAGCGAGCCGAACTGATATCCGCCCAGCGACGTGGCACGCTTCGTCCACGATGTGTCGCCCTTCACGGAGGAGAAGATGTGATACGAGGTGCCGACGATGATACCGCCGTCCGGCAGAGGAAGTACGGAGTGAACCGGGCCGCCGGCGGGGGCCCTCAACGGCTGGAACGCGTAGTGCTGGGCGTGGGCACAACACGTGACGGCAGAGACAGCCAGCAGAATCGAACCGTACAGTCCGGGGCAGCGAGCCATGGGTAAGCGTTTCTTTGTGGAAGCGGAACACCGGGGGGACGGCAATATATCGAACATGCAAGTGAATGCATGGGCGGCGGAGTAAAACGGAGGCCGGGCAAAATATTCGTCGCCGGAGAAGTTTACTCTTGACTTCAATGGCGTCGGTTCCGTACCATTGCACCTGTTGAGTGAGTATTGCTTTATCGCAATCTTGTCGATACTACCACCTCTGTTCACTTCGATCCCGGCGTATTACATGGCGACTCCGGTGTAACGACACCTTGAGTTGCGCGTTGATAGCACTATGCCATCTCCAGCGAGCGGCATTTTCACCATTTCCATGCCGTCGAATGGACGGATCGTGGTATGGGCAATCCAACGCGGTATAAAGGAACGCATCATGACCGACCGGAAGAAATCAATGCTCGGGCACGGCGTGTTAGTGGCAGGGCTAAGCTGGCAGATGCTGTTTTGGAGACTCGACACGATGTCCCATTTGGCATTGTTCGCGGTCGGGATCCTTGCTGGGCTGTGGGCCGGCATCGGCCCGGCGAATCGGCGGCGAGGAGCATTTGTATTGGCTATTGCTGATGTTGTGCTTGTGAATGCTGTATTCTGGTACATCTACTACATGATCATCGATTTCCCGAGTCAAGTGCGTGGAGGGCTGATGGATGAGGGGTTTACGCTGTTCGCAATAGCCCTCGCACCCACAGGCGTCATTTTTGCCGGGGTCTCGTTTTGGATGGGACGGCTTATCCGCATGATAGCGCAGCATATGCTTGCGCATTCCGAGAAGCGTGAACCATAGGTCCCGATAATGCTATGCAGATCGGCCGGCGTGCATGCCGTTCGGTTGTCGTTCAACTGAATCCCGGGATTGTCGCGGGCGATGCTCGTCACCGAGCGTCGTGCTGCGTCAGCAGAGAATTTGTGCAATACGTGCGTGCGGCAATGCCTCGCACGTATGCCATTGCATCACTACACCACCACATACGCGTCCAACGCCATGAAGCCCAATTTCTCGATGCCTATTATTGCTGCCGGCAGCAATTACGCAACAATCGCGAGTCGGACCACGGTCACACCAGTGGGGAATCGAGGTCTCGAGATAAAGATCAAGGATGCCAACGCGGCGGAGTCAACGATCTACACTGCGCTCGGTGGAGGCATATCATTCTTCCCGGATCCCGCGCCCGCCACCACCGGATCCGTGGTAATCTACAGTTGGATAAAGGATGCCGCCGGCGCAGTATCCCTCGTTGCTGATGCGGGGAGTGTTCCCCCGAATGTCCCAAAGCCGGGGCTGATAGTCTATGAAAACATCGAGGCGCAGAGCGTCCGCGACTACGTTACCGGCCGAGCCAATGGGATGGATCGTGCAGCGCTGACCGAGGGATGGAAATTCGCAAATACGACGCCGACGCCTCCGATTCCGTCCGACTCGGTAATGCGTGCACATATCGTGGATCAGACAATGCTCGGTAAGCTCCTTATCTACATAGTATCGGCCGGGGAGGACATCGGCACCGCGGCAACATATACCGACGGACTTGAGACCGGCTCCAAGTTCAACTATTACTGGTACGATACCGACACGCAGATAATGGCAAATAGGACGGCCGACCGCGAACTGTCTCCGATTCCCTACATCGAGGCGTTGCCCGGATATGATGGCAAGTGGGCCAATCACCCATTGGTTACCAAGGTTGCCGATCTCGATATCCCGATGGATTTCTATATGAAATTTGAAGTCTATAATCCATCGATCAATAACTACGTTTCTCTTTCCTATGTACCTGTGGAGTTGTGGGATGACAATGGAGTCAGCGACAATCATTTGTTTGACCAGTCAACGTTCATCACAGACGGTGATGGGAAAGTAACCATTTCGTGTTCGAACGTAAGGGGACTTGGAACCGGAGCCATCAATGATCTGTATGCCGATATCTACATAAAAGTTCTGACTGCCGGGTGGACCGTTACAGGCCGGGAAGGGGAGACAATATACCTTCCGGACGAGTGGCGTTCCGGCGGCCCGTTCGGTCAGTGGAGAGCAATGGATGGAACGCCCGGATACTTCCCGGACTTCCGCGGGACAAGAATCGGTACGGCGAGCCAGCCCGCTGTGTACCATGTCGGCTTCGACTATCATATAAATTTCTGGTACAATAATATTACGCAGGGGCGAGGGGAAAATGCAGTTCGAGGAATGATTGTCGAGGTGTGGTCGAACCCGTTGATTCAGGATGGGACGCTGCTGGATACGGCCTATACCGACGAGCTCGGTACAATCCATGGAGTATTCTTCGGCGCCGATCCGGGAACCCAGGTCGGGATCTGGAATAAGTGGGAACTCCGGGCCGATGCCACCGTTGGCCTGAAGCAGACAGGCGCCAATCTGTTTATCGCCAGTAATCCGGCCACGCAGTGGTTGATAAGTGATCTTACGATGCCCGGAATCTTTCCGGATGGGATCCCGACTATTGGCCGGCCCGCATATCCACTTATGATTGAGGCCAAGGGTGATTTCGCGAATCCATTGTATGTATTGAAAATCGCTCGCGAGATCAATCAATTCTGGTTTACGATGACCGAAGGGAGCCAGTTCCGCTGGGATGGGTACGAGGTATCGTACAACATATACCGGCTTAATGACAGCGGCCTTTCATGGCCGGTTGGTCAGATTTGGCTCGGGGAGAATAGTAGCTGGTCCCGGGAGACAATTTTTCACGAGACAGGCCATGTGATTATGTGGCATATGCACAATGTGACGACGTTGAATATTGCGATGGAATTCCTCCATGGCAAATTGAAATCGAATCACGACTTTCCGCTGGTTACGAATCCTGTCCACGCCGTTATCGAGGGATGGGCGGAATTCTCGGGTATGTTCGGTGAAATCCATCCATCGAGTCGACGCGGCGACGTGGAGACGGTGGTACTGACCGACGGTGCGGGCCATCAGCATCGGATACCGCTAGGGCCACCCATGATCGATCGTGGTTACAGCGTTGAGGGCGCATTTGCCGACGCACTGTTCCAGATCTTTGAAAACCTCGTTGCTACTCCCGCATTATTCAATAATGTGCCAGTCAACAACGGCGACACGCGGATCGTACTTCATGAAACATATACCGGCGATCTGAACTCGGAACCGGGCAATGCATGGATTCAGAACAGCGGCCTCCATAGTCGTTTTGTGCAGATGATCTGGACTCCTTTCGTCGGCACGGCGGGTATCCTTGGCGATGCAGTAGGGACCGTCGGCGTTATGAATACGATCCTGAACTATTCTCCCAATTTCAACATTGTGCATTTATTGCGTGCCGAGATGAACGCGTTCAACATGAACGTTATGCCGGCGGTTGGCAGTTCCCTCGGCGCGGGAACCAATCCGGGCGGTGCCGCCACCGGTCCGGCTGCCGGAGGCACGCCGTTTATTATTACCGGTTATGGCTTCGTTGCGCCGTCGGTGGCATATGGGAGCGGAAATACCTACATCGGCCGTGTTGTGGTCACGTTCGACGGAATCGTTGCTCAATCGGATGTGTTCGACGACGGGACAATTACCGGAACGACGCCACCCCGGATGATATCGGGCAAGGTTTCACCGGGCATTGTTGACGTCCAACTGCTGGTATTTGTTCGGGTTCCGTCCTACACGAGCTTCACCCCTGGAGTGCCGCCGCCGACGGGCTGGGTCGAGAAGAGTACATTGGCAACACAGTGGCATTATACGTAGACGTCCCGGTATTACCGATACGCGAAACATCATCACCATCACTAGACCACCAAAGCAATGCCAGAAGGATTTATCTCGGTTGCCGATGCGCTTCCGTATTGGCCGGGTTCGGATTCCGTCCCGTCGTTCCTGCAGGACGTGTTCCTCGTTGACTACGTCCTGGATTCGGAGGATGGAAGGTTGTGGATGACTGCCACGGTCACCTTTGACAGCGACCTGGAGTTCGATCTGTTCGGTGTGCGCGGCATCCGGGTGGGGCTGCTCGCTGCAAACAACGTGAGCGGCATTCCGATGCGTCTGGACTGGGAACCAGACTTCGCGCTGGACCTCAGTACGCTCGCGCTTCAGCTCACGCTGGATCAGGACATCCTGCGCCGAGTGAAGCCGGCGGCCGGTGGTGGCTGGGAAGCGGACATGGACGGCAACACCCGCAAGCCGGTGCAGGTGACGGTATCGAATGTCGGCTTCGTCTATCGCGGAGGTCTGGATATCGAGCTTGCCGCGCTCGAGGCAGGCGCCTCGATATCGATGACGCCGGCCGAGATTGGTGATACCGGAATCGTACTGCAGTTCAGCAACATCATACCGGTGCTGTCGAGGAACCAGACGCCGCCTCCCGGCTGCATACCCGGCTTCAAGGGGGTTTACATCGGCCAGGTGAAGGCAGGCCTTCCCGCTTCATGGCAGGAGGATCCCGGGAGCAATGCCGAGATCGTTGGGACCGACCTTACCATTGGCACCGGCGGCTTCTCCGGCACGTTGTCGCTGGCGCTGAAGAGCGGCGCGTCCGGAACGCCGGCGATCGGCGTAAACATTGGCGGAGCGTTCGCGCTCAGCCTGGACAGTTTCAAGCTGACGTTCAAGCACAATCGCATTGCAAGCTCCGAGATCAGCGGCACGCTCACCGTGCCCGGCTTTACCGACTCGAACAACCAGCCGGCCAAGATCGGTGTGCGGATCGGCCTTACAGAGCAGGGCATTACGATCACTGCGCTGGCAACGAGCGCCATCAAGGCGATCAACATCAAGGACGTCTTCTCCTTCAGCATCAACTCGCTCTCGGTCGGCAGCAACGGAGGCCGGTATTTCATCGCACTCTCCGGCGTGCTCGATATCACCGCAGCCATTCCCGGTGTTGGAGGTCGATTCCTCGACGATCCGCTGGAAATCAAGAAGCTCGTGATCTGGTCCAACGGCGAGATCGACTTCGATGGGGGCACCATTCCCCTTCCCAAGATCAAGCCGCTGAAGGTCGGGCCGGTGGAGATATCGGTCGCAGCATTGCACATCGGCAGCTACAAGCAGGTATGGGGAGGCCAGGAGCGCCGCTACAAGTTCATCGGCTTCGATGCCGGCGTGAAGACCGGCATCGGCGGCGTTGATGCGCATGGCCAGGGGATCAAGTTCTATTTCACCGTGGACAACGGTCCGGGCAGGAGCCTGCATACATTCCTCCGGATCGACGGTATCCGCGTTCATCTGATGATCCCGGGGAGTGCCACCAAGGAGACCGCCGACCTGATTCTCGACGGCTACATCTCGGCGAAGAACCGCGAGAACAGCTCACCCCCCGCGCTTCAGCCGGGCGAAGTTTCCGAGCAGACGGATCCGGCAACCGAGTATGCCGGCGGCGTGAGCTTTGCGATGCCGAAGACCGGCCTTGCCGGCGGTGCCGATATCCGCATGACGCCTTCTACCGGAGCCTTCCTTGCCGATGTACGGCTGGAGTTGCCGCGCGGCATTCCGCTGGCCAACACCGGCCTTGGCATCTACGGCTTCCGCGGCACGTTCGCGAACAAGTATGTGTTGGAGAAGGATGCGAACGAAAGCTGGTGGGAGTTCTACAAGAAGCCGGAGCGCGGCATTCATGCCGCAAAGTTCAAGCAGCGCGATGGATTCTCCGTTGGTGCCGGCGTGACGATCGGCACCCTCGCGGATTCCGGTTTCGCATTCTCCGCGAAGATCTATTTCATGCTCTCGATTCCCACCGCGTTTCTGCTGCAGGGTGAGGCGGCCATCATGCAACAGCGTCTGGGATTGGATACGGAGTCCGATCCGCCCTTTTTCGCGACGATCATCGTGGACTTCGAGCAGGGAGGAATTACCGCCGGCATCGGTGCGCACATCGAGCTGCCCGACGGTGGTGACGTGCTCGAGATCGATGCGGACATGGAGGTGGCGTTCTACATGGGGCGCACGGACATGTGGCATCTCTACATCGGGCAGGAGGATCCGGACAAGCGCGTGCGCGGCACGCTTCTGAAGCTTGCCAACTGCTGGGCCTACTTCATGCTCTCGGCGAGCGGCATCAAGGCGGGTGCGGGCGTGGAGTACAAGGCGAAGATCGACTGCGGCATCGCCAGCGTGGCGCTCGGTGCCAGCATGGAGGTGACCGGCTTCGTCAACTTCCGTCCCATTCAGCTTGGCGGGCACATCGGTGTGGCCGGCTTCGTGCAGTTGAAGCTCTTCGGCATCGGCTTCCGTCTGGAGGCGCGCGCCACGCTCGACGCGGAGGCCCCGAACCCCTTCATCATCCAGGGTGGATTCGTCATCACGCTCGATCTGCCATGGCCGATTCCCAACGTCAGCCTCTCGGTCTATCTCTCCTGGCGCATCCACGACAATGTACCGAAGACGGAGGTCGGCTTCCTGGCGCCGCCGCATCCGGCAGAACTCACGGACGACCATCTCACCCAATTCGCCCAGACGTTCGATCTGGCCGCCTACAATGCGCTTGGGAAGTACGCCGCCAAGGCCGTGCATATGGTTACCTCTGAGGCGTTCCTGCTCAACGTGGTGAAGCACGAGTACATCCCGCGCGATCCCGGCGGCGTTGCGCCGTATGCACCAACGCCGCCGCCGCCAACGGTCGACAACGGAAACAACGTGCCGGTGCCTGGGATGGGGGAATGGATTGGCGACTTCCGAACGTTCACCGTTCCCGTGGACAGCGTGATCGACATCGAGTTCAACAAGCCGGTGAAGCCGGTGCGATCGGAGGATGATCCGAACGGCAGCCACGCGTCCATCGATCGGCTGGGACTGATCCAGGGCTCCCCCACGTTCTGGGATCTGGTGCCGCCGAAGCGCGGCGCCTCCAACCAGGTGGAGCATCAGTACCTTGTGGACAACGTGCGCGTCTTCTTCTGGGACGACGCCGGGCATGCATGGCAGGACTATGCGATGCCGCTCTACAACACGCCGCTGCGGCGTATTGCTGCGGTCAATCAGATCTCGCAGCAGGAGTTGGAGAGCAGTCTGAAGGTTGGGCACTTCCAACTCACACAGGTAGGGCAGTACACGAAGCTCCGCATCCTGGCGCGCACCCCGTTCGATCAGAACGATACGCTTCCTCCCATCTACGGCGGCTTCCCGCCAACGGTGGTGCTCTGTCCCGACACGGGTGCGGAGCTTACCTGTCACAACTGGGAGGATGACGGCCTGCCCGCCACCTATGCTCCCGATGTGAAGATCAACGATCGTCGCATCGCATTCACCATCCACGACCAGCAGGGGGCGATTGTTCCCTATGCCCGTTTCAACCTCACCAAGGCACTGAAGCTGCAGCGCGGGAACTCGATGGAGATATTCCTGCCGGAGAACTCGCGGCAGATCGATATCCGCATCTCGGCGGAGGCGGACCGCGTGGCCGTCTCCTACTATCGCGGCCAGGCGTACACGCCGTCGAACGATCCTCCCGCCGTGAGCGGCAACACCGTGCGGTGGCAGATCACCGCGCCTCCTCCTCCGGGGCTGGTGCCGCGCGACGGCGTCTGGGAGATGCTGATGAACCTGCCGGCAACCGTGCGCACGCTCTGCACCGGCGCCGGATCGCCGCAGCCGTCCGGGGCAACCACGTCGCTCACGGCATTGCTCGATCAGAAGTACTTCCTCACGGACTCCTATCTGAAGCAGAACAACAACGAGGCGCAGCTTCCGGCGAATGCGGACTTTTGCACGAAGCTCCGGAGCATGTTCCGCACGTTCCTGATCGGCAAGACCGGCAGCACGTCCATCCCGCGCCGGCTTGCCGTGAACGCGGATCACTTCTACTCCGACGTGAAGGGATACGTCACCGCCTATCGTGCGCAGTTCGGCGAGCCCGCGCTTGGCGGCCTTGCGGCTGCGAGCGATTCCTACGAGAAGTGGCGCGGGCTGATCGTCTGCCTGGGAAAGTTGTGCGACCTGCGCAACACGTTGCCCGGGGACCGGAACGACATCCGCGAACGGATGGCGCGGACCGTGGATCCCGCCATTGCGCGGCTGTATCACAAGCTGAACGATTCGAACTGGTTCTCGCAGCAGGTGAACGCGCGCACGTGGCTGGGTTCACCGTCGGACCAGTTGACGGCGATCGCCGGTTTCATCTCCATCATCTGTCTGGATCTTGGAGCATCCGTATGCGTGAACACGCTCACCACGCTGGAGCCCTACTACGCGATGCTGGAGCGTGCATACCTCCGCGTTGCCCGGGGACTGCGGAGGAGCGACAACCCGAGCTGCGGCGTGGACGGATGCGGCGTGCAGGAGATGGTTGGGATTGCCCGCACGCTCTGCGTGGATCCGCAGGTGTCCGGAGCAACGCTCACGGCCATCACCACGCTCGTCGGCAACTTCGAGAGCACTACGCTCGCAGCGCTGCACAGCCATCTCGGCTGGGCGCCTGCAGCGGCCTCCGGAACCGCGCTCTGCAATGTCCTGCTTCGCGTGCTGCCGCCGGTGATCGTTGCGTACAGTGCGTTCGACGAACTTCCCTTCACGCTGCGCTGGAAGGTGAGCGCCTTTCACGATGAGCTGCTGCGCCTTGTGGACATCTATCGCAGCGAGACACTTCTCTCGCCGAAGGGAACGCCGGATCACGACACCGATGCATTTGCGCAGAAGTGGAACGCCATGCTCTCCTGCCTCTGCGCGCTTGCAGCAAGCGGAAACCTGCCGGAGGAGTCCTACGTGCAGACATCGCTCGATCCGCAATTGAAGACGGCGTACGATATCCTGAGCGATTCCGCGATGGATCAACTGGTTGCGGCCACCCCCTCGCGGCGGCCTCTGTACGGCACGCGCGTAGCTGCCGATGCCGGCGACCGCGCGAGCGAGCTGATGGAGTTCTTCTCCGCAGCGTACGTCGCCAGCGGCCGGATGACCAACGACATGCGAAGCAAGCTCGATGCCCGTTATACGGCGCTCATGTCCAACTACCAGACCTTCGTCAACACGCTCATCGGCAGCACGTTCTGCGGTGGCCTTGGCTCACTCACACTGAACTGCGGAACGTGGCCGGCGCTTCTGGAATGCGTGCGCACGTGGCGCGCGCGCCAGGCGGAGATGTTGCGTTCGATCCGTGACGCCATCGACAGCACCCTTGCTCCGAAGGTGCAGTCACTCTACATGACGTTGAAGGGATATACGAATGCAAACCAGATCGTGGTGCCGAGCGAGTTCGAGCCGATGGCGTTCGAGCTGGACGAGCTGATCGCGTACTTCCGCCGCTACTGTCTGCAGGGGCTGGATGTGCCGCTCCAGGCGGCGATGCAGACGGACCTTGCGGCGCTGCAGAATGCCTCCATCGCGATCGTGTTGAATCCGGACTTCGTGAACGCGGACAGTTGCGAGGCCTCCGGCACCAACGACTGCTCCCGTCGTTCGCAGGTGATCGGCTTCTACACGCGACTCTGCGGCGCGCCTCCGGCGAACCCCGGGCCAACCTGGCCTTCAACGGCCATCAACACGCTGGTGGATGGCTTCGCCACGAATGCCAACGAGATCGCCGCGCTGCTGGGACTGGCGCCGATCTCCTTCACGCGCGGAGCGAGCCGGACCTTCTGCGACATCTTCGGCGATCTGGTGCAACTGCTCGTGACCGCATACGGCGCGCTGGAGGAACTGCCGCTGCGCTATCCGGTGGCGATCCGAACGTTCGTGGACGCGATGAGCGACGCTGTCGCCCAGGGCGGATTTTCAGTGCCGACGTTCGCAACGCCGAGCCCGCAGACCACCTGCAACAACTGGGTGGACGTGCTGGGCTGCATCTGTACTGCGTACCGCTATCAGGATACGCTGCAATACTTCAACGGCGCCACGTCGGCCTTCAATGCCGTGATCGGCGAGCTGGAGCAGGTGTATGCGGATGCTCTGGTGATCGCCGACGCAATGAGTCTGGACTTCCTTCCGTACCGTGCGATGAGCAGTCGTGCCGGACGCGTTCACCTTCTTGCGAACGCGATCGCCATCGCCAGCCTGGACTATTCGGTGCTTCCCGCAACGATGGCCCTGCTCACCAACCAGACCGCGTTCGAGTCCGCGTACGACAACGCGGCGCTGGACAGCGCACGGTCACGCACGTGCACGCCGGCGCCCGGGCCGTATGATCCGCTGCGCAAGCGGGTCGTTGTAAGCCGCGATGCCGGCGGCAATCTCATCTCCTACATGGATGGCGACGAGCCGATCGACCGGATCGTTATCGAGCCGCTTCTGGAGTGTCCGGCGCAGGGGGAGTGCGCAACGTACGTGCATTCGGTCTGCTGGCTGAGCGATGCGGACTTCGACTACAACGCCGGGCTTCCGCCGGCGGCGGAGCAGTTGCAGGCGGGGCGCGAGATGGCATTCTCGCTGAAGAACCTCACGCAGCCGATCTGGAGACCCAACACGATCTTTGCTCTCCAGTTGGAGACGCGCGAGGTTGTGGGAGAATCCGACGGCAACAACTTCACCGGCAGCACAACGGAGTATCGGCGGACGTTCACCTTCGGCTTCCGCACGGCCGGCCCTCCGGGACACTTCCACATCGAGACCCAGGTGGTGAACAATCAGGATGTGGTGCACGTGCGGCCCGAGTACCAGAGTCTTCTGGATGCCGATCGCGAAGGGGAATACCGGTACGGGAGCCTGCGGACCTACATCAACCGCGAGAAGTCCTATCCCGATCCCGACGGAAATCTGGTGGACGCGAAGCCGCTCTACTACGACGGCGCGAAGCTGCAACTGATCTACGACGTGGACTATGTGGACTCGATGTATTCCGTGTGGGAGACCGCCATCGGCGTGCCGGAGGTGCGCTCGAAGTTGCAGACGGTGATCGCGGAGGCATCGCGCGGTGCGAACGATCCGGAGATCGTGATCGAGGCGGGGTGGGAGAACGACGCTCATCCAACGGTGCGCTCCGGCATGCGCACGTTCCGGAACATGATGAAGAACATCTACCAGGACGGCAAGGAATGCCTGGAGTTCGATCCCGTGGATCAGGATCGCCCGGTTCGCAGCACCAGCGTTCCGATGACAACGCTGCTGAAGCCGCGTACGCTGTACACTGCGCTCTTCAACGCGGTGTACCAGGAGAATCCAACGGCTCCGGAGCGAACCCGCGAGGTGCACCGCTATGTGTTCACCACTTCCCGCTATCGCGACTTCATGGAGCATGTGGAAAGCTTCTACCTGGATGCACCGGCAAATACCAGGAGGGCGGTGACCACAATCGATCTCACGGTGGATGACTCCGGGATCGACATGGCGGCGCTTTTCATGAGTGCGCCGAACGATCCCACGCTTGCGACGCTGGCACGCGATTATCCCGATCCGTACGATCGCGTGGTGAGCGGCATGCTGCGCCTGCGCGAGCTGCCGCCGCCAACGTGCACCGATGTGCTGATTCTTCGGAAGGGAACGCGTGTGGTTGGATTCCTGGTGCGGAGCCCGGAGCCGTTCAATCATCCGAAGATCCCGCGAGTGCAGGTTGCACAGGAGAAGATCGCGAGCGATACGCTGATGGTAACGCTGGCCAATCCTGCTGCCACGGCCATGATGCTCTTCTCCAAGGATCTCTCGGGCATATTCGTCACGAACGCCGCGCTGAACATGCAGCATGGCACCGATGTCACCCTGGACTTCACGCACCTGGCCTTCGGCGTGACGGAATATCTGGCAGATGCCACGGCGACGCTTACGTTCACCGTGCCGGCGTAGGATCGGCCTGCCGCAGCGGCCGGCCCCGCATGCGATGCCGTTGCATTGCGTACCGGGGCCGGCTGCAACGGCGCTCGCATCGCGCGGGTGCCGCCTGTTCGATTGCTCGCGCAGCCCGCGCACAGCAACGTTTCCACCACCGATCAATTCAACGAAGAGACAAGCATGGATCAGCTCTCAGGTCTTCAACTGACATCGATTAATTACGTCGGTGTAAACGTCGGCGGGCAATTCAACATCACTATCAACGCCGGCTCCGAGACGACGACCCTCAACCTGACGCTCAACTACCAGAACACGCTCTCCGTCACCGAGGTTCTATCGGCGGTGGTGGTGAACGAGTTATCCAACCCGTACACACTGCCGGTCAACATCACGGCACAGTCCACACTGAACGGAGCCACCGGTACGGGAGGCTCCTCCTTCATGGTGCCGGCAATCGGGGAGCAGACGTACTCGATTCAGATGTTCGTGTCGCAGCCGTTCCAACCGTCGGCCGTTCTCACGTTCAATTTCAAGGCGCTCAACCGGATCTTCCCGCCCTACATCGTTCCCTTCGACAATCTCTGTCTCTGGCCGATAGCGGCGGATGCGTACGTGAACTGGCTCTGTGCCGGGCGCACGCTGCCGGATTACAATACGATCTCCGAGGTCCTTGCTGTCGGGACCGTGATCGATGCCTCCAAACGGACGTTCGATCGCGTGAACACATTCCTCGGGACGAACTTCGTTCAGACCTCGCAGGATATCGGCGACCGCATGGACTATGCCGTGGATGTCACCTCCGCAGCGGTATATCGATCCACTGAACTGAGCTGGCGCGATCGCTGGAGCATCGGCGACTTCCAGGACAATGTGGAGTTCGTACTTGCGCCGTACGTGGGCATGCTGAACGATCGCGGCATCATCGCGCCGGTGCCGAGCGCGCTCTGCAAGAAGTGGTGGGATCTGTTGCACTGCTTCTGCCGGATCTGCGCCCTTCGCGGAACGCTTGCTCCCGAGGTGGTGAGCTACTACGACTCGAACGCCGCGCCGCTGGTGAACTCGCTCTACACAACGGCGATGGCCGTCGCCACGAACGAAGGGCTGGCACTTGCCTATCCCATTCATCCACCGCTTACCGACCAATGCGCGAAGCTTCGCTTCATCCTCAACCTCTTCGAGCGCCGCTGCCGTGGGCGCCGCTGCATCTTCGATGCGCTTCCAGTCAACGACAATCAGCTCGATGCCGCTCTGGGGCCTATCGGGCCGGTGCGCGATCAGCTTCAGATCATGCTGGACCAGCTGGGCGTGTATATCTGCACGCAGAAGATGAAGGATCTCTGCGACAAGTGGACCAATCTCTATACCTGTCTCTCGCGCCTCTGTTCGATGAAGGCGAACTTCCCCTCCGACGTCGCATCGGACTTCACCGGCACGTTCGGCAATCTCTCCAAGCAACTCTGCATGGCGTTGCGAGGCATCTGCCCGTTCGAGATCCCGACCTCCGATCCCTGCCGCTTCCTTGCGCTGGTGGACATGTACTTCCAGACGGCATGCCGTCTCGGTTATCTGCCGGGATACTGGGCACGCTACAGCAACGTGGACTCGCTGCTGAGCCAGCTGATCACCGCGCTCAATGGCTTCAAGAACCGCTGGGGTGATCTCTGTGCGGATACCGCCACGGTTCCGCAGACCGATTGTGACGACTGGCACGATATCATCGCCTGCCTCCGCCGCCTCTGTTCGCACAAGTTCGAGGCCGTCTCCAGCCTCATCACCACATTCATCAACGAGCTCGAGAGCCCGATCGATTCGCTCTACGATCTGTTGTTGCCGGAGGGCCAGCCCGATGCGGACAACCCGGGCTCGCTCGGCGTGGACATCATGTGCGCGAAGCTGGCGCAGTTGCAGGACTGGTTCGACACATTCTGTGCGGGGAGCCGGAGCATCGATCCGCTCGAGAAGCTGAAGCTTGATCGCCTGCTCGCCGATTTCCGCGACGGCCTTGCGGCGCTTCAGGCGATACTCCCGGAACTCTGCCAGGATTCCGTTTCAACTCCATCCGAATGGTGTGACACATGGAAGGCCCGGTTCGATTGCCTGCTCCGCTTCTGCAGTCTGCGCGGCGTTCTGGATCCGGACGTCGTGCAGGCCGTGCTCGATCTCCTCTCCGATGAGATCGCCTTCCTGGATGGCCTCTGCAACGAGGTCTTCGGCGACGACTTCTGTTCCTCCGTCGATCGGGTGGGCAGTTACTTGATTCGCGTCTGCGAGGATGGGACGATCGATCCCATCCTGAAGCAGTTGATGGATGAGCATCTCTCGGCGCTGGAGCAGGCATACATGGAGGCGATGACGCTCCTTCCCGGGCTCTGCAGTGACGACTCGTTCTGCGATGACTGGGCGGAGATGCTGGAGTGCCTGCGCAAGCTCTGTGCACGCATCTCCGAGGTGCCGGGGTGGCTGGTGACGGAGTTCCTGAACTACTTCTCCGGGCCGATGGACGACATCTTCTACACCATCTTCGGCTACTATCCGGGATCGCCGCAGGGATCGATCGAGCGCCTCTGCGAGGAGCTTGCCGCCGTGCAGGAATACCTGCTGGGCGCGTGCGGCGCGGGTGGCGACGTGGAGCTCGATCAGGCGATCAACGTCGTGATCGAGGGGGCGGATATCGAGATCGGCACAACGCTGCGCGCATATCTCCAGACGAAGCTTGGCCAGTTGATGCCGCTGTTCCGCACGATCCAGGGGCAGTTGCTGAATATCATGATTGGCGGCGGTCCGGGGATCTGCCACAGGCTGGATCTGGGGTGCGAGGCGTTCGCGCAGATTCCCGCCTTCCTGCATCTGCTCTGCTGCGCACCGCAGCCGCAGAATTTCTCGCAGCTCACCCCGGTTGTGAGCATCGACGGCTGGCTCGATCAGATGGATCCGTTCGTCTCCGCGATTGCGCTCCGCATGGGGCTGGACCCCGCGGAGATCGGGCCTGCCGGGAGCAGTATATGCCAGCGGCTGCGATACGTTCTGGAGGTGTTCCTCCTTGCCTTCGCTGCGCCGGCCTTGCTCACGGCGCTCCAGCGCGCGCAGCTTCAATGGTACTACAGCCTGCTGGAAGCCTACATGGCGCAGTATGCGCTCACAATCAAGGACCTGCCGCGCGAATGCAATGCGTGCACAGAAGCCTGCGGCACGTGGATGGAGATGCTTCGGTGTCTCTGCGGGCGCTGCAATGCGGCCGATCTGGATGGCAACGCTCTGCTCTGTGCAAACATCGATGCGCTCTTCACGCTGCTCAGCGAGTCGCAGTACATCACATCCTTCCTGATCGACAGCGCATGGCCGCGCGCCGCCGTTCGCCTCGATCCGAACGAGGCTACCTGCTGCGAGAAACTGCAGTGGATACTCCCGGTGATGGCCACGCTCTGCATGCAGTGCGATCGCACGCTCTACAACGGGTTCGGGCTGGATGCGCTGCTGGAAGGGTTCACGGCCGCCTACAATCAATACATGGCGGGCCTTCCCGGCGGCGAGCCCGCCACGTGCGATGGCGACTGCGGCACATGGATCTCCATGTTCGAGTGCATTGTGCGGCTGGGACTGTACGAGCGGGAGATCCCCTCGTGGCTGCACCAGCAGATCGCCGGCGTGCTCTCGGGGCTGGTGGACACCGTTCATCTCCAGGTGCGGGCCGCAAAGCCGCTTCCCGATACGATGCCGCTTACCAATCCGGTGCCGACGGCATTCGACACCATCTACTGGAAGAGCCTGGAGATTCTGCGCGGGCTGTACTGGCTTTGCTCTCCCTACTGCCTCTGGAATCCGATGGCGCGGGCCAATCTCATGGCACAGCTCCCCGCCTTCCAGGCCGCCTATGCCACCGTCACCTCCATGCTCGCGGAGTCATGGATCAACGTCTGTTCCCGTACGGAGGACGATCCCTGCGTTCGCCTGAACGGGCTCGCCGATATCCATGCGGCCTTCTGCACTGTTGCGCAAGTGCCGAACGCGGCGCCCATCACCGTGGTGGATCAGTTGATCACGGGAATGAATACGGAGCTGGTATCGCTGGCGGCCCAGCTCGGCGTTGTCTACACGCCGCCGGCAACCAATGCTCCATTCTGCACGCGCCTGGCCTCCATGCTTGCCGTTGTTGCGGCGGGGCTTGCGCGGTACGAGGAACTGGCACGGCGGCACCAGTTGATGATCCGGTTCATCCTCTCCGTGGTGAACGCGCAGGCATCGGACTATCGGACGCTACTGGGTGACCGGCTCTCCACGCTTCCAACGCCGATCAGCGAGTTCCGGCGCAACTGGCTGGAGGTTCTTGCATGCGTCTGCGCAACGTGCAATCGCGTGCGCACCATGAGCACGGCGGAACGCACAGCCAACACGGCGGTGATCAACGCGCTCAACGTGGTGCTTGCGGACATTCACTCGCTCTACAGCACGGTGATCTCGCTGGCAGGGCCGGCGGGACTTCCGCTGATTGCCGATCTCTGCCTGGAGTCCGGCTCGTGCGGCCAGGAGGATCTGTGCGGGAAGCTTCGCGTTGTGATTGCCTTCTTTGCCAGCTACTGCCTGGGCTGCAGTCAGTTGGCGGACCAACCACCCGTGGATGCCGTTACGCTGCTGAAGCCTGTGCTTACCACCATCCGCACAAAGGTGGTGACACTTCGGAGCGTGCTTGCCACCTCCGGCCTTGGTCTCTGCCCGGAAAAGGATCCGGGGCCGATGATGATCCAATCGGACTATCTCTACCTCCAGGCGGTTGGATCCACCGGCGCCGACGGCAGCGCACAGGGGGTTCACCTGCGCTGGACGCTGCTTGGTGATCCGGGATCGAAGCACCTCCCGAAGGGAAACCTCGCGGCGCCCAATGCCACGTACTATACGTGGTACGGCTACAACAAGGCGGATGACTTCGTGAAGATCTACCGCACCGCCTACAACACATCGGAAACCTATCCGGTTCTGCTGGACCTGCTCGCCGAAAACCCGGCGGATGTCTACCAGCTCGGTTCCATGGTGGTGTGGACGTACCGGCCCGATCCCGCGCGTCCGGCATTCCTGGCGGCCGATCCCATGTTCCCCGCGACGTCGCATGTCTCGATCGCAATCCGGTTCACCGATGCAGCGCTCTACAATGCGCTCACCTTCGGGCGCTCGCCGAAGACGAGCCAGGCGGACCGCCAGGTGCTCTTCTCGGGCTACACTCAGGTGATCGAGATCGAGCCGCTTACGCGGCCGTTCTTCCGCCTGCATGTGGAAGCCACGGCAACGCTGGCTTCGCCGGAGGTGAAGGTGGAGGCGATATCGCAGATTCTGGTAT
This sequence comes from Bacteroidota bacterium, assembly GCA_018266795.1. Classification (GTDB taxonomy): domain Bacteria; phylum Bacteroidota; class Ignavibacteria; order OLB7; family OLB7; genus JAFDZV01. The sequence goes on along the minus strand of JAFDZV010000034.1, from coordinate 30,766 downwards.
CGGACGATTCGGCCAAGGCGCAGCCGGTGATCACCGCGCGCCGCGCGCTCAGCGGCGCAACGGGATGGCACGATCTGTTCGTGGAGAACGCACGGTTCGCTCGCGTGCGGATGGACCGTTGCTGGATGAAGACCATCAAGGTGGAGACGTGCCAGGAGTACTACTTCGCCGTGGATCGCCGCTACGGCTGGGAACACTTCGACGACTTCGCGCTCTCGACCGACGACTCCGCGGTGCGCGAGCGTCTGGAGGATTCCGTGCGCTACCTGATCCACGGCTGCTGGCCGAAGTACAACGATGCACTTCCCGGCGTTGCCAACGGCCTGGAGAAGGCAAGCGTCTGCAACTACTGGGAGCGGTGGAATCCGTGGACGCCCTCCACAGCGCCGGCTCCATATCCGGCGATGACGTACGGATGCATTCCACATGGCACGCCCGCCAGCGAGGTGCGTTCCGGCGATGCGCTTCGCGACGCCGTGGTGCACTATCTCACCGAAAGCGCTCAGCCGTACAACTGGAACCCGCCGATGAACCGGCCTTCAACGGATACGGCGAACAAGACACATATCGAGCTGGGAGTGCTTGACGCATTGAAGCTGGCTGCACAGGACTTCCACGTTGCACGCATGCTTGGTCTCGGGACGATCGACTGGCAGGTGCCGACGATGAGCGGCGGCCCGTCGCAGCGCTACGTGTACATGGCGGAGTACACCACGCCGATCGCGATGGAGTACGGCCAGGTTCCGGCGTGGACAGTGCATCGTTATCTCTCGCTTCCTACCAGCCAGCAGGATACGCGGCTTCCTGTTGCGCCGCAGTTCTCCACCAATCCGCTCCCGCTTCAATTCGGCCTGGAGACGAACCATCCGGATGCGCCTCCGTTCACGGACGGCCAGGGATACACCACGTACGGCGACGGGCGCTTCGTGCGGCTGTACAAGGCGCCCATGGTGTTCGACGTTGTGCTCTCGAACGATCAGTTCGACGCCGGCACGTTCTTCAACGGGCCCGAGTTCAGCCGTGCTGACAACACACGGCCGATCCAGTTCGGCCTGCATTACTACCGGAAGAACGGCAATGCGTTCAACCTGGTGCTCCCGGAGATCGCCAACGACGACGACAAGCACGTTGACCCCGCGTACATTCCGTTCACCGATCCGTATCGGGGCGATCCCGCCTATCCGCTCGGTTATCCCGAGCCGATGGGTGTGCCCGAGCCGGAGACCGGCCGGCCGTTCTTCGTGCACCACATCGTGAAGCCTGCCGACCCTGTGCAGCTTGCGCTGGCCCAGGGGTTGCACAAGTACGGCGCATACGGCATCAACTGGTTCTCCCGCGTGTCGCCGGTGACGGTGATGACGGACGACAAGGCGTTCGACACCACATTCCCGAAGCGGAACACGATGCTGCCGCCATCCAACTTCACGGCGCAGTATATCCAGGAGGAGAAGCCGCTGGTGCTTACCTCCAAGTACGAGCAGGACAACATTGCCACACTTGGCGGAAAGACCCGGGTTCTGTTCGAATGGAACAATGTTCAGCACACGGCCTACCAGGTGGGGAAGCGGGCGGAGTTCTTCTTCCGGGATGCACCGCTGATGGTGAAGGGGCAGATCAAGGGCGATCCCGTTGTGCTTCCGGGCGACTCGACATTGCTGGTGACGGTGGACGGGGTCAAGGACTACAGCTCGCGCGTTCCGGGCGGAAGCACGCTGCTTCCCGCCGTGCCGGATGCCGGCTACGCGGCGCGGTTTGTCGGGAGCGTGTTCGCCACGCGCACGGAGAAGTTCATCGTGGTGAGCGTCTCGGTATCGGCAACGCCGATCGGCAACGGCGACACGCGGCATCGCGTGCTGAGCTTCGTGCTGAAGCGCGGCTATACCATCGACAGCGGCGGAACGAAGCACTGGTTCGAGCCGAAGAAGAACGAGTACTTCGTTGCGGCGGAGAACATGAACGTGGATGGGCCGTGGACGCAGTTGAGCGGCTGCAACGTGGATCTGATCGACTTCCCGGACAACTACACGGAGCAGGATGACGACGGCAGCGGCAACATCGTGACGCGCTACGTTGGCGGCCTGTATCGGGCAGCGAACATCGCCGATGCATTCGCGGGCGATCCGACAAAACCGCGCGGGCTTTACATCGTTACGTTCACTGCCGATGTGCTCTCCGCATACAGCGGCGCGACGGGGGCGTACGTCCATCAGGTGGACTGGTACGGCGGCACGGCCCGCATTGCCGACGCCACCGGTGCTATCCGGACGCTGCCGGTAACGCGAATCGACATGGCAAGCCCCGCAACGGCGAACAAGACGGTGATCTACGTGTTCGATTCGGACACCGCGAGCGGGGGAACGCCGCTGCAGACGGGAGCCGCTCAGGTGAACTTTCATCCGGGGTATCGTGTATACCTGGATCTTCCCGGCGCAGGCATCGACGTCTCGCGGATACTGCCGGGCGATGGTGAGATCACACGCAACACGCTCCTGGCGGCGCGCTCGGTGGATCCATCCTATACCACCCCGAACACGTCGGAGTACTACCACTCCGCGCTCACTCCCGCGGCGGTGCACCTTGCGCGGCGCACGTTCACGCTGCTGCGCCCCTCGCGCCCGGACGGCGGCCGCTACGCAACGCGTCCGAATGTATACGGCAAGTCCAGTTACTCCTTCGACACTACGCTTGCCACCGTGTACAACAGCCAGCCGCGCGACCCATACGCTCTGATGTTCTACCGCATCAACCAACTGGATATCCTGCGCGCACTCTACCGGCCGCAGACGGTGCGGAACATCCTGAACGATCTGCCTGCATGGGAGATTGACGAGCACTTCGATGAGCGGTGGCAGGGGCTCGTGGATTTCCACAGCGACTCTGGTGCCTACACCTTCATGGATTACGGCGACGGCATCGTGTTCCCGGCTCCGGACAACCCGGATTACGAGACGCTGGATGAATTCGGAAGTCCCATCAGGCCGTTTATGTTGAATCGTCCCATCGACCAGATTGTGCAATACATGGGGAATGTGTTCGATGGAGTGGCCTTCCCGCTTGCCGAACGGGTTGTACAGGTTTCCACCGTTACGGAGGATGCTCTGCTCATTACCAGCCCCAAGCCTCCGGTGCTTCGCGATATCGACGGACAGTTGCTGGACCACAACGATCCTGAGTACGATCCGGCACCGATGATCCGGCGCAAGACGTTGGTGGGGAGCATCGTGGTTCGCTTCACGGACTATACGCTGGATGGAGCTACATCCGACTTCTACTTCTACGCCATTCGCGAGGTTGACGAGACGATGGCAAGCGGGCCGCTGAGCCTGTTGCGCGGCCCGGTACGGCTTGTGAATGCGCACCCGTGTGCGAATCCGGAGGTTGTGGGGGTTACCGTGACGCTCGACAATTCGCAAACCGGCCGCACAGCCGAAGTGGAGATCGAGGTGGCGCCATATCTCGCGGCCGAGCAGGTAACAACGTATCGCCTGTATCGGACGTTCGATGCCGACGCAACCTGGACCACGCAGGCGATGACTCTTGTCGATGAGTTCACGGCCAGCGCCAGTGTATGGGACGATTTCGCGAATGTGGAAATCCCATATGGGAGCCCGATCTACTATCGACTGGTGGCATTGCGCGGCATTACCAATGAGTACGACGAGGCGGAGTTGATCGCCTCGGCTCCATCCGATGTGATCGTCGCGAACGTGATGGATGCACGCGTTCCTGCGCCGCCGGCAATCTCGAAGTCTCCTGATTCTCCAAGCGGCGATCCGCTGGCCTACGGCACGCTCACGCTTACGTGGCCGCAGACCACGTACAAGGGAACGTACATCCTCTACCGCATGGACACCTTCGGCAACTGGGTGGAGGACGAAACGTTCACACCCGTGGATCCCAACAGTACGATGAGCCAGCAGTACACCAACGTTGTCAAGGAGGTGGACGGCGTTGAAGTGCTCTATCACTTCAAGGTGGTGGTTATCAACTCGAGCGGAATAACCAATATCGAGGAGAACATCCTGGAGGTATAGAACACACGGACGCAGATACTTGCCGTATGGCCCGGGAATGGAAGCGCCGCTGCCGTGATAAACGGCAGCGGCGCTTCGGCCTTGTGGCAACCGGCGAGTTCGCGGGTATGCGCGTCTGTACGGCGAAACATATCCTGAAGCATATCGTGCGGAGCGCGATTTCTGTGCGGGTAGATTCATCGGGGGAGCGGGCATCGCACCGCGATACATCGTGCTCCATTCGGACTCGATGGAGGGCCGGCGCCGCATTCCCCTCGTCCGCGAACGCCGTTTCATCGTGCGGTGACCGGCCGTTGCGATGCGATTGGCCATGCGTACGATTACGGTGCGGAGCACTCGCAGGAGTACCTTTGCTCGCGCGGTGAGAACGTTGCATCGTTCATGTGTTCGTAAGAGGCCGGCCCGCGAAACATGAACCGACCGTTCGTACCATGACAGTGCTCGACTCGATTCGGCGAATAACATTCATACAGATGAAGCCTATTCACATCATTGCCGGCGGCGCGGCTGCCTGCATCGGGCTTGCATTCGGTGCATGCACACACTCCGGCCGGCCGGTGGCGCCCAACGCCACTCCAAGGCCGATCGCGATCTCGAGGGGAACTATCGAATTCGTCGGGATACCGGCAGGCAGCGCCTCCGTTGAGGGCACGTTCGATGCCCTGGACTCGGTCGGCACGGATACCCCCGGTGTGCGAAGGTATCTCGGAGCGGATACTGCCGTTGTGCTGGTGCGCAACATCAACATCTCCTACAATGTGTCCAAGCAGGCTACCCTCGTGATGGTGGCGGATACGGCGGGGAAGGTTTTCAAAAGCCTGCGCTACATCTACCGGGAGGAATTGCAGAGTGGGCCGCTGACATCGCAGGCCACCTTCTCCTACACGAACACCAACGTCGATCTCTCCAACGTTCCCTACACGCTGGAGCCGGACGGTACGGTGCTTGTTGCACTGCACGGTGCGGAACTCGAGAGCCATCTCGACTCTCTCGTATCCCTGGATGACGGCGGCCTGCCGGCTAATCGCGAGCGCCCATCCCACTATTTCTACCGTGCGATTCCCCCCTACCCGGACGGAGCCGGCGTTGTGTTGCGGTTCCGATGATGCCGCGCACGGAATGCCGGGGAGCAGGTACCCCGCTCTCGTACGGCGCACGGTGCCGCAACGGGAAGTGCGTTGCCGCCGGCATACCATTCACTGAGTACTCACGGAGCCGGGCTCCTATACATTGGCATTCGAACTCCGGAGGCAGCGGGAACATACGCCGCGAGGCGAGCGCATGGTGATTGTGGAGGTGCAATAAACCGATGCCAATGATGATCTCATTCACGGTGAGGCCATCGCAATGCAATGCGGAGGCACCAATGTCCCTTATGGACGTGATGCCTCCGCGTTTCGGACAGCTACCGTGTGATGATTGGTTCAACCACACATATTATGGCAATCATGGCCTGCACGGTGCCGGACATATCGCATTATTGATTGTGATGGTACATGTTGCCGGATCGAAGCAGATATCGGCACACCAATTCTGCGGACGAAGCGTTACGCAACAGACGCTCCAGGTGCCAGCCGGACAGGTGCAGGGCGGAACGGGCGGCGGCGGCAATACCGGATAGCGAATCGGTGCAGCGCTGATGACAAAATCGATACTGGCCACTCCCGGTGTCGCGACGTTGATACACTGCCCGGGTACCAGCGTTACCGGAGCGATTGCGCCTGCCGGCGTGGTTACGAGGTTGAGCGTCATTGTCCAGGTGGACCGGTTGCAGATGGTTGTGTTCAGGCAGCCGCCCCATGGCACGCCGTTCTGAGCACAAACAATGTCCGAGGCGAAGAGCAGTGCGAACACCGCAAGGGCGCACGCAGCAAGAATCGAACGAAGGTGATGGCTCATGAAGATCTCTCCCTGTATAAATGGGTACGTGGACAAGGGGGATACGCGTGTGTGCAAACCGACATCGATACGGCAACACACGACGTCGTGAGGAGAGAGTACGTCGTGAAAATAGGGAGGACGTGCGAGCGATGAGGTGGGGCCACCGATCATGCCGTTGCGATGGGCGTCTCCACAACGCGGCAAAAGTAATGCCGGGTTGGGAGGATGGTAAGTACATGATGATGGCCCCCTCCTGAAGGGTACTGTCGGCGCAGGCGTATACTTCTTGTGGAAGTAATGAGCGATGCGGACACCATCGTCTTTCGTTCCCCTTCCTTGACTTCCCCTCCAAATATCTCTATGTTTGCTCCAGTTCATCACCGTACGCTCATGCACATTCACTGGCAATCGTAGTATCGGGTCGTTGCGGGAAAGCATTGCCGTCATCCCATCGAATGCAGATCCGTCTGGTGGTTGCGCCATCCCGGTCATGGTGCGCATTCGTTCGCAAGGCATGACGTCAGATCCGTGACGGGTCGGACCTCGATTGCACGATCGCGGGGTCTACCACCATGTCAACATCACATACATCCGATACCCGCCGGCATTCCGGCGGCGACGATCGCTTCTTCGTCACGGCGCCATCAATCGCTCTTCCGAAAGGGGGCGGGGCAATCAAGGGGATCGGCGAGAAGTTCGCGGCGAATCCCTCCAACGGCACCGGCTCGATGTCAGTGCCGATTCCATTCAGCCCCGGCCGTTCCGGCTTCGCTCCGAAGCTGTCGCTTACCTACGATTCAGGCGCCGGCAACGGCCCGTTCGGCATGGGCTGGAACCTGGGCCTTCCAACGATCACACGCAAGACGGACAAGGGGCTGCCGCTCTATGACGACGGGCACGAGTCCGACGTATTCATCCTCTCCGGCGCCGAGGATCTGGTTCCGGCGTTGGACGGAAGCGGAGTGCCGCTCTCATTCCCGCCGCGCACCGTGAACGGCGTTACCTACCATGTGCAACGCTACCGGCCGCGGGTAGAAGGATTGTTCGCACGCATCGAGAAATGGACGGACGTTGCAACCGGCGAAACGCATTGGCGAACCATCACGCGCGACAACGTCACCACGCTCTACGGCTCGGGCAATAATTCCAGGATCGTCGATCCTGCCGATCCCAATCCCTCCCATCCCACGCGCATTTTCTCCTGGCTGATCTGCGAGAGCTATGATGACCGCGGCAATTGGATACTGTACGAATACAAGGCGGAAAATTCGGATGGAGTAAATCTGGGGCAGGCGAACGAACACAACCGGACCGCCGGCCAGCGCGCAACGAATCGCCATCTGAAACGGATCCGCTACGGCAATCGGATGTCGCGCCTTGTGGACAGCAATCCCGCCCACGCGGACTGGATGTTCGATGCCGTGTTCGATTACGGCGAGCACGATCCCGACCTGCCCACGCCCGACGACGCCGGCCAATGGGGATGCCGTCAGGACCCGTTCTCGATACATCGCGCGACGTTCGAAGTGCGCACGTATCGCCTTTGCCGCCGCGTGCTGATGTTCCATCATTTTCCGGAACTGCCTGTCGATCCATGCCTGGTCCGTTCGCTTGCATTCAACTATCAGCAGGGACCGGTGGTTTCGTTCATGACGGACCTCACGGAATCGGGGCATGTCTGGGACAGCGGAAACGGTTCGTACACAACGCGCTCGTTCCCTCCGGTGGAGTTTACCTACACGCAGGCGGAAGTTGATTCAACGATACGCATCGTGGATGCTGCAAGCCTGGGGAACCTGCCTCGCGGTCTGGATAATTCGGAATATCAATGGGTGGATCTGGACGGCGAGGGAACATCCGGAATCCTCAGCGAACAGGGAACCGGTTGGTTCTACAAACCGAATCTGAGTCCCGCCAACCTGGTGGGGAATCCCGGGAGTGAACACCTCGAGCCGCGCTTCGGCGCATCGGCGCTGGTGGCGACGAAGCCGAACGACTCCCTGAGCGGGGCGCAACTGCTGGATCTCGCCGGCGACGGATCCATCGACCTGGTTCGCTTCGGCGGAGCCGCGCCGGGTTTCTACGAACGGACCGATGCGGAGGGCTGGCAGACTCTTGTGCCGTTTCAATCGCTGCCGTCAGTTTCGTGGGACGATCCCAATCTCAAATTCGTCGACCTCACCGGCGACGGGCATGCGGACATTCTGATCACCGAGAACGAAGTGTTCGTCTGGTATCCTTCTCTGGGTGAGGCAGGCTTCGGTCCGGATGCGCAGGTGCAGAAGGTTCTGGATGAGGAGCGCGGGCCGCAGCTTGTTGTTGCCGACGGTACGCAGTCCATTTATCTCGCCGATATGTCCGGCGATGGATTGCAGGATCTGGTGCGCATCCGCAACGGCGAGGTCTGCTACTGGCCCAACAGCGGCTACGGGCGGTTCGGTGCGAAGGTCACGATGGATAATTCCCCATGGTTCGACGTTCCGGATCTGTTCGAGGAGAAGCGTATCCGTCTCGCCGATATCGACGGCAGCGGGAGCAGCGATATCATCTATCTGGACGGCAACGGCATCGTTCTCCATTTCAACCAGGCGGGGAACAGCTGGAGTTCGCCGGTGCGGCTGGACGATGTTCCCCGCATCGACGATCTCACCACGGTTACCACGGTTGACCTGCTCGGTAACGGGACAACGTGCCTTGTATGGTCATCGCCGCACTGCGGTGATGCGGAGCGTCCGATGCGCTACATCGATCTGATGGGAGGAGAGAAGCCGCATCTGCTGGTTGGTGTCGTCAACAACCTCGGTGCCGAGACCCGCATCCAGTACGCACCCTCCACCAGGTTCTCCGTTGCGGACAGGATTGCCGGCCGGCCGTGGATTACAAGAATTCCGTTCCCGGTGCAGGTGGTTGAACGCGTGGAGACCGATGACCGGATCAGCGGCAATCGGTTCATTACCCGGTATGCCTATCATCACGGACATTTCGATGGCGTGGAGCGGGAGTTCCGCGGCTTCGGAATGGTGGAGCAATGGGACACGGAGGAATTTGCCGCGCTCCGTGCCGACGGACAATTTCCGAGCGGAACGAATATCGACGCGCAATCGCATGTGCCGCCGATCCTCACGAAAACCTGGTTTCACACCGGGGTATTTTTCGACCGCAACCATGTCTCCGACTATTTCGCCGGTCTGGAAAATGCAACCGATGCCGGAGAATATTTCCGCGAGCCGGGGCTGAACGATGCGCAGGCGCGGGATCTTCTTCTCGCGGACTCCGTGCTCCCCGGCGGGCTGACGGCGGAGGAGGAGCGGCAGGCGTGCAGGGCGTTGAAGGGGAGCATGCTGCGCCGCGAGGTGTACGGCCTGGATGGATCGCCGAAGGAGAATATTCCCTACACGGTCACCGAGCAGAATTATACGCTGCGCCGCATCCAGCCGATGTCTGCAAATCGCTACGCGGTCTTTCACAGCCACGAGAACGAAGCGATCAGCTATCATTACGAGCGCGATGCGGCCGATCCGCGCATCGGCCATACACTGACGCTGGAGGTGGACGATGTCGGCAATGTCCGGAAGACTGCCACGATCGGCTACGGCAGGCGCACGCAGGTACGCGTCCCGGATGGCATGGGAGGATACACGCTGGTGGCGAACCCCGGGCTGCAGGCGCTGAACTCGGACGATCAGGCGATGCAGACGGCGATGCTCGTCACCTACCTCGAGAACAGCTACACCAACAGCATCGACACGGACGATGTCTTCCGCCTGCCGATGAAGTGCGAGTCCGTTACCTACGAGCTTACCGGCTACACGCCGTCCGGCCCGGCGGGCTTCATGCTTGCATCCGATCTCGTCTATCCGGACGGAGGCGGCGGATTCCTCCACCTGTACGACAGCGAGATCCAGTACGAGGAGGCGCCCGGTGGCGGGCGGGAGCGCAGGCCGATCGAGCATGTCCGCACGCAGTACCGGCCGGATGATCTCGGCACGGCGGCGAGCGATCCGCTTGCACTCCTGCCGCTCGGCACGCTGGAATCCATGGGGCTCGAGGGGGAGAGCTACAGGCTTGCGTTCACGGCCGGGTTGTTGAAGGATGTCTTCCAGCGTCCGCGCACGGGAGGCTCGCCAACCGATCTGCTCCCCTCGCCGAAGGATGTGCTCCCCGCCGATATTCCGGGCGGGAATATCGTCGATCGCGGAGGATATGTTGATCTGGACAGCAACGGCAACTGGTGGATCCCTTCCGGCCGTAGTTTTTATTCGCCGAACATCGGCGACACTCCGGCGCAGGAACTGACCAACGCCACGAATCATTTCTATCTCACGGGGCGATATCGTGATCCGTTCGGCGTGGTGACCACGGTGAAACTCGACGGGCACGATCTGCTGGTGCAGGAGACATGCGATGCGTTCGGCAACCGGGTCACGGCCGGCGAGCGCGATCCGAATCCGCTGTTGCCGCTGGTGCAGCAGGGGAACGATTATCGCGTGTTGCATCCGGTTCTGGTGATGAACCCCAACCGCAACCGCACTGTGGCCGCGTTCGACGCGCTCGGCATGGTTGTGGGGACCGCGGTGATGGGAAAGCCGGAGGACATGGTGCAGCAGGGGGATACCATCGGCGGCGGATTCGTGGTTGATCTATCGCAATCCGATATCGATGCGCTGAAGGCCGATCCCGCCGGCATCATGGCCGCAACGCTGCTCGATACCGCCACCACGCGCATCGTCTACGATGTGGGGGCATATTATCGCGAGCCGGATCCGAACCTGAAGCCGCCGACGTTTGTCATCACGCTGGTCCGCGAGACGCATTACAGCCAGCCGATACCGCCAACGGGCTTCAAGATTCAGGTAAGCCTTACGTACTCCGACGGCTTCGGCCGTGAGGTTCAGAAGAAGATTCAGGCGGAACCCGGTCCCGTTCCCACGCGCGATGGAAGCGGGCATATCATCATCGGCGGCGACGGGCTTCCGGTGATGACGGCCTACGATGTGGACGGGCGCTGGGTTGGGAGCGGCTGGACGGTGATGAACAACAAGGGGAAGGCGGTGCGGCAGTTCGAGCCGTTCTTCACCGATCTCTCCGCCTTCGAGTTCGATGTGCGGATCGGATCCAGTCCGGTGATCTTCTACGATCCTGCGGAGCGCGTCCTCGGGAGGCTCCGTCCCGATCATACCTGGGAGAAGAGCGTGTTCGATGCGTGGCGCCAGGAGACATGGGATGTGAACGACACGGTGCTGGCAGGAGATCCCTCGACCGATGCGGACCTGGGCGATTTCTTCGCACGCCTTCCGAGCGCCGACTATCTGCCAAGCTGGTACGACGCGCGTTCCGGCGGTGCGCTGGGAAGCCTGGAGCAGACAGCCGCGGAGAAGGCCGCCGTGCATGCGGAGTCGCCAACGGTTGCGCACCTCGATTCGCTGGGGCGCACCTTCCTCTCCATCGCCCACAACAAGTTCAAGTACTCGAACACGCCTCCGGCGAATCCTCCAACGGAGGAGTTCTATCCGGCGCGGACGCTGCTGGATATCGAGGGGAACGAGCGTGAGGTTCGCGACGCGGTGGTGCAGAACGCTGACGTGCAGGGGCGCGTGATCATGCGCTATGCGTACGACATGGAGGGGCACCGCATCTATCAGGTCAGCATGGAATCCGGCGAACGATGGATGCTCAACGATGTCACCGGAAAGTCCATTCGCTCCTGGGACAGCCGTGCGCACACCATGCGCACGGAGCACGACGAGCTGCGCCGCCCGATTCGTCTGTTCGTGACCGGTGCGGACCCGGCGAACCCGACGCAGGAGTTCATGACCGAGCGGCTGATCTACGGCGAGCAGCATCCGAACGGACTGCAGTTGAACATGCTCGGCGCGGTGTACCTGCATCTCGATCAGGCGGGCGCCGGTATCGATGACGAGTACGACTTCAAGGGGAACCTGCTGAGCGGCTCGCGACGCCTTGCACAGGATTACCGGAACACCGTGGACTGGGGAAGCGTCGATGCCGTTGTGCCGGCCGCGCCTGCAACGTTCAACCAGGTGGCGCTCGATGCCGCGATCGGTGCGCTGGTGGAAGCAACAACCTACACCAGCACAACGGAGTACGACGCACTCAATCGCCCAACTGCGCTTACGGCTCCGGACACCAGTATCGTTCGCCCCCGGTACAACGAGGCGAACCTGCTGGAGGTGGTGGAGGTGAACGTACGTGGTGCGATGTCCGGCGGATCGCCGGTGTGGACGGCCTTCGTGAAGGATATCGACTACAACGCGCGGGGCCAGCGCACGCGCATCGAGTACGACAGCGGGGTGATAACGGACTACACGTACGATCCCGTGATATTCCGTCTCACGCACAAGACCACCACGCGGGATGCATCGTACAATCCGAACGAGCGTGTAGTGCAGGACCTGAGCTACACGTACGACGCCATCGGCAACATCACCCACATCCAGGACGATGCCGATATCCAGAACGTGGTCTTCTTCAGGAACCAGCGGGTGGACCCGAGTTCCGATTATCTCTACGACGCCACCTACCGGCTGATCGAGGCAACGGGGCGCGAGCATCTGGGGCTTACCGGCGGCGGGGCGCTGCAGGCTGCGACGCAGCCGGGCGATTCGGACGCGCCGCGGTGGGGGATCGTGCATCCGGGTGACGGCAAGGCCGTTGGTACGTACAGCGATCGCTACGAGTACGACGCCGTGGGAAATCTTCTCACCATGATCCACAGCGTGGCGAGCGGAGGCTGGACGCGTTACTACGGATATTCGGAGGCGAGCCTCACGGAGGCCGGCAAGACCAATAACCGCCTGAGTGCCACCAGCCTGCCCGGAGACAACCCGGCCGGACCGTACAGTTGCACCTACACGCACGATGACCACGGAAACATGACCACCATGCCGCACCTGCCGTTGATGCAGTGGGACTACCACGATCGCCTGCAGGCTACATCGAAGCAGGTGGTGATGAGCGGAACGCCGGAGACCACGTGGTATGTGTACGATGCGGGCGGGCGCCGCATGCGCAAGGTCACCGACTGGCAGGCCGCGGCCAACGTGACGCCGAACCGCAAGGCGGAGCGGATATACATCGGATTGTTCGAAGTCTATCGCGAGTACGACGCCAGCGGAAGCGTTGTGCAGCTGGAACGCGAGACGCTGCACGTGATGGACCAGAAGCATCGTATTGCGATGGTCGAGACGAAGACCATCGACGTCGGTGTGCCGCCGGCCACGCTGCCGGAGACGCTCTATCGCTACCAGTTCAGCAACCAGGTGGACTCCGCTTCACTGGAACTGGACGAGAAGGGAGGAGTGATCACCTACGAGGAATATTTCCCGTTCGGCAGCACATCGTACGAGGCGGCGCGCAGCACCACGGAAGCCGCCAAGCGATATCGGTATACGGGGCAGGAGCGTGACGAGGAGACCGGCCTGAACTACCACGCGGCGCGATACTACGTTCCATGGCTCGGGCGATGGTCCGCCGCCGATCCGGGCGGGTTGGTCGATGGAGAAAACCTGTTCCGCTATGCGCGGAACAATCCGGTGAAGTTCAACGATCCCAACGGCATGCAGACGCCGCAGGGGCACACGGCGTTCACCCCCAGCCCGCTTGGCCAGCGGGAGACCGGGTTGACGCTCAGCAATCTGCGGTTGAGCATCGCTCCGTATACCTTCGGTTCGGCAACGGGGCTTACCGAACGAGGGGTCAATCTGAGTGCAAGCGGCGGCTTCCACGCACCGGGTATCGGGCTGAAGGGGACCGGGCAGATCAATGCGAACTTCAGCACGCTGCGATCGCCCGGCGGCCTGACCATGTCGCAATACTCCGTGGGGGGATCCGGGAAGCTGCAGTCTCCATTCCCGATGCATGTTGGATTCGGTCTGGCCGGCACGCCGGGCCGTGGAGGCGCTCCCGGCCAGGCCACGCTCACGGCACAGGCAAGTTCGTTCGGCATCGCGCGCGTATCGGCACAACTGGATATTCAGACGCGTGGACTGCAGGGAAACTTCGGGCTCTCCGCGAACGCGCGCCTGTTTGGACTGAAAGTGGCAAGCGCAACCGGATCGGGTTCCTATTCATTCGATCGCACCGGCTTCAACGCCACCACCTCCTTCAAGGCGAAGGCGTTGGGGGGGATTGGCTTTGCAAACGGTACCGCCTCGTTCAACAGCAACAAGTTCTCCGCCGAGGGGAAATTCGGATTGAACTCTCCGTTATTCATTCGCGGAACCTTTGCCGTCACGCCCGGTGAGGGATTCGAGGTGAAGAAGATGCTGATGGTTGGCCCGATAGGGAAGATCCTGGAGATGCCGGAGGTGCCGAGTGCCAATGTTCCGGGGTGGTTCAGTACGGCAATGGGGCTGGCGAACGTAACGCTGCCGGGAGCGATGCCGAAAAAGGACGAGCCCTTCTCGCAGACATTCGGCGCCGTGGGCAAGCTCGGCGACTGGACGCTCAAGGCCGGCGCTGTGATTCAACAGAAGGAGGGGGTGCCGCTCGGGCTTCACACGATACATCCGGAGTTCAAGAGCTTCGATGTGGGTCTTGGATTCGAGGCCGGCAAGCACTGGAGCTTTGAAGGCGCGGCCAGCTTCGGCCAGCACTTCCAGGCCACGCTGGGCATCAAGTTCAACGTCGGCAAGTAGCCGGCCGGTTTACCGCGGGGTGCGCGGAGGGATAAGCCTTCGCGTTCCTCCGCCGGCCGTTCGGAGGTTGGTCTCGTCGAATAGGGGGTCCGGACAGGGCTCATCATGGCACGGCCGCCGCGGCAGCGCAGATGCGTTGCTGTGGCGGCCGTGTAGGTTGTTGTGCGATATGCGGGGTTCCGTTCCAGTAACTGGAATGCAGCCCTTACTGCATTGTGTTTGAATGTGGAATTGGCCGGCTTCATGCACGTGGAACGGTTCTGAACTTCCGAGGTCTTGACGAGGCCGGACTTCCCATCGTCTCTGGTGTGGTGCCCGGTTTGTGGTCCGATCTCTATTCCTTCCATGCATACAGTTCATGCCGGCACACACCTGGTTCTGCTTCTACGAATACATCGGCCACTGACGGCCATGTGTCGGCCATCTCCGGTTGCTCGGGGAATACTGCGCTTCCCATATCTGAGTGGGATCTTCCGGTCCAGTCGAGCCATAACGTGCGAATTCATCATCCGGTATGCCATCATCCGGTGTACGGTTATCCGGGACACTGACCCCGTGGTTGTAGTGCGTTCGTTCACAGGTGGGCACACACATTACCGCTTCCCTGGATTCAACTCCGCACCATCCTTGCCGGATGTATATGGCCGCGCCGCGCGTCGATTCTCTCCACGCGCGGCGCAATCCGTTGTACGACAGAATCTCAATGCATCTCACTCGTGTTTTAGTGCACTACGATGAGTGTGCGCGATCGTACGACGTTGTTCACGATGAGCTTGTAGAGATACGTGCCGGCGGGGAGATCGTTGAGCGTGCAGATGATTGAATGCTCTCCCGCCTCGTATCGTCCATCCGCCAGTGTCCGCATTTCCCGTCCCGACATATCGCACAGCACCAGGTGCACCGCATTCGGCGTTGCCAGCGCGAAACCGATCGTTGTTTCGCGATTCGCAGGATTGGGAACGTTCTGTTGGAGCGCTATACCGGCTCCATCACTGCTGAAAACAGAGTCGGCATCTGCAGGGTGATGGTATTGGATATCGAAACGCTCGCCTCCGTCAGCTGAGGATGAGTCGTTGCCCGCACCATACTGCGCCAGATCCACGACGAACTTCGAGGAATCTGTCGGGGGCTTTCTGATGAAGTTGAATGCTACGGTAATCGGAGCCACCTCACGTGCGTCGAGATCGAGGCCACCTACCCATGCGTCCTCGTGAGCCAGCCGTATGGTACGAGTGCTGTCATCCGATCCATCGACACGTCCCGGCCTGTGGGCCTGTACCCAATGCGAATACAGTGCATCGTTCAGATGCAATCCGATGGACCCGTACGTGAAGAACGAGGTGCGCGGCGAAGCAGGTATCGATGTGAGCCGCAGTACTGCAGTGCATGCATGATTCGGATTGCCCCGGAGCAGCACAGCCGTTGGCGGCGCGCCGCTGCCGTACCGGAAAACAACCGAGACATTCTTCCAGATGATTCTCTTATTGTATCGCGTATTCCATCCCACATTTTCCGTCTCCGGATTTGACATGCCGTATGGCTTGTCGTGTGCCGTCTCCAGGCGGGCAAGCAGGCAGAAGTGGTGCGCCTCCTGGGATGTGAAGCAGCTGCGAAAGGCTTGCGGGTCCGGTGGGATCCACAGGAACGGGCCGACAGTACGAACGCTGTTGGGCGGTACCATTATGTCCATCGGCACCAACTCGCCGCTTCCAATGGTATCGCACACTGGGCCGTTGCTGTTTGTCCAGTCCCGTGGCCAGTAGAGATTGCTGGAAGCCTTCGCCCAGTAGACATGCAGTGTGGCGTACCCGGTATCCGTTCCGCGATTGCGTGCATTCACATAGACATAGTTGATCTCCCCGGATATCGGGTTCTGATGCGTGGTGCTGGCGTCATTTGTATTCCGGACCCAGATATCCTCGCTGGCCCACAGTATCGGCTCGGCCTGAGCGTCAGGCTCGTCGCCGCTATCCGCTTTGCTGTCCTGCATCCAGAGGTCGGCGCACTTCCCGATTTCTCGATTGAGAAAGTCACGCTGGATGACCTGGTTGGTGCCAAGCACAATCGTGTATGTGCCGTCGCCCCCCGGAGACGATTGCTCCCATCCATCCATCGGCACTTCGGAAACCCGGTACGTGCCGGGCCACAGGTTGTAGAAGTAGTAGTTGCCGAGCGCATCGGTGACAGCCTTCGTTCCATTGTTGAGTGCGATGGTCCACCCGGGCAGCCCGGGCTCGTTCGGGCTGCGCTGTCCGTTGCAGTCGATGTCTCGGAACATGGTTCCGATAATGCTGCCGCTTGGATTGCAGCATCCCGGCTTCTCCAGTGCAAGCGTCGTGCCGGTGATATAGCCGCCGATATCCAATCCCATGGCAACACTGTGCGTATTCTCGACGTCGATTCGAAGGCAATTGTGCCCCTGAACAACACAGCCTGAAATGTCGGTCTCCACGTGCAATGGGGGATTGACGAATCCGCGTTCTTGTGTTCGTCCAATCTGGCATCCGTTGATGTAGATTGTTGCGCGGTCATCTGCGAATGCGTCGAGCACGAGCCGGGCATTGTCGGTTGAGCCAGCAATACAGAAGCACATCTCGAACGAATAGACCCCGTTCATGTAGTTCTGCGCCGTCGGATATGCGCTTACCCATTGGGTGTTCGCCAGCGGCCCCGCCCAGCCTGATGAATACCTTGCGATCACATTTGCCGGCCGGGGCTCAGCGGTCTGCTGATCCGGATCTGCAACAATATTCCAAAGCGGCGAGAGTGACCCGACAGCGCTCACCGATTTTGTTGCGAAGTCCCATCCGGTGCTCAGGCTCAAAGTGTCCACGATACAGGAATCACTTCGCCCACTGCAGTCGAGTGTGAGTGTATCGTCTACTTCGGTACCCATGTAATTACTGGCACTGTATCCAGTGAAGACGATCCTGAATTGCGACGACCGTGTTCTGTTTTCGAAACAGGCATGAACAAGGCTCGCTGGATTCCGTCCTTCCGATGCCTGCATCGTCCAGGAAATCGTACGGGCATCCCAGGTAGGTTGCGGAGATGTCGAATCGATGGTGGATGCGCTGATCACCCTGATGCCGGGATCAACGATTCGGGCGATGACGGTTGTGATGTTGCCCGATAGTCCGGGAGGGCGTGTCAGTTGGAAATACCAGCAGCATCCGGATTCATTGTCGCTCAATGGCGTAACGTGCAACTCCATAACCGGTATGGACTGGGCCGCTGAATGACAGTATATCAGTAGCAGCGCAGCTGTAAATGTGATGCTTGCACGCAGCATGCCTCGAGATCGTGCCCGGCGTCCGCCGGCGCTTGAACGAGTGTTCATGACTCCTACTCCAATGATTGATTGAAACAGTGGGACATATCGACGGTGTCTATGGAAACCATATCAACGCGTTCGCGTTGTCTCTCCCCCGGCCAGCTTCGCTCCGCATTCCACACAGTAGACGGCCACTGGATGCGAAACCGGCGTTCCGCAATGCCGGCACGCCGGACCGAAGGGTGTTCCGCAGTGTGGGCAGTAGAAGTCGTTCGGATAGCCGACCGCCCGGCAGGATATGCAGCGCTTGAATTGATGCTCCCGGTTCTCTGCACGAATCCGGACCTCGGCCCTGTGAGCGTCTGATTCCATGGCTCCTCCATTCAATTGATTGTGTGTCGTTGGAGAGTTCAGCTTCCGATTGCCGGTTGAAGCGTTGTTCTCGGATGCAATGTCGCTGGGGGGGTAACGGTCGCAGGGGCGATCGGTAACGGAGTTGAGATCGATCGGTAACGAGCAACCGATCGTCCGAAATATTTTTCAGGTTTGAGTTTCTTCGTTATGTTCGCCTCTGCTCTTTCTTTTCTTATTTCATTATTCACATCAACTCTATGTCCACGCCACTTGACCACTTTCAAGCTGACTTCGAAAATCATGGAAGGCTTCCCTTCCTCAACCGCGAGGATGAACTCGGGCGACTTACCCGATTCTGGCGCGGTGAAGGATATGGCGTCGGAATGCGTGTAATGATCCTGACCGGCGAGAGAGATATCGGCAAAACCTGGTTGCTTGATGAACTTCAGCGTCGTGTATTCGATCAGGAGAGCGAGCACTCCGATTTCGATCCGACGAATACACGCGAGCGGCTTGTTCGTGTACGGTTCCACCGGGGCGCCGACAATTCGTTGATCCCTTCGATCGCGCATGCCCTCGGCGACGCATCCGCGCGGCTTGATTCCGGGTATCGTGAAATCGAACCGGTCTTCGATGCGGTTGCGGCTGTACTAAAGCGTCTATCGCAGCTTCGTACCCCTCTTCTGGTGCTGGAGGATTTGCATCTGCTGGCCAGCGAATGCCACACAGAGTTTGCGTGGTTGATGAATCGGCTTGCAGACGAGCCGATTGCAATTCTGGCCGTTACGCGTCCTGCCGATAGGCCGAAGGTACATGGCGTGTTGATGGCGCATCATGCCGTCACGATGCCGCTGCAGGGATTGGCGCAGGAAACCTGTGCGCTCGCGTGGGAGATGGTGTTTGGGGCGATGCCGCCATCGGAGGTTGCCGAGGCCACATATGCTGCAACAGGTGGCAATCCCGGGGCGCTCTGTTCGGCATTGTACCGCGTTCTTGTTGCCGCCCGGCCTAAGAGAATCGATCCGACGTATGGATGGAACATCCCTGGCAGACTGGAGTGGCTGACTCGTACGATGGAAGGTGCCGTTCGCGAGCCTGCTCTTGGGCTGCTCGAGGAACTGACATCGAAGCAACAGCATGACATTGGCCGGTTGGCGCAATTGGGAGAAGTGTTTGCGCGCGAGGCTGCTCACGTGATGGTGGATGATGCGGATGCGCTGATCGATACGCTGCTGTTCCGGGGAATCATCGCAACGATCGCGGCACCGCCGCGCGCGCTACCCGGCGGAGAGTCGTTTCATCCGCTGCTGGGCTTTACGCATCCGCTGCTCCATTGGCATCTCCTCGAGAGCCGGAAGATCGAGGTGGAGAGATTAGTTCGTGCAATTGCCGATTGCCCGCTCTATTCTGTTGTGCCGTTTCAGTTGCTTGCCGATCGGAAGTGGCATGCGGTGGAGATTGACGGAGCGGTAGCCGTGCGAGCGTTCGACAGGGCGTTCGATGCGTTGAAGGCGATCGATCGCAGCGCCGAGTGGAGGCGTGCACGATTGACGTGGCGAACAGCCCTGCGCCTGATGACTGCGCGACTTGGAGCGTGGAGCAGGAGGGATTGGGAACGGATGCTGGTGAAAGTGATCAACTATGCCCTCAGTCTCGCCCTGCGCGATCACCACGACCAGATGGAGCGCTGGCTGGCGATACTGAAATCACTCACGGCCGTTATTTCCTCCGATGAATTGGCGATGGGCCGACTGCATATGCTGACCTACAGCGACCTGTTGTACAGCAACGGCCTGCCTGCCGTGACGCAGGAACTGTGGGAGGAGGCGGAGGTGATGCTGGAAGCACGTCCGCATCTGCGGTACTCCTTTGCCTACACGGACTTTGTCATTGCGGCCTGCATGGATGCCTACCACAACGGGGACTCCGAGATGCGGCGACGCCTTCGCGAGCGGGCGGAGGAATTACTTGGCTCGGACGAACTGCCCGACAACGTTCGTGCCGCGTTCGCTCGCAAGGTCTATCCGCCGCTCCTCTCCCTCTTTGAAACCGAGGCTGAACTGCAGAGGAGCCTGGCTCGCATTCGGAAATATGAAAGCACAATTGAAGCGAACGATTTCAATGTGTGGATGTTCTGCATCGAGCTACTGGCGGAGGTGGCGGAAGTCGAAATGTTGATGAGGATCTGCAATCGCGTCCTCCCGCAATTGTATGAGTTTAACCTGATCGATCAGTTCCTTTCCGTGATTGTCAGACAGCAATGGGTGCGCGCCGGGATAGATGCATCGTTTGCCTCCATTGCCGAACCCTTCGAGCAGGCCATTATCATGATGTTGCCGGAGCGGCGGGCACAGGTTGAACCGGTGCTGGCCCTTCCCCTCGTGGAAGCCGCGCTGCTGCGCGGTGAACCGGCAGAGGCGACTGCGATAATGAACACCCACGGTGTATCGCGCCGCGATCTCACGGCGCTGCCGTTGATCGCACTCGTGCTGTACGATGCCAATCCTGCCGCCGAACTGAGAGATGCACGTGCCCGAATGGAAGCAGTGAACAACCTAGCCGGCGTGGAAGTTGCTTCGCTGGTGGACCTGGTGGCCGGTGCGTCAGATGCGATCGATCCTGCTTCTATACATGCGCTTAATGACCGTCCGATTCTTCGACTCACAGATGTGTTGCGCGTTCGTGTGGCGGTGGGCCTCTTCAACCTGTTCCGGCCTGGGTCTGTGATCGATTCCCGGATGAGTGAGCTTGAGGGTGCGCTCCGCGGCGCGGTGCAGCGGGCGCTCGGCTGGCTTGGTGCTCCCACACGAAGTCTGGTAGTTTTCATGAATTGCCTGCTCGACGATGCATGTGGCCTTCTCGATACCGACTCCGTTGCCGGATGGAAGGAGCGGATTCTCGACTGCATCGCTGATAGAGCGGATATGCACACGCAGCCCGAGGCGCGCAGATGGTGGATTACCATGCTCGAATCGGTCACCGTGACCAGATCGGATGGTTCGCTTGACGATGCAGTTCCTGGTCGTGAATGCCGCATGCTGGCGGTGATGGTTCTCGATCTGTTGCAACGGCGTCCGCTGTCGCCCGAGGAGTTCTACAGGATTGCAGTGCCGTCCGTCGAAGACACAGCCGAAGGTCGCGCCAAAGCGCGGCGCATCGTCAAGCAGAGCGTCCATCGGCTGCGTCGGCGGTTTAGTTATGAAATAGTCGATACCAATGGGGATCGGCCCCGACTGAACACGGACATCGTGGATGTGGATATTCTGGAGGTGAGGCGCCTGATGAAACGCTCGATGCAGGCGCTGCTGGAAAAGTCTCCGATGCTTGCGGCAGTAGCGTTCTTTGAAGTAATGTCGTACGTCGTTGAATTCGAGAACAACGATCGGGCCGGAAATATCATCCGCCGCAACCAACTATTCCAGGATTTCCAGGAGGATCTGTTTCTGCATCAGCGGGAGCAACTCGAGATTGAACTGCGACGGAATGCGTTCGCAGTTACCACCGCCTTCCGGCACGAGAAGATGTATGCCGACGAATCCCGCGTGTTACAGGCAGCCCTCGATGCGTTCCCTTGCGATGAGGAATTGATGGAATGCCTGTGCGAAGCATATGCACGGGCCGGCAGACCGCTCGATGCGGAGCGCATTCGGCGAATGATGGAGGAGTGCCGTCGCAGGGAATGGGAAGAGAGAGAAGAAAGATAATAGTGGTTGTTCGCCGGAATCGTGCCATGTCGTGTTGCGACGGGACTGGAACGCACTAATGAGACCGGTGCGTAGCATGAAAGCATGCGCGCCGGTGGTTGAACGTGGCGCGGGCGCCCTCAACGATCGAGGACGCCCGCGCGGCCAAGTTCATGCGGCTTGAGGCCACAACCGGCTCAGCCATATACGAGCACACACGTGAACCACTGCTCCACATTGCCAACGGCCCCCTCCTTGTTCACGTACCGGATGGTTACCCGGTAATACATACCGACTTCCGCCTCGAGGTCGGGATTGGTGAGGGCGATCGTTGTTGCTCCGTACGGAGCCTCCCATGTTCCGATTGACGGCGAGCTTGTTGTTGTCGTTACGTAGTTGTTGAAGTCGAACGGAGCAGGGAACTTGTCGATGGACGCCACCCATTCTATCGGCATATCTCCCTCCGGTGCGAAATCCAGCTTCCAGTTGATTGAGTCCGGCCGGATGCTGATGTTCCCAGTCTGAATGTGCGTGTTGCCAAGATTGTTCGGTTGAAAGATCGTCGCCACGACGCTCGGAATTCGGGAGGCATCCCCGACAGTGCCTCCCTTCACCGGCGTTGGATGGTACGGATCCTGCAGCGGGTTGGCGGCATGCGCGGTCGAGTCCTCTCCTTTCGTGGGCTTGAATTGCGATCCCACGTCCGTGCCGTTCGGGCCTGTGGGCGAGATGTCGCACCCCGGTGCGCATAGAATTATCGGGGCAATTGCAAGCGCGAGTAGCAGAAGCATGCGTTTCATGGCGCCTCCTCCTGTGAATGTTCGAGACGATGGGGTGTTGATGATTCGACTGGGCCGGCACGTGGCCGACGTACGTGGGAACGGCTCCTGATTCATAACTCCTCCTGCGGTTTCATTGCGCGGTCCGCCGGCACGGGATCGTTTCGGCGATCGAGTTGTTGTACATGCGAAACGGCATCTGGTTTCATGATCACTCATGCGCGGAGATACTATCGTGATCGCATATCCACCCGACTCAAATGGATTTGCCTCCACCCGTCCCCGTAATCGGACGATATATCCACGGAGACGACGCTGCGAGGTGCAATATGCATGTGCGAATCTAATTCCCATGGGTAACGGCCGGCCGGGTGCCCGGTAACGGCCTTCGATTTCGTGCGAAGCAGGGGGATTTTCAATAATACCCCGATGTGCCGTTTCGGTTACTTCGCCGGCCCGCGTTTGATATCACTCCGTGCCGCGATAAACACGTGCAAATCTATATGCAGGGTGTAATGGCATGATGCCGATTCGGTAACGGCGGATGTCTGAGCGCGCGCAGTTGTGCTCGTGGTGGTATATGTTGGCGTGGCGCTTGGGAAGATATTCAGCGAGAGTTTGATCCGGCAGGTCGTGAAGTTCCTTCAGTGCGGGGACCAACCGGAGCTTCCGCGATGCCTGTAGGGAAGAGCATAGTGAGTGTGGCGACAAGTGTCTCTGCTACGATGCGGGGCGATCAGGCTTCGCCTGCCAATCCTGTCTGGTCCGGATAGCAGCGCCTAGAGGGTTCCTGGCCGCACTGCACCTGCTGGACGTAGTGTTCGCTTGGTTCGTACGCCCTGCCAGGGGCGCCCGCTCGCGGCGCGGCCCACAGGACAATCATCGGACGGGCCTAGAAGACGACGATCGTGATACAGCCGCCTGCCGTGGAGAATATCCCGATCGAGACGATGCACCCGCCGCCCAGATTCACCGTCTGTCCGGTGAATGGGGGAGGCACCGAGACGCCGTTGATGACGAGCCCGGTGAGCGTCTGCCAGCAACCGGGAGGATTCGGTGCCGTGACCGTGACAATACCCGGAGCCGTCTGTGTTGTGGCGCCGCTGATCCCGTTTGCCCATGTGGTGACCGCCGTCAGCGGATAGCAACTGTTCGGGACGGTATTCTGGACGAGCACGTTGTATGTACCGCAGCAACCCTGTGCCGCAGCGGTGCGAGGCATCGCGAGTCCGGCAAGGAGAAGCGCCAGCATGCCGATGAGTGCGGCAAGCCATCTGCGTCGGGAAATGTCTGCCATGATTCTTCTCATGAGATGTGGAAGTGTGCTCAGAGGAGTCCGTCGCCGTTCGGTATCGCGAGTGGAACCGGCATCGGAATCATATCAGGTAAGAGCGTCAGGCAATCGTGAATTGGACATCGCCGGGGCTGCGCACGAACGGTGTGATGCCGATCCTGTTGTGGCAGCCGTTTCACAGCCGGTAGAAAACTCCGCGACGGCAGAGAATCACCCATCAGGAGTTGCGCCCTGTGTTCGGCCGGAGCCGTACTCCGGCCGTTGCATGGTGGGCTGCCTGGAGGCAATGGGTGGATCGTTGTGTGTCTCATGGCCGTATGGCTGCGGTGAGCCATACTCTGCACAGTCCGCACTCGTGTGATATCGCCGCTCACTCCTGCGCCGTCGTGGAGGCCCGATCCGGAAAGGCCCGATCCAGCAACCCGATGAACGTGCGGCGGCGTTTGTACAGCGTGCGAAGTTCCGCCACGTACTCATTGAAGCTCGGCTCCGATACCTCCATCAATGGTGCGGCCAGCTGCAGAATGCGAACGATCTCCGCATACGACTCCTGATCCGTGGTGCCTGCCAGTTCCTCGATGCGTGCCGTATAGACTGCAATCGCATCGGCCGGATGCGTTGCACTGCGATGCGACGCAAGGATAAGCCAGGTCTCGTTGTTGCAGCCTGCGGTGAGCGCCTCGTTCCATGCCGCGTCGATGTTCCCGTCGTGAACCAGCATCTGCACCGCAAGTGTCGCATCCGGTTCGGTGCCTGCGCTGGTGAGAGCGCGTACTGTCTCGAATGCTCGTGTCCGCATCTCATCCCACATGCCGGCCTCCTCAGCGGATATGCGAAGCTGTCTGTATGTAGCCGTCGATGGGCGGTGCGCGAAATCGATCAGCATCATCTCGGTACGCTGCCGCTGCATGCCGCGCCGTCTGTACTCTCCCTTTAGATAGTCAACAATGGGAACGCTGTCATGCAGTGGTAAGGCCGCCAGGCCACGTTCCGCCCATGCCAGTGCATCGTCGTTGCGGCCCGCCTTCTGCAGTGTCTGGACGATAGCCTGATAGTCCATGCCGGTTGTGGGATCCTTCGTCAGTACGGCGAGTGTCAGATCCGTGTCGCGATACTCCGAGGCAAATTCCAGAATGAAGGTCGCAAGCATCTCCGTCTGTTCATCGGCGCCGTCATCCGCGAAGTGCGCGTTTTCCCACGAGGCCACACATTGTGCGCGTAGTTTCGCTACGGTTTCGTCCGAGAGCGGCCGCAGTGAGCGTGCGAGCGTCTGTGCCAGGTTGGTGGATTCCCCCTGCAATGCAACTGCAAGGAGTCGTGCGGCCTGCTCCTCCGGCCTGCGCAGAGCGGCATGCAGAATGAGACAATATGTTCCGGCTATCGCGGAGAGAGCCGGCCGCAGAGCGTCGCGGCGGGCACGTTCGGTTGCGTGAGCGGTCTGTATGAGAATGAACTCGATAAGGTCCAGCAGCTTTCCCCGGTCCACGCCGGTCTCCACCAATCCCGTCAGTTCGTGCGCAATCTCCACGAGGTCCGCCGCGAATATTCCCGCCGAGCCTGCCCGCCCGAGCCGGTACTCGGTGAACACCATCTCGATATCACGACGTGCAGCATCCAGATCGAATTCTTCTGCCTCGTCGTTCATCCCGATCGCCCCCTCCGCTTTCGCCTTCGCAGCCATCTCCAGCAACCCGTGCATCAATTCCGGGTGTGCCGTCGCCTGCGAAAGGATTATCGCAACAAGCATCTCCTTGTCGGCGACCATGAGCGCGGCTAACACATCCTCGATATCAACGTCGCCGGTTCCGCTCGTACCGCCGCCATCCACAACCCGCCGGCCGTGCATGCGATTTATCCATGCCAACGCCAATGCCACGCAGTGCATACAGAAGCGGCCGTCCATCCCGTTATCACAGGTGCACGCAAAAGCCAGTGCGTCGCCGTGAACGGCCAACTGCGCCTGGTTTGGCTCGCCGTCGAATACAATGGCGGCCACCATATCATCGTACTCGTCCATCGTGCGAACGCAATCGGCAACGAACAGACGTTTGCCAGCTTCGAAAACCGTGCGGCCGGCTTCCTTACGGAGGCCGCGTTCGTCGAGGAATGCGTCGACCGGATGAACTCGGGTGTTGCTGGATCGGTTCGGACGTTGTTTGGCCATGAGTGCTGCGATCGTCATGAATGTTGCACGAGATTGAGAAGAGAGTAGGAAAAGATAGTGAGATGAGGAATTGGAAGAGCAGATTGGTTGTGCTCGAACCGCCCGATGCTGCGACGACGTGGCCGATACGGAGCACTGCATTGGAGAGAGCATGCGTCGAGAGGAGGTGCATGCGGAGAGGGGCCGGCATGATATCGACGGCGGCCGGCATCCTATCAACAATGGAAATCTAGCATAGCGGGAGAGTTGTGGTGCCTGCATGATGGGGCGCCATCTCTTGATGGCGGCGAACATCATCGGCCTCGGGATGGCATACGGCACCGCACCTCCGTTGTGGAGAATGCGGTGCCGTTGTGTGTTCATCGGCCGGCATTGACTCACCGGCAACGAATTACGGTCGGCAGCTGCCGGTTGGGCAGGCGGCCGGAAGCAGGGTAATCTGGCACTTGGTCTGATCGAAGCAGACATCGAAGCAACAGTTCTGTGGCGGCAGCGTGACGCAGCAGACGGACCAGGAGCCCAGCGGACAGTTGCACGGCGGCACCGGTGGCGGCGCAAGGACCGGATAGCCGCCGCCGGCCGCTCCGATCACGCGATCGATGGAGGTGATGCCGGCGGTCGATACGGATACGCACTGGCCTGCGTTCAGGTTGACGGTGATGATGCTGAACGGTATCGTGCCGATGGAGAGCCGAGCCGGGCAGTGCGTCAGGTTGCAGATCGTTGTCGTGTTGCAGTTCCAGGGCACTCCCTGGGCGGTGGCCGTTCCAACGGTTGAAAGGAGTGCGACGATGGCCATGGCCGCGGCCAGACCCAGGATGCGTGTGCGATTGATCATGGTACATTCTCCCTTGATATGGATTGAGGAATACGGGGGATTGTTCTGCGTTCCATTCTCTCTACCGGATGTGCCCGTTCACGTGTGGCGGCTGCGCTCGTTCACGTATGGGCGTGCAAAAACAGGCCGCCGGATGAGAGGGCGGCGGCGTTGCCTCGTTGCGCTGCCGGGCACGGCAATCGTTGCGCCGGGCATGGCACTGCCATTGCGCCTGCGCGCACGCGTTGGTTCGCATGCATGCCGGTTACACCCGGAGGAACATCAACCGGTAGTCACTGTGGTGTACAAAGGAGGAGGAGAATGCGGTCGTACGAAGATAGCCGTGCGAAACTACGGCATGCAGTGCGCGGCGGTGAGTACATCTTTGGGTACCCCTGCGGGTACGGCCCGGGAGGGTCACGATCCGGCATACCGGATATGTGGTTGGTGCGTGCCACCGGACCGATCGGCATTACAGCCGCACTCCGGGTTTGCCGCTGTTGCTTCGGCTGTGCCGCGGGCCGTTGCCGCCGGCGATGCCGTGCGCGCACTCTTCAAGTGCCGGCCTTCGCTGCGTGCCTCGCGCCCTCCGCGGTTCGGCACAGCGGATGAAGAAATGTCCGTATCATCGCCCCGTCCTGAATTCCCCGAGATCCTCCCTCTACATACCCATAACGGAAACTGAGGAGTATACACAATGGCATCACCCGGCGGCAACACGCCGTACACCTTCAATCTCACGGACCAGTCAGGTCTGGACAGTTCGGACTATTCGCTCCGTGTCCTGGGCTTCAGCGTGGCCTCGAACCTGCTGCTTCTTCCGGAGGGGACCAGCTCGCTCGGCTGGGCGCCGCTCCCTGATGGCGCTACTGTACAGGCTTCGGTAGTGCAGGGATCGGCAACGGTCACGCTTGCAAGCCTGCCTCCGTTTACGGACATCATCCTCGGCGACCAGGTGACCGGCGATGGGATTCCCGCCGGCGCGACGGTAACGGGGATCTCGATGGCGGTCACGTTGAGCAACAGCCTCACGGCAGCGGTTGCAGGGAGTGTGGAGGTCGTTGCGATGACCATGGTCGGCGGCACGGCCACGCAGGGTTCCAACACGATCACCGGCCTGGTGCCGCCCCCATCGGTGAGCGGCCTGCGCGTTGGGCAGGTGGTCTCCGGCCAGGGGATCCCGGCCGGCGCTACGGTTGCGCAGGTTGGGCCGGGGGCTCAGGTAATGCTCACGCAGCCGGCGACAGCGGGCGCGGTCTACACCGGGACCAATCCGCTCCTCTTCTCGCTTTCGCTGCAGGGGAGCGGCGCTGCAGGCGGAACGTCGCTGACGCTCTCCGCTGTGACCTCCGCCGCGCAGGTTGCCGTGAACGCGCTTATCAGCGGCGGCGGGATTCCCGCGAACACCACGATCACCGGCATCGGCAGCCTCCAGATCACGCTCTCCGTTCCCGCAACGTCCGGCGGGAGTGCAGTGGCGCTGGGCTTCACACAGGCGCAGAGCTGCACGCTCACTGCCGGCGGCAACGCGGTGAGCGGGCTCGGATCCACTGCCGGGCTCGGCGTGGGATTTCCCGTGCAGGGGACGGGCATCCCGGGCGGCACCACGATCGCGGCCGTGGCCTCTGCAACCTCCATCGTCCTCTCGAACTCCGCCTCGGCGGGCGGCACCTCGCTGATCTTCCCCCGCGCAACCGGTGTCGTCCCCAGCTTCGATATCTCGCAGTACGATACGTTCGTCTTCGATCCCACCGTGCAGACCGCCGGCCTGAATGGAGCGCGCGTGTACCTGTTCGTGGTGCCGAAGAGCTGGCCGGCCGTTGCCACGCAGAGCGGCTTCGCGGGATATCCCACCAATCCTCCCGGCTTTCCGTATGCATGGTCCGCCACCGGGTTCGGCGTGATGCAGGCGAATACGCCTCCCAACACTCCGGACACTACCAGCAGCTATCCGCCATTCTCGATCGTGGAGCCGACCATCGATGCGCTGGGTGCCGGCGGCGGTCTGCACATCGACGTGCAGACCGTGGACGGCTTCACGTTTGCGTTGACGCTCAATCTGGCCGATGCCAACGGGAACCAGCTTGGGCAGGTGGGCCAGCCGGTGCCTGCACAGGGGGTGAATCGTGTGGCGATCATCGCGGCGTTCCAGGCCGCGTTCCCGAGCGGCAATCCCTATGCGCCGCTGCTGTACGGCGGGCCGAACGATATCGACGGCCAATATCCCGGCATCCTGAATCCCGGCGCCTACCTGGCCGCCGGCGCGAACGCCGGGAGCGCGCTGGCAACGATGTGGACCGCGGCGCTCACGACACTCTACACCGGCAGCACGCTTCTCAACATGATCGGCGATGACAGCAACTACTACCAGGGCATACCACAGGTGGTGAGCGGTTCCAACGTGCTGCAGTTCACCGGCTACAGCGACGCGAAGATGACGCAGACCAACGGCAACGTGTTCAACCTCTACAGCCCGCTCACGCCGGATCCGCCGAACGCCGGTCTGGGCGCGGGGTTCCAGGTGTTTGCGAACGCCGGCGTGTATGCGGACAGCTCCGCCTACGTGCTGGTGCAGACCAATACCAACCCGAACGTCTCCCCCGCGAAGGTGGCGCTTGGCCTTCAGCGCGACCTCGTCTCCGCGCTGAACCGGGGGATCGCGCTCACCGGACCCTCAGGCACTGCCGGCCGCACGGCGGGCGACACCTCGGCGTACTGGGGAATGGAGGGGAACTGGTATCCGGCCGCGATGTCCGATTCCTCCGCGCCGCAGAATCAGTTCTCGCTCTTCATGCACACGGCGCAGGTAAGCGGCGTGCTGGTGTTCACCTCGCCCGGCGGAACTCCCGCAGCGATCGCCGCCTCGCCGAATGGCGCAACGGTATCGGGGACCACGGTGACGATCACCACCACCGGTGCGCACGGGCTCGCGACGAACAACTGGGTTGCAATCCAGAACGTTGCCTGCGCCGGGTACAACGGCACGTTCCAGGTAACGGGCGCGCCGACATCAACCACGTTCACCTACACGGTGCCGTCTGGCATAGCCTCAACGCTCACGCCATCGGGCAGCGGCAGCGCCACCGGAGGCGCGGCCGCAACGCCGCAGGGAGCATTGATGGGGCAGGCCTACGGCTTCGCGTACGACGAGAGCCCGGTGCATTCGGCCTCGGGCCAGCCGAACGTCCCCTCCAAGTACGATCCCGCTCCCGCCGGCACCGCCACGGTGGATATCGTGTTCGGTCCGTGGGGCACCGCCGCGACGTGAGCCCGCGCCGCGCACGCGTCGAGTTGCGTTTGTTCGCTTATCGCCCGGAGCTGCAGCTCCGGGCGATTCCATTTCTGGTCGGCTAAGGCAGACTACACGCATGGAGTGCAATACACATACATGGAGATCGGAATGCCTGCGCGTTGTCCATCCATGTTGCCTACGCATTTTCGTGCATGCACATCTCCTATTCCGGGAGGGTGAGTCGGGCTGGAAGGGACGTGGTTGGTGGAGGAACGCATTGGTAACAGGAGGTGGTCTCACCGCTGCTTTCTGCAGCCGGGCATGTCATCCAGTATGGTTCTGCAATCCAGGCATTTGCCGCATTCGTCGCCAAAGTGTCTGTGCAACGATTCGGCCGCACTCGGTTCGTCCACCTCCGGATGGGCTTGAGCGTTGTATCTTCGTGTTATCCCATTCCCCTCTGTTCGCCCATAGTTTCATTTGATCGACGCAAGTTGCGTCGGCGATCATATTCATTCGGTGGGGCTGCGCGATCCAGCATGTCCTTGTTTGCGGTTGTGTACAACCATCTGTGTGACCTACCCCCCGCTTTAGTGG
>JAFDZV010000033.1 GCA_018266795.1 Bacteroidota bacterium | reverse complement strand
TTCTTATAATGCGTTTGCCCTGCCGGAACGGGCCGGCCTGTTTTGATCGTTCGATCTTTTTGTAAGTTCCTGTCCTCTTCCCCAGCAAGAACGGCCTCCACGCTGGATTGCATGAACGCATGCGCCCGCCCTGGAGTTCAACGACAATCGGTTTCATACCAACGGTTCCATCAAACTCATTCGTGGAGTCTCGCATGAAGAACATTGCTCTTGTGACACTGGCCTGCGGCGCGCTCCTTGCCTCCTGCGGGGGAAAGGTGTCGGAAATGAAGCAGTCCATCGACAATCTACAGGAGGTTGCCAAGGCTGGGGAGAAGATGCAGCAGGCCCAGGATCAGGCGAAGAAGGTGTATGACGAGCGGAGGGCAAAGGGAGATACCGTGGCGATGCCGTACAAGGATCTCCAGGGATACCTTCCCACCTCCATAGCCGGATTCAAGCCTGCCGGCGATCCGAGCGGCTCGCAGCAGAGCATGCCGGGCTACTCCGTCTCCGTTGCCCAGCAGGACTGGGTTGGCGAGAACGATGGAAAGAAGCTCACGGTTATCGTCTCGGACTACGGCGGCACCGAAGCGGCATACGGCCTGGCATCGGTGGCGTGGTCCATGAACCTCTCACAGGAGGATGACAACCAGAAGGTCCATACCGAGAAGTTCGACGACAACGGCAGCGGCGGCGTGGTTACCTACAACAAGAAGGATCATCAGGTGAACATCGTAAGCGGCACCCGCTATCGCTACGGTGTCACCACAACGTTGACCGGCGCAACGGACGATCAGACGGCGATGGTCACGGATCTTACCAAGGGCATCCTGAAGAAGTTCGACGGCAAGTAGGCAGAGGCCGCAGGCAGGACCTCACCGAAAACCAAAGGCTGAATACGAAAAGCCCCCGATCGCGAATGTGCGATCGGGGGCTTTTCCTGTCCGGTTCTTCGTACGCTTGGCACGAGGCCACGGCATCGCGTTGGTCAGTGGTCGGTAGCCGGTGGTCAGTCGTTAGTTGTGTTATCTCGGAGTAAACTCCGAGATCTCCGTCCGGAGGAAGGGGCCTGAGCACAACTCAGGCCCAACGTGATGCCGTGAGTAGTCAGATACAGTGGCGGGAGAAGCGAAGCGCAGATCGATTAGCCGAACGCCCGCTGAGTGACCCGACCACGGACCACGAACGAATCCTCCTCACCGCACCCGGCAGGACTCCACGGCGTTCACGAAGAGCTGCGTCAGCACGCGGGGCCGCGTGATGGCTCCCCCGACAACCGCACCGTACGCACCGGACTCGATTGCGCTCGCGGCGTCCGACGTGCTCCAGATGAAGCCCTCGGCGAGGACCGGAGCGCGGACGGTGGTTGCGAGACGATAGATCAGATCCAGATTGGGAGATGCCAGCAGCGATTGTTCGTACGTCTCCTTCGTGCGTCCGCAGAGCACCGTGGAAAGGGCGCTGGCGCCAACGTCCGCGGCGCGCACTCCCTCCTCGAACGTGGAGATGTCCGCGAGAATCAACAGGTCGGGGAAACGCTTGCGAACCTCGGCAAGGAATCGGATGCCGTCGTGGCCGTTGGGCCGCGGCCTGAGTGTTGCATCCAGCGCCACAACGTCAACCCCCACGCGCATCAGGCGCTCCACGGCGTTCATGTCCGGGGTCACCAGCATCCAGCCGTCGCTGTAGCTGTCGCGAAGGCAGCCGATCAGCGGAATGCGGGTCGTGGCACGAATCTCCTGGATGTTGGCGACGCCCTCCGCGCGTACGCCCGCGGCGCCGCCTGCCTCGGCGGCCTGCGCGAAGAGCGCGCAGTGCTGCGGCGTGTGCAGTGGCTCGGTGGGCTCCAACTGGCAGCTTACAATCACACCGCGCGGTATCAACTCGGAGAACTGGCTCATGCGTTTACCTCCCGGGTCCAATCGATCTCCACGATATCCTCACCGCCATCGAGGGCGATCACACTTCCGTTGATCCATCCGCCATCCGGACGCATCAACATCACGAGCGTGCGCGCCACATCCTCCGGCGTGGTCAGGCGGCCCAACGGGTTGCGAGCCCGGGCATGCGCAATCAGACTGTCGTTCCCCGGAATCTTGCTCAGCGCGGGCGTTACCGTAACGCCCGCCTGTATCGCGTTGGCGGTGATGCCGCGGCCTCCGAGCTCGAACGCAAGCTGGCGGCAGTAGCTTTCCAGCGCGGCCTTCGCCGCGGACACGGCGCCATACATCGGCAGCACGCGATGCGAGCCGGAGCTTGTCATGGCAAAGATCCGCCCGCCGCTGCCAAGCAACCCCCGCCCCACCAGATCCTGGGTCCAGTAGATCAGGCTGTTCGCCATCACATTCATCGTCATCTCGATCTGCGCCAGCGTGAGTTGGTCCTTCGGGTCCTCCGCTATGAACGGACGCAGCGATCCGAATGCCAGCGAGTGGAGCAGCATCGCAACGTGCGCTCCCTCCTTCCCTGCAACAGTCGCTGCCACGGAGTCCAGCACCGCGGCCCGCTGCGCGGGATCGGCGGCATTCACGTTGAAGAAGTGCGCCTCCACACCGTGCGAGCGGATCTGCTCCTGCAGTTCGGCGCAGGCCGCCAGCGCCGCGCCGCGATCCAGATGTACGCCGATGATGTTGATACCGCTGCGAGCGCATTCAAGCGCTGTGGCGGCGCCAAAGCCACTGGATGCGCCCAGAATCAGTGCATACGTATTGGAAGGAAAGGTCGGTGTCGATTGGGCCACGTGTTGCCGTCAGTGCTAGTTCAGGGGGAATCGTGTTCGGAGATGTTGGACCCGCTGAGCGGCTCCGTTTATCCGGAAGGCACGCAAATATAACAGCCCTCGGGATGCCTACACTAACAACGAAGCGTCTCAAGCCTCAACTCTCTGTATCAGGTTCGATGCCGGGCGTCTAATTTGTTCCCCGATTCACGACGGCCGAACACGAAACACACCGATGGCAGAACACCGGACACTTCTTACAGCCCGCCCCACGAGCCCCGGCCGGTGGCTGCTCGCACGCTACTTCGCACGTCGGGCGCGCCGCCACTTTGCTGCCGTGCTCGCGCACGGCCACCAAGGCCTGCAGCCATGGAGCAGGAACGGCAATGCAGGCATGCCGCTCCTGCTGGTTGCCAACCACTCCTCCTGGTGGGACGCCGCCCTCCCCATCGTCCTCTCCGTTGGTATCCTGCACCAGGACGCCTATGGAATGATGCAGACGGAGGAACTGCGGCGCTACCAGTTCTTCCGCCGCGCAGGCATCTTTTCAGTGGACCGCTCCAACGCCCGCTCCGCGATGCGCAGCATCGAATACGCTGCATCGCTGTTGCAGGGCACGTCGCGCGTGCTCTGGATCTTTCCGCAGGGAACCATCGCACCGAATGACCGGCGGCCGATCCGCACCGAGCCGGGGGCCGCACACCTCGCGCGCCGCCTTGAACGCGTCGCCATTGCCCCGGTGGCCTTCCGCTACGAGGTTGGCCGCGAGGAGCATCCGCTGGCCTGCATACGCATCGGCGCACCGAGAATACTCGGCGGCGCAGATACGGCCGATCCACGGAAGCTGAACGAGGAGATTGCCCGGATGATGGAGGCGGAGCTGGACGCGCTGCGCGATGCGATGCTGGCGGAGAACTACGCCGGCTTCGAACGTTTGATACGGGGACGGCGGTCAGTGAACGCAGCCTGGGACGACGTGCGCGGAAGAAGTTGAAGGTATAGGCGCGCATGCCCCCGGAATTCTCGCGCGGCATGGGGCGCTCCAGTGTACATGCAATGACAATGGATGTGAACGGCCGGCATCGTAGCCCGCTCGCCGGAACGATACACCGTTCGGAAGAGATGGCCTTCGGCGCTGCTTCGCGGTGCCACGCCCGGCTATGCCTCCACTTCGCGTGGGCTCGCGAAGACCATAGGTGGGTGATTGCTGAGGGATACCCGTTGCCCAGGGCTTGCGCCCCGGGCTTTCCACCGTCGCCCTTCCAAGGCGAATGAGCACTCACTGCAAAATGTCATTGACCACGCAGGCCACGATACCTCGCGGTTCAGTATCTGCCAATGACAACAGGCATTGAGCATCACGTCCATCGATCGTCTTCGCGAGACCCCGCGCAGCAGAGGCGAAGCCTCGCGAAGACCGCCGGTGAGTCATTGCAGAGGGATGCCCTGACGCAGTCGGGGTCGAGTTTCTCGCGACGACCACCGGTGGGTCATCGCAGAGGGATCCCTTGACGCAGTCGGAGTTGACGTTTCTCGCGGGGAACGCCGGGGCATCGCGACTTCCACCCAACACGCTGGATAATTCTGTAGGTTCGCAGCATGCGTTTCTATGTTGCCATTCCGTTCGTCCTTCTGGTAACGCTCTTCTACTCGATCGTCTCGATCCTCGTATCGCTGGTTGACCGGAGCGGGCGGGCGTATCACCGGCTGATGCGGCAGTGGTCGCGCGCGCTGCTCTGGCTGTTCGGCATCAGGACACACGTGCACGGCGCGGAGAATCTGGAGCGGGGAACATGCTACGTCTATCTGGCGAACCACGCCAGCTATCTGGACATCATCGTACTCGGCGTCACGATCCCGGACAGCATCCGATTCATCTTCAAGCGCGAGTTGGCGCGCATCCCCTTCTTCGGCTGGACGCTGGCGCTCGGCCCCTACATTCTGATCGATCGGGCGGATGCCCGCAATGCGATGGGGAGTATCGAGCGGGCTGCACGCCAGATCGCGGAGGGGGCATCGGTGGTGATATTTCCGGAGGGAACGCGAACCCGTGACGGCAGCCTGGGCGCCTTCAAGCGCGGCGGCTTCATGCTCGCGACCAGAAGCGGAGTCCCGATGGTTCCTGTTGCGATCAAGGGAACGTATGCGCTCCTCTCCCGCACGGACCGGCGCGTGCGCCCGGGCACGGTCGAGGTCTTCATCGGAGAGCCGATCCCGCCCCGTCCGGACATGACGCGAAGCCAGGAGCAGGAACTGCAGGAGGAGATCCGTTCAACGTTGATGGCGATGCTGGGTACGCCAGGCCCCGCCGCGCAGGGAACTGCGCCGGACGGTTTCGTACGGGGGACCGACGAGAAGGGATAGGGCAGAACGAAACGTGCCGGCACGAGTCGCAATCATGCCGGCATCGTTGCGAAGGTCTCCCAATCCTCCGCATCACTCCGCACACATCCGGCACATAAACGTTGGAATTATGGAAAACAGGCCGGAGAGTGTGCGAGAGTTGATTCGGACAACACGCCGCGAGGATGCTCGCACCGCCGGGCCTGCTCGCCTGGCGCGCGATTACTTCCCCGCATCGTGTCAGTAGCCGATACAAACATCGCTCCGAATCCCGGCGGCTCTACTACGCAGAAACCACGTACGAGGGGATGAATGCGTACGTTTGCCGCACTCGCCCCGGCCGATTATTCCTCCCTGAAACGCACCATTCCCTGGGCCATATGCGTTACGCTTCCCTTCGCATCGCGGGCTTCCTTCTTCTGCTCCTCTGCGCTTCGGCGCAAACTCCTGCGCAGGTACCCGCATTCCCCCTCTTCTGGTTCCGGGCCGATTCCGGCGTTGTACATCCGGGCGACACCGTCACCTCGTGGCACGACCTGAGCGGGCATGGATACGACGCGCTCCCGGCGGATGCCGTTACGCGCCCGCTCTACGCAGCCAACGGCATCAACGGCCGCCCGTCCGTGCTCTTTCCGGGAGCACACTATCTTCGCTGCCCGGACCGGTTCCCAACAGGGAGTGACTACACCAAGATCGTGGTGGCCCGCATCGACAACTACACCGCCACCAACAACATCCTTTCCGGCAACGGCGTGTGCGCATTCTGGCTCGGCGGCACGCGCTATCCGAAGATGTTCCACAGCGGCACGTTCGTGGATTCCTACGCACCGGTGCGCGACGGAGCGAACATTCTGGAGTGC
The DNA here is from genome assembly GCA_018266795.1 of Bacteroidota bacterium. Classification (GTDB taxonomy): domain Bacteria; phylum Bacteroidota; class Ignavibacteria; order OLB7; family OLB7; genus JAFDZV01. The sequence continues at coordinate 219,922 of JAFDZV010000033.1, read as the reverse complement.
GAGTTCACGAACGCGAACCTCACCGGCACGGTGTACGTGAACGGCGCGTTCGGAGCGGGGGGAATCACGACCGTTGCCAACACCGACTCAGCGCTCCAGATCGGAGCGTTCGCCGGCAACTACTTCATGGCCGGTGCCATCAGCGAGATCCTTGTCTACAACCGGATCCTCACGGCCGACGAACGGACACGCGTGGAGGAATATCTCGCAACGCGATACGGCATTCCGCTGGTGCGGAGCGGCGACGGCTTCCCCTTCACGCAGTTCCCGGAACCGTTTGCGTTCTACCCGCGGAACGGGAACGATTCCGCGATGGTGCCGATCGCCGGCACTGTGAGCACGCCCGGGTTCGACTCCGTACGCGCGGACATCTACCGAGACGGCGGCTACTGGAGGTCCGTCTCGCAGCCCTTGATCTATACTGCCTCCGGGGCGCCATTCGAACTGCTTCCCGCCATCTACGCACGGCCGGTGGAGTTCGGCGTTCGCGTCTACCTTACGCGCAACGGCATCGATACGTTGATCGGCTGGCGCGACAGCATCATCTGCGGCGATGCGCTGCTGGTGTGCGGGCAGTCCAACTCCACACCGGGCAATCCCGCCGCCACCTATACCAACGAGTTCTGCCGCACCTTCGGCGTGAACACCGGCTTTGGAACGATGCTTCCCTCCGATACGGTATGGGGGCGTTCATCGGCAAGCGTTGCGGCGTTTCAGGGACGATGGCATGTGGGAGTGTGGGCGCTCCGGCTGCAGCAGGAGATCCTGGAGAAGCAGGGGGTTCCAACCTGCGTCATCACCGGCGGCGTTGGTGGTTCCACCATCGAACAGAACGCGCGAAACGATTCCAACGCGGAGGACCTTGCATCGATCTACGGACGCATGCTCTACCGCGTACGCAAGGCCGGGCTGGCGCGGAAGGCGCGCGCGCTGTTCTGGTATCAGGGGGAATCGAACGGCATCACCAACTATGCGGCGAACTTCAGCAGGCTCTACTCCGGCTGGCGGGGTGACTACCCCGGCGTGCAACACTTCTATGTGATGCAGACCCACCCCGGCTGCGCCGCCGATCCGGCAACCTACGGCGCCCTGCGCGAGCTGCAGCGCACGCTGCAGGACTCGCTCCCGCTCGTCACTTCCTTCGCTTCAGCAGGGATGCCGGGTCATGACGGCTGCCACTACTCCGTAGATGGGTACTACACGCTGGCCGGGCAGTTGTACCGCCTGCTGGCCCGCGACTTCTACGCCTCCGACGACACGGTGGATATCGAATCGCCGAACATCGAGCGCGCCTACTACGCCTCGAGCGCACGCGATGAAATCATCCTCCGCTTCCAGGCCGGTGAGCATCTCCTCTTCCCGAGCGATACCGTTGTGGGAGATGTTCTGCGGAAGATCAACGAGCAGTTCTTCCTGGACGATTCGTCCGGAAACGTTGCGAGCGGCGAGGCGATCGGCAACACGATTCATCTTCATCTGAAACACCCCGGCGCTGCAACACGCATCACCTACGTCCCCTCCAACTACTACGAGGGGACGCAGTACGTATACCAGGGGCCGTGGATCGTAAACCGGCGAGGCGTCGGCGCCTTCACCTTCAACGAGGTTCCGGTCTACTCTTCCGCATCGGGTGTGGCGGATGATGGTGCTGCCGTCGGAACGGGGATTGCAATCGCCGGCATCACACCGAACCCGGCCTCGGCCGAGGCACTGGCAGTAGTGGTGTTGCAGCATGCCGGAGAGGTGACGATGGAACTGTTCGATGCCGCCGGACACCTCTGCGTCAGGCAGGTAGCGGGCCGGCTGGAGCCCGGCGCGCATACGGTTGCAATCGATCTCTCCGGGCTGGCGAGCGGCATGTATCGATGCGTGGTTCGCGATGGGAGCGCAGCGGCAACAGGCACGATCGTGGTGGCACGGTGAGAGATATGAAGTAGGAACGATGAAATATGAGATCGTTCGCATTCATATCTCATATTTCCTATCTCATATCTCTCACAGCAACTTCCGCGCATCGATGCAGCGGATCAACCAGTCGCGTTTCCGCGTCAGTTCGTTCAGGCTCAGGTCGCCCTGCGCCTTCGCGAAGCGGCGCTTCGCCTCCGCATGGATGGTGCTCACCTCGATGATGCGCCCGGTGGACTTCAACTGGAACGAGAGTCGCGACGCAAGGTTCGCGCACTCCTGGCGCAGCTCCTGCTCGCGGCGGCTTACGTCCACAACGGCTGCGGTTGCCTGAGCCGCATGCGGCTCCGTCTCCAGCGGGCGGGCGTACTCCGGGAACAGCTCCAGACTGTGCGTTTGCATGTCGCGATGCTCCACCTGTCGCAGCTCCCACATGCTCACCTGCGGACCGGAGCGCGCGAGCGCATCGACACGCTGCCGTTCCTCCCGCAGCTTCACGCCGAGCTGCTCCTCCGAGGTGATCCACTCCAGCGTGCGCACCACTTCGGAATCGTTCGCCGAATAGATGTCGCACAGATTGGCCTTCTCGCTGAAGCCGTCGTAGTAGCGCATGCCGCGGAACACCTGCTGCATCGTCTTGGAGTAGGCGCGCACCAGGTCGGCCTTCACGATCACGCTGATCGGCTTGATATCGGTCCCCTCGCCGATCATGTCCACCTGCACCATCACGTCGATGCCTCCGCTCCGATATCGATCCAGCAGTTCCTGCCGCTCCGCGGCGGGGATATCCTGCCCGATGCGCGCCGAGCTGAACTCCGTGAAGTGCAGCTTCACGAACTCCAGGATCGCGGCCGCATGACGGTTGCTCATGGCGATGATCAGCATCTGATGATTCCGCCCGCGCCGGAGGCCTGCATCCTCTGCATGCGCACGCCGCTTCTCCGCGAACCGTACGAATGCCGGGCGGAGCAGCGAGTCCAGGTAGACATCGTGGAAGCGGAGCTTCTTCCGGGCAAGGAAGGCGTCCACGTCGTTCTTCGTGCGCGCCATGTCCGCGAGCTGCGAGAGCGACATCTCCACCATCTGCCCGGTGTCGGACCGAACCATCGTAAGACGATAGTCCACCACGTGTGCCTTCACCCGCTTCAGGATCTTCCCCTCGGCATGCGCGTCGCGCATCGTCACCTCGTGCAGCGCCTCGTAATACTGCTCGCCGTTCGCCGCCATGTGAAACGGCACCCCGAAGAGCGTCCGGTTGTCCGAACGCATCGGCGTGCCGGAGAGCGAGACGCTGCATGCAAAGGGAAACTGCCCGATCTTCGATGCCCAGAGCCCATCGTCCGAGAGATGATGCACCTCGTCGAACACGAACATGCACGGAGCGCTCTGGCAGTACTTCAACAACGCACCGTGGCCGCCGCGGCCGCTGGCATACTGATAGGTGGTAATGATGATGGAGGTATCCAGGTTCTTCAGGAACACACGCTCCGAGTCCGCAACGCAGAAGGAGAGTTCGGGCGCGCCGAGATTCTGGAACACGCGGTTCAGCTCCTTCGGATCGGCATACTGGTCGCGCAGATTGCCGCGCGGCACGAACACCACGAGCTTGCGCGCAACGCCGAGGTTGTAGGCAACCAGGAAGGAGGAAAGCGCGGTGATGGTTTTGCCGTAGCCGGGAACGAACACGCCGAGATGATTCTCCTCGCCGCGTGCAAGCGCGGCGGCGAGCTTCGTCAGGAATGCCAGCTGTCCTTCACGGAAGGTGAAGCCGTTGCGCGGCCTGAGACCGGGAAGGAGTTCGCCCGAGGAATCCCCGGCGGGATGTGGTTGCGACTGCCCTTGCGATTGCCGTTGAACGTGAGCGGGGGGAGTGAGCGTATCGCTATGTGACATCGGAGATGCTGACCAAGGAGATGAGACGGAACGGCGCACGGACCATCACACCGATCGTCGCTGCCCTCACTGCACCGGGAGTTCCCGCGCGCAGGGAGTGCGAAGCCCGGGCAACGCGCATCACAATCCTGCCGTGCAGGGAACTCTCATTCCGCGACCCAAGATACCGCAGCCACCCTCCAAAAAAAGCCTTGACTTTCCCGTGGCGATCCGCTGTCCCGAAAAAATATCACGCCGTGTGCGGCGCCCGCCTCCTCGACGCGCAGGACGGGCCGCGGTTTACAATTGAACACTGTTCTGCCGGCGTGCAACTCGCGGGGGCGGAACGTCTCCGCAGGTGCCGCCGCACACGAAGATCGAGATCGAAGAAACGCCCGCTGCCGGGCGGATGAGCCGAATGGATAGGGCCCTTGCCACCCCTGTACCATCCACTCCGAAGCGGCCCCTCACGCCGGGATACATATCGCATCGGGTATGCCGGTTGGAAGGCGTGCGCGCGGGCCGCCGTCGAGTAGCCTGCACCCTCCCCCGGCCCCGTCTCCAGTATGGTTCGGGACGGCATACTAACGTGATACACGGATGAATCGTTCAATGATACGGAGGCATGTTTTTCACGTCAGCGGATAGTGAACGCCGTTGTATATTGCCGAGGCACTATCGTGTACTGAAAAGTACGACTCCCCCTCATGTTTCGGTTATACTGCCTTACCGCCCGCATTCGGGCGAAGCCGGGGCATGCAGTTTCCTTTCATCGAGGTGATTTCATGACAATGCAATCGGGCTATTATCGATTTCCTACGCTCCAGCAGAATACGATCGTATTTACGAGCGAGGATGACCTGTGGTCAGTACCGGCCGGCGGCGGCATCGCACGCCGGTTGACCTCCAGCGTCAGCCAGGTATCGCGCCCGATTCTCTCGCCGGATAACGAGTGGCTCGCGTTCGTTGCCCGCGAGGAGGGGTACAATGAACTCTATGTGATGCCGTCCGCGGGGGGAGAGATGAAGCGTCTCACCTTCTTCGGCGCCGCAACACAGCCGGTGGGCTGGAGCCGGGACGGATCGCAGATTCTCTTCGTCACCAATCACGCGCAGCCTTTCCCGCGCATCATGAAGGTCTACTCCATCTCTCCCGAGGGAGGAGCGATCACGGAGGTGCCGGTAGGCCCGGCCTACAGCATCTCGCTCGGGCCGGAACGCGGAACGGTGATCGGCCGCAACACGCATGACCCGGCCCGTTGGAAGCGCTATCGCGGCGGCACCGCCGGCGATCTCTGGATCGATGCCGAGGGTGACGGCAATTTCCGCCGCCTGATCTCCATGCAGGCGAACCTGGCGTGCCCCATGTGGGTTGGCGACCGCATCTACTTCCTCAGCGACCACGAGGGATACGGCAACATCTACAGCTGCGCCATCGACGGATCCCATCTCGCGCGCCATACCGATCACGACGATTACTACGCGCGCAATGCATCCACCGATGGGCGCCGCATCGTGTATCACTGCGGCGGCGACATCTATCTCTACGATCCCGCGTCCGACAGCAGCGGCAAGGTGGCAATCGAGTATCACTCTCCGCGTACGCAGCGCAACAGGAAGTTCGTTCCCGGTGCGGACTATCTTCAGAGCTATGCGCTCCATCCGAAGGGACATTCCGTTGTGATGGTGCAGCGCGGCAAGCCGATCACCATGGGCAACTTCGCCGGCCCCGTGCTTCAGTACGGCGATCCCCTGGGAGTTCGCTACCGCCTTGCACAGTATCTGAACGACGGCAAGCGGATCGTTGCCACGAGCGACAAGGGAGGCGAGGAAGCACTGGTGATCCTGAACGAGGAGATGGCGGAGTCCGAGGATAGAATCGAGGGGCTGGATATCGGCCGCCCGGTTGATCTGGCCGTCTCGCCGAAGCGCGATCAAGTGGCGTTCGGGAATCATCGCAACGAGATCATCGTGGTGGATCTCGAGCAGCGGACGATGAAGCTGATCGACCGAAGCTCCACCATGCACGATCACACGCTTGCGTGGTCGCCGGACGGGCGCTGGCTCGCGTTCAATCATGCCGATGCGCCGGAGACATCGTACCTGATGGTCGCAAATGTGGAGACCGGCGAGAAGCATCAGGTGACCGACGCAATTCTGCACGATGTGGTGCCGGCGTTCGATCCCGAGGGGAAGTATCTCTACTTCCTTTCCTATCGCGAGTTCGATCCGGTATACGACAATCTTCACTTCCATCTCAGCTTCCCGCGCGGCATGCGTCCCTACCTGATCACGCTGCGCCGCGATACGCCGAACCCCTTCCAGGCCAAGCCGAAGGCGCCGAGGAAGGAGGATCCGTACGACCGCGAGAACTTCGAGGAGCGGAAGGAGAAGAAGGACGTGGATGTGGAGATCGACTTCGAAGGGATCACGCGGCGCATCCTCCCTTTCCCCGCCAAGGACGCGAAGTATGCGCAGGTGATCGGCACGCGCGGCAAGGTCTACTTCCTCAGCCAGCCGGTGATCGGCACGCTTGCGAACAACGCCGGCAACGAGGCGCCGGCAATGGGGAAGCTGGAGTCGTACGACTTCGAGTCGCGCAAGCTGGAGACAGTTGCCGAACGCGTGAGCGATTTCGACGTGGCACGCGACATGCAGACGCTGATCTATCGTTCCGGCAAGCGCCTGCGCGTGTTCGGCACCGGGCAGAAGCCGGATGAGAAGAACGGCGACGATCCCGGCATCGCAAGCGGCTGGCTGGACCTTTCGCGCGCACGCATCTCCATCACCCCAACGGACGAGTGGCACCAGATGTACCGCGAGGCGTGGCGCCTTCAGCGCGACTTCTTCTGGACGGAGGGAATGCTCGGCATCGACTGGGAGAAGGTCTACACGCGCTATCTCCCGCTGATCGATCGCATCGGCACGCGCTCCGAGTTCAGCGATGTGATCTGGGAGATGCATGGAGAGCTTGGCACCTCGCACGCCTACGAGATGGGAGGCGACTATCGCGAGTCCCCGACGTACGCGCAGGGCTTCATGGGGGCGGACCTTGCATACGATCCTGAGCACGACGGATGGATCGTTCGCCACATCGTTCGCGGCGACGTCTGGAGCAGCCAGTACGGTTCACCGCTCGAGACGCCGGGCGTGAACATCGAGGAGGGGGACATGATCGTCGCCGTCAACGGACGGCACGTATCGCAGGCACGCTCGCCGTACGAACATCTGGTGAACACCGCCGGCTCCGAGATCACGCTCACGTTCGTTCCGAGGGGAACGGACACGCAGCGCACGGTGACGATTAAGCTTCTCGGCGATGAAACGCCGGTGCGATATCGCGAGTGGGTGGAGAACAACCGGCGCATCGTGCACGAGGCTACCGGCGGAAAGGTTGGATACGTACACGTGCCGAACATGGGCCCGCTGGGCTACAGCGAGTTCCATCGCGGCTTCCTCGGCGAGGTTGGACGCAGCTCCCTGATTGTGGATGTACGCTTCAACGGCGGCGGGCATGTGTCGCAGTTGATCCTGGAGAAGCTTGCGCGCAAGCGGATCGGCTACGGGCTTCCGCGGCACGGCATGCCGGAACCGTATCCGCTCTACTCCGTGGGCGGCCCGATCGTGGCCATCACTAACGAGCATGCCGGCTCCGACGGCGACATCTTCTCCCACGGATTCAAGCTGATGAACCTGGGGCCCCTGATCGGCAAGCGCACGTGGGGCGGCGTTGTGGGCATCTGGCCGCGCAACCCGCTGGTGGACGGATCCATCACGACGCAGCCGGAGTTCTCCACATGGTTCGAGGATGTGCGGTGGGGATTGGAGAATCACGGCACCGATCCCGATCTCGACGTGGACATCACACCGCAGGAATACGTTGCCGGACGCGACACGCAGCTGGAGCGCGCGGTTGCCGAGGCGATCCGCCTGATGTCCGACAAGCCGTTCGCGATGCCCGCGTTCGACGATCGCCCCGTGATGGCGCCCGATCCGCTGCCGGAGAAGGTGGCCTCCAACGGCTACGCCTCGCACGCGGCCGAAATCAGCTGACAACCCGCGCGGCGCCAATCCCGCGGCGCAAGCGCAGCAGGGACACGAAGCGCCGTCCCGGCATGTCCGGGACGGCGCTGGTGTTTTCGGGCTGCAACATGCATTGCCGTTCGCCGAGGCCGCCATGATCTATCGCATCCATCCCATCGCACGGCCGCACGTGGTATCTCTGAACGGCATGGAACGCAGGCCAGCCTCTCTGTAGGAGCCGCACCCTTTTTCCTTCCGAGCTTTGCCCAGGAGCGACCTCTCTGTCACCGTGAAAGCACAGGCCGCTCCCTGCGGGGAGCTTGTGATCGTGAGGGGACTGGCTTCTACAGATAGGATATACCGAACCGGATACTCCGCATTGCACATCGTTGGCGATCGTCGGGGTCACCCTCCCATCCTTCATCGCACGGCCGCACGTGGTATCTCTGAACGGCATGGAACGCAGGCCAGCCTCTCTGTAGAAGCCGCACCCTTTTTCCTTCCGAGCTTTGCCCAGGAGCGACCTCTCTGTCACCGTGAAATATGGGTCGCTCCCTGCGGGGAGCTGAATGATGGTGGAGAGATGGTGCGGGCTACAGATAGGGTGGAACGCACTCCTCTCGCCGGCATCTCGATGCCGGCGTGCACTGCCGCCGATCGGGAGAACGCACGCACAGTTGGCGGCGGACTTCCCGGATGTCATCGGCAGCTCCGATGCCACCAGAGGCGGAGGAGGGGCGTGGCGACCTCTCGCGCTTACCGTACCGACCAGCTGCGTGAGCCCAGCCCGCACAGATCGCCACGGCTTCGCTGCGCGAAGACCATAGATGGGTCACTATCAGTTGTTGCTCGTGGCGGATCTATCGCTCTCCCGATCCATAGGGGACTCCCGAATATCTCTCCTGCACTCTGCTACCAGCACATCCGGATCCGCTCCCGTCATCTCAATGGAACGGCCGCTTCGGCGGTCGAAGGCACGGACCATATAGACATTTGCGGACACCTCCGTGATCGAGTATGTCCAGTCAACGTCATCCGGATGGCAATCCTGCATCGTTCCTCTCGATTGTTGTGCGTGAGTGCAAACCTCTCTCCTGCTCCTTCAGGTGTTCCTCTGCACATGGCAGTACTGCTCGCGGCGATAGGGACCTGTTGATAGATCTGCTTCCACACAATGGCGCCGTCCGCCTTCCGATACCGTAGGAAGAGCCGGGTTATCGGCAGAGCACTTCATCAAGCCGGACCTACACCATGCCTGGCTGGATGTTGGTACATCAATCACAATTCCTGAAGAGTAGAATTGCGAGGCCATAGGGAGAGTGTACCGGCACCCATGCCTCGGTAAGCTCATCAATACGCGCGTGGTCCAGCCGCAGCGAATCCGTAGTGACACTATCATCCATCCACACTCTCATTACACGAATACCACCAACCAGTTCCTCCAGGCGGCGCAGACGATCCTCGGTCCACGTTGCGGACGCCGGATACGAATGCCCATGGAACTCCTCCCAAAAGAAACGCGCGAGCTCTTTCTCCGCATCCTTCTGTCCCAACGGAACCAGATAACCTTCGGCTCTCCGCTCCTCATTTGCATATCCCGCAACCTGGCTGCCATAAACAATGCCGGTCGCCCGCAGCACAAGCAACTGAGGCCAGCTCTGGCCCGCCGATGTTCCATCCGGATCGAGGAATACGTACGTGGCCTGTTCAACTTCGCTCATGTTCATCTCACGGCATGTTATGAACGTCGGTATGCCTGCTGATTGACAGGGCTGCCAACACAACGGCTCCACCTGTTATATGGTGCAGGCTGCAGATAGGGTGGAACGCACTCCTCTCGCCGACATCTCGACGCCGGCGTGCACTGCCGCCGATCGGGAGAACGCACGCACAGTTGATGGCGGACTCCTTGGATGTCATCGGCAGGAGGCAGCCGCAGAGCGGATGCCGACATGGCAAACTTCATCGTCGACCCGATCCGGCAAGCAGGCCCGCTACGCCGCAGCAGGCGGTCCGAACCAGGTGGCCAGCGCATCGGCAAGCCCCGCCTGGTTCACGTCTCCAACCCAGGCCACATATCCATCCGGCCGAACCAGAACGGCGGTTGGAGCAGCAACCGCCCCGAGCATCGGAAGTTCCCACGTACCCGCGTATGCGGCATCGATCAACTGAACGCGATCGGTCCATGGAGTGATCTCCACACTGCCGGGGTCACCGAGGTTGAGGAGCACCGGCCGGGCTTCATGCAACAGGGTGAAGACCCGCAGCGGGCCGCTGGCGGTAACCAGATCGAGATCGGGCATGCGGCGCCCGAGCAGCGGGTGCCCCTCGCCGAGGTCGTAGTGAACGTCCAGACCGGACATCTCCGCGCCGAGCCGCCGGCGAGGTTCGTCCATGCCGAGGAGTTCGGAGATGGTGTCGCCCACGGCCTTGCTGCGAGCGTCCGGGCGGCGAAGCGCCACCTGTGCCATCGTGTTGCGCAATACGCGGGCAGCAACCGGGTGGCGCTCCGCGTGATAGGTATCGAGAAGACTTTCCGGCGACGTCCGCTTCACCACCTGCGCCAGCTTCCATCCCAGGTTCACCGCATCCTGCACGCCGATGTTGAGGCCCTGCCCGCCCACCGGCGGATGCACATGCGCGGCGTCACCCGCCAGCAGGACACGCCGGTGGCGGTAGGCGGCGGCCTGACGCGTCGTGTCGGTGAAGCGCGACACCCACCTGGGACTGTGGATCCCGTAGTCCGTACCGTATACGGCAATGAGCGCCTCGCTGATGTCCCGCAGCGTGGGTTCGCCCTCCAGCCGCATCTGCCGCTCGGTCAGCACCACTGCGGTGAACCCGCCCTCCGCCTTGCCGATCGCATGGCGGCCGGCTTCGTCCTCGTGGAATCCCCACTTCGGCTCCTCGGCCATCCGGACTTCGGCGATCAACCAGCTCGTGGTGGGATCCCAACCGGGGAATTCGATGCCGGCAGCCTTGCGAACCAGGCTGCGCCCCCCATCGCATCCCACCAGATACTCCGCACGGAGCGGCCCACCGTTGGAGAGCGCCACGTCCACGCCGGTATCGTCCTGTGCGAACCCCGTCACATCACGTCCGCGATAGATCGTCACCGGCAGCTCGCCGACCCACTCCGCCAGGATGCGCTCGATATGATTCTGCCGCAGCCCGAGGACGTAGTTGTGCCTGGTGGGGAAGTCGCCGATGTTCAACGCGATGTGGAAGTGGACCACCGGATACGTCTGCCCCTGCGAGATGAACCGATCGGCGACTCCACGCTGATCGAGAACTTCGATCGAGCGTGCGTGCAGGCCGCCCGCGCGCGAGCCGACAAGCTCCTGACTGGTGCGCCGCTCGACAATGGCAACATCGATGCCCGCCAGCGCAAGCTCGGCGGCCAGCATCAGCCCCGTCGGGCCGCCTCCGGCGATCACTACGGCATGTTGGGTCATAGCGGCCCTCCGGTCGGCATCACGCCGATGGGCATCGCACCGACTGCCCGCACCTGCGCGGCGAGTCCCGCCGGCGGTCGGACATCCCGGCGCGCGCCATACGCCGTCAACAACACATGCATTTCACGACTCCTGTTTCTGTACGTGCAGGCCTCGACCGAAGGGTCTGGCAAAGGGCACAAATATATCGCGCTCACCTGCGTGGTGATGTGACAACTTCAGATTGCGGCCCCGGCTGCAACCCGCGCTGTGCCAATCCCGCGGTACGGACACGGCAGGAACACGAAGCGCCGTCCCGGCATGTCCGGAACGGCGCTGGTGTTCTGGAGCGCAGTTCACGCCATTTCCATCCATCGCCATCACGAGAACATCGATCCCGACTGCGTCAAGGTATCCGTCTGCAATGATCTACCTGTGATCGTCGCCCGACTCCGTCGCCCCGACTCCGTCGGGGGCGATGACGATGGACGTACGTGGTGCGCCATGTCTGTTGTCATCGGCGGCCCCATCCGATTGCATGGGGCGTTCGACGCCCGACATGCAACGGCATTTGCCGGGCAGGGCCTAGAAGAATGCCTCGCGCAATGCCTCCCGCTCGCCTCCATTGAAGTACCGACTCGTCCACCCATCCGTCTCATCCAGCGAGCCTGCACCGGGATTGGTTCGCTTCTGCTTCTCGATCATCTTCACATGATCCCGGAAATAATAATGATCGAACATCCGCATGAACTCTCCGAGATATACATCGGCCACCTCCGGTTCACCTGAAATGAAGAGCTGATTTTCATCGTTATTCTTCGACGAGTTGTTGCTGAAGTTTGCCGATCCGGTGACAACCATCGGGTGATCGGAAAGCGGATCCACGAGGATGATCTTCGTGTGAATGAAGACACCGCTGTGCTGCAGCGATTCCTTCTGCAACTCCCCCTGCCACACTTCGAGCACCGATGCCTCGTTGATCGCAGCCGCCGCCGCGAGAAGCGTGTTCGGCGCGTTGTGCAGCTCGATGCCAACAACGCTCTCCTTGTTCAACAACCCCAGCACCTGCGCATCGGCCTTTGCGAGAGCCTCCTCCAGATCGTCATGGAGCGCGAACGGAGCAGTGAAGCATACCATGCGCTCTGCTCCCGATACCAGTCCGGCACAGGCAGTCACCGCTTCGATGGAATCACGCGGACTCAACACGAGTGTGGATCCGGTAAACGTGGCGGGCACGGTAGTGAGCGTTGCGGCAAGCGTTCGCGAATCCGCAACGGATGTGGCCGGGTTCGCCCAGATCGCCTGGTGCCACCTGAAATATGTGCCGGCAAGGGTTGCATCGGCAATGGCATGTCCCACGTTCGACTGCCCGTAGATTCCGGCATCCGTGAAATTGGTGGAGCCGCTCCATACGCGCTGCGGTTTTTCGTGCACATCGGTCAACACCATGAACTTGTTGTGGGAGATGTTGATCCCATGACCCATTCGTCCCCTGCAAACCTTCTGCAGTCCGAACGTTCTGATTTTCGGAGCGCTCACGAGGCTGGGCCCCTGGGGATCGGCCTTCCCCGGCTCCTTGTGCAGTATCGCATCGAACAATATCTCCAGGCGCACGCCCCGATCGCTTGCCCGCTTCAACGCCTCGAAGAACTCGTCCTTCTCGAACTCGTAGAGAAACAGATGCAGCCCTTCCCCCTGCTTGGCCTGGTCGATAAAGTCGATCAGCGATTCGGCAAGCCCGCGCGACAGCCAGGTACGCGCCGCCGGATCCACGACATCGCCCGGAGGAAGATCGGGGAATCTGGTGGCGAAGGCCTGGCTGGCAGCGGCGCTTCGATTGAAGTGAACCGCGTGGCCGTTGTGCCCCACACTCTCCGGAACCTCGCACGTAACTTCCACCTCCGCCGAATCCACGATGTCGAGGTTCTCCGGCGTTCCCTTCATTGCGTGGATTGTGTACGTGTAGGTTCGGCCGGGCTTGGTTGTGTAATCACCCCAGTGGAATTTCTGGATGGGATGATGACGCGTTGGTGCGTCGGCGCCCGCGTCCGAGCCCGGGCGATCGAACGTCCTCAGCCCCCGCAACCATATCACCTCCTCGTTTGTATGATCCCTCCGTTGGATACCGAACCCAAGCAGCCCGTTCCGGAATGCTTCGGTGCAATTGAATGCAAGCATTACCACATATGTTCCCGCAATTCCCCGCGCCTCGATGTGGTGCTTCTTTCCTTTTACGATCTTACTGCGCATGGTGAACTCCTGTAATGAACGATGAGAGATAATTGCGTCCGCATGCGGTGATCGTCACAACGTCTGGGTGTCGAACTTGATGAAGATCCACCTGCGCCTGGTTTCGCCGAACCGATTCAGGTAGTAGAATACCAGCGCCCCATCCTTGTCCGGATGATTCGGAAAGCTGCTTCCCGGCTTCTCGCCGTTGTTGTAGTGGAGGTCGTGGATGCCGGTACCGTCGGAGAAGGTGAAACCGAGTGCCTCCGTCAGATCAGCGTCCAGCGCGGAATCGTGGACGATGGTTCGCAGGCGACCGTTCTGCACCGTACGAAAATCCGCCTGCTTCAGGCCGAGCGGCGAGTAGGAAAGGCTTGCATCGGAGTCGAATCCTTCGGCCGGAACGTCGGCCATCTCGATCGGCTCATCGTGAATACAGTACTGCACCGGCGCATGTCCCTGCTGCGATTCCGTATTGAACGCAAGCTTGTATCGGCCGGCGAATTTCCCGGCGGCAACACGAACGGAGATGAAGACGTGATTGTCGTCGGCATCGCTCAACGGACCATCGATCGTTCCGGTCAGCACACCATAGATATTGTGCGGCAGCCCGTGCGTTGGTCCGTGACCTGGCCGTAGCGGTTTGTTGTGATGGCGTGACATTGCAGCTCCCGATTGATTGGATGTGAAGGATTGCCCCGGGGAATGCACGCCGCTTCATGTAGTATTGACCGCAATTTCTGATGGGCAGATTCGCGGTGGAAGTCGTACGGCAAGGCATTGGCTGGGGGGAGGGCAACATCGCTCACACTTCGCTGCATGGTGCTACGTACGAATCACGTAGCCGGGGCTGAATCAGTGCGATGGCATAACGAGGCCGGTAATGAATTTTCTGGGAACGCGCTCTCGATGGCGGCAATGAGCACGTTGAGTAACCGGTGCTGTGGGAAATGACGTATCGTATTCGGATACGTTCGAATGCACTGTTGGCAAATCTTAACGATCGGTCTTATTGCATAAATGAATCGTGCGCTGGCAGCAGCCGGTCGTACACGGTATCTTCACGCGGTGAGCAGCCTTTCGCGACTACGCGGAAGGATTATCGGAGCATGGAGCAACCGATACCATGAATTATCCGGACAATGAATACTGCGACATGGACGCCGCGTGCCTCGCTGGGCCAACTGGCGCGTCTGTTCCTGAAACTCGGCTTCACCGCCTTCGGGGGCCCGGCGGCTCACATCGCAATGATGCGATCGGAGGCCGTGCAACGGCACGGCTGGCTGAGCGAGCAGGAGTTCATGGATCTGCTGGGTGCAACCAATCTGATTCCCGGCCCCAACTCCACGGAACTCGCCATTCACATCGGCTTTCAACAGCGAGGATGGATTGGGATGCTGGTTGCAGGTATCTGCTTCATCGTGCCGGCGGCGCTGATCGTTGCCGGACTCGCATGGGCATACACCCGCTACGGCGGGCTGCCCGGGGTTGTCACGATGCTGCATGGCATCAAGCCGGTTGTGATAGCCGTCGTGGTGCAGGCGATTGCCGGGCTGGCGCGGTCAACCGTGAAGAACCGCACGCTCGGCATTCTCTGTGCCGCAGCACTTGCCATCGCGCTGCTCGGAGGGGATGAACTCATGATCCTCTTCGGCGGCGGCACGATCCACGGCATCGTTCGCTGGCTTGCTCCGCAACCGGCCGGTGAATCACGTCCCCGCGCGCGATCGCTCGCCATCCTCATCGGCGCCGCGCTGGCGATGGTGCTCATCCCAACATTGTTCCTTACCCTCGGCGGAGATGCCGCCACGGTCGGAACCAACGGATCCGCCACGGGCATCCCCTTCGGCACATCGCCGCTCTTCCTCTACTTCCTGAACGTCGGCTCCGTGCTTTACGGAAGCGGCTACGTGCTCCTGGCATTCCTTCGCGACGGCCTCGTACACCGCTGGCATTGGCTCACCGAGACGCAGTTGCTCGATGCGGTGGCAATCGGCCAGGTTACTCCGGGCCCGGTGTTTACAACCGCCACATTCATCGGATACGTGCTGGGCGGACCGTTGGGAGCGTTGGTTGCAACGCTCGGGATCTTCCTTCCATCCTTTCTCTTCTCGGCGCTGAGCGGGCCGCTGGTGCCGCGCCTGCGGCGGTCTCCGCTCACCGGCGCGTTCCTGGACGGCGTGAACGCAGCCGCGCTTGCGCTGATGATTGCCGTAACCTGGCAGCTTGCACACGCGGCCCTCGTGGACGCGCCCACCATCGCGATCGCCATCACGAGCGCCGTTCTGCTGATCCGGTTCAGGGTGAACTCCGCATGGCTGCTGCTGGGAGCCGCCGCCGCGGGCCTGCTGCTCGCAGTGCTGTAGCATGAAGCGGCACCTCCATCGCGATGTTCGAACAGCGATGCCGCGGTGTTCCGCCGGCGCGCGTGCCGGTGGAACGGCTGGGACATTCGGCCGGGCGCCGGCACCCGCTATGCAGTGAACGTTCATCCCCAACGCACGGCGCGGCGGCATCCTCCATCACCACCATGCGACCGCCATCCATCGTCCCCTGCCGTTCAGGATATCCATCCACAACACTGTCGCCGATGCGGCTACGAATCGTTGATATCGCAGGCGCCTGCTTGCTTTTTTCGGATAACATTTTGGTAACTTCGGCGTCCGGCAACGGAGCGCATGTACAAGTCTGGATCGGCATCCTTTCTGCACATTCGGTCCCGCACCTCGTTCCTGGATAGATTCAACCGCCCCTCGCGTACGTTTTCCCGCTCCGGCGCTCCCCACGCCGGAAGAACCGCACCGTGCTTCCGTCGATCACTCATATACCATACATGAGAGGAAATTGTCATGGCAACCAACAGAGAGAAACTCGCGAGACTCATGGAGGAATCCATTCCCCATGACGAGAAGGAATCGCTTCTGGCCGGAATCTTCGACGACATCCGCAACGACGCCAGAGTGTTCTTCAACGATGTCACGGAGTGGATCACCGGCGAGAAGCCCATGTTCAAGAAGAGCGACGGGAAGACGCGGCAGACCTGGGAGAACGATACCCGCAACCAGGTTGTTCAACCGCTGCAGTATGTGACGCCGAAGACGATCGACGATGTGGTGGAGATCGTCCGCACCGCGGAGGCCAACGGCCTCAAGGTCCGCGCGGTTGGCTCCGGGCACTCCTTCTCGGACGTGGTGCAGACCAACGACGTTCTCGTCAACACGGATCTGCTCGGCAGCCCGATAGAACTGGACCGGAGTCTGCTGAAGGATGGCGTGGACACCTCCTGCCTCGTGCATGTGGAGAACGGGATCAAGATCCGCGCGCTGAACACGTATCTGGAGCAGAACAACCTCGCGCTGCCGAACATGGGGGGCTACGACGCACAGTCCATCGTGGGGGCGGCCTCCACGGGAACGCACGGCTCCGGCATCTCGCTGGGCCCGATCGCAAGCATCTACCGCAGCATCGTGGTTGTTGGCGACGGCGGCACCCACTATCGCATCGAGCCCACGAACGGCATCACCGATCCCGCAAAGTACAGGGCGAGGTTCCCGGACAACACATTGATCCAGGACGACCAGTGGTTCAACACGGTGGCGGTGAGCATGGGCTGCACGGGAATCATCTACTCCGTGATCATGGAGATGATCCCGAAGTACTGGCTGCGCGAGGTGCGCACCATGAGCGACTGGGATTCCGTGAAGGCGATGCTGGTTGACGGCGCGGTACTCCGGGACAACCGGCACTTCGAAGTGCTTGTGAATCCGTACGCCCTGCACGGCAGGCACGACTGCCTTATCACCGAACGCAACATGACCTCGAAGCCCACGGAGCCGCCGTACGAGCGCCCGCACCGGAACTACCTCACCGCCCTGATCGGCCTCATCCCGGGCGCCGTGGACATCTTCGACTTTCTCTTCAACGAGTTCCCGCATCTGAGCCCGGTGCTCATCTCCGAGGCGATGAAGGGTCTGGTGGACGATGGCTACGAGGATATCAGCTATCGCGTGCTGAATCTCGGAACGGCCAACAACATCAGCGCCTACTCCGCGGAGATTGCGTTCCCGATGAAGAACAACAGGTACATCGAGGCCGTTGACCATATGCTTCAGGTGGCCGATCAGATGCGGCGGGTAGGCGACATGTATCACTGCTCCCCCATCTCCCTTCGCTTCGTGAAGGGCTCCGACGCCTATCTCGCCATGATGAACGGCGAGGATACCTGCATGGTGGAGATCCCGGTGATCAACGGAACGTGGGGCGGATTCCAGTTGCTGCAACGCTACGAGAACGCCATGTATGCATTCAGCGGACGCCCGCACTGGGGCCAGGTGAACTACATGACCGGCAGCCACGATCTGGTCCGGACCATGTATCCGAACTACGACAAGTGGCTGGAGGTGTACAACCGGATGAACGCGAAGGGCACGTTCAGCAACGTGTTCACCGATCGCTGCGGATTCTCTCCCATTACGTTCGAACAGGCATAGGTCCTCATCAACAACCGGAAGCGCTGAACAATGGATTATACCGCCAACGAACAACGATTGAAGATGGTCCTGTCGGCCTGTGCGATCCTGCTTCTCGCGGGCTCCGTGTTGACGGCGTACCTCTTCATCATTCACAATCGCCAGGATCTCCTGATCCTGCTCTTCACTCCCCTCATCCTTCTCTACCTCGGCGTGCTGGCCAAGGTGGCAGCGGGAGGGATCCGCAAGAACGAGAGCTATATCGATCTGCTCCTTGTCAGCCTGCTTGCGCTCGGCATCTACAACGCCGTTCGCTTCTTCACCATGCTGCGTGCCGAACGAATGTCGCAGACCGCAACGATCTACGGTATCTATGCAGGCGGGTCGCTTCTTCTGCTGCTGGCCTTCTATCTGCTGTGGCGGAGCGCGGTGATTGCACGGTTCAATCTCCGCTCGCTCTCCCCCACGCAGGCGCTTGCATATCGCGCGCTGGCGGAGTCCGTGATCGGCACCTACAGGGCGGAGGGGTACTCCTTCGATACGACGGTCACGGACTTCGACGACTATCTGACCCGCTTCCAATCGCCGATCAAGTCGCAGGTGAAGCTTGTCTACCTCGCCATTCAGCTCCTCCCCGTCTTCTTCTTCAAGGTGCCGCTTACCTGGATGGGGGTGGAGGACAGGAAGAAGTTCATCGAGGGAAAGTTCTACGGTGCGAAGGGGCTTCTGTTGACGATCATCCGGAGCGCGAAGCAGCTCGTGTACTTCATCTACTACGGCAACAAGCCGAGCTTCGACACGATCGGCTACGACATGTTCGAGGATCGCGAGCGCTTCAGGATCATGCCGAAGGAGCCGGAGCCGGAGCCGCTGGACGTGACGTACGTAACCGGTTCGCGCGAGATCGAGACCGATATCTGCGTGATAGGAAGCGGCGCCGCCGGCGCGGTTGCGGCCTACAACCTGGCGAAGAACACCGGCAGGCGCGTGCTGATTCTGGAGAAGGGACGCTACTACATTCCGCAGAAGGACTTCACGAACATCGAGCCGCAGATGATCGGCACGCTGTATCGCGACGGCGGGCTGGAGATGACGCAGGATTCGGATCTGGCGGTGCTTCAGGGGATCTGCGTTGGCGGCTCCACTGCGATCAACAACGGCATCTGCTTCCGCACGCCGCCGAACATTCTGGACACGTGGGAACAGCTTGGTGCGAAGATCGATCGCGACAAGCTGGAAGGATACTTCACCACGGTGGAGGAGATCATCAAGGCGAAGTCGCTCACTGAAGCGGTTCCATCCATCACGAACGAGGGAGCGAACCGGTTCTTCAAGGGAGCAACGAAGGAGGGTTTGAACCCGGAGTGGTTTGTCACCAACTTCGGCGAGTGCGGCGGCTGCGGCTACTGCAACATCGGCTGCAAGTACAACCGCAAGCTCTCGATGCTGCTGAACTATCTGCCGATGGCGCAGGCGCTCGGCGTTCAGATCGTTGCCGATGCCGGCGTGACGAAGATCGAGACGAGCGGCGGCCGCGCCGGGCGGATTCAGTGTCAGACATCGGACGGAACCAGATTCACCGTGAAGGCGCAGCATGTTGTGCTGGCCGCAGGCGCGATCGCCTCCAGCGGATTGCTGCTGAAGAGCGGTATCAAGCGGAACGTGGGAACGCGTCTGGCGTTCAACATCACCACACCGATGATGGCGCAGTTCCCGGACAAGGTGCGCTCCTTCGACGGCGTGCAGATGTGCTGCTACATCAAGGGGAATGGATATCTGGTGGAGACAACGTTCAACCCGCCCGGCGCCTCCGCGCTCTGCATGCAGGGCTGGTTCGATACGCTCAACAATCGCATGCGCCACTACCCCCACTTCGCAACGGCGGCTCCGGTGGTGGGAAGCGAGTCCAACGGCACGGTGAAGCTGGACCTGTTCGGCAACACCACGCTGGACTACTCGATGACACCGAGCGATTTCGGAAAGCTGAAGGAGGGAATGAAGACGGTGTGCCGTGTGTTCCTGAGCGCCGGCGCGGACCTTGTGCTGCCGGCGTCGTACGACGATCTGGTTGTGCGCTCGCAGGCGGACTTCCCGAAGATCGATGCGATCCCGAAGCCTGAATCGGTGAGCCTCAGCACGGCGCATCCACAGGGAGGCAATCCGATGTCGGACAATCCGGACTTCGGAGCAGTGGATACCGGCTTCCGCGTGCACGGCTACAGCAATCTGTACGTGTGCGATGCGAGCGTCTTTCCCACCGGTGTTACGGTGAATCCGCAGTTGAGCATCATGGGGCTCTCCACATATGCGGCCGACATCATTTCCGCCAACGTTTAGCAGTCTGCTGGAGGCAGATACTTGATGAGCGCACCGAGAGAGCAATTCGACATCCCGGCCACGACGTTCAACGGCAAGCCGTTCACGCTGCGCGCCGTACGCCTCGCCAACGCCGGACGAATCCCGTTGATCCTCTGGGAAGGATTCTATCAGAACGGAATCTTCTTCGACGTCATGCCCGGCAGCGGAAGCATCGCGGAGTATCTACACGCCAACGGCTACGACGTATGGATACTGAACTCGCGCGGCAACGGCGGCTCCACCGGCACACACTTCTTCGCAAGCATGGACGACTTCGCCGCCATCGACATCCCGACGGTGATCGCGTTCGTCACGGCGAAGGCGGGGCGCAGGCCGGTGTACGTTGGGCACAGCCAGGGCGGGAACACCGCGCTGATGAGCATGATGGGCGCCTGCAAGAAGCCGGACGGGGAGGTATATCTCTCCGACACGGAGGCGCGCGCCCGGCAGGAGAGCCTGCTGGCGCTGGTCACGCTGGGGAGTTATCTGGACTTCACATTCAGCAAGCCATCATCGCTGCAGCAGTTCGTGCGGCAGGGAGTGGTGCTGACGCTGTTCGGCCGGAAGTTCCACATCATCAGCTCCGATGGCATCCTGAAGATCCTCCACATCCTCAAACGCATCCCCGTGCCCGTTCCGCTGGCGCTGCGCGAGGCCATGGTCAACAGCAAGGCGCTCCGTATCATCCTGTTCCCCCTTACGCTCATCCTGAACTTCGTCTCGCTGATGAAGACCTGGGAGTTTCTCTATCACATACCGAACGTGAGCAGGGAGGCACGGCTGCGGCTGTTCTACAGGACGATGCAATCCACCTACTGGGGCATCCTGTATCAGTATCAGCAGGCGGTGAAGTTCGAGAAGATGATGTCCGTGGACAAGCGCGTGAACTACTCCCGGCACTATCCCGCAGTAACGCTTCCGATCTCCGTGGTGACGATGGAGTACGACACGCTTGCCGACGCGGAGCAGACCAGAGTTGTGATGTTTCCCAAGCTCGGCAGCAGGGAGAAGTACTTCACCGAATGGATGGGCCAGGGGCACGAGGACTTCGTGATGAACCCGGACTACTTCCATCAACTGACCGATGCCATCAACCTTCTCAACCTGGGAGATCGCACATGAGCACGGAGGAACAGAGCGCCGTGGCGCAACTGCTGCTGCATTGCGAGGAGCCGGGCGGCCCTGCTCCTCCCTACGTTGTCGAGGGCGACACGTATCGCGAGGCCAGGGGGCCGTTCTTCGGCGAATCGCTTCCGGTGCGTACCCAGCCGATTCCGTACGACGCCCGCGGGGGCGAGATCTTCGTTGTCTCCGATCTTCATATCGCAGCCGGGCGCACGCGCGCCGGTGTCTACAAGGGGACCGAGAATTTCTTCGCGGACGACTCGTTCCTCCGCTTCGTGAACCACATTCACCGGAAGGCCGCGAGCGGCAACGCGCTCCTGGTGATCAACGGCGACATCTTCGACTTCCTCCGCATCACGGAGCATCCCGGCAGCGTGCACAGGGCACGCCTCAGCAAGCGCTTGAAGCACGCGCTGAAACTGGAACCGATCCAGCCGCACGCCTCGCCGCAGCCGAACCATGTTGCGGATCAGTACAACGAGTGGTCGCTCGAGCTGGCGAAGGTGGGGATCGCGATGACGCCGGCCCAGTTGGAGGCCAGCATCTCCGCACGCGAGCGGAAGATTGGCCTTGGCACCACGGACTTCAAAACCATCTACAGGCTGATCAGAGTCAGGCACGGACATCCGGCGTTCATCCAGGCGCTCAGCTTCTGGATGGAGCACGGGCACAGGCTGATGGTATTGAAGGGGAACCACGATCTGGAACTCTACTGGCCTGCGGTGCGCAACTACATGCGGCTGCTGATTGCGGAGGATATCGTTGCGCGGAACCCTGCGCAGACGGTTGCCGATGTCCTGCGGAACGTGGTGCTGCCGAACATCACGTTCGTTGATGATTCCGTGCTGATCGACGGCGACTTCTACGTGGAGCACGGACATCGCTACGACAAGTTCACGATGGTGCTGGACTCTCCCGTCCTCGCCAGGACGCCAACGCAGATCAACATTCCGTTCGGCTCCTTCTTCAACAGATATCTGATCAACAGAGTCGAGCTCTTCTTTCCGTTCCTGGACAACGTGCGCCCCAGCGGGAACGTTCTGCCGATGCTGATGAAGGCCAACTTTCCGCTGGGCCTGAAGGTGCTGTTCCAGCACATCCCGCTGCTCGTGCGGGTGCTCTTCACAAACCCGCGCTACGTCTGGTTCATGCTCCACAAGGTGTTCTGGTTCGCGCTCGTTCTGGGCGTTCCGGCCATCTACCTGGTGCTCGCGTTCGCCCATGCACCGATCATCGACACCATCACGAACGCCGTGAGCAACAGCAAGATCCTCACGACCATCGTCGGCCAGTTGAAGCCGGTGGCGATGCTCTTCCTCTCCTACGTACTGGCGCGGGTCGTGGCATGGTTTCAACTGGAGGAGCCGGACAGCCTGTCGAAGTATGCACGCATTCGTTTCGAGGGAACGGACTACCGGCTGATGACCATGGGGCATACGCACAACCCCGGCGAATACGTGTTCACGAACGGACAGCGGTTCTACAACACCGGCACATGGATTCCGGTGATCGAGATCTCCACGGCATCGGTACGCGAGGATAGAACCTATACCTTCCTGCATCTGGTTCGTGACGACCATGGGAAACTGCAGCCGCTGCCGGATGGGCTGCAGCGCTGGAACGACGACGCCGACCGCGCGGACATGCAGGTGCTGCTGGAACGGAAATAGAGAGTGGAGCTCCTAGCAAAAGGCCGATCACGTTATCAACAGCCTCTCGCAGCCAAGGGCCTGGTTCTTTGTACGCTCGCCTGCGGCTCGCTGTAGTACTTGGTGCTTGGATCGCTCGGCTGGCGCCTCGCTGTAGTGCTTGGCAACCGAAGTGCAAGGTGCCTCCTGTTGCGAAGGCCCAGCTACAAAGATCCAAGTGCCAACCCATTGCAAAGGCCTAAGCACCAAGACCCAAGTTCAATTCTACCTTTCAGGAGAAGAGCCCATGAGGCGCGGATTTATCGTCCTGGCATTGGTGGCATTCACGTTCTGCGGATGCTCATCATGGATCAGGGACCTGAGCGATCTTGTGCATTCAACACCGGGTGTGGTGGATTCGCTGGGGCAGCGCCTTGGCGGGGGCCTTGTTCAAGGGGCCCGCGACACGTTGACCAACGAGGAGAGCAAGCGCAAGCTGGCATCGTTGCTGGACGTTGTCACGGCACATATCGACTCCGGCCTGGCTCGCGGCGGCACGACACTGCGCGATTCGCTGCTCGGCGAATACACGAAGGCATGGCTTCTGAATCTGAAGGATGAGCTGCTGGGCGCCAAGACGCGGGAGCAGCTCGCCGCCGTGCGCGACGAACTGCTGGGGCCGAAGACACAGGCGCTGGTGCAGCATCTGGTGCAGGAGAATCTGCTGGGCCCGGGGACCACGGAGAGGGTGAACGCACTGGTTCGCCAGGGCGTGCTCGATCCGCTGAAAAGCACCGTGGACGACATCCTCTACAAGCTCCGCACGGAGGAAGCCCCGGGACTGCGCGACACTCTGATCGGTCCGAAGACGGCCGCCTATATCGACAGCATCCTTACGCGGTCGCTGATGCGCGTGGACACCGCGCTGCAGCGTGCCAACGCCACCGCGAAGGATCAGGAGGGATTCCTGAAGAAGAATATCACCACGATCCTCTGGACCGCCGGCGGCATCATCCTGCTCCTGATGGCAGCGGGGACATGGATATTCGTGCGCGCCTATCGCGCCCGCAAGATCATCGACGTGCTGACCTATCAGATCCACGACTATACCAGCAAGACCGGCGACACCACGCTGACGGAGAATATCAAGGCTGAGAGCAAGCGCGTGGGGACGGAGGGATATCTGCGTCCTCTCCTGGTGAAGAAGGGGCTGGTGAAGCCGCAGTCGCCCGGATCCGCAGGATAGGAATCAATCGCGAACGGCCGAAGGCGATGGCATGCGCTGTTGCATCGCTTGCCGGGCTGTTCCGGCCTGCACGGACCGTACTGTATCGGCCGCGTGCGGCAACTCCGCAGGCCGTGGCAATGCACTCAACGGAAAAAGCCGCGTATCCATTACGGATTCGCGGCTTCTGGTGTGGGGTTAGTAGGATTCGAACCTACGACCTCATCCATGTCAAGGATGCGCGCTAACCAACTGTGCCATAACCCCGGTGCCTCGTACGAGGGGAACAAATATAGTCGGCAGGGTCAACTGATTCCAAGAGCTTTTTCCCGGGCCACATCCCGTAACGCTTCCGCAGTCCCTGCGTGCAAGCGTAGTGGGTGAGGGTGCCCGGCCGTCTGCCTGGTGCCCAAGATCGTGCCCCATTCGCTCGCAAATCAAGAAGGCTTCCATGGGAAGCCAACGTCAGCCCCGTCCGGTCCAGTGCCGGGAGGCATACTCACATCAAAAGGAACGTATTGTGATGAACTCGCGTGCTCTGATTATCGCCGGATGCCTGGTCGCATTCGGATTCGTAAGCTGCGGCAAGAAGGCCGAAGAGGCTCCGAAGTCCGACTCGACCGCAACCATGCCGGCAGCCGATTCCACCATGCATGCTGCGGACTCCACGCACAAGGCAGCCGATTCCACCATGCATGCCGCGGATTCCACGCACAAGGCAGCCGATTCCACCATGCATGCTGCGGACTCCACGCACAAGGCCGCCGACAGCGCCAAGCATGAGGGTGCAAAGAAGGAGACCAAGGGCGCCCATCACTCTGAGGCAGCCCCGAAGACTACCGCACCTGCCGAGAACACACAGCCGGCTGCTGCGGAATCGCATGCAAGCACTCAGCGCCGTCCGGCCGAGGCTGCACCGGAAGGCCACGCCGCCAAGATCCGTCGCCAGTAGGAATTGCCGGTTGCGGCTCGATGCCGCGGCACAATCTGAACCGCCCGGTTTCTCCCGATCGAGAGGCCGGGCGGATTCGTTACTGGTGCTTGAGTCTTGGCGCTTCGTTCTTTGTGCTTGGGCCTTGGCAGTTCGTGCTACGTCCGGCAGATTCCGGAGCCAGGACCGCAGCGAGGCGAAGCCGAGCGTACAAAGCTCCAAGTTCCAAGGACTACAGCGAGCCGCAGGCGAGCGTACGAAGAACCAAGCACTACAGCGAGCCGCAGGCAAGCGATCCAGGATCTAAGCACCAGCCGTGCGATATCTGATAAACCCGTACGCGGCGAGAAGTGCGAAGACACTCCATTCCGCGGCCACCACGTCCATACGCTCCTGCGCCAGAGTGCCGGTGGCAATGATATAGGTAAACGGCCCGGCGAGCGCGGCCCAGAGCCACGCAGCGTTCAACGAGCGCCTGCCGGCGAGCGGGAGCAGAGCCAGCGGCGCGGAGAAGTACCAGATATGCACCTTGGCTCCAAGCGCAAGCTGCAACGTCATCACCAGAAGAGCTCTCCATGCGAGCGATCGTACCAGCACCATGCGTTCAGCCGCAGCGTTCCTTCCCGTGAAGTCATCGCCTGCATCGGCATCACCAACTGTCGCATCGCGCGAGACAAGCAGCGCTGGACGTCGCACCGGCCACAACCAGACCAGCAGAATGCCGATCATCTGCAGCGCGCTCCCCACGCCGCCGGCGATCCTGTTGGAGGGCTTGATGTGGTAGTGGTCCAGCACCCCCTTCACCGCGTAGTAGAATCCTCCGTTGAACTCATAGAAGTTCGTGAAGCGTGCAAGCACGCCCGTGAAGTTCGCGAAGGCCGTGGGCTCCAACAGCGGCAGCAGCAGCACGAGAAACGGAACCGCCGCCGCGATGCCCACCATCGCCTCGCGCCGCCGCAGATGGCGTACCCACACCGGTATCAACGTAAGCGGGTGAAGCCGCATGGCCGCACCGAACGCGATCGCCGCAAGCCCGCCGCCGGCGCGGCCGGCAGCATAGGCATACAGCCCCGCGGCGATGGCCAGCACCCAGAACACATCGGTGTGCCCCTGGCCGGCCAGCTCCACCAGCACCAGAGGGTGCCATGCATACAGAAGCAGCCATCGGAGCGACATCCCGATGCGCCGCATCGTGCCCGCCAGCAGAACGATCGCGCCGATGTCGGCGATCAGAACCAGCAGCTTCCATGCAATCACGCCGGCGCGATAATCGCCGCCGACGAATTCCGCCACGCCCATGCACGAGGCGAAGACAAGCTCCGCACCGGGAGGATAGATGGTGTGCGTGGTCTTGTATACCTGATGCTGGTAGAGCGTATCGTGGTAACGGGCCAGAGCCGTATCGGCGGGAACATGGTGGTACGGGTTCACGCCATGCAGCAGGAGCCTGCCATCCCAGACATATCGAAGAACATCGTCCGAGAGAGAAGGCCCCATCGGTACCATTGCAAGGCGCAGAATCAACGCGCCCCAGATCACCGCCTTGCGCGAAGGTTCCACGCCCCAGCGGCCGAACAATGCCACACCGCCGTAGAGGGCCAGCGCTCCGATCGTCGATAGCAACAGATAGGATGCCAGCGAGGTCCGGAGATTGCCGATGAAGGAGAGCGGTGCAAGGAGTGCCAGCATCAGCGCGGCCAGCATCACCACCAGCCTGCCATGCAGCGCCGGTTCACGAAACGAGTGCGTGATGCTCTGTGGAAGGAGGTTCATCAAGTGGGGCGCCGGGCTCGAGGCAATGGAGAGAGAAGGGCTTCATGAAGATTGCGAGGTGCCTCACTCTCTGGCACATTCGAATTCGATCCGCATCCCATGCTCGGTACGCTCCGCATGGAACGACCGCATCAGCGCCCGGATCAGGAAGATCCCGCGTCCACCTTCCATCATGATATTCTCCGGGCTGATCGGATCGGCGAGATCGTCCACCACGAATCCTTCCCCCTCGTCCTCCACAACGCAGCGCACGCCATCTGCCATGCACTCCAGACTGTAGTGAACACGCCGCGCCGGATCGAGCCGGTTGCCATGCTCGATCGCATTGTTCACCGCCTCGGTGACGGCAACCACCAGATTGAAGAACTGCGTGTCGCTCATCACGCACTGCTCCCGCAGTCCTTCCAGAAGACGCGGCAGCAGAGTCAGTTCCTCGCGGCTGCTTGGAACGTCACGGTTCAGGAGAAATCGGCTATCGTGACTCACAGGGCATGTCATCGTTGAACCGCAATCGCGCGGACGTGCAACGCGGCGGGGGTTGTATGCATCGGCCGGCCTGTGGCCGCCGGGACGTGAAGCTACAATTTCATCCCAACAGTGAGAAACAGGATCGGTACGCGCGCCACCAGCCGACTGTCCTCGAAACGGTGCTCCCACCAGCCTGTGAAACGAACGTCCGTTCGTTCCGATAGTTGCACCGTCACCAAAGCCGTGGGCCCGATCGATGTCCTGTCGGAAAACGGCTGCATGATCGCGGTTCGCGGATCGGCGCGGAAGTTCTTCACGCGCGAAAGCCTGCCGCCCACGGCGATATCCAATCGCTCCACCGACGTCGTTCCGAGATCGGCCTCGATTCCCTCGGTTCGCGTCCGTTCCAACGGGCTCTCGGCGAACTGTTCCCAGCTGAAACTCCCGCGTTCGGAGACACGCAGATCCCCCTGCATTCCGAGCCGCAGCGTGTGCGTCAGTTGAAGGATCAGCGAGTCGCGCAGGTGCAGCTCGCGAAATGAACGGCCGCGCACGTTCTGCGTCCGCCCCTGAAAATCGTACTCCGTGTAGTTCGCAACCACCTCCGTCTCCAGGAAGTTCCGCAGGCGATCGTTGATCACGTAGGAAACGGCAGGCGAAAGACGGAAGAGACGATTCCAGTTGTTGTCGTTGCTGTTCTGCCCGAACAGATACACCAGATGCGTGAGAAAGGCCTGGCCGCTGATCGAGAAGCCGAGCATGGAACTGAACTGATGCGCGTAGCAGAGTTGCGCCTGTATGGACTGCTCGTCCCTGTCGAAGAAGTTCTGCGAACTCGGAGTATCGTAGCGATAGATGCCGATGGACGCACTGGCCTGAATCGTATCGTAGCGCGATACGCGGTACTCCGCCGTGCCGCCTAGGAGAATCTGTCGTGCGGTGAAATCGTTGATGGCGTTGGTCACGCGCTTGCGCTGCAACTCCTGATCGCTCACGGTTCCGTTCGGGTCCACGATGTTGGTCTGCTCCGTGGTGTTGTAATCCATCCGCACGGTGACGGTCATGCGCGGAGGCGTCCACCTGAGCCCTGCGGAGCCGGAGATGGAGAACTCCCGCAGCGAATAACGATACGGATCGGGATCGCGGGGAAGCGGCGGCAGGCCGTCGGTAAGCTCGCGCTGCACGCGCAGCTGGTTGCCGACGGTAAGCAGGGCGTCGAATGCAAGGTCGTCCGCAATCGGATATCCCATCGTGGAAGTGATTCGCAGATGCGTCTCGTCGCGGCTCTGGAGCGCATCGAACGTCGGCCCGCCGTACTGAAGCACATCCTCCTCGTTCCGCCGGTTGTAGCTGTCGGTTCCGAAGATCTCGTAGCGCCCGCCGAGCGACAGCCGCCCCCCTTCCTCGAAGGAGCGATCCAGCGACACATCCATATAGGCGTTGCTGTTGTGCTTGGGTGCGATGTTGTACCAGCGTCCCCGGCCGCTCAGCCGGAGATCGTAGCCGGCAAGGTTGTAGTGCCCCTCCAGTTCACCGTAGATGCCGCCCCCGGCGTCCGCAACATTCACCTGCCTGCTGTATGCGCCGCCAACGGCAAGCCCCAGACGATTGCCGTCCGCATCAACCACCCGCCCGCCGATTCCGAGAAACGTGGAGGCGATGTTGTCCATCCCGGGGATCAACGCGTCGCGCCGTGCATCGTTGGCCAACGTTCCCTCGGCGATAACGAACGGCCGGAATGCGGACGGCAGACGGTACTCCGCATCGATTGCCGCATCCACCTGATCGCGCGTGGAGGGGTCGCCCACGAGCGTGGTGGTCGACACCAGCGCCAGGCGTAGATGGGCGAGCGAGTGCGCGCTCTCGGTGAGGTAATCGCTGAGGAGCGAGGTTGTGTGCGTGGCGGCGTACCGCTCCGTGGTGGCAGTCACCCACTGCCGGCGCAGAAGGCTGTCGTTGAACTGCGGCACCTGTGCCTGCAGCACCGGCGCCCAGAGGGCGGCGATCAGAACCGCTGTCGCCGCGCGAAGGGATGGCGCTACCGAAGATGCGGAACCCATTGTTCCGCCTCCGCATCCGATGTGATCAGGCGCTCGTGGAGTGTGGCGGCCGCACCGGGCGCCGCCGTGCGATCCAGCGCGACGCTGATCGCCGGACCCTCGATCCCTCCCTGCATCGCCGCCGGCCGATGCGGCCCCAGCGCTTCGAAGAACTTCGAAAGATCCTCCCCGTTCAACCGCGTCTCCTGCACCAGCGAGACAACGGACACATCCTGCACATCCAGCCACACCGCATCGGCAAGCAGATGCTCCGGCAGCGACGCGCGAGCGATGCGGCCCGTGGCAAGCACCTGCAGCCGGCGCCGGAATCGCTGCGTCCACACCACCGGATGCTCCGCCGCGATTGCCCGCACGAATGCGTTCGCCGATGCGCTCGCGGTAGCCGTCTCCGCGGAGATGAGCGTGGCATCCTCCAGGTATACCACGGACGATGCTCCGGCTCCCTCGGCGCCGATCGTTGTGGACGTGCCGCCGATGCAGGTGATGACGAGCGGAATGCCGGCCCGCTCCACCGGACCAACCGTGCGCGGATGCAATACCTTCGCGCCCAGCTCCGCAAGCGTATTCGCCATGCGATAGCTCAGCCGGGGGAGCGTGCGGGTGCCCGAGAAATGCGCTGGATCGGCAGTGAGAACGCCGGGCACGGACATGTAGATGGTAACGCTCCGGGCGCCGAGCAGCTCCGCAAGCAGCGTGGCGCTGTAGTCCGAACTTTCGCGTCCCATCGTTGTGGCCTGCCCGGTGGTACTCCGCGCGATATAGCCCTCGGTAACCACCACATCGTGCTCCGAGAGCGCAGGCACCAGGTGTTCGAGCACGCGGGCGCGCGTGAGCTCGATATCCGGGCGTGCGAAGCGGTGGCCGGAATCGGTGATGATGAGATCGAGCGCGGAGATGCCTGCGGCATCGAGAGCATGCCCCGTCCCGTCCTGCGGCATCGAGTTGAGCGCGGCGAGCACCAGCGACGAGGAGAAGCGCTCGCCGAAGTGCACGATCAGGTCCAGCGTTCGCGGCGAGAGATCGCGTACGATCGCCAGCCCCTCGATCACCTCCTCCAGTCTCCTGTGATGCGGTGCAACCTGCGCTTCCCACCCGGCAAGAACGTCCGGCCGGAGAACATCGCACGCAATCGCCCGATGGTACTCCATCAGCGCCTCCAACGCGGTGCGCGCCGCGGCGATGTCGTGAACGGCAAGCTCCGCCAGCGCCTCCAGACGATTGGTGACATTGGCGAAGGCGCTCACCACAACAAGGAGCGGCTTCGGGAGCAGGCGTATCTCGTTGCATGCCTGGCGGAGCCCATGGGCTCCACCAAGCACCGCACCACCGAATTTCACAACGATCATGGAGCTGGAGAGAGGCGGGAAGAATGTGGACGTGATGCACGACGCAGAATGCTGCTCATGCGGCCCGGCATGTTCGTATCAACGACATCGTTCAGAATGTCGCGCGAGCGCCGCCAGTCACCGTAGTAGCCAACCAACTGACGCACAACCGTCACCGGCAGCCGGCGAAGCGGTGCGGATTCCGTGAGAAGAGAGCGAAGCGATCCCCTTACTGCCTTCTTCATCGTGCCATATCCATGATGTTCATCGAACAGGGTTGATGTCACTATGCTACGCAGAATCGATCCCGAAGTCAAGCGCCTGAAGCGTCCCCGCGCGGAGTCGGCACGATCCCGACGGCCTGCATGCGGCTGCGGCCGGACACCTTCATCGTACGATGAAACCGTCGCGCACGGATTCCTCCCGGTCAACCAGCACAACCACGGTGGGCACGTCATCCGGCGAGTTCGCCGCAAGCAGCATCCCCTGCGACTCCTGCCCCATCAGCTTGGCCGGCTTCAGATTCGCAACCACAACGATCTTCCGGCCGATCAGCTGCTCCGGCTCGTACTGCCTGCCGACGCCGGCAAGGATCTGCCGCTCCAGATTGCCGATCCTGATCTGCAGCTTGATCAGCTTTTCGGACTTCTTTACCCGCTCCGCCGCAAGCACGGTTGCCACGCGAAGATCCAGCTTCATCACCTCCTCGATGGTCACCTCGGGCTTCAGCGCAACCTCGATCGGCGGCTCCGCCGCAGCATCGGCGCCGGCACCAAGCCTGGCAACCTGGCGCTCCACCGTCTCGTCGTCGATCTTCGTGAAAAGTATCGCCGGCTCGCCGAGCATGCCCCCCGTCGGCACCGACAGATCGGCCGCATCGTTCCACGTTCCCGGCGCAACGTTCAACATCGCGTTGATCGCCGATGTTGTTGCCGGAAGGATCGGCTCGAAGAGAATGGCCAGCGAGCGGACCACCTGCAGGCAGATGTTGATGGAGGTGGCGCAACGGGAGGATTCCTCCCGGCGCGTCTTCCACGGCTCCGCGTCGTTGAAATACTTGTTCGCGGCACGCGCCACGTTCATCGTCTCCAGCGTCGCCTCGCGGAAACGGAACGCACGATACAGCAAGCCGACCCGATGCGGCGCCCGCGCAAGCTCCACCAGCATCGCCAGATCGTTGCGCGTGAAGTACTTCAGGTACTTGGGCTCCAACTCCCCAACGATCACATCGCTCGCGGCATCGAGAAGTGCGGCGCGCCGGAGATCCTCAACCAGAAGCGCCTTCACCTCGTTCTCCTTCCCGGCGGCGGCAACCAGCACCGGCACGCTCCCCTCGAAATAGCGCCCGGCAAACTGCAACGTGCGATTCACGAAGTTGCCGTAGATGTCGGCCAGCTCGTTGTTCACGCGAGCCTGATACTCGCGCCACGTGAAGTCGGCATCCTTGTTCTCCGGCATGTTCGCCGCCAGCACGTAGCGAAGCGGATCGGCTGGGAACTCCGCCAGATATTCACGCAGATCGATCCCCCACTTCTTGGACTTCGAGAACTTCGCGGACTCCAGGTTCAGGAAGTTGCAGGCCGGAACGTTGTCCGGGATCACATAGGCATCGCCGCCGCGGTCGTTGTATCCCATCAGCATGGCGGGAAACATCAGCGTGTGGAACCAGATGTTGTCCTTGCCGATGAACGCCACATAGCGCGTCGCGGGATCGGTCCACCAGCGGCGCCAGTCGTCGGGCGCACCGCTGCGAGCTGCGAGCACCTTCGTGTTGGTGATGTAACCGAACGGCGCATCGAACCAGACGTAGAGCTTCTTCCCCTCGTACCCCGGGAGCGGAACGTCGATGCCCCAGCTCAGATCGCGTGTGATCGCACGGTCGCCCAGCCCCTGCTTCAGCCAGCTCCGCGACTGCTGCAACACATGATCGCGCCAGTCGCTCTCGTGCGAATCCACATAGGCATCCAGACGCTGCTGGAAGTCCCCGAGCTTGAAATAGAAGTGCCGTGTCGTGCGAAGCTCCGGCGTCATCCCGCTGATCTTGCTGACCGGATTCTTCAGCTCGGTCTGATTGTAGGTGGAGGAGCAGTTGTCGCACTGGTCGCCGCGCGCCCCCTCGTAACCGCATACCGGGCACGTTCCCTCCACGAATCGGTCCGGCAGGAACATGTTCGCCTCGGGATCGAAGAACTGTTCCTCCTCCTTCTCGGAGAGAT
Organism: Bacteroidota bacterium; assembly: GCA_018266795.1. Classification (GTDB taxonomy): domain Bacteria; phylum Bacteroidota; class Ignavibacteria; order OLB7; family OLB7; genus JAFDZV01. Next base: position 186,882 of record JAFDZV010000033.1, on the reverse strand, counting down.
AGCCGCCGGCATGCAGGGCCAGAAAGAACTCGCGCGCGGTTGCATGATGCTCCGGCCAGGTTGTGCGGCCGAAGATATCGAACGCGATCCCCAGGCCGCGGAACGCCTCCTCGTTCGCCGTGTGATACTTGTCCACGATCTCCTGCGGCGTCACCTTCTCCTCGTTGGCGGAGATGAGAATCGCCACGCCGTGCTCGTCGGAGCCGGAAACATGGATCACCTCCTCCCCCGAGGAACGCAGGAACCGCGTGTACATGTCGGCCGGCAGATACGCGCCCGCAACATGTCCGAGATGGATATATCCGTTGGCGTACGGAAGCGCGCTCGTCACCAGAGTACGCCGAAAGCTAGATGCAGCAGTCAAGTCCGTTATCGGTAGTCAGTTGATGAGAGGCCGCAGGGTCGTGCACCATGCATGCGGCGGATGCTCGCCGCGATCGGGCATCGGCGCGAAGCGAAGTTCGATTCCCGTGATGGCATGCCCGTTGAGGTATTCTACTCGCCGCTCTCCACCGCATCCTCGTCGGCAAAGGCATTGAGGCCGTTGTCCGGCTGATTGCGATTCAGATCCTCCAGCTTCACCTGGATGATCCTACGATCGGCCGTCTTCAGCACCGTCATGCGCACGGAGTCGCGCTCGAGCGACTCGTTCGCGCTCGGTATCCGGCCGAACCACTTGTTCACCAGGCCGCCGACGGTTGTGTAGTCATCCCCCTCCGGCAGCGCGAACCCTTCGATGGCATCGTTGAGATCCGGTATCGACATCGAGGCGTCCACGATGTAGCAGCCATCTTCCACGCGCTCCACCTCGGCAGGCTCCTCATCGTATTCGTCCTGAATCTCGCCAACCAGTTCCTCCAGGATGTCCTCCATCGTCACCAGCCCGGCCGTGCCGCCGAATTCATCCACCACGATCGCAATTTGAACCTTGTTCCGTTGAAACTCCCGGAGAAGTTCGGAGATCAGCTTCGTTTCCGGAACGAAGTACGCAGGACGGAGCACGTCCTGCAGAATGATCAGGTTCTGATGCTCGAGCAGCGTGATGAAGTCCTTCGAATACACCACGCCGATGATATGATCGATGGAGCCGGAATAGACCGGCATGCGCGTGTATCCTTCCTCCACGACGAACTTGACGAGTTCGGACGACGGCTTCGAGATGTCCAGCGCAACGATCGCCGTGCGCGGCACCATCACTTCCTTCACGATCGTATCGCCGAACTCGAAGACGTTCTCGATCAGCTCGTGCTCCGCCTCCTCGATCGTTCCCCCCTCCAGCCCCTGCTCGAGCAGCAGACGAAGTTCCTCGCCGGAATGATAATGATCCGCTTCGCTCGCGGTCTGAAGCCCAACGGTCTTCAGCACCGCGGTGGCAACCCAGTTGAGGAACATGATCGCCGGACGGAACAGGATGTAGAATCCGCGCAACGGAAACGCGATCGCAAGCGATGTTCCCTCGGAGCGCTGAATGGCGAAGGACTTCGGCGCAAGTTCGCCGAAGATGATGTGAAGCGCTGTGATCACCACGAATGCCACGGGGAGCGCAATCCGGTGCGCCAGCTCGTCGTTCGGAGCAATGCCCACCAGGTGCATGGTGCCGATGAGCAGTTTCGAAACGATCGGTTCACCAACCCAACCGAGGCCGAGGGAGGCGAGTGTGATGCCGAGCTGTGTGGCGGAGAGATATTCGTCCAGGTGTGTGATCAGCCGCTGTGCCATCTTGGCCGCCCGCTCCCCTGACTGCGCCCGCAGTTCAATCTGCGATGATCGCACCTTCACGATTGCGAACTCCGCCGCGACGAAGAACGCATTGGCCGCCACGAGCAGCACGGTAACGATTATGCCGAGTATCGGATCATCCATGCGTGAAGCTCACGCCTCCCCGGATGTGTGGGACGGACTTCGATAACCGGAAGCACGAGGCGCCCGAAGGCGCCCTGCAGATAATGGATCATCCATGATAGGGTGAAGATAGTATGAGTTCGCCTCGTGAAACAAACGCGGCATCGCCGATGCCACGGTCTGCGGCGGTTCCATCCCCGCACGTTGGGCCGAGTTGCACCCAGGCTCCTTTCTCCGAATGGAGATCGCGGAGCCCCGCGACAACACCCGTGAAGGCCGGCACGGCCGATGACGTTGTTCAACCCTCTGTCAGGCGGCACGCCACATGTACCAGGAGGCGATGGAGCGGTACGGCGCCCAGCCATTTCGCCCGGCAACCTCCTCCACCTCCTTCGGAGTTGGAAGCACCGGATATCCGTACAGATTCTGCACGCCGCGCTTCACCCCCAGATCCCCCGTTGGAAGAACATCCAGCCGGCCGAGCGAGAAGATCATGAACATGTGGACGGTCCAGATACCGATCCCCTTTACATCGATCAGCTCCGTTATCACTTCTTCATCCGGCAGGTCGGCGATGCGCTTCAGCTGCAGGCGGCCGTCAACCACGTGCTCGGCCAGCGACCGGAGATAGCCCAGCTTCTGAGGCGATACCCCGGCCCCGCGAATCAGTTCGTCCGGAACCTGCATGATCGTCCCGGGATCGAAACGCCCGCCAAGCACAGCGCGCAGTTTGCGCAGAATGCTTGCCGCCGCCGCGCCGCTGATCTGCTGGCTGATCACGGAATCCACCAGCGTATCGAAATAGTCATCGTGCGGCTTGAATGTCGGAAGGCCATGCTCGCGCACCAGCGGACGGATCAACGGATCGCGGCGCGAAAGCAGGCGGGTTCCCTTTGTCACCTCCTCCTGAAACAGTTCCAGCCGACGTTTCCGGCTCATTCTGGTACCTGCGATATTCGCCATTCCTTCTTCTCCTGCGTGAACGATTCATCAAACCTACGCCTCCGCACCTGCGTGGCACAACGCGGAGCGCGAAGGAAGTTTGGCTGGCCGTTGAGCCGGCCTCTTTGTACATTTCATCTCCCTCATCCCTGACTCATTCATTCAGATGTCTGCCCCATGATCCGATCATGTCACCTCGTTGCACTCATCCTGGTGCTCTCCTCTTCCGCGGCGCTGGCGCAGCACTCGGTTAGCTCGATCTCCGGCACCATTCGCGAGAAGCTGCCGGCCGGCCAGAAGGCCGCCCGCATACTGCTGCTGGAGACAACCTCCCGCTCGGTTGTGCAGGAAACCCATCCCGACGCCAGCGGCACATTTCAACTGCAGGACGTTCCGTTTGCACGCTACATTCTGCGTCTGGTGCTGGACACTACGGTGCTTGCCGAACAACATGTCGTGGTATCCTCCGGCATCCCGGTTTCGGTTACCATCGACTCGATTCGGCGCGTATCGGGACGCGAGGTGACGGTTTCGGCGGAGCGCGATCCGCTGGACCGCATCAAGACCGGCGCGCATACGTTCTACACCACCGCCGATATCGCAGCCCTCCCAAAGGCATCCGGCGAAAAGGGGATCGAGGCCGTGCTCCTCTCCACTCCCGGCGTGGTTCCGGACGAGGATGGCCGCCTGCATGTGCGCGGCGAGGATGCGCAGTTGCAGTACATCATCGACGGCATCCCCGTTACCGCCAACATGACCCGCGTCTACTCCAGCCTGTTCAGCGCAAATCTGATCAAGACGGTGGACGTGCAGACCGGCGGGTTGAACGCCGAGTACGGCCGTGCCACGAGCGCCGTGATGGCGATCACCACCAAGTCCGGTTTCGACCGCCCCTTCTTCATCGGCGCCAGCGGATCGGCGGGCTCGTTCTCGACGCGCGAGGCCGGCCTGGAGTGTGGCGGCAACATCGGCGGCTTGGGCGGCGTGTACCTGGCCGGCTCGCTGAGCCACTCCGACCGGTATCTGGACCCGATCACGTCGGGCGATCCGATTCACGACAAGGGAGATGCCGGACATTTCTTCGGCAAGTTCGATATCGTACCTGCATCGGGCTTCGACATCGATCTGCTGGGCGGGTACAATCACACGCTTTATCAGGTTCCGAACATGACGGTGCGCACGCCGTCGCAGGATCAGCAGCAGGATATGAACGACTATCTGCTGGGAGCACGCCTCAATCTGGAGCTGGGGGAGAACGCATTGGTGAGTGTTCTCGGATATACACGGCACGCCACGGCGGAGTTCACCAGCGGCGGGCTTTCCAGAATCTCGTCCGCCGCGGACTCCATTCAGGCAGTTGCCGAGAACGAGAAGTTCTTCATCGGCGGGAAACGCACCAACGATGTGCGCGGAGCACAGGCGGAGTACTCCGCACGCACCGCCTGGATGAACCTGCAGCACAACGTCAAGGCGGGCGTTGGCGGCGAATCCTATCCGCTCAGTGAGTTCTTCACCTTTGCGGTCACCAATCCCAGCCTCTCGAACCCGGACAGCTCCGGCGGCGACCTTCGCTATCGCCCGTACGATATCACGCAGGGCGGGCATCCGTTCCTCGTGGACCGTTCGCAGACCGGCACCAGCTTCTTCGCCTATGCGCAGGACCAGATTGCCTGGGATCGCTGGACGGTGAACGTTGGCGTTCGCTACGACGTGTTCGATCTGCTTCAGCGGGAGAGCGGCATCTCGCCGCGGCTTGGCGTGAACTATGCGCTGAACGACGATCTGGTTCTCTTCGGCAGCTACAACCGCATCATGATGCAGGCTCCGGTGGAGAACGTGCTGGTCTCAAGCTCCAACGAGGCACGCATCCTTACAGCGGAGGAGCAGGGAACAACGCCAACCAGTGTGCAGAGCGAGACCTCGCACAATCTCGAGGTGGGAGCAAGCTACCGCCTGAGCGACAATCTGACGCTCGATGTCTCGGGCTATGGGAAGATGATTGACAACTTCATCGTGAAGGTGGAGCTGGGCAACTCCGGCATCATCTTCCCGGTGAACCTGAAGCAGGGTCTCGTTGCCGGAGGCGAACTTCGTCTTGCCATGCGCGACTGGAATCACTTCTCGGGATTCCTTTCGGTGGCTGCCGGCACGGCAAGAGGGCTGAAGCCGGATGACGGCAGTTCACCCGTTGCGGCCGGCCTGATCCTTGGCGAGGAGGGAAAGAACTACTCGCATCCGTTCGCCGGGGAGGATGCGTTCAACACGGAGCACAACCAGCTTGCAACGGCTGCGATGGAGATCAGCTACCAGGCGCCGTACGGCATCTTCGCCACGCTCGGCGGCCGCTTCGATTCCGGCCTGCCGTTCGATCTCACGGACAAGAACGGCAACGGCCTGGATGCCGACCAGTCGCGCATGGAGCTCCGTCGCCGCGGCTATTCCGATAACGTGATCGACCTCCTCTCGCTGACGTCCGACATGCCCGGCTCGCCGGACAAGTCCGGGGCGCCGCACGTCACGTTCGATCTCGCCGCCGGCATCGATCTGCGCGCGCTCACCGGCGCCAACGCCCGCCTCACGCTCACCGCGATCAACGTGCTCGATACGCCATACTTGTACAAGTTCGAGTCCTCGTTCGGCGGCACGCACTTCGGCGTCCCCCGCATGCTTTCGATTCGCGTCGAGGCAGGACTGTAGAGTCGGCAGGCACTCGAGCGAGGGTTGGAGGCCGCCTGAGCGGCACCAGATCCAGATGAACGAAAAGGCCCGGCATCCGTGCCGGGCCTTGCTGTTTGGTTACCGGTCCGTAGTCGCTCGACCGCGGTTGCAACCGACGATGAGCTCAATGCCCCGGCATGGGGAATCCGTAGTTATGAAGGATCTCCGTGCCGCGCGGACTTGCCAGCACGCGCATGAACGTATCGGCTCCGGCACGATTGCGGCCGCTCTTGATAACCGCCACCGGATAGGTCACCGGCTTGTAGAGCGCCTGGTCCACGGTCAGCACAGTCACGACCTGCCCCTTGAACTGTTGCGCGTCGGTCGAGTAGACAAGGCCGATATCGGCGGAGCCGGAGGCAACGTAGTCCACCACCTGCCGCACATTTTCTCCGAAGACCATCCGGTCCGTGATGCGATCCCACACCCCCTGCTTGCGCAATGCCTCCTCGGCATACTTCCGCACGGGAACGCCCGGGGAGGCAACCGCAACATGCTTGTAGCGTGCATCGGCAATGGCGTCCAGCGATGCAATCGGCGTACTCCCCTTCGGCGCAATCACCACCAGCGAGTTGCCGGCGAACACACGGCGGGTTCCCTCCACCAACGTTCCCTTCGCCTGCGCGCTGTCCATCACGTCCATGGCAGCGGAGGCGAACACGTCGGCGGGCGCCCCCTGTTCGATCTGGCGCTCCAGCAGATTCGATGCGCCGAAACTGAACGTCACCTTCACGGTGGAGTCCTGCTTCTCCACCTCCTTGCCAAGTTCGGTGAACGCATCCTTGAGCGAGGCGGCGGCATAGACAATCATTTCCTTGCGTACCTGCCCGGCACTCCCCTCGTAGGCGGATTGCGAACAGGCTCCAAGAAGAACGGCGGTAACCGATGCCAGCGCAATCAGATAGCGTACTCTGCTCATGAGGAATGGGATTTGGTTGAGTAAACGGTTTGCACGGGAATCCCCGAAGCTACAGCCCCTGTTCATTGCGTGCCACCAGAATTTTCGGGCCTGCGGCGTGCAGCCACGCGGCCGAGCACCGTACCGGCCTTGCTCGTATGCGCAGGCCATATATCGCAACACGACACCCGCCACGGCTTTCACATCACCGGAATGTTATGAAATCATTACCTCTGTGTTACTTTCGCGCCGGTAAACCCTACTCCATGCGTTCCAGGGGAGCCTGCGCCGTACTGCGCAGGCAGTGATGCCGGCACCCAGTTCACCAATATCCCAATGGAGCCCCAATGCTCTCACGGCAGCTTCGTGCCACACGAATCGCACTACAGATTGCGTGTTTCATGGCGGCACTACCGCTTGCAGCCCAGACGGTCACGTTCAGCGGGCAGGTACGCGAGCGCAGCGAGGCGGACAACCGCTCGTCAGGCGCAAACCCGCACGTAGACGTCTACCACTACCTTCGTACCAGACTTGCAGCCACGGCAACCATCAACGAGTGGCTTACCGCCACGGTCGAAGTTCAGGACTCCCGCACATTCGGCCAGACGAAGACCACGTTCAATACCGGCTCTCCGGACTTCGATCTGCGCCAGGGAAACATCGAGGTGAAGGATATCGCCGGAACGTCGATCAGCCTGAAACTCGGCCGCCAGGTGATCAGCTATGCAAACGAACGCCTCCTTGGCCGCAGCGACTGGAACAACACCGGGCAGTCGTTCGATGGCGCAATGGCTTCGGTTACCAGCGGCGACATCCGCGTGGATGCGTTCGGCGCGGCGCTTGCACGCTATCCGAACACACCGGACTATCATCGTGATGCCATCCTCTCCGGCCTGTGGGGCACGTGGAAGCCGGAGAAGGGAACGACGAACGCGCAGCTGTTCTACATCTTCGACTCCCCCGGCAACGATACCACGCGCGACAACCGGCACACCGCCGGAGCGTATGTGAACGGCTCCGTGAACGATCTCGATTTCGAGGTCGACGGCGCATACCAGTTCGGCATGCACATCCGCAAGGGCGCACCGGACAGGACCATTGCGGCATCTCTGGTCGGGCTTCGTGCCGGCTACACGCTGAAGAGCGCCGCGAACCTGCGCATCGGTCTCGGCTTCGACATGCTCTCCGGCCTGAAGGCCAACGATCCCAACGGCTTCGGCGCCTTCAACACCCTCTACGGCACAAACCATCGCTTCTATGGCCACCTGGATGTGGTGGACAACACAACGCAGCGCCAGGATCTCGGGCTCAGCGATCCCTTCGTGCAAATCTCCGTTATCCCGTGGGCTAACACGCGCATCGGTGCGGACCTGCATCTCCTCTCCACGATGAGCGATCCGAAGGAGATCTTCGCCAACCTTCCCTCCACTACCTCCAAGGCGATCGGCAAGGAACTGGACCTGACGATCAACTATACGCCGGTGAAGGCGTTCAACTTCACTGCCGGATTCGCCGTGCTCGATGGTGATCCAGACCGGTATCTGCTGCCTGGCCGGAAGACCCTCACGTGGGGATTCGGCATGATGACCGTCTCCTTCTGACAGTTCCGGTCAAAGCCGGACTGCACCCGTTTGCCTGCGGGCCCTGCAGCGCCGAATGTCGGGAACTCCAAGACTCCCGCCGTTCGGCGGCCGAAGGCCCGCCGGCTCCGGTATTCGGCCGTCCATGCTTCACAGGCAGGACGGCCGCTTCGCTTTCATCACTCACAGACTTCTTCCGATCACGATTCCAACCATGCGGGCACGTCGCACATCGGTTGCTCCTGTTCCCTATATGGCTCCGGCAAGAATTGCGGCGGCTGAAGAACACCAGGGACTACAGACTCCGGCCGACAGTTGGATGAGCGGTTGCGAGTGATCCGGCCCGTCCAAACGCCGGCCCACCTGTCCGGCAATGCCGGTGCCATCGCTCCACCTCGCTATCTTCAGCATCACAACTCGCCCATGTTGCACTTCGACTGCACCGGCTCCTCATGAAATTCCCGGTACCCCTTCTTCGTGCTCTCCTGCTCGCAACCGCATTCGCGGCATGCGCACGCGATGCGGCCGCGCAGAACCTGCCCGATCGCGCCGTGGTGCTCGACCCGCTGGGCAATCACGCCGCCGACACCAACGGGTTTGCCTGGCTGAATGCCATGCAGCTCTACGGCGAGTTCTCGCGCTACAGCAACGGCAGCGGAGCACATCACCGATGGAATGCGAAGTCCGGAGGCTTCATCGAATTCGCGCGGTGGGATTCAACCTGGAGCATCGGAATGATGGGAACCATGGAGATGGTGGCAGACGCCGCCAGCGACATCGGCTTCAACCCGCGCGCCATCTTCTGGGAGGAAGGCATTCTCGCCTCGGTGCGCCTGAACCACGATGCGGCGTTCCAGTTCGGCTACATGCATCGCTGCAAACACGATGTGGACAACCTGGAGCCGTACCTCTACTCGAACCGGATCGAACAATACACGCTGATCTACAGCGGGCTCACAACGCGTCTTCTCCTCCGCCCGCGCCTCGTTGCCGACGGTCCCGTGCAGTTGTTCGCAAGCGCGGCCGCACGCAACGACGCCTTCCTCCATCTCTACGACGAACGTCATCCGCAGGAGGCGGAGCGCACCGGCAGGAACATGTACACACTTGCCGATGCCCTGAACCTGACGGCGCGCATCGACGCCCGACCGCACGACGCTCGGTACGGCCTGCACCTGAGCGCCGGCAGCATGCTGAGCCTCTTCGGAAGTGGCACCGATCTTGGCGGAAGGTGGAGAAATCTTCAGATCGAAACAGCGGTCCCGTTCGTGGAACTGGGATTGGACCTCTTCAATCCACGTGCCGGAGCCTTCACCGTCTTTGCACGCGGGGAATGGCAGCGCGACGGAGCCATCGATCCGTTCACCACGGCGGCCAGGCTCTTCGCGGTCGGCATCCGTGCCACAAACTGGCAGACGATGTGGTAAGGGATAGTGCTTGAGGCTTAGTTCTTGGGACTTAGCTCTTGGCAGCATGTACGATACACCAAGCTCTTGGGACTTAGCTCTTGGCAGCATGTACGATACACCAAGCTCCAAGTACCAAGCTCCAAGTACCAAGCTCCAAAACCTACCTGGCCAGCACGATGAACATGGTGCGCCTGTTGCGCTGCCGGCCTTCATCCGTATCGTTGTTCGCCACCGGCTGCGACATCCCGAAGCCACGTGCCCGCACCCGCTTCGGGTCGATCCCCATCGCGATGATCGCATCGCGCACCGCATTGGCACGAGCATCGGAGAGCTTCTGGTTGTACTCCTCGGTGCCGCGGGAGTCCGTGTGCCCCTGCACCTCGATCTTCAGTCGCGGCGAGGTCTTCATCAGATCCGCCACCGCCCCGATTGCCTTCTGCGACTGCGGGCTGAGCACGGACTTGTTGTACTCGAAGAAGACCGTATCGCGAAACTCGATCGTGTCCCGGTGCGCAATCTGCCCGGTGAGCGCATTGTAGACGGCCGTGGCTGCGAGCTGCCGCTGCGAGCGTGGAGGGTTCAGCGTGAGCCGGGCTATGTGCTTGCCCGCCACATCCACTGGCCGGTATGTCACCATATAGTAATTGCGCAGGCTCCGGTAGATATCCTCGAACGCATTCTTCAGCTCATCGGCCGTATACGTCTGATAGAAGCGGCCGCCGGTGAAGGTGGAGATATCCTTCAGCACATCGGCGTTCACCGCTCCGAAGGCAACCGTGAACACCGGGATCCGATTCTCGCTGCAGTACTTGTAGAGATCGGATGCACGAATCGAACTGGCGTTGTCCTCCCCGTCCGTCAACATCACCACCGCGCGCGGATGATCCTGCGGTGCAGCGGCCACCTGCTCGGCTCCCATCTGTGCGCCGCTGTAGAGCGCCGTATAGCCGCCGTACCCCTTCAGCCCCGAGCCATTGAACTGCGCCATCAGGTCACTCTGCGAACTGGTCAGCGGCGACGCCAGTTGCGGCGTGCGGTCGAACTTCACGATCGCGATGCGGTCCTGCGGACGCTTCAGCTTCACGAACGCACCGGCGGCATTCTCCAGCACATCGATGTTGGATTCCATCGTGCCGGAGTAGTCCAGCACCAGGCCCAGTTCATACGGAATCCCATCCTGATCGCTGAACTCACGGACGGTGTATCGGTCAATCCCCACCGGCTTCCCGTCATCGCCGATCTGCTCGGTAAGCCCGCTCCAGATCTTTCGATAGTCATCGGTTCCCTTGTAGTAGGGGGGGGCGAGATTCGTGATCAGCTTTCCCGCGGAGTCGTACACGCGCACATACAGCTGGATCGAATCCGGATACGGATCGGAGTTGACACGCCACACCTCCGCGATCATCGTGGAGGGATCGGCCTCGTCGATCGTCTTCGTCCCGGTCATGTAGATCGGCGGCTTGTAACCGGGCGGCGGTGTGTAGGTGATCAGCGGTTTGACGGACTCCTTGAACGAGCGGCAGCCTGCCGCCGTGAGGAGCACCAGAATAACGATCCCGAGAACTTTGCGTTGATTCATGTTGCGAAAGATACGAGCAAGCGGAGAGATGCCCCAGATGCGAAACCACAATCGATAGTACCGGACCCCGCGTACGTCCTCCGTGAAGAACGCGGCATGGCAATGTTCGTAACATCGTGCGCGGGCGCGCAAGGCAATCGCGGGGTAGGCATCACGCCGGCAATCCGGTCCCCCCGGATGGCGTGCGTGAACGCCGAGGGGAACGGCGCCGTACGTGGGCGGGACCATCCCGCCGGCTGTGCGGGCAAGAACGTGTTACACCTTTGCATCATGCCGCTTGCATACACGACCGCGGTAAGTTTTACTATCTTTGTCCGCTTGCCAATCGGACCAACCCCGCGCAAGCCGATGCCGCCCCACGTTCGTAACGAACGGCCTGGCGCATAACGAATGCGATGTGAGATACCGGCCTTGGCCGCGCTGTTGTTCGAGGTGTATTTTCACCGTCGCGACACTGCATCCCCTGCGCTTTCAAACAACTTCAAAGATCAATAGAAGCAGCATTCAGATGAACATCCACGAGCATCAAGCCAAGGAACTGCTCGGCAGTTACGGTGTGCCGGTGCAATCCGGGCGTGTTGCGTTCACGCCGGAGCAGGCCGTTGAAGCCGCGCATCACATGATCGACGAGGGAGCAACTCTCCTGATCGTCAAGTCGCAGATCCATGCAGGTGGGCGCGGCAAGGGAATCATTCACGACATCATCGGTGGCGAGCCTGTTGTCTACAACGACAAGGAACTGCGCGGTGTGAAGGTTGTCCCCACCGATGAGAGCAACCCGCTGCACGAAGTATACGAGATCGCCATCCGCATGCTCGGCAATCGCCTGGTCACGATTCAGACCGGCGCCGAGGGGAAGGTGGTCAACCGCCTCCTCATCGCCAACGGCGTCGACATCGAGAAGGAGTTCTATTGCTCCATTCTGCTCGATCGCGCAAGCGGCAAGAACATCATCATGGCCTCCACCGAGGGGGGCGTAGAGATCGAGAAGGTGGCGGAGGAGATGCCGGAGAAGATCGTGCGCGAATATGTGGAGCCCGGCCTTGGCCTCGAGGGCTTCCAGGCGCGCCGCCTCGCCTTCGGCCTGGGCCTCAGCGGCAAGGCCCACAAGAGCTTCATCACCTTCATCAATGCGCTCTACAAGGCATATATTGCCATCGACGCAGCGCTCATCGAGGTGAACCCGCTTGCGCTTACAACCGATGGCGACATCATTGCCGTTGATGCAAAGGTCTCCATCGACGACAACGCGCTCTACCGCCATGCGGACATCGCCGCAATGCGCGATGAATCGGAGGAGGATCCGCTGGAAGTGGAGGCAGGCAAGAACAATCTCAACTACATCAAGCTGGATGGCAACGTTGGCTGCATGGTCAACGGCGCCGGACTGGCCATGGCGACGATGGATATCATCAAGCTTGCCGGCGGCGAGCCTGCCAACTTCCTCGATGTGGGCGGCGGCGCCAGCGTTGAGCGCGTGGCTGCGGCGTTCAAGGTTATGATGAGCGACCCCAATGTCAAAGCGGTATTGATCAATATCTTCGGCGGCATCGTCCGCTGTGATCGTGTAGCTAACGGCATCATTCAGGCCATGCAAACAGTTGAAGTACATGTACCCGTGATCGTCCGCCTCGACGGTACCAACGCCGAAGAGGCCCGTCAGATCCTGCTCAGCTCCCCGCTCCACTTCTCCGTTGCAGCCACGCTTGCCGAGGCCGCCGAGAAGGTGACCGAGGCCCTCAGCGGAATCACAGCCGATGAAGATGGCGGCGCTGCCGTTATCAACGCCTCGATGGCATTCGCCTCAATGGCGATCCCGCCGCGCGACGAAGACGACGATGATGACGACGAAACGCTGGAGGGAGAGGAGGAAGGCGAAGAAGAGGAGGAGGAAGAGTTCGACTTCGACGCCGTCGAGGATCCGGACTCGATGGACATCTCCGAGTTCGACGAGGAAGATCTCGATGACGACATCGAGGATGTGCTGAATGACGATGATGACGACTTCTAGCAGATCCCGACGCCGAAACGAGTGCGGGGACGATTCCATGAATCGTCCCCGCACTCGTTTCGTTCCGGATGGATGACTTCGCCTCCTCAGGCCGCCGCCTCCACGATGCCGGCCGCGCCGGCCGTCTGCGAACGCGGAGCCCGCTGCCGCCGCGGCTCTACTTCAGCAACACGCGATTCTTGTCGGAGAGCTTCTCGCTCCCCTCACGCATGATCCTCGGCACCGCCCTCCCCTTCCACCGCAACAGGAACTGAGCGGCAAGCCCCTCATCCGCCTGCGTCGCCTCGCGAATCGCCCAACCAACAGCCTTCTGCACCATCGAGTCCGGATCGTTCATCAACGCCTCGCACACACGCAGCGTCTCTGCGGGAAAGCGCCTTCCCTTCTGATTCAGCCCCGCCGTAGTCACCACCGCGAAACGCCGGCGCCAGGCATTCCCGGAGCCGGCCCATGCAACCAGTTCCCCTACCAGATCGATCTGCGCGGCAACAACCGGTGCGGCGATATTCGTAGCCAACTGATCGCACGTCTCCCAGTTGTCCACCGACTCGACCCAGGCATCGATGCGCCGCCACATTTCACGAAGCGCATCCTCCTTCACGAACCGGCGACGGAAGCGCGCAAGCAGGAACGTGGCGAACAGAATCTCCTCACGCCCTCTCTGCGCGGCTGCGGCATCCATCAACTCGCACGCCGCGTCGAGATCCAGATCGTCGTGCCGGGCTGCGAACTCCTTCACCAGCTCGCGAATCGCCGGAACGCGAACCCCCAGTATGTTGCTCGTTGTTGGTACGATACGTCCAATCCCTTCGCGATACACCGGATCCACGAGCATCTGGAGCGCGTCTCGTATCTCGCGAAGCCAGGCCGTCTGCTTCGCCTTCAATTGCTTCTTCATTCCCGGTCAGTTCCTTCGGTTGAATGTTCGCGGCTTGTGCGCAGGCCTGGTGCGGGTACGGCAGGAGGGGCACCGGCCTACATGACAAAGGTTCCGGCATCGCTCCATGTTGCACACAACAGCGAGTACCGGAACCTTCTGCGAATCACGCCGTGACCTACTATCGAACAACTTCCAGACGCCCGGTGCCGTGCAGTCCGTCGGCTGCGTGCAGCGAATAGTAGTAGACACCGGTTGGAAGGCTGGCGGCATCCACATCCACCGTATGCTCCCCCGCCGTCATCGTTTCGTTGACGAGCGTCGCCACCGTACGGCCAAGGCCGTCGTGCAGCGTCATCGTCACATTGCCGCCTGTCCGAACATTGAAGCCGATTGCGGCATGCGCGGAGCAGGGATTGGGAGTGCAGGCCAGCCCGAGGTTCGAGGCGGTGGCATCCGGTGTTGCCGGCACGCCGCTCGCCGGATCGAACACCTGCTGTACCGGAAGCATCTCGTTCAGGATGTCCAGCTCGAACGTCTTCTCACTTCCAAGTACGATCACCGTCAGATAGGTCGTCGAGAAGTCCCCGTCACTCTCCTTCTGATAGAACGGAGTCCCCTCGTTCGGCTTGTAAGCCTCCACCACGAAATGCCCGCGAGGGATGATATACCAGTCCGAAGCGGTCAGGAAAGCAAGCTGTGGAATCTCGATCGGGGGAGCATTGTCCGGACGGATCCGGATCAGGACATCGCTGTTGAAATCCGTTACGAACGCGGCGCGTATGAACAACGAGTCCGTCTTGTTCCCCGGCACACCCGTTGGTGATCCCAGCGTGAGCGCGGCCGCGGCTCCCTCCTTCGTCTTCGTAAGGATCATCACATAGTCGGAGTCCCGATGGAACTGCACCGTCCCTGTGAACACTGCGCTTGCCACCCCCTCATTGATCGGCGCGAAGCGCACCACCGCGCTGTCCGCCGTCAATGGGCCATACTTCGCCGATGCCGTGCGATAGCGAAGATTCGGGAATCGAGGCTGCGAACCGTTGTCCACATACACATCGAGAGGTTGAACGCCCGTCCCCTGAAGCTTCGGCTGGTACCAGGCATGAACCACACGCAACGACGACTGCATCCCCCCCTGAAGTCCCTGCAGAACCGGCAGCTTGTAGCCATCGATATTCTCACCACTGAGCGCATACACCTTCAACTGGCTCGGAGCGCCTCCAGTCACAATCAGCGTCATACGCCCTGAAACCGTCAGCGGCACCGTGAACGTGGCAAGCGCCGCCGTCGAGCCGGCCTGCGTGATGTACAGATTCTTCGGCTCCCCCGTCACACTGACAAACGACGAAACGTTCTCGCCTGCAAGCCCGCTTGCGATCGGCGTGCCGGCGAGTGAGTCCAGATAGACGTCGATCGCACCGGATGAGAGGCTCGAGATGTTGAGCACGCGCACCAACGCCTTGCCGGGTCCGGGCACCTGGCTCTTCGGACGCGCCAGCATGATCACCTTCGGCAGGGCGCCGCTTGGGTAGACCACGGCGGAATACTCCGTGGAGGTGACGACGGGAAAATCCTGGCTCACGATGGCGGTGCCGATGCCTCCGCCGGCGGGGCCCGCCTTCATATTGAGCGTCCCGTTGTCCACCGGAAGGCGCGTTACCAGCGGCGAGGTATACTCGTACGCCAGATCCGTGATCGTCGCGGTGGGAACATTGTTCAGGTAGATATCCACATTGGGAGCGCCGGGCATCAGATGCACAACACGAACGTCGAACGATCCCTGAGCATGAAGCGGCCGCGCGCAGAACAGGACGGCTCCGAGGAGCAGAAGCAAGTAGAGGGTACGAGAGTGTTTCACGACGATAGTGCTCCGTTATGATGTCGCACGATTGTGCTGTACGGGAGAGTTGTTTTCGATGGAAGATAGTCACGGTACGTGGGATGGCGGCTTCATCGTCGTCCATCACCACGATCGGCGACAAGATAAACGTGCACCGGAAAAACTACCATGTACTTCCGGTCAATGCGTACATTTGTGCCCCGCGTCTCAAGCCGATGCCGGAGGGGAGCAGCCCGTACACATTGCTTCGGATCCCGACCATACAACCGTATCAACGAGCAGTTCCTGCGCAACG
Source organism: Bacteroidota bacterium (assembly GCA_018266795.1). GTDB lineage: Bacteria > Bacteroidota > Ignavibacteria > OLB7 > OLB7 > JAFDZV01. Next base: position 170,888 of record JAFDZV010000033.1, on the reverse strand, counting down.
TTAGCCTACTATCCCGTTCATGACAATGCAAGTTTTCGACAACGATCAGATAGCGCGCCGATTCGAGGAGCTGGAGCATCTCGAGGGCGAGGGGGTGGTTGCATACCCCTATTCCTTCAACCGCACCCACACCACGGCCGAAGCCCGGGATGGTTTTGTGGACGACGCACCAGAGCAGACCGTGGGAATCGCAGGACGCATCGTCGCGATCCGCAAAATGGGAAAGGCGAGCTTCATCCATCTTCAGGACGACGTCTCCCGCCTGCAGATCTATCTCAAGCGGGATGACCTCGAAAACTACGAACACCTTCGCCTGTACGACATCGGCGACATCATCGGCGTAACCGGCTTCATGTTTCGCACGCGAACCGGCGAGGTGACGCTGCACGCGAAGTTCATGATGCTCCTGACCAAGTGCCTTACCACGCTTCCGGTGCCGAAGATGGAAACCGACGCCGATGGGAACCAGGTACTTCACGATCAGTTCACGGACAAGGAACTCCGCTATCGCCAGCGGTACATCGATCTCGCCGTCAATCCCGAGATCCGCGAAACCTTCCGCAAGCGCGCGCGCATCATCTCCACCATCCGCCGCTTCCTGGACGAGCGCGGTTACCTGGAAGTGGAAACCCCGGTGCTTCACTCCATGTACGGCGGCGCCGCCGCACGGCCGTTCGCAACCCATCTCAACGCCCTCAATATTCCGCTCTTCCTCCGCATCTCATTGGAGCTGAATCTGAAGCGTCTGATGGTTGGCGGCTTCAACGGCGTCTACGAGCTTGGCAAGAACTTCCGCAACGAAGGGATGGACCGTACCCACAACCCTGAGTTCACCATGCTCGAGCTCTATGTTGCGTACAACGACTACAACTGGATGGCGGAGCTCGTGGAGCAGATGCTGGCGGAGACCGTGAAGGCGGTGAACGGCTCGTTGGTGGTGACAGCGGGTGATGGTGTCGAGATCGACTTTACACCCCCCTATCGTCGCGCCACGATGCATCAGCTTATCAGCGAGCACACCGGCCGCGACATCGAGGGAATGGATCTGGACGCGCTGCGCGCCCTGGCTCGCGAAAAAGGCATTCACACGGACGGCACCATGGGTGTGGCCAGGGTGATCGACGAACTCTTCAGCACCTGCGTTCAGCCCAACGTGATCCAGCCCACGTTCGTCATGGACTATCCAGAGGAGATGGTGCCGCTGGCAAAGCGCCATCGCACAAAACCGGGACTGGTTGAGGCATGGGAGCTCATCATCAAAGGTCAGGAGATGGCGCCGGCCTTCAGCGAACTGAACGATCCGCGCGATCAACGCCGCCGCTTTCAGGAGCAGGCCAGGCTTCGCGAGGCGGGCGATGATGAAGCCATGCTGATCGACGAGGACTTTCTCCATGCCCTCGAAGTTGGCATGCCTCCATGTACGGGCATGGGGCTTGGCATCGACCGTCTCACCATGCTTCTCACGGGCCAGGACTCCATTCGCGACGTCATCTTCTTCCCGATGATGCGCCCGGACGAACGTCGTGCTCATGCCGCTGCGCACGAGGAGGGGGAGCAGGCCTAGCGCACTCGCTTCTGCCATGGTGAATACTCTATGAACGGCAAAGGCCGGCGCAATGCCGGCCTTTGCCGTTCAGTATAGTGCACACTGTTCCGTGGAAGCATGTGCAGCCTCGTTACCTGCACCCGCCCGCGTTCGGCTATCCATTGCTTTCGATACGGAGCGTGATCGCCGCGATCACATCGTCCACGCAGCGGCTTGCAACCCTGCGCAACTCCTCGGCGAGGATCGTGGAGGCGTATCGTTTCTCCAGCAGAAGAATATCGGATGGATATGCAAGCAGCTCGAACCCGTCGTCGCCGAGAACGAAGCGAAGCCCCGCGTCGATATCGAACGTACCGATCCCGGAATAGCGGTACCCGCGCCAGCACACCACAGCCGTGATCGCGGTCGCCGCGCTTCCGGGGCCGGGATATTCCGGATCGGCGTTGTATGCGGCATACAGCATGCTCAACGTGCGCGATCCGGGCAGCGGTATCGCTCCAAGCGCAATCTCCTCCGGACCTATCATGACGATTGCATCGTCCTGCCTCACTGCAAAGAGGTCGTCGAACTTCGAAAGCTTCGCCAGCACATACTCGATGATGGGAAACAGCACCGAGTCATAGAAGTCGTCGCTGGTGGCCTGCGTCCAATACAGCCCGAACCGGAACTCCGGCTCGCGAACCGCTCGCGCCTTGAAGAGCGCGATCTTCCTGTCGATATCGGCCTCATCCTCCACCTCGTCTCCGCGTGCGGCGCGCAGGTAAATATCGCACGACCTCCACAGCTGCCGCCCCACATATGCGATGAACGCCTCCACGTTTCCGCCGTCGGCCTGGCGCAGCGCGCTATAGTACTCCTCCTTCTCCTCCGTGCGAACAATCGCGGGCGGGTACCCATGCTTCATGAGAACCAGATTCATCAGGATACGGGCGATCCGTCCGTTGCCGTCGTCGAATGGATGAATCCGGATGAAACCATAATGCAGGCGCGCGCAGATCGCCACCGGATGCATCACACCCGCAGCCTCGGCATCCCGGTACCAGACAAGCAGTGCCTCCATCTCCTCCGACGTTTTCTCCGGAGGTGCGAAATAGAACACTTCGCCTGTCACCGTCCGAACATGGTTCGGCCCCAGCTTGTAGCGCCCGGGCGTTACGACCCGTTCCGTTGGATGGCCGTCGGGCGTCCGGGCAGGTATCGTATATGCCTCGCCCAGAATGATCTGGTGCAGCGACTTGATGACATGCTCCGTGAGCTCCCGCTCGCCCGCAACGATATCGCCGAGCGCATCGATCGCCTCATTGTGCCCGCGAATCTCGAGATGGTCACGCAACGGCTTCCCCTGTGCCGTAAGCCCATGTAGAAGGAATGTCTTCGTCTCGCCGAACGTGAGGCTGTTCCCCTCGATATTGCTCGAATGGTAGTTCCAGTCCAGGCGGAACTTCTGCAGGATCCGCCCTTCCAGATCGGACTCCAACGGACGAAGGCTGTCGATTTCAGCCCTCAGTGCATCGATCCGCTCTATGACTCGCTCACTTCCCATTACTGCAAGGTATCCGCCGCCAACATGGTTCTCAACAGACGCACGGCAAGGTATCCCCTCCCAACGGAGTGAGGAACGGCCCCCCTGCCGACACGGCTCCCAACGAAGGAATGGTATGGAAGATGACCATCCACCAGTCCCAACCTACAATATTCATTCGTATACTAAAATATACCCGCCGCCCGCTCCTCACTTTCTTCGATGTGCGCATCAGGTCACACATTGGGAGACTCCTGTCACACAGTAATGTGCGGCGCGTCCGCAACTCGTTATCTTCCGACACGTTGAAGCTGGCTTGGCCATCCCTTCTGCGTTAAACCTGCTCCCACGCGCAGAATCCATAGCCCATTCGCAACGTATCCGTCTACCGATTACTTCGGGGAGAAACTCCGTGGCTCAGCGTCTCATTGCCGCAGCTTCCATCCTGCTCCTGGCGGTCGGCCTCGCCGGCTGTCCACAGCATGTCATCAACATCGCGCGCGAAGTTACTCCTCCGAAGGACTACAAGCCGGTCTACATGACCTCCACCATCCCCTACGATCAGGTGATCAAGGCCATGAAGAGCAGCGGCGCAAGGTCCGCCACGCCGCCTCGTGACTCCGCAGGCATTACGCACAGCGGCGGCACGATCGATTCGCGGTCATCCGGCACAGAGACGGGCTCCGAGGCCGGCTCGGCCAGTGGTCCGCTACTGATGGACATCCGCGCCGTCGACGACAGTCGCTACCCGGATCAGGTGGAGCTCCGCGCGTTCGTCTACGATACATCCGGCCGATTCGTCATGGGCCTCGCTCCCCCCTACTTCAACGGCCCCGGCACATGGAGAGATTACTGGAGCACCCTCGTGGATTCCTGTTCGGGTGAGCGCACCACGATAGACAGCTTCTCCGTCACCGAAGTTCGTGAGGACCGTCGTGAGCCGTATGCCATCGCCTTCGTGCTGGACCAATCGGGCTCCATGGGCGATGAAAAGGTGCGCCGCCTTCGCACCGCCGTAAGCCGTACGCTCAGGATCATCAAGCAGGGCGACCAGATTACCGCTGTGAAGTTTGGCAGCGCCTGCGAAGTGGATGTACCTCTTACCGGTGACTCCTCCCGCTTCAGGCACGAGTTCCAGATCGAGAACCTTGAACCGCCCGGCGGCGGCGGCACGGCCCTCTACGATGCGGCCATCGTTGGCATCAACGAAGTGGCCAAGGCTCCTCCCACGCACCGCCGCGCCGTGATTCTCTTCACCGACGGCATGGACGGCAACTCGCATGCGGCCGTGGACGCGGTGCATCGCATCGCCCGTGAAAAGAAAGTGACGCTCTACACCGTGGCCTATGGCGAAGCCAACGAGGAGGTAATGCGCAACATGGCGGTCTACACCGGAGGCCGCATGTACCGCATCTACTCCAATAAAGAGTTCCCGTATGTCTTCGCAGACATCTATCGCGGGTTGAGCAACTACTATCGCATCACCTATCATCCGCCCCTCTGCAAGGGGATTCATACCGCAACGGCCTTCCTCACGCTCGCGGAAGTCGGATGCAGACTCGCCGCCAGCGGACTCTACGATCGATCGCTCTTCATGCCGTACGATCCCGTTGGCTCCATTGCGCTCGTGGGAATCGAGTTCGATTACGACAAGGCCGTCATCAGCAGCGGATCGATGCCGCGTATCCGCGAAGTGGCCGATGCACTCCGTTCCAACCCGGACATCAAGCTGGAGATCAGAGGGCACACGGACGATCGCGGTGGCGATGACTACAACATGAAGCTCTCGCAGGATCGCGCCCAGGCCGTTGCCAACGCGCTCGTTGCGATGGGGATCGATGCGGGTCGTTTATCCGTGAAAGGCTTCGGCAAAACCCGCCCCCTCGTTCCGAACGATTCCGAGGAGAACCGCCGGAAGAATCGCCGGACCGAATTCGTTATCGTGTCGCGCAGCAAATAGATCGCCGGCCTTCGCGGCACGTGTATGCCCACTATCAGAATACGATGTCAACATTCTACCGACGAACAACCGACACTCATCGATGACTCGTTCCTCATTCTGCCTTGCGTTCCTCCTTCTGTTCGCGATAGCGGGCCGGGCACGGGCGCAGTTCGCAATCGATACGGCGTTCGGGCTCGTGGGTAAGCAGTTGCGTGTTGTAGTGCATGCCCCCACCATTCCGCGCCCCGGATCGGTCTCCTTCGCAGCAACCATGCAGCTCTCCAATCCCACCGTGTTCTTTCCCATTCGCTTCATCGCACCAGCCGGCGATTCCATCGTGAGCGTGGAGATGAAGCAGGTGAAGGACTCCATCTATCGGATCGGCCTCACCATCAATCGAGGAGCAGCCGGCACGGCGGGAGATACCCTCGTCTCCCTCGAAGGGGAGGCACTGGCCGGGTCCGATTCCGTCTGCGTGATCACCCTTCGCAACATCACCGTTGGAAGCGACTCCTTCCCGGCCGGCATGGGCGTGGTGATAACCCGATCCATCGGCCCGCCACTGCCATACGTGCGCTTTGCAATCCTGGAACAGAACTACCCGAACCCCGTTCCCTACAACGGCTCCACCACGTGGGCCTACCGGATCGACAAGCGCTCGGACGTAAGCTTTCACTTCTTCGATCTCCTGGGCAAGGAGATCTACGTGGCCCAACTGGGCGATCAGCCGATCGGCCCGCATACCTACGTTTACACGCCCCCTCTCACACTCCCAAGCGGCGCCTACCTTGTGCGCCTGGTCACCAACTCCGGTTCGGCCGACAAAGTGATGCACATACTACGATGATGAACGCCAGAACATATACACGCAGACCTCTTGGGGTTCCGGCCGAACGGCCGATCACGCTAACGGAGCCGGTTCACTGCCAGGAGCCTGGTTCTTCGTACACCCGCCCGCAGCTTGCCGTAATTCTTCGTCGGGTACGGGGAACGCCGAGCAGAACAGAACGGCGCCCGGTCTTGCCGGGAGCGATTACTCTGCTGCTCGTTTGCATCGGGCTTGCAGCATGCGCCACCTGCGCGCACGCGCAGGACGAGGCCGACAGCACCTGGGACGATTACGGCGCCAATCCGGAACGCTTCAAACTGGATGACGACATCTTCGGCCACGTCTCCACCGGCTGGTTCCCGCAGGCCTACACCGGCTACACACTCGAATACGGCGGCACCTTCTTCCTTGCCGACGCGTACGACGTTGCGCCGAACATCCGCTCCAGGGCATTCGCGCCCACAACCGAACCGTTCACCCAGGCCAACCCGTTCACCAGCAGCAGCGAGCGGAAGATCCTGAAGCCCAACTCGCAGGATGAAGAAAGCGATGGCTATCCGGCTACGGACTACTCCGAGTACATGCTGACGTTCCTCTACAACCTTCCCATGCCGGCTGTCGTGCGCCTGCAATCGGGACTTCAGGTGAGTGAAGGGATGCTCTTCTCCAACGATACATCCCGAAGCTTCCTCACTATCGGCGGCGCCATGCAGCCGTTCAAGGAAGTTGGTGTGATCCACCTGAAACAGTATTCGCTCCTCGGCTCCATCGGCCTGGTGATCCCCGTCTACGGCGGCTTCATCGACAACGAGGCGATGGCGCTGGGATCGTACTACTACGTGTACGGCGGGATATCCGCCGCCTACGCCGTCTCCAGCAAGGGAACGCAGTACTCGCAGATCGCCGATGCCAAGGACGAGATCCGCTACGGCAACGGCAGCGATACCGCCACCTTGATCAACAAGAGAACCTTCGATGGATTGAACCGCCTCCGCACCGCATGGGAGTTCGCCATCGGATGGAACCTGCAGGTGCAGCCGATCGCGTTGAGCTTCGAAGTGTTCGCATCCGTGCCCCGCACGTCCGTGCTCGCGGATGCGGACTGGAAGCAGTACTTCGTGGGCATTCGGGCATCGTTCGGCGCGCACTGGCTCCCCGATAAATCGAAGAAGAATCCGTAACCTTCGGCTCCATCCCACAATCACCCCGGGGGGAAGAGCCATGGCATCGCAACCAACCGAACAGGCAACGCGCACAGACGCAACACTACACGCAACAGAGAGCATCGCAGGCCACCTGCGCACCGACATCGCACGCCTTCACGTGGGCGACACCGTTGGCCAGGCACTTGCCGGCATCCGCGCCGATCCACCATCCGGGCGCATCATCTATCTCTACGTCACGGACCAGGCTGGAAGGCTGTGCGGCGTGGTCCCCACGCGGCGGCTGCTTCTCAGCCCGCCCGATGCCTGCGTGAGCGAGATCCTGATTGCCGATGTGATCGCTCTTCCACAGACCGCAACCCTTGCCGATGCATTCAGGCTTTTCGCCCGGCATCACCTGCTTGCCCTGCCGGTCGTGAGCCCGGATGGCGTGCTGCTCGGCGTTGTGGACGTGGAGCTCTACACCAGCGAACTCGGCGCCATCGAACAGAGCCGTCGTGCGGACGATCTGTTCCAGTTGATCGGCGTTCACCTGGCCGCAACGGAGCGCCGGTCGGCATTCGGCGCCTTCAGAAGCCGCTTCCCATGGCTCCTCTGCAACGTCGCCGGCGGCGTTGGGGCAGCATTCCTCTCCGGCCTGTTTGCCCCCCACATGGAACGCGTTGTTGCGCTTGCTCTCTTCATCCCGGTCGTCCTTGCGCTGAGCGAGAGCGTCGGCATTCAATCGGTGAGCATCTCGCTCACCCTCCTTCACGGCCGCAGGCCGGGCTTCCCCGAACTTCTCTCACGCCTTCGCACCGAAGTTGGAACCGGCCTGCTGCTTGGCGGCGCAACCGCAGCCCTGGTTGCGGCAGTCGCCTGGTTCTGGACCGGGCATGCCGGCGTTGTTGTAACGTTGGCGGGCGGCATCGCGGCAGGCGTTACGTGCGCCGCGGCAATCGGCCTTCTGATGCCGATGCTCCTTCGCCTTCTGAAGCGCGATCCGCACGTAGCCGCCGGCCCCATCGCGCTGGCCGCGGCAGACATGGCCACACTACTCGCCTATTTCAACATCGCAACGGCAGCAACATAGCCCCCCCGGGCCCTGCGCCGTTCCCGCGTACAATTTTACAATCTGAGATTGCCCAGACCTTCGGAAAAGAATAAGTTTGTCTCCCTGCACACCAAATGGCGGGTGTAGCTCAGTTGGTTAGAGCGTCTGATTGTGGCTCAGAAGGTCGTGGGTTCAAATCCCATCACTCGCCCATAGTCCAGTAGCGCAGCGCGACGATGGTCGGGTCTGCGCTTTTTTTGTTGTGGACTCCCGTTGTACCTGTTTCAACGTTCACTTTACGCACTGCTCCATGGTTCGCGTTCGCTTCGCTCCTTCGCCAACCGGCATGCTTCACGTGGGAAGCCTGCGGTCAGGCCTGTACAACTACCTCTTCGCACGCCACATGGGTGGCGCCTGCATCCTGCGAATCGAGGATACCGATCAGGTCCGTTTCGTCGAAGGCGCCGAGCAGAACATTCTGGAAATGTTCGCGTGGGCCGGGATCGAGTTCGATGAAGGCCCGCACGTTGGAGGAGCGTACGGCCCGTACCGCCAGTCCGAACGCACTGCCATCTACCGCGAGCACGCGCAGTTCCTCATCGAACGCGGCACCGCCTATTACGCGTTCGACACCGCGGAGGAACTGGAGCGCATGCGCGAGCGGCAGCAGCAGGCCGGCATCGCACCCAAGTACGACCGCAGCTCCATGCGCAACCAGTTCACTCTGGGCGAGGAGGAGACGAAGAGATTGCTGGAGTCCGGCACGGACCGCGTGATCCGCCTCTTCGTGCCGCTCACGGGCGAGACCCGCACCAGCGACATCGTGCGGGGCGAGAGCGTGTTCGCCAACCGCACCATCGACGATCAGATCCTCCTGAAGTCCGACGGCTTCCCCACCTACCATCTCGCCAACATCGTCGATGATCATCTCATGGAGATCACACATGTGATCCGCGGAGAGGAATGGCTCCCCTCGCTGCCGAAGCACGTGATCCTCTACGATGCATTCGGATGGGACAGGCCGCAGTTCGCACACCTGCCGCTGCTGCTCAGCCCGGAACGCAAGAAGCTCTCCAAACGCGACGGCGATGTTGCCGTGAGCGATTACAAGGAGAAGGGCTTCCTCCCGGAGGCGCTGGTGAACTTCGTTGCGCTTCTCGGTTGGAACCCGACCGCCGATCGGGAGATCTTCCCGATGGAGGAGATGATTTCGATGTTCGATCTGGCAAAGGTGAACAAGGCCGGCGCCATCTTCGATATCGAGAAGCTCAATTGGATGAACGGCATGTATCTGCGCGAGCTTCCCGTTGAGCGGCTTGCCGCGGACATGCAGCCCTTCATGGAGCAGGCAGGATTCAACGGCGTGGATCCGGCATACGCGGCGAAGGTGGTGAACCTGGTGAAGGAACGCATCCACTTCGTGAAAGACATCCCCCTCTTTGCGGACTACATGTTCGGGCCGGTGAAGAACTTCGACGAAGAGTACGCCGCCAAGCATTGGAAGCCGGAGACGGCGGGTCAGATGCTGGAGCTTGCCGATCGTCTGGAGACTCTGGATGAAGCAAACTGGATCACCGAGAAGATCGACGGCGTTGTGCGCGCCCATGCGGAATCGCTCGGCATCTCGGCCGGCAAGCTGATCCACCCGATGCGCCTCTCGATCACCGGCAAGCGCGTTGGCGCAGGTATGTTCGAAACCATGGAAGTGCTTGGCCGCACGGAGTCGTTGACGAGGCTCCGCGCCTACGCACAGCGCTGATTGTACCATGGGCACGGACTTCCATTCGGAGCCGACCGCGCTTACAGGTCTGCGAAGTATCGCCGCCCTTGTGCAGCCGTTCCTGTTCGGACTGATGTTCTTTGGATTGTTCTACGCCGTTGCCGGCGCTCCCGATCACAACGGATACTATTCCAGCCATCCTGAGGATGCCTGGGCGATTCTCATAGCCCTCGGGATAGGAACCGGCGTATCGCTCTTCGCCCTGCCGCTCGTGAAACGTGTTCGGATCACACACGATGCACTGCTGGTCGGCAACTACCTGAGCGAGATCCGCATCCCGTTCGAGCAGATCAACCACGTCACCAACGAGGGCTCGGTGTTCGGCGCAGCAATCCGGGTACATCTTGCGTCGCGAACCCGCTTCGGCACGTCCATCGTCTTCCTGCCGAAAAGCACCTCGCGCTACCGCATCACCGCCGGGGATGTTCTGACCATGATGGATCGCTAGGCGCAGACATGGTCCTGCGGCGCCCATATCCACCCGCACACTCCCCGGCGCAATGAACCGCAGGGATTGCCGTGCAGGAAGCGCAACGATGCCTCGTTCCGATGCAGACACTATATCTCTCGCCGTCTCCCATCACACATTCGCTTCGTTCAGGCACTCTCATATATTTGCGGAGCATTTGCGAACCCGCGCTGCACAGCACCTGAACGCGCGCCAGGCACAGGACACTTCTCTCTTATGCAAACAACACATTCAACGCAGCTTGTCGGCATCCTCACCCATCCCGTTGGAGAGAATCTGATTCATCAGATGTTCTCCGCGGCGTGTGCAATCAGCGGTGCGGACATCGCCCCGTTGATCGTCGACGCCCCGGTGCGCGACGTGGCCACGCCGTACGGCGCGCTGCGCACGCTCGGCGCAAGCGGTGTCTACCTGGACGGACGGCTGCGCAGTTCCGCGATGGGTCTGGTGGATTATCTCTCGGACGAGGCGCACGGCGCCAACGTGATCAACGCGATCACCTTCGATGACGATCACGCCACCGGGCACAACACGGAGGCACGGGCCGTGATCGCACAACTGGAGCCGTACAAGGATTCCTTTGCCCACGGCAGCGCGGTGATTCTTGGCGGCGGTGCCATGGCGCGCTCCGCCGCATTCGCCGTGGTGCGCCACTTCCGCGTGAAGCACGTGACCATAGCCAATCGCACACCGCAGCAGGCACAGGTGTTGAAGCAGTTGCTGAGCGGAACCAAGACCAGCACCGTGATCGAGGCGCAGGAGCTGTTCCCGCCGGATATCGCGCAGCTGCTGGCCGAAGCCCGGCTGATCGTGAACGCCACTCCGCTCGGCTCCTATCCGAATGTGGACGAAACGCCGATCACCATCCCGGACATCTTCCACAATCGGCAGATCGTTCTGGATACGAACTTCAGCCCGGCCATCACCCGCTTCCTGCGCGATGCCTCGACGGCAGGCGCCACCACGATCAGCGGCGTCGAAGTTCTGCTTGCGCAGGTGCAGGAGGCCTACGAGCTCCTCACACGTTCGGAGTTTCCGCAGGAGGAGATTCGCACGCTGCTCGAGACGAACGAGCGGGAGTGAAGTAGTCCGTCAGTCGTCAATGGTCAGTTGCAAGAAGAGAGACTACTGGCCATTGACAACCGACCACCGCCTACTGCCCGTCATCGCCGCTCCCCTGCGGCAGCTTCGGCTCCGCCATGATCACATCCTCGCGCTCCATTACCACGGCGCCCGGCGCCGCTCCGCGCGGTTTGCGCACGTGCTTCTTCAGCGTGTAGGCCACCGGCACCATCTTGGCGCCGCGCGCGCCGGAGTAGTACGCGGCAATCGATGCAGCCGCACGCAGTGCCTCCTTGGAAGGCTTCGTCTTCGTGTCGTTCCAGCGCAGAACAACATGCGAGCCCGACGTGCCGCGCGCATGAAGCCAGTAGTCGTTCGGCCTCGCGAAGCGCACGGTCAGCTCGTCGTTGTTCGCCGCGTTCTTTCCGGCATACACCTCGACACCTCCGGCCACTTCGAAGCGGCGGAAACGTTCCGCCGATCCCGGCGCCTTCGTCTCTGCAGTCATGGTAAACAGATCACGATTGGTTGCTTCGATCTTCTCCAGCTCTGCGTTCGTAGCGGCAACGGCAGCCTTCGCAGCCAGCACACGCACGCGCTCCAACGCCGCGCGATTCTTCTCGATGCCCGCAACGGAGCGCGCAGCCGCGTCGCGAGCCCCGCGAGCACGACGAAAATAGCGTTCCGCATTCTCCACCGGCGACAGCTTCGGGTTCATCACCACCTCGTGCTCCTCCCCTTCCCATCCCACCAGGCGAACCCGCTCCTCTCCCTTCGGTATGTCATGCAGATGCGCCATCAACAGCTTGCCGGAACGTTCCCACTCCTCGGCGCGCGCAACGTGCGCCGGCGCATCCATGCGGTTGGCGAGCGAGCGCTCCATGCGGGCGATCTCCGCTGCAAGACGCTTGGCGATACGCTCGCGCAACGCCGCAACCGCATGCACTCCATGCCACGCGGAGCGCCACGCACGCACGGCATCGCCGATCTCGTTGAACGTCTCGGTTCGTACCGCCTCATGCGCAACGGCCTCGAGCGGAATCAACGCGAAGATCACGTCGCTCCCGGTAACGTAGAGCGTACACGTGCTGCTTGCCTCGCACGCAGTCCAGAGCGTGTCCACCGTTTCCAGGAGGCGCTCCAGTTCAGCCGGCTCCCGCAGATGCAGGCGCATCGATGCATCGGCAAGTCCTGCACGATCCAGCGCCTCGGCTGCAAGCCTCCGCCCCAGATTCGGCACCGCATGCATCAGCGCACGGAGAGGAGCGTCTTCCGATGCACGAAGCGCCGTCACGATCTCGTTCATCGACGGCGGCTCCGTCTCCTCCGCATCCTTCAGAATTCGATCGTACTCGCCGTCGTACCGGCGAAAGGAACCCACCGTCTCACCACCTCGCAACAGCAGCACATTGCCGCCGCCGCCGCCGAAGAAGAAACAGGCAAGCGTATGCCCGTCAACGAAATGCAGGCGGATTACCCGCTCACTCTCATCGATGCTCACCGAGGAGAGCTGCACGCCGATCAATGCAGGAAAGAAATCGATGGTATTGCGGCGCGCGCGATGCATCTCTTCGCGCATCAGCCCGTAGCCAAGCTGCGGATCGAATGCCAGTTCCGCGAACACGGAGTCGCGCCCCCGGATGAACCGGAGCACAACCATGTTCTTCTCCTGCGACCAGCACTCCGCAAGCGTCCACCCGCGAAGCGCTGCGTCCAGCGAGGCTGCCTGACGTGCGAACGTGAGATAATGGCGAATCATGATGCAACGATACGAAGGGTTCCCAACAAAACGGCCTCGCACACCATCAGCGGTTATTCACAACAACGGGCATGGTTCTTTGTACGCTCGCCTTCGGCTCGCCGAGAGTTCTTGGTCAGTTGACGGAACACATTGAGCACATCAGAACAACATCCCGGTCGCGTCGGGAACGCTAGGAGTTCCCCACAAGACCGGATGGCAACAGCTTGCCTGCCGGCTTTGCGGCGACTGTAGACAGGCACTCCAAGCAGGTAATCAGTCGCGATAATTCTCGGCGATCATGCAAATTACGCCTACAGATCCCCGCATCGGCATCTCCCGGGGGAACATCTTCAGCATTCAATGACAGCAACCAAGGCACAGCCGGAGCAACGCCGTTCCCTTCTCCGCCGGTCGCGCCCGCGTGCGGGAGAGGAAAAGCGCATGCCGATGTGGAAGTCGCTGCTCATCGGCAACGGCATCGCCATCGTCTTCAGCATCGTCGCACAACTGGTGGTCACCGGCTCGCTGGAGCATCCACTGGAGACGATTGTCATCGGCATGCTCTTCTGTACCTCCATCGGCTCGCTGGCCCATATCAGCTGGTGGGCGGTCTCACGCATACAGAAGGGAGTGGTGCGCACGCTGACCCTGGTGCTCGCCTGGGGCGCCAGCGGCATCCTCGGCTCCATGTTCGCCTTCCTCGCCCTCGGCCTGATTCTGGGCGATCGGTTCGTCATGCCGCAAAGTATCACGGACTCCATCCCTGTTGGGAACGGGCTCGTTGCCATCGGCATCGGCGCAGCGATCTTCCTCTTCGAACTCATCCGCAGCCACTACGCACAGCGCAGCACCCTTCTTCGGGAACAGAACCAGCTCACGGCGGAGTTTCAGGCCGCTCGCAACGTTCAGCGCAGCCTGCTGCCGGCTGACGACCTTGTACTTCCCGGCTTCGATATCAGCGGCACCACGGAACCGGCCGTGGAGATCGGCGGCGATTACTACGACTACGTTTCGCTCGCCGACGGCACCAAGGGAATTCTGGTTGCCGATGCGGCGGGCAAGGGAGTGCCCGCCGCACTGCTCATGGCAAAGTTCCAGGGAATGGCGCAGGCACTCTCGATCCACGTCTCCTCCCCGCTCGAGTTCTTCACCGGGCTCAACGATACGCTCACGATCCGGCTGGACAGGAAGAGCTTCATTACGCTTGGAATGATCACGATCGATTTCGACGATCGCTGCGCCTTCTATCGCGCCGGACACAACCCTCTGCTGCTCTATCGTTCGGCGTCGGACAGCGTGGAGGTATGCCGCCCCCGCGGCATGGCGCTCGGACTTACCCATGGCTCGCTTGCAGGAGCCGCCATCGAGCCGGCCCCATTCGTGATGGAACCCGGCGACATCGCACTCCTCTATTCCGACGGCCTCACGGAGGCAACCGACCCGTCCGGCGAACCGTTCGGTGACGAACGGACAATCGAAACGCTCCGTATCGCGGCATCGATGCGGCTGACGGCGCTCCAGACGCGCGCATCCATCATGCAGCGCCTGAGCGACTTCGTGGGAACCGCCGAACCGCATGACGACATTACTCTGGTGGTGATCCGGAGAGTCTAGCCCGAATTGAACTATCTTCCCCCCTCTCGCTGATCATTCCCCAAACGATCCCGGCTCAACAGTGGCACGAACAAACGACAACTCGATCCCGGAACGCATCAGACGCGCGGGGTGCTGGGCGAACGGTCTCTATGCCTTTGCGATCTTCTTTGCGTTGGGCACGATCATCTCCTTTCTCAACAGGGACATCGTTCGCGCGCTGGAAAGCCTGTTGCTCACGGCAATCTGCATCGGCGTCGGCATCTGGCTTGCGCGCCGCGCCAACAACGCGGAGGCCGCGCTCCCCGGCCCCTCGCGCCCGTCGCCGTCGCGGCCGGCACCGACACGATCCACGGCCACTCCGCGCGCGGCGCGAAGTGCTCCGAAGAAACGCAGTTCGCGGTAACGGTTCCCGTCAACACCGGATTGCACTTCAGAAACGGGAAGGGCACTGTCCCCTTCCGTTCGGCCTGTTCCTGCAACCCACCAGGAACTCTCGGCGAGCCGCAGGCGAGCGTACAAAGAACCAGGCTCCCCCCTGCCGGAAGCAGTGCCGATAACGTGGCCAACCCCTTGTTGGGAACTCCAGGCTCCATCGCCGGCGAACCGGATCGCACAACGCGGGACGTATCGCCGTACGATATGCCGCGGAGTGTGAACACACCAACCTCCCCGATACTCATCCGGCCTGCACAATCCCCCCTGTTCAACGACGGGCCCCCTTCGATCTCAATGCCCTCCAGGCCGCCTCTCCCCCGTCGAGGAGAGGTTCAGCCTGTCCGGCCGACGTGAGGAGCCGGCCGGCGCCGAGGCAACCGCGCCGCGCGCACACCATGTGGCACCGCTTCCTCCCGAGACATAGCAGACCATCGCCGAATCGCCGACGCCGGTGAAGCGCGTTATCCAGACCGGCGCATTGCGGGGAAACCACGTTGGAAGGAGCGCGGAGTCCGCGGCGGAGAACGGACGATACGCCAGCGCCTGAGGGAACACGCCCGGGTACTCCGACCGATACCGCCGATACACGGAGTCTGCCGCGAGGCGTCCCACCATCGCAGCACTGCTCGAGTATGGAAGCGAGGTCTCCACTGCCTGCGTGATATCGGGGATGGGGATCGGGGACGAGGCGGGCATGGCCTGATAGCCGAGCCCCGGAATGTCCACGGCCGCAAGCATCGTCCGTTCATTCTTCGATGGCGAGTAGAACGCATACACCCACGCAGTGGAGGTACCGGTTGCGAGATCGGCCTCCAGCAGCACGGTGGTACCGCCACCCACATCGTACATAGCGTGCCCCACCGCTCCGATAAACACCAACTCCGCATCCGGCCCCAGCAGACCCTTCGCCTGCTGTGCGGCAACGGCAATACCATCGGGTGACGGGTGTGGAACCAGATCCGTCCCCTGGGCATGTATCGTTGGATGTGCCGAGATCGCGAAGCATGCGGCGGCGCATGCGGTGATAAACGTCCGTGTCATGGTCGCATTCATCGTGATTGAACCCTCCTGATCGTTTCGAATGTGAGGCTCCTGCGCCTCGCTGATTTCGGCACGAACCTATCGCCCATCTATCTGCCGGCAACGGCATTACGGACCGGCGGCACGGAGTCCGGACGAACGGTCTCCGGCAGGGGATGAACGGCATGGCGCCCGGGGAAGAGCACGGGGGCGGAACGATATATTGCATGCGGTTTCGGTTGGCGGCTGGTAAGGCATCCTCTGCGCGGAGTCATCCCTCTGCGGAACCATCTCACGGACATAGGGCAACGATCGGATGCGAACGGACGGCGGAGACCGGCGTTCGCCGGAATGCAACAGACATGGCAGGAACTGGACCACGCATATCACTTCGTTCGATCGTGAATGTTGCGCTCTACACGATCGTCATCGGGCTCGTGGCCTTCGTTCTGTTCAGCGACAGGCTGCGGTGGGAGAATCTGTTCTGGAGTCTGGTGGTGAGCGGCATCTATCTCGTCGTCATGGCGAGCACCCAGCACGGCGCCGGCATGCTGGCCGAACGATTCGTTCCGATGCGCACCCGGCGCGACGTGGCGATACGCGTTGCGATTCACACCGTGGTGCTGGTTCTCTCCTTCGCACTCGCAACGTATCTGCTGCGGCTGATTTTCAACTTCCCCTATCTCTACAATCGATGGAACCTGATCACGATCGGGCTTCTGGCGATCTGCGCATCGCTGGTCGGCCACGGCTCGCGCTATCTGGAGGCATTCTATACCCGCGCCCGCACGGCGGAGCAGGCGGCGCTCACGGCACAACTCCGTGCGCTGCGCGCGCAGATCAACCCGCACTTTCTCTTCAACTCACTCAACTCCATCGCCGCATTGATCCGCATTCGCCCGATGGAGGCGGAGCAGCTCACCGAATCCCTCGCTGACCTGTTCCGATACAGCCTTCGCGCGTCGGAGCATCCAACCGTCACGCTTGCCGAGGAGATGGCATCGCTCGAACTGTACCTTGCAATCGAGCGAGCGCGTTTCGGGGAGCGCATGGTTATATCCCTGAATGTGCCGGAGCACCTGCGTGCCGCGCGCGTCCCGAGCCTGCTGCTGCAGCCGCTCGTGGAGAACGCGGTGAAGCATGGAGCCGAGCGGACTGAAGGAACGTGCCGCATCGATATCACGGCGGCCAGCGCCGGCGGCGTCGTGCACCTGCACATCACGGACACCGGCCCGGGCTTCGCGGGGAAACGATTGGAGGAACTGCTTGCCAGAGGAACCGGGCTGGCCAATGTTCGCGATCGTCTGCTGCATCAGTTCGGCGCGGCGGCCGCGCTGGAGCTGCTGCCGAACGGCATCGCCATCGTCTTCCCGCTCGACATCACCGGGCAGAAGGGCCACGAGCCCGCAGCGTAGAGAAGCTTCCGGACGCGCCGGATGCGGAACACTGCGGTGCAACCAAACATGAAGGTTCATGCAGACACTTCGAGCAATCATCGTGGACGATGAGCCGCTTGCACGCGAGCGTTTCCGGCTGCTGCTGGCCGAAGCGGACGGCACGATCGACGTGATCGCCGAGTGCGGCAACGGTTCCGATGCCGTTGCGGCGATCGATGAGTTGAAGCCGGATGTGGTGTTCCTGGATATTCAGATGCCGATGCTCGATGGGTTCGACGTGGTGGAATTGATTGGAATCCCGCGCCCTCGGATCGTCTTCGTCACGGCCTACGATCAATTCGCCATCCGCGCATTCGAGGTGCACGCGCTGGACTACCTTACCAAACCGGTTCGCCTTGGCCGGTTGAACATGGCGCTCGCCCGGCTGCACGATGAACAGGCGCGGCGCAGCGGAGCAGAGGGAATCGATGAGATGATGCGGGAACGAAGCACCGCACCGCTTGCGCGGCTCGTTGTTCGCGCAGGCCGCAGGCTGCGCGTTGTACCGCTGGATCAGGTTCGCTGGATCGAGGCACGCAACAAGCTGGTGTACGCACACACGGCCGGCGGAGCGCACCTGATCGAGTTCACGCTGGATGAGATCGAGGCGCGGCTTGACCCGCGCATGTTCATTCGCGCGCATCGTTCGCATATCGTGAACGCATCGGCCGTGAAGGAGATCGTTCCGTGGTTCGCCGGCCGCCACCTGATCAGGCTGGATGACGGCACGGAACTGCCCGCGGCGCGGCGGCGCGTGCGCGACGTAAAGCGGATGCTGGGCGGTTGATGCATTGGGCTATGATGGAAACGCAGCCGGCGACATGAACGAAACGGGGATCCCACAACGCGGAATCCCCGTTCGAACTCATCGCATGGTGTCGCAGAGGCACCTCTACGACACATCATACGTTATCAGCTGCAGCCGATCGCGACCTACCGGCGTCATCGGCCTCGGTTACGAAGGGCTCCCCTGGTGCCGCGCATCCGCGCATGTCTGCCGGGGGAATCGGTCCCTTACGCTACCACGGATTCCTCGATCCCGAGCTCCCGGGCCGCATGCGCCATCAGATCGCGCATCACCTCCGGATCGAACGGCGAACGGAGACCGGCGGTCTTGAAGATATTCAACACGCTCATCGTTCCGCCGATGCGGCAGAGATTGAGGTAGATATCCAACGCCTTTGCATGGTCGTCCGCGTCGATCAGCGCCAGCTGCATTGCGCCCGTCTCGGCAATCGCGTAGTCGATATAGTAGAACGGCGACGCAAAGATGTGCCCCTGCGCATACCAGCGTGCATGCTTGTACGCCTCCACACCGTTGAAGTCCAGGCCATCCTTGTACACGTCCCAGATGCGATCCCACGCAGCATCGCGCTCATCCATCGTGGCATCGGCATGCTCGTACACCCAGTGCTGGTACTCGTCCACGATACAGATGTAGCAGAGCAGTTCCACGGCATCCTTCCACCGGTGACGGCGGAACTTCTCGGCATGTTCGGCGGTGAAGAACTCCGACATGAATCGCATGCTCAGATACTCCATTCCCATGGAGTGAATCTCGCAGGCATCCGACGTTGGCCACTGAAGATCCACGGACTCGATCGGCTGGCTCTCCCATCCCTGGAAGGCATGCCCCATCTCATGCATCAGCGTCCCCACATCCTCCTGGTCACCGGTGGAATTGCAGAAGATCGCCACCCGCCCTTCGTCGCTGAACGACGTGCAGTAGGCGCCCGCCTGCTTCCCCTTCCGGTTTTCGAGATCGATCAGCCCCTCCTGGCGCATCCGGGTAAAGTGGCCGGCGAGATCGGGGGACAGCTGGTCGAACACCCGCTGTGCCTTTTCGAGCTGGGTCTCCACGGGAGCCACGCCGGCCGGAAGCGTAAGGGCCGGATCGTACGCGGAATCCCACGGCCGCAGCGTCTGCATGCCAAGACGCGCGGCCTGCTGTTCGTACAGCTTCTTCTGAAGCGGTACGGCGTAACGCCGGACGCTGTCACGAAACTTCGCTGCCTCGGCCGCACCGTAATCGGTGCGCCCCATGGCCAGATATCCGAGCGGAACGTAGTTCTCGTGCCCGAGGTTCCGCCCCATCTGGTCGCGGAGCTTCACCATCGCGTCGTAGATCTCCCCCAGCTCCGTCCGATGATCCAGGAACCATGTGCGATAGGCCTCGAATGCCTGGCGACGGGTATCCGCATCCTCGGAACTCTGCATGTTCCGTGCAACGGCAAGCGTTACCTGCCTGCCGTTGATCGTCACCTCGCCGGAGGCAACCGTCTTCTCGTAGCGATTCACGAGATCGCTCACCTTCACGCGCAAATCGGAATTCACCGGCGCCAGCGGCTCCACCGTGGTCTCGAGCACGCGCACCAGGTGACCGCCGAAACGCTCGGCAACAGCGGCGCGATGGCGGCTCTTCAACAGAGCGTTCACCATGCGCGAACTTCCTTCATCCGCAACCGGAGTCACTTCCTCGCGGTAGTAGCGATCCGCTTCTTCACGCACCGGATCGCTCATGTCCCGGCTCTGCGCGAAGCTGATACGGCTTCCCTCGGCGTTGATGTATGACTTCAGTGCATTCCAATCGGCGAACAACCGCACCCACTCGGCGGATGATTCCGATGCCTCAGCCGCATCGATTCGATCGATCAGCCGCTTGTACTCTTCGCGAGCATAGTCGGCTTCCAACTTCTCCGGCCGATTCGGATAGTGCTTATACTGCATTTGCTGTATGAGTTATTGTTGCGACAGGTCAATCGTCAAATATAGGAAATGGTGCCGCTTCACGTTGGTGAAAATCCGCGTCCGAAGCATATCGATGCAGAGAGGGATATTGGCCGGGAACCGGTATCATACGGAGTTCCTGCGCCGGCAGCGGCGGCTGCTGCGAAATCGGCCCACGATTTGTAGAAATCCATGATTCAGCCAACGGATCCCACGTCCACGGCCTCCCCCATCCACGTGACGGCACACGCGTCGCGGCCCGAGGACCTTCTGAAGGATCTCGATATCGATCCGGCCCGCGGCCTTACAACCGAGGCGGCGGCCCGGATGCGCGAACGCTTCGGCGCCAACCGGCTCCCGGAGGCGAAGCGAACGTCCCGGCTGGTTCTCCTCCTGGAGCAGTTCAACAATCCGCTGATCTTCATCCTCCTCGGTGCAGCCGTTCTCACCTCCGTAGTCTCCGATATCTCCGAGGCCATCACGATCTTCGTGGTGGTGACATTCAACGCAATCATTGGCTACGTTCAGGAACAGCGCGCGAACGAACGGCTCAATGCCGTCAAGAGCCTCACTGCTCCTACCGCACGCGTAACCCGCAACGGCGAGCAGCGAACCATCCCGGCCGAGGAGCTGGTAACCGGCGACATCGTGATGCTTGAAAGCGGCGTCCGCGTCCCGGCCGATGTCCGGCTCATCGACGCAATCGAGCTCACGATCGACGAGTCCATGCTCACCGGCGAGCCGATGCCGGCTCTGAAGAATGCGGACGCCCGGCTCGAACACGCAACACCGCTGGGCGACCGCGTGACGATGGCGTACGCCGGCACAACGGTTCGCAAGGGTCGCGCCCATGGTCTGGTGACAGGCGTAGGGGATACGTCGGAGATCGGAAAGATCACCAGGGGGATCGCCGAGGCGGCGGAGACGGTATCGCCGCTGCAGGAGCGGCTGGCGAAGTTCGGGAAGGTAATGGCAATCGCGATCGCCGTTACGATTACGGTGATCTTCGGTCTCGGCATGCTGCGCGAATACAACGCAACGCAGATGCTTCTCACTGCGATCGGGCTCGCCGTCTCCGCCATTCCGGAAGGCCTCCCGATCGCCGTCACCGTGGCCCTCTCCATCGGCGTCTACCAGATGGCGCGGCGCAACGCGATCGTCAGGAAGATGAACGCCGTCGAGACCCTCGGCTCCACCACCATCGTCTGCTCCGACAAGACCGGGACGCTTACGCGCAATCAGATGACCACGGTGATGATTGCGGCCGACAACAGCCTCTATTCGCTTACCGGCGGTGGATTCGATCCCGTTGGCACAATCACCGACGAGAGCGGCGCGGAGGCAGACGCCCCGGCGCTCGAGCCGCTGGCCTGGACGCTCCGGGTGGGACTGTTCTGCACGGAGTCATCGTTCGTGCGGAACGAGAAGGGGGAGCGCGAACTCGTTGGCGATCCGACCGAGGGTGCAATGATCGTCGCTGCAGAGAAGGGTGGCCTGCTCGAAGCCGAGGCCGATGCGTGGACAAGCTCCATCGATCTCCCGTTCGAGTCCGAACGGATGTACATGGTATCACGAATCGCAGGCGCCGAGGGAACGTTCATGCTGGCGAAGGGATCGCTGGAACGGATCCTGGAGATGTGCGCCAGCGAAGTGCGCGCCGCGGGCGTCTGTCCGCTGGACACGGCGTGGATCGAGGAACGCGCGCTGGAGCTTTCCCGCCACGGACTTCGCGTGATCGCGACTGCGTTCCGGCCTCTTGACGACTCCCGGACCGCCGATCCGGCAGCGCCTGCCGGATACACGTTCGCCGGCCTGCAGGGAATCGAGGACCCTCCGCGCGACGAGGCGCGCACCGCCGTCATGAACGCCCGCGAAGCCGGGATCAAGGTTGTGATGATCACGGGCGATCACGCAGCCACGGCCGCATCGATCGCCGATCAACTGGGACTCAACGGCTCGCGTCCGGCACGGGTGATTACCGGCGACCGGCTGCAGGCGATGAGCGAGGACGACCTTGCGGATGCCGTGGAACGCACCGACGTCTATGCGCGCGTTGCTCCGGAGCACAAGCTCCGCATCGTACGGCAGATGCAGTCGCACGGACACGTGGTTGCGATGACCGGCGACGGCGTGAACGATGCCCCGGCACTCAAGCAGGCGGACATCGGTGTGGCGATGGGAAGCGGCACCGATGTGGCGAAGGAGGCCTCGGCGATGATCGTGCAGGACGATAACTTCGCTACAATCGTCTCCGCAATCCGCTACGGGCGCGTGATGTTCCGCAACCTGCAGCACATGGTCCTCTACGTGCTCTGCACGTCGATGGCAGGCGTACTCACGCTCAGCGCCACGGTGATCCTGGGCTTCCCGCTCCCCGTGATCGCGGTGCAGCTGCTCTGGATCAACCTGGTCACCGACGGCACCAGCACCATTCCGCTGGCATACGAGAAGGAGCACGGCGATATCATGATGGAACCGCCCCGCGGGCGGAACGAGGGCCTGTTGAACTGGCAGATGGCGGAGCGAATCATCGGCGCGGGCCTGGTGATGATGTTCGGAACACTCTATGTGTTCGAGACCGTGCTGAACCACCATGGCTTCAACCTCTTCTCGGAGAACATCCCAGAACCCGTGATGACCGTTGCGCGTACGGCCGCGTTCACCACCATGGCGCTCTTCCAGATCTGGAACGTGCACAACTCCCGCGCAATTCATCACTCGCTCTTCCAGATAGGGCTCACGAGCAACATCCCGCTCCTCATGGTAACCACGCTCGCCATTCTGCTGCAGGTTGCCGCGGTGGAGCTGCCGTTCATGCATCCTCTATTGAAAACCGCATCGCTTCCCGCCCGCGAATGGCTCATCTGCGTGGGAGCCAGCCTCTCACTGATTCTTCTGGTGGAACTGCGGAAGTGGGCCGGCCGCGCATTCGACGCAACCAGGGCACGGCATGGGGGAATGGTGAAGCGTTAGTGCTTGGGCCTTTGTGCTTGGGGCTTGGTGCTTGGCTCCAAGCACCAAAGCGAGGCTCGGCCGAGCGTACAAAGAACCAAGGACCAAGAACCAAAGCGAGGCACAGCCGAGCGTACAAAGAACCAAGGACCAAAGCGAGGCACAGCCGAGCGTACGAAGAACCAGGACTCAATATCCCCGTGACGATGCAGAGCAACAATCATCCGGCCCAGGCGAATCCGGCGCATCTGCAGGAGGGGTTCCCATGCCGCCTGGACTGGGGCCGCGATGGCGCACGCCGCGCAGCAGCAGCCGGTGACATCCTGATTGTGGTGGATGTGCTGAGCTTCTCCACGGCAGTTGCAACGGGAGTTCATCACGGCGCGGCGATCCACCCCTGTGCCGATGGCGAAAGCGCCGGGGAACTTGCGTCGATGCTTCGCGCGGAGCCGGCCGTGCACCGCGCCGACGTTCCGGAACGCGGACGTTTTTCGCTCTCGCCTCTCTCCTGGCTCGGCGCTTTGGAGGGAGTACGCGCCGTGCTCGCCTCGCCGAACGGCGCAACCTGCAGCCGCTACGCTGCAAGCGTTCCGGCTCTGTTCGTTGGTGGTCTGGTGAATGCCGGCGCCGTTGCACGGGCGGCAACGGATGCGGCGAACGGCCACGGAACAATCACGGTGCTTGCCTGCGGCGAGCGCTGGCCCGCGGCCGGCGAGGATGGGACGCTTCGGTTCGCCATCGAGGACTACCTTGCGGCCGGCGCCATCATCGCGGCGATCGATTGCTCGCGCTCACCGGAGGCAGAAACGTGCGCCGCCGCCTTCGGTGCCACGCGCAACGATCTCCCGCGCATCATCCGCGAGTGCGGAAGCGGGCGGGAGCTGGCGGCACGCGGCTTCGGTGCCGATGTTGAACATGCCTCCCGCCTGAACCTGTACAACACGGCCGCCGTGATGCGCGACGGTTGGATCGTGGCGCAGCGCATGTAGGCCGTGCAAGCTCCGCCTGCGGGCCCGGCCGGCGCCGGGCCGTCAATGCTCCGCACCCGCCGCAAGCACGTAGCCGCGCTCCATTGTCACGGGACGCACCAGCGCCCAGCAGATGCGAGGGGAGTTCCGGCGCACATGCAGATCCAGCCCGCAGACGCGCACCGTGAGATATTCCCCGCGCAGATACATCTCCGCATCGCCGCCGTCGCCCCAGAGATCCACAACGATATCGGGATGAAGCTCTCCGATCGAGTGGGAGTAGTCCCACTTCTGATGCCCGGGCGTGACGCGGATGAACCGCTGGAGCCCCGAGTCCAGATGCGCCGTCTCGCGCGCCACCGTCTTGTCGTTCTTGCCCAGGATATCGACCATCGGCCTGTCCAGGAAATATGGGAGCGTTCCGGCGGTGCAGGTTGCGATTACAACATCGCTCGTGGTAACCCGCGCAAGCAGCTCCGCACGTTCCACGTTCAGTACGTTGTCCGCATGATGCAGCGGCGGCGCAAGCAGGAACATCTCTCCCAGCGCCTGATGCCCATGGATGCTGTTCAGCATGAGAACAACCGTTGTTACCAGAGCCGGAGTCACGGCCCGGTTCAGCCGCTCCATCCCGATGCCGGCCTCCGCGATCCAGCGCTTCAATCTCTCGGCGATCCGAACCAGCGTAAGCGCCAGGGCAATCATGAACCCCGGCATGGCGATCGATATGTAGCGATTGCTTCCGCCCCACCACTCCCATGCATCACCCCCCACGTAGACGCTGTAACACATCTGCGCCGCAACCAGCAGCAGCGGCAGCCAGAAACGATAGTCGCGGCGCTTCAACGCCAGCAATACCGGGGCAGCGGCCAGCAAGGGATTCATCGTCACGATGAATTTCGCAAGCGTGTACGCACCGCGCGTTACCCGCACCAGCAGCGGCACGCCGGTCATCTTCAGATAGTAGGTGTTGGGAAGCAGTTCGCCGTAGTACCACCAGCGAAGCCCGGTCTGAAGCGCCACCCAGCATGCCAGCACAAAGAGCCCCGTGCGCAGGTAGCGGCGGCGATGCACCACGTCGTTCCAGGCGAGATAGATCGTCATCAGCACGAACGGCACGGCGGCATCCAGACGGATCATCGTGGCAATGCCGAGCAGTACGATCGGTACGGTGGTGAAACGAATGTCGTGCAGTGCACGCAGCGCGTGCTCCATGGCAAGCGTCACCAGCAGCGCCAGCGCGCTCACCTCCATCCCCTGCAACCCCCAGGTGTTGAGCGGCAGATAGAACGCCGTCAACACCACGGCCGCGATGCCGGCCGTGCGCGAGCCGTTGGAGAGCAGTTGCGCGATACGCCAGACGGCAACAAGGTTTGCCGTCAGCAGCAGCACGCCGACAAGCTGCACAACCAGGCTCATGAACCGCGGTTCAACGGGAAGCAGATGGCATGCCGCCATCATCATTGTCCAGAGCGGATTGGTGATCCCCTCCACCCGCTCCCCGCCGGCATTCCAGACCAGCCCCCGGCCGCCGGCCAGGTGTGCCGCGTATCGCATGGAGATCATGGCGTCGTCGAACAGACAGAAGTACCGCCTGCCGTTCACCACGAAGCTTGTACGATAGATATATCCTGCGGCATAGGCCGCGTACAGAAGAAGCAGGATCGCAAGCGGGTGGTTGCGAAAGCGCGCCATCAGCGTGGCGCCGCCGGTGTTCGGTTCGTGCTGCATGGTCCGGCCCGGAGGATTGGTTCGTTCCATCTGCGCACGCACACGGGAAGAATCGCACACCACGGCAGCCGGCACCGTTGCCGCATCCGGCCTCGCCACTGGGGCGCGCTCCTGGCCGGTGCCTGCGGCAATGCGGATCTCCCGCACGGTACCGTTGAACGTTCCTCGAGAATGTCGACGTGTACGAAGTAGTGGTTCAGGCCGAACGCAATTCCTCTCATGGGTTCACAGACAGTTCGCACCTCCGGTGGAGGCAACTGCATGTGAAACAGCGAACCCCGGCATTCTTCTCACCAGTGCCCGCGAATCGACTCTTTCTGAAACTGATCAAGAACTCTCAGCGAGCCAAAGGTGGGCGTACAAAGAACCAGGCTCGTGGTTACGAACGGCCGTTGATAACGTGCGAGATCTTTTCGGCAGGAACTCTACCGCTTCTCCCAGCTCTTCTCGCGGCCGATCACTTCCTGCCCCCCCATGAACGGACGCAGCACCGCCGGAACAACAACCGTTCCGTCGGCCTGCTGATTGTTCTCCAGGATCGCAACGATCGCCCGCGGTACCGCCACCGCCGTGCCGTTCAGCGTGTGCACCAGACGGGTCTGGTTCTCCTCATCGCGATAGCGGATCGCGAGCCTGCGGCTCTGAAAGTCCGTGCAGTTGCTCGTGCTTGTCACCTCGCCGTATCCGCCGCGCGACGGCATCCATGCCTCCAGATCGAACTTGCGATAGGCAGGCGCACCAAGGTCTCCGGCCGCGATATCCACAACACGGAAGGGAAGCCCCAGCTCCGTGAAGATCTCGATCTCGATGTCGCGCATCTCCTCGTGCATCTTCTCGCTCTCCTCCGGCGTCGTGAAGGCGAACATCTCCACCTTGCTGAACTGATGCACGCGATAGAGCCCCTTCGCGAACGCCCCGTGCGAGCCGGCCTCCGTGCGAAAGCAGTGGCTGAAGCCGACGAGACGAACCGGCAGATCCTCCTTCCGGAGTATCCGGTCCTTCAGCAGACCGCCCAGCGTTATCTCCGCCGTTCCAACCAGGCAGAGATCGGTGCCGGCCACGGTGTATACCTGCGTGGACTCCCCCCGCGGGTCGAAGCCGATCGCCTCCAGCACCGTTGTGCGTGCGAGGTCCGGTGTGAGGTAGGGAGTGAAGCCGCGCGCAACGAGCTTGGCCATTGCGAAGTTGATCAGCGCCATCTCCAGCAGCGCGCCTTCGTTGAGGAGGTAGTAGAACTTCTGGCCGGTAACCTCGGCGGCAGTGTCGAAGTCCAGCAGGCGCAGATCGGTGCCGATGGCGAGATGATCCTTCGGTTCGAAGTCGAAGACGCGCGGCTCGCCGACATGCTGAAGCACGGTCCCTTCATCCTCGCCGCCGCCGGGAACTGCCGGATGCGTCATGTTGGGGATGTGGCGCGCCAATGCCTCCAGCTCCTGCGCCAGCCGGTCCACTTCCGCCTCAAGCCCGGCGATCTCCTCCTTCAGCACACGGCCGCGTTCGATGAGAACCTGGCGCTCCTCCGGCTCCAGCTTCCCCTTCATCTTCTGCGCGGTCTCGTTCCGCTCGGCGCGCAGCCGCTCCAGCGCCTGCAGAAGGCTTACGCGGCGATTGTAGATCTCGACAACGAGATCGGGATCTGCATTCTTCACGCCGCGATACGCGATGTTCTCCCTGACGCGATCGAGATTCTCTCGGATGAATCGGATGTCCAGCATTGTCGTGATCCCTGATGCAACAGTGATTGAAGTGCCGAATATAGTCGTAAGCGCCGGAGTGACGCGTGACGATTTATTGAGATGCCGGGAGTTGCGGACCCGGCAGTCCCGCGTCGCAATGCACGCGGGATGCGTAGCGACGCCCGGCAACCGGCCCGCAGGTGCGGAGGCGGCATGGTGAATCAGCCGGCTGCGACGCCGGCGACCAGCGCAACCCGCTGCACGGCCCGCGGCGGCGGGAGAGGGGAAACACTCCATGCCCGCATATATTGGCACACCCCTCGCTCACGCATATCGTCCAGCAGGAGTGGAATTCCCCCGATGAACAACACGGCATCAACACGTCCGGGGCCGGCCGGCAGCACGGACGCGGAACGCTCGGCAGCGCTGCTGAACAACGCGCGGACAGACATCAATGCCCTGTTCGATTCGCTCGGCACACGCTCCGCCGGCCTCACGACCGAACAGGCGCGCCAACGCCTTGCGCGCTACGGCTTCAACGAGATCGATACCGGCGAACGCCGCTCCGTGTGGATGCGCCTGCTGGACAACGTGCGCAACCCGCTGGTGATCCTTCTGACGATTCTCGGCATCGTCTCCTACTTCACCGGGGACGTGCGCGGCACCGTCATGATCGGCGTGATGGTGCTGCTGGGCGTTGTGCTCCGCTTCGTTCAGGAGATGCGCTCGGACAAGGCGGCCGAGAAGTTGAAGACGATCGTCGGGGTTCACGCCACCGTGATGCGCGACAACGTGGAGGCTGAGATTCCCGCCCGCGAAATCGTACCCGGAGATGTCGTGATCCTCGCAGCCGGCGACATCGTTCCGGCAGACATGCGGCTGATCGATGCGCACGATCTCCACGTGGACCAGTCCACGCTCACCGGGGAGTCGCTCCCGGTTGCGAAGAACCCCGGCACGGCCTCCGCCGATCAGGACGAGGAGTTCGAACTGCCGATGCTCTGCTTCCAGGGTTCGAGCGTACAGACCGGCTCCGCCAAGGCCGTGGCGCTCCTCACCGGATCGCAGACGTTCTTCGGCTCGCTCGCGCACAGCATCTCCGGCGAGCGCTCCACCACCAGCTTCGACAGCGGCATCAACAAGTTCACCTGGCTCATCATCCGGTTCATGATGATTCTGGTGCCGCTGGTCTTCCTGTTGAACGGATTGAGCCGCGGCGCATGGGTGGAGGCATTCCTCTTCGCGCTCGCCGTTGCCGTGGGGCTCACCCCGGAAATGCTTCCGATGATCGTCACGGTCAATCTCTCGAAGGGAGCGATCGCCATGTCCAGGCGGAAGGTGATCGTAAAGCGGCTCAACTCCATCCAGAACCTCGGCGCGATGGATGTGCTCTGCACGGACAAGACCGGTACGCTGACGCAGGGGAAGATCGAACTGGTGAAGCATGTGGACGTTCAAGGAAACGATCACGAGGAGATTCTGCACGATGCCTATCTCAACAGCTTCTTCGAGACCGGCCTGAAGAACACGATGGACGTTGCCATCCTGGAGCGCGCGCAGCTCGAGCAGACGCTTGTGAACGCCGAAGGGTACGTGAAGATCGACGAGATGCCGTTCGACTTCGAACGCCGCAGGCTCTCCGTCGTGATCGCAAACCGCGACGGCGTGCGCACCTTGATCTGCAAGGGAGCCGTGGAGGAGGTGATGGCCAAGTGCAATCGCATCATGGTGAACGGCGAGATGCTCCCGCTGGATGGTGCGCATCACTATCCGATGTGCGACAGGCTGATTCACGATCTCAGCGAACAGGGCTTTCGCGTGGTGGCGCTGGCACGCAAGGAGGTGAGCGCCGATACCGACGACTACTCCGTGGCCGACGAGTCCGACATGATCCTCACCGGCTTCCTGGCATTTCTCGATCCGCCGAAGGAGACGGCCCGGCAGGCGCTGGAGGAACTGCGCGCGAGCAAGGTTGCGGTGAAGATCCTCACCGGCGACAACGACATCGTCACGCGCACCATCTGCAACCAGGTGAACCTGACCGTGGACGGCGTGCTGCTGGGCGCGGAGCTGGAGCGGATGAGCGATGAGGATCTGGCCGGGCGCGTGGAGGCGACCACCATCTTCGCGAAGCTCTCCCCTTCACACAAGCAGCGCGTGATCAAGGCATTGCAGGGGCACGATCACGTGGTGGGATTCATGGGGGACGGCATCAACGATGCTCCGGCACTGAAGGCAAGCGATGTGGGGATCTCCGTGAACGGTGCCGCGGACATCGCCCGGGAATCGTCCGACATCATCCTGCTGGAACAGAGTCTGCTGGTGCTGCACGAGGGGGTGATGGAAGGGCGCCGCGTGTTCGGCAACGTGGTCAAGTACATCCGGATGGCCGCCAGCTCCAACTTCGGCAACATGTTCAGCCTGGTTGGCGCCAGCATCTTCCTGCCGTTCGTTCCCATGCTCCCAGTGCAGGTGCTCACCAACAACCTTCTCTACGATTTCTCGCAGACCACCATTCCCACGGACAGTGTGGACGCGGACTGGCTGCGCGTGCCTCGCAAGTGGGCCATCAGCGATCTGCGGCGCTTCATCCTCGCCATCGGGCCGATCAGCTCCATCTTCGACTATGCAACCTTCTTCATCATGCTCTACGTGTTCGACTGCTGGCACAACGAGAAGCTGTTCCATACCGGGTGGTTCGTTGAATCGGTCTTCACGCAGACGCTGATCATCCACGTGATACGCACCAACAAGGTTCCGTTCATCGAAAGCCGCGCAAGCCTTCAGTTGACGATCACATCCATATTGATCGTGGTGATCGGCGCCCTGCTCCCGTTCTCGCCGCTCGCCGGCCCGCTCGG
This sequence comes from Bacteroidota bacterium, assembly GCA_018266795.1. Classification (GTDB taxonomy): domain Bacteria; phylum Bacteroidota; class Ignavibacteria; order OLB7; family OLB7; genus JAFDZV01. The sequence goes on along the minus strand of JAFDZV010000033.1, from coordinate 140,399 downwards.
ATTCGTACCGCTTCCGGGGCTCTACTGGCTCTTTCTCGCGGCGATGATGATCTGCTACGTTGTGCTGACGCAGATCGTGAAGACCTACTTCGTGCGGCGGTTCGAGAGGGGATAGAGCGGCCGTTGGCGAATTGCGGGATTGGATTACGGCGAGAGCGTATCGCAGCCGCATCGCGGCTACTCCACACTCAGGATCGCCCCATGCAGATACGCCGTCTCCGGCATCGATGGATGCACCGGATGGTCCGGCGCCGCTCCGCGCTCCTCCAGGATCACGCCGTCGCGCCGCGCGCGCGCCAGCGATTCGCGAATCATCTCCATGAATGTCTCGCGCGTGATGTGGTGCGAGCAGGTGGCCCAGAAGACGGTGCCACCCGGCGCGAGCACGGAAAGCGTGCCGCTGAACAGCTCCACGTACTTCTTCCGCGCCGCCGCCACGTTCTTCTTGGAGCGCGCGAACGGCGGCGGGTCCGCAATGGCCACATCGAAGCGTTCGTGCTGCGAGCGCAACGCCGCCAGCTCCGCGAACACATCGGCCGTTCGCGTTTCGATGCCGGAGAGGTTGTTCAGACTGCTGTTGGTGTGGATCTCCGCGATGGCTGCTGCCGAGCTGTCCACCGCGATCACATCGCGCGCACCGGCATGCCGGGCGTGAAGCGCAAACCCGCCATTGTTGCTGAACAGATCCAGCACGCGTGCATCACGCATGTATCGCCGCATCGCAAGCCGGTTCTCGCGCTGATCCAGATAGAATCCCGTCTTCTGCCCGCCGAGCGGATCAACGTTGTACCGCAGCAGGCCGTCGGTCACGATCTGCGGATCGGCCGTGCCGCGCACGATGCCCACGCGTGAGGGAAGGCCTTCGAGAGCGCGGAGCGCATGATCGTTTCGTTCCACGATGCCCGCCACCCCTTCGATCTCCATCAACGCATCGTACAGCATCTCGCGGCGCATCTCCATGCCGAGCGCTGCGATCTGCACCGTGAACACGCCTTCGAAGCGATCGACGATCACACCGGGAACCCCGTCCGCCTCCGAGTGAAGCAGGCGATAGGTTCGCTGGCCGGGATAGAGCGTCTCGCGAAGGCGAAGCGCACGGCGCAGACGTGTGGCGAACCACTCGCGATCCAACGGCTCCGTGCCGCGGCTTGTAACGCGCACCGCGATGAGAGAGTGCGGATTGTAGATCCCCGTACCCAGCGGCATTCCGTGCGATGCACGTACAACCACCTGCGCGCCGGGATCAGCCTGGGGCGCAATCGATGCGATCTCGTTGCTGAACACCCAGGTGTGGCCGTAGCGGAGGCGCCGCTCTTCGCGCGGCCTGAGCGTGACAACAGGATACTCCTGTGCTGTATCGATCATAGTGCGGGAGTCGGAGATGCGTTCGAATGGCGACGGTTGATCCAGATCACCATGAACGCGAAGAGAAGAAGAGAGCAGGCCAGCAGCGGAAGCGAGGCGATGAATCCCTCGCGCGTCGCCGTATGAATCAGGTGCCCGCGCGTGGCGCCCACATACATCACCGCGATCACCGTGCCGTTTACCGTGGCGTGTGCAATCATTGCGGGAACGATGCTCCGCGTACGCCATGCCAGGAAGCCGTGAAACAGTCCCAGCCCGGCAATCGCAACCGCGTTCTGCGGCTGCAGATGCACGGCCGCGAAAACGATCGCCGCGATCGCAATGGAGGCAATCGGCGCAAGGCTGCGTTCCAGACTTCGCTGCAGAAGCCCGCGGAACAGCAGCTCCTCGCATACCGGCGGTATCACCGCGCCGAACAGCAGCGAGAGGAGAAGCTCCGGAACGGTGTTCCAGCCGAGCATGAATCTGTATAGCCCGATGGTTCTGGTCTGCGTCGCATCGTATGCCGCACGCCACGAGTCGGGAATCAGATATACCTCCTGCGCCACGAGATAGCCGGAGATCATCATGAGCAGGGCGAACGTTGCAACGATGGTCAGAAGGCAGGTGAGGGGCGCGACGGGCCGCAGCCGGAACAGTTCGGTAAACGGCAGCGGCTGGAAACGCGCCATCAGCAGGGTAAGCGGCAGCATCGTGGCCAGTTGCGCGAGGCAGAAGACCAGCCGGGCCGCTTCGGGCTTCAACGGCCCGCCGTTGATCAACACGATCAACGATGGCAGCTTGAAGTACGATACAGCAATCACGGCGAAGGAGGCCAGCGTAAAGACGATCGGCGAATGCATCCACCGAAGACGCGACGGAACGGTATCGGGCGACGGCTCTACCACTGAGTTGTCATGTGCGTGCGATCCCCCTGTCGTTCACAACGCGCACAGGCCCGAAGCGTTCCAGCTCGCCGCTGATTACCGAGGCATCACCCGCTATCACCGCCACCATGTGGTCGGGGTTCATGTATCGCCGTGCAATCGTCAGCAATTCCTCGCGGCCGATCGCACGAACCATGTCCGGGAAGCGGCGGTAGTAATCGTCCGGCAGGTCGTACAACGCAATGGCGCGAACGAAGCTCGCCACCTGTCCCGGTGTCTCCGTCTGCAACGCCTGCGAGCCGACGATGAAGTTCTTCACCATCGTCAACTCCTCCTCGGTCACCGCTTCGTGTATGATGGCCTCCAGCTCGCTGAAGATCTCTCCCAGCGCAGCGGCGGTAACGGCGGTCCCCACGGAGACGGCGATGGAAAAGGCTCCGGGGTTCTTCAACGCATCCACGCCGGAACGCGCACCGTACGTATAGCCGTTGCGCTCGCGCAGGTTGTTGTTGATCCGGCTGTTGAAATAACCACCGAAGAGTGTGTTGATGGTGATCAGCGGAATATAGTCCGGGTGCCGGCGCTCCAGCGCGATGGATCCTACGCGCATGGCGGACTGCACCGAGCCGGGACGATCGACCACTACCAGACGTTTCGATTCGCGCCCCGCCGGCAACTCGAACGCCCGGGGCTGAGGAGCCTCGCCGTTCCACTCGCCGAAGCTGTGATTCAGCAGGCGAACGAACTCGCCGGGAACCACGTCGCCGGCCGCCACGAAGAAGACGTTGCCGGCAACGAAATGCGTGGCGTGAAAGCGAAGACATTCATCGCGCGTGATGCGGCGCAGCGACTCCTCCGTGCCGTCCACCTCGGTGCCGTACGGTCCGCTGCCGTACAGCTCACGGCGGAACTGCACGGATGCCAGGTAGGCGGGATCGGAGCGGTTCTGCTTCAACGCCGCGATCGATTGCTTCCGCTCCCGCTGCACCTCGTCTGCCGGAAACGTCGGCCGCAACACCACATCGGCCATCAACTCCAGAGCCTGCGGCAGAAATGTTGCCAGCACGCCAAGGCCCACTGTGGTTTCATCGCGCCCCGCGCTTGCATCGAGCGTTGCGCCGAGATAATCGATCTCCTCGGCAAGCTGCTGCGCATTGCGCCCGCCGGCGCCGCTCAGCAGCAGATTGCTCGCGAACTCGGCAAGCCCGGCGAACTCGCCGTCGCGGCTTGCCCCGCTGCGTGCAACGAGCTGCAGCGAGACATAGGGCTGCGAGTGATTTTCCACGATGTAGACCGGGATGCCGTTCTTCAACACTTCGCGAGCGAACGCCGGAAATGTGATCAGGCTGGGCTTGCCGGGCTTCGGCGGAGTGGAGCGATCGATTGATTGCACAGGAAACGATTTATTGATTGTCGATGTTCGGAGGGGATGGGATCGCATTGCATCGGTGTTCGCGGATCACTTCGAGCGGACGTACTCGATCACATTCGGCTCCTGCTCCAGCAGATACGTTCGCGCAACCCGCACCAGATCCTCGCGCGTCACTGCGGCATACAGGTCCGCCTCATGGAATGCAAGCTCCGGACGCCGGAAGAGCGCCGTGAAGTACGCGAGACGCTCCGCACGGTTGGACACCGATTGAAGCGCATGCACGATGCGCGTCACCTTCCGATGCTTCACCTTCTCGAGCTCGCGCTCGCCGACACCGTCGCGCACCAGACGCTCCACCTCGGCACGCAGAGCCTTCTCCAGACGCTTCGCGGAGATGTTCGTCTCCTGCCCGACCGCGTAGATGTAGACCAGCGTCCCCAGCTCCCCATCGTCCAGGAAGCACTCCGCCTCCGAGGCGATCTGCTGCGTGTACTCCAGTGCCTGATACAGGCGCGAGCTTTCGCCATCGGTAAGCACGGCCGCAAGCAGCTCCAGGGCCGGCACATCCTCACTGTAGATGGAGGGAGCATGATATCCGAGGAAGACCGCATTGAACGGCACGATGGAACTGGACATCACGCGGCGCATCCCCCGGCGATGCAGAGCCGGCGCCGGCGCCGGCGGCTCGATCGCTCCGCCGGCGGGAATCGGCCCGAAGTATTGCTCCACCAACTCGCACGTCTCGTCCGGATCGAAGTTGCCGGCCACCACGAGCGTTGCGTTGGAAGGAACATAGTATCGCAGATAGAACGCACGCACATCCTCCATGCGCGCCGCAACGATGTCCTCCATGGAGCCGATCGTGTCCCAGCTGTACGGATGCTGCGGGTCGTAGGCCATCTCCCGCATCGCCACCATGGCGTCGCCGTAGGGAACATCGTCGATGTTCTGACGCTTCTCCTCGATCACCACATTCTTCTGCGTCTGGAGCGATACCTCGCGGATCGCGAACTCCGCCATCCGGTCGGACTCCAGCCACAGCCCCAGCGCAAGCTGGTCGCCGGGAAGCGTGATGTAGTAATCGGTGATGTCACTGCTCGTGAACGCGTTGTTGTCTCCTCCAACGGAGGTGCAGTAGCGATCGTAGCCGCCGCGGTCCACGTTCTTCGAGCCGTCGAACATCAGGTGCTCGAACAGATGCGCAAAACCGGTCCCTCCCCGCTGCTCGTCCTTCGAGCCAACGTGATACAGCACGTTGATCGTGACGATCGGCGTGCTCCGGTCCTGATGCAGCAGCACTCGAAGCCCGTTGCCAAGCATGAATTCCTGGTATGCATCGGCGCCCTGGTACGTGGCATGCACGCCGCCGGGCTGGGCTGCAGTTCGTGCCTCGGAAAACGTCATCGCGTCCTGATTAGAGTTCCCCACCATCGGCACAACATGGCCTCCGGGCCTGGCTCGGCTACCTGCGTCCATGGGAACTGTTGTTGAACTCGTGCCGGCGTCGCATTCGCAACGTACGGCGTCGATATCGGTTTGTCGTCACGGCCGGCCGCGAGATATCGAGCGCGCGGACCGGTTGCCCGGCAATGCTGCTGCTTCACCCCGGAAGATAGTGCAGCACCGCCGCGCGATCGCGCAGCAGATACGTACGCGCCACACGCTCCACATCGGCTGCGGTAACGGCGTTGAACTCGTCCAGCAGCGTGTTGATGCGCCCGGCATCGCCGCAGAGCACCTGATAGTAGGCGAGGGCATCGGCGATGCCGTGCAGCCGGCAGAGCGAGGTGACAAACGAGGTTCGGACGTGATTCAATGCCGCCTCAACCTCACGCTCCCGCACACCGTTGGCGCGAACATCCTCGACGACACCCCACAGCTCCTCCTCCAACCGGTCCGCAGTGGAATCCTCAGTGGCCGTGGCCAGCACGATGAACAGACCGGCGGACTCCATGTCCACATTGAACGCGGCAACGCTTTGCGCGGTCTGCGTGCCGTACACCATCGCACGCTGCAGGCGGCTGGAGCGGCCTCGATTGAGCACCAGCGCCAGCACGTTCAACGCATGCGCGTCGCCGGCGGCAATCGGCACGCTGTGAAATCCGAGATAGACCGCAGGGAACGGAACGCTGGCGGTAATTTCGCGGCGGCGCTGAACACCCGGAGCCTCAACAGCACACGACGGCCGCCCGACGGGCAGCCCCTTCGGCATCCCGCCGAACTGCTCATCGATCAGGCTCAAGGCTTCCTCCCGATCGAAGTCGCCGCATACAACCAGCGTGGCATTGTTCGGAACGTAATACAGCCGGTGAAACTCCTGAATGGCATCCAGCGGTGCAGCATCAAGATGCGCCATGTCGCCAATCGGACTCCAGCCGTACGGCGTTCCGCCGAAGAGCATCTCCAGCAACGTCATGTACCACAGGCCGTACGGCGCATTGTCGTAGCGCTGCCGCCGCTCCTCCTTGACAACCGAACGCTGATTCTCGAAGTTCTCCATCGTCACCTTCAGCGAACGCATCCGGTCCGCCTCCAGCCAGAGCGCCATTCCAAGATATTCGCGCGGCACCGTCTGGAAGTAATTCGTGCGATCCTGGCCTGTGGTAGCATTCAGCGAGCCGCCCACCCCCTGAACGTAGGTGAAGTGCTGGGTCTTGCCGACATTCTGCGATCCCTGGAACATCATGTGTTCGAACAGATGCGCCAGCCCCGTGCGGTCCGGAGTTTCATCCTTCGATCCCACATGGTACCACACCATCACATGCACGATCGGCGCCCTGCAATCCCGATGCAGGATAATCTCGAGACCATTGGCGTGGGTGAAGCGCTCGAAGTCTATCCCCGCCGTAATCGGCACGGAGGAAGATCGCTCCCCACCCTGTCGTAATTCATCGAACATTCATCGAACGAGCATTGAAGTAAAGTTCCCGGCACCCGGCACTGGCGGCCGAAGCTGGGCCGGGCTCGATTGGAACCCTCAGAAGGTGGTCTTGATCTCCCAATATATCTCCGTACGAAGATCGGCCACCCACTTCGTATACTCCTGATTCTGCTTATAGAGTGCGGCAAGGCGCTCCAATTGGGCCCGGTCCTGCTCCGGATCGAGCGGATGCGGCGCGATGCGGTGCGCGATGCGGATAATCTGATAGCCCGATTGCGTGGCGGACACAGCAGCAGGAATCGGATCCGTGATATCCCCGTCCTTCAGGTCGGCGATCTTCCCCTTGGTATCGGCCGGGATCTGATCCAGTGGAAGCTTGCCGAGCGAACCTCCCAGTTCCTTCGTCTCCTCGTCCTCACTGTACTTCGTGGCAAGCTGCGCGAAGTCCTCGCCGGCCAGCGCACGGCGCTTCAGATCCTTCAGGCGCGCAAGAAGCGAATCACGCTCCGAGCCGCTCTGCTGAATGCGGAGCAGGATATGCCGTGTATGGGTGGACTCCCCCTTGCGATCGAGCAACTGGATGATGTGGATGCCGTAGGGCGATTCCACCGGATCGCTGATATCGTTGACGCCGAGATGCTTCACGGCATTCTCGAACTCGGGAACGAACTTTCCCTTCTCCACGAACCCGAGGTCGCCGCCGTTCTGTGCCGAACCGGGATCACCCGAATAACGGCGTGCGAACGATGCGAAGTCACCGCCGGCCTTCAGCGAGTCGATGATGGAATGCGCCAGCGCCAGCGTCGCGCTCTTCGCCTCGGCACTCGGCTTGGCAAGCATCACGATGCTCTGCAACTCCACCTGCTCCGGCACCTGCGGAAGCGAATCCTTGTACGTGCGATAGAACTGCTGGATGTCCGCCTCGCTGGGCTTCAGATCGGCAAAACGTTTCTGCCGCACGCGCTCCACCAGAAACTGCTGGCGCAGTATCTCGCGCGACTCCTGCCGGATCCTGTCCATCGACATTCCATAGGCCTTCTCCGCATTCTCGGCGGAGCCGCCGAACTGGCTCAGGATGCGCTGCACCTGATAGTCCACCGCGCGATTCAGCTCCTCGTCCGTCACGACGATGCTGTCCTCCTTGGCGCGCGTCAGCACAAGCTTCTCATCGATCAACGCGTTGAGCACGTCGCGCTGCAGCTTGGGATCCTTCGGATCCCCGCTCCGATTCTGCCGCGCATACAACGCGGCCTGCTGCAACACATCGCTCACGAGGATAACGTCGTTGCCCACGACAGCGGCAACGCCATCGATCAATTCACGATTCCCTCCCGGACCAGCCGGGGCAACAGGCTGTGCGATCGCCGGAGCGCTGCACAGAACTACCAGAGCACACAGTCGTGCCGAACGGGATGAGAGTCTGAGATTCATACTCGTGAAGACGATGGAACGCATCGCACGCAACGTACGCGCCCGGTACGGACGCCATGAGTGGACGTTTCCGCCACGTAAAATAGTGATTTGGGCTCCCAACGGAAGCCCCCCGGAGCCGCTGTGCAGGGAGGGCGCCGCACCGGAGAATGGTTCCTGCACGGGCACCGGGCGGCTTCGGCAACCGAACGACAATCGCCGCATAATCGGCAGAAGGGGAAGCGCCCAAGCGGACGCTTCCCCTTGATCTTCTTCGCTCCGTACGCTCCCGGGCTAGTTGCCGGCCACCGCAGCCGAGAGCACCTTCTCGTCGATACGGACATGGTACTTCGCACGCAACTGGGAAACCCAGTCGTGCGTCAGCTGCGTCTGCAGATCGTCCACGAAATCCCCCTGCACCTCGGTCTTCGCCTCGTCGAACGTCATCTGGCGCGGTGCCTCGATGCTGTCCACGCGCACGATGCTCCAGCCCCCCTGATACGAGAACGGCTCCAGGATATCACCGGCCTTCAGGCTCGGCTTCAGCTTCAGCACCTGCGCAACGATGTCGGAGTTCTTCGCGGTGTTCAATCCCCAATGTCCGTTCCGCTCGCGATAGCCCGCGCGCTCGGTGAGCTGCGTTGCCAGCGTATCGAACGGTACGCTCCCGGCAAGGGCCTTCTGATAAGCAGGCTTCACGTCGTCATCCTTGTAGAGAAAGATCTCCGTGAGGGCATACTTCGGCTGCGTGAGATACTTCCCCTTGTGTGCCTCGTAGAACGCGCGCCCCTTCTCCTCCGTGTAGCCCTGATTCATCTTCTTCCAGATCATCTCGTCCTCGAGGTTGAAGATCAGGATACCGTCGCGGAACTCCTGCATCAGCGAGGCGAACTCCGGATACTCCTGCTCCAGATTCTTGGCCTCGTCTATCATGGCCGTCTGCTCGAAGAGCGTGTAGATGGCGTCGCGCACGCCCTTGCGGCTCAGCGCCGCCGCCCGGAGATCCGGGCGCGCACGCATGGAGTCGATCCACGCGCCAACGCTGTACTTCACACCGCCGTACTCGAACATCGTCTCGCCGCGCAGGCCGTTTCCAATCCCTGCCGCCCAGGCGGTATCGGCAGTCGTGGCGTTCTGATTCACCGCCGCAAGCACCTGATCGAACGTTGCCGGGTTGATCTTCAGGCCATGACGATCCACCACTCCATGAACGAACACCGTGCGATCATCCCCCATCAGCCGCTGCTTGTAGATCTGGCGCAACGCATCCTTCTCCTCGTCGAACGTAATCTTCCTGCTGTCCAGACGCTTCAGAATATGATAGCCGAACTTCTGCGTGCGGACCAGATCGGAAACCTCGCCGTCCTTCAGATGATAGAGCGCGGACTCGATCTCCGGCTCCAGCTTGGCGTTGCGGGCCTCGAAGCCGAGCGAGCGCGTGTAATAGCTCATGAAGTCGCCGCCGTTTGCGCCGCTCGTCTTGTCGTCGGACATCTCGCGGGCCACCGTCGCGAAATCCTCACCGGCACGAATGCGCTTCAGCGCAGCCTCTGCCTTCTTGTGGGCATCGCTGTTCGGATCGGTGTCGCTTGCGGGAGTCATCACAAGGATATGAGCGCCGTGGATCTTTACGCGGGGCGAACGGTCCAGCACCTTCAACACCACGAAGCCCGCCGGCACGCGAACCAGACCCGGGTAGATCGTGCCGGCCCTGGTCTCGTAGGCGGCATCCTCCAGCACGGGAAGGATAAGGCCGCCGGTGATATAGGAGGGAAGCCGCCCACCTGCATCCTTCGTCGCGGGGTCGTCCGAGGAATCGTGCGCCATCTCCGCGAAGTCCGCTCCGTTCTTCACACGTTGAAGAATCGTGAGGGCGCGGTTGTACGCACGGAGTGTGTCGGCGGGATCGTTCGGGCGCATCGCCACATAGATCACCGAGAGAAGCAGCTCCTCGTCGCGGCGCTTGAAGATCCGCTGGATCGCAGGATCAACCAGCTTGCGCTCCAGCAGATAGCCAACGTTCGGCGCGGGAGGAACGGCAAGCTGCATCCGGTTGGTGCGCAGATCCGCGATCACCTCGGGCCGCTTGTCGATCCCCTCATCCAACGCCGCCTGTACTTTCAGACGAAAGTTGGCGTACAGATTTATGAAGTCCAGCGCGCTGTCGCGAGAAAGCTGGCTGAACGTCTTACCGCCGCGATTCGCCTTGCTCTTGTAGGCGTCGGCGATCTGCGCCACGGAAAACTTCTCGCGGCCAACCTCCAGAAGAGTCGCAGAGGAAACGCCCGGAGCGTCGGCCTGGACGCCGGTCTGAGGATTCGCCGGCGCCGGCTTCACCTGCTTCTTCTTCGGTTGAGCAACAAGAAGGGTGGAACCGCCTGCAATCAGAAAGAGAGTGGCGAAAAGCAGCGCGCGCACCACGGCGGTACACCGCCCGGCCGGCTGGCAGCATTCGTTCTGTCGGGTCATAGAGAATCGCGTAGGCTAGATTGGTCGGCTCGATCCCCAACCGGGTGGGACAACGGTTTGGTGCCGACGATCGCACAATCGGGGACGCCCGGAAATCCTCCGGGTCTCTCTGTACAGCTTCTCCCGGCAGCAGAAGGAACTTCAGTGCCTCACGGACCATGCAGTCCATGATGGTGGAAGCTCAAAGGGTACAAGTTTACAGAAGGAGCGCCGGATGCGCAAGGTAGGAACGGATATCGGCATCTGCTGAAACAATACGGAACCGGGGAGCCGGACGATATCTTCATATCATCGCGATCGAATCCGTGGTTTGCGCCACCTCCCGGGCGGCGACGCTCAGCAGGGTTATCGGAAAGGCGCATCATCCCGATATGAATCGCTCAAGAACCGATGACGACCGTTGTTCTGCTCACTGTGTCGAACATCTTCATGACGTTCGCGTGGTACGGCCATCTGAAGCATCGCGATGCGCCATTGTGGGAGGTTATCCTGATAAGCTGGGGCATCGCCTTCTTCGAGTACGCACTCCAGGTTCCCGCAAACCGAATCGGCGCCGCCACGTTCTCCGCCGCACAGCTCAAGATCATGCAGGAGGCGATAACGCTCGTCGTCTTCGGATTCTTCTCCGTCTGGTACCTCGGCGAAGAGCTGAAGTGGAATTATCTCGTCTCCTTTCTCTTCATCCTCGGCGCGGTCTTCTTTGCATTCAAGGAGTGGTGATGCCTGTGCGTACATGTACAATCAACGCAGCACTACAACGCCGAAGCCCGCATCCAGGCTGAGCCCGACCCTCCGCGTTCGATGCCCCGAAGCATCCTGGGCGTTGCCGAGCGAGAGGCCGTACCGGGCAAACCCGAACAGCGGTCCCACACCCCAGCCCCAGTAGCCTATCGCCGCTCCAACGCCGTACTGTGCGGGCGTTTCGCGCCCCGTTGCGCAGACTGCGGTAAGGCTTGCGATGATCGGCTGGTTCGGCCAGCACTGGATGTTCAGCCGCAGGCTGTGCCGGCGCAGATTGTCGATTGGATAGAGCGCCGGGAGAACGTACAGGCCGTATCCAACTCCCGCCTCCGCCGCCACGCGATCGAAGAGGCGCACGCCCAGGCCGGCCGCAGGCCGCCGGCTCCTCCCGGACCGATGTGCGCGTCGAGCGCGGGGAGCCGTTTCCCGGACGCAGCGACTGCAACCGGCCGAACGCCGACGCTGTCGCTGTCTGCCCGGCCGGCAACCGGTCGATGTGCGGTCATGCCGCATCGCGGCCCCGATGGGGGCATCGGCGTGCAGCGCCCGACGGCGAACAGATGCACGGCGGAAGCGATCGCGATCGATGCGATGAAATGAATCTGGTACCGCATGGTTGTCCGGCCAGTCTCCCGTACTCGATCGTGCCGATGTGCTGCCGGAATATCCGCCGGCTGCGAAACCCGTCGGTACGAACATCGAACGCGTGACACTCCGATCGCGCGGACGTGACGCCCGGCCCTTTCCGGCCGCCGTCCTTTCCGGCCGCGGCACGTCCATCCGCGCCAACCGGCCCGGGTGCGTATCTTTGATTCTCTCGGGGAATCACATCGAGTAATCACAGGCACCGGATCTAGCGCACTACTATTCATGTCCAAGCAGCGTACGCCGTTGATGCGGCAGTATCATCAGATAAAGGAGAAGTACCCGGATACTGTTCTGTTGTTCCGGCTGGGCGACTTCTACGAAACGTTCGAGGAGGACGCCGGCATCACCTCGCGCGTCTGCGGCATCACCCTCACCAAACGCGCCAACGGCGCCGAGGGGGATACTCCGCTCGCGGGCTTCCCGTACCACCAGCTGGACAACTATCTCCCGAAGCTGGTTCGCGCCGGATATCGCGTTGCCGTCTGTGAGCAGATGGAGGATCCCAAGCTTGCGCGGGGAATTGTCCGGCGTGATGTGATCGAGGTGGTGACGCCCGGCGTGGCGATGAGCGAGAAACTGCTCGACGCCTCCAGCAACAACTATCTCGCCGCGCTCTACGTGGAGCGGGGCATGGCGGGGATCGCCTTCTGCGACATCTCGACCGGCGAGTTCCAGACCGCGCAGATGCCGGAGGCGGAGGTGGACGAGACGCTGGAGACGATCGGCCCTGCGGAGATCATCATCAGCCGAGCGCAGAAAGATCTCGTAGGACGCAGGCGCATCAGTTCCGAACCCCGGATAACGAAGCTCGAGGAATGGATCTTCGATCGAGACTACGCCGAGGGGCGGCTTCGCGAGCACTTCGGCACACAGTCGCTGAAGGGATTCGGTCTGGAGGACGAGCATCTGGCGATCGTCGCGGCCGGTGCGGCGATGCACTATCTGATGGAGACGCAGCGCGCACGCCTTGCCCATATACGGCGGGTGACACGGTATGCGTATGGAGACTATATCGCGCTGGACCCGGCCACGAAGCGGAATCTGGAGATCATCTATTCGTCGCGCGACGGCGGAAGGGCCGGCTCGCTGGTGGCGGTAATCGATCGCACATCCACTCCGATGGGCGGGCGGCTGTTGAAGCGATGGCTGGTTCATCCGCTCAAGCAGCTTGCGGCAATCGAGCGGCGGCTCTCCGCGGTGGAAGCGCTGCACGCGGCCCCTTCCATCGCCGCGGAGTTGGAGAAGGAACTGCGCCAGATGAGCGATCTGGAGCGTATGGTGGCGCGCGTTGCAACCGGCCGCGCAACGCCGCGCGATCTCGGCGCGATACGGGACACCATCGCACGGCTTCCGCGTGCGATTCAACTGATCGAGCGTGCCTCTTCCGAGGCGCTTGCCGGGCTTGCCCGTTCGTTGAATCCGCTCGAGGAACTGGTGGAGCACCTTGGCCGCGCGCTCCCCGATGAACCTCCGGCAACCCTGGCGGACGGAGGAGCCGTACGCAGCGGATTCTCCGAGGAACTGGACGAACTGCGCGAACTGCGCGCCAGCGGCAAGAGCTTCCTGGAGAGCATGCAGGAACGGGAACGTGCGCGCACCGGCATCAGCTCGTTGAAAGTGGGGTACAACAACGTCTTCGGGTACTATATCGAGATCACGAACGCGAACCGCGACCGCACACCGGCCGATTACATACGCAGGCAGACGCTGGCCAATGCCGAGCGATATATCACGCCGGAGCTGAAGGAGTACGAGGAGAAGATCCTCCATGCGGAGGAGAAACTGGCAACCCTGGAGCGGGAGATCTTCGCGGAGCTGATGGCGTTCGCGGCCGAGCGGAGCGAGGCGATCCTTCGCAACGCGCAGATGCTGGCCACGATCGACTGTCTGGTAGGGTTCGCGCGGCTGGCGCAGGAACGGGACTATCGGCGCCCGACGATCGAGGAGTCCGCCCGGCTCGAGATCGTTGGCGGACGCCATCCCGTTGTCGAGACGCTGCTCCCACCCGGCGAGCGGTACGTACCGAACGGGACGGATCTCGATGCCGCCACGCGCCAGATCGCAATCATCACCGGCCCGAACATGGCCGGCAAGTCGTCCTATCTCCGCCAGGTGGGATTGATCGTCCTGCTGGCCCAGATCGGCTCCTTCGTTCCGGCGGAGCGCGCCACGATCGGCCTGGTGGACAAGATCTTCACCCGTGTGGGCGCCCACGACAATATCGCAGCCGGCGAGAGCACCTTCCTGGTGGAGATGCACGAGGCAGCGAACATCCTGAACAATGCGACACCGGCAAGCCTGGTTCTGCTGGACGAAGTTGGCCGCGGCACCTCCACATTCGACGGCATCTCGATCGCCTGGTCAATGACCGAATATATTCATGAGGTGCTGGGCGCCCGCACGCTCTTCGCAACGCACTATCACGAGTTGAACGCGCTCGCCGATCGCTTCGATCGCATCCATAATTATAAGGTCGAGGTACGGGAGCACGACGATCAGGTGATCTTTCTCCGGAAGGTGGCCCCGGGAACGGCCGATCACTCCTACGGAATCCAGGTTGCACAGATGGCCGGACTCCCCGAGGAGGTGACCGCACGCGCGAAGGAGATCATGGCGCAGCTCGAGAGCGCATCGGAGGGAAATCCCATCGGCGGTACGGAGGAGGGACTGGCGGAGGCGGCCGCGCGCGGAAGGATCGCTCGCGACCGGACCCGTTCGCTCCGCCGCTCGCACCCGGAGGAGCGCACGCCGCAGATATCACTCTTCGAGATCGCCGCCGATCCGATGCTGGAGCAACTGCGTACTCATATAGAGGCGATCGACCTGGACAACCTTACTCCAATGCAGGCCCTGAGCGAACTCGAACGACTGAGGAACATGGCTGCTCGCTGAGAGGATTTACCCCAGTCCTTATGAGAAGAATCTTGCACAGGAGTTCCTCCATTTCGATATTTGAAAGCTTTTTTGCAAACGACCGGTCTTCAATGTGATGTTTCACGTTGAAATCGGGTCATGTAATTACCCCCCATTTGTCAGTGTGTTGCGTTCCGGCGCCCCACCCCGCGCGGAACGGATCCAACGATCTGATAGTGGCCAGCTTGATCACACACACGGCCGCTCGTAATTCTTCCCGCCGCTGCCGTTCCAACGGTTGTGGCTCTTCACATAGTCCTCCCCGACAGGGCATTATCTGTGGATAATGGCCTTTCATAATCGGAACGAACTACGTAAGATCGTTTTTGAAGCGATTGCTCAGTTGAAAAACTAACACCCCGAGCTACGCGACAAGTTCTTTTCGCCTGTGTCCAGCATGCGAAATGTATCCACTGCGTGAACGCCGCGCCTACGGCGAGCATCCTTGTCGATAACCCGGCTGGACAGGCATTGTGGCATCCCCCACGATGGGGACTGCTATGCTTCGAAAAGAAATGTCGGAACCGGTGGCACAACGGTTTCGGCCGTCATCCCATCCCATTAGGAGCACGTGCATTATGCGAAAGCGTTATTTCTTGATCGTCGGCGCTATGATAGCGCTGATGATGGCAACATCGGAGATGCGAGCGAGCCTCGCCGATTATGGCTTCCAGGTTAGCCAGAGCGAGTGGATGGAGCCACCGTTCACCTCTCCGCTTCTCACGGCGGGTGCCGATGATGAGACCTCGGATCCCAAGAGCATCGGATTCTCGTTCGTGTTCGATGGCCAGGCCTACACCCAGTTCACGGCAAGTTCAAACGGGTTGATCGGGTTCGGCCCGCTTCCTGTTTCACCCTGCTGGCTCAATCAGCTTACCACGATGTCCGGCGACTGCGATGGGAGCGGCGGTTTCAACTACACTCTTGCCAACACGCCGCACATCGCTGCATACTGGGACGACATGCGCGTTCCGGACGTGGTCAACGATGGATTCGACGGGGTTATCGACTACGGCGTGATCGGTGATGCACCGAACCGCATCCTGGTGATCAGCTATCGGAACATCGAGACGGACTACTTCGATTTCAACTACAGCAGCTTCCAGGTGCGCCTGTATGAAGGGACGAACCGAATCGAGTTCTACTACGATTACCTCAACCCGAACTACAACAACAACGGTGCATCGATCGGGATGGCTACAAGCTCTACGAACTTCCTGAGCGTGTCGCCGGACTGGGAGGGAGCCTCCACGAGCACCACCGAAGTCAACGATTACTTCTACCCGAGCGGCCCGCAGATCCCGGGCGGCACGGTATACGAGTTCGTTCCGTGCCAGATCGAGTTCACCGGCGACCTCAGCCAGGGTGGAACCGTCGGCATGCTGGATGGCGATGTGCTTCTCTCGGACAAGCAGGCGGAGAACTTCTCCACCACGACGTGGCTGCCGTTCAGCATGGGCCTGGAGTCGGTCTGCTCCGACCGTAACTACACTGCCACGATCACCGGACTGAATGCGAACGACTACTCCATCGATCCGGATAACGGCACGGTCTCGAGCGAATTCCCGACAACTCCGTCGATCATCTTCCATCCAACCGGAATCGGCGTTCGCCGGGCGCAGTTGACAATCGCCGATGATCGCGGCAACTCGCGTACGTTCAACCTCGCGGCCACCAGCATACCGCGTATCGAATGGATTGGAAACATCGATCAGGGCGGCACGCCCACGATGGCGAATCGCGATGCGCTGATGGGAAACATTCACGTTCGTCACGGCGAGTCGGGAGACTTCACCCCGCTTTCGCTGATGAACATCTCCGAGAACCAGGAGGAAGCTCCTCCGGCCCAGGTCACCTACTCGATCAGGGGCATCAGCGGCGGCCAGTACACGATCAACCCCAGCAACGACGCCGTTAGTGCGGGTGGTACCATAACGCCGACGATCACGTTCTCGCCGCGTTACATCGGCACGATTCTGGACTCGCTGGTTGTCACGGCAGATGGTGAGACCCGCGTCTTCGCACTCACCGCCGTCAGCGACGGCACGGACGCAACGCTCTCGATCAACAACGAGGTTGTGACCAATCAGTCGCAGCTCTTCGTGAACCAGTACAGCTGCTCGGGCGTCGGTCCGATAACGCTGCGTCTCGATGTGAAGAACATCGGCACCTTCCCGTTCGACATCACGGGTGTGGACTTCTTCCTGACCGACACCACGTATACCCAGGGCCAGCCGTCGTATCCGCTGCGCTGGGATTCGCAGGAGAACCCGGTTCGCTCCAACGACTACGTGATCACCGAGCAGCCGCCGGTAATCCCGATCACCTCCGCGCAGACGCATCTGCCGCTGACGGTTGACGTTGGCACGACGAAGACCTTCTATCTCACGTTCATCAGCCAGGAGCCGGGCAAGCGCTTCGCACGCGCGTTCATCCATACCAACAGCGAAGTGTTGATGGACAACGATCCGAACGGCGAGCCGACGCAGGGCCTGTTGAGCTTTGCTCTCTACGGTCGCGGTACCGGCGGGCAGCTTTCGGACAACCCGAACGGCGGTCTGCCGAAGAGCGTGCTGCTGCCGGCAACCGGCGTTGGCGACAGCTCTGATGCAACGGTCACACTCTTCAATACCGGAACGTGCGACCTGCGTATCGGCATGAACTCCTTCACCTTCACCGGTGACGACGCCGACGAGTTCAAGGTGATCTCCATGCCGAGCGCACCGGCGAACGTGATCGACCCGACCACGAACGACCTGGTACTTGCGCCGGGACAGTTCGCCAGCGTGACCGCACGCTTCCATCCTTCGCAGATCGGATCGCGCCGTGCCACGATGCGTCTCCAGACAAGCGACTCCTCCATCGTGGTGCCCGGCATCACAGAGCGTGGCTCGTACTATCTGGACTTCTACGGAAACGGTTCGAACGGCGTCTACGCCAACTCGCTGGACTTCGGCAACGTGGTGATCAGCGCCACGACTGCCGATCATGCCGACGCATCGATTCACCTGGTGAATCTCACATCGGCTCCGGTCACGATCGCCTCTGTGGCGCTCAGCGGTCCGGATGCTGCGGACTTCGGGCCGGTGAGCGGCTCGTTCCCGACGTCGTTCACGCTGATGCCGACCAACTCCACGGACATCGCGGTACGCTTTGCACCGACCGCCGGCAGCACGCCGGGCGATCGCAATGCCGTTGCCACGTTCACGACAACGGACGGTATCACGATCAATGCCACGCTGCACGGCGTTGCCGGAACGCGTGACGTATCGGCCAACCCGGGAACGCTTGCGTTCGCGGTGAGCGCCGGCAAGCTTCAGCGCAAGAACGTGAAGATCGTCAACATCGGCACCCTGCCGCTGACGCTCGGCACACCTGCACTGAGCGGTGCAAACGCAGCGGACTTCACGCTCGGATCGCTCCCGCGCCTGGTGCTTGCACCGGGACAGACGGAGTATCTGGAGGTGACGTTCCAGCCGACCACCTCCGGCTCCACATCCTCGGCCTCGATCACGATCCCGAGCGATGCCAGCACCGGTCCGGTTATCATCACGCTGAACGGCTCGGCACGCACATCGCTTGCGGGCGGTGGTGACCCGTCGCAGGCGATCACCGGCGGCGGCTTGCACGATGCCGATATCGCCAGCCAGGCGGAACTCCTGGTGGCCGACGTTGCCGGCGAGAGCACGGTGAACGGCATCACGCTTCGCCAGAGCATCCCGAACCCGGGACGCGATCAGGTACAGATCAGCTATGTGCTGCCGCAGCGCGGCGACGCAACGCTCGAGCTGTACGATGCCAACGGTGCGCTGGTCCGCATTGTGGATCAGGGCCATCGTGAGGCAGGCGAGCGGACGGTGACGGTGGACGTGAGCGCTCTTCCGAGCGGCCAGTACCACTATCGTCTCAACGCCAACGGCGTGATGCTGACGCGCTCCATGGTTGTGGTGCGGTAGTCCGCGCAACTCCGATCGGAGCATTCAAACTCGAAGGGGGCGATCCGTTGCCGGACCGCCCCCTCGTTGTTTACCGGCCGCTGCCTGTCCGCAGGGGCCAGCATGTACCTCTCCCCCAACCCGCTTCCAACCTGTACGCTCTACTGACCCCGCGAGCCTTTATATTGTCATTCTCCGAAAGTGCTTGTGGCCTCCACGGCATTCCTCCTCCGCAATCATTTCCATCGAGACTCCCCGATGACAAATCTGAGCGTCAACGTCAACAAGGTCGCAACTCTGCGGAACACGCGTCATCTCGAGATCCCGAGCGTTACGCACATCGCCCGGTTGAGCCTCGAAGCCGGTGCACACGGCATCACGATACATCCGCGCCCGGACGGGCGGCACATCAGGCCGCACGATGTCTACCAGATCGCCGAATTGCTGGGCTCGTTCCCCGACGCGGAGTTCAACATCGAAGGGAATCCGTTTCACGTTTACCTGGGCTACGCGCGCGAACTCCGGCCGGCACAATGCACGCTGGTGCCGGATGAGCCGGATGCGGCCACGAGCAATCAGGGATGGAACCTGGTCCGGGACGGGGAACGGCTTCGTCCCATCGTCACGGAACTGAAGGATCTCGGCTGCCGCGTCAGCCTCTTCATGGACGCAGACACACCCCATCTGGAACTTGCCCGCACGATCGGAGCGGACCGGATCGAGCTCTACACCGAGCCCTATGCCGCCCGGTTTGCGCGCAGCGATCCGGATGCTGCCGCAGCATTTGCTGCAACGGCTGCCGCAGCCGGCAGACTGGGCCTCGGTGTAAATGCGGGACACGATCTCAATCGCGAGAACCTTCCCAGCTTTCTTGCAACGGTACCGAACGTCCTGGAGGTCTCGATCGGCCACGCACTGATTGCCGACGCGCTGGAGTTCGGAGTCGCCGGCACCGTTGAACGCTATCTCGCCGCGATCGCATTGGGCACGGCTCCGGGCTCCTCCGCACTTTGAACCACGGAGCCAACCGGCGTAAGTTGGAGGAAACGAACCCGACACGATTGCCAGGACTATTGAACCGATGCCATACGTCTATCCGATTCATTTCACGCTCGAGGAGGCGCAGACGATGCTTCCCGGCGTTGTGAAGCGCATCGAGCGCATTCGCGACCTGAAGCGACAACTGGATGCAAAGGGCTACGACATCCGCATGCACCGGCACTTCAACGGCGTGGGAGCCAATGGGCTGAAAGCCTTTCCTGATCAGATGGAGGAACTGATACAGGCATACCAGAATCTGAACAACAGCGGCGTACTTCTGAAGGACATCGACCGAGGGTTGATCGACTTCCCCTGCATCCGGAGCAACGGCGAGGAGGTGCTGCTCTGCTTCATGCTGGGTGAGGAGCGCATCGGCTACTGGCACACACTCGCCGATGGGTACCCGGGCCGCAAGGATATCAGCACGCTGTAAGAGCTGGTGGCCTGTTGTCAGTCAGCCGGCGCCATCCCAATTGCCATGAACTGCATGGCAAATCAGCTGACTGGAAGTTGTCTCGTGAACGCCCGGCCTGTCATCCTGAACCGCAGGCGAAGGAGCCTGGTACTGGGAACCGAGGGTGCAGGATACGCTTCGCGGCTGCCTTCGGCGGTCCTCCGCCTCCGCTGCGCTCAGCCTCGGTATCAGCATCAGCGTGAAGATCACGCATGTATGAGATGGCTTCTCATGACTGACAATTGCCCATTAGCCAAGGCAGGCCGGCGATGAATGCCGGCCTCCGGAATACCAGACATCGGAACCTGCACCTCACTCCATGATCTATCTCGACAACAGCGCAACCACGCCGCTTGCACCGGAGGTTGCCCGGCGCATGAATCGCTGGCGCGACGAGGCCTCCATGGGTGCAGGATTCGCAAACGCAAGCTCCGCGCATCGCGGCGGGCAGCGTGCCCGCGTTGAAGTCGAGGAATCGCGCGAGCGCATCGCCATGCTTCTGGGCGCCGAGCCGAAGGAGATCATCTTCACCAGCGGCGGCACGGAAGCAGACAACTATGCGCTGAAGGGATATGCGTTGAAGGAATACTCCGAGCGCGGAATCTGGCCCGTACTGCTCACCACTCGCGCAGAGCATCATGCCGTTCTGCATCCCGCGGAGTTTCTGGCACGTCTGGGTGTGCAGGTAGTTTATCTGGACGTCGATGCCGACGGGCGCCTGCATCCGGACCTGCTGCGCGCCGCTCTGGGGAGACTGGGGAGCATGCCGCATCCGATCGTTTCGGTGATGCATGCCAACAACGAGACCGGCACCATCAATCCGATCGCACAACTGGCGCAGACAGCCCACGAATTCGGTGCGGTATTCCATACCGACGCCGTGCAGACATTCGGCAAGACGAACGTTCGGCACGATGCGCTGGGCGCCGACATGATCACGATCTCCGCGCACAAGATTCATGGCCCCAAGGGAATCGGCGCACTCTACGTGAACAAGGAGATCGAGCTTGAGGCATTGCTGCATGGCGGCGCGCAGGAGCGGAACAGACGAGGCGGAACGGAACCGGTGGAGTTGATCGCGGGATTCGACGAGGCAGCAGCGCTTGCTGCATCCACGCAGGCGGAGACAACCGAACGCGTTCGATCGCTGGTCGCGCTGCTGCGAACATTGCTTGCGGAGATCGAGGGAGTGCGGTTCGTCACACCGCATGAGGCAGCGCTTCCGCACATTCTCAACGTAACGTTCAACGATGCCGCGACGCTGGATGGCGAGGCATTGATTGTCGGGATGGATCTGGAAGGCGTTGCCGTATCGAACGGCTCGGCCTGTACGTCCGGAAGCATCCAACCCAGTCATGTCCTTTCCGCCATGGGTCTGCCACCGGCACAGGCAAAGGCCGCCGTGCGATTCTCGTTGAGCCGCTATACAACCGAGCAGGAGATACGCAACGGTGCGGAGGCACTGCGGCGGGTAGTCGGGCGCATGCGCCGCTGAAGCATACCCGTTCCGTTGTTCAACTCTCCCTCACATCGAGACCCAAACCCGGCATTCACTTCATGCTCGAGATACTTGCATTCGAATCGGGACCGGTAGCAACCTTCGCCTATCTCGTGATGGACAGGGAAGCCGGCGATGCCGTGATCATCGACGCCCCGCTGGATTCAGCGGCACGCATCATCGAGGCAGCCGATGCGGCCGGCGTTGTTCCGGGCGCACTGATCCTTACGCATACACATTGGGACCACACCGGCGATGCCGCCATTCTGAAGCGGCGATATCCGGAGATGTTGATCTACGTTCATCACGACGATCAATACCGCCTTGCGGACCCGATGAAGCATTCGGTCTGGAAGCTCCCCTTTACCATCGAACCGGTCGAGGCCGATCGCCATCTCGCGCACGGGGAAACATTCAGGCTTGGCTCCATTGTATTCAACGTGATTCATACGCCGGGCCACACCGAGGGGGGGATCTGCCTGTACGATCGCGGGAACGGCGTGCTGTTCGCCGGCGACACACTCTTCGCCGGCTCCGTCGGGCGCACCGATCTGCCGGGCGGCGATTGGAACACGCTGGCACGGTCGATTCGCGAACGCCTTCTCGATCTCCCGGACGACGTCCGCGTCTATCCCGGGCATGGGCCGGCCACAACGATCGGTGAGGAGCGTGCCTCGAATCCGTTCGTCGGCGAGTAGACCGGTACGCACAGGAAGGCCCCGTGCGCATCGAGTGCACGAGGCCTTCGCCATTCTGATAGCCGGACCATTTCATGGCTGCCTATCCGGCGGGTTTCAGGAGCGCGGCCTTCGGCCGCGACGCGTGCATCGAAGATCCGCCGCCGGCTGCGGTCCGATCAGCTTCCGATGAACCATACCGGAAGCGTCAGTCCCTGCACAAGCTCCCACTGAACGGCGCCCGTGCCGCTTCCCGGCTTCGTCTTCGCCATCGATCCATGCCCCAGACTTGCCGCATCCAGATCGAACTGCAGCTCGCCAAGCTGCACCCGTCCTTCGCGCAGATCGGGATTGTCGACACGGACAACGAATGTTCCCTTGCCGACGCCGGTGCTCGGTGCCACCATGATATTGGAGCCCACAGCGCGCACGCGCCAGGCCACATTCTGATCAACCTGCGGCTCGATCGTGATGATCTGCTGCGGCGCACCGGTGGTCAGTGTGACATCCTTTACGCTCAGCTTCACCATGGTGCCGTTTCCCGAACCGACAACCGTTCTCGGTGCCGTCACGGTTTCGGTGCATGAAGTCACGAACAGTGCGGCCATCAGCGCCGCACCGCTCACAAGTGTCATAATCCCACGTCGCATACATTCTCCTTACTCGATGTATTCACCGAAGGCTCCGCACCGCAATCGCAGCCGGCCTTCATCATGTTGCGCATCCTGGCATGCCGTTCGGGCGGCGCAGTCCCCGCAGATTTCACCTGCACGTCCCATCAGGCTGCAAGGCCCATGGTTCCTGCCTTTGGCGCCGTCCATTGTTTGAAGTGCCAGTTGCACGAACGGGGACCCGATATGTTTCAATACAAACAGCGGGCGCTGCTGAATGATCCGTAAGAAGAAATGACAGAAGCCCCTCTCACACTCGATGTGTAAGAGGGGCTTGCCGTTTCTGCCATCGCCGCCAACCGGGCGATCCGTTATGTGTCCCCCCAGACCAGTGAGGTTCGCATCGGATTGCGGCAGGCAGGGTTCGGTTACTTCACCACCTGCATGCTGCGCGTTTCCACATGCGTGCCGACACGAAGCGTGTAGTAATAGGTGCCGCTGGGGAGCTTCGAGGTTTCGAAGAAGACCGCATGATCACCGGCGGCAAGGCGCTCGCCATCGATGAGGTGATCGACCACGGCACCGGAGGCATCGCTCACCACCAGGCTCACTTCGTCCGAAGTGACGGGCAGCGAGAAGTTGATCGTGGCCGAGTAGGCCGCGGGGTTGGGGAAGCTCTGGCCAAGCATGGAGGCTGCGGTTGCGGAACCGTTGTCGCCGTCACCGCCGCGCACCGAGGAGAGCGGCGATGAGAGAGTGATCTCGCCAGTGCTCAGTTCCTGGCCGTCGGCATCGTACGTCGAGAAGTTGAGCGTCACTGCATTGGCCTGCGTGCCGGCAACGGTGAGATAGATCGGACCCAGCGTTCCGCCTGCGGCCACAACCGCATTCGAATCCTCCCAGTCCTTCACGGCGTGCACCGCGCCGTTCATACCCGGCTCCAGCAGCACCTGTTCCTGATTCAGCGTCGGGCCTACGGCGATGATCGAGATCCCGCTGCCTGCACCCGGGCCGCTCAGGCTGATGCCGGTGATCGGCGAACCGGACTTGTTGAGATTGCGCAGATGAACCGCATAGGTGCGAACGTTCTTCAAGTCCACGGCTACCGGCTCCATCACGTCGCCTCCCTTCGCCTCCTCACGATGCATCGTGAAGTTCGCCTCCTCCGTCAACGTATCGGTCTCGCCCGTGCCGGAGTCGGTGACGGTGTACTGCAACTCCACATGGCTGCGCACGGACGAACGTCCTGCAAGCCCGCTGTAGGTAAGCGCGATATCGGCACTCGCTCCGGGATCGGCCTGGAACGCCGCCACCATCGCACCGTCCACGAAGAAGAGATCGTAACCGCTCTGCGGTGTGGCACCGTCGTCGATCGACACGCCGGAATCGAGCGGGGTCACCCTCATGCCGATGTACTTCACCTGGCCGACGCCCTGCGGCACCTGCGGGAAGTTGACGTGCATCGTTGCGCTGTTGCTGTCGTTGATCGATCCGGAGAACGTGAGCCCGCTGCCACCGCTCTGCGGAGTGGATGCGGCGCCCTTGTGCGTGCTGCCGCGCACCACGCTCACATCGTTCAGGATGATGAAGCGATAGCGAACCCGCGTGAAGCAGATCACGGTGTCGCACGTGACGCAGTTCTTGTCGGTGAAGCGGAAGCGAATGCAGTAGTGCAGCACATCCTTCCACGCATGCAGGGCCATCGGCGGGAAGTGCATCGCAAGGTTGAACGGATTACCGAGCAGGTTCACCGGCGGCATCGGACCCCACGTGATATCCTGCGGGAACGGATAGCCAGGCGTTGGAGGCACCGCGCCGGCGCCCATTCCGGAGATCGTGCCACCAGTGAAGTAGCCCCAGGCAGGAGCACCGTTCAGCGTCACACTCACGAGCGTTGCGGAAACCGCTACGATTGGAGCCGCGCCCGGGCCCTGTGCCCAGAGCAATCCCTTCACACCGGCCGCACCATTGCTCGAGGCCGCGTCGGTGAGCTTCGCGAAGCGCTTCATGAAATCGGCGCAGCAATCCTTCGGCTTGCAGTCATCCGGAAGCCTGATCTGAATCGAGTCCGTGCAGCAATGCTGGCGATCCTTGTCGCACATCCGTACCAGCAGCGTGATCACCGATCCCGGAACCGCACCCGCACCGCTGATGGTTACGCACTGCATCGGCGAGATGGTGCCGTTCGGAACACCGGAGGGATACAGGATCGTTGGCGGCACAACGGAGACCCCGGCCGGCGGAACGATGTTGAAATAGTAGGCCGTGAAGCCGGACATGTTCAGGAAGTCGAAGCAGTACTGATAGGTGACGCCGTTCGGCGTCCACTGGCAGCTGATCGTCTGTTCGCGGATCTCGAAGCAGCCGCAGCTTGGTAGAACAACCTTCACGGTGTCCGTACAGCAGCGCTGCGCGCCGGCCGCATCCACGCAGCAGACCCGGAGGATCAACGAGACGGTGGTGCCTGCAACGGCACCCGGACCGCTGATAGTGAAGTTCACCGGCGACATCACGTTGCTGACGCTGAAGGTTCCAGGCGTCACCGTCACACCGCTCGGCAGCACACCCACAACCGTGCCCGATGCCTGCGGGCAGTTCGCGAAGTAGCTCTTCAACCACACCGTCAGCGAGTACGCGGTCTGCGTGGTTCCGGGAAGCTTGATGCAGTCGATCTTCCTGTCCCCGACAAGGAAGCATGTATCCTTCTGCTGTCCCTTGCAGTTGCCGAAGTCGATCGCCGAGACCACCTGGCCCGCGCCGACCGTCACCGTATATGTTCCGGAGGCCGGATAGGTCTGCGTCCATCCACTCTGATTCACCTCGTTCACCACATAGGTGCCCGGATTCAATCCGTAGAAGTAGTAGTTACCGAGAGCGTCGGTGGTATCGTACATCCCGTTGGAGAGATGGATCACCCAGTTCGGCAGTCCGGGCTCGCCCGGATCCTGCTTGCCGTTGCAGTTCAGGTCGTTGAACTTCATGCCCAAGATAGCGCCGGTGGAGTCGCAGCACTTCGGCTTGATCAGACCAACGCCGTTGGCGCTGACGTAGCCCGCGAGATCGAAGCCCATCGCCACGCTTCCGATGTTCACAACCTTCACCTGGAGGCAGTTCTTCCCCGGCTGAAAGTGTGCCGGGTTGACATCCACGATGTGGGTGGGCGTTGTGTAGCCACCGGTTGTGGAGCCCACATAGTTGCCGTTCAGAAACACGGCGGCGCTGTCGTCGGCCATGAGGTCCATCACCAGCTTCGGCGCCCCATGCTTCTCGCTCATGCAGAAGCATGTCTGGAATACGTACGGACCGTTCAGCGGAGCGATGGAGGTGGGATAGGAGCTGAGCCACTGGGTGTTCACCAGCGGGCCACCCCACGCCGGATGCTTCGTGATCGCAACCGCCGGACGCGGCTCGCTCGTGCCCGGATCGGGATCGCTGATCACCGTCCACGAAAGATTGTAGGCCCCGATCGGCACCAACGCGTTGGTGACCTGATTGAGGCCGCTGTTCAGTCGGAGCGTGTCCGCGTTGCAGGGATCGTTCTGTGCGGCAAGCTTCGCGCACGGCATCGCCATTGCCAGCACGAGCACCGCCAGCGATGCCATGAAGAGCATCGCGCGGCGTAGCATGGTAATCCCCTTGACCGAATCCGTTGCTCCATCCCTCGTACAGGGAGAATGATGTTTCCGTTGTACCGTTGCCTTTCTCATTTCTAGCACCTTCCAGATTGATGGTTGCGGCTGCCGGCGAGCCGCTATGATTGTTCTTCGTGTTGCTTCATCGATTTCTCCGGACTGGCATCGTGGCTGTTGCCGGAGGCAGGTCGCCCGGGAGCCGGAGTTCCCGGGCGACCCGGGTTGCCACAGGGGGAGCGTCGGCCTATGAAATCTGCAGGTTCGCGTCGCAGCCGGCCGGAGCCGAAGCCGCGCGATCGCTTATCTGCTTCCCGGCAGCGAACGGGTAGAACCCGAGCGCCGCAAGCGCCACGCAGAAGAGGCACCCGCCGAGAAGCTTCACGATCGAACGAAGGTCTGTTTGCGTATTCATCTGATCACCTGATACTGTTCATGCTGTTCGAGTTGTTCCGAATCCGTCTCTCAGCCACCGGCTCCCGCTCCCCCGATCATCGAACATGTATTCATGCTATTCGCTGCTCTTAAAAGCCTCTTAAAGACCGTCGAAAAATTTTGGAGAATGGATGGTGTTGGGGATAAGCATCGATTCCCGGCCGGAATCGACGGTTGAAAAACAGAATGCCCCCTCATGGCTGGTGACCATGAAGGGGCATGCCGGGTCGGGACGTTTCCGTTGTGCCGCTGCCGATCGCATCGTACGAGCTCATGCGATCGCCGAAACTATACGGAGTGCAATTCCACGCGCATACGCGATCATGCAGGGAAGCGATCGGTCACGATCCCCCCTGCGACTGAATCTGCAGGTGCTTGCCGGCAAACTTAATTCCCAATGAAGTCAGCCTACGTTCCTGCAATGATCCGCGCCTGAACGTAATCGTACCCGTTCCAATCCAATGAAACTCACGAGCGTAGCCCTGCAACCTTGAACCATCGTTGGACAACCACTCCTCCAACCATCGGAACTTTCGCTCCACCTCATAGCTCGAACGACCGCTATTGGCTTCGTGCACTTCAATCCAATAGAGCTTTGTTACCCTGCCGTTGGCGACACCAACCACATAGTCCCATCGCGGAGCATCAGGATGATGCCCTCTGAGCGATCCATCGATGTCGACACTGCCTGCCAGCGTACGAGGATTCGCAATGCCAACCTTGGTAGCATTTGCGCCAAGAGCCTGTAACCCCTTGTGATATGCGTCGTGCAATCCGGGTGTGTCAGCAACATCGTCTTTGAAACTCATGATTGCCCCCGCTCGGATGCAGCCGGCACATTATTGTTGGCGACCACACGGGCTACCGTTTCATTGACCCTGCTGCTGAATTCCAGCATTCCTCCCCAGCTTGCCATTGCATCATCGGAGCCCCAGGAATCGAGCAGGGAAATATCATGAGTGTGGCCATTCTCATCGAAATAGTACACGCATGTTTCCTTTGTGAGTGCCGCTGCTGCCACCTTTCGAAGTTGGACGTCTGAACGCTCAACTCCGAAGACACCCAACAGATCCTTGACATTCCCGCCGTTCCCCCCGAGCATTCGGAGTGCCCATACCAGCTCGAGCACTTGTGGGGAGTGTGTAGAAAGGCATACCCTGTAGTCACGTTGCAGCAACTCGAGCACAAGCAGCAGCACCGTGGAGATCGCACGAGGATGCAATCCCATTTCGGGTTCCTCGATGATCACCCATTGCAGCTTGTCCCGTCGGGACACCTTGCTGGGAGGCATCAAACGATACATGCCCAACAGCAACGGAACGAACTCCCGCTGTCCTGCTGACCATACCATATACGGCAGCGCATCCTGCTCTTTACCGCGGAGCACCAGACGCTTCTGCGATCGAGCGCGATCCACACCAAGTTCGAAACTGCCGAACATCGTTCTCTGCAACGCGTTTCGATACCCTGCCTTCAATTGGTTCGACTTCGGAAAGATTACCTGCGTGGTGTCAATTTCCTTCTCCATCAACATGCGTAGCCCTTCACTGAAGGCACGCACAACGTACGGATCACCGGACGCATAATCGCCAAAGGGGCGCGGCCATCCATCTCGCAGCACGAGCACGCGCTGTGCCGGAATAAGGAACATGGTTTCCACCTTGGACTTCTGCATTCGGCCAACCCGCCGATCGATCTCCACAATCTTTCCGTCCCACGCAATACCGCTTGCGCCATCTTCCCACAATGAGCGCATCCCCTCACCGAAATACAGATCAAAGAAGGGATCAACCCTATGATCCCAATCCAGACCGTAGTTCTGAAGGTCCTGCTGAATCTTGCCGGTATCACCGAGCAGTTTCAACAACTGAAGCGCAATGCTCTTACCGCTCGCCTGTGGCCCAACCAGCACGGTCAGATCGCCAAAACGAAGGTTGGCATCCTTAATTGGACCGATGTTTGTCAACCGCATACTGTGCATAGGCGCCTCATCTGTGCGGACAATGGTCGATTGTCGTCGTTGCTGCCTGTATGAAACCTTGTCGATGGGAAGAATCCAGGGTGTTCAATTCCGGCCCGCTCTGTGCAGAGTCAACGGCCCGAAGAGCATGATGACATGTCACTTCCATATCGGTTGCGTTCATATACACTCTCGCACCGAGGACGCATGCTGGCATGCCACTACCGACGATGCGGAGATCCCGCATCTCATGCAACCATCACTCCCGCACGTTGAAGTACTTCGCCGCGGGATGGTGTACAACGATGGCGCTGGTGGACTGTTCGGGATCGAGCATGAACTCCTCCGAGAGGTTCACGCCGATCCGTTCCGGCCGCAGCATCTCGAAGAGCTTCGCCTGATCCTCAAGATTGGGACATGCAGGATACCCGAAGGAGTAGCGGCTGCCGCGATAGCCCTGCGAGAAGAGACGACGGATATCCGCTGCATCCTCCCCGGCAATGCCCAGTTCCACACGCACGGACTTGTGCCAGTATTCAGCAAGCGCCTCCGCGCTCTCCACGGAAAGACCGTGGAAGTAGAGATAGTCCGCGTAGTTGTTGGATGAGAACAGCTCCCCTGCATACTCGCTCGCTCGCCGCCCCATCGTCACGATCTGGAACGCTACGACATCGAAGACCGGTTCGCTTGCAGGCCTGAAGAAGTCCGTAATGCAGAGATGCCGCCCGTGCGACTGGCGTGGGAACTCGTAGCGCATCCACTCCTCGAGAGCGCCTTCCTCCAGACTGATCGGGCCCCATTCGCTTATGCTCTCCCCGGCACCAAACCCCTTCGGCCTGTAGATCACCAGCTCGTTGTAATCCGCGCGGCACGGGAAATATCCGTAGATCACCTTCGGCTCGAGCAACCGCTCCCGCTTTGCGCGCAGCTTCATCTCTTCCAGCTTCGGGTATACAACGTCATCCAGCTCACGACGGTACTCCTCGGCGCTCCGCGTGCCGCGCTTCACCTGCCACTGACCCCGGATCAGCGCAACGTCGTTGATGTACTCGAACACCTTTTCCAGATGAACGTTGTCCACTACGCGCGAGCCGAAGAACGGAGCCTGCGGCACCGCGATGGTGCGATCGACATCGGAGACAACGCGAAGGCGGTGCACGCCGGCATCGGTCTCGTAGTCCTGCGCGGCAACGGTGAAGTCCGCATCGCGGCTCTGTTCCTCCTGCAGCTGGATGGAGACCGCGAACGAGGAGCCGCCTCCCTCCCCCAGCATCGAAGCGGGCTTCGAGATGAAGAGCGCCGGCGTGCGGCCGTACGCATCGATGCAGTAATCGATCTTGTCGTTGGCGATCGCGGCACGCGGGTCGTCAACCGGCACCTGATCGAAACCGAGCGTCCGGTAGAATCGCGGCAGTTCCGGATCGTCCGGATCGCACGTCACGTACACTTCCATGCCGGGCCTTCCCGCGCGCGCGGTTCTGCGCATCGCCCTCACCAGATCGTAGCCGCTGCCGGCCTTCCACTGTTCCGGCCGCATGGAGATGTTCGTAAGCTCGACCACCCCATCCCCCATCGGCATGATGCGGCCGCCGCCAACAACATCCTCGTTCAACTCCGCCACCATCAATTCCGCGATGTCCGCTGCTTCCAGATCCTCGCGGACAACGCCCATCAGTTCCGCAAGCATTTCCAGATCGTCCTGCATGGCCGCACGGATCCTCACTGCGCCGCGCTCGGACGCACGCCGCGCCGGCTGTGCATTTGCATAGGCATCGCTGGACGCTCTCTGCTCAACGGAGACCTCGTCGTCCGGAACGGCCGCGGCGGTTACGGCGCTCTGCCGGGCAAGCCCAAGCCCGCCGGCAAGCTGCTCCATGTAGTGCAGCCCGTCGAAGGCATCGCCGGCGTAGGCCACGTTCGGCCCATAGATCTCGCGCAGATCCTGCTCCACGTAACGCCGGGTCAACGCAGCACCACCCAGCACCACCGGAATATCTATCTCACGCCCGCGCATGAGTTGAAGGTTCTCCTTCATCACCAACGTGCTCTTCACCAGCAGGCCGCTCATGCCGATCGCATCGGCGTGATGCTCGCGAGCCGCCTCCAGCATGGTCTCCACAGGAACCTTGATCCCCAGGTTCACAACGCGATAGCCGTTGTTCGTGAGGATGATGTCCACGAGGTTCTTGCCGATATCATGAACATCCCCCTTCACTGTGGCAAGCACCATCGTTCCCTTGGCGGAGCCTTCCGAGCGTTCCATGAACGGCTCCAGATAGGCCACGGCCCGCTTCATGGTCTCGGCGGACTGCAGCACGAAGGGAAGCTGCATCTGCCCGGAACCGAAAAGCTCGCCGACAACCTTCATGCCATCCAGCAGGATGGTGTTGATAATGGTGAGGGGATCGTACTCCTTCAGCGCATCCGCCAGATCATCATCCAGCCCGATCTGATCGCCATCGATGATGCGATGCTTCAGGCGTTCCTCCACCGAGAGACTCGCCGTATCGACCACCGTGCGGACGCTCTTCTTGTCCGCATAGTAGGCCATCAACTCGGAGAGCGGG
The DNA here is from genome assembly GCA_018266795.1 of Bacteroidota bacterium. Classification (GTDB taxonomy): domain Bacteria; phylum Bacteroidota; class Ignavibacteria; order OLB7; family OLB7; genus JAFDZV01. The sequence goes on along the minus strand of JAFDZV010000033.1, from coordinate 108,927 downwards.
TCGTATACACATTTGCGTTCAGCCATGGTGGGCAAAAATACGCAATGCGCAGCTCGCGCTGATCCTGCATGGCCCCGCAGGCTGCCGAACTCACCGGCCGGGTCTCGCACCCGGCCGCTGCCGGAGCGGCCGGCCTGGCCGCTCCGGCAGCACGGAGGCACCATGCCAGCGAAAAAAAATTTCATCGGACCGGACCGGAGACGATTGATCCAAGATGTAACGGACGTAAGTTCGCGTCTCCACTCCCGTGACGTACCCCCATGGCCCTGCCGTTCCTGCACGCCATGGGAATTTCTCAACCTATTCCCGAGGAGGCAACTCGTGGATCAATCCCGACACCTCATACGCCGAAGCGGACTGGAGTGGACGGTTCGAATTCTGCTGCCGGTTCTCTGTATCATCACCCTCACGCTCAGTATTCAAGCACAGACCGTTCGCATCTTCAGTCCGAATGGCGGAGAAAATCTGGTTATCAACACGCAGACGCAGATCCGCTGGCTTGCCAATGGGCTGACCAGCGGCATCCTCGTGGAGTTCTCCGCGGACAGCGGCGCCACGTGGACGCGCGTGGACTCCGTCACCGCACACAACGGACTGGATTCGCTGGCCTGGACCGTCCCCTCCGACACCACGCATCGCGCGCTCATGCGGCTCACCAGCGGCACGAAGGTCAGCCGGTCCGCACGCGTCTTCAATATCGTCTCGCATCCGGTTCCCGTTATCCAGGTTCTCTACCCGAACGGAGGCGAGATTCTTCAGTACGACTCAACGGTCAAGATCCGTTGGAACGCCACCAACGTTTCCGGTCAACTGGACGTGCAGTATTCCGTGGACAGCGGAAAGGTTTGGAAACCGATCTCCACAGTCACTGCGCACGACGGCCTGGACTCGCTAACCTGGACCGTGCCGCACGATTCGAGCTCCAAGGCGTTCGTACGCGTTCGCATGACCGACAGCAGCGCGCAGGACGCCTCCAATCGTGTCTTCTCCATACGCGCATCGGTGAAGCCGTCGATCAAACTCCTCTATCCGAACGGCGGCGAAGTGTTCCTTGCGGACTCCATGACCCGCATCATGTGGACGGCTCAGGATATATCCGGCCAGTTGACAGTCGAATATTCGGTGGATAACGGCAAGACGTGGAAGCCGATCGGCAACCGCACGGCACGTACCGGACCGGACTCGTTGAACTGGAAGGTTCCGAATGATTCGTCCACCACGGCATTGGTGCGTGTGGGATCCGCGGCGGCCCGCGACACGTCGGACAACGTCTTCACGATCAACGGCAAGGCGCCGGCGGTTCCGGCGGTCAAGCTGCTCTATCCCAACGGCGGCGAGCAGTTGAAGGTGGATTCCGTCATCTACATCCGCTGGCAGTCCGCCAATGTCACCGGAAGCTTCATGGTGTTCTTCAGCAACGACGGAGGAACGGCCTGGGCGCCAGTGGATTCCGCTACTGCAAAAGCGGGCGTGGACTCGATGATGTGGACGGTGCCGAACTTCATCGGAAGCCAGGCTCGGCTGCGGATCGATTGGAAGAAGAACACGCTGAGCGATACCACGGATGCCAACTTCTCGATCGTTCCGAAGAACGCCTCGGGCGTTGCACCGGAGGTTCCGAGCTCCGCACAAACGCTCCGGCTACTCGGCTGCTTCCCCAACCCGGCATCCGGCTCCGCAACCGTGCGATGGATACAGGCACTTCCCGGCACGGCGATGTTGACCGTAAATGATCAGAAGGGAGCGGCTGCCATGACGGTGTCCGCAGGATATCGTGAAGCGGGGGAACAGGAGATAACGCTCTCAACCACATCGCTCCCCTCGGGTACCTATCTGTACCAACTGCTGGTTGGCACGGCGCGAATCAACGGCAGGGTGACAGTGGTTCATTGATGACGGCCCATCCAGAGGGATGGACGCGATGATTCCGGCATGAGGCCGCTCCACCATGGGCGGCCTCTGCATTTTGTGCAGCGGCCGGATCCCCGTTCGTTCCGCCGCGCCGCTGCTGATCGCCCACGAATCCCGGCACGGCAGCCTGCACGGGACGGTCTCCATGAAGCAGCCTGCACGCAGGGCAGCATCCATCCGACTCCCCGGTGAACGCTGCACCGGCGTGCGGATTACCGTGCGAATGTCCGCATGTACTTCACCGATACGACTTCCTCTTCCTATCTTTTCGGGTGCCACAATTCACGCTGGACCAGAAGAAGGCGCACGACCCGCTGCGCCATATGTCGATTACCGCAAACGCGGGATCGGGGAAGACGCGCGTTCTGGTAAGCCGGTACTGCGATCTGGTTGAACGATTCGGCACCACGCCGGAGAAGATCGCCGCGATCACCTTCACGGAGAAAGCCGCGGCCGAGCTGCGCGGCAAAATCGCAGGAGAGCTGGAGCGCCGCCTGACGAGCGAGGAACACCGGGCATCGTGGCGGGTTCTGAAGGTTGCACGCGAGCGATTTCCATCCGCCATCGTTTCCACCATTCACGGTTTCTGTTCGCGACTGTTGCGGGAATATCCCATCGAGACCGGAGTGGCGCCGAACTTCGGCGTCACGAGCGGCTACGAGCGCCGGCGCCTGCTGGAGGAGGCGTTGATGGATACGATCGAGGCCGCGCTGAGCGAGGATGGGAACGAAGAGTTCGATCTGGTGTACAACCTCGCACGCAAGGTCGGACGAGAGAACATGGAGTCCATTCTCCGCATGATGCTGGATAGACGGGAGATGATCTACTTCAGCCGGAGGCATGGCGTGCTGGCGCTCGATCGCGACGCCGCTGTGCGCCGCTGGGTCGACGCCGTGGAACGCACGCTTCGCACGAGGCTGCATGGCGCCCGGCTCGAAAGCGCGGTCACCGATCTCGCTACGATGATGAAGCCGGAGGCCGCCTCCGAAGCGCTGCAGGCGTTCGCGGACCTTCGCGCCGCCCGTACGGCCGATGAGATGATCGCGCGGGCAATTCTGCTCCGGACATTGATCCTCACGGAGAAGGGAACGGCGCGGAAGAAGCTCCTTGCACTGAAGGGAGATGACGCCGCAATTGCCGATGTGCCGGCCGAGGCCGCTGCCGCCGTGTTCAGGAGCGTGACGCAATTCCTCGAGACCAGCGGTGACCCGGCGCTGCACGCCGAGCTTCACGACGACACGACAACGCTGCTTGCGATATACGACAAAGCCCTGGCTCGCTACAACGATCGGAAGGAGCGGCTCAACGTTCTGGACTTCGAGGATCTGCAGCTGCATCTGGCAACGGCGCTGCAATCGCCGACGTTCCGCACGCTGGTACACGAACGGTTCGATCATATCATGATCGACGAGTTCCAGGACACCAACGAGCTGCAGTACACGCTGGCCAGACAGATGTTCAACGATCTGGAACATGGCAGGCTCTGTATCGTTGGCGACACGAAGCAATCGATCTATGGCTTTCGCAATGCGGACGTGGAGGTGTTCTCGCTGGCGGAGCGGCAGATCGGCGCAGCCAATGACTCGCTCGGCCGCAGCGGCACACCGCTTCACTTTCGCGACGAGCTGATCGACCCGGCGAACGATGAGGAGCGGCGCGGAGCAATCAAGCTGGCGGCCTCGTTTCGACTGCTCCCCTCCATCTGTGCCTATGTCAACGCGGCCTGCTCGCTCGTGCTCAGACGCCGCGAAGGCGCACAGTTCGGTGTGGACTACGAGCCGCTCGTGTCGGCGCGGCGCACCGAGGGTCGCGGCGCGGTTGAACTGATCCTTGCTCCATCTGAAGCGGGCTCCGACACCGAAACAGCGGAGGCAGCCGGCGCCGGCACCGCAATGGAGTTGCAGGACGCCGGCCCGATGGAGGATGTGGCATGCCCCGAGGCCGAGATGATAGCACGCCGCCTGCTCAATCTGGTGCGGAGCGCCGAACGGGTTGTGTGGGATACCGACGGCACCGGCACCGAACAGCCGCGCGGCGCACGCTTCAGCGACATCGCAATTCTCTGCCGCAAGCGTTCGCAGTTCGCTGCCATCGAATCGGCATTCCGACTCTACGGCATTCCGTTCGCAACACACGGAGGCTCCGGCTTCTACAGGACGCAGGAGATCTTCGACATGCTGAACTACCTGCGCGCACTCCTCAACCCTCGCGACGACATCTCGCTGCTGGGCGTTCTGCGTTCCTCCTTCTTCGGCGTTTCCGATGCGGAGATCTATCGCATCACGCGTGCGTCCGGAAGGATCGGACGCGATCTCTGGTCGCGTTCGCTGGAACACGTGGCCACGGGGAACGTACAGCCGGCGCTTGCGCGTGCGGTGGCGATGATCGAGGATGACCGCGCGATGGCCGGACGAGTACCGGCGTCCCTTCTGCTGCGGCGCGCGCTGGAGCGAACGGGCTGGCGCGGAGCCGTTATCGGCGCGGAGCGCGGCGAACAGAATCTCGCCAATGTGGACAAGCTCCTCGAGATGGCACGCGAGTTCGAGCTTCGAGGGTTCACGAACCTCTTCGACTTCGTTGAACGAATCGCCGAGATGGTGGAGTTCGCGGAGATGGAGGGTGAGGCGCCGCTGAACACCGGCCGCGATGCCGTACGGCTGATGACGATGCACGCGGCAAAGGGGCTGGAGTATCCGGTGGTGGTGCTTCCGTCGCTGCACGCGCCAACGCGTGCCTCCACGGAGCCGTTCTTCGACAAGGACCTGGGCTTCGGATGGAACTGGCGATTCAATCACCAGGAACACCGCCCTGCAATCACGGCCCTGATGGGCCTTCGGGCCTCGGAGCGCGAAGCGGCGGAGGAGGCGCGGCTGTTCTACGTTGCGGCCACGCGCGCGCGCGATCTTCTGATCCTCTCCGGCGAATACAGCGAGAACCGGCCGCCGTCTGGCACGATGCTCGCGTGGGCGATCGCCCCCCTGCCGATGCTCCCCGATGGGAACGGCGACGTACGGCTCGTTGCCTCCGCACTCTCATTCCTCGAGGCGGATGGCGAGGGGGTGCGCACGGACGAATGGGAGCAGAGCGTACGGGTGCATCGCACGGTTCCACAGCCGCCTCCCGAGGAGGCAGTCGAGAGAGATGAGATGCCGTTCCGCGCCGAGGCGGTTCGAATCGGCGAGATTCCGGCGCGCGCCGAGGGGGAGATCTACTCCGCCACACAGCTCATGATCTACAGCCAGTGCCCCACGAAGTACTATCTGAAGTATCGCCTCGGCATTCCGGAAGAGATGGGGGATGCCTACCGCATCGAGATGACCCACCATGCGGAGAGCCGCGACGGTGTTGCCGATACAGACGACGGGGCCCTCTTCGCACGCGCATTCCGTACCGCCGCGATGAATATCGATCGGGCGATGGACCCCGAGACCGGTCTGTTGCTGCGCGAGGAGCCTGGCGCCGAATCGAGCGCGCTGGCCCGTCTCGTTGCCGATGCGCTGGCGCTGGAGCCGATGATGCCGGCGGAGCGGGAGGCGATGCGCGTGCGGCTTACCGGGACGCTGGAACGATTGCTCGCAAGCCCCGAGGCGCGCTCCGTCATCACCGCACCGAACGGTGCCACCGCCGCGAATTACGAGCTGACGATGCCAGTTGGCCGTGAGTATCTGATGGGAGTGATGGATCGCGTGATCAGGAGCAGCGACGGCGCACTGAGCGCGGTACAATACAAGACGCGGCGTCTGAAACGCAACGAGGTGCCGACGGCAGCGGAGGCCTACCTTCCGCAACTGCGCGTGTATGCCTACCTGCTTGCCGCGTTGGAACCGAAGCGCACGGCGGTTACGTGCACGATACTCTTCACGGAACACCCGGACATTCCGCAAACATTCACCTTCTCATCGTTCGAGCAACTGCGCATCGGCGAGGAGATCACCTCGGGCATCGAGAGCATCCGGGCGTTGACCTATTCGGGCCGGCGCGATCTGCCGCTTGCAACGCCGCACTGCCCGGCATGCGCATACTTCGTTCAGGGAGAATGCGTTATGAAGCGGGCCGCAGTGGGATGAGATGCGTTCGGCACGCACGCAATCGATACGCCATGCGTGCCGACAGATGATTCCGGCAGTTCGAGAAGAGAAGCGCCGCCGCGGAACCCTTGCAGAACAAGGGCTCGAGCCGGGCTACGGATTCTTCCCCTGCCCCATGTTCTTGTTCGGACTGCCGCCGTCCAGCGCTCCCGACTTGTCGTCGGTGGCGGTGGGCGGTTCGTTCGGCTTGTCGTTCCCCTCCGAGCCGCCGTTGTCGCCGCCGTCACCGGAATTGCCGATCACGTCTTCAGGCACCTCGCTGTTCTCCAGCGGCTCGCGGTCGTAGTTGTATGGCAGGCGATCGTACGATCGCGCCGGCTCGCCATTGAATTCCCGAACGTCGTACGGCAGGCGATCGTCCTGATACACCTTCGCCATGAAGCGCCCCCAGACCGGCGCGGCCGCCTTTCCGCCCTGCCCGTACCAACCGGTAAACTTGATGCGATGATCATCGAAGCCAACCCACACGCCGGCCACAAGTTCCGGCGTATAGCCGACGAACCACGCATCGGCGAAGTCCTGTGTGGTGCCGGTCTTGCCGGCTGCCGGATAGTTGAACCAATGACGGATGGACGTTGCGGTGCCGCCATCCACCACGCCGCGCATCATCGACACCATCTGGCTGGCCACGCGCGGCGACAGCACCTCGTGCATCTCCGGCTTCGCCTGATAGATCACATGTCCCCAGCGATCCTCGATCTTGAGGATCATCGTCGGCTCCACGTAGATGCCGTCGTTCGGGAAGGCGCCGTAGGCGGCCGTCAGTTCGTACGGCGTAACCTCGGCGCTTCCGAGTGCAATGGATGGGAGCTCCGGAATCGGTGACTTGATCCCCATGGACTTGGCCAGCTTCACAACCTTCGCCGGCGTGGTCTTCTCGAGGATCAAACGCGCGGCCACGGTATTGATGGAGAACTTCAGCGCGCTGCGCAGGGTCACCATTCCGCCGCCCCCCCCCTTCGGCTTCCAGATCTCACCCCCGGGCATTCGGTACACCACCGGCCCGGCAGAGATTGCGGATCCCGGATTCATTCCCTCGTCCAGCGCGGACGCATACACGAACGGCTTGAACGAGGAGCCGGGCTGTCGACGAATCTGCGTAACGTGATTGAGCCCGCGGCCGGATGTGATGTCGTTGCCGCCAACCATCGCACGAACGAACCCGGTCTTCGGCTCCACAACAACGAAGCCGGCCTCGATCTGCATGGCCTCACGTTTCACCGAGTCGATGAACGCGGCATTGCTGGTAAGCTCCGTGAGAATCTTCTGCCGCTCGTTGTCGTTGAGCGCCGCCTTGTAGCGATCGCTCTCGTGCACGGCCCTGCTCACGATCGATTTCAACAGCCCTTCACGGCCGCGCCATGACCAAGTGTGATTGAAGGTCTTCTGGAATTCCTCCAGATGCTCGCGCACCGCTTCGTTGGCATACTTCTGCATGCGGCTGTCCAGTGTGGTGTAGATCACCAGACCATCGCGATAGAGATTGTACCCCTGCAGCTTCGGATCCTTGGCCAGACTGAGACGCACGGCCTCCACGAAATGCGATGCGATGCCGGGTTCACGCTTGTGCTGCGCGAATACGATCGGCTTCTTGCAGTACTGATCGCACTTCCCGCCATCCACATATCCCATCTCCGTCATCAGCCCAAGCACGGTATTCCGTCGCTCGATCGCACGATCGTAGTGCTGATCGGCATCGTAATTCTCAGGAGCCTTCAATACCCCGACCAGGTATGCGCACTCATCAACGGTAAGATCCATCGGCCGCTTGCCGAAGTAGATCTCCGACGCAACCTGTATGCCGTACGCGCCATGGCCGAAGTAGACGGTGTTGGCATACATCTCTATGATCTCGTGCTTCGTGTAGGTGCGCTCGATCTGAACGGCCGTGAACTGCTCGCGCAGCTTTCGGCTGATCGTCACCTCCTGTGAGAGATAGAGATTGCGGGCAAGCTGCTGCGTGATCGTGCTGGCTCCTTCCTTCGCAAGGTTCATCGAGAGCACATTCTTCACCAGCGCCTTGATGATCCGCTCCAGGTTGACGCCCCAGTGATCGTAGAACTTCTGGTCCTCCGTGGCGATCAATGCGTCGACGAACGCGGGAGGAATGGAGTCGAACCGGATATAGCTGCGGTTGTGCACGTAGAACATGTCCAGCGGCTGACCATCGGAGCTGAAGATTCGCGTGGAGAGATCCGGATGCGGATTCTCCAACTCCTCGAGCGACGGCAGTCCGTTGACGATTTCAACGAGGTAGATGCCGAGGGCAAGGAGAGCGAATCCAACAACGATCACACCGATGCCCATCGCCGAACGGAGGTGCGGCCGCGATATTCCCTTGCGCGGGCCTTCAGCCTGAGATCGATCGGGTCCGCTTTCCTGTGCACTATTGTTCATACTGCTCATTGCAAACAACCGGGAACGAGAATTGAAGTTCCTGCCGAAACCGGAACGGGAGCACCCAGCACGAATGCCATATGGTGCACGGTATTGGAAGCGCCGGGATTGAAGGGGCCGGTGGATGCATTCACGTGGGCTCGGAGCCGCAGCGCCGGCACGGCCCCCAAGCCTGCCCCGCGGCGAAACAGCGGTTCATGAGAAACAGACCGGGAGCCACCGCTCCGCACTCGAGCCCGGCGATGCCCGACGTCGTAAGAGTTCCCACTGAACCGGGTGGCAATAGCCACCTATCGGCCTTGCCGCGACCTGGATAGGAACTCCAAGCCTCAAACTTCGCGAATCACTCGCGACACGGCAAACCTTCCTGGGGTACACGTTGGCCGCACGGCGCCGTTACCCGGCATGCCACGATGCCCACGGAAGCGCGGACGAAACCTGCCGCGCCTACCGAAGCGCATCCTCCAGAGCGGTGCGTGCATCGGTTCGGTTGTCCCGATACTTGATGATGATGGGCGTGGCAATCGAGAGCCCATGCTCCTCGGCAAATGTTCCGGCCATGCGGCGCGAACCGTTCACCACGACGGCACCGGCGGGTATCTCCAGCGGCGACGTTGGAGTTGCCGAGAGAACACGACCGTTCACGACATCGTACACCCGAACCGATGCGGTAAGCACAACGCCGGCCGCCAGCACCGCACGACTGCGAACAATCGTTCCCTCGTACACGCCGCAGTTCCCTCCAACCAGAACGTCGTCCTCCACAATCACCGGGTTGGCGCCCACCGGTTCCAGCACGCCGCCGATCTGCGCGGCGGCGCTTACATGTACACGCCGGCCAATCTGCGCGCACGTGCCCACCAACGCATGCGAATCGATCATGCTCCCTTCATCCACATACGCCCCAATGTTGATATACATCGGCGGCATGCAGATCACTCCTGCCGCAACGTAGGCGCCGTCGCGAATGGCGGACCCGCCCGGAACCACACGCACGTTCGCTTCAACGGAAAGTCTGCGCATCGGGAGATTCTCCTTGTCGAAGAAGGAGAAGCCGCCGGTTGAGACATCGCTGAGAACGCCGGCCCGGAACCCGAGCAGTATGCCACGCTTGACCCATGCATTCACCTTCCATCCGCCGGCACCATCAGGCTCCGCGGAACGAATGGTTCCGCTGTTCAACGCATCCTTCAATTCTCGAAACGCATCGTTTGCCTCATCGCGCGGCAACTCGGCCGCAGGAATCGCAAAAAGCCGTTCGATCCATTGTTCCAGTTGGGTCATCGGTATGAAATGCAGGTTGTGACGTCGCCGGTGCGGAGCCGGTCCGCCGGCAGGCGTAAACGGGGATTATCTGTCGGACTGCAAAGATCGGGAGCAGCAGCCGAACCATGGCAGTCCGCACAATCTGTTTCATCGCAGGGATTGTTCGGCTCGGCCCATCGATGCGCACGGTGCTGGAAGCAGCGCCGGGGAGCGAACATCCCGGTACCCACATCCAGACTGCTCCCGCCGGACCGTTTCGGAACCGAAGGTTCAAAGGGATGCTCTCGCTAAGTTGTGCCCATGAACATTCTCAACATTCACAACGGCGACGTCTCTGCGAACGCAGCACGCAGCGCGGGGATACCTGGCGACCACGTTCCATGGCGGGAGTCGCTGGTAACGGGACGGGCATCCGCCGGGCTGGATCGTGCCGAATGGATTGCAATTCGCGCCCAGCATCTCAGCAACGCGTACGGAGCGGACATGCAACATTGCTCCGAGGAAATGATCGCGCTGGAGGAGATGCTGGATGCTAGCCCCGCGTTCGATGAGCTCGTGCTCTGGTTCGATGACGACCTCTTCTGCCAGACCATCCTCTGGTATCTGTTGAACCGGATAGAGTCGATGCGGTACGAGCGTACGACGGTGAGCAATGCAGGGCGCATCTCGCATCCGCTGACAGACGATCCGCCGGGAGGAACCATGGGACGTTCACCGGAGGAGATCTTCGCATTGCGCACGGAGGTACCGGCGGAACTGATCGCCGAGGGAGCTAGGCACTGGCGCGCATATGGTTCGGCGGACCCAACCGCACTGGATGGGGCATTCCATATGCCGTCACCAACACCCGCGCGGGCGCAGCATGCGATGTTCGCGCACATGCTCCGCTATCCCTCCACGCATAACGGCATCAATCACATCGAGACCCTGGTGATAACCGACCTCAACGAGCCGGCAACGTTCTCCACGGTGTTTCGTCGCATCTGCGATTCCGGGATCAGCTTCGGCTACGGGGACTGCCAGCTCTGGCACGATCTGCTGTTCCTTGCATCCGGACCGCATCCGCTGGTGGAGCTTGCCGGCGTGGGTGATCCAGGAACGGCAATCGCCCGTGGCACGTTCTCCAGCGCAATCCTGTCGCGAACCGAGGCCGGCACCGCGGTGCTGCTGGGAGAGGCCGATGCAGTGAAGCTGAACGGCATTCGTCGCTGGCTCGGCGGCGTCTGGCTGGACGGCACGGCGACGGACTGGCGTTGGGATCGCACGGGTCGACATCTTGTCAATGTTCACTGAAGCGGAGTGCGCCGCAGCCAGAACGCACGCCGATCATTCAAACACCAGGGAGATATGGGCCAGCAGCTGATCGATGTAAGCCACACGATCGAGGCGGAGATGATAACCTACAAGGGACTGCCGGGGCCGATCATTTGCGACTATCTGAGCCGCAAGGCATCGCGGGCGATCTACGACGAGGGGACGGAGTTTCATATCGGGAAGATCGAGATGGTTGCGAACACCGGCACGTATGTGGATTCGCCGTTCCATCGATATGCCGACGGCGCGGACCTTGCCGGATTGCCGCTCGACTCGCTTGCGGATCTGGATGGCGTTGTGGTTCGCGTGTCGGCCGAACAGCACGGGCGGGCAATCGGTCCCGAACACTTTTCGGGAATCGACCCCGCGGGTCGAGCCGTGCTGATCCAGACCGGATGGGACCGGCACTGGCGCACCGACGCCTACTTCGAGGGACACCCATTCCTCACGAGCGCGGCGGCCGGGTATCTGCGCGATGCCGGCGTTGCGCTGGTGGGCATCGATTCATTGAACATCGACGACACCGAGGATATGAGCCGTCCGGCGCACACGATCCTTCTGGGCGCAGGGGTACCGATCGTGGAGCACCTTGCCAATCTCTCGGCTCTACCAGACAACGGATTTCGCTTCCATGCTGTGCCGGCGAAGGTTCGCAACTTCGGCACCTTTCCCGTACGCGCCTACGGTGTCATTCACAACTGAAAGAGTTCATATCCGGCAGTCTGCAGAATAAGGCTACAACGGCAGGCGGGGATAGGAACATCGTCCCTACCCCCGCCTTGGCTCCTTTCAGGTGTGATGGTGAAATCTCGGACAATCCAACCCTGCGTTGGTGGCGCCCTCTCCTCCGGTGTCGAGGAGACACGTCATGTGCAAGGCTGCCAACGCATGCCGCGCCACGCTCGGTGGGCTACATACCGGCCAGCGCGGGCTCCGTGTGGCGAACGGAGTGCAGCAGGGTACGGGTTGTCATGCAAATCGATCTCTATGGCCGCACATCAGGTACGGCCGGAACTGCGTCTGAACTTCTCGATAGACAACGCAGCCACAAGAACCCCTTGAACCCGGACAATCTCAGCCGGATAGACCTGGGCCTTGTACATACTATTGGCGGGCTGTAAACGCACAACACCGTCCTCGAAGAAAACCTGCTTCAACGTGCTCCCCTGGCCTTCCACCCAAACCGCACAAATATCCCCGCTCTTTGGAACAAGACCCGGCCGAACAATCACATACTGTCCTGGAACCAACCCTGCCTCGATCATCGAGTCCCCGCTCACCGAGAGAAAGAAATCTCCCGGCTGCAGATCGGGGATAAGGTCGTCGATACGATCGATCCTCTGCGTCGTTTCTTCGGCCAGGACTTCCGAAAGGGGACCAGCCGGAATCGTTCCCAACACCGCCCAAGATGTCGAAAACAGATTTTGAGCTCGATCCGTCAACTTGATTCCCATCGGCTTTCCCTGCCCCGCGCGCGACAGCTCAATGAACCCCTTCTTCTCCATCAGGCTCAGATGCTGATATGCGGGAGAAGGATCCTTGAACCGGAAATGCGTGGCAATCTCCGGACCTGTCGGAGTACGACCTACGCGCTTCTGGAAGCTTACGATGTACTCCAGAATCTCGCGTTGCCGCGGAGTAAGTTGCGTCAGCGGGTTGTTGATAGCCATAACTTTTCGGGCACGAACATAGTGAGTTCAGGGTATCGACGCAAGGGTTAATTGCTGCCGGCGCAAGTTTTCTACGCCTACCGCAGGCCGATCCCGATTGCTCGTTGTCTCATGCTCCATAGCACCAAATTTTCAAGGAATCTGCCGATATTCCAATCTTTCTGCTGAGCGGCCGCTCGTCTCGTGATAGCAGCGCCTCGTCCATTAACGTGTGCAAATATACGAAACCCGGATCGACATAGCCAGATAATACTGGGTATTCAAAAGAACATCTTTGCATTTTTTTTCTTCAGGGGTCCCACTCCCTCGTATGGGCCGCGAATTGCGGAATCGAGCCGGAAACAGCAACGCCCGGAGTCCACAACGGATTCCGGGCGCCACGATCTCCCGCCTGGTTGATCGCGTCACACTACCGCATCGATCGCCTCCAACACGGTGGAGACACCCTGTATCCTCAGTCCGCCGCGCTGCGCGATGCGCTTCAGATTGGAGGCGGGCGTAATCACTCCCTGAAAGCCTAGCTTCGCCGCCTCGGCAATTCGCTGCTCAACCTGCGCCACGGTTCGTATCTCTCCTCCCAAGCCTACCTCGCCAACAACCACCGTGCCGGAATCTGCCGGCACATCGCGATAGCTGGAAACGATGGCCGCGGCAACGGCCAGGTCCACTGCGGGATCGTCCACGCGAACGCCACCGGCTATGTTCACGAACACATCGTACTGCCCAAGCCCGAGCCCAAGCCTCTTCTCCAGGACAGCAAGAAGCATCTGGAGCCGTTTGTAGTCGAATCCCGTGGCAGCCCGCTGGGGCACGCCGTAACTGGAGGGAGTTACCAGCGCCTGCGTCTCGACCAGAATTGGACGCGTTCCCTCCAGCGTTGCAGTGATCACACATCCGCTGGAGCCGAATGTTCGTTCTGATAGAAAGACAGAGCTTGGATTGCCTACCTCCTCCAGGCCCCGATCCCCCATCTCGAACACACCGATCTCGTTGGTGGAGCCGTAGCGATTCTTGGCAGCGCGCAGTATGCGGTACAGGTGTGTACGCTCGCCCTCGAACTGCAGCACCGTATCAACCATGTGCTCCAGCACTTTCGGTCCGGCGATCGTTCCCTCCTTGGTAACATGGCCGATAACGAAAATGGCCGTGCCCCCCGCCTTTGCAGTCTGCATCAACACACCGGTGCACTCGCGCACCTGGGCGACCGAACCCGGCGCGGACTCCACCTGGGGATGATAGGTGGTCTGAATCGAATCGATGATTGCGATCTCCGGATTCATCGTCCTGATGGCACCGAGGATCAACTCCAGATTGGTCTCGGCAAGGATATGAATGCCGGGATTGGTCACGCCCAGGCGATCGCTTCGCAGCTTGATCTGCAGCGGCGACTCCTCGCCGGAGACGTAAAGAACCGATCGCCCTGCAAGCCCCTGGCACATCTGTGCCATCAGCGTGGACTTCCCGACTCCGGGGTCGCCGCCAACCAGTATGATGGAGCCGGCCATGATGCCGCCTCCCAGCACACGGTCCAACTCCCCGATCCCCGTGCTGATGCGCGGTTCGGTTTCCACGGAGACGGCGCTCAGTGCCATCACCTGTCCGCCGGAGGAGGAGGAGCGTGGCCCTGTGGCCCGCGCCGGTTCAGGCGCGGAGACGGTTTCCTCAACATACGTTTCCCATGCTCCGCACGATGGGCACTTCCCCAGCCAGCGCGCCGAACTGGCGCCGCATGACTGGCATACAAAACGAACTCGTGTCTTTGCCATGAAGATTATATCGAAGCTGGCAGGTACAACGGGCCGCCCACCCCTTTCGGATGCCGGCCTGGAATTCCCGTGGAGCACATCTGGAGAGATGGAGTGCAGCGGAAAGATATCGACTGCGATCGGAAGATGCCGGACGGTGCGGGCGTATCCGGCGTTCGGATTGCGCAACCACCGGTTGTTTCATCTCACCAGGCGATCTGATAGATTACCGCCCGATCGGCACACGCGCACGCCCCACACGTTCCATATCCGGCGAGTCTGAACATGAGCATGGACCGCACAATACGTGACGCATACGCCCATTGCCGCCGTGTCACACTGAAGCATGCAAAGACATTCTACTTCGCCTCGCTGTTCCTTCCGGAGCCGAAGCGGGCCGCGTGCTACGCCGTCTACGCATTCTGCCGTCATGTGGACGATCTTGTGGACCGCGTGCTTTTCTCCGCCGGCGCATCCGAACGTGAGGCCGTTGGGTGTGTCATGGAGGCGTTGCGTGCGGAACTGGATTGCATCTACGCCGGCCGCCCGGCCGATGGGCCGATCATGGCTGCCTGGGCACATACGCTTCAGACCTTCAACATCGAACGCTCGCTTCCGGACCAATTGATTGACGGCGTGCTGTCGGATCTTCGTCCGACGGTACGATTCGCTTCGTTCGATCAGCTCCGCGATTATTGCTACAAGGTAGCCTCCGTTGTTGGACTGATGACCACCGAGATATTCGGCTATTCGGATCGCGCAGCGCTTGGCCATGCAATCGATCTCGGCATCGCCATGCAGCTCACCAATATCCTCCGGGATATCAACGAAGACTATCTGAACGGCCGGGTCTATCTCCCGCTCGATGAACTGCGGAACTTCGGAGTCGGCGAGCAGACATTGGCGGCACAGGACGTGGGCCCGGGCTTTCGTGCGATGATGCGCTTTCAGATTGCGCGGACGCATGAGTACTACAACAGTGCGGACCGTGGCATCGCCATGCTGGAGCGGGACAGCCGCCTCACCGTGACACTGATGAGCCACAACTACCGGCGTATTCTTGGCGTGATAGAACGGAACGATTACGACGTGTTCTCCTCGCGGGCGGCCGTGCCGCTTCATCGAAAGTTGCTGACGGTGCCGACTCTCTGGTATGCAACGCGATGAACATTCCGGCAGCCACCATCGCAGAGCCGTACGAAGGGATCGCTACTCTGCACTGTAGGGTGCGTGGTTGAATCGTAGAACGATCTCTCCTGATGCTGCAACGGCGCGCGAAGCATTGCTTCGCGCGCCGTTGTTGAATTGCCGATGACTTCTCGCACGGAGTTGCGCGCCCGGATCGCCGCGCAACGTCAGCGCTGCGGCGGCGTGGTTCGCAGTTCGGTTGGCGTAATGATGCGCGGTAGTGCGCCGCCGTGCTGGCGGGTGGGATGGTGGCCGGCTCCGGATCGAGATGTTCCCGAATGCGGCGCAGACGAACGAGGCGTTGCCGGATGTGCACCGTTCGGTACGGCGGCGCTTTCGGGAGCGGCAGGCCTGTGCGGCGCTGTAAGGCGGCGCACGCCGGATGCATCGATAATCTGATTGCGAACGCTGGTTCGAGCCGGTCCCAGAGTGCCGATCGATTTGTCGTTGAGCGATAGCTGGAGCCCCCCGGCATTGCCGAGCGAGAGTTTGAAGTGCTGCGTTGCCCGCCACACCTTCACCGAGCCGCTGTCCAGCGTGCCGGTCTCGCTGCGCTTCCCGTCCATCACGATCGCAAACCAGATCTTGGACGTGGCCTTTCCTTCCAGCGTAAGGCTGTCGCCGGCGGCCGGCGTGGCAGCAGCAGGCGGCGCATCGCCTGCCTCGGCGTTGGTGTCGGCCGGTCCTCGAGAGAGCACCTGAGTCGGCGAACCTGCGGAGTCCACCTTCGACTTTCGTCCTGCGGTTGTCGAATGCTCGGGGCGGAGGAACAGATAGTAAATCGCCACAAGCAGAAGCAGCAGAACGGCGCTCCCGATCAACCAGATGGAGAGCTTGCTGTTGCCGAGTTTGATTCCCCCTTCATTCGAAAGCCGCTTGAGAAAGTCGCTGTAGACTTTTCTCTCCTCATCCGGAACGGGCGGCACCTGCGATGGCGGCGTACTGACTATCGGGCGCACGGTTTCCGGAATCGCCTGTACGGCGATGGGAAGCGGCGGCGGCGCCTGTTCCGGTAGCAGAGCAAGCAACTCGTCGGGGCGTTCGCCAACGCTCTTCGCAAACTCTCGAACAAACAATCTGCGATGCGACTCTGGAATAACCGCGAGATTGTCCTCTTCGATCGCCTGGATGAATTTTGGCTGAATGTAGGTTCGTCGTGCAACGTCGCCGATCGACATTCCATTCGCCTCGCGCGCTGCGTGCAGTCGTTGCCCAACAGTCATGAAGGGAAGCAGTCCAGTGAAGGGTAAATGCAGAACCGGATCGGAATGTGAAGCTACAACGGCACCGAACTTATTATCAAGCGGCGCGAGCGCTCTCGTAAAATAATATGCGGCATAATCGCTCGCAGCCGCCCGCGAGCGGCGGGAATACCCGAGTCCATGGGCCGGTTGCGGATGTTCAAACCCGGCGCAGCGTCACGATCGTGATATCGTCGGACTGCGGGGCGGCTCCAATGAACCGCCGCACGTCGGCGCGCAGCCGCTCCACCGCCTCCATGGCGGAACACGTGTGGCTGTTCGCAAACAGCGCCTGCATCCGCGCTTCGCCGTACTCCTGTTGATGCGTGTCGAACGCTTCGTTCACACCGTCGGTGTACAGCAACAACAGATCTCCCGGCTGCAGCACGATCGTCCCTACCATATATGGAATCAGCGACGGCATGATCCCCAGAATCACGCCGCCACATTCGAGTTTGGAGATACCGTCGGCCGAGAAAAGGAATGGCGGGTTGTGCCCGGCATTGACGTAGGTGAACGTATGAGCAACCGGATCGATCACACCGAAGAAGGCTGTGATGAACTTGTCCGGCGCCGTGTTGTTGTAGATCACATCGTTGACCCGGGCAACGAAATCATCCAGCGGCAGGCTAAGCTGCGCAAGCGCACGCACGGCCGCCTGAACGCTTGCCATCAGAAGCGAAGCGGGCGTACCCTTGCCGGAGACATCGGCTATCGTAATCAGCACGCGCCCATCGTGCAGTTCGATTGCATCGTAGCAGTCGCCGCCAACCTGCTGCGTGGGTGTTGTTTGCGCCGCCAGTTCATACCCGGCTACCGTGGGGAGCGCCCGCGGAAGCAGGGCCTGCTGGATATCGGCGGCAATCCGGAGGTCCTCCTCCATGCGCTCCTTTACGATCATCTCCTCCAGCAGCCGGGCGTTCTCCAGCGCTCCGATCGCCAGGTTCGCCAGCGAAGCCAGATACTCCACATCCTCCTCATCGAAATCGTACTGCAGGCGCTCGCCAACCAGCAGCAGCCCGCGGAGACTTCCCTGCGCTTCCATCGGCACCGCGGCGCGTACGCCGAGATCGAAAAGTGTCGCTTCCTGATCGCTCAATCCACGGCGCTCGTTGAATACCCGCATTCCCCACCCGGCAACGATCGCCAATACCTCGGGCGGGAAGACAGCGCTGAACCGATGATTCACCACCTCACGGTAGCCTTCTCCGGCACTCAACGCAACGCAGAAGCGCGAGATCGCCATCTCCCCCATCAACGTGAATCCAAGCAGCCGGAGAATGGCACCCTGATCCAGAAGGGCGCTGAACTCGCGCACCGCCTCGAAGAGCGAGCGCAGACGGTGGATGCGCCGCTCCAGCCGGCGGTTGGCTTCGAAGAGCGAACTGCGTGTCTCGCAACCCTCCAACGCCATCGCCGCAATTGCACCTATCAACAGCGTATAGCTTAGCGCCTCAGCCTCCGATATCGTACGCACCAGCGGCGAGCCCAGAAGCAGAAGGGCATACATGGTTTCGCCGGATGTCACCGGCATCACCTGTGCCACCCTGGCGGCTGCGGCACGCCCGCGCTCCTCCTGCAGGGCAAACGCATCGTTGACCGGGTAGATGCCATGGCATCGCGCAGGGTCCCACGACACCTGCAGCCCCATCAGATCCGCAGCCCCTCCCTTCACGTGCTCCACAACGAACGCACCGTCGCCCACTGGAACCGCAACACCGGCGCGCCCGAGGCCCAGCTTCCCCATCAACGAAAGAAGAACGTTGCTGAAGATCACCTCGCGCGAATCGCACTCGTTGAGAATGCGGCTGAACTCCAGCAGCGTTCCCAGATCATGCGTGGCAGCAGCGGAAATCAAGGGTCGATCGTGCATCGGTCAGTGAACGAAGAAGGATGGGACAATCGCCCGGCACGGCCGCGCGCCGAAGCCATGGGAAGGAAGAGAGGCTCTACGCCACTATTGCAATTGTCCGCCGACGTGAACCACGGCAAAGCGGGCGAAGAGTTCCTCGGCATACCAGGACTCTGCGCGCGTTCGCTGCACGACGCCGCGATGTATCGGATCGGCGTACGCGAATCGCTTCATGGCGGCGTGATCGCTCCAGATGGAGAGCGTGGCCTGCCTGATAAACGGAACCTCGCCGATCCCGATCGAGTACTCGAGCCCCTCCGCACGGCCCAGCGCCTCGCTGATCGGCGCAACCATCTTCCAGAACGGTCGCAGACGGCCAGGACGAATGGTTGCCCGCGTAAGCACGCCAACACGGCCGTCGGCGTCGGATCTTCCCGAAGGCAGGAAGGGGTTGACTCCATCCCATGCACCGTGCGCCGAGATAGTTTCGAGAATCGTTGTCCATTCACGCATGGCGCAGCGACGGTAGCGCTCCATGAATCGCGACGAGCGCAGGAATGCACGGGCATCCTCCTCGGAATCCCACACACCGAGCAGCGCATACCGGCCCCAGTCCGGACGAAGCGTAAACCCGATTCCCCGGCCGGTGCCGAGAAGCTTGTGAAAGCGCATGCCGGGCACGCTCCGCAGCAGCGGGCGGGCCAGCCCCATCTGTGCAAACGCCCACGCTCTCATGCGCGGTGCGAACGAGAACACCGTCAACGTCGTAACCGGACCTGGTACCGAACGAATCATGTGGCAAACGGCAGCACTACTGATTGGTTGCACCCGCCTGCGCATTCACATGCACCGCAGGACTTTGCTGCGCCATGCGCTTGATGCGCTGGTACTCCCCCTCGAATGCACGCGCCACGGCGGGACTACGAATCACCAGAACATTCTCGTCGTTCTGGTTCGCACCGGAGGATGTGAAGTTGTAGCTCCCGGTGATGGTCCACATGCCGTCGATCACGAACACCTTGTGATGCATCACGTAGGTGTTGCCGTCCTGCAGAACCGGGATGCCCGCGGCCATGAGCGGTCCCATCTGCGCGCCGCGCGCATCGGCGTTTCGCCGCTCCACCACCCCCTCAACCTGAACGCCGTTCTGATGCCGGTCCACCAGCACGGAGCCGATCTCCTGATCGGTGAAACTGAAGGCAAGGAAGTGTACGCTCTTCTTCGCCGCCTTCAGAAAGCGGAGGATCTTGGGCTGCGGCTCATCCTCCGGCCCGAAATAGTTGTAGATATCGGCGTCGCCGAGCTTCACGAACGAATGCGGCGTGGCCGACGGCGATCGCGGGCCGAACTTGCCGTCGTTGAACATCTCCTCGAACTCCGCAGTGTAGTTTTCGGCAAGCTCCGCGGAACGGAGAAGCAATGCGTTGTTGTTGTTCCGGTAGGAACAATTGTCCGTGGCATTGTAGGAACCTGTCCAGACAAGTGCTGCGTCGGCGATGACGAACTTGTCGTGCATGAACGCGCTTCGCTCGTCGAACACAACCGGAATCCGTGCGGCCAGCACCTCCTGCATCTCGGCATCGTCCCGGAAATCGGAATCGGCCACCAGGCGAACACGCACCCCTCGCTCCTTGGCTGCGATCAGAGCCGCAGCAATCCGCTCGCACTTCAACTCGAAGAAGGCACAATCCACCGTGCGGTGCGCGTGGGAGATAACATCCGCAAGGTGACGATCGATGTTGTTCGGATCGTTCTCCCCAACCTTCGGGTTGTTGGCGTACGCATTGCTGAAGAACACGGAGATGTCCCCGTTCGCGGCGCCGGCAGCCGGCACCGTGTCCGCTGCTGAGCCGGATCCCGGCGCCTCGCGTCCCTCCTTTCGTCCGGTGCGCCCGTTCTCGCGGGGCGGTTTCTCCGATTGGCAGCATGAAAGGGAGGCTGCAATCGTCAGCATCACGATCAGCGCCCCGGCTCGCCGGGCCGTGGAGAGCGGAGGTGGTTGGCCGTTCGAGCGTTCCGACAATTCGTGGTTCATTCCTTCTCACCTTCGGTTGAATCGGAGTGCGCGGATCCCCCGGCGCGCTTCCCGGGTTCCTCCGCGGAGCCTCCGTGATCCGGGTCACGGCCGGCGATCAGGCCATCAACTGCCTCCCCCCGACCGGCAGCACGTGCAACCGCACGAATCTCCGCAAAGACAACACTAGCAGCCTCCTCGTTCGCGCAGGCCGCAAGTCGCCGTTCGCCCCAGGCCAGAATGCGGGCAGCCACGTCGTCGGGCAGCTCCGCGGTCAGGGATTCATCGTCTCTCAGGAGGTCAATCCAGTCGGAAGTGTTCATGGAAACACCATAATATGAAGTTGATGCCAAGATACAGCGGCCGGCGAACCCCGAGCGGCATTTTCGCGAAGAGACAACGCCCCGCTTCGCAGGGAGCCGCAGACCTGAAGATACAGAGCCTGCCCTCGGATGAGTGAACGTCAGCGAACCGTATCAAACGTCGAAGCGTTGTAACCATCTCAGGGATTCGGTGGTATTGTTCATCCAACGCCCGGATCCGATCGGGCAGTATGAACGAACCTTGACCGTTTTGTCCTTTGACGGAAGTCCGCCCCTTCGTAATCTCGATGTTCCATGGCCGGCCCTGACCCCGGGGTCTGCTCTGTCGCGACCAATGTTGAATGCCTTGACACGTACTACGAAACATTATCTCCAACTGGGAATCGCCCTGGCAGCGGCGGTTCTGCTTGCGCGGAATGCGATCGCCCAGACGCCTGGCGTGTCGGTTCCGTGTATGGATGAAGCCCCCCTCTTCAGCGAGAAAAGCGCGGCCGAGTATTCGTCACTCTCGCGCGGCTCGGTGGAGCACGCTTCGAAGGTTGCCTACAGCGCACTCTCCGAGATGCGGCGGTACAACAGCGCGCTGACACAGGAGCGCGGCACGATGGGCCAGGTAGCCGACGCCTACCTCGACTTCTACCCGCAGACGGAATATCTGCGCATACTCTCCACTCCCAACCGTCCTGCCATCATTGCGCCCCCCTTTCACTTGAAGACCCGTGCGGAAGCAGGCTCGGGAACAATGCCGGGCGTTCCCTCGGCAACGCTGTCGCGGCTCTATCGCTCGGATTCCTCCGTTGCATCGCTCGTGGAGTGGTACCGGCGCGAATACGGCTTCGACTTCAAGGTGCATCGGACTGTCCTGAGTGAGAACCCGGGGGCGACCCTGACGGTGGCACGCGCCGTGAAGCAGGTTGGCAATGCGCTGGTGACGGTGATGATCTGGACTCCTTCGACAACCGTCGAGGGAAAGCGTGGCAGCAGGAAGAGCAGCCTGCTGAGCAAGACCAGTGTTGAAGTTCAGGAGCGTGCGTTCCGGCCGCGCGGCGAGCTGATCGCGGAGGGACCGGATGCCGTGGTGGAGATGACCTGGAAGGTTCCGTTCCGCGATCTGATCCAGCGGGTCAGCATGAAGTACCAGATCGATCCGCATCTGGTGGCGGCGCTGCTTCAGCAGGAATCCAACTTCGATCCCAATGCCATGTCGGTGGATAGCGCAATGGGGCTTGCGCAGATGATTCCGGGAACGGCAGAGATGCTTGGCGTCACCAACCCGAACGATCCGCATCAGGCAATCGAAGGGGGCGTGCGCTATCTCAAGATGCTCCTGAGCCGGTTCAAGGGGAATGTGGAGTTCGCGCTGGCCGGATACAACGCCGGCCCCGGCAACGTGGAGAAGTATCGCGGCATTCCGCCGTTTGCTGAAACGCGCGACTACGTTCGCCGGATCATTGCGCGCTACAAGGAAAAGGCCGCAGGCACGTTTGCGCCGGTAGCAAAACTGGTTCGCCCGAATCTGTAAGAGTACCTATCCATAGTCGCCGCAAGGCCGGCCAGCAGGTTGTTGCCACCGGGATTTGGCAGGAACTTCTGGCGGGCCGCCGAATCCGGCTCCCACTCACACGAGCTGGCCGCGTGCACCCATTCCGGTGCGGCGCGCCAGCCGTTCCGTTTACGGCCCTGTTTTTCCCTTTCCCCGAGACATTCACCGGAGGTATGTTTCCGCTCTTTGTGGTAACGCATACCGTGCCGTGTCACGGCCCGATGCCGACAATCGCCCGCACTCCGGCCATATTCCGGAATCGGACTACGCTCTATGAATCGACGTTCCTCCATCGTTCTCGCGCTCCTCATCATGTTCACGGTTGCCCTCCCCGCCTGGGGACAGAAGGGGCACGCACCCAAGGGGAAACCGCCGGAGAACGAACGCGCCGTTGTAACCGTGAACGGCCACGGCGTCCCCTGGTACCTGTATGCCAACTGGTATCACGATCAGCTCAGTTACCAGCGTCGCCTCGGGATGGATACCGTGATGAACCAGGCCACCGAGGACTCACTGGTCCTGCAGCTCATCGACGATGAACTGGTCCGGCAGGAGGGGGCGCGGCGCAACATCAACGTATCGCGCGAAGATGCCCGCCGCAGCCTTCTGAACGATCCGCCGGACTTCATCAAGGCTCCGTTCGTTGACGGCTCCGGAACATTTCATGAGGATGTCTACCGGGAAGTGGTAGTTCATCCGGAGAGGATCGCCCAGCTCGTCAACCCCACGATGCCGCGCGATGCAATGGTGGCGCAGTGGAAGTCCGATCTCAGCAAGGTGATCGATTATACCCAGGCGCAGATGCTACGCAGCCGGTTGATGGATGTGCTTCTGAAGGAGAAGCCGCTCACCGAGGCAATGATCAGGGCTCGCTACTTCGCGGAGAACACCCGGTTCACCGGCTCCTTCATTCGCGTACTGCATTCCACCGTGCCGGACTCGCTGGTTCATGTCGCCGAGCCGGAGGCGCGCGAGTGGTACGATTCCCATCAGGAGGATTACCGCTTCGCAAGCGCGCGCCAGGTTGCTGCAATCATTCTTCCCGTGGTTCCGCTGGCGAAGGACAGCGCGGAGTTGAAGCAGAAGATCGCCGATGTTCGCTCAACGGTGATGAACGCCCCAGCGAGCGAGCGGTCGCAGATCGTGAGTACACTCCTCAAGGGAATGCCCCCCAACCGTTTCCCCGCGCAGCCTGTCTCGCTTTTGCAGGTGCCGGCCATTGCGCGCGATGCCCTGCGCCACGCAAAGCCTGGGGAGATGATCGGGCCCTATGTAGTGGATCAGGAGAACATCGTGCTCTTCATCGATGACACCGTGTCGCTGAAGGATACGATTCTCCGCGCACGCCACGTGTTGATGAAGGTGCAGGAGGGGGACACGGCGCAGGAGCATTCCATCGTCGCCCTGATGAACGCGCTCAAGGAGAAGATCGTGAGCGAGGATGTCTTCCTTCAGGCAGTGCACTACTACAGCGAGGACGGCACGGCAAAGGACGGTGGAGATCTCGGCTACTTCAGACGCGGCGGCTCCGTGGCACAGTTCGACAGTGCCGCGTTCGGCGCCCCGCTGAACCAGGTCGTGGGGCCGGTGCGCACACGTTTCGGCTATCACCTGATATGGGTGAACGACAAGGTGACCACGGGATATCGGATACGCGAACTTCGTTTCCCGTTTGGCGCATCGCACGAGGCGATGAACGAGGCGCGCTCCGATGCTGCAGCGTTCGCCCGCGCGGTGCAGAACCATACCGCAAACGATTCGATGTTCTACGCGCTGAAGGCGAAGTATCCCCGCTCCGTAACGGACACGTCGATGCTCCGGCGCCTGAACGTGTACGGCGACGCCCTCTCGCCCGCCAACTTCGCGTTCAACGGACAGACGGGCGATATCGCGGTGATCACGCTTCCGTACGATCGCATAATGATTGCGAAGATCCTCTACTCCTATCCAACCGGCGTTGCACCGTACGAGAAGATTCGCGATAACTTTGTCTACACGCACGTGCGCCGCGCGAAGCAACTGGATTATCTGAAGCCGATCATGTTGCACCTGCGCGACACGCTTACGCCGGAGATGACGGTTGGCGTCATACGCTGGTCCGCACCGAACGCCGAGTCGTTCATGATCCAGAACCAGCCGCTGCAATCGCCGCCGGACGAGGCAGCGACCATCCTCGACTCCCTCGTGGAGAAAACCCCGGACGGCGGCGTCTCCGGCCCGGTACGGGGAACGCATGCCTACTATTTCCTCCGCGTGATCCAGCGGCAGAAGGCGCCAACCGCCGGCGACTACGAACGCGACCGCACGGCGTTCGCGGCCGACTACCGCGAACGATACCGGCGCGAGCTGCTGAGCACGATGCTGCAGAAGGCGCGCGACTATGCCGTTGTGGAGGACCTGCGCCCGGGCGCAACTCCGGGCGATTCCTCGGGCACCGCCGGGCAGCACTGATCGCGAAACGAACTGCCGTCGAAGGCACGAAAGCAAAGAAGCCGCACAACCTGGTGCGGCTTCTTCGTTTGATGCATGTGCACTGGGTACGTTATGCCGGGCGGCCTCAACGAGCCACTACGAAGCCCAGCGTGGCATCCCTGCCGTCAGAGCCGATGGCGCGAACGAAATAACTCCCTGCCGGCAGAGCCCCGCCGATGTTGTACCGATGTTCGCCGGCATCGAGCGGCCCATCGTGCAACGTCTCCACCTCACGCCCCAGCACGTCGACCAGTGTCAGGTGAATGGAGCGAAGCGCCTGCTCCATCCGCACTGTAACCGTTCCGGTGCTGCGAACCGGATTCGGCGCGAACGCCAACGAACAGGAACCGCCGCCATCACCGGGCGCGGCCGGCACGCCCAGCTCGCCGCCGCCGTTCACCTCGAAGTTGTCCATCCCCGCCATCACGTATGCCTTGCTGAGGATATCACTGGTACGAAAGCGAACGCGCATCGAATCGGTAATCGGAACAACGTCCGCAAAGCCGAACACCCAGTGCTTCCAGCCGGCGCGCCCCTCGACATCCTTGAAGGCGGTCTTCCAGCTTGCACCGTTGTCGTTGGAGACCTGCACCAGGAAGGTGTCGCGGACGGAATCCGACTTGTAGTACACGGACCAGTAGTCGAAGTCCAGGATGGGATGGGGATATCCACGCAGGTCCATCGGCGGCGAGGTAAGGGTGGTAACGCCGCCGTTGACATCGCTCTCCTGGGCCGGAGCGTCGTGAAACGGGGCGCCGGTCTGGAACACGTAGCCATCCGGGCCGTTGGTGGGCTCGGACTTCGGGAAGATCCAGTCGGAACCGGGGAATGCCAGATACGGGATCATCCGCACCCAGCGACCTGTTGACGCGTTGTCGCCGGGATCCGCATAGCTCCATCCCAGATCCAGCGTTGCGTCATCCTGATAGTGCCGGCGCAGTACCACATCCACCTGCTGATTGTTCTGTGTAAGGCGCACCGGAACGCGCTCGGTGCCATATCCCCACTTGGCGATCACCAGCGTGTAGAGCGAGTCGTGCGGAAGCGATAGCGTGCCGGCTGCTCCCGGAGCTGTGGCAGAGTGGACGTACGGTTCCACTGCGTACGCGAAGTCACGTATCTCTCCCCCCTGCCGGTCGTGCGCCGTCACGGTTGCGGAGATGAACTGCAATGGATCCAGCTGGATGTCGCGCTTCTCATCGCCGTTGAGCGTCAAGGCCTCCGTGGTATCGCCATAGCCGAACCGCTTCACCTGCAGCGTACGGGCCGCGCCGTTCGGCCCGCCCACATAGTATTCACCCGCCGGTCCGGCCGTGATCGTCTCGCCGGTTTCGGGAATCGCGATCGTTGCGTTCGGCAGCGGATCGCCCGTGGCCCGGTTGCGAACAACGCCGGAGATGGAGCCCGCCGTGGTCTTGTTGAACTCCAGCACATAGAGCCCCGTCTGCCGGTCGCCGGCGATCACCTTGCCGGAGGGGAAGAAGCCGTACGCCTCCCACACGCCGTTGTATCCATCGGACGGGCCGGGGTAGGTGTCGTAGAAACCCACCTCGCGCGGATGCACGGGATCGATCATGTCGATGATCCGCACTCCGGCCGTGTACCACGCGGCAATGATGTAACGTCCGCGCACGTGAACGTTGTGAACGATATCCACCGGGTTCGGTGTGTACTCCGCCACCTTGGTGATGTTGTTCAGATCGTGGATGTCCCACACCTTCATCGTCTTCGGCGTATTGCCGATCTCGTCGCTCGTAACAACGTAGCCGCCGTCGCTCGTGATCTCCGCATTGTGCGTGCCGCTGTACGGATATTGAATCGTGGCCAGGTGCTTCGGATTCGCCAGGTCGTGGATATCGTAGATGTCGCAGCCCTGCCCGTAGATCGCCGCGCCGAGCAGCGTATCGTTCCGCTCGAACGCATCGTGGTAGTAGTACGGGCTCACCTGCCCGATGCGCTGCGGATGAAGAGGATCGGGTTCGAGGTCGAAGATGATCGCGCCGCCGTTGGCCCCCGCCTCCGCCTGGGTTCCCATCGCATACAGACGGTGGCCGTTGATGAACACCGTGTGCGCACGATTGAAGACCGTGGAGTCCGTCCGCACCAGCGTTGCGCTCGCCGGCAGCGCGGAGAGATCCACAATCTGCAGACCCTTCCCCGGATCCGCGGATTCGGTGATGATGTAGGCGTAGTTCTTGTACACCTTCATCTCACGCCAGATGCTCTTCGGTCCGGGAATGAACGCCACCTGATGGATCGGCTTCTCGGTGACGTCGATGATCGACGTGCCGATCTGCGTCCCTACCAGCGCATACTCCCGTCCGTCCGGCGCAACATATCCCCACAGCGCGGAGTTCGGGCCAAGACTATCCGTTCGAACGGGATTGAGGCTGTCGAACAGCGTCATGTTCATCGACGTATTGCTCTGCGCCGATGCCGCGGCCACTGCGGCCAGCAGCAGCATATATGCAAGAAGGAATCTCTTCATCGGATAGTTCGATGGAAACCGTGATAGAGCGCCAGCCGATACCGGCGGGCATTGATGGTATCTCCAGGGTGATGTTCCGGGATCGCACTCCAACCCGGCGTCGCGATCGTTATCCCGCAACGGCTATGCCGGCGGCAAAGGAACCAACCTCCATGAAGCGGATCACGCGGCGCGTTGCAACGTCGATCACATAAACCAACCCGGGCGCAAGCGAACTGCCGATGGTTGCATGGTGCTGATTGCCGTTCTGATTCTCGCAACTCAGAAATGCCGTCTTGCCGTCGGCGGAGAACGCGACCGCATGCGGCTGCTGCTTGAGATCCGTGATGGTTGCCACGACGCTGCGCGAGGCAACGTCGATCACGGTAAGCGAGGCTGCGGCCTGGTTCGGAACCCAGATCTCGCGGCCGTCCGGCGTCATGTTCAACACCAGCGGCGTTGTGCCGACGGCGATACTGTCGATCACGCGCCCCGTCGTGAGATCCACCACACGAACCTGCGAGTGAACACGGCAGGAGAAGAAGAGGTAGCGACCGTCGTGCGATATCACGCTCTGATAGGGTTGCAGCAGCGGCTTCGTGCTGGGCGGCAGCGGGGAATCCGGCGTGGCAAGGAAGTGGCGCTTCACCTGCAGCGTGGAGAGATCGATCTCGCTGATATCATCCCCGAGAGCGTTCGTCGTGTAGAGGAACTTCTCGTCCGGGCTCAGCGTTACGCCATGCGGAGCCAGGCCCACATCGAAGATCGTGTCGGTAACCGTCAGCGTTGCCGCGTTCAGCCGCATCACGAAGGTCTGCGCAAGCGTCTGGTCGAAGTTGGAAACATAGAGCGTGGAGCCATCGTGTGTGATGGCGATCTGGGCAGGAGAGAGCCCGACGCGCACGGAGCCCAGCTTGGCGAACGTGTGGGCATCGTACTTCTCCACCATCCCGGCAACGATCAGGTTGACGTAGAGATAGTTTCCATCGGGGGAAAGCACCAGGTTGTGCGGCGATTCCGGGGCTCCGCCGGTGATGCTTCCAACCGGAATGTAGCGCGCAACGAGCTGCGTGGCCTGATCAATCACCGTCACCGCATCGTCCGCCTGAGCCGCCACGTAGACTCGCGGACGGTCCGCGGCACCAAGGGCAACCTCGCCGTTGTCGTTCTTCGCCCCCTCGGCAATCCAACGGCGGATTGCATCCACCTGTTCCTGAGGAAGCGGACTGCGCGCCAGCGGCATTCGTTGAATCGGCTCCACGACCGGCGAGAGCGTAGTGTCGCTGTTGATATGCTGGAACAGATGGCTCTTTGCAACGGAGTAGGGAACGATCTCCGCGCCGTAATCCGCCGCACCCGCCATCAGATGCTCCCATGAATCCAACCGAACACCGTTGATGTTGTCGTTGTTCAGATGGCAGCCGGTGCCGCCGCAGCTGTTGCTGAAGATCGGCTGGATATGCTTGGAGTATATGATCGTCTCCGTCGGCCCGGGAATCACAACGGGCGGAGGCCCGGTGGGATCGCTCTTGCAGCCTGAAAGGAACAGTCCGGCCAGAAGGCCTGATGCGGCCGCCGCATGCAGAAGCGAGCGGAGATTGAGAGAGGTACGCATACGGTTAACCGGAAATAGGGCACGCACCGAGAGAGTGAACCGGTGCATTGTTCATGTTGAAGATGCCGGGATTCGTGGAGCAGGGCAAGGTTGAAGTTATGCAAACGGGCGCCACGATGACAATGCATCGTGGCGCCCGCTCATATTTCGTGGAGGCGCTGCAGCACCTGCCCTTCGGTAGACGGAACCGGGCGGCTACTGTCCGATCTGCGTCTCCACCACCACGTTTACCACGCGGCAGTAGAAGCGCCCCTCCGGAAGATCGTTGTTGTAGAGCAGGATGGATTCGCCCAGCCCCTTCACATCGGCATTCGGCACGCCGAGTGCCCGCGCAGTTGAGCGCGCACGCTCCTCGGAAAGCCGCTGGTTCACCGCCGCGTCGCCGGCCCGGTCCGTATGTCCGGTCACCAGCACCTTTGCGTTCGGATCGATCTTCTGCCTGATGAACTCCACGATCTTGCGGTTGGCGTCGCTGATCTCGGACTTGCCGTACTCGAAGAGAATCAGGCTGAACTTGTTGATCTCCTTGTCCGCCAGCCCCTCCTCGCGCTTCTTCTTCACGGTCATCTGTTCAACTCCGATGGATCCCATCGGCGTCACGAACCGGTTCTTCACCGAATCGGTTACCTCCAGACGATAATTCAATTTCTGTGAGCCGCGCGGAATCGAGGCGCGTTCGCTCTGCAGCCCCCAGTCCAGTGTATGCGGTACGGAGCCGTTGCCGGCGAACGTCTTCAGCTCGTGATCGCCCTGCGAGGCAACCAGCTTCCACTGCTCAACACCCACCTCCGACGCAACCTCGGTGATGAAGCGCACGGCGGCGGGATCGGTGGTCAATGCCGTGTCCACAACGAACACCGGTTCCAGGATCTCCGGAGCGCTGGAACGAATCTCCACACGCCGGTTCTCCTCCATGCCGTCCGGCGTGGATCCGGAGGGCTTCTCCGGAAGGCCGCGCGCCTCCACCTTCAGCCTGTCCTCACCGACCTTCCAGACATCGCGCAGATAGTTGCGCACGGACTCGGCCCGCCTGCGTGAGAGATCCACCTTCCCCCGCTCCTCACCGGCGTCGGCATTGCATCCGATCAACGTCAGCGTTGCCGCTGGATTCTTCTGCATCCGCAGGCCGATCACGTTCAGCATCTGGTAGTAGGTTGGCAACACCTCCAGATTCTGCAGCCGGCTCATGTCGAAGCTCGCGGCCTCCTGCGGCGTCAGCCGGTCGTAGCGCGACGGAATATCGGCGGAGCCTTCGTCGAAGAACATGAAGTTGAGCAGCGGCCGCAGTTGCGGAGCAACGAACTCCTCCACATGCATCTTGGACATCTGCGCGCCGGACTGCTCGTCGTCCGAAAGCTTTACCGCGGCCACCGTTGCCGAGAGCATCTTCGAGGGCCCGGTGCTGTCGGCGAAGGTATGCGCCGAGTTCAGCGTGTAGGTCATCGAGAAGCCGACGCGAAGGCCGTGAGCGTACCAGTTGGAGTCGCTCACCAGTTGCGAGAAGGAGCGGTAGTACGTCACCTCCGGACTGAACGACACCTTCGGCGAGAGCGGCAGTTCGTAGCTGAACCCCACCAGGCCGGAGAACTGGACGCCGGGGGCATCCGGCACCTTCCCGGTAAAATGGTTCCGAACCAGACCGCCGGTGAATCGCACATTGGTTGGGGAGATGATCGCCTCCTCCTGATCGTAGGTAAAGGAGCTGACGATCCCGAATTGAACACCGAGGTTCAGCGAGACCGGGAACGAGAACGGACGGACCACCAGGCGAGGTTCCAGATCGATGAGGCCGAGCGTGGTCTTCAGACGGTGCTCTGTTGTGGCGATCACCACCTCTCCGTTGTCCAGAGCGTTGCCGATGTTTTCCTGTACCCGCAACGTGGTAGTGCCGGTGGAATACCCCAGGCGGGCCTGCAGCGCAAACATGCTGCTGGAACGCCACTGCCCCAGCACACCCGCTGCGAACCCGGAACCGTTGCCGCTGGAGAACCCGGGCGAGCACGTGGGCACACCGGGAATGCCGATTATCGTGGCCTGCTGTTGCACGAGCTGGTAGGCACCGAAAATTCCCACACGTGTCCCCGTGGTGTCCAGTGCCTCCTGCGCACGCAGCGAACCTGCGGCGAGCATCGCAAGCGCCATCGCAAGCGCTCCCGATCGCAAGCGCTCGAGTCCGGGTTGACCGCAGCGACGCAATACGTTCATCATGGCTACGATCCCCTGTTACTTCGAGATGATGAGAGATTGTACATCGCTCCGTTCCGGCGTACGTAGCACCATTCTGTAGGTGCCGCTGGGAATGTCGGCCGGCAATACGATCTCCCGCTTCATATCGCTCTCCTGCTCACTGGCAGGCGTCCAGGAGGTCGCGAAGATTCGGTTCCCGTTCATCGCATACACTTCGAGCCATGTCTCCACCACTTCCATTGTGGTGACATCCACGGTAACGGCGCCGCGTGTGGGGTTGGGGGCAATCTTGTTGATCTTCAGCCCGGCGGTATAGATCAGCAATCGGTCGCTTCCATTCTCGCAGAAGCCCGGGCCCAGATAAAGCAGACCCTCCTGCAGTGAATCGTTGACCGGTGCCCCGGCGCATGTCAGCGAAACGATATCGAGCGTGGTGGACTGTTCGCTGCCAACCAGCACGTCACCAACGAGCTCGGTGAACACGCCGTCGGTTACCGGTGCGGCGCCGGCGAACGAGATCGTGACGTAGACCGTGTCGTGCCCCAGCGTCTTGCTCACAATCGTTCCGCGCGTAACCGAACGGATGAAGAAGACCGTCGCATCATAAGCAACCGTCATCTGGAGTGAGTTGGGATCGCAGATTGTTCTGCCGTTGGGATTCTGAAGGGTGATGGGGAGATGAATGCCACGATTGTGCGGATCGGTATTGATGGACGGCATCACCCAGATGACGTCCGATGCGGCTCGTGTTCCCTGTACAACCGCGCTGCGCCGTTGCGCGTTCAAGGGGTTGGCGCCGTTGTCGTACATGCCGGAGTTTCCCGGTACCTGAGCGATCGCATGCGCCGCCGCCGCAACGATGGACGCTGCAGCCAGCGCCATGCCACGTTTCAACAGAATGGTAGATACGGTTTTCATGGATCTCCGTGGATAAAGCAACTACGATCCGATTGGACCTCGGCGTTGGATATGGGAGATATCCGGCAGAGAGGCCTGCGAGCAGGAGAGGCTGGACCCTGGCCTCATGCAGGCGAATGCGTTCAGAATCTACAGAAGTGAGCCGGTGTGCACAACACATCGGCCGATTATCGCTTCGCGATATTGCGGCGTGCGCGCAGCCTCGCCGGGATGTCGCGCGGCATGGCCCCGCCGCCGAACGGCAACGATTGGACGCGCGGCTCCGCTGCCGGATATACATGGCGGCATCGCGGCGTTCCGCTGGTAACGCTCTGAGTGTTCTGCTGCGAGTGGGGCCGGATGACAACGTGCGCCGCAGGTCTTCCGGACATCGTTTGCGGGGCCGATCAGGAAGCAGGGCTCGGGCTGCCGATGGCGCCGGAAG
Source organism: Bacteroidota bacterium (assembly GCA_018266795.1). Classification (GTDB taxonomy): domain Bacteria; phylum Bacteroidota; class Ignavibacteria; order OLB7; family OLB7; genus JAFDZV01. The sequence continues at coordinate 76,292 of JAFDZV010000033.1, read as the reverse complement.
CGAGGCGCACAAATGCTGCGGCGGGAGATGTGGGAGGAATCGCCCCGGAGGCGAGGATGATCGATCCTACTTGCGCTTGACGTTTGCGAGTTTCTCCGAGAGGTCTTTCATGTACTGCATCCGGGCCGCCTCGCGCACTTCCGGCTCCTTGGCGTCGGAGAATTCGAACCCACCGATCTGCGACGCCAGATACAGCGCGAGATCGCCCACACAGTACCGGTATTCCCTGTTGACCGGGGCATCCGGCCCCAGATACGTGAGAAGCGCCGGATCATCCATCTCTTTCAGAAGATATGGCAGAGCGGCTTCACCGAACCGCACGAGCGTGCTGCCGAACTTGCCGAGATGATGCCCCGGCAGCGCCCACCAGTTGTGCATGAACGCGCCGGATATGGCCTCGCAATAAATGCGAACCATCCGCTGATCGGGGTTTTTGCCGGACATCACGAGCAATTCGTGTGCAAGAACACGCAAGCGATGATCACTTCGTTCGGACTTCGCAATCTTCTCCAAGTCCTCCTGCGCCTTCGGGCGCGCCAGTAATCGGTCCGCCTCACCACGCTGGAACAATGCGTCCACCGAAGTGCCCTGAAGCTCTTCGCGCATTGTACCTAAGCCGGTTACTGCCATCGTATTCCTCCTGGTTCATCTGCAAACATTGAAAGAATCTACTACCAAAGCCCCTGCATTTCAAAACCTCGCACCGAAGAAATGCCACGAAATCTTCGCAGCAGGCGCGCCGCCCTTCCCACACCGCTTCTCGTGACACATCGTTTCCTCGGCGATGCGGCATGTCAATGTGCTTTCGCAGCGAGACAGCCCTTTCTAACTTGCCCGATCATACTGAAATCGGGAGAGCCCTATCGCAAAACAGTACTACATCGTTCTCGACTTCGAAGCCACCTGCTGGCCGGAGGCGAATCGCCGCAGCGACGAAGAGATCATTGAGTTCGGATGCATCCGCATGGAATACTCCACCAGACGCATCCTCGACGAGTTCCAGACATTTGTGCGCCCTACACGCTATCCACGGCTCAGCCAGTACTGTACGCGGCTCACATCGATTACCCAGCAGGACGTGGACACCGCTCCGGCCTTCCCGGAAGCTCTCGCGAACTTCGTGGCGTGGCTCAGGGAGCCGGCGCAGTGCACGCTCTGTTCATGGGGCGCCTTCGACCGCTATCTGCTGCGCCAGGCATGTGCATTCCATCGCCTGCCGTATCCGTTCGACGACGAGTACATCAACATCAAGCCGGCATTCAGCGACGCCTTCGTTGGCCGGGGGGTCAACATGGAACGCGCGCTGGAGATCGCGGAGCTTCCGGCACCGCTGAATCGCCACCGCGCCATCGACGATGCACGCAACGCCGCCGCGTTGTGGCAGGAGGTACTGCGCGCCGGAGGTGCATATTCCGCACGATGACGTCCTGCAGCCGGTAAGCCGCGCGGCAGATGCGGAATGTCCAAACCATGCGGCACGCACCGCACAAGCATCAACGAAAGCGCTCCCATGGCTCGAGCATGGGAGCGCTTGACTCGACGTGCTGCGACTGCACGGATAGCCTTCGAAGCGGCTTCGCGGTGCCACGGCCTTGCTGCACTCGCCTGCTAACGAACAGCAGGCAGTGGGAACCACATACATCGATCGTGGTCGGGACTCGCGCAGACCACCGGGGGGCATTGCCGAGGGAAACCTTGACGCAGTCGGGGTTGATGGCCCCGCGATGACCATGCGGAGGGACTTCAATGCCCGGTCGCCATCGCAGTCGTGCGTAGCGGGGCGTCCCAGGAACCAGGCCGCCACGTGATCGAGCCTGGTAGAAATCCCTAGTTGAGATCGATGTAGACCGTCTTGGTCTGCGTATAGACATCGAGCGCGGCCGATCCAAGTTCGCGGCCGAAGCCGGAATCCTTGTAGCCGCCGAACGGCAGCGCGTTGTCCGTCATGTTGTAGGTGTTCACCCAGACGGTGCCGGCCTTGATGCCGCGCGCGAACGTGAGCGCCTTCTTCAGGTCCGTTGTCCATACGGCGGACGCGAGCCCGAACGCACTGTCGTTGGCGATGCGAAGCGCCTCCTCCGCATCGTTGAACGTGATCACGGAGGCCACCGGACCGAAGATCTCCTCCCGCGCAATCGTCATATCGTTGGAGACGTTGTCGAACACGGTCGGCGTCACGAAATATCCCTGTGTGCCGACACGGCCGCCGCCGGAGAGAAGCTGCGCTCCCTCCGCTTTTCCCTTCTCCACGTAGCCGAGAACGCGATTCATCTGTTCCTCGCTTACCAGCGAGCCCATCCGCGTCTTCGGATCCAACGGGTCGCCAACCGCCATCTTCGCCGCGCGGCCGGCAAGCACCTCCAGGAACTGTTCGCGTGCGGAGCTTTCAATCAGGATGCGGCTGCCGGCCGTGCACATCTGCCCCTGGTTGAAGAAGATTCCCATCAACGCCACCTTCGCCGCCAGCTCCAGATTCGAATCGGCGAACACGATGTTCGGCGACTTGCCTCCCAGTTCCAGCGTCACCTTCTTCAGCGTCCCGGCGGCGTGGCGCATGATAAGCTTCCCAACCTCCACGGAGCCGGTGAACGCAATTTTCTCCACGCCGGGATGCGCAACCAACGCCGCGCCCGCGGTCTCACCGAAACCGGTCACGATGTTGACCACACCCTTCGGCAGCCCCGCCTCCATCATCAGCTCGCCGAGACGCAGCAGCGAGACAGAGGTCTGCTCGGCCGGCTTGATCACCACGGTGTTGCCGCAGGCAATCGCCGGAGCCAGTTTCCACGCGGCCATCTGGATCGGGAAGTTCCACGGGATGATCTGGCCGCAGACACCCAGCGGCTCGCGCAATGTGTAGGCGAACGCGTTGGCGCGAGCATTCGTTTCGATCGTCTCGCCGGTAGTCTTTCCGGCCCATCCCGCATAGTAGCGGAAGCAGGCGATCGATTGCGGCAGATCAACCTTCAACGATTCCACCAGCGGCTTGCCGTTGTCCAGCGTCTCCAGTTCCGCCAGCTCCTCGATGTGCCGTTCCATCAGGTCGGCGATATTCCAGAGAAGCCTCCCGCGATCGGCGCCGTTCATCTTGCGATAATCCCCATCGGTGAAGGCGCGCTGGGCCGCCTTCACTGCACGATCCACATCCGCAGCATCCCCCGCAGCAACGTGCGCAATCACCTCGCCGCTGCCGGGATACCGGCTCTCGAAGGTCTTCCCGGAGAGGGCGTCAACCCACTCACCGTCGATCAACATTTTCCCATAGCGGAGCAGCCCCCGCTCGTCGAGTTGATTCTTCTGGGGCTTCAACTGGGCAATCATCCCGTTGGCAAGGGTCTCGCTCATGGTCTATCGCAGTTGTTGAAATGTCGGAAGATGTTCTACGGTACGTTCCGTCAGGCGGCCCAAGATACAAGATGGGCGGTGATGTGATCGCGGGAAGCGAACGAAACACGAAGTGATACACGCAGCGGTAACGCCGCAGCATGAATTCCGGCCGGGACTGTGTGCACTCGCTCGCCGAACGCGGCCGCTCCGAAGATGCCTCACCATCCGGCCCGGCCTTTCCCTGCCGATGGGACGCCGGCGACCGGCCTTCCTCCTTCCTCAGCTCCCCGGCTCGAACCGGAGCAGCTCGAGCGTGGATTCATCCATCACCAGATAGGAGCGGTCGCGCAGCCATGTTCCGAGATTGATGTAGATGCCGCCGGGAAGATCGGCGCGCCGCGGACGATGGCTGTGCCCCATCACCACCAGCTCGAACCCTTCCTCTACGATCTTCCGCTGGGCGAATGCATACAGCCCGTCGGACTCGCCGGGGCGCTCGCCGTCGTAATTCTTCTGCGCCGTGTAATCACGGCTGCGTCTGGATGCCCATGCCGCCACACCGATCCCGATATCGGGATGCATCAGGCGGAACAGCGCGCCGGAGATGCGGGCGCGCAGAATCTTCTTGAGAATCAGATAGCCGGTATCGTTGAATGCCTTCCCGTCACCGTGCGAGAGATAACACCGGCGCCCGGCGATCACCCGCTCCAGATCGCCGAAGTGAACCGGTATCCCCAGCTCCTTCTCGAAGAAATCACGATGCCCGAAGTCATGATTCCCTACCAGATACTCAACGTGCACGCCGGCATCCACGATCGCGGCAAGCGCGCCGATCGTGCGGGAGAACCCGCGCGGGATCACCGTGCGATACTCGAACCAGTAATCGAACAGATCGCCAACGATATAGAGAGCCTCCGGCCGGCGGTCGCGGATCATTGCCAGAAAGCGCCCCAGCGCCGCCTCCCGCTCGCGATTCGATGCGGGCGAACCAAGGCCGAGATGAACGTCGGAGAAGAAGTAGACCACAACTGATTGGGAATGGGCCCGCGGCATCCGGGCTATCCGGCACGGACGCATGGGCGCCGATGAAGCAGCCGCGAAATTACGGTTCCCGTCGCAAACCGAGCGGCCTCAACCAACGAAACCGGGGGATGCGGCTGCAAACACCGCATCCCCCGATCGACATGTACATCGCGGGCGTGCACTGCGGGGCAGCCGCTTTACCGTGCTACAGCACGCGCAATCACACGGCGGCGCCTTGCAGTTCCCATCAGGGCTGGATTGCACTGCAGAGCCCGCAGGCCCTGTGGTGCCGAATGCCGGGAGTTCCTACCGCACAACGGCAATCTTCGTTGTCATCGAGGTTCCCTCGGCGTTCCGCAGACGAATGATGTACGTCCCCGCAGGCAGCGCCGCAGCATCGAATCGCTCGCTGTGGCGCCCTGCATCCGCCGGCCCCGCATGCAGCGTCCGCACCAGGCGGCCCAGCGCATCGAACGCCTCCACCCGCACGTCGCCCGACGGAGACGCAAGCGAGTACGTGACATAGGAACGATCGCTCGTGATGCTCGGCTCCGCGGCAAGCGCAACCGCCGCCGCGGCATCGCCGGCAACCGATGCCGCAGGATCGTACTTCAGCTCCACGGCGAACCAGATCGAATGCACCGTGCTCTGGTCGATGTTGAGATCGATCCTTCCGTTCACGGCAGTGGCAGTGACCGGTGCGCCGGCCGGATTCCCGGAGGGATCGAGCGGCGTGAGCGTGACCACATTGGAATTATCGTTCGGCTTGATCGTCAGGCGCACCCGCACCGGATCGAGAAGCATCGGGCTTCCTCCCCACGTTGTGCCGTGCATCGTATCCAGCCAGTGCCAGCCGGTTGGCTCCATGCGCGAGGCAATGGTAAGGAGCGAACGGCCCCGATCGCCTACGCGCTGCGCGCTGTCCAGCGGCACCCAGAGAATGGTCGCCGTCTCGTTCCCGCTCTGAAGCTTCACATCCATATTGCGAAGCACCAGCCCGCCGGAGCGGGTCAGATAGCCGCTCACCCCCTGCGCCTTCTGCGCATCGAGCGTGAGCGAGCCACGGCTGTACTCCCAGAGGATCTCGCGCGTGTCGCTCTCGGACTGGCCGTCCACCTCCGCGGAGAAGGAGATATCCTCGCGCTGCGTGAAGTAGCTCGCGTTCACGGAATCGATCACGATCCGGTTCATCAGGGCCGCGCGGCCGTTGAACCCGCCGGGCACGCCGTAATCGTCCCACAGATTGATCATGCGCGTGAATGCCAGCGCCTGATCCTGGCTGTGCTGGATACTGATCGTCGTCTGCGCCGGAGAAACAAGTCTGTTGCGATAGAGGAAGGAGGCCGCGGGCATCAGCGAGGTCACCAGCGGGTTCTTTCCGATCATGTAATACTGCAGACTGTCTATCGCCTGGTTGTCCGTCAGCTTGTCGTCCGCATAGGCATCCCACAGAAGGCCGTCCCAATCCTGGAGCGAGGAGTACACGGCATTGGAAAGAACGGACTCCGCCTGATAACGATTCGGATAGGGCTGCTGGAACGATGCCACGAACGGTTGCCGGCGATGCGCGCTCTGAACATAGGTATTCGGCATGCCGCCCCAGTCCACGCGGAGGGGCGAGGTGTTTCGGGTCTCCCATCCGGCGCCGGGCGCACCGCCCGAGATATAATCCCACCCCTTTGCCGAAAGCGTGAAGTCCGACGAAGCCTGCACCATCGTCTCCTGGAATCCGCTCGCCCAGTAGTGGCCCGCTCCGGTGAAGACCTGCCTGGCACCGATGGTATCGTGAAGAAGCCTGCGCATCTCGTCGTACACGCCTCGCTCCAGGTCCATGTAGAACGCATTCTGATCGGCCACACGCTGCGCGCTCACGGCCCGGCTGATCGCCACCGATCCCATCGGAATGCGACCCACGTTGAAGTTCTCCAGCGCTTCACCGTTCACCAGCCCGGGAACCTCCAGCTTGCGCAGCTGCACGTCGTCGAACGTGATATCGCCGTTCACCGCGCCGAACCACATGACGATGGCAACCGGAACCGTGCTCTTGATCGGCACGAGGAAATCCATCTGCTGCTGCTGCCAGTACGGCTTGGCGTACACCGTGCCGCTGAGGCCTGCGCCCATCCCTCCATCCACAGGCTGATAGGCACCAAGCAGGATCGGGATGCTGTCCGCATTGGCGCACTTCGTCTTGAACGAGAGCCGGTAGACCGTGTTGTATTCCAGCCCGGTCACGGTCTGCAGCATGTATGCGCTGTAGAGAGAGTTGGCTCCCTTTGCATTCTTGATCCTCAGCTTCAGACTGAGCGTGCCGTCGGGAACGCTGTCTCCCTGGGTAAGGATGGTGGAGACGGTGACGCCGTCGTAGGAGTTGATGGTCCAGTAGGTCTGGAAGTCGCCCTCGAAACTTCCCTCGGTAATCAGATTCGGATAGCCTCCGTTCGGCGGGGCCGTATGCCATGCGGCGGCCAGCGCCGGGGTGGAGCCATATTTCTGCTTCAGCCACTGCGCGAAGAGCGTGTCCACGCGCCGGCTGTGGCGATAGCTGAAGCCGGACTGCCCGGCGCGATACTCCGTGTAGCCCAGACGGCACATGGAGAAGAAACTTCCCTGATCGAGCGCCTCAACCATCGCGAGCGCGGGCTCGTTGCGATAGGCGTTGCCGGTATAGGGGTTGGTGTGAACCAGGAGCTGCGTCACGATGGAGTGTTCCACGGCGCGAGCCTTCGGATAGAGGAACTGCAGTTCCCGTCCCAGCCACATCGCCGAGTCAGCATCGGCGCCGAGGCCGTCGTCAGCTCGAGCGGCGCGAGCCGACTGCAGAACGAAGTAGCTGTAGATGCCGTGCTGCCGGAGCTGATACACGAACCAGTCCAGCCGTGCCATCTGCCCTGCATGAAGCGTACGGAATCCGTTCGCGGCATCCAGGAACGACCGCTGTTGCGCATAGTCTCCCCAGTCGTAACCCAGATCCATCGCCTCGAAACGCACCAGGTTCACCCCGAGCTTCCGAAGTCGGGCGGCGATGACGATGGCGGCCTCGCTGTCCGGGAAGCACGCAGCATACTGCATCGACACACCATAAAATCTCGCAGGCGTGCCGTCGGCGAATTCCCAGTTGCCTTCTCCGTTGTTGCGCAGAAAGCCGTGCGATCCCGCAGGCTCCGGTGGAAGCGATGGGAGATATTGACTGATGGTGGTATCGGTATGACTGGCGGGATAGGGTACACCATTGGTGATGCCGATATCCTGCGCGACGGCAATCACCGCAAGCGCGAACAACCAGAATGAACCAGCAAGCAGTACGCGGATAACTCGAGAGAACATAGTGCGATCCTCCAGGACCCTAACGGTTCGAGAGACTGGACCGGCAGGAGAAAACCTGCGAACGGAGAATTTATCAAATCGAGGCGCGCAATCCCACAACCCGAATGCAGAGGGTGAAGCGCCATGCGCGGCCGCTGCGCAGCTGCCGATGGTAATGCGGGTGGGGATATGCGCGTGTAAGCCCGAAGGGAGTAGGCCTGTGTGAGCGCGAGCGTGTTATATTCGGCTATCATGGCCTACGACAATGGTGCGCCCGGCACGCTGTCACCTCAGCTCCGGCTTCTTCAACAGGACAATCCGGGCACGACTCCAACAGAACTCAGTTGTTCAACAACGATACTCACACTTAGAAAGGGAGGATCCAATGAAGCAATCATTCCGGACCTCTGCACGAGCCATTGCTGTTCTTCTCCTCGTTGCCCTGGTGGGCGCCGGCTGCGGCAAGTCGGGAGGATCGAAGAGCGGCAGTTCGGCGCAGATGAAGGACATGTCGGTAACGCTGCCGAAGCAGTTCAACGTTCCACCGGGTGCCGACCCCAGCGTTCCCGCAGGCCTTGGCGGCGCGGGATTCGAGAAGGTTGCCGCAGACAGCGGCTGGCAGACGGTGACCCTGTCGCCTGAGGAGAGCAATTTGATCGCGGACTCCAACGCGAAGAAGGGAGGCGATGTCACCACCAGCATGGTGGAGTATCCCGCTACCTTCCGCGCATACGGCAAGGACGAGAACACTACCGAAACACGCGCCATCTACGGTCTGGTCTACGAGTCGCTTCTTGGCACGAATCCTCTCACGCTGGACTATCTTCCGAGCCTCGCAACGCACTGGAAGGTAGGCGCGGACGGGCAGACGTTCTATTACCGCATCAACCCGGAGGCCCGCTTCTCCGACGGCCACCCGGTCACTACGGAGGACGTGCTCGCCTCCTACAAGCTGGGCAAGGATCCCGGCATCCTCGATCCCTACACCAACACGTTCTACGACGGGTTCGATCCTCCCGTCGCCATCAGCAAGTACATCGTATCGGTGCGCTCGAAGACGAAGAACTGGAAGAACATGTTCTACTTCGCAGGGCGCCCGATTCTGCCGGCCCATATCATCGGCAACCTCAGCGGCAAGGAGTATCTGGAGAAGTACCAGTACGAAATGCCGACCGGAAGCGGCCCGTACGTTGTGCTGAATGATGACATCAAGAAGGGGAACTCCGTTACCCTCACGCGCCGGGCTGACTGGTGGGCGAAGGATCAACCGATCTACAAGTACTGGAACAACTTCGACAAGATCAAGTTCGTGGTGGTACGCGACGAGAACCTGCGCCTCGAGAAGTTCTTCGCGGGCGAGTACGACTTCTACTACGTGAACCGCGCCTCGTACTGGATCGAGAAGTTCAAGGACAACGACCTGGTGAAGCGCGGGATCATCCAGCGCAGAAAGATCTACAACGACAAGCCGACCGGCTTCGGCGGCATCGCCTTCAACACGCAGCGCGAACCGTTCACCGACCAGAAGGTCCGCCAGGCGTTCACGCTCCTGTTCAACCGGAAGGATCTGGTGGAGAAGTTGATGTACAACGAGTACGTCCTCTCGGACTCGTACTACCCGAACTCGGTGTACGCAAACCCGAGCAACCCGAAGCAGGAGTACGATCCCACGAAGGCTGCACAGTTGCTGGCCGAGGCGGGCTATACGTCGCGCAACGGTGAGGGCATTCTGATGAAGAACGGCCAGCCGCTGGTAGTGGAGATGCTGGTAACGGCCGATCAGATCCGGATCGTGACGCCGTACCAGCAGGAGCTGCAGAAGGCCGGCATCAAGGTCAACTTCCGGCAGGTGGACAACACCAGCATCTTCAAGATGACGCTGGAGAAGAACTTCACGATGACGTTCCAGCAGTGGGGCGGCATCGTGCCCCCGAACCCGATCAGTTCCTTCCACTCGCGCCTCGCCGGCCCGAACTCCAACAACATCACCGGCTTCAAGAACGCTCGCGCGGACCAGATCATGGAGCAGGAGCAAGTCACGTTCGACCAGCCCACGCGCGTGAAGCTGATCCGCGAGCTGGACAGCATCCTCGTTGCAAGCAACCAGTACGCACTTGCCTATCACGTGCCGTTTGTCCGCATCGCCTACTGGAACAAGTTCGGCGTGCCGAACTTCACGCTGGGCCGCGTCAGCGACTACGACGAGGCGCTCTTCCAGTGGTGGTACGATCCGGAGAAGGCCGCACAGGCGAAAAAGGGAGCAACCGATAAATCGGTGACGATGGAGGTTGGCGCCACGGACGTGATGTTCTGGCCGGAATGGGACAAGAAGTATCCCGATGGCCACATGACTCCGCCCCCCGCACAGCCGCAGGCCGCGCCGGCGAAGGCGGGCGGGAAGGGTGACTCCTCGAAGCCCTCGCTGAAGTAACGTCGGTTGAGGATAGTCGATCGAGCTGCGGCCCCGGCGGAACCCGGGGCCGCACTTTTTGTGGTAACTCCTGCGAGTGCCGGGCGTGTACAACCCTCGACCGTACCAACGCACGGCATCGACGGGGAATCGGCATTCCGATGCCTTGAGCGCGTTGCGGTGAACGCGTTGCGGTGAACGCATCGATTGGCCGCGCCGCTCCTGCCCCGGCACCCGGAGTTCCGCGGGAACCAACAACGGTCCATGCCGGACCGGCTGCCACCCCGGGCCTGCAGGCATTGCAGCCCGGATGCCGGATGCGCCGGCGGAGCGCCCGCCTACATCATCAGGCAGCATGCCGCCATCGGCATACTGCTGCCGGGATGTCCGCGGTGCGGTCAGGAAATTGTCGCACGCTCGCCGCATCATCCCCAATCGTGCGTATCTTTCTCTATCATTCCCGATTCGCCGTGGTATGGCGGCGGCTTCCAACACGCAGCACCAATCCGGTTGAACCAGATGGTCAACTACTTCATCCGTCGGTTTCTGCTGATCATCCCCACATTCCTGGGATGTACGCTCCTGGTATTCTGCATCCTTCAGTTCACCCCCGGCGGGCCGCTGGAGCGCGCCCTGCAGCAGGCGCAACAGCAAAGCCACGGAGGTGAGGGGGGCGGTACGGCTTCGGGAATCGGCGGTGGGAACACCGAGATCTCCGAGGAGGCCAAGGCGGAGCTGAAGCGCTACTACAACCTGGACAAGCCGATCCCGATGCGCTATATCCTGTGGCTGGGAAACCTCATGAAGGGAGACTTCGGGCAGTCCAGCGTTTACGGCGATCCGGCGTTCGAGGTGATCACGAGCCGCTTCCCCATCTCACTGTATTACGGCCTCATCGGCTTCGTGCTCTCCTACCTGGTCTGTATCCCGCTCGGCATTCTCAAGGCAATCAAGCACGGCTCACCGTTCGATATAGGCAGCTCCGCCCTTGTCTTCATCGGCTACTCCGTGCCGGGATGGGCGCTCGGCGCCCTGCTCCTCTCCACGATGGCGGCGAACTGGCACTGGTTCCCGCTCGGCAATTTTCACTCGGACAACTGGGACCAGCTCTCGTTCGGCGAGCAGGCATGGGACCTCCTCGATCACAGTATCCTTCCGCTCATCTGCTACATGATCGGCGGATTCGCCACGCTCACGATCCTGATGAAGAACTCGCTGCTCGAAAACCTGGGCCAGGACTACGTGCGCACGGCATTCGCGAAGGGGCTCACCGAGCGGCGCGTGATCTTCGGGCACGCGATGCGCAACTCCCTGATCCCCATCGCCACCGGAATCGGCAGCATTCTGAGCATCGTGCTTACCGGCTCCGTGCTGATCGAGACCGTGTTCAATATCGATGGGTTCGGCTACCTGAGCTATCGCTCCGCTGTGGAGCGCGACTATACCGTGGTGATGGGTATCCTGGTGTTCACGGTGGTGCTCCGATTGCTGGGCAACATCCTGAGCGATTTCGCATACGCCGTGATCGATCCTCGAATCCGTTTCGACTGATCGTCCCGGTTCGTCCGTTCGTCATCGCCGCAGCCCGCATGCCCAGGGCCCCGCGGCAACGCATCATCTTCGTACCAATCTGGCATCTCGATGTCTGAGGATACTACTGCTGCCGGCAGCTCCGGCAACCCAGGACCGATCGCAGGCCCCACCGCGGAACTCCCGGCCGGGAAGCCGACGGACCGGCCGGTTTCACTTCTGCGCAAGCGCCTGCGCAAGTTCAAGTCGCTGAAGCGCGGCTACTACTCCTTCCTCCTGCTGCTGGCGCTCTACATCATCTCGTTCGCCTTCCCGATCCTGATCAACAACAAGCCGATGGTTGTTCGCTACAACGGCGAATTCTACTTCCCGGTGCTGGCGTTCCACAATGGTGAGACGTTCGGGCAGAAGGGAGAACAGGCTGAGGCGAACTACACCAAGCTTCGCCAGGAGTTCGACAGACCCGGCAACCCGAACTGGATGATCATGCCCCTCTATCCGTGGGACCCGTACCACGTGGACTACGAGGACGGCGGCTCCTTCCCGCTCGAACCCTCCAGCCGGCACATCCTGGGCACCGACGATACCGGCCGCGACATCTTCTCGCGCATGGCATACGGCTTCAACGTCTCCGTCTCCTTCGCAATCCTCCTTACGGTACTGGAGTACATTCTCGGCACGATCATCGGCGGCGTGATGGCGTTCTTCGGCGGGAAACTGGACCTGATCGGCCAGCGAGTCGTGGAAGTATGGAGCACCATTCCGTTTCTCTACACGGTGATCATTGTCAGCTCCATCCTGGTTCCCAACTTCATGGTGCTGATCTTCGTGATCACCCTCTTCAACTGGGTGGGAACCAGCTACTATATGCGCGGCGAGTTCTATCGCGAGAAGGGAAAGGATTACGTGGCGGCGGCAATCGCACTGGGCGCAACCAACCGGCAGATCATGTTCAAGCACATCCTGCCGAACTCGCTCACGCCGCTGATCGCCTTCCTCCCGTTCACCATCGTCGGCAATATCCAGAGCCTTGTTGCGCTGGACTTCCTCGGCTTCGGGCTTCCGGCTCCAACGCCAAGCTGGGGCCAGATGCTGGAGGTGGGACTGAAGAATATCGACAAGACATGGCTGATTGCCACGCCGCTCGGGGCAATGTTCGTAACGCTTCTGCTGATCACGTTCATCGGCGAGGCCGTTCGCGAAGCATTCGATCCGCGCGTCTTCTCGCGCCTGCGCTGACGGCGTTCAAGGCCGTGTGCAGCATGGCCTGCAGGCGGACCGGCAACCGTGGCGGCCGCGGAAGCCGTGCTTCCCATGCCGGTTGCGCCCGTTCGCCTGGCCTGTTTCTGCAACTGACCAAGAACTCTCGGCAAGCCGCAGGCGAGCGTACAATGAACCAGATGCCTGGTTATGAAAGGCCGCTGATAACGCGATCGGCCTTTTGGTAGGACCCCTTATATCTCCAACGACCGGAATCAGCATCGTGACGAACGATACACTACTCGAGATTCGTGATCTCCGCACCTACTTCAACACCGAGGGCGGCATCGCCAAGGCGGTGGACGGCGTCTCGTTCGATATCAACAAGGGCGAAGTGCTTGGCGTGGTGGGCGAGTCAGGCTCCGGCAAGTCGGTGACGGCCCTCTCCATCATGCGACTGATCCCGAATCCGCCGGGCGAGATCGTGGGAGGGAGCATCACGATGAACGGTGTCGATCTGCTGAAGCTCCCGCTTCCCGAGATGCGAAAGCTTCGCGGCCACGACATCGGCATGATCTTCCAGGAGCCGATGACATCGCTGAACCCGGTCTACAGGATCGGCACGCAGGTGATGGAAACGGTGCTGCAGCACAAGGCGGTCTCCAAGAACGAAGCGTTCGATCGTGCCGTGGAGATGCTCGATCTGGTGGGCATCCCGGACGCACGCAGGCGGATGAACGACTATCCGCATCAGTTCTCCGGCGGCATGCGGCAGCGTGTGATGATCGCGATGGCGCTGGCCTGCAATCCCTCGCTTCTCATCGCGGACGAACCCACCACCGCACTCGACGTCACGATCCAGGCGCAGATTCTGGAGTTGATGATCAACCTGAAGGAGGAGCGGAAGGACTCGGCGATCGTGCTGATCACGCACGACCTTGCGGTGGTTGCCGAGATGTGCCAGCGCATCGTGGTGATGTACGGCGGAAAGGTTCAGGAGATCGGATCGGTACGGCAGATCTTCAACAACGCACTGCATCCATACACACAGGGCCTGCTGGATTCCATTCCGCGCCCGAAGCGCGGCGAACGGCTTCACCGGCTGAGAGCCATCCCGGGCATGGTGCCGAACATTCTTCAGATGCCGGCCGCCTGCAAGTTCAATTCACGGTGCAACCGGGCAATGGAGATCTGCTTCGCCGTTGAGCCGGAGTTGGTGGAGATGGAACCCGGCCACTTTGTGCGCTGCCATCTCTACCCGCAGCCCACACGGATGTAGGGGATGCGCGCCGAACCGTTGCCGGCCGCTTCGTGCGGCGAGAACGGTGGTGAACCGGCCGGGCAGGCTCCGGGCAATCGTTCACCGGCAGTGCGAGCCCTGATGTGGCGCGGATTCGTGCCGCTTGTCATGGCCACGGCTTTTGCGTTTCGCATCGGATGGATCATCTGGGCCGCGCACGCGGGCGTTCATCCGTCGAGCGATGCCGCCTGGTATCTGGCCCGCGCGGCCGGGATAGCAGAGGGCCAGGGATATCGCATCGCAACAGGCCCAACGGCCTACTGGCCCGTGGGATACCCGGCTTTTCTGGCGGGCCTGTTCACGGCAACCGGGGTCTCGCCGCTTGCCGCCATGCTGGCAAACGCACTCCTCGGATGCACAGCGCTCTTTGTCATGTATCGCATCTGCCGCACGCTGCTGAACGGCAACGAGCCGGCCGCACGCATTACACTGCTCGCGCTCGCTCTGGAGCCCAACGGCATAGCGTACAGCTCGCTGCTGCTGAGCGAACCCCTTGCGCTGCTTCTTTCGCTTGCGGCCGCGCTTCCGCTGCTCGAAGAACGCCGCGTCTCATGGCGCAGCGTTGTTGCGGGCGTGCTGGCAGGGCTTGCAGCCCTGGTGAAGCCGCAGCTTGCGCTGGTGCCTCTTGTTGCCGTACTTGCTCTCCGGCTGGGCCGGCCCAGCCCCGGGATCCTTGCCCTGCGCGCCGGGTGCGTGGCGTTGATCGCCGCCGCGATCCTGCTTCCCTGGACGCTCAGGAACCAGGAGCTGTTCGGACATCCCGGAATCATTGCGAACAACGACGGGATCAATCTCTACATCGGCAACAACCCGCGAGCCAACGGCACCTATCTGCTGGATGACGAGATGGAGGCAGCGTACGGAAACGGCGGCGAGTACGAACGGAACGCACGGGCACGCTCGCTGGCCATCGCCTACATGACCTCGGAGCCGCTGGCAACGGCGATGCGACTGCCGCACAAGCTGTGGTATCTCTATCGCTCGGACGTGGATGGTGTGAGGTTGAACCGGCTCTCGCTGCCGGACCCGGAAGCATCGGGCGGCGCATGGATGGGCGCCATGTTCCTTCTCGCCGAAGGGTGGTGGGTGATCGTGCTGGCAACGCTGCTCGCGGGGCTCCCGACGCTTGCACGGCTGCGCCGCAGAACCGATACGCGCGACGCGATACGGCTTGCGACTGCGATGATGCTACTGTTCACGGCGATCCCGCTGGTCTATTTCGGCGACAGCCGTTTTCACTTCCCGGCAACGCCGTGGATTGTTCTCCCGGCCGCGATGTTCGCAGCGGAGTTGCTTGGCCGGCGCGAACGCAGTGCCGGAGGAATTTCCCGGACGGCATAGAGACTGAGACGATTTCGATCGGCGCCGAAGGGCATCCCGATCGCATACTGACCTGAAGGCTGACGACAATGAGCACAACCGATATGACAGCAGCACCGGCGGCCACCGCATCGCCGGCACATGCCAAGGGCGACGTGCTGCTCGAGGTGAGGAATCTGCAGGTGCACTTCCCCGTGCTGGGCGGCCTGCTCAGACGGCGCGTGGCAACCGTGAAGGCCGTGGACGGCGTGTCGTTCACTGTCTATCGCGGCGAAACGCTCGGCATGGTGGGTGAGTCCGGCTGCGGCAAGACAACAATAGGCCGCTCGCTGATCAACATCATCCGGAACATCAGCCCGGAGGCGGAGGTCCACGGCGAGATTCTGTATCATGCCGCGGACGGCACGGTTGTGGACTTCAACAGGCTCAGTACGTCGGAGATGCGTGCGTATCGCTCGAAGATCCAGATGATCTTCCAGGATCCATACTCCTCGCTCAACCCTCGGCTGACTGTTGCACAGATCATCGAGGAGCCGCTGCGCCTGCACACGTCGATGAGCAAGGCGGAGATGCGCGACCGCGTTGGCTGGCTGCTGGACAAGGTGGGCATGCGGCCGGAGCAGGCCGCACGGTTCCCGCACGAGTTCTCCGGCGGCCAGCGCCAGCGCATCGGCATCGCCCGCGCGCTTGCAACGCATCCGGATCTCATCATCTGCGACGAGCCGGTCTCCGCTCTGGACGTTTCCATCCAGGCACAGGTAATCAATCTGATGCAGGATCTTCAGGAGGAGTTCGGCCTCTCGCTCCTCTTCATCGCGCACGACCTCTCGGTTGTGGAGCATATCAGCTCCCGGATTGCCGTGATGTATCTGGGCCACATGGTGGAATACGGTCCGAGCGAGGAAGTCTACTTCGAACCGAAGCACCCGTACAGCCAGGCACTCCTCTCGGCCGTACCGCTTGCCGATCCCGACAGCCATCGCGCAGCCCGCGTGATGCTGAGCGGCGACGTGCCGACGCCACTGGCCAAGCCCTCCGGCTGTCCGTTCCGTACACGATGCCCGATCGCCCGCCCGAGCTGCGCGGAGAAGTTCCCGGACTTCGTGGAAAAGAGCCCGGATCACTGGGCGGCATGCCCGTTCTCCTGACCCTTGCGGAAAGAACCACGCCGCCTCGGGATCACGGCACGGCAGAACCATGAAACAAACGCGAAGCCCCGGCTCTGCAGTCGGGGCTTCCTCGTTTGCACGGCAACGGCTCCCAGGAGATTCATCAGCCCGCCGTCGTCGTGCAAGTGCGCGCTACACCCGGGAATGATGTACCGGACGCACACCGATCAATTCAAGCGCGGCTCCTGCTCCCGGTACACGATGATCTGCGTGGTCCGGTTATAGAAGCGCCCTTCCGGAAGCGCATTGGTATAGAGGCGCCCCCCCGAGCCAACGCCGCGTTCCTCGATAACAAGCCAGCCACCGGCCGGCACGTGTTCGCGTATCGCACCGGCAACGGCAGCCGCCCTGTGCTCGGAGAGCTTCATGTTGTGCTGCGGCAGGCCGATGGTATCCATGTGGCCGATCACTTCCACCTCCGCGTTGTTCGTGATATCCTCGTACACATACTGGCTCAGGATGCGCTCGTTCATCGGTGTGAGGTCTGCCCGGTCGAAACGGAACAGCGAGAGAGCATAGCGGTTGACACGCAGCCCCGGCCTGTAGGCATGATGCTCGAAACGGCTGTCCGAAAGGCGCACCGGAATCGATATCACATTGGAGCGATACTCCCGGCCGTCGCGCGAACGAAGCACCAGCTGGGCCTGATACGGAACCGGATCGCTGATGGCAGTGTCGCCGTTGCGGTCCCAGCCGCCGTCATGCGGCAGCACAACGCTGTACGCGCCGCCTGCGGTAATGCCCACCCGCACCACCTTTCCGTTGCGCCGCACCTCGATCACGCGCTGAACCGCGGGGGTTCCGCCGTCGGAGCAGATGAAGAGTACGGTGTCCGGTTGTGAGTAATCCAGAATCTCCCCGCCGGACTGCGGCTTGGCCAGCCGATAGGAAGCGCGAAGCGTCGGCGCGGGATCGCCATCCTGCGCCCGGAGAATGGGAGCAGCGATCGACAGAACAAGCCCCATCAGTAGAACAGGCCCTATCAGTACAACGACGTTCGGACGGATGCAGGTGCGAATGGAATGCCGGCCGTGCGATGAAGAGTACATACTACCTCGCCATGCTGCGTGAACGATGATCGTTGCGAGCGTTGAACGCTCATTGCCGGATACAGTCAACGACCCCTGGCCTGCTGCGATGTCGCATGCACATGTACGAAGCGGGCGGTTCGAAAACACAATCGGGCGGAGCCGAAGCCCCGCCCGATCGTAAATGGACACTCTCAAACACCTGTCCATCTCTGGCTGTTCTCATGAAGACACTATAGTCGTGTCAGCATGATCGTCTCCTCCGCGGTACGGCAGTCCGTGAGCTGGATCGTGATGCTCTTCGTGTGGAAGCCGTCCTTCGAGAAGGTGATCGTGTAGGTCTTGTGACCGCACAGTGCCTCGCGGACGTACGTGCCGTCACCATTGGTAGTGCCGGTCCAGGTATCGTTGCCGCTGGTGATCGTCACCGTCACACCCGAAATCCATCCACCGTCAGCCACCGCCGAATCCTTCACATGGAAACGGAAGACAGCCGTGCAGCAGTTATCGGGGTTGTGAACGAGCTGCTTGGAGACCTCGGCCGTGCCGTTGCACTGGATCGTGACCCCACCCATCTCACGCGCGGCGTAACCGTCGTGCGAGAAGTCGAAGGCGTAGGTGCCGGCGCAGAGGTTCTCGAACACCGCATGGCCGTTGGCATCGGTAGTGCGCGTGGCAATCAGCGTGCCGTTCTTCCAGATGCGAACGGTAGTGTTGGCGAGCACCGCGTTGGTGACGGAGTCACGTACGGTAACCGTGATCCGGCCGTGGCAGCAGGTATCCTGATTGCCGCCGCTCGGGGCAAGACTTCTCGTGACCTCGACGTGACCGTTGCAATCCAGATGAACCGTGAACTCCTGACGTACATAGCCGTCCTTCTCGATCACTACCGTGTAGTCGCCGGTGCAGAGATGCTCGAACACCACATGGCCTTCGGCGGAGGTGGCCGTTCCAACAACCACACCGGCCTTGCGAAGAACCACGGAGGCGCCGTTCACGTTGGCATTGGTCGTTGAGTCGTGCGTGTTCACCTGCAGACGGCCGTTGCAGCAGCTGTCGTTGTTGTTGGCCGGGACATGATCCATCCGGCGATCGGTTACAACGCTGTCGTTGCAGTGAAGCGTCACGGTGAACTCGATGGGACGGTAGCCGTCCTTCGTGATGTGCACAACGTACGTGCCGTCGCACATCTCGTGGAAGATCGCTCCATCACCGTTGGAAACCAGTGTACGCGGATTCATACCGGTCTTGGTGATGCGCACCGTTGCACCGGACAGGTTGACGCCGTTGGAATCCTTCGGAATGATGCGGAGATAGCCGCGGCAGCAGGAATCGGCGCCATGCTGATTGTCGCCGTTGGCATGCATGCCGGCCTCGAGGTGGGTGGGCTCGCAGCCGTGAACCGTGATGCCACCCCGCTCCAGTACGGCATAGCCGTCGCGAGAGAGGCGAATGTTGTACTCACCGGCGCAGACGTTGTTGAACACCACGCGGCCGTTGGAGTCCGTACGCGACATGGTGATCAACAGATCGCCGCGGCGCAGGCGAACCTCCACGTTGGCCAGCGGCACACCGTTGGTGCCCGTTACATCGAGCGTCAGCGTGGCGCAGCAGCTGTCGGCATGCATCATGTTCACGAGCACACCCGTGATGCCGCCGGACTGGCTGATGATCTCGTTGATCGTATTCGCGTATGGCTTGAAATCCTGGTGAGTCACCTGAAGCCGGACGCCGTTCAGATCGCTCGGCAGGCCGGAGATGGCGAATGCGCCCTCGTCATTGGTGACCACGGTTGAAAGTTTCTTGTCGCTGGCGCCGATCGCTGCAACGGTGGCGCCGGGAACGATATGTCCCTGCTCGTCATTCAGGATGCCCGTTACAGTGGCACCGCCGGAGGGACCAGGGCCGGTTGCCGGCTCCTCGCAGGAGCTGAGCACGGCGCCGAGCGCCAGGAGACAGAACGCCAACATCGGCAGTACGATCCGGCGTAGGATCAGTAGCGTTTTCATAGACAGGCTCCGAGATAAAGATGTATCATCATCCATCATGCTATCCGGCGGGCATCGTTCTCGAGCCTCGCCCAGCGTGTTTCGGCTCCGCATGTCTGGACATTGCGCGGAGGCAGAGACAGAACACCTCGACGTAATGCCGGTTACAGCGGGTGAAAAAAAAAGTTCCCCCCTCGGCCGGAACGGCACTCCCCGCAACCACTCAACCCGAAAGCCTCACTGCCGATCGCGCCCCGCTTCGAGGGCCAGCACGGCGGCACCGATCAGCGGACTGTTGCTTCCCAGGGCCGAGCGAACCACGGAAATCCGTTCCAATGGCACGTATCCCACATGATCGCGCATTCTGGAACGGACGGCATCGAGGAATCGCTCGTCCGTCTGCGCCACACCGCCCCCCAGCACCATGACCTGGGGCGCGAGAACGTGAACGATGGCGGCCAGACCGATTGCAAGATACTCCGCCGTCTCCTCCCAGAGCCCGATTGCCAGTGCGTCCCCTTCGAGGGCAGCGGCCCACACCCCTTCGGCCCGGATGCTCAGAGGGTCACCCCCCGCCTGCTCCAGAATACCAGCGCCGGCATCGGGGAATTCCGCAACCGCCTGGCGCGCGCGCCGGGCAATCGCCGTGCCGCTCGCCATCATCTCGAGACAGCCCGCATTACCGCACGGGCAGCGCGGTCCGCCAGTCTGAACGGTGATATGCCCCACCTCTCCGGCCGCAGATCCTACGCCGTGCAGCAGCCGCCCGCCAACGATCACCCCACCACCGATCCCGGTGCTGATGGTCATGTACACCATGTCGTCAACACCACGGCCCGCTCCCCAGGCGTGCTCGCCAAGCGCGCCGAGGTTGGCATCGTTGTCCAGGAGCGCCGGCACCCCAAGAGCATCGCTCAGCATGTCGCGCAGCGGGACGTTCCTCCATTCGGGAAGATGGGGGAAGTTGATCACCACTCCCTCCCGATGATCCAGCGGTCCGCCGATCGCGATCCCGATTCCGGAGAGCAACGGGTCCGGATCCGAGAGCTCGCCCAGAAGCTCCCGGGCAATGGCGATCACGCGGGGAACAACCGCTGCCGGCGTGCCCGGAGCCGGCACACGTTCGGTCACGATCCGAGCGAGGGTGCCACGTTCAGCGAACACGGAACGCTCCGCGATCCCAACCGCGATCTTCGTTCCGCCGATGTCCACCGCAAGAATGTGCTGCATCAAGTATCCGGTAGTGTTCAGGAATGAATGCGAAGCTATGAAGATGTGTCGGAACGGCACTCGGGGCGGCCCGGGAACCGGCTCGTTCGGCGGAGCCCCCGATGCCGGAAAGCTGGTGCGGCCGATCATGCAACGGATTGCCAACCGTGCAGCCTTGTCACGCCCCGATCAGCTGGTTATGCGTAAGTTGTCGCCCCGTTTGGGTGCGCCCCGCCCCGGACTTGCGGCAACCTGGCATCGACAAGGCATGTGCCGCAGGCATCATGGGCCACCCACGGCTTGTAGGCCAACATCGTCCTCGGGATTCCGGAGGCCGCATCCCCGGAGCGGCATAACGTCATGGCAATCCAGGCAAACGACATCGCGTTCAGCTTCGGCCCGCGTTTCACCCTTGCCGTTCCACGCTTTACCGCCGGACGCGGCGAATGCGTTGGAATCATCGGAGCGAACGGATCGGGCAAGAGCACGCTGCTCAAGCTGCTGTTCGGGCTGCTCCCGCTTCGGCAGGGAACGATCGTGCTGGATGGCGAGCCGCTGGATTCCTATTCCTGGAATCGGCGCGCCCGGCATATGGCCTATGTGCCGCAGAGCCACCTCCCGACATTTGCATTCACTGTGGAGCAGACCGTGTTGATGGGCCGCATGCCGTATCGTGGAATGGGCGGAGGGTTCGAGAAAGCGGATGATATCGCAGCGGCGGAGAGCGCGATTCAATTGATGGAACTGGAGCCGCTGCGTCATGAAACGATTACGCGCCTCTCCGGCGGCGAGCTGCAACGGGTGATGATCGCCAAGGCTCTGGCGCAATCCACCGGCACCATCATTCTCGACGAGCCGAATACGCATCTCGACATCGGCCATCAGTTGCGCGTGCTGGAGATCGTGCGGCGGCACGCCCAGGATGAAGGCCTGTGCGTTATCGCATCAATCCACGATCTGAACCTTGCCTCGATCTTCAGCGACCGGCTGGTGATGATGCGCGGCGGAACGGTGACTGCACAGGGCGCGCCGGCCGATGTGCTGCGCGAGGGGTTGCTTGCCGAGACGTTCGGAGCCGATATGGTGGTGGAACCGGCTGCATACGGCGAGGCGCCGGCAGTCCGCTACCGGTACCGGCGCGAGAATCATGTCCGGAATCCGAACCATGGCTGAAGCCCCGGCGCTCCATAGGAATCCGGCGGATGCTCCGGAGAGCGCACGCACCCAGTGGCTGTGCCCAGCACTCCTGGCCACGGCGGCCTTTGGTGAAATTGTAACTCTCCTGTTGATGACAGTGTTCCGTTATCATGGCCAGGAGATGCCGATACAGTTTCTGGACCTGACGAAGACGGCCAATCTGGTAGGCCTGCTCTTCGAATTGCCGTTCATCCTTCTGTTCGGCACACTGACGTTTGTACGGCGCTTCCATACGCTTCGCATCGCACTGCTGGCCGCCGGCTTCTGCTGTGCCGGCCTGGTTGCGCTGATGATCGCGCCGGCGATACAATCCACGGACCGTACTACTTCGTACACGGGCTATCTGATCTTCCTCGGATTGAAGGCGATCGAGCTTGGAGCGTTTGCAACCATCTTTCGCCGTCCGCGCCGAACGGTGTGGCGTCTGGCGCTTCAATCCGTTGGTGCGGCCGCCGCGATTGTCTGCGCGGTGTTCGTGGCAGTTGTCTCCGCGGTTCTCGTCAGCCCGATCGGGTCGTCCATCACCGATCAACCCCGGCAGGTCTACGACGCCGGTGTCATCCTGGGTGCCGCGGTCTGGAGCGGCGATCGGCCCAGCCCCGTGCTCAGAGAGCGGATCAACAAGGGGTACGACCTTCTGAAGAACGGCACGGTGCAGTTCCTTGTGCTTACCGGCGGGCATGCGCCGAACGAACTGCCGGAGGCGGAGGTGGCGCGGCGCGAGTTGCTCAAGCAGGGCGCCGATCCTACCCGCATCGTGCTGGAGACTCATACCAGTTCCACGCTGCAGCAGATCCTGTTCATCCGCGATCAGTTGAAGAGGAAGCAGGGCTGGACGTCGTTCGTGATCGTCTCGGATCAGTTTCATCTGAAACGCGCGCTGGAGATATGCCAGTTCAACGAGATCGACGCGCTCGGCGTTTCATCGGAGTCCCCCCTGGGCCCGCAGAACCTTGCGCTGTACCATCTGCGCGAAAGCGGGGCGCTGATTCTGTACTGGCTGTTCGGAGCATGAAGCCGTTTCGTGACCATGCTCTGTTTTTTTGTACAACCCGATCCAGGTAACGGAGAAGATGAACGGAAGTGCTATCATGTGCGAGCCCGGTCCGTTGCGCTTCGGGTCCGTTCAACCTGTAGCTATTCGCAGCATCGCACAGTGAGCACGCTCGCAATTTCGATTTCGACCAAAGCTGTACTTTGTGGTCACGTTCTTGTGCATGCCTCCCCCTTCACACATTCTGGCGCCACGAGAGCGCACAGATGACGTGCGGCATCGATATGAGCACACCATTTGACGACGACGAACAGGAACGCCCGGTTCCAAACCGCAGACTGGTACGCGAGCGGGCCATGCAGGCGCTCTATGCGTACGAGATAGGTCATAACGTAGGCGGCGAATCCATCGACTTCCTTGCCTCACGCCTCGTCTACCCCGAGTTCAGGGGTAACAGCGAGCTGCTGGAGTTCGCAGAGAAGTTGATGCTGCGTGTCTTCAACAACTGCGACGAATGCGACACGATCATCAAGTCGCTCGCGGAGAATTGGGACTTCCATCGCATTGCCCCGATCGACAAGGTTCTTCTACGGATCGGCATCACGGAGATGCTCTTCTTCCCCGAGATACCGACCAAGGTGACGATCAACGAGGCGATCGAGATCGCCAAGCGCTACTCTACCGACAAGAGCGGCCTCTTTCTGAACGGTGTTCTGGATGCGGCCCTGGCCAAGCTGAAGAACGAGGGACGCCTCAACAAATCAGGCCGCGGGCTGATCGGCGACTGATCGGCTCTGCGCGGACGTTGAACGCCGCATCAGCTTCTCCGGGACGAACGGGCTGCCTCGATATCCTGAAGCTCAGGACGAGCCATGTCCGCAGACGACCTCGCGTGTCGGACACCCGGCGCGGAACGATCATGCACCCGGTATTATGCCGCCACCACGTACACCAACATCCCCCTGGGTTCCGCCTGGCTGCGTAACACGTGAAACATCGGGACATGTACGTCATATACGCATCGTGAGCCCGCACATTCCACGAACCCGGACGGCTTCGATAGCTCACACTTGCGACATCGCGCATTCGGAATCCGAACAGGTGGAACACCGAGGTGCGAGCGCAACGGCGCGATCGATCGCTCAGGGCTCCAAGATGTTCTTTCGATAACCATGGCAACGTTCACTCCGAATGCCGACGAGAAGCTTCGCGCGCTCAGGCGCATGAAGGCAATCGCGACCGGGGCATTTCTCCTGATGACGGCGGTGTTCCTTCTCACCGAGCGGCTGGGCACGAACACGATATTCTGGTTGATACGGTGGGATCACGTGAACGCATTCGCTGAGGCGTCCATGGTGGGCGCGCTTGCCGACTGGTTCGCCGTGGTCGCACTCTTTCGCCACCCGCTCGGCATTCCCATCTGGCATACGGCGATCATTCCGCGGAAGAAGAACGAGATCGGGCGCAACCTTGGAACGTTCGTGGAGACACGGCTTCTCTCCATAGAGAATCTGACGCGCGAGATCGGCCGGTTCTCGATTTCGAAATCGATCATCTCCTACCTCTCCGCCGAGGAGCATCGTACGAGGGCGGCATCCTGGCTGCTGGAAGGACTTGGCGCACTTGTTCGAGGGCTGGACGACGAGCAGGTGGAGAAGCTGATCGGCGATGCGGCCACCGAGAAGCTGAAGGGGCTGAACGCTTCCGGCCTGTTGGGGCGCGGTCTGGATGCGGTGATTGCAAGCGGGCAGCACGAACGCCTGATCAATCAGATACTGCGCCAGGTTGCCGCGTGGGCCCCATCGCATCGCGATACCGTGGAGGAGTTCATCGAGCACTCCGTGGAGCGCACCCTGAAGTGGGGAAGCCGCCTGGTTCCGAGCTCGATGATCGATCGCGCAACGGACCAGACACTGACAGCGCTGATCGATGTGCTGACGGCGGCCGCGAACAATCCGGACCATCCGCTGCGCGCGGACCTGAACGCGCGCGTTCAGGAGTGGGCCGATCGGCTGAAGAACGATCCGGAGTGGATCGAGCGCGTGAACAGACTGAAGGATGAGGCCGTTGAACATCCGCGGGTACGCGCCGCCATCGGCGAGTTCTGGGCGCAGACCAAGGAGCGCATTCTTCGGGATGCCGCCAACCCGGATTCCTCGCTGTCGCGGTATGCCTGCAATGCGGTGACAGCGTTTCAAACTCGGCTGGAGAACGATCCGGGTATGCAGGAAACGATCGACCTGCGTCTGCGTGAAACGGCGATCATGCTCCTTGCCAACAATCACCACGCAATAGGGTCGTTGATCCAGCGCGTAGTGGATGCATGGGATGCAGAGCAGCTTTCGCGCGAGCTGGAGTTGAACCTTGGGCGCGATCTGCAATACATCCGTCTGAACGGCACCGTCATCGGCGGCATCGTGGGCCTGCTGATCCACCTGCTGCGATAGCCGATTGCCGGAATGTCGTGCTGCGATAGATTGTGAGAACGTCAGTCGTCCTGATCAGTTGTCAGTGGCAAAGGAGCACCGGATATTCGGCGGTGGATGGCTGCTGGCAAACGAACTCCCGACCACTGCCGCTCGATATCTCCCCGTATTATCAACAGATACCATGAACACGTTTCCGTTCCGGTCCGGCCTCGCACTCCTGCTGCTCCCGTTGCTCGCGCTGGGCGCTTGCAAGAAGAACAATCCGGAGAAACATCCCGAAACGCCGAAGGCTCCTGCCGCGGCCCCCTCACCGGTAACCACGTCGTCGCTGGATCAGGCACAGCTGCGTTCGCTGCTGGTACAGGGCTACAAGCTGTACTGGGAGGTGGGATCGATGGGAACGAAAGAGACCGGCACGGTTGGGAACGAGACGCTTGTGCGCATGGACCCCGCGAAGGCGCCGAACCTGAAAACCCTCCGCACGAAGCTGGAGCAGGTGTTCACCAATGCGGCCGCGGACTCCATCCTTGCGGACTTCGGCGTGCGGGAGCACGACGGCAAGCTGTGGATGGACGATGTGGAGGACGGCGATGTGAGCAACTACGACGAGACGGAGATCGTGGACTTCAAGGCGGACAGCACCACGGCGGAGGCGATGATCTCCGTACCGCTGGGCGATTCCGGTCAGGTGGACGAATGGCTGGTGCGTGCCGTTCGCGTTGGCGGCGTGTGGAAGCTGGCGAACAATCCCTATGCCGGCAACGATCTGGATGACGCAGACGATGGCGATGATGGATCGCAGCAGGAGTAGCCGATCCGGAACATCCGGCGGCTCTCTGCCGAACGGCGACTTGCGGGGAGATCGATGACACCGGCGCACGTTGGGCCTGAGTTGTACTCAGGCCCCTTCCTCCGAATGGAGATCGCGGAGTAAGCTCCGCGATAACACAGGAGGAGTAACCGACCAAGATCTACAGCGAGCCGAAGGCGAGCGTACAAAGAACCAGGCCCCTGGTTGCCAACGGCCGTTGATGATGTTCGAGGCCGTTCTGTCAGGAACCCTTAGTTCTTCCACGCGATCCCGACGGAGAGCCCGGAGAGCTGCAGCGCGTTGCGGCCGCCGGTGTTCCAGTGATACCCAACGTTGAGCTCCATGCCGGGATTGACATTGTAGACCACACCCAGGCCGAAGCGCGTATAGGATTGGTTGCCAACCAGATCCTGCGTCCTGAAATCGTCGGGATGATTCGGATCCTCGTTCAATGTGGCGAAGGAGTGAACGCCGTCCAGCACGGCCCGTGCAACGAACAGCTCCCCCAGATGGGCCCCCACCTCCGCCTGATAGTTCAACTCATCGCTCGCCTTGCCGTTGCGCAGCCGGTAGCCGCCGGAGAGCTGGGCATAGCCCTGCATCTCGCCCGGCGCAACGAAGCTGGACCCAACGGCCGCCGCCAGTTCGTAATCCACCACGCCCGTACCGAGCGGTATCGCCTGGAGCGGGGAGCCGGTCGGGAGTTTGAATCCGACCGTGACGGCGGCGGCATAATCCTTGTCCAGCGGCAGCAGGCGGATGCGTGCCCCCAGCCACAGGTCGCCGAGCCCGCTGGCCGACGCGGTGGAATCGCGCCCCGTTGGGCGGTAGAAGGATTTAAGCACGGCCACCTTGTACTCCGTTGAGGCGACGCCGGTCAGCCAGTCGTTGAAGCCCAGCTCTCCGTAGAAACTGATGTCCGTTGTGCCGTAGTCCGTGTTGCGGAAGTTCGATGTATCGCCGTAGATCAGCGCCACCTGGCCTCGAAGCCCGTACTGATGCGTTGCGGTAAGCGAGGAGAGTTCCACCTTGCCGTAGTACTTCCCTTCCTCCATGTTCCATGCGCCTCCCCCGGCGATGGCCGGCACGGCAGAGCAGAGCAGCAGGAGTATCAAGCCCGCACGGTACTTCAACACGGCCCCGCGGGCCGCTATGCGCGCAGCTCCGCGCCGCGTAGTGCATCCGCGCTCGATATGGATCGACGGGATCATTCAATCCACTGTGACATCGTATGCATGCTGCGCGATTCGCGTGAGGATCAGCGTCCGGCCGTTGAATGTCTGCTCGCTCGTTGCGTATCGAACCAGAAGCACGCGCCCCTTCCCGCGCAGACGGGTCATGTTTGCCGCGCTCAGCACCCCCTGGCCGAAGTCATCCACCATCGGAATCGTGAGTGTGTCCTGCGGCGTTGTCCAGATCAGATAGATCCCGCTGGAGCCGGGCCCGGGCACCTTCCACGTCACCGTCAGGCTGGTATCGCTCCGAAAGTTCTTCTTCTGCGCGAAGGGGCCCACCGAATCGAGCACCGTGATGGATGGCATCTGGAACAGAACGCGGTTTCCGGTGCCGTCGGTAAGGGCCCAGGTGTTGTTCCCGAACACGTTGGAACCGGCCGTCTCCAGCCGGAGTGTGTCCGTGCCGAGATTGCGCGAGAGCGAATTGCCGTTCAACTGCACCGATGCCGGTGCCGCGACTCCAGCCGCATGCGTGAACTGGGCATAGAAGCTCGGGATCGGGCTCTCGATCAGGCTGTCACCGATCCGCTCCAGCTGCGTGGTGGTTGCCACACCGCTGATTGCGTAGTAGTCCGCGGCCGGACGATTCGGCGGAATGGTCAATTCGAACGGTATCGGCGATGGCTGCACGTTGCCGATGGGCGAATTGCCGCTGCAGCCGCCCGCCACGATGCCGCAGGCGAGGATCAGAACGGGCAGGATGAAGTGTGATCTCATTGTCGGCGAAGTTAGCACATCCACAACGAACGGGCGAGGCAGGCAGCCCTTTCCATGCATCGCCACGTCTCCGGAACGGGGATGTGGAATACCGTGCCGGGCACCTGTGCACTCATGGTGCTCACCCAACCACCAGACTCTCAAGACTTACTTCAGAGCATGGTACATAGGACCTTGTTCTCCGGAAATGGAAAGCGTAAGTTACGCACATCAAGCGGTACTTCAAGTAATCCACAGCGGTGGATAATGTTGTGGATAACTCGTGCACAGCCGCCCGGCGCAAGAGGATAACCCCTTTCACAACTTGTGGAAAGAAAGCCGCCCGCAGCACATGGTATTCCCGGGCAATCCGCGTAACATTGCGCCCCTCATTTCTGCATCGCGCAAGCGCGAGCATGACAGTTCCTATCAAAAACCGGTTTGCATCTCAGAGCCGACAGGCATTGCGGCCCGAATGTCAGGAACTCCAACTTCCCCAACGTTCCATTGAGCGGTATGAGCATCCCGCCGGCCACGGCCTGGAACGAGACCATCCGGAAACGGATCATCAGCTAGCGAGGCACACACCGTGACAGGCGGCGGCATACTCAACGAAGGGTTCAGCGAAAGTGAGTATGGGCACGATCGTCCAGCCTCCGGCAAGCGCAGCGATCGGAAGATCGTTCCGCTCACGTCGGGGCAGCAGGACCGCGTCCCTCCGCACTCGAACGACGCGGAGATGGCCGTCCTCGGCGCGATGATGCTGGAGAAGGAGGCCGGGAGCAAGGTTATTCAGATCCTGCCCCCCGACGCCTTCTATCGCGAGGCACACCGGATCATCTATCAGGCCATGCTCGCGCTCGCCGAGCGCAACCAGCCGATCGACATCATCACGCTCAATGATGAGCTGCGGCGCATCGGCAAGCTTGCGGACGTTGGTGGATCGCACTACCTCTCCGAGCTCAACCTGCGCACGCCGACCGCGGCGAACGTTGAGCATCATGCCCGCATCGTCTTCGAAAAGTCGCTGAAGCGCCGTCTGATTCATGCCGCCACGGAGATCATCGGGAACTGCTTCAACGAGACCACCGACGCATTCGAGGAGGTGGACCATGCGGAGCAGCGAATCTTCGAGATCGCCGAGAACCGGAACACCCGCAGCTATCACTCGATCAAGCGTCTGGCGATCGAGACAGTGGAAATGCTGGAGTCCATCCACGCACGGCGCAAGGAAGGGAACACCATTCTCGGTGTGCCCTCCGGCCTCATCTCCCTGGACGGTCTTACAGGCGGCTTCCAGAAGTCGGACCTGATTATCCTGGCGGCCCGCCCCTCCATGGGAAAGACCGCCCTGGCGATGACCATCGCCCGCAACGCGGCCATCGATTACAAGAAGGGCGTCGCGTTCTTCTCGCTCGAAATGGCGGCGCTGCAGCTCGTGGTACGTCTGCTTGCGGCGGAGTCCAGGATCAACGCACAACAGTTGCGCAACGGCGACCTGAAGGATGAGGAGTGGCAGACGCTTGTCTCGAAGATTCATCATCTCGTGGACTCGCCTCTCTACATCGACGATACGCCTGCGCTCGGCATCATGGAACTGCGCGCGCGCGCGCGCCTGATGAAGCGCGAGCACAACATCGAGATGCTGGTGGTGGATTATCTCCAGTTGATGCATGCGCCGAAGGCGGAGAGTCGCGAGCGAGAAATCTCCATGATCTCCAGAGGCCTGAAGCAGCTCGCCAAGGAGCTGGATATCCCGATCATCGCGCTCTCGCAGTTGAACCGCTCCGTGGAATCGCGCGGCGACAAGCGCCCCATGCTTTCCGACCTTCGCGAGTCCGGCAGTATCGAGCAGGATGCCGACGTTGTGATGTTCGTTCATCGTCCGGAGTACTACGGCATCAACGTTGACGAGGACGGCCATCCCACGCAGGGAATGGCGGAGGTGATCATCGGCAAGCAGCGTAACGGCCCAACCGGCATTGCGAAGACCGCCTTCCTGAACGAGTACGCACGCTTCGAGAATCTTGCGTATCATCACGACAATGCCGCGCAGTATCTGCCGCCGTCAGCGATCGAGGAAGCTCCGTTCTAACAGCATGGCCGGCGAACAGGGCCCCAGGGAATCCCGCGGAGTTCTGCCCTGCGAGCGATGCTGAGAGCCTCCGGCGTTCATCATCCGGGCCAACGTATCTACGCCGAGAAGAACCCATGCCCTTTTCCGAAGACATCGAGCACGTGCTGAACTTCCTGGATCAGGCAGCCGGGCAGGGATTGCACAAACGGAACGACCTGGGGACCTTGCTGGAACTGGCAATCGAGTTCGACCGGCACGAGGAGATGAACGAGCTGATCTTCCACGGCCGCGTGCTCCACAATCTGTACGGCACGCTGAGGCGTGCCTCCTCCGGAGCCGAGGGATATGCAAAGGTGGAGCACGAGTTCACTGCTGCGGTGGAGACGCTGCGCGACCGTCTTGCCCATCTGCTCGCCGATGCCGACGAGGAGCATATTCAGCGGTTCGAGATTCACTACTACGCCGCCACACAGGGAAGCCTGCGCAACCTCATCGACCTGGCGCACGACCTCGGCGTTCTGAAGTCGGTTCAGAACGAACGCAAGCATCAGCCGCATACGGACCAGGGAGATGATGTAGGACATGGCCAGGACGCAACATCATGAACTGAATGTTGTGGATGGGCCGGCCGACTGCACGGCCTTATGACGACGTGCAGCCGCCTGCGTGCAGCCCGTTGGAGGCCGTTCCTCGCCGAAGCCGCCCTGTATCCCTTGCCAGATCCGCCTTTCGCGGCTCCCTCCCTTCAGTGGCCGATCCCGTCGATATCGGGACATCGAATGGATTGGAACGGACACCCCTTCGGTAGAAGTCCGGCAAATCATCCTGCCAGGCTCAAACGGCAACACCATCATATCATCGCAAATCGCCATCTGAATCGTTAGATTACCCTTTCGGCAATTCGGCGCGGCCTGGATACTTCCCTGCAAATCATCCCACCGGAGCCAGCCCGAACATTCCGGCACATTCATTGCTCCCGGCAGGAGCGTGTTGCGCTCGCGCGTCGCGTTGGCGCCGACAACACTTGCCGGGGGCGCAGTCTGTATCACGCGAGGATACGGCCATGGTTCTTGATCTGAGTGGTGTTCGTGCGCTCGTGACAGGAGGCACCCGGGGAATCGGACGGGCAATCACCCTTGCACTTGCATCGAGCGGCGCCCGCGTTGCAGTGAACTATCGAAGCCATTCCGAATCGGCCGAGAGCTTCGGCAGGGAACTTGGTGAACGGCACTTCGAGCATATGATGCTGAAGGCCGATGTCAATCAGGAGCGCTCCGTCGGCACCATGATGCGGCGGATCGAGGAATCGTGGAGCGGCCTGGATCTCCTGGTGCTGAACGCAGGCATATGGCAGCGCGGCGAACTCGGGAAGATGTCGCTGTCGGATTGGCGTGAAACGATCGGAACCAATCTTACCGGCGCATTCGTTGTTGCCAACGAGGCGCTGCGTCTCCTGACGATGGGGGAATCATCGGCGCCGAAACGGATCATCTTCATCTCCTCAACTTCCGGCATTCGCGGTGAAGCATTCTATTCGCACTACGCCGCCACGAAAGGGGGAATGATTGCCATGACCAAGTCACTCGCCGTGGAGCTTGCCCCGCACGGCATCACGGTGAACTGCGTTGCTCCGGGCTGGGTTCGCACGGATATGACGGCGGACGCACTGGCGGATGCAACAACGCGTAAGGCGATCCAATCCAGCGTTCCTCTGGGACGTCCTGGTGAACCGGATGAGGTAGCGGCTGCAGTGGTGTTTCTGGCGTCGCGGCAGGCATCGTACATCACCGGCGCGGTGCTGAATGTCAACGGCGGATCGGTGCTTTGATGCGCAACGCGAAGGCGCAACGAGTGTACATTCGTTTCAGCCATTTGCCGTAGATTATCCGCGACCAGACGATATGCGGCTTCGAGATGCCGCAATCCCTCGACAGGCAGGCTCCCCTCCACGTACTCCAACGTGCCCGCGAGACTACCAAGGCAAATTCGCAAACACATCTTTCATAGGAGATTCCCATGGCTACACCGCTCGAGATCACCGACGGCAACTTCGATGAACTGGTACTGCAGACACATATGCCCGTGTTGGTAGACTTCTGGGCCGTATGGTGCGGACCGTGCCGCCAGATTGCTCCGTCGGTGGAGGAATTGGCTACAGAATACGCCGGGCGCGCGATTGTCGGCAAGATGGATATCGACAACAACCCGAACGTTCCCATCAAGTACGGCATCATGTCGATCCCGACGGTCCTCGTCTTCAAGGATGGCCAGGTTGTGGAGCAGATCGTTGGCGCAGTGCCGAAGCAGAAGCTGGTGGACGCACTGGAAAACCACATGGCCACGACAACAGCGTAAGCTGCCTGAAGATCTCCCGGTTTCAACGATGGCAAGCCCCCGATGCATTCCGGCATCGGGGGCTTGCCCGTTCAGCGGACCTCCACAGGCCTGTACGGCAAGGGCTGCCGGGGAGCATCCGGCTCCCGTGCGGCGCAACGAGCCCGCCAGGTTCATCAGGAACTGTTATACTATGCGGCCGCAACCGCGAGGAACGGCGGCCGCGATTCATATCCTCGATGCGATTCCAGTACTCGACACGATTCCCGTATTCGAGAAACGATACCGATGCAACAGACAGACAGCCCGCCTGCCATCACGTACGACCGCACCCGTTACAACAATGCGGATCTGATCGATCTGCTCGAGGCATTGCTCCTCCCTCGCATGATCGAGGAGAAGATGCTGCTCCTTCTGCGACAGGGACGCATCAGCAAGTGGTTCTCCGGCATCGGCCAGGAGGCGATCGCCGTTGGTGCAACGAAGGCGCTTACTCGCAACGACTTCATCCTTCCGCTCCATCGCAACCTGGGTGTGTTCACATCGCGTGCGATGCCGCTGGACAGACTCTTCTGCCAGTGGCAGGGAACGATGCCCGGATTCACCAAGGGGCGCGACCGCTCATTCCACTTCGGCACGCTCGAGTACGGCATCATCGGCATGATCTCGCATCTCGGCGCGATGCTCGGCGTGGCGGACGGCATTGCGCTGGCAAGCAATCTCGATCGCGACAACCGGATCGCGATGGTGTTCTCCGGCGACGGCGGCGCCAGCGAGGGTGACTTTCACGAGGCGCTCAACGTTGCGGCCGTATGGAATCTGCCGGTGATCTTTCTCATCGAGAACAACGGCTACGGTCTCAGCACGCCGAGCCGCGAACAGTTCCGCTTTGCCCAGTTCATCGACAAGGCCATCGGCTACGGCATCCGCGGTGTGAAGGTGGACGGCAACAACGTGCTGGAGGTGCACAGAACGATTGCCGACGTAGCGGAGCGGATGCGCGCCGATCGCACGCCGGTGATCGTGGAGGCGATGACGTTCCGCATGCGCGGACACGAGGAGGCGTCGGGAACCGCATATGTTCCGAAGGAGCTGCTGGAACACTGGGCAAGGTTCGATCCGGTGATCAACTACGAACGCTACCTGCGGGAGAGCGGCGTTGTAAGCGATCGAATGGTGCGCGAGATGCGTGCGCGCATCACGGGCATGATCGAAGTCGGCGTGGAACGGATGTTGAGCGAACCGGAGATCGTCCCGAACCAGGCTGCGGAGCTGGCGGACGTCTACGCACCTTCGAACGCCGACGCCTGGGAGCCTCCGGGCGACGCCGCAGACGAACGGCGCTTCGTGGATGCCGTCGCCGACGGCCTTCGCGAATCGATGCGCCGGGATGGAAAGCTGGTGCTGATGGGACAGGACATCGCGGAGTACGGCGGCGTGTTCAAGGTTACCGAGGGATTCGCCGAGGAGTTCGGTTCGGAGCGCGTGCGAAACACCCCGCTCTGCGAGTCCGCAATCCTGGGCGCCTCGCTGGGGCTTGCCCTGCGCGGCCGCGCTTCCATGGTGGAGATGCAGTTCGCGGACTTCGTGGCCTGCGGGTTCAATCAGATCGTGAACAACCTCGCGAAGACTCATTACCGCTGGGGCGAGCCGGTAAATGTTACCGTGCGCATGCCAACCGGCGCGGGAATGGGAGCCGGCCCGTTTCATTCGCAGAGCGACGAGGCGTGGTTCACGCATGTCGCCGGACTGAAGGTGGTGTACCCTTCAACGCCGTCCGATGCGAAGGGATTGCTTGCCACCTCGCTCGCTGATCCCAACCCCGTTCTCTACTTCGAGCACAAGGCGCTCTATCGCAGCATTCGCGAGATGGTGCCGGAGGGCTACTACACGATACCGTTCGGCGTTGCGCGGATTGCGCGCGCCGGCGCCGGCCTTACCATCGTAACCTACGGCATGGGCGTTCACTGGGCGCTGAAGCTGGCGGAGGAGATGCCGGATGCCGGAGTGGAGGTGATCGACCTGAGAACGCTGCTGCCGTGGGATGTGCAGACGGTTGTGAGTTCCGTGCGCAAGACCGCCCGCTGCCTTGTACTGCACGAGGATACGATAACCGGAGGCTTCGGCGGGGAGATCGCCGCGCGCATCGGGGAGGAGTGCTTTCAGTGGCTGGACGCACCGGTGATGCGATGCGGATCGCTTGATACGCCGGTGCCGTTCAATCGTGCACTCGAAGAACAGTTCCTCGCCAAGAGCCGGCTGCGATCAACCGTGGAGAGGTTGATGCGGTATTGAGACCGGCAGGACCCGTTGCGAATCGGAATCCAGGCCGTTGTGCGGAACCTGCGCGGATGGCACGGTGGCATCACCCATCGATGCCGGCGCATCGTACCGCCGCACGCGGCACCTCCGATCGGCATCGAACGCCGGCCGTCCCATCTGTAGCAACCACGTCCCTTCCCGTCCGCCAGCGAGCTCCGCCAGGAGGGACCTCTCTGTTCCGATATGTCACCGGAGTCATCCCGCACGAACGGAACGCCTTGGCGGATTCATTTAGTATGCCCGAACAGAAACAACCGCGTGCACGAAGTGGAGAAAAGAACAAGGCTACGCAATGCGTAGCCTTGTTGAATTCCGGTTTGCGCGCATGCCGACGGAGCTGCTCACTACCGCGCGAGTATCAGCATGCGCGATGCCGCCCAGGCGCCGGAGGTGATGCGGCAATGATACACTCCGGAGGGGAAGCCGGCCGCATCCCAGATCGCGGCATGCTCGCCGGCGGAGAGACGGCCGGAGTAGAGAAGTGCCATACGCTCACCAACCGCGTTGTAGATCTCCACGGTGGTCTCGCCCGCTGAGCCAACCGTGAAGCCGATCTCGCTCCGGTTGCTGAACGGATTGGGTCGCACGGACGTGATCGCATAGCCGGCACCGGTGCTCGCCGGGACCCCCTGCGACTGCGGCTTCTTTACCACTGCATGCCATATGGAAGTATCGCGGCAATCGCGCGTGCTTGCCCATATGCGGGCCGTGATCTCGAACGTCCCGGGCACCGCGGAGACGAAGGTTACCGGCACATTCAGGCATGCACCCGGACCCAGTTGAACATTGCGAAGGCTGTCCAGCGCGGAGCGCGTGATCGAGAAGTTCGCGAGAAGCCATGTGATCACCGAATCACCGGAAGGATTGTTCAACGTCACAACGCCGCCGCCCTGATTGCAGATGCGCAGCACCAGCGTGCGCGACTGATTCAGCGTAAGCTCGCCGAAGTCCAGATCCGAAACCTGGATGCACGGACCAACGGCGCCCATACGAAGCGGCAACGGGAAGTCGTAGCAGGAGAGCGAGACGCGAAGGGTATCGCTGTAGACACGATCCTTCACATGCGGAGTTGCCAGCACATGCACCCGCAGCTTCTCTCCCGGTGCCAGCGTTACCGGCACCGCCGGGATGCGCGCGGGGCCATCCGGCTCCGTGCTGTCGATCGTCATCAACTGATTGCCCAGAGCAAGACGAACGCGCGATACGGTGACCGGGAAGGTCTGCGTGTTGGTGATCTCCACCACGGTATCCTTCGTCTCGTTCACGTTCACGTTGCCCAGATCGAACACCACACCGGCATTGACGGAGACAGAGGCAGCGGTGAACCCGTACGGAACGCGCCATGTTTTTCCGGACCGATCGGAAAGCACCAGCACGCCCGATGCATTCTTCTGCGGATCCACCGGCACAAGCATGAACTCGCCCGATCCGTAGCCGATCAACTCCGGCGCCGAGGCGGGCGCCACGAACTGCAGCGCGAGGTTGTTCGCGCTGTCCAGCTTCGCGCTTCTGAAGCCCAGCGGATCGGTGTTCACGGCCTGCGCCTTCACATGAAGGCCGCACGGCGTACGGTTTGTGTCGATCTTCACCGAATCGGATCCACGAAGAATCCGGTATCCCGGCGCGAGCGGATATCCGTAGGAAAGCGCCACCACCTCCTGATAGTCCAGACTGGTAATCGTGGTCTGGTTCTCCAGCCCCTCGCGTGTTCCATAGGCATATGCATAGAACCGGGCCCCGTTGCGCCCTTCAAGGTAGTGCGTGGTGCCGGTCGTGATCTGCGCGGTGCCCCACATCAGATCCGTTCCGGGAATCTGCCCCATGTTGAACTCGAACGGGGAACCGTCCTCGTTGTAGATCTTGTCCAACTGGCTCGTGTCCGCCACCACATTGATATAGTGCGCCGTCTCGAACGGGTAACTCGGCGCGAAGTAGGGTGCGAACGTGGTCCACTGTTCTCGCGGCATCAACTGAACGGTGTAGGCTCCCCATGTGGTGTAGTTGCCCACGCTCGGCGTGGGCTTTCCCGTCCCGTTGTATCGCGATACCGCGGAGGAATGCAGCAGCACCTGCGTGGGCTTGTCCGCGCGGATGACACGTGCCTTCACGGCCTCGATCTTGTAATCCATGATGCGCGTGCTGGAGAGCATGGAGGTGTCGTAATGGACACTGTCCACCTGATAGTAGATGCGCGAAAGGCCCTGCGATGCACCATAGGCCCGCACCTGTTCGAAGCCGCGCTTCTCGCTCACCTTCTCGTTGCGAACACCGGTAAGGTGCCGGGAATCCATGGTGGGCATGTACACGAAGGTGGTGCCGAACTGTTCGGAAGGCGCAAGCCACTCGTACCCGCAATTCTTGAGCGAGTTCCCGGTTGCCGCGGTGACATCGCTGATAACCTGCGCGCGCGAGTTGCCTGAGATCACCCCGATGGGCCGGTTGGAGGTGATCAACGAGCCGCCGACATCCGGCTGCGGCAGCCCGCTGTGCGAGGCGATGGTATCAACCAGACTCTCCATCTCGTAGGCGTCACCTGCGTTCAGCGTTACCTTCAGCGGCGCGTTCAGGAATGTACCGGTGGGATAGATGGTAA
Organism: Bacteroidota bacterium; assembly: GCA_018266795.1. Taxonomy (GTDB): domain Bacteria; phylum Bacteroidota; class Ignavibacteria; order OLB7; family OLB7; genus JAFDZV01. Next base: position 38,794 of record JAFDZV010000033.1, on the reverse strand, counting down.
CGTTCGTTGTGTCGTATGCGGCAAGGATCACGACGCTCACCGAGCCCATGCGGTTCTGCCGCTGATAGCTCCGCTGCACCTGCTTCATATCGACAACGATCTCACCCGGAGTACCGGTTACGTAGTACTGCTTCCCCCAGTTCTCCACCGGCATCGGCGTCCACATCTCGCCGCCGAACTTCGTCATCACATAACAGTACATCACGATCGGCGAGCGCGCATCAACGTGGAACACATTGTTGGACGTGGTTCCGGCGTTGACCAGAAAGGAGCTGTCCGTCGTGAAGTTGTTGGTCTGGATCGGGACAGTCAGGAACTTGCCCGCCTTTGGATATACAAGCGTATCGAGGCGCAGCCCGTGGACGTGCACCTGGTTATCCACCGCAGAGTATATGAACAGCGCGATCTGGTCCTGAAGCGGATTCACATAGCGCGGATCGGTGATCGTGGTTGTTGTATCGGGGAAGGCGATAATGAAACTGGTGCCGGAACTCGTAGGATCGAGCGCGGGTGACTGGGCCGATGCCACGGTGACCATGGTAATCGCCAGCAGAAGGGATAGGACCGATATCCGGGGCGAGCATCCGGGAAGCAATCGACGTGCGTGCATGAGAGCTTCTCCGCCTTGCGAGTCTTGATTGAACAACAGGCCGTCTTGGGATGAGGGCCGAACCACAAATTTATCGCAATTCGTGCGCATAGTCCAGCATGCTGTTTACGCGATCGGCGAAAACAACTGCAATGGTCCCTGTTGTATGATTGGTCGACGACGAGATAGGTAACAGAAGACTTCCGCTGGCGAGCAAGCCCGGCGAGTGGTCTCCGGGCGGGAGTGATCCATTACGTTGTGCATGACAAGACCCGCCGCCCGCGTTTTCGTCGCGGCGGCAACTGAAAAAAACCGACGATGGCGGTGCCGGCACGGCATTCTGCGCAGAAATCCGCGCCAATCGAAGAACCCCGGGACGCGGAATGCCGCCTTCGCAGGCACCACGGCACACGAACCCGTATCGTTCCGGGGCATGCTGCGGCTCATCCCACGAAACCAACTACCAGCTTACCGGTATGGGCTGCACCACGGTGTACGGGCCGTCCAGAACGCGACAGTAATACCGGCCGGAGGGAAGGCCGGTGAGATCCCATTGCACCTCGTAGCGTTCTGTCCCGACAGCATCGGCCACGGCGGCGCGAAGCTGCTGGCCGAGCGCATTGTAGAGCTCGATCCGGAGCGGGCCGGTTGCGACACCATCGTATCGCACATCGAGGATGCTCCCCTCCGTCCATGCGCTCAAGCGCCCGGACGAAACTCCGGGTTCAGCACACGTGCCGCGAACGCCCGTTGTTGAATCGCGGAGCACACCGGTCCAGACAGAGGTATCGCGAAGGTCGCGTGTGCTGGCCCAGATGCGGGCCACGGTGCGATACGTACCCGGCACGGTTGGAATGAAGTTCACCGGCACGCGGAACGTGGTCTTCGGGGCGAGCACGAGATTGCGCACGCTGTCCTGCCAGGCCTGGGCGATACTGAAGTTCACGGCGTCCGGCCAGGTAATGGGATGTGCGGGATCGCCCGGGTTGCTGAACGTAAGCGGAAGCGTGCCGGCGTTCGTGATCTCCATGTACTCCGTCGTTGTGCTCACGTGCGCCTTCACGCCGAAGTCCACATCGCCGGTCTGAATGCTCGTGATCTTCACACCGCCATTCATCGGCAGGGACATCGTGCTGCATTCGATCGGCACCAGAAGCGTGTCGTAGTAATAACGCTCCTCCTTGGCGTTCATGGCCACCGTTACCGTGAGATCCTCACCCGGTTTCAGCGTGGCGGGAAGTCTGGGAATGGAGGAGACGACCGAGAAGACACCGGTATCCCCTTTCACATCCACATGGCTTATCACCACGGTGCGCGCAAGCGTGTTGGTGATGGTCACCTCGCGATGGACAACGGAGCCAACGTCCGTGCTGCCGAAGAGCAGGGCCGACGAAGGGTTGAACGCGATCGAATCGGGCCTGGCATCGAACGTAACGGCAGAGGAGGCTCCGGTGCGATCGGTGAACACCAGCCGCGCATGAATCGGGCGCGTGCTGTCCACCGCCATCACCTTCAACGTTACTGACGAGCGGCCAAGAACATCCTCGGCACTGAGCGGATCGATCCGGACCAGCCGCGCGTTCACCGATGAGGTGTCCAGCTCGGCGAACCGCAGGCCGACCGGTGAGGAGTTGACTGCACGAACGTTGTAGGTGATCTGCGAACATCCGCTGCGCGTACTGTCGACGCGGAGCGAATCGTGCGGCGCGAGAACGTTTCGATGCGGAGAGAGCGGGTATCCGTAGGAGAGCGCTTCGGTCTCCACATAGTAGTTTCCCTCGGCGTAATAATATTCCTCACCTCTCATCAACCCATATACAACGCCTGTAAACTTCCCGCCGCTCGTGGAGGCAAGCCAGTGCGTCCTACCGGGCTGTACCGGAGCCGATCCCCAGATCAGATCCGTGCCGTTGATGCGATGCGAGAAGGGGAACGCCGTGCCGTCCTCCATCACAACTCCACGGGCCGTCACCGTGTCGGCAACTACGCCGATGTAGTGCTGCATGGTGGATGGATTGGTGGGGGCATAGTACGGAGCGAAGCGGGTCCACTGCTCGCGCGGAGTAAGCTCCGCCATGTATGGCGCCCACTGGTAGTAATCGTAGGCAAGCCCGCCGTTCCCGATCTGCAGCGTTGCATGCAGGTTGACCACATCGGAGGAGTGCATCATCACCTGCGCAGGAGCCTGCGTCGTGATCCGCAGAGCGAAGGATGTGAAGAGCCTGAACTCCTGAAGCGAATCGCGTTTCACCGTGAACGCAGCTGGGCCGGCGCTGTTGTCCTTGATGGTTCCGTTGATCTGATTCCCCGACGTGTTGTAGACACGCACGTACTCGTTCACGCGCGGAACCGGAGCACTGTAGGTATGCTCGTCCGTTGTCGGGAGATAGACGAATTCCTTGCCGTGCTGATCGACAGGTGTAAGCCACTCCATCAGCATCCCCTTCTGCGCGTTGTCCCGTATGGCATGATCGCTTCCAAAACTGGCGCGTGTGTTGCCGGAAATGACGCCGACGGGCCTGCTGGACTGAATGATGGTTGCCGCGATGTCGCGATGCAGCGAGTCGTCGCCGCTCTGTACCTGAAATGCCTCCCCCTGGTTCAGCGTCACAACGGTTGGATTGCCGTACAGATCGCCGCCGGCAGCCCGGACGATGCTGACCTGCGTGCTGTCGTGCGCCGCGATGATCAGGATCTCCGATGGTGCAGGCTTCGGTATGCCGACTTTCGCATCGTAATCCTGCACGTACTGCCACGGGGTTGCAGCGGCGTAGTACCTGGTTCCCCACATCTCCACCGGGATCGGGGTCCAGGCTTCCAGCCCCTGCTTCGTTGCGAGGTATGCATACAGCACCACCGGCTTTGCCGCCTCCACCCGAAACACCGGCGAGCTCGACTGGTTGATGTCCGTCACAACCGCCGACTGCCTGAAGGTGTAGACCTTCATTACTCCCGGCTCCAGATCCACGGCATCGATCTGCTGCCCCTTGCTGGAGATGACGACGTGATTGGCTACGTCGGAGAAAAGCCAGACGGAAGCCTCGTTCTCTGTCCCATTGATCGGATACTTGGGATCGACAGTATTGTTCGTGGTATCGGGAAAGGCGATGTAGTAGACTCGTCCGGCCGTGGACTGATCGAGTCGCAGGATCTGATTCTGAGCAACGATCTCGCCGCACAGGGCAAGCATCAGAAATGACATCGTTGCCGCAACTGCAATGATGGCAGTGCAATGCCGTCGCGGGTGTGACATGGCAGAACCTATTACTCTGCAAGAGTGGATAGACATCGAAGCGGCTGCCTCGACCTTGGGGTTCCTATCGTTGGGCGCTACAAAGCCTGCAGGCTCCGAGGCACATCTCGATGTTGACAGGAACTGTTGTTGCGGCGGCCGGCGGAAGCGGACTGCATGCCATGTTCTTCATGGCGTAGCAGCGCTCACGCTGGAAGCCATGATGCGCCGGAGTACACGAGCGGGAATCACGCGCGGAGGTTCGCCGCGTGAGCGTCACGAAGATGTGGGACGATCCTTCGTTCCGGCCCGTGGACACCAAGACCCGCATCGGTGCAAATGGTCGCACGGCAATGCAAAGCATGTGGTTCCATCATTCACAATGCTCCCATTGCGACGGCCGGGTATTTCAACATCAGCGCACGACGATGCAGGAGACAACACGGTGGGCTCCAGTGCCGGCAAGGCGCACGTAGTAGATGCCGCTCGGCATGCCGGCGGTGCTCCACACGGCATGATGCTCGCCGGGCTCCATGCGCCCGTCCGCGAGAACAGTCAGGCGGATGCCTTGCATGTCGAATACTTCCAGCCGCACAGTTGTGGCCGCTTCGAGTGCATAGTCGATGCGCAGCGCTTCCAGTGTGGGGCTCACGTCCAGCCGTCCGCCCCACACACGATCGGAATTCACTCCCGCCCCAGTATGTATAACGGCTGTCCATACCGATGTGTCACGCTCCAGACGCGTTGTTCCCCAGATCCTTGCCGTGGTGGTGACGCGGCCGGTATCCGCCGGTGCGCAGAAGACATCGAGCGATATGCATTCGCCCGCATGGAGCAGCGTAATCGCCAGGGCACTCAGATCCGCGGGAGCAATGGAGAAATGCTTCTGGTCATCCCAGGTGATCGGCCGGGCGGGATCGTTCGGATTGCTGAAGCCGATCTGCCCCGCGCCGACGTTGCAGATCTTCAGAGGAATCGAACGCGAGCCATCGACGCCGTAGCGGAAGACTCCGAAGTCCAGATCGGGGACCTGGATCACGGCGCCATCGTACTTCACGATGGCAAGCGGCACACGGGTCTCCTGGCAATCCAGGTGCAGTGCAAGCGTGTCGCCTGCACCAACTGCGGTTGCCGCGTTCACGGTCTCGACGGTTACCGTGACCGATCCGCCTGGAGGCACGGTTGCCGGAAGCGGTGGCGACGTGGATACGATCACGAAGTGCGTATCGCCGTGCAACAGGTTCACCGATGATGCGATAACGTTCCCCGGCGCACTGCTGGTGAACGTGACGGTCCTGCGAAGACCGCTCGCAACGGCGAGGCTGTCGAAAGTGAGCAGGTTGGGGCTTGCAGGAGCGCCGTATGGCCGGGCCGCGAAGGTCCGGCGAATCGTGCGCCCCGTGCGATCGGTGAAGATCACGTGCGCGTTGACCGGTTGAAGAGTATCCAGCGGCACAACCATCACCGTGACATCCGAGCGGCCAACCACCTCGTCCTCCCGTGCGGGAAGCACAACGATCAGCCGTGCATTGGCAGACCCCGTATCGAGGCGGACGGAGCGAAGGCCAACGGCTGTACCCTTCACGGAATGATAGTGCAGAATCCCCCTCATGCATGTCTGATAGGAGGAGTCGATGGCCACACTGTCCAGCGGAAGAAGCGAGTTCCGCGAAGGGGAAAGCGGATAGGCATAGGAGAGCGCGGAGCGTTCCTCGTACTCGGCCGTGGTTCCAGGGCGGAAGTCCTCGGCGCCATCCGCCTCGCCGTATACGAAGCCCCAGAACCTGGCGCCGTTGGTCGATGTCAGATAGTGCGCCTCGCCCGGGCTCAACCCTCTGCTCCCCCAGATCAGATCGGTTCCCGTCACTCTCCGCGTGAACGGAAAGGGCGTTCCATCCTCCATCACGATGCCTGCAAACGAATTGGTATCGGCAACAACATTGATGTAGTGCACCATGGTGCCAGGGCTCGCCGGGGCAATGAACGGAGCAAACGTTACCCATTGCTCGCGCGGAACCATCGTAACCATGTAGGGCGCCCATGTGCTGTAGCTCACACACGGGCCGCCGCCGCACGGCGTGGAGCCGTCGAAGTGTACGATGTCGCCTGCATACTGCACTGCCTGCACGGGCCTCGCGGTTTCGTAGTACGTTGCCAGCGCCTGGCTCAGACTGAACTCCGCAACTGCATTGGGTCCTGCGTTGAACTTCACACGGTTGGCCCCTCCGGGCTGCAGATAGTAGCCGCTGTCCGGTGCACCGAGAGCGTTGCAGAGATGTACGTACTCCAGCGTCCGCTCCGCGGCGGCGCCGATTCCGGGGCGATGCGCGTCCCAGTCCGGCATGAAGAGAAAGCGGCGCCCCATCTGTTCAACCGGCGTCATCGCCTCCGCCAGCATACCCTTCGCCGCATTGCTGGTAACGGATTCATCGGCGGAGAACTTCGCGCGCGTGTTGCCGCTCACCACGCTCACCGGCCTGTCCGCCTGCACGATGGCGCCATCCAGATTCTGGAGCGTGCTGTCCGTCCCGCTCTGCAGTTGATACGCCTGTCCGCTCATCAACGTAATGGTACCGCTCGGCGCCTTCGCCCATGTGCCGGTGGCCGGGAGCACGAAGTTGACATGGGTGCTGTCGAACGCTGCAATCACCAGCAACTCCGACGGGGCAGGCTTCTGCTTCGTGATCACCTTCGTCCTGGTGAGCGAGTCCACATTCTTCACGAACTGCCACGGCGCCATCGCACAGTGGTACTCCGTACCCCACGTCTCCACAGGCATCGGTGTCCATGCCTCCATGCTCTGCGCGCTGATGTAGAAGCAGTAGATCACCACCGGATATTCGGACTTCACGCTGCACATCGGCCGCGTTGGCCTGTTGATGGAGTCCACCAGATCCTGCGGCTGGAACAGATACTGCTGGAACGCCCCGGGAGCAAGCCGAAGAACGGTCTGCACGCCGTCGCGTGTGATCGTGACCGTGTTGGCGACGGCGGTGAAGATCCAGATCGAGGCCTCCGTCTGCACCTGGTTGTTCGGGAAGCGCGGATCGATCCTGTTGCCGGTGGTGTCCGGGAAGGCGATCAGATACGACGTTCCCGCAGCATCCGGGTCCAGCACCGGCTCAACCGCCTGCGCATGTCCCGACGCGAAGAGTGTAAGCCAGAACAGCAGCGGAAACGCACACGCGGCCGACCACTGTAGGAAGCGCGTACGATTGGAACTCATACTCATATGAATGCGGTCTCGGGTTGAAGGCGCAGATCGGTCCGGGCGGACGCATGCCGGAATATCGTATTGCGATACAGGCGGCGTACGTCGCGGGTCGCGAGCAGCCGGCGTTGAGCGGCCGGCGCACGTTGAACCGCAACCTACGGCGGGAACCGCATCCGCGTCCAGTGGAATCCGCCCGGCGGAACACTCACCTCGCGCCCGGGAATGCATCGGGCCGCATCGCTGCTGCAATGCGGCCCGGGGATATCGTCGCGGAGTAATGGTTCTCAGATCGAAGCTCCCCGCGGGGAGCGGCCGGCTGCATTCCCGGGTTCGTCGCGGAGCAAACTCTGCGACAACGAACCGATGGGAAGTGTTCACGGCCATTCGATACGATGCGTGTACGGCCGTCGCCGTGTTGTTCACGTCACCAATGGCGGCGCAGTGCATCAACGTTGTACGGCGCCGTGCTTCGGTCTCAGAGCGTCCCATCTGTAGCGTCGCCGCACCTTCCACCGGATCGAAGCTCCCCGCAGGGAGCGGCCCATGCTTCCATGGTGACAGTGAGGCCGCTCTTACGGAGCTTGCTCAATCCGGACCCTCTCACAGTGGCACATCAGACGATCAGACGCCGCCTATCGAGCTATCACGTACGGAACTACCCTCATGCCGGACTCCGTTCCAAGTGTGATGTAGTAGGCGCCCGCCGGCATGCCCTGCGTAGCCCACAGGACACTGTGATCGCCGGCACCGGCGGCCGGAGCGGCAAACGCTGCCACCGGCCTGCCGAGGATGTCGTAGACGGCAAGCACGCCGTGAAGACCATCCGGGAGCGCATAGCGGATGCGAATGTTCTCTCCGTCGCGCACCGCATCGAGCAGATAGCCGGCCGCTGCCGCGGCGCCCGGCGTCACCGACGACGGCCCGGCCACCACGTCCCGGCGCGGAGCAAGCGGATAGCCGTAGGATACGGCGCTGTACTCCTCGTACTCACTGGGCACCTGTGCGTTGCCGGCAGGTTGCTCGCCGCCATCCTTCCTGCGAGTTACATGTCCGGGGCGATACTCCTCCGTCCCCATCATGACGCCGTACACCGTTCCGGCGAAGCGCGCGCCATTGCGTCCCTGGAGCCAGTGGGTCTGCCCCGGCGTAACCGTCATCGATCCGAACACAAGGCCCGTGCCCGATATGTGATTGGAGAAGACGAACGGCGTTCCATCCTCGCGAATGATGTCCGCCGCGGAGAGGGAATCGGTGACAACGTTGACCCGATGCTGCATCCCCTGTGGAGCGATCGGTGCATAGTACGGAGCAAATGAGGTCCACTGCTCGTACGGCGTTTCCGTTGCCATGTACCCGGTAATTCCTTCGTACACGAGATCCACCACGCCGGGAATGTCGGAGCCGTTCCTGGATGGACCGATCGCGCTGATGGAATGCATCATCACCTGCGCGGGACGATCGGTGACGATCTCGCCGAACGCCGCGGACGACAGTTGCAGAATGGATGAGGATCCAGGCGCCACCGAAAACAGAGTGCGGGCTGCGTCCCCTTCCATGCGATAGCTGCCGTTCATCGGAACGTTCGCAGGGTTGTAGATCCGAACGAACTCGCTCTTTCGTTCGATCGATGAACCGAGTCCGGTACGATAGGAATCCCACGTCGGGGTATGAACGAATCGCCGGCCGTATTGTTCGACCGGCGCAAGCCACTCCATCTGCAGCCCCTTGTAGGCGTTCCCTTTGAGCCTCAACCCTACAAGGCTGTCGCCGGCAGTCTGCGTGCGCGTATTGCCGCTGATAACGCCGATCGGTTTGTCGGCCGTGATCTCCATTCCTCCGATGTCATCCTGCACCGCCTGCAGCGATGTGTCCACGTAGCTCGCCACCTGGTATGTATCCCCCTCATTCAACGTAACCGCCAGCGAGGGATTGCCCAGAAGCCGCACGCCCAACGCAGGATGAAACGTGACATGCGTGCTGTCGTGCGCGGCGACCACCAGCGCAATCGCCGGCGCGGGCTTCGGTGTGCTCGGCACCTCCGTTATGCCCGCTGTGCCGATATCCTCCACAGTGGCCCCGGGAAGCGCGGCGACCCGATAGGTGGCGCCCCAGCCGGCCACGGGGATCGGCGTCCACGCCTCCAGGCATTGAGCGCTCGCGAGATAGCAGTAGAGAACGATGGACGTGTCCGCCATCACCCGGAGTGTGTTGCGAGAGATCTGGTTGAAGGTGATGACGGGCGAAAAGGCAGAGGGCTTGAACGCCGTGAATTCATTGGCCGCCAGTTGGACAACATTGACCGTTCCAACGCCGTTGATGATCGTTGCATTTGTTGCCACTGGAGAGTACAACCACAACGTCAGCTCATCCTGCACGCGATTGTTCGGATAGCGCACATCCAGTGTGTTGTGCACCGTGTCCGGAAACGCGACCATGAAGTACTTCCCTGACGCGGCAGGATCGAGCTGCGGGCCCCCCTGCGCATACGCCACCGAAGCGGGCACAATCATGGCGCTCAGGAGAATGAACGGGAGGATGGCGCGTCTTGCGATTGGGAACAGAACCTTACGCGACATGATGCCGGCTCCGCATGGATACGTGATTGAAAAATCCCCACACACATTACTCCTGCAACGAACTCATCCGCCGGAATGGGAATGCCATCTAGACCTTGGCGCAGCCGGAGTGTTACACGGAGCGAGCCGTGCCCCCTCCACGGGAACACGGCTCGCATCGCTGCCGCAGGTATGCGGAACGTTCCTTCAACCACGCGAACAGACCGTTGAACAACGTCATCGGCACACGTTGACCATCACGGTAGTGACTCACTTTGCATTTCGATGGGAGTAGTCTGTGCCTGCATGCAGGGCTGGGGCCGCCGGAGCTTGAAGATTTGCATACGCTCGTATCCTACCGATGGGACGTCGCAACGCGGCTCGATAGCATGACCGGCTGCACCAATGCCGGGTATTGCAAGCGCCGTCAGGCACGACCCGTCGGTAGCATGCGCACGTTCAACGTGAACAAGCACCATAGGCGCAATCCATTCGGCGCACGTCCTCCGGCAAACCGAGTCACTACCGCCATCACGGCCGCCTTGCATCTGACCGTTGTTGAACAGTCTGTGGCAACGCAGTAATTCACCGGTTGAAATAATCACCTCGCGCCGGCAAATGCATCGGGCCGCATCGCTGCTGCAATGCGGCCCGGGAATATCGTCGGCATGTATTCGAAGCCCACAACGGGTTCCGCGCGGTGCGGAGAAACGTGCATGGCCGTCTCGACACCGGTTTCAGGACTGCGGCCTTAACGCGTCACCACGATCGGAATGGTTCGAGCACCGGACTCCGTTCCAAGTGTGATGTAGTATGTGCCCGCCGGCATGCCCTGCGTATTCCACAGGACGTTGTGATCGCCCGCGCCGGCGGTCGGAGCAGCAAACGCCGTTACCTGCCTGCCGAGAATGTCGTAGACGCCAAGCGCACCGTGAAGCCCCTCCGGGAATGCGTAGCGGATGTGAACGTTCTCTCCGTCGCGTACCGCATCGAGTTGATAGCCGGCTGATACCGCGGCGCCCGGCATCACCGACGACGGCCCGGCCACTACGTTGCGGCGCGGAGCAAGCGGATAGCCGTAGGATACGGCGCTGTACTCCTCGTACTCACATGGATGCTGCGGGTTCGGGGCATGCGCGCCCGCCCCGGCAACCTGCACGCCATCGTCCTTCCGGCGCGTGGCCCCCGGCCGGTAATCCTCGAAACCCTTGGTGAGGCCGTACACCATCCCCGCGAAGCGCGCGCCGTTGCGTCCCTGAAGCCAGTGTGTCTGCCCCGGCGTAACGGCCGTTGATCCCCATGTCAGATCCGTGCCCGGAATGCGGCCGGTGAACGGAAAGGGACTGCCATCCTCACGAACGATGTTCGAGGCACTGTTGGTATCGGTGACAACGTTGATGTAGTGCTGCATCCCGGCCGGGTTCGCCGGCGCATAGTAGGGTGCGAACGTTGTCCACTGTTCCCGCGGAGTTTCCGAGGCCATGTACCCCGCCAACCCCGAATAGGATTTGCAGGGGATGCCGCGGAAGCACGGAGTGCTGTCGATTGGGCCGATTGTGCTCGATGAATGCATGATCACCTGCGCGGGCGCATCGGTCACGATCTCTCCGCGATCGTCCGAAGCAAGCTCCAGCACGCGTGATGACTCCGCCGGTATCGTGAGTGATACGGCGGATGCATTGCTCGTCATGCGATAGCGCACGTTCATCGACGCCTTCGTGGGATTGTACACGCGAACGAACTCATGACTACGTTCGAGTCGCGAGCTGAGGCCGGGGCGATACTCATCCCACGTCGGCGTGTGCATGAAGTGCATGCCGTACTGATCAACAGGTGCAAGCCATTCCATCTGCATTCCCTTGTACGCATTTCCCAGGAAGCCGGGACCACCGATCATGCTGTCGGCGGCTGTCTGCGTGCGCGTGTTGCCGCTGATGACGCCGATCGGTTTGTCAGCGCTGATCTCCATCCCTGCGATATCCTCCTGCATCACATTCCTGTCCCCGCTTGTATCGGCAATGCTCGCGATCTGGAAGGCTTCACCCTCGTTGAGCGTAACACTCAGCGGCGGGTTTCCGTTGAGCATGGTGCCGTTCGGAGGATGGAAGCTCACGTGCGTACCGTCGTACCCGGCGATCACCAGCGCCGTTGCCGGGGCGGGGGCAGGTATGGTCGGCACCGTTGTTTCACCGGCAATACCAACGTTCTCCACCTTGGTTCCGGGGAGCGATGCAACACGATACGACGTTCCCCATCGATCCACGGGGATCGGCGTCCACGCCTCCAATCCCTGAATGCTCGCCACGTAGCTGTACACCACGATGGGCGTATCCGCCATCACCCGGAGTGTGTTGCGCGAGGCCTGGTTGAAGGTGATGACGGGTGAAAAGGCGGAGGTCTTGAACGCCGTGAACTCGTGGGCCGCCAGTTGGACAGCATTGACCGTTCCAACGCCGCTGATGATGGTTACCTTCGTTCCTACTGAAGAGAAGAGCCACAACGTAAGCTCATCCTGCACGCGATTGTTCGGATAGCGCACATCCAGTGTGTTGTGCACCGTGTCCGGAAACGCGACCACGAAATATTTCCCCGATGCCGCGGGATCCAGCTGCGGCACGCCCTGCGCATACATTCGGGAGGATTGCACGGCCGCCACACCGGAAAGTGCAATGAGGAGAATGGTGCGAACTGCCGCCCGCATGACTGTTACCAACATGCCTGCTCCGTACATGAATTATGACTGCCACAATGAAGAACATACTCCCAGAGGGAGCGTTGTTGCCGGAGTGGTATGTTCAGCAAGACCTTGTTGCCGGAGGAGTGTTACACGAAGCGAGCCGTGCTCCCTCCTCGGGAACACGGCTCGCATCATTGCCGCGGGTATGCGGAACGTTCCTTCAACCACGCTAACGCGCAACAACGAACGGCGCCATACGGCTTCCGCCCCTTGTGGTCATCACACAGTAGTATGTTCCGCCGGCCAGCCCGGCAGTGTTCCACACCAGGCTCTGGCTTCCTTCATCGATCTCCGCCGCAAGCCCAGCAATCTGCTTTCCTGCCGCGTCATACACATCCAGCGACCCATGAACACCGCGCGGCATCGCGTAGCGTATCACAACGCTCCGCCCTTCATGACTCTCCGCTTCCAACCGGTACCCCTCGGCATCGGACAGCGTTGCACCAACGGACGAAGCCTGCACAACCTCGGCGGTCCAGACCGACGTGTCGCGATCGCACGTTGCATCGGTATAGAACGTGGCAACGGTACTGTACACACCAAGCGCCGCCGGCGGCTGGAAGGTGACATCGATCGTGGCGTCCTGTCCGGGAAGGAGAACGAACGGCGGCAGAAGCTTGTTCTTCTCCGCCTGCGTCACAGAGAAGTCCGGGCTCGAGAACGTCACCACCGGATTGCGGAACGTCATCCTCCCATTGCCGTGGTTGGAGATCTTCAGGCTGAGAGTCCTGGCCGGTGTGACGCCGGAGTGGAACGCTCCGAACGCGAGATCGCCCACATAGACGCAGGGCACGGCGGTGACAACACGAACCGGAACCTGAACCGAGTCGCATCCGAACAGGCAGAGAACGGTATCCTCGTAGATACCGCCACGCTGGTCCGGCGCCGCCAGGAGCGTGAGCGTCAGGCTCTGCCCGGGAGCCAGGTCCAACGGCGGCCTGCCGGGCTTGATGGTGGAGATCGCGAACTGCCGCAGCCCCTTCACCATGCGCAGATCGGCCACGTGAATCACATGCGTGGTGTTGTTCGCGAGCGTGAGATCCGCCGGAGTGGAACTCCCCAGAAGCACATTGCCGAAGTCCAGCCGCCCGTTGGCCGGCGTGGTCGCAAGCTCGTCGTGCAGATACACATACGGCACCCGGTCGGTCTTGCCGGTACGGTCCATCAGGTTCACGATGCCCGATGCGTCCTTCCTCCGATCGATCGGCTTCACCAGGACGGTCACCTTCGTGCGGCCCGGAATGTCCGACAGAAGAGCCGGGTCGCTCCCGACAAGCATTGCATTGACCGCCGTGCCCGGCTGGAAGGAAACCGACTGCAGCCCAACCGGATTGGCACTGATCGTATGCATGTTGATGGTGAGCGTCTCGCAGTTCCACGACGTGTCGATCCTCATCGTGTCTCCGGTCCGGATCACGTACCTGCACGGAGCAAGCGGATAACCGTACGCCACGGCGTTGTATTCCTCGTACTCGGCCGGATGCAGCTCGCCCGGCACGCGCGTGCCGCCGCCGGCGATCGCGCTTCCACCATCCTTCTTCCTGATCACCCCCGGGCGATATGCTTCGGCGCCCTGCATGAACCCATAGACCGTCCCCGCGAATCGCGCACCGTTCTTGCCTTGCAGCCAGTGTGTCTCCCCCGGCGATACGGACATCGAGCCCCAGATCAGATCCGTCCCGGGAATCTTCCTGGTGAACGGAAACGCCGCCCCATTCTCTCGCACGATGTTCTTCGCCGAGACCGTGTCCGTAACAGCACCGATGTAGTGCTGCATGTTGCCCGGGTTGGTCGGCGCGTAATAGGGCGCGAAGGTGGTCCACTGTTCGCGCGGCGTCATCTCCACCATGTATGGCGTCCAGCCGGACCAGTCGGTGCACGGAATGCCGCGGAAGCATGGCGAAGAGCCTTCGAACTTGATGATGGCGGATGAATGCATCATCAACTGCGCGGGCGCATCGGTAACGAACTGCAGAGCCGCATCATCGCGAACATCCAGAAGGAGCGATGAATCCGTCGCCACCGAGAATGGAACGGGCCCCGATCCGTTCGCCGCCAGATAGCGCCCTGTCAGAAGCGCCTTGCCGGCGTTGTAGATGCGCACGTGTTCCAGCGTACGTTCCGCCGAGGAGTTGATTCCCGCACGATGATTGTCCCATGTGGGGAGATAGGCGAAGTGCTTGCCGTATTCGTCAACCGACGCGAGCCATTCGAAGAGGCAGCCCCGATAGACATTCCCCTTGAGACCTGGTCCGCCGATGGCGCTGTCCGGCCCTGCCTGCGTGCGCGTGTTGCCGCTGAGGACGCCAACCGGATGGCTGGCACTGATGCGCGTGCCGGCAATATCGTCCTGAACAGTATCGTGCTGGGTTGCCGTGACACGGCTCTGCACCTGGAACGCCTCCCCCGCATTCAGCACGAATGTCATCGGCGGATTCCCGACCAGCGAAATACCGGTCGGTGGCTCCACGGTAACCACTGTGCTGTCGTACGCGGCAAGCACCACGATCTCCGCCGGCGCCGCCTTCGGGGTGGTTGGGATTTCGGTCTCACCGGCGATACCGATGTCCTGCACCACCGCGCCCGGAATGGAGGCGGAACAATAACTGGTTCCCCATGATGCAACCGGCGCCGGCGCCCATGCCTCCGTACTCTGTATGTCCGCGATGTAGCAGTAGAGAACGATGGGATCGTCCGCCTGCACCTTGAACACACTCGGCGACGCCTTGTTGATCGTGGTGATTGAAATATTCGCTGGAAGGTCGAACGACGTCAACGTGCCGGGATTCAGACTCACCACATTCGAGTAGGAAGGACCGGTGATCCTGACACGTGTCTTCACGGCGGAGAACATGAACAACGCCGTCTCCGGACGTACTCGAATGTTCGGATACCGTGAATCGAGCGTATTGGAGACCGTTGCCGGGAAGGCCACGTAGTAGAGCATTCCGCTTGCGCTGGGATCCATCACCGGATCGGGGGCCTGTGCATGCAACATGTGGCATGCCGAAGTGATCAGGAGCAACGTCGCCAACGCAACACGTCGCAGTAGTATCGTAATCGCATCTGTACTCATGGGAATCTTCTGTACGATCATGGAATGAGGTTGCCGTCAGAGCATGGTACGGCATCGGCGCTTGCGCGCATGAAGCCGGATCTCTTCAGCGAACGTGTTTCGGGTATGCCGGATGGATGATGCGATGCATCGCAGATGCGCATCGTTATTTGCATAACACGGCCGATGCCACAAGGTTGCAGATGCGCCCCGCTGCACCAACGGAAGCGCATCCGATTCCGCACTATTCCGAACGAAGGCATGCCGCCATTGTGACGATCGTTGGCTGACCACAGACGGCCCGGACGATGAAGCTCCAACGGCGCCAACGCCTAGCGCACGATCACGAAGGGGGCCACCCGGCTGCCGCTGCCGGTTGTCATCACGCAGTAGTAGAGACCGCTGGCAAGGCCGGCAGTGTTCCACACAACGATCCGCTCGCCTCCCTCCTCGATCGTCATCGCAAGCCCCGGGACTTCCATTCCGTTGCCGTCGTACACATGCAGCGATCCGCGCACTCCGCCGGGCAGCGCATAGTGCACCACGGCGTTCGCATCTCCATCACGCTCCACGGTCAACCGGTATCCCCGGGCATCCTGGATCGCGGCGTTCACGGAGGAGGAGGCCACCACGTCCGCACTCCAGATCGACGAGTCGCGCCCGCATGTTGCGTCCGTAAAGAACGTGGCAACGGTTCTGTAGCTCCCCAACGCGGACGGCGGTGTGAACGTGACGTCGATCGCCGTATTCTCTCCCGGCGCCAGCCTGAACGGTGGCAACAGCCTGGCACGCTCTGACTGCGGCATTGAGAAGCTCGTATCGGAGAACACGACTACGGGATTGTGGAAGGTCATGACGCCGTTGCCGTGATTGGAGATCGCGAGGCTGAGCGCCTTCGCAGGCGCGGCTCCGCTGCGGAATGTGCCGAACACGAGATCACCGATTGCAACGCACGGCTCTGCCGCCGTAACACGAAGCGGTACGAACATGGAGTCGCAACCGAAGCGGCAGATGATGCTGTCGCTGTAGAGCGTGTCGCGCGCATCGGGGCGAGCCTTCACTACAAGCCGGAGAGCCTGCCCCGGAGCGAGATCCAGCGGCGGCATTGCGGGTGTGGCGGACGTGATCGTGAACTGGTGAATGCCCTTCTGCAGCTTCACCTCCCTCACATGAATCGCATGGCCGGTGTTGTTCGTGAACGCAACGTTCGCACTGGCGGAGTCACCGGCCTCGACGTTGCCGAACGCCGGCACGCCGGCTGCGGGGGCAGCATGGAGCGCGTCATGCTGATAGATGTAGAGCACCTTGGCGGCATGTCCGGTGCGATCGATGATGTCCACGATGCCCGATGCATCGCGACTGCGATCCACCGGTTTCACCAGCACGGTGGCGTTCGTACGCCCGGCAAGATTCGCCAGCAACGGCGGATCGCTTCCAACGATGGTTGCGTTGACCGCCGTCCCGTCCTCGAACTCCACCCATCGCAATCCAACAGGGTTGGCGCTGATTGCCCGTACCGAGATCGCAAGCGTCTCACAGTTCCATGTGGTGTCCACCTTCATCGTGTCACCAACCCCGTTCAGGTTGCGGCGCGGAGCGAGCGGATAGCCGTAGGAGACCGCGTTGTACTCCTCGTATTCTGCCGCCTGCGCGCCGGGAGCATGCGAGCCGCCGCCGGCAACTGCGCTTCCATCATCCTTCTTCCGGATGGCACTGGGCCGGTACGCCTCCTCTCCCTGCATCAGCCCGTAGACCACCCCCGCGAAGCGCGCACCGAAACGTCCCCGCAGCCAGTGCGTCCCCCCCGGCGACACGGCCATCGAGCCCCAGATGAGATCCGTTCCGGCAATTCTGCGAGTGAACGGAAATGTTGACCCATCCTCGCGCACGATGTTTTGTGCCGAGACCGTATCCGCCACAACATTGATGTAGTGGAGCATGTTGCCGGGATTGACCGGCGCGTAGTAGGGCGCGAAGCTGGTCCATTGTTCGCGCGGCGTCATCTCCGCCATGTACGGCGCCCAGCCGGACCAGTCGGTGCATGGCACGCCGCCGTAGCATGGCGTGGAGCCCTCGAACTTGATGATGGCGGATGAATGCATGAATGCCTGCGCCGGCCCATCGGTGGTAAACAGCAACGCGGTATTGCCCACCACGCTCAGAAGCAGCGATGAATCGGTGGGGATGACGAACGGAACGGACGCTGCCCCGCTCGACGACATATAATAACTTCCCCTCAACGTGGTGTCGTAGTCGTTGTAGATGCGTACATGCTCGCGAAGGCGTTCGGCGCTGCTTCCGATCCCCGAACGATGGCTGTCCCACGTCGGCAGATAGACGAACCGTGTGCCGTACTCCTCGGCCGGCGAAAGCCATTCGAAGAGAGGGGCGCGATAAATGTTCCCCTTGATTCCAGGGCCACCGATAACGTTGTCCGGCTCCGTCTGTGTGCGCGTGTTGCCGCTGATCACACCGATGGGATGGTTGGCCATGATGCGTGTGCCGGCGATATCGTCCTGAACCGTATCACGCGAAACAACCGTCACCCGGCTCTGCACCTGGAATGCCTGGCCGGCGTTCAGCGTGAATGCCAGCGGCGGATTCCCGGCAAACGATACGCCCCTCGGCGGCGAGAGCGTGACAACAGTGCTGTCGTATGCCGCGAGCACCAGCATCTCCGCCGGTGCTCCCTTCGGCGTGCTCGGTATCTCCACCGTGCCGGCAACGCCGATATCCTGCACGGTTTCACCCTGGATCGACGCGGAGCGATAACTCTTCCCCCACGACGATACCGGAGCCGGCGTCCACGCCTCCGCGCCCTGCGTGGTTGCCATGTAGCAGTAGAGCACGATCGGATCGTCCGCCTGCACCCTGTATACCTTTGTCGCCACGTTGTTGATCGTGGTGACGTAGGAGTTCGCCGGCAGCGTAACGGCGGCCACCGTGCCCGCCTGCAGCGTCACCGTGTTCGTGTAGGAGGGAGGCGCCGTGATCCGGACATGCGTATTCACGGCGGAGAAGATGAAGAGCGATACCTCCGGCGTCACACGCTGGTTCGGATAACGCGGATCGATAACGTTGGAAGTCGTATCGGGAAACGCCACATAGTAGAGCGTTCCACTCGCGGCGGGGTCCAGCACCGGCGTACTTTGCGAGCGAAGAAGCGCTGGAGCGCAGAAGGCGCACAGAAGTATCGTGAGAAGCGCGATTCGCGCCGGCAGCGTGCTAACACATGTCTTCATGAGATGTTAGAGAAAGTCTTGTGTACGCGCCCGGCCGCACGGCCGTGGCACATCGCGTGAGAGATCCTGTTCCCCTGCGTGCATGCGGGCTTCAACAGGAGTGGCCCGCGGCGCGCCGTCACTCATCCCCGCGCATCACCACCCGAAGCACGCGCCGCCCGCTGTGAGTTACTACCAGGCAGTAGTAGATGCCGCCGGCAAGCCCGGCGCGATCGATCGCAATGGAGCGTTCTCCCGGCTCCATGATGCCAGAAGCAAGGATGCGGAGGCGATTCCCCAGCAGATCGTACAACTCCGCTGCGACCTCCGTGCGTTCACTCAGCCGCAGGTCCAGATGCGGACTGCCGCCCCCGGCAATGCTGCAGCCGAACTCCGCATCCCCTTCCGCTGCCACGCCTGCTGCGGTTGTAAGCCGCGCCTCGAGCGGCAGCAACAGGTCGCCGCAGGGACTCTGTATGCTCAACGTGTCCACGGCGCTTCCGCCGGCACCGTTTGCCTGAAAGCCGACGCTGAGATCGTAGGACGCTCCCGGATTGAGGATGAATGGAAACTGGATTGCGGGGGGTGTGAAGCCTGAGGTGGCGCCGTGATACAGAGTCATCCCGGTCACGACAAGGCTGTCGTTCAGCATGTTGGTCAGCGTGAAGATCTTCGCGGCCGTACTCCCCTGCTTCACGGTTCCGAAGTCCAGCCCGCGCGCAGGCGTCGTCGCAATGTCCTGACCGGAATAATCGTACGGCGGCAGTGCGATGGTTTTGCCGGTATGAGCTCTGATAACGAGATCGGCATGCGCGGGCTTCGACGGATCGACCACGACAATCTTCACCAACGCGCTTGTGCTTCCGGGGATGTCCTCAGAAAGAGCGGGGTTCATCATCACCAGCTGCGCATTGTTCAGTGTTGCGGGATCGAGTGTGATCGACGCAAGCCCGCCCGGGTTTGCATTGAACTCCACAATGCTCACAGACATCTCCCGGCAGCATCTGCAGCCGCTGATGTCGATCCTCATGGAGTCCGGCGGGCCCGTCCATGTGAAGCGCGGGACAAGCGGGTAGCCGTAGGAGAGGGCGTTGTATTCCTCGTACTGTGCCTTCCCGCTGCTCTGCGGCCGGAACTGTTCGCTTCCCGGCATGGAACCATACACGATGCCGGTGAAGCGTGCTCCGTTGCGGCCCTCGATCCAGTGACCGCCCGGAGCAGGCGCCGTATCGGTTCCCCATACCAGCCGCGTTCCCACGATGCTTCGCGTGAAGGGAAACGGTGAACCATCGTCGCGATAGATTCTTCGCGCGTCGGCGCTGTCCGCCACCACGCTCACGATCCCCTGCATCCCGCCCGGGCTTGCGGGGATGAAGAACGGCGCGAAGCTTCCCCATCGCTCGCGCGGAATCAACTCCGCCATGTAGGGCGCCCACCCGGTGTAGGTGACGCATGGAATTCCGTCGGCACATGGCGTTGTCCCCTCGAACCCTACAACGCAGGAGGAGTGCATCATCGCCATGGCGGGCAGGCTGCTTCTGAAGTACACGGCCGCCGGCATTCCGAGCGCAAGCTCGCTCAGCGTATCAGTTCGCGTAGAGAACGGGACATGCGCAACGCCCCCCGGCACCACGTAATAGTTACTGCTGGTCCCGGCGCCGCTGGTGTTGTAGAAACGAACGAACTCGCGCGAACGCTCCGGTTTCCCTCCCTGCCCGGGCCGGAGCATGTCCCACGTTGGAAGGAAGACGAACTCCGTTCCATGCATCCGAACCGGCGGCACCCACTCGGCAAGCAGATTGCCGTACACATTGTTCAGAATGCCGGTGGGTTCCGGAAGCACGCGCGCGCGCCGGTTGCCGCTCACTACGCCGACCGGCTTGTCGGACTCGATGAGTGTTGCAGCCAGATCGCTCTGGCCGCCCGCCTCCGCAGATGTGTCAACCAGACTGGTGACCTGATAGACCTCGCCTTCATTCAGCACCACCGAGTAGGACGGGCTTCCTGCAAGGCTTGCAGCAGCGGGCGGGATGATCGAGACGTGCGTTCCGTTCCGCGAGCCGATGATCAGGATCTCCCCCCCGGACTCACGCTGCAGATGATCGATCTGATGCGGCCCGCCGGTTGGCAGAACATCGTTCACAACCTCCCCCGGCACGGCCGCTGCGTAGTATCGCATCCCCCACTGCTCGAGCGGTGCAGGGGTCCAGGCCTCCATTCCCTGTATCGTTGCAATGAAGCAGTAGAGCACAACCGGAAATCGCGACGCGACGTTGTACACCGGGCGATGCACAACCCGGTTCATCTCTGCCACAACGGTTCCCGGTGCAAGCACCACGTGCTTCATCTCACCAGGCTGGAGCGTCAGATCCGTTCTGCTTCCGGACTGATACTCGACGATGCTTACGTCGTTCTTCTTCTCGGAGTAGATCCACACGGAGGTTTCCCCCTGCACCCGCGTGTTCGGGTATCGGCTGTCCAGGCTTGTGGCAATCGTATCGGGGAAGGCGATGATGTAGCGTGTGCCGCCCGTTGCCTGATCCAGCGGCGGAACCGCTCGTTGAGCCGGCGCCGCCTGCACCGCAAGCATGCAGACCGCAATCACCGCCCAGAAAAGAAATCTCCGCGCCCGTACGCGACTGTATGAGAAGCCGATAGTTGCCATCATGATCGAAATCGTAGTTGCCGACATCGCAGGAAGTGCGCGCGCCGAACGCTCACGGAGGTTGAGCGGGCGGCAAATCGCAGGATCCATAACATATCGGGCGGGTCGTGGGAAGGCACTACTCATTTACTACGCATGGCCGGGACAACGCTTCACGCCATGCGCAGCGAAACAGCGGGGGAAGCCGGTTCACCGGGAACGTTCAATCTGACGGAGGATGTGGAGATGTGGTTGTGATGATGCGTATGCGGTTCGCGTCCGGATGCGTGGTATCCGCCGGATCGCATCGGCCCGGCTTGGCGGGGTTCGCGCGACGACGTGTGCACGCTCCGATTTCAACGGGGTCCGAACGGCGCCTCCGCACGCATGTCGCGTACCGCGCCGAACGCCGGCGCTCGCGACCGGCTCACGGAACTATTATCAGGCAGAGCCTAATCCTGCTCCAGCACCACCACCGCCATCGCGGTGGTGTCCGTGTGCGTAAGCGAAAGATGCGTGCGCATGCCGACGGCAAGCTGGGCAGCGCGGCCGTGCAGCTCCAGCATCGGGCGCCCCCCCATTGCGCGGCGCACCACGATGTCGCGCCAGGCCACACCCATGCGCATTCCCGTGCCGAGCGCCTTGGAGAAGGCTTCCTTCGCGGCGAAGCGTGCCGCGTAGCGCTCGGCCATCCGGCCCGGGGTGCTGCGGCAGTATGCGATCTCCCCGGCGCTGAACACACGCCGCTCGAACTGTTCGCCGTACGTCGCAAGCGCCCGCGCAATCCTCTCCACCTCCGCCAGATCGGTGCCGATCCCAACGATCATACTTCCTCCTCGATGATGGTACGTCCTTCATGGCCCAGCACGATCGTCAGCAGATCCTTGATGTCGTTGAGAACGTAATCCGCAGTCACGGTCTGATTGCCGAACGCATCGCCGTACTTTGCGAAGGCAGTTGTCATTCCGATCGCCGCCGCGCCAACCATGTCGCGTTCCGCCCAGTCGCCAACCATCAGTGCCTCGCCGGGTTGAACGTTCAACCGTGCAAGCGCGAGTTGAAACGGCGCGGGGTCCGGCTTGCGAAGGCCTGTGTCGTCGAAGGTCACAACGTGATCGAAGATGTGATGGAAGTTGATGTAGCAGAGACGCAGCCACGCTTCGCGCGTTGGAGCATCGGAGACCACCGCCAGTTTCACGCCGTGCTTCACAAGCTCCATCAGCGTTGCGGAGACATGCGGAAATGGCTTCAGCGCCGCCTCGCGCGCACGACGGTAGGCAACGATCCCCGCAGAGAGCATCTTGAAGTCGATCCGGCCGAGGATGTTCTGCAGCAATTCGTCGAACACCTTCTGATACTCGATCCCCTGCTCGCCGTAGATCTTGTCGATGTGCCCTCGCACATCGGCGTAGCTCATGTTCAAGCCGGCATCGATCATCGCGCCGATGGCTGCATCGATCGCCTGGCGTTTCATCGCCGTGAAATCAACCAGTGTGTTGTCCAGATCGAACACGACCGCCTTGATCATCACTTCTCCGTTGCACTGATCCGCTTGCATGGCCCCGTTGCCGTCATGACCGGTCAAAATACGATTCCGGTCCGTTGCCGAGGCTGCATTGCTCCGTTCACACGGGTTTTGCAATTTGGCGCGTTCCCGTTTCGTACCGCGACATGGAGTTCCTGCCGGCAGGCACTGAAGGCCCCCGAGAACCCTGCCGGAGTTCGACCCCCCAACCGTGGATGCCGGAGAGTACACGGCACCCGGCCGCGCAGAACGCGGCTGCCGCTCGCATCGCCTCCGGGACCGCGGGCTGCAGACCGGCACGCTGCGCCTCGTTGCATGTCGCTCCCCGGTATGCAGCTTCCGACGGCATGCGAAACAGGAAGGCACCGCGCACTACGCGCAGCCCGATGGCGACCGAACCAATCAAACAATGCCCGGCGCACCGATGGCTATGATTCGCATCCGACACAGATACCAGATCGTCTTCGCATTGCCGGCAGCACTGCTGCTGAGTGCACTACTGGTTGCAGGCTGCAGGAAGGATACGCCCAACGGCCCCCCTGCTCCCGCCGGGAACGACACCGCCGCCGTTCCGCTCGCGATCACGTTCAACGCGGTTGCAGGGAATGCACCGTTCCTTCTGGACACGGTGATGACCACGGAGAACAGCATCCAGTACAAGGTGCAGCGTCTGCGATTCTACGTCTCACAGTTGGAACTGATAGACAGCTCCGGCGCTCACGTTCCCGTGACGCTGCTGGACTCCGCGATGCAGCCCGCCACATACGGGATCGCACTCGTGGACTACAGCATCCGCGGATCGAACGTGTTGCGCGTGCTCACCAAGCGAGGCAGGTACAACGGCATCTCCATGGCGATCGGCGTTCCCCGGCTCGCCTTCGATGGCAGCTCGCTGAATCATGGCGACGCCTCCACTCATCTGCCGCCCCTTGATGTGGATGCGGACATGTACTGGGGATGGAAACCGGGGTATATCTTCCTGAAGATCGAAGGGTTCTCCTTCGTGGCGAAGCAATGGGAGCAATTCGTCTATCACATCGGCGAGGACAAGCGGATGATGAATATCGTTGCCAGCGGTTCGGTAAGCGTGCCGGGCGACAGCACCGGACAACTGCACCTGAAGGCGAACATCAACAGACTCTTCGTGACTCCCGCCGGCAACTACCTGCCGAATCTGGCAGGCGATCTGGCGGATCGCGTTGCCAACAGTGGCGGCCCGGCGGACTCGCTCGTGATCAACGGCCAGAAGTCCGGCTTCATCACCATTCAACAGTAGCGTGGGAGCATTGGCATGATGAATCGGCGCATGCATCTTCGATACGGGCGCCGCGCACTGGTGCTGGTTGCAGCGTGCGTGCTGGCATCGGCGTGCAGCACGTCCGGGCCGCCCGCCACGCCGTTGATCGATGTTCCTGCAGGCTTTCCGCAGCCGCACTTCCCGGAGGACAACGCGCTCACGGCGGACCGCATCGCGCTCGGCAAGAAGCTGTTCTACGATAAGCAGCTCTCGCGCACCAGCGAGGTGGCATGCGGAAGCTGCCACCTGCAGGAGCATGCCTTCGCCGATCCGCGACCGCTCAGCATCGGTGTAAACGGCCAGCTCGGAAAGCGGAACGCCCCCTCACTCGCCAACATGGTCTACAACACCAGCTACTTCTGGGATGGCGGCGTTCCAACGTTGGAACAGCAGGCAATCCAGCCGATCATCAACCCGCTGGAGATGAACATGACGCTGGGAGAGGTGGTGAGCCGTGTCTCCGCCGACCCCGCCTACGTGGACATGTTCAGGCGTGCGTACAACTCGGAGCCCAAACCGGAGTTCGTGACCAAGGCGATCGCATCGTTCGTGCGAACGCTGGTAAGCGGCCGCTCGCGGTACGACCGCTATCAGCAGGGAGATACCACGGCGCTCACGGCATCGGAACTCCGCGGCATGAACATCTTCTTCGGCGAGAAGGCGGAGTGCTTCCACTGCCACATCGGCTTCAACTTCACCAACAACGGGTACCGTAACAACGGCATCTATGCAACCTATGCGGACAAGGGGCGTGAGCTGATCACGGAGGATCCTGCCGATGAGGGGAAGTTCAAGGTCCCGACGCTGCGCAACATCGCGCTCACTGCCCCCTACATGCACGATGGATCGTTCGAGACGCTGGATGCCGTTGTGAATCACTACACCTCGGGCGGGCAACAGAACCCCAACGCCGATGCGGTGATCCGGCCGTTCGTGCTTACCCCGCAGGAACGTACGGACCTGATTGCCTTTCTCACATCGCTCACGGACGAACAGTTCGTGGCCGACGCGAAGTTCAAGCCGTAGCAGGTTCCGGCGCCTGGGACGCGAGCTCCGATTTCATCGGAGCTCGCCGTAGACATCGGCAACGGATTCGCCGGACACGGCCGGTCTGCTTCTCATCGACGCCTGATTGTCATGACTATCCCCCCTTCCCGATCGCCCGCCACGCACGGTTCTCCGCACGGATGCGAATCAGAAGAAGGATTGCGTTGATGATAGTGACGGTAACGGCCGTGACGTACGCGCCGAACATTACCGGCAGCACGAAGAGTTCCGTTGCAACCACGATGTAGTTGGGATGGCGGAGATATCTGTACGGACCGTTCGTTACCGGCCTGGACTTCGGCACCACGAGCACGCGTGTTGTCCAGGAGGGCCCCAGCGAACGGATGGCCCAGTAGCGAAGCCACTGTGCAAGCAGAAGGATCGCGAGCAGCGCGGGCCAGAAGGGGTTGATCGAGCGGGTAAGCAGCACCACCTCCACGATCATCCCGGCAAACCAGAGCACATGGAGCGTGACGATGGCGGGATAGTGGTCCGCTCCGACTTCGACGGCACCCCGCTCGCGCAGCCGCTTCTCGTTCCGCTTCGAGAGGCGCAGTTCCAGGATGCGTTGTGCGATCACGAGAAGGATCACCGCATGCAGCGGCGACCATTGCGCTATCGAGAGGAGATAGGAAAGTGACGAGGTTTCTTCTGGCACAATCGTCCGTTGATTTGGAAGTCCCTGGTTCCCGCCGATCCGCTCCACGCCGGCATCGCCCGGTGCATACGGCAGCATATGGACCGGCTCACAAGACAGTTATCGGACGGAGCTAGGCCGGAACGGCAGGGGCAAAACCTTCGTCCACCTTCAGGTCCGTCCCGAACGAGGCGGCCACGGCCAGTTCATCGCAGCGTTCGTTCTCCACGTTGTTGTTGTGCCCGCGCACCCATTTGAACTCCACGGTGTGCTTCTCCAGAAGGGGGAGCAGGCGCTTCCAGAGATCGACGTTCAGGGCCGGTTTCTTATCCGCCTTGCGCCAGTTGTTCCGCTGCCATGAGTAGACCCAGCGCTTGGTGACGGAGTCCACAACGTATTGCGAATCGCTGTAGAGGCGCACGGCACACGGGCGGTTCAGGCGCTCGAGCGCGGCGATCACCGCAAGCAATTCCATGCGGTTGTTCGTTGTTCGGCGGTAGCCCTCCGACAGCTCCAGCCGTTTGCCGCCTGCGAGCAGCACAACGCCGTAGCCGCCGGGTCCCGGGTTGCCGGAGCAGGCTCCGTCTGTATAGATCGTCACGTCGGATTGTTCGGCCATGCGGCAAAGTTCGTCAGAATTGGCAAATCTGGTAGCGAAAACGAATCGGGATCGCGTCGAAATTCCGGCGCGCACCCGGCGCTCATCCGCACTCCCTTCGTAAGTTTCCGGTTCGCAACTCTCAACCGAACCCGCGAGCGTGCGGTTCGGACAATCGGACCGGCCGACCCTCATTTCGATACACCTATGGCAACCATTACCGCCCATCTCGACGAAGGTACGCGTGTAACGCTGAGCAACGGTCGCCATACGTGGTATGGAGATGAGCCGCTGGAGGATGCCGGCACGGACACCGGCCCTACACCGTACGAGTTTCTTCTTGGAAGCCTTGCGGCCTGCACCACCCTGACGCTCAGGTTCTATGCCCAGCGCAAGGGGATCGATCTGAAATGGGTTCGCACGCGCTACGAGTTCGATCGCATCCACTCGCACGACTGCCAGCAGTGCGACGAGGATGTCGATGCGATGATCGAACGCGTCCGGTCCTCCATCACGATTGGCGGCACGTTCGACGATGCAGAGAGGAAGCGTCTGGAGTATATCGTGGGCCGGTGTCCGGTTCACAAGACGCTTGCCAGCGGCATGAAGATTTTCGACACCGTGGAGTTCGCCAACGACACGGAATAACCGGCGGCTCGAGCGCCGCCAATGCAATCCCGACCCGTAACCCAGGCAGATAGAGAGCGAATGGCAAATCGGATCACCAGAAAGATTGCGGCCGCCCGCGGAAGTTCCGATAACGGCAAGCCCGCAGCAAGCAAGCAGGCCGCACGTTCACGGACTCAGGCACAGAAGAAAAGGGTCACGAAGCGTCCTGCGCAGCGCACTGCGCAACTGAAGCAGGCGGGGCTGATAGAGCGGGCCGTTGCGCTGGCGGTTGATTCACACCGCGGCCAGGTGGACAAGTACCATCAGCCGTACATCCTTCACGTGCTCGGTGTTGCAGCACGCTGCCGGTCTACGGAGGAGAAGATCGTGGCCTTCCTGCACGATGTGGTGGAGGATACCAGCACGACATTCGACGATCTGCGGGGCATGGGTTTTCCGGAACACGTGGTTGTCGCAGTGGATTGTCTCACGCGCCGTCGAGGCGAGTACTACACCGCATTCGTGGAACGGATCGCCCCCAACCCGCTGGCACGCGCCGTGAAGCTGGCGGACCTGGAGGACAACATGGATATCCGCCGGAGCAATCGTCCGATGAAGGTGAAGGACGCCGCCCGCATGGAGAAGTACCGCAAGGCGTGGCAGTATCTGGCGGACCTGCATGCACAGGGTGGCATGCCGGTTCCGGAGACGCCGCCAACGTAGCCGCAGGTCTTCCGCGTGCGCTGGAAAATGTGAACGATGAAACATGAGAGGGGAACACCACCGATGTGCAGTGTTCCCCTCGTAGTCTGTTCTTGATTGGCAGTCAGTTGTTCGTCGTTAGTCGTTTGCAAGGCTTTCTCCACCGACTACTGACTACCAGCAACTGACCGATCTCTAGATCACAAGCATTGCATCACCGTAGCTGTAGAACCGGTAGCCCCCCTTGATCGCCTGCTTGTAGGCCTTCATGACGCGCTCACGGCCGGCGAAGGCACACACCATCATCAGCACCGTGCTCTCCGGCGGATGGAAGTTCGTGATCAGCCGGTCCACGATCTTGAAGTCGTACGGCGGATAGATGAACTTGTCCGTCCAGGCACGGTTGGGCTTCACGGTTCCAACGGTCAGAACGGAGCTTTCGAGCGCCCGCACCACCGACGCTCCAACCGCGAACACATTTCCCTTCCCCTTGATCGTGCTGTTGATGGTATCGGCGGCCGTTGTGGAGATCTCGAAGTACTCCGAGTGCATCTTGTGCTTGGTAAGATCCTCCACCTCCACCGGATCGAATGTCGAGCGATTGATGTGCAGCATGATGCGTGCAATCTTCACCCCCTTCCGCTCCAGACGTGCAAGGAGCCGCTTGGAGAAGTGCAGGCCGGCCGTGGGCGCGGCCACCGAGCCGTTCACTCGCGCGAAGATCGTCTGATAGTAGTCGCGATCGTCACCGGTTGGCTCGCGGCCGATGTACGGCGGCAGCGGCATCAGGCCGATGCGCTCGATCGTCTTGAACAGATCGCCGGTGTGATTGAAGCGAACAGTACGCCCCCGCGAGGTGGTGTTGTCGATCACCTCACAGTAAAGCTTGCCGTCGTCGAAGTAGATCTTGTTGCCGATCCGCACCTTGCGCGCGGGATCGACAATCACGTCCCACAACGACGAAGTGTCCTTCTGCGAGAGCTCGCGCAGCAGCATCACCTCGATCTGGGCGTTCGTCTTCTCCTTCTTTCCGATCAACCGCGCAGGAAAGACGCGCGATTCGTTCACCACCAGGCAATCACCCTTCTTGAAGTATTCCGTTATGTCCGAGAAAATGCGATCGTCCATTTCGCCAGTCTTGCGGTCGAGCACAAGAAGTTTGGCATGGTCTCGGGGTTCAGCGGGATACTTTGCGGTGATCGACTTGGGGGCAGTGTAGCGGAAGTCCGATAATTTCATTGAAGGCTCGCGGCTCAAGTAATGGTCCCTATCATATACCGCGTTGCACCTATTTCGTCACAGGTCTTGCAGCGCCCAATGGTAGGAACTCTGGGAACGGCCGAGTAAAGCATCCTCAACGGGCAGGCTCATCTTCACCATACTTTGCTCGGTCGGCGCCTCGGGGGAGGCGTTCGTGCAGACTGTTCAAGGTCGGATCTGCGTGCTAAAATTACAAAATCAAGGGAGGGGGATGCAATGGTTACCGCACTTAGACGTTGCATTGATCGAAAAAAATGCCTATACCGCCTCTCCCACTACGCATGCCGGAGCATCGTCACTCGCCTATTCCCACGGTCCGGTGTTCAATATCCGTTGAATCAGATTGAAAAACGCCGTTTCGTTCAATGACGCGGCCGGATTGTTCCACCCCGAACTGAACGCATACCACGTCCCGGACTTCGAGCGGAGCAGCCAGGTCATGTTGAGCACACCCGGCTCGGAGCCTCCCTTGTACCCGACGTAGGCCCAGCGATCGTCGTCGAAGGTGAGCCCCCGGTTGACACCAAGCACGCCGCGGCCGGTGGAATCCTTCTGGGTGGCAAGTCGCAGCCAGTTCATCGCAGCACACATGTCGCTGGCGGACGCGAACCATTCCACATGGTCGATCGCAGCGGGCGAATCACCGAAATCATACTGAACCTTCAGGCTCTCCAGCTCGCGCAGAACCGCGCGCCGCTTCGTGCTGTCGCCTGCGGTGAATCGCGCCAGCAGGTCCGCACCATTCGATGACTTCAACTTGAACGCCTCCCGTGTGGAAAGGAAGGGAACATTCGCCGCGATGGAATGATTCCCCATCACCCGCAGCCTGGCCTCCACGGCCTCGCGGCCAAGCGTGAAGAGAAGAGCGTCGGTTGCGGTGTTGTCGCTCTGCGAAATCATCAGCGTTGCAACGGTGTGCAGGGTAACCAGCGCGCCGGTGGGCCACTTGCCGAGCGTGCTCCCGGGCTGCGCGTAACGTGCGCTGTCGAACGCTATCACATCGCTCCAGCGCGCCTGCCCGGTACTGGCACGATCTATCAATTCCCCCAGGATGTAGAGCTTGAACGCAGAGCCGAGCGCCAGCGGCCTCTCCGCATTGTGCGAGGCAACGACCTTTCCATCGCTCAGGCGAACGATCTCGAGGTTGGTTGTGCCGGGCAGGCCCTTCAATGCAGCCACCAGCGAGTCCAGATTCTCCGGCTTGCCGTCAGCCGGCTTCAGCCCCTTGAACAGGAGGCCCGATATCCGATAGGGCTTCGTGCGCTCCACGGAGATCTGCAACTCTCCGATCATGTTCTTCTCGAATCGTGCCGCAAGCGTGCCGGCGTACGGGCCTGCAGGCTGCGACACCGTCAGTGAGATGCATCTGCCGTTGGCATCCACGATCTGGGAGAGCACCTCGCGCAACTTCGCCGGAGGCACCTGCGAGGTAAACTGCTGTGTGAAGATGGAGTCCGGGGCAAGCTCCCCGTTGATCACGTGCCGGAGATCCTCCACACGCCGGAGAAGTTCCGGAGAGGAAGCGTTTGCGGGAAGCTGTGCCGTAGCCGGCACCACAGCCAGACCCGCCAGAAGCAGGAAAAGGAAAAGATGGTATCGCATGGGGTGCGAAGTTACGGTAAACTGCCGGCTGTGCGACACTGGCCGGCAATCGAGGTCAACAGCAATACGCGCAGATCGGACAACATCGTTCGCGGCTCCGAATTTGGCTGGCGCCGGATCGCGCTCACTTGTATGTTACGAGCCGCCTGTATGATATCCCCCGGAATCTCCGGCACTATGCCGGGGCGCCGGGAATGTGGAAGCACAGTACGTTTGCAATCCCAGATCGGCATCCCGTGTGATGCCGGCACACGAATCGTTCCCGCCATGAAGCAGAAATACATCCTGCCATCCTCGATCATTCTCATTCTGTTCGCCATGCTTCCGGTATGCGCGCAGCAGAAGGCCACCGGCGTCGCCCGCACCGATCGCGCGGCAGCGCTTCGTGCGGCAACGCACGATGCCGGCGCAACGTTCATCGAGAACCGCGGCCAGTGGAACGCCGACGCCCGGTTCCTCGCCCGCTGGAGCGGACTCAACATGTGGGTGACCGGCAACGGGCTGGTGTACGATTTTCATCGTCCGGACACGCGCAAGAGCGCGGCAGTGGCGCCGCTTACCAGGGGGAGCGCGGCTGGCGTAGCGGCCCCGCCGGAACATGGGCATGTGATGCGGATGCGGTTCGTGGGGGCGGCGGATGCAGGTGTTGCAGGAGCAACGCAGCTCCCCGGCGTGTTCAACTATTTCATCGGCAACGATCCGGCCCACTGGGCAGTAGGAGCGCGCTCCTACTCGAGCGTCGAACTTCATGACCTGTACCCGGGCGTGGGAGCGCGAGTGTATGTGGACGCAGCGGAGGGAATGCCGAGATACGATCTGCTGGTGTCTCCCGGCACCGATCCCTCGGCGATCCGGATTGCGTTCGACGGTGCAAGCCGCGTGCGCGTTGACGCCTCCGGCGATCTGGTTGTCACCACCTCGCTGGGCGACGTGCATCAGAAGGGGCTGTACGCCTACCAGGTCAACAACGGCCGGCGCGAGCAGGTGCAATGCGCCTTCACGACGATGCGCGACGGCTCCATCGGCTTTCGTACCGGCTCCTTCGATCGCTCTCGTGCGCTGGTGATCGATCCGCTGGTATACAGTACGTACCTCTGTTCCGACGCCTACAGCCGCGGATTCGATATCGCGGTGGACGGGAACGACAACGCATACGTGACCGGCTACACGGGAGCAACGGTATTTCCGACATCTCTCGGCGCGTATCAGAGCGGGCGTTCCGGTGCCAGCACGGATGCGTTCGTCACCAAGGTTGCCTCCAACGGCCGCACGCTGGTGTATTCCACATATCTGGGCGGAACAACGGACGACGCCGGCACCAGCATCGCCGTGGACGCAGCCGGCGCCATCTACATCGCCGGCTACACCTATTCCACGGACTTCCCGATCAAGACCGCTCCGCAGACAACGCTTGCCGGCGTGCGCGATGCGTTCGTGACGAAGCTGGACCCGCTGGGCATCACGCCTGCCTCGCAGCTGGTGTACAGCACCTATCTGGGGGGCAGCGCGCTGGACTTCGCAACGGCGCTTGCCGTTCACAACGGCGAGGTGTACGTGACGGGCCTCACGGCATCCAACAACTTCCCCACGGTGACACCGTTCCAGGCGAACGCCTCGGCCTCCGGCGACATCTTCATCGCGCATCTGAGCGCGACGGGAAGCACCATTCTGGGCTCCACCTATCTCGGCGGCGACAAGAACGAAGAGGCATGCGGCATCGCAGTTGATCAATCCGGCAGCGCATACGTTGCCGGACTCACCTATTCGCAGAACTTCCCGACCAACGGCATCTCGACTCCGTACGATGCCACCGACAACGGCAACAACGAAGCCTTCGTCGTGAAGCTTACCGCGAACATGAACACGCTTCTCTACGGCACCTATCTCGGAGGCTCCAGTGATGACTACGCCTACGGCATCGCCGTGGACGCAGCCGGCGATGCGTTCGTGACCGGCCGGACGAAGTCCGCGGATTTCCCCGTCACACCGGGTGCGTACGGAGCGCGCTACAACGGCGGAGGCGGCGACATCTTCATGTCCAAGCTGGACCCCAATGGATCCACGCTTCTGTTCAGCACGTACATCGGCGGCAACAACGACGAGTGGGCGCTCGACATCACGCTGGACGGCAATGCCAACGCATGGATTGCGGGCGTGACGCTCTCCGACAATTTCCCCGTAACACCGAACGGCATCCAGCAGCAACGGGGCGGCGCCACGTACGATGCCATGATTCTTGCCCTGGACCGCACCGGCTCGAAACTGGTGTACGCATCGTATCTGGGGGGGACCGGAGCGGACACGGCACGCGCACTCGCGATTGGAAGCGATGGATCGGTGTTCCTCACCGGCTCCACTTTCGCCGCGAACTATCCCACATCGGCCAATGCGTATCTCCGAACCAGCAACGGCGGCACATTCGTTACGCGCGTGGGAGTGATCAAGCTTCTGATTCCCGGAGGAGGTGAGGTTTTCTGCGCCGGCGAGGATGCGCGCATCTCCTGGCAGGGAGATCCCGCCAACTCCTACGATCTCTACTTCTCGGGTGATAGCGGAAAAACATTCACCCCGATCGCATTCAGTGTTACCGGAAACGCGTACGACTGGTTCGCCCCGCCCGGCCTGGCGCCCGGCGTGAATTACCGGATCAAGATCACCGCGAGCAATGCCAACGAGTCCGATATGAGCACAACGTTCACCATTATCGGACCGCCCATCGTTCAGTCGAGTCCGGTGAGCCAGATCGTTGCTCCCGGCGGAAACGTTACGTTCAGCGCAACGGCCTCCGGTACGCCGCCGCCGATTATTCAGTGGCAGATCAAGACGGGGCAGGTGTGGAACGATATAGCCGGTGAGACCGGGTCGTTGCTCAAGCTCACGAACATCCCCGCCTCCAGAAACGGGGCGCAGTACCGCGCACTCTTCAAGAACTCCTGCCGCGTTGTCTCGAGCGACTCCGCAACGCTTACCGTTCCTTCGGTACGGCTGATCACGCCGAACGGCGGCGAGACCTTCTGCGTTGGCGACGTGGACACGATCCGCTGGAGCACCGTTGCCAACAACGGCCCCGTGGATCTCTCCTACTCCACCGATAACGGCCTCTCCTGGAATTCGCTCGCGCGCGGCGTCACCAGTCCGTTCTATGTCTGGACGATTCCCGCCGCTCTCAGCGGAGGTGCCTGCGTGATTCGTGTGGATCTGACAACGGTGGCGACCGGTGATGCGAGCGACTCGCTCTTCTCGATCAACCAGATCGCACGCGTGACAACGCAGCCGGCGAATACCAACGGCGTGGTGGATGGCGATGCAACGTTCACCGCGAAGGGAGGCGGCATCCCGACACCGCAGGTCCGCTGGCAGGTGGACGATGGAACCGGATGGACCGGCGTCCCCTCCGCCAACGGCACCACGCTGCACCTTACCAGCCTGATGAAGAGCCAGGACGGCTATCACTATCGCGCAATCTTCTCCAACTTCTGCGGCAGTGATACTACGCAGCCCGCACGTCTCACCGTCACGTTCGAGCCTACGAGCGTGGACGAACGCGGCTCCTCGGCAGTGGTGCTCTCGCTTGCAACGGAGCCGAACCCGGCCTCTGGGAGCGTATCCATTCTGGCCACGCTCCAGCGCGCGGCACACGTGCGGATACGCCTGATGGACATGCGCGGCAACGTGATGGCGCAACTGGCCGACCGGGCAATGGAGGCCGGCGATCAGAGCATCCCGTTCTCCACCGCAGGCATCCCGAGCGGGGTCTATCTCGTCGATCTGGAAGCCGGTGGCATGCACCGCTCGACAAAGCTGACGGTGTCGCACTGAGGAAGGCCCGGCAGACGGAAATCAGCGAAGGCGCCCTGCATCGCGGGGCGCCTTTGTATTGAGGCAGCGATGGAGGGGAACGCATGCGGCGGAGTGCGACATGGATCCCGGCCTCGCCGTGCCACGGGCCCAACCTGCCGGAACTTCCCGCCAACGTGTTGGGTGCACCCGACGTCCCCACCTGGAGAGCCTTCCGGGCGCGGCAGCAGGCATCCATGGTCCCGGCACCCCAACTGCACGCCGATACGGGATAACCGGTTGACGATCGCACAGCGAACGCGGCACGGATGCACTACGTCTACGCAATATCACCACGATTGCGGGGACAAGTGCTTCCGAGATTGGCCCAATTCCGTTACTTTCTCGACGCCCCTTACAGACGGAACCCGGCTCTGCATCTTCGCTCCCTCCTGCCACTCACCGGGAGGCGGAGTACGGCGCCTGCCGGGCGTCCCGGGAACCATTCCACCTGCGGTACCGTGTATGCCTCACAACGAATGGCCGTTCCGTCACGGGCTGCCCCGTGCATCCCTCCCGAATCTGCCGCGAGTATGGTGGCAGTACGCGGACAGGAACCGTTCCTGTCGCAAACGTTCAGTGCTTCAGCGCCGACACGTTCTGCAGTGCTGAACGGCAGGAACTCCAAGCGCTCATTTCATTATTTCGGTCCTTGCCCATGAAAGCGGTAATCATGGCCGGCGGCTTCGGCACAAGACTTCGCCCCCTTACGTGCAATGTTCCCAAGCCCATGGCTCCCATGGTCAATCGGCCAATGATGAGCCATATCGTAACGCTGCTGACGAAGCTCGGCATTCGCGAGGTGCTCTCGCTGCTCTACTATCAGCCGGAGGTGATCACGACATACTTCGGCAACGGTTCCGCATTCGGCATCGACATGCACTACGTGCAGTCGGAGGCGGACTTCGGCACGGCCGGCTCCGTGCGCAACGCCTACGAGTTCCTGGACGAGCGGTTCATCATCATCTCCGGCGATGTGCTCACGGACTTCAATCTCGCGAAGGCGATCGCCTTTCACGAGGAGAAGAAGGCACGTGCCACCGTTGTGCTTACACGCGTGCCCGATCCGCTGGCCTTCGGCGTGGTGATGACCAACGAGGAGGGAAAGATCACGCGCTTCCTGGAGAAGCCGCAGTGGGGCGAGGTCTTCTCCGACACCATCAACACCGGCATCTACATCCTCGAGCCGGAGGTGCTGGATCTGATCCCGTACAAGAAGGAGTACGACTTCGCGAAGGATCTCTTCCCGCAGATGCTGCGCGACGATCTGGGCCTTTACGGATATATCGCCGAGGGGTACTGGCGCGACGTCGGCAACCTGAACGAGTACCAGACCGCGCATCTGGACGCGCTGCGCGGAACGGTGAAGATCGATCTGCCCGGGAAGAAGCGCGGCAACATTCACATGGGCGAGGGGACGTTCATTGCGGACGACGTGCAGTTCGAGGGAACGGTTGTGCTGGGTGACAATGTGACGATAGGACGCGGCGCCATGCTCGCCAACTCCGTGATCGGCGACGGCTGCCTGATCGATTCCGGTGCGCTGATCCGCAACTCAGTGGTGTGGGCGCACTCCCGCATCGGGCGCGGCACGCAGATCACGGACGATGTGATCTGCAGCGATGTGGAGATTGGCGCCGACGTGGTGATCAACGAGAATGTGTTCGTTGCGGACCGCTGCCGCATCGGCGACGGCGCACGGCTGCTGGCAAACATCAAGCTGTGGCCGGACAAGGAAGTGGAATCGCGCGCAACGCTCTCCTCCAGTCTGGTCTGGGCAGATCGCTGGCAGCGCGAGCTCTTCACCGATGCACGCATCACCGGCCTCTCGAATATCGAGATGAACCCGGAGTTCGGCGCGAAACTGGGTGCGGCCCTGGGAGCCTTCGCCGGCAAGGGACGCGCGGTGGCAACCAGCCGCGATGCGGACAACGTGTCGCGCATGATTCATCGCTCCATCAGCACCGGTCTGATGAGTGCCGGCGTGATCGTGAACGATCTGCAGAGCACGCCGATCCCGATCACGCGATCCGAGCTTCGCAACGGCAAGCAGGTGGCCGGCATACATGTGCGCAAGTCGCCGCACGATCGCCGCAAGACCGATATCATCTTCTTCAGCGCCGACGGCAAGGATATGCCCGCCGGAAAGACGAAGACGATAGAGCGGCTCTTCTTCGGTGAGGAGTATCAGCGCGCGAGCTACGAGGAGGTGGGGAGCATCTACTTCCCGGAGCGCACCAACGAGAGCTACATAACGCGGTTCCTGGAATCGCTGGATCAGACCGCGATCCGCGACGCACGGTTCAAGGTTGCGTTCGACTTCTCCTACGGCGTGGCCTCCACGCTGCTGCCGAACATCCTGGGCGCGCTGGGGCCGGAGGTGATCTCGCTCAACGCCTACCTGGACCCCACGCGCATGACGCGCGAGCGGGAGGAGATCGTGGCCGCCACGAAGAAGCTGGGCGAGGTGGTGACATCGCTCGGCTACGACTTCGGCTTCCTGATCGATCCGGGCGCGGAGAAGATCACCGCCGTCTCCGAGCTCGGCGAGCCGATCCACAACTACCGGCTTCTCTCCATCGTCACGAAGCTCTTCCTGGAGGCCAACCGAGGCACCGTGAAGAAGATCGCCGTGCCGATCCTCGCCTCCACGGACGTTGAGCGAATCGCCGCCGAGTACGATGTGGAGATGGTCTTCACGCGCAACAATCACTCCGCGATGATGGACGCCACGAGCGACAAGGACATCAGCTTCGTTGGCGGCACGCGCGGCGGCTTCATCTTCCCCGGCTTCCTCTTCTCGGTGGACGGCATGTACGCGGCCGCGAAGATCATGGAGATGTGCGCGCTCACCGGCATGACCATCGGCACGCTGCATCGCGAGCTGCCGCAGCGCGCGGTTACCGAGCGCTCCGTGGAGTGCCCGTGGGAGCTGAAGGGACGGGTGATGCGGCGCGCCATGGAGTACACCGAAGGGCACGAGCGGCTGCTGATCGACGGCGTGAAGATCTTCATGGGTGATGACTGGGTGCTCCTGATTCCGGACAAGGAGCGTCCGCTGTTCCACGTTGTTGTGGAAACGGCTGACCGTGAACGCTCCGCGCAGCTTGCAATGGAGTACGAGCGGCTTGTACGTGAGTGGAAGGAGGAGCAGGTAGCCTCGTCCTAGCGGAAGGCCGCCGCTCGAAGGCTTTGCAGAACCGGGCCTCCGAGGGCGTTGCGCATGTATATCGGTGATTCGCGATGGAACTCAACGACACACTGTTGTCAACGAAGCCCACTTCAATTGCCGCCAAGCCGGCTCACGGTATTACGCAACCGAGCCCATATTCATTCTTGCAATCCGTTGACTCGCCGATGAACGGATCGTCGATCCGAATGCACTCATTCACTCCAATTTGCTGATCGCTCGTGTAGCAATCACACATCGGCGTACAGGGACCAACAGGGACAGATTTCCAACAGCTTCCGGGACATGGATAGCCATTGCCTGTCCCGCCTCCGCCATTGCCGCCAATCGGATCCCACACGAACCCGCCAGCACCGCCACACGAACCCGCCGGCACCGCCACACGAACCCGCCGGCACCGCCACACGAACCCGCCGGCACCGCCACACGAACCGCCCCACCCGCCGAAGTCTTCGCCAGGCGGTGTATCGAACCCGAACAACGGTCCGCTGCCCAGCCATGCACCGGCATTACCACTTTGAAACGTCGGCGGCAGCGGAATCTTCTGCCCCCACGCAAATACATCGCAGGAAATGATGGCCCAACCCACCGCCATCGCGGTGAGAATCATGAAGAGCTTCATTATGCTACCTGGCAATAGTCATGGGAACTGTGGCGACAACATGATTGTCATGTAACAGCGAAACGAGGTACATGCCGCTGGATTCAAAGCGATAACTGGTCTGGTGATGCTCGCCGTTGGACGACGGCGAGCTGTATGGATAGAAGAGCAGCCGGCCGGCCTCATCGTAGATCGCAACCGACGTTGCGCCTCCATGTGGCGCCGCGGTGAAGTCGATCGCGACGTTGTCATCGGCACCTGCATCGTGCACGCTCAGCAGCATAGGGCCTTTCGGCGGCATGGAAGGGCTGGTTGGTTTTGCCGTGTAGTCCTGCCCGAGGTATTTCATATACTCGATATAGAACGCATCCGGCGGTTGCCGCCATTTCGTAACGCGGAGGTCGTCCGTGCGGGTGAAGTAGTAGTCGCCGGCACCGCGTGCCCGTACCCGAACGCGCATGAATGCCCGCACACCATCGAGCGAAGCCGGCACGGTCCAATCCACCAACGCAATGACGGGACGCATTCCGAAGATGATCGGCGCACCGGTAGTGAGGCAGGGCATCACTCCGATACTGTCGATCAGTACGATGCGCGCGCTGTCGCTGGAGCGTACAAGTGATCTTGCCCCGAAAGCGTGGA
>JAFDZV010000032.1 GCA_018266795.1 Bacteroidota bacterium | reverse complement strand
GGCGCTACCCGACGGACCCTGTCGCACGACTCGTCCGGTACCTCGGCCAAACCGGCGATCTCCGGTGCCGAGCACGCTCTGCCAAGCGCCTGTGACCCGGCCGGACATGGAGAGACCGGGCTCGGCGGGCAAGCCTCCCGGCACATCCTGGATATAAGCCGGGCGGCGACGCGAGTACGAACAAGTGCCCCCACACGTTAGAGCACATTCGTGGTCCGCAGCTCGCATCACCGCCTTAGTACCCGACAGGCGCCCGGTTAACTATACCATGATCGATGCTCCCCCCATTTAGTATCGATCGCGGATGGGATTACCTGCCCGGCCGGCTTAGATATTCCGGCATGCACACCACATGCCGTACAATGTCTTGATGGCCTCTCAACCTCAATGAACTGGTATCGGGACGCGTTGGTCCGGATATCTACTCCCCGACCGGAATTCCGGCAACGGGCAGTCTTCAGATCCGGATTGAGCCGGTCTATTCGCCTTCACCTTCCGATGGGCCGGAAGTTCCGCCCCTCGATCTCCGAACGCTCACGTATCTGCCTGAATGGGCTGCAGGATTCCAACAGTCCCTTTCCGCCGCCCACGGAAGATCTTCACCCGCATCGCCCACTCTCCGGAGGATTCGACTGCGTCTGCTCCTCAGAGTCCCGAAACGAACGCACACATCCACTCTGCGCGCAGAGTTCCCTGCACGGGAACGGGAGCTCCGGCGGCTACGGCCCGCAACTGGTCACCGTCAACAGACCACAGCCGCAGGGCCTAAACCCGTCACGCTCTGCGAGCGCTGCAATAGTGCCGCATCGATGGCGCCAATGGTCCGCTTCGGAGCAGCCGATCCTCACTCACACTTAACCCGGTCCGCCGGTTGCGGCCGGTGCAGAACGCACCGGCCGCGATACCGGCACCATGCTTCCAATCGGGCAAGCCGCACCGACAGAAGTTCATACGTGAGCACAGTCAGCAGCCACGGTTCATTGTCGTGTTCCGGCCGGCCGCTGCCGTAGAGCTCTCTCCATCTCTACGGACAGGTTGACTGGCATGAACCGGCCGCACAACCCGGATTATCGACACGTATGAGTGTCAACGTCGGTGACGCCGTACCTGATGGACAGCAGACAGAGTACGTTCGCGTACAGCACGCATCGCCGCATGTCGACATGAAACTGGTAGATATGCCGATTCCAGCTCTCTGAACGCAGGCCTGCGATGCTATGGTCACCAACAGGGGCTGGTCGCATGGAA
Source organism: Bacteroidota bacterium (assembly GCA_018266795.1). Taxonomy (GTDB): domain Bacteria; phylum Bacteroidota; class Ignavibacteria; order OLB7; family OLB7; genus JAFDZV01. The sequence goes on along the minus strand of JAFDZV010000032.1, from coordinate 53,148 downwards.
CCGGACACGGTACAAATTCCCGATTTATCGCCTGTGAAATCGAGACCATGTCGATCAGATCGAACAGCGCGAGCGTGCTTGTATTGTCAATGCCCTCATCATCTCCACTAAATCGAATCGACCTGCTGTCGACCGACAGTGCGATGTTTCCGTTAACCGTGCGTGTTATTATCACATCCCAGGTCGTTGTCGTCGACTTTCCGCTTGCGGAAAGCTGTGCTTCTCCTTTGAACTGGCCGATTATCTGCGATCCGGGATCAATACACGGATTGTTCTGCGCGTTTGCACGTGTCAGCATTGCTGCCGATAGCAAGAGGACGCATAGAACGCTTCCCCTCAGTTTGTTACTGCTCATATGGACACCTCCCTCAGGTTGCGGATCGGAGCCGCGTGGTTCCGACCCCATGTCAAATCATGGAAAGTAAGACACCTGCATCCCCACAGGCTCTACCGCCGACGCCCGCCATACAGAGCAACTGATCATGTGCATTCGAACTCGCATTCCCGGACCCGCTTATCCCGGTAGGATACCCCGCCGGCACATTCCCACTGATGCCCCTCTCATCGGACATCCGGAAACATGCGTACGGAGACGGCCCGGCATTCTCTCATGCATCTCCTGTGTTCAGTACAAATATGGCCTCGTCGCGATGCCGAAGTCACTCACATCTTAGGGTGATATTCGCCTTCGTGATACGAATCACTGACACTAAAAACGGTGTAACCGGATCGTTAACCGGTCGGTGAACAGCTGTGGCTGCGGTGGTGTTGCAATTGCTTGTCCGCACGAGGCGGTGTATCCGTACCCAGGGCATGTGGTGCGCCGGGAAGTACGGCCTCTCTCCATCCAACGGTCGGCAGACGCTCACGCCGCGGACCGCATCCTGCATGTGCATATCGACGTGCAGCATGCGCAAACGGTGCCCCGCACAGCCGGACGGGCCGCAACCCATGGGTGCTCGTGCGGGAAACCAACCAACGTCCATCCTGGTTCCAACGTTCCGGGAGACGCGTCCCGTTGGCCGGAAGCCCTCCAGCAGAGCTACTCCTGGGTCTTCGGAGCCTCACGGCGTACCCGGCCCTGGACATGCGTACTGCCATTGTCGACCTCCATCCCCGCATGCGGAGTCAGGTATCGCGCCGTGAAATCCGAATGCCCGTGCGTGCCGGACTTCGCATAGATCGATTTCACATGGGTACGAACCGTGTTCAGCGAAATGTTCAGAATCTCGGCGATCTGCTCGTAACTACGCCCCACGTATTGCAGAACCAGGATGCGCGTCTCCTGCGGTGTAAGCTGCAAACTTCTGGCCAGGTGGCTGGCCGTCTCGGTTGGCGTGTGCATGTGGGGCCAGACGGCCATATGTCGCGCCACGAGATCTATCAGGACAAATTTGAAGGTTGGTGCAAGACTGTCCAGGATCTCCAGCGTCTGTCGCGATATGGTGGGCTTGCCGAGTTCGCGCCACAGCAGCAGCGTCCCAAGGTATGCCGTACCGCAATAGTAATACACGAATGCCTTGGGGGGGTGGTACCGCTCCGCTTCGAACCGCTGATCGGCCAGTTGTTCCAGCATGCGCTGGATGTGAAACGCGTCGTTGTTCCACTCATCTCTCGACATCGGAGCCATGAGCGGCTCGGAGTCTCCACCATACGCAGTAGCGATCGCCATTGTGGGCCGATAATCGGAGGGGTCCCACAGGTTGACATTGATGTTGGGGATGAAGTGGACCCAATCCACATCATCGAACACGCCGGCAATGGCACTATGAATACTCCGCAGCCAGTCAACGAACGCACCACTATCAACGCGCTCGGAATCCTTTACCACGGCCGCCATCAGGCGGTCCACAAGGAGCTGGCGCATTGTCTCGGCATCGGCAGCCCCTTCGGGCTCCGGCCCGGGCGATTTCGGCGCGGCCGGCCCGGAGGGACGCCCGCGGTGAATCGCCTGCTGCGCGATCTTGCGGGTTCCAGGCGAACGGCGGTAATCTGCAATCCAGGCGTATGCCTCCTCGAGATTGGAAAGATCGCCATTGAGAAGTTTCTGCTTCAGCGTGCTCAATCCGGCATCGAACCGCTGCGTATCCTTGCCGCCGGCCCGACGATCCAGCACGGCCGCCAGCCCCCCTTCGCGATACGCTCGCAACCAGCGCTTTACCGTGGCCGTTGAGAAGCCAACCATGGTGGCGATCTCCTCGATTGGACGATCCGGGCGTTCCCGGAGCAAACGCAAGGTTGCAAGACGCTGCCCTTCAGGCTTGCCGCGATATTCGGATTCCAGACGTTGAAGCTTTTCGGAACTCTCGGTGATTACTGCATCCCGCCTGCGTGGCATATTTCGAACTCCTTGTTGCTGCTCCATCGAGGGTCAACGACAAAGCGGACCGTTGATGCCGGGCATCGATATGATGGCGCACGCCTCATGCTGCCGCAGTACAGCCCGAATGCGTCGCCGATTTCGGGAATGCCCTGGCGATAGAGCGGGGAAAGCGAGCACAAGATACGAATCTCCCCCAACGATTCATGCGTTCCGACGCAATACTGCCGTCAACCTTTTGGCATCCTGCACCCGCACCCCGGGAACTTCCCCGACAGCGCCGCACCGATCCCGCTTCCATGCCGGCAGTATACGGTCTCAATCCGCAACCACCGGATCTCCGAGCTGATGCTACATCGGTATGGTTTGGTATACACGGTGTGCCCGGCCGCTCCCCTTCCACGGTGCCCACATTCCGCAGCGCTGATACCCCGCAACCATCGGGCCTGATGCGCTGCGGAGCTCGTACGAGCGAACACGAGGCTCATAACGCAGCGAATCCCGGCCGAAGATTCGGTCGGGATTCGCGAATACGAGCAGGACTTCCCTTCTCGACGCTGCGATCTCTTTTGCGGCTGAGCCAGGACGGTGATACCCACACGGTTCATCTCACTGCGGCTCAACAAACCGGGTGGCTACTGCTGGGTATCACCGTCCATCCCTGTTAGCGGGTGATGATTACCGTCCCATTGCCTACGGGACCCTCACCGTTGGCAATGCGATAGTAGTATGCACCACTTGGGAGGCTCGAGAGATCGACACTGTATGAATGATAGCCGGCCGCTGCGGCGGCAGCTATGGTACGCACGACTTCGGCTCCGTGCCCATCGTAGATGGTGATTGCCACATCACCGGGCGACGAGACATTGTACCGGAAGGAGACCTGTCCGGCGGAGGGATTCGGAACCACAGCCGTTTGATTCGCGACTTCATTGCTCCTGCTGGTCTTCAACAGGGCCTGGATATTCTCGGGAAGGCTTCCGACTTCGCTGGCCGCAACCAGCCTCCAGCTTCCACCTCCGTTTTCAGTTACGAGGTATCCCTTCTGCTCCCATGCCACAATCATCACCTTCTGCTTTCCGGTCTGGGCACGGAGCGCGACTGGCACTGCAATCGCCACGATGGCGGCGAAGCATATCGTTGTAAGGATTCTATGCATACATAACCTCTCTGTTGGACGAATGATCGCGTTTGATCCGCCGCATCAAGCGGCGTCGGAGTGAAAAACGAGCCACCTATCATTCGCCATGGTGTACGATGTGGCGTGTGCGCACATCATGGGCAGGTGGATTCGCAGCCGGAACTTGGTGAGCACCCCGGACTGCTTGAACTCGCGAGTGTGACGCTTGGCGCCCCAGCTCCATTTGGACAACAAACGTTATAGACGCGAACACAGCAACCGCTTCCACTGCACACCGTAAAGTGCGTGAGTGTTCCGGTACCGGTTCGCAGCACACATGCCGGAATCCGGACGACCGCCGTTGCGGGCGACGTGCAGGACCCCGGACAGGATGTGTATCCAAGGGAAATTCCCTCGGAAACAGCTGCCTGTGCTACCAAGTCAAAGATCTGTGTCGTCGACATCGCATCCACTTTCGATCCATCTCCTGTGAAGTAGATCAATTGAGGATTGACAACGTACTGGATCTGGCCGCCGGCGGAACGCGTTACCCATATCTCACTGATGATCTGGGAACCCGAACCAAGAGCGACATCCACCGAAATCGAGTCGATCGGTGTGGCGTTCTGATCAACGCAATAAGATGTCTGCGACCAGCATCTGACGGAGAGCACGAGCAGTAATGCAAGGGCCATAATGGCTCTTTTCATAGCGTACCCCTGTTGATGCGAGTGGAGAGAGATAGAGAGAGAGAGTCGGTTCTCGTGCCTGGAAGCGCCCGGACGGTGGTAGGTGGTGTGGTTGAGAGAATCCGGTACGCGTGGGCACTAGCACCGGTGCAAAGATCGCCCTATACTGATATCAAAATCACTCGCATGCGAATGTGATTTTCACCGCTACGAGACTAATGTCAATAGACTTATGTGGACTCAATCTTCAGCGTAAAGTACTTGGCCACCAGGTCGGTCTGGCCCCGTGCGCCTGTCTTTTCGTATATCGACCGGACGTGTGTGCGAACGGTGTTGAGGGATATGTTCAGATTGTCGGCGATCTCCTCGTATCCCATCCCCAACAACTGGAGCATCAGGATCCGGCGTTCCTGTAGCGTGAGACCAGCGGTCATCGCGATCTCGTCCACAGTCTCGGCGAAGGAGTGGCCCATCGGCCGCGCCAGTTGGTGCCGCGCAACGAAGTCCGAAAGGAGGAATACAATGAAGCTGCGCAGACTCTCCATGGTGGCAATAGTCCGCGACGACACCGGCGGCCACGATCGCTCACGCCACAGGACGATCCCGCCGAGATAGGCGTTGTCGCCGTAGTGATACACGAAGCTTACCGGTGGGTGGTACTGGGCGAACTTGAACTTTCTTCGCCTGAGGTTATCGAGGAATCGCTTGATATGTTCCTCATCGCGATTCTCATCGGCCCGGTTCAAATGATGGAGCGAATCGATTGCCTCGGTCCCGGACACTATGCTTTGCGAGAGCGCCATGTTCGGCCTGTAAGCCGAAGGGTTCTGCAGATCGCACTCCACATTGATCCCGATGCTCACCAGGTCAACATCGCCAAGCAGTATGCGCAATGCTTCCCTGAAGGAGGACGTCCATGATTGCACATCGGAAACACCGACCAGCGAGGAGAGGATACGAAGGACATTGTCCGGCACAATGCTTCCCGCCTGCATGACGGCACCATGGCCGTTCGTGGAGGAGCCGTGCGCCTGCTGTGAGCCGTCGGAGCGGTCGTGACGAATCTGACCGGCAGGCACGATGCGCTGAGAGATCCAGTGCATCACATCACCGATCTCCTGAAAATCTCCCGCTGCAAGTTTCTGCTGGAGCAGCCCCAGTTGGAGATCCTGGCTGGGAACACGTCGCCGCCCACCTCCGGTGAGTAACTGCGCAAGCCCCTCGTCGCGATACACCTTCAGCCACCGCTTGACCGCCTGCTTGGAATAGCCGATTATCACCGCAGCCTCGTCGATACCGAGATCGGGATCGTCCTTCAGCAGACGCAGCACCTTGACACGAGCCTCCTCCGGCTTCCCACGATACTTGCTTTCCAACTCCCCAAGATCCTCAACGGATTCTATGATATCATCCTTTCGCTTGCGCGCCATCGTTGTCCTCCGTGTCGACCGTCTGACCGGCTCCGTGACAGACTATCAGCACTCTCCGCGCCGTACCGCCCATCGAACTCAAGACTGGGTGCGCGGACTATTGCGGACCAAAGGTATAGAATCTCCGACACTTCCAACATGTATGCCGCACGGGCCGGCGGCAGCGAAGTGTCCCCGTCCTGTAGCCCCGTCACGCCAGCGGCTTCAATCGGAGCACCCCTCACCGTCGACAGGTGCCGGTTCGTACACCGCTCCGGATGCGCCCCGGTTTCCGGCCGAGTGGCAGGATGGCCCCGGCACAAACCCGAACCCGGACTCCCCAAAACTGAGTACCGGCAGGTGCGTACGGCGTTCGTGCCGCACGCGGTTCGCAACGGGCGCCGTTCAGGCCCGGGCCAACGGCCGATCACAGTGCAACCGCCCACGCGCGAAATGTATCTGCTCAACTCCGTTGCCTGCATGTATCGCGCTGCGACATCATGATCGAACCGAATCCTTCGGCGCCAGTCCTACAATACTTCATTTTATATGTTACCGAGGAATATTACAGGATGCGACGCACCGGCAGCATCGTTGCGGGTGATGTGAGCGAGACGTTCCCATGCGATGATCCGGGAGAAGGCGAGCGCATCGAATTGCGGCGGCAACTGCGGCACCAACAGAAAACCCCGAAGGCAATGATCCATACCTTCGGGGTGCAGTTTCATGTATCGGGGTACAATAACCCGGACGCACCCGCTACAGGCCGACGCGCTCGGCAACGTACGTACGAAGTGCATCGGCCGGGATGCGAACCTGCTCCATGCTGTCACGCTCGCGAACCGTGACGGTTCCATCCTCCAATGTCTGGCCGTCCACGGTTGTACAGAACGGCGTTCCAACTTCGTCCTGCCGGCGATACCGACGCCCCACGGCGCCGGAGTCGTCGTAGAACGTTTTGAAGTGCCGCTGAAGATCGTGGTAGATCCGCGTGGCGAATTCCGGCATGCCATCCTTGTTTACCAGCGGCAGCACCGCGAGCTTGTACGGGGCAAGGCGCGGATGGAAGCGCATCACCGCCCGCTTCTCGCCGTTGACCTCCTCCTCGCGGTATGCATCCACCAGGAATGCCATGGTGGATCGCGACGCACCGACCGCCGTCTCGATCACATAGGGAACGAAACGCTCCTTGGTCTGATCGTCGTAATACTCCAGCTTCTTGCCGGAGTATTCGGAGTGCCGGCTCAGATCGAAATCGGTACGGTTGTGAATCCCCTCGATCTCCCCCCAACCGAACGGGAACTCGTACTCGATGTCCACGGCAGCCTTCGCGTAGTGCGCAAGCTTGTCGTGGGGCTTCGTGCGGAGGCGCTCCATGGTCATGCCCAGATCCTGGAACCAGCGCCAGCGCTCGCCAAGCCAGTAGTCGTACCACTTGTCGTCCTCGCCTGGCTTCACGAAGAACTGCATCTCCATCTGCTCGAATTCGCGCGTCCGGAACAGGAAATACTTCGTGTTGATCTCGTTGCGAAACGACTTGCCGATCTGCGCGATACCGAACGGAATCTTCTGCCGGGTGGACTGGCGCACGTTGTCGAAGTTGACGAAGATCCCCTGCGCCGTCTCCGGACGCAGATAGACAACAGCGGACGTATCCTCGAGCGGACCGATGAATGTCTTGAACATCAGATTGAAGTGCCGAACCTCCGTCCAATCCATCGTGCCGCTGACCGGGTCCTTGATCTCGTGTTCGATGATCAACTGATAGAGCTGCGACGGATCGGTAGCCGCAGCAAGCTTCGCCTCCAGTTCAGCGGCCTTCTCCGTGCGCCCTTTCTTCCTCAGCTTCTCGATCTCCCCTTCGATCAGATGATCGGCACGATGGCGCGACTTGCTCGTCTTGTTGTCGATCAACGGATCGGAGAAGTTCTGCACGTGACCGGAGGCTTCCCACACACGCGGGTGCATCAGGATCGCCGCGTCGATCCCCTCAACGTCATCGCGATATGTCATCGCCCGCCACCAGGCGTCCTTGATATTGCGGAGCAGCTCCACACCCAGTGGGCCGTAGTCCCAGCAACCGTTCAGGCCGCCGTAGATCTCCGACGACTGAAAGACGAATCCGCGACGTTTCGCGAGCGAGACGATGGTTTCGAGCGAGATAGTGGACTGACCTGCGTTGCTAGCCATGGCTGGATCGGTTACGGTTCCCGTGCAGCGGGAGGGTGCAGATCTGCCGGCAGATCATGCTGAGCCCGGTGGCGGGAACATGGATAACTGAAATGCCGGAGGATCGAATCCGGCGTGGGCAAATGTACACGTACCGCCGGGAAGATCGATACGGCCGCATGCTACAAAGCGTTCGCACGGCTACAGCACCGAAGCGGCATCGGCACGCATCATCGCGGCGGCAAGCCGTTCGAAGAGGCCGGCCTCGTATCGCCGCAGCATCTCCGGCAATTCGGATGCGGCGCAGACAACGGCATCCAGGCCCTGCCTCACGTCATCCAGGTGGCGGGCTTCATCGCCGATGATGGACCGGACGGAATGCCGCGCCCCGCACGCCTCCAGCGCCGACTGATACACCGGATACAGCCATGCGGCGCGGAGTTCCACCAGCCAGGTTACCAGCAGATACGCGGCCTCGTTCTGCAGATCGCCGGGGAGCGCTTCGCGCACGGCGTTGCGCACACCGGCATCAAGGCGCTCGAAGTAGCCGCGCGCCGCGGCTCCGGCAAGAAGCGCAGCTTCGTTGTACTGCGCCATGCCGTCCGGATCGACTGCAACGGCAATCCGTTTCAGAGCCCAGGCATGCCGCGTCTCCTCGGTGAGATGCTGCAGACGCCCGAGCGTGATGGAGCGTCCGGCCTGGCTTCGCGCAATCTTCACGGAGCCGATATGCTCCAGCATGGATAAGGTGTTCGCCAGCCGCGCATGACTGCGGTTGGCTTCGACCACGCCGCGAAGCCACGTCTCGAAGCGTTCCAACGTGGCTCCATCATCGTATGGCAGATCAACCACGGAGTTCGCGGAGAAGGAAGTCGTAGAGCTCATGGAGTGCATCGGGAGGTGTTGAATACGGAGGCAGGATGTAAAGCACTTCGCCAAGGGGGCGAAGCAGGAAGCCGTGATCCAGTGCGCGGGCGGCAATGCCGCGCGCGGCATCGCTCAGATAGCCCCGCGAATCGGCGGGGAGATCGAACGCGGCAACCGTTCCGCAGCGCCGCACGTTGCAGACCGACCCGCCTGCCTCGAGGTCCGCAAGCCGCTCCGCATGCAGCGCGCCGATGGCGGCGATCCGCCGGCCCACTGGCTCCGATTCGAACAGATCCAGACTTGCAAGCGCGGCGGCGCAGCTGATCGGATTGGCCGTGAAAGAGTGCCCATGAAACAGCATGCGGGAGCGATCGCGATCGAGGAACGCATCGTACAGATACGGACGGCAGAGCGTTGCACCAAGCGGCAGGTGCCCGCCGGTAAGGCCCTTGGAGAGGCAGAGAACATCGGGCACGATATCGGCATGCTCGCATGCGAACATCCTTCCCGTGCGGCCGAATCCGGTAAGCACCTCATCGGCAATGAACGGAACGCCATGGCTGCTGCAGAGCGCGGCAAGCGAACGGAGCAGGCCGGCATCCCACATGCGCATCCCCGCGGCGCCGAGCAGCAACGGCTCAACGATCACACCGGCGATCGCGCCGCCGGCGAGCGCGGCTCGCGCTGCATCCAGCATCGCGCTCCCATCCGTTCCCGGCACCGGGAACGGCAGTCGTTCCACGTCGAAGAGGAGCGGGGTGACGCCGCGCGTGAACGCAGACCGTTCGCTGACGGACATCGCTCCGAACGTGTCGCCGTGGTACGCTCCTTCCAGTGCGAGGAAACGGGTGCGAGGCTCGCCGCGATTGGCCCAGTAGCCGATGCAGATCTTCAGCGCCACCTCCACACTGGTTGAACCGTCGTCGCTGAAGAAGACACGGTCCAGATCGCCGGGGGTGATGGCTGCCAGTTGCGCCGCGAGGCGCGCCGCCGGCTCGTGCATGAAGCCGGCGAAGATCACCTGATCCAATTGCGCCGCCTGCCGTGCGATGGCAGCCACGATGGCCGGATGTGCATGTCCGTGCAGCGTAACCCACCATGAAGAGATGGCATCGAGAATCGCGCTCCCGTCGCTCCTGTACAGGTAGGCGCCGCCCGCACGGGCGACATCGATCGGTGCGGGAGCGGTTAGCATCTGTGTATACGGATGCCACACGTGCCGCGCGTCGAGCGCAGCCCACGAGGGTGCACCGGCGGGCGCGTCGGCAACATGCATGCTCGTTGGCTCGGATCCGTTCATCGCTGTTCGAAACCCCATTGGTTGAAGGAAGGAAGCGCCGTCCGGCAGGCGTCCATAAGCGACCCGGCGTCGAGCGAGGCAAGCGGCGGAACCGTGCCGAGCACCGGAACGCGCATCCATCCTGCCAGCGTGGCCGTGTTCTCGCGGTGCGGCTCGCCGATCATCACTATGCCGAGCACCGGAATACCGCGCGAGCCAAGCGCTTCGATTGTCAGCAGCGTGTGATTCAGCGTGCCGAGTCCCGTCCGGGCTGCGAGCACCACGGGCAGCCCCCATCGCCGGATCAGATCGATCTGCAGCGTCTCCCGGTTCATCGGCACCATCACCCCACCCGCTCCCTCCACCACCAGCGGCCGCTCGCAGCCCGGGAGTTCCATATGCTCGCAATCGATGCGGACGCCCTCGCGCTCCGCCGATTGATCGGGCGACATCGGCGCTGTCAGCCGATAGGCTTCCGGCTTGAATCGCTCCGCGGGCAGTCCGGTCATGCGCCGCACCGCCATGGTGTCCGTCTCACCCTCCAGCCCGGATTGCACCGGCTTCCAGTAGCAAGCATCCAGCGCCAGCGTGAGCATGGCCGCAAGCACGGTCTTTCCTACGCCGGTGTCCGTCCCTGCAACGTACAGACCGCGGCCTGCATTACTCTTCATCCTCTCCTCCAATTTCGTCTTCGGTTGCCAGCAGCGCGTCCGCCAGGTATTCCAGTCGCTCCTCGCCGACATTCCACGTCACCGTGATCCGAAGGCGGGCGCTTCCCTCGGGAACCGTTGGAGGACGTATCGGTGGCACCGTGATACCGTATCGCTCCCGAAGATGCCGGGACGCCCGCACGGCGGCGTCATCGCCGCCAATGATCAACGGGACAATCGGACCGGGGGATTGAACGGTGCTCCACCGGCGCAGGTCTTTGAACCGCGCGCGCAGGCTGCGAGCACGCTCCAGCACGGCGACGGCGCGATCGTGCAACTCTGCGATCAGGTTGATGGATGCGGACAGAAGGTGCGCATGGAGCGGCGACCCCGAGGTGCTGAACAGAAAGGGGCGGGCCGTGTTTACCAGATAGTCGATAACGAGGGCATCGGCTGCAACGAATGCGCCGGAACATCCCATCGCCTTGCCGCATGGATGAATGGTCAGCAGCGGCGGCGGCAGGTGCGGATGAAGCGCGTGCACGCCGCGAAGCCCGGCGCCGAACAGCCCGGTTGCATGTGCCTCGTCCACAATCAGATGCGCATCCAGGTCCGCACAGACTTCCGCCAGCTCGGCAAGAGGCGCAAGGTCGCCATCCATACTGTACACCCCTTCAACCACCACGAAGGCGCAGGCATAGCGTTCGCGGTCGTGCAGCGCGCGGCGGAGCGAGGCGGGATCGTTGTGCCGGAATGTACGCCTGGCGGCAAGCGACGCACGCGCACCCTCCTTGAGCGACGCATGGGCCGCGGCATCGAGCACGAGAAGATCGTGCCTGCCGGGGAGCGCGCTGAGCACGGCGAGGTTTGCCAGATATCCGGAACCGAACAGCAGCGCCCGCTCGCGGCCGGCGAAGGCAGCAAACAGCCGCTCGGCCTCCAGATGTTCATCGTGATTCCCGGCAAGGAGTCTGGAGCCGCCCGAGCCGGCTGGAAGAGCCATCTGCAGCGCCTGCGCCGCGGCCGCGTGCATCGCAGGATGCGAGGCAATGCCGAGATAGTCGTTCGAGAAGAACTCGCCGGCATCAGGACGCGCAATCGAGCGCAGTCGCGAGCGGCGTTCAAGCCGCTGCAGCTCGTCGCGAAGCCGTTGGGCAAGCATGATCGCTACTCCGCCGATTCCGTGATGCTGAACTCGACGCTGTACGGCTGTGTTGGAACAATGCCGAGCTTGTGGAAGAGATCCTGATCAGAGTCCGTACCGGGGTTGGGAGTGGTGAGCAACTTTTCGCCGGTGAAGATGGAGTTGGCTCCGGCAAGGAATGCCAGCGCCTGTGCCTCGTGGCTCAGCGAGAGGCGCCCGGCGCTGAGCCGCACGCGCGAGCGCGGCATCAGGATGCGGGCGCAGGCAACCATCCGAACCAGATCGAACGGATCAACGGGGGCGCTGTCGGCGAGCGGCGTTCCCTCCACCGGCACCAGCACGTTGATCGGCACGCTCTCGGGATGCGGATCGAAGCCTGCCAGCGTGTGAAGGAATCCGATGCGGTCCTCATCGCGCTCCCCCATGCCGATGATCCCGCCGGAGCATACACTCAATCCGGCTGCACGCACATTGGCAATGGTATCGATGCGATCGTCGAACGCACGCGTGGTGATCACCGAACCATAGAATGAACTCGAGGTATCGATGTTGTGATTGTACGCGGTAAGGCCGGCCTCCGCCAGGCGTCGCGCCTGATCGGCCGTGACCATGCCGAGCGTGCAGCACACTTCCAGGCCGAGCGCGCGCACCTGCGTCACCATCTCCAGAACACGATCGAAATCGCTGTTGTCGCGAACCTCGCGCCACGCCGCGCCCATGCAGAAGCGCGTGGAACCCGCCTCGCGGGCGCGTTGGGCTGCCTGTGTCACCGTGCCGACATCCATCAGCTTGTGAACGTCCACGCCGGTCGCATAGCGCGCTGCCTGAGGGCAGTAGGCGCAATCTTCCGGGCAGCCGCCGGTCTTCACCGAAAGAAGAGTGCAGCATTGAATGTCGCGATAGGAATGATGTACGGTGTGAACCGAGGATGCGCGGGCCACGAGCGCGAGCAGCGGCGTGTGATACAGTTCCGTGATCTCGGCCACGGACCAGTCTGTGCGGACGGTATGATGTTGCATGCTACGTTGGTTTGAGCGCGCGAATATACGGTACGTTCACACGTGCAGTGGTGACGAACTGCGTTCGCATGCAATCGCGAATTCCGTTCAATGTTTCCGTTCAACCACCAGTTGATTATTATGCGGGGCCGAACAAGACTGCCATGGCTGCACACGACCGGTTGCGCAGCCGTTTGCCCAGCTTACAGTTCCTGCCAAAACCGGATTGCGCCTGTTCGTCTACAGGCCTTGCAGCGCCGAACGTCAGGAACTCTTACGTGAGTATTCCACATGGCCGATTCCAACGATACACTTATCCCGGCGCCGAAACATCCGGAGCTTCCCTCCGGTTCACTCCGCTGGTATGCCGACCCCGCCATCTTCGACTTCCCTACCACTGCACACATCGATCCGTTCGATGGCATCATCGGCCAGCGGCGCGCGATCGAGGCGCTCACGCTCGGCGCGGAGATCTATTCGCCGGGCTACAACATCTTCGTCAGCGGCCTGGCCGGAACCGGCCGCATGTCCACGATCAAGAGTATCGTGGAGCGCATGCGCCCCAACTTCAACGTCCCGCACGACTACGCATACGTCAACAACTTCCGCCATCCCGACTCTCCGCGACTCCTGGTGTTTCCCCGCGGCAGGGCCGCCAGCTTCGACAAGGCGCTTGGAGCGGCCATCACCTATCTGCGTCTCCACCTCTCGCGGATGTTCGACGATGAGAAATTCCGCGCCGGGCGCACGCGTATCGTGGAGGAATTCCAGGGTCGCGAACGGGAGATGCTGGATGCATTCGACGCCACCCTGCGCCCGCACGGATTCACGCTCGGGCAGCGGAAGAACGGAGAAGCCATCCAGCCTGAGATCCTTCCGGTGATCAACGAGAAGCCGGTCCCGATTGAAACGCTCGGGCAGGCAGTTGCCGCCGGCACCATCACCGAGGAGCAGGCCAAGGAACTGGTGGCGACGTACGAAACGCTGAGCGCGGGCCTGTACGACCTTGCACGCCAGGGAATGCAGCTCTCGCAGGAGTTCCAGCATTCCATCGCCGACTACGAGCACGGGGCCGCGCAGGTGATCACGCTTCCGGCAATCGACGATCTCCGTTCCCGTTTTCCATTCGACGAAGTGCGCAGCTATCTGGACGACGTGCGCGACGACATTCTCGAGAATCTGGAGAAGTTCCGTCAGGCAGGCGAGGAGGAAGCAGACGAAGATCCCGCGAAGCAGGAGCTCTTCAAGATCTACAAGGTGAACGTGGTGCTCGACAACGCGAACACCAGCGGGAGCCCGGCCATCATCGAGACCACGCCAACGTTCGTCAATCTCTTCGGTACGATAGAGCGCGTCTATGATCAGCGGACGGGATTCTGGAGCACGGACTTCACGCAGATCAAGGGGGGATCGCTCCTGAAGGCCGACGGCGGCTACCTGATCATCAACGCAACCGATGCGCTCTCCGAGGCCGGCGTCTGGAAGGCGCTGAAGCGCATTCTGTTGAACCGGAAGCTGGAGATACAGCCCATCGAGAGCTTCTTCCAGACCTCGAGCGCGGCCACGTCAGCGCTGAAGCCGGAGCCGGTCAAACTGAACGTGAAAGTGATCATGATCGGCGACTCGCGTCTGTACCAGGCGCTGTTCGATGGCGAGGAGGACTTCCGGAAGATCTTCAAGATCAACGCGCAGTTCGACTATGAGATCAACCGCACGGATGAAATCCTGGTCGACTATGCGCGGTTCATACGGCGGATCTGCGACGAGGAGAATCTGCTGCAGTTCGAACGCGAGAGCGTTGCCGCCGTTGTGGAGTATGCGGTGGAGCGCGCCGGCAACATCAGGAAGATCTCGCTCCGGTTCAGCGACATCGCGGACCTGCTGCGCGAGTCCAGCTTCTGGGCCGAGGCGGAGGGAGCGGAGATCGTGAGCCGCTATCATGTCGAGAAGGCGTACGTGATGATGGCCGATCGCAACTCGCTCTGGAAGGAGAAGACGCTGGAGCAGATCACGAGCGGCGTGATGATGATCGACACGTCCGGCCGCCGCGTGGGGCAGATCAACGGTCTGGCAGTGTACAGCACCGGCCAGACCAGCTTCGGCAAACCCTCGCGTATTACGGCCACCGTCTCCGTTGGAACGCAGGGAATCATCAACATCGATCGCGAGGCTCAGCTCGGCGGGAGCATCTACAACAAGGGGACGATGATCCTGAACGGGTTCTTCCGGAATCGCTTCGCACAAACCAGGCCGCTCGCCCTGTCCGCATCGATCGTGTTCGAGCAGTCGTACGGCGGGGTCGAGGGCGATTCCGCCTCGAGCACCGAAGTATACGCGCTCCTCTCCGCGCTGAGCCGCGTTCCGATCCGGCAGGACCTGGCTGTTACCGGCTCGGTGAATCAGTGGGGGGAGATACAGCCGATCGGTGGTGTGAAGGAGAAGATCGAGGGCTTCTTCGATGTCTGCCGTCTCCGCGGCCTCACCGGCACGCAGGGCGTGCTGATACCGACGCAGAACGTTTCGGACCTGATGCTCTCCGATGAAGTGGTGGAAGCGGTTGGCGAAGGACGGTTCCACGTCTATTCCGTCTCCTCCATCGATCAGGGAATCGAGATCCTCACCGGCGTTGCAGCCGGCGCACCGGACGAACATGGCGAATACCCGGCGGGCACCATCAACGCGTTGGTGGAGGCGCGCCTTGCAGAGCTCGCGGAATCGCTCAAGCGCTCCATGCCGGTGCCGTTCACCGAAGGCCCGCGTGCCGCACTGCTCCCCGTTCAGGAGCCGGACTTGAACGGCAACAGCGACGATGTGGACGAACCGAACCCGGAGGACTTCGCATGACCCGCCGCGTGTATCTGGCCCCCTCACTTCTCTCCGCCAACTTCACACGACTCGCCGACGACGTCAGGAGGATGGAGGAAGGGGGCGCGGACTTCCTGCATGTTGACGTGATGGACGGCCACTTCGTGCCGAACATCACCATCGGTCCGCCGGTGGTTCAGGCGTTGAAGAGCGTCACGGAGCTCCCGCTGGACTGCCATCTGATGATCAGCGATCCCGATCGGTATGTGGAGGCCTTTGCGGAGGCAGGAGCCGCATGGATCACGGTGCATGTGGAGGCAGCTATACATCTGCATCGCACGGTTCAGCTTATCCGTTCCCTGGGCGTACATCCCGGCGTGGCATTGAACCCCGCAACCTCGCTCTCAGCAATCGAGGAGATACTGCCGGATGTGGACATGGTGCTGCTGATGTCGGTAGAGCCCGGATTCGGCGGCCAGTCGTTCATCCCATCGCTTTTCCGGCGCGCGCGGACCGTTCGCCGGATGCTGGATGATGCCGGCAACGGCACCTGCCTGATCGAGGCGGACGGCGGGATCAAGCTGGAGAATGTGCGGGAAGTCTACGAGGCGGGAGTGGATGTGATCGTAAGCGGGTCCGGTGTGTTCGGAACACCCGATCCGGTGAACACACTGCGCAGGATGCGCGAACTCTGCTCCTGATCCCGACCACGGAGGCATATCGCGGCGCGCATCCGTTCGCCGATAAACAGAACGGGGCATCGGGTTGAACGAACAACCCAATGCCCCGAATCGTTATCCGTGAATCCAGCAGGGATCACATCCCACATGTTCCATCGACATCCGGAATGCCCGGTGCCGGCAACGGCAGCGCGAAGCATTCGATGCCGCGGAACGTGTGTCAGCGCGCGTCGTCCGTAACGAACGGCAGGAGCGCGAGGTGGCGAGCATACTTTACCGCACGCGATACCGCACGCTGCTGCTTCGCCGTGACGCCCGTGATGCGCTTCGGGAGAATCTTCCCCTGATCGTTGATGAAACGCTGCAGGAGCTTCGTGTTCGTGTAGTCAACGTACTCGATCCCCTTCAGCGGATTGCGCTTACGACGGGGAGGATCGTTCCGCTTCTGACGGAGCTGGCCGTCTGCTCCCGGACGACCGTTGCGGCTATCGAAAGAATTGCTACGTCGCATCTGAGATTGTGTTCAGGTTGCTGTATGTACTGGAAACGTTAATAGCGTCGATGGATCGCGTTGCGGGCGATCAGGCCTTCTGCTCGGCCTTCTCCTGCTTCGCGGCCTGAATGCCCTTGGACTTCTGGAACCGCTGATTGAAGCGGTCGATACGACCGGCGGTGTCGATCACCTTCTGGCGGCCGGTGTAGAACGGATGGCACTCGGAACAGATTTCCAGCTTGATGTCGCCAACCGTGGATCGGGTTACGAAGGAAGCACCGCAGACACAGGTAACGTGCGCGGCCATATACTTCGGATGGATGCCTTCTTTCATTGCTTTCCTGAGGAATAGCTCTACTGTTGAGACACGTCTAATGAACCAGCCGCAACGCAGCCACGGAATGATATCGTCGTGCTGTATGCCACGGAGGCTGTACGGTCCGGGAGATTATCCCTTTACCGCCTTCTCCACCTCAGCCAGGTCCTTCACCTTGACGAAGCGCTCGTTGAACTTTACCGTTCCCTTCTCGGAGCGCTCAGTGGTCACGACCTTGACCGAGATCAAATCCGAAACACCCTTCTTCTTGCTCTTGTCGACGAAGGTTTGCGTCTTTGCCATATCCCGATCGTGATTTGCAGTTGATTGAAGCTGTCGCCGTCGTGGGCAACAAAAAAAGGCGACCGATGGCAGGCGCCTTCTATTCGGTCATCCGCCAGGGGCGGCTTCTACGAGTTGTTCCCACGAATCGCCGTGGCCAGTGACTGCCGGCCCAGCGAAAGAACAACAAAGCTACGCCTTTCGCCTTTTCTCCACAAGCCCCTCCCTTCCTGCGAGTTGCTTTGTCACAACTTCGGCCTATCAACGACGCACGGCCGGCTGATGAATTGCCTCGAGTCATAAACGCGCAACGGCTCCGAAGAGCCGTTGTCTGGTACAGGAGGCGGGGGTCGAACCCGCACGGGTTTTAAAGCCCACTGGATTTTGAGTCCAGCGCGTCTGCCAATTCCGCCACTCCTGCGTCGGCGCCGAGTTCACGGGGCTGAAATCGGGCCACAATGATACTCGACGCCGCGTAACTGTGCAAGTCGGGTTACTCTTCCACCTCCTCCCCCTCTTCCGATCCGCTGTCGGTTGGAACAACCGCAACGCCGGTAATCCGGTCTCCCTCGTTCATGCGAATCAGACGCACCCCCTGGGTGTTTCTGCCCAGCACACGGATCTCCGCGATATGCTGCCGAATCACCATCCCCTTCTCCGTCATCACCACGATGTCGTCGGCGTCGCCAACCTCCTTCATCGCCACCACATTGCCGGTCTTCTCCGTGGCGTTCATGGAGATCACCCCCTTGCCGCCTCGCTTGGTCAGGCGGAAGTCGCTCACCTGGCTCCGCTTGCCGTAGCCGTTCTGGCTGACGATGAGCAGATTGGAATCGGCGCGTTTCACAGCAACCATCTCGATCACATGATCGCCGTCGGCAAGCGTAACGCCGCGGACACCGGTGGCGCCGCGCCCCATGTCGCGTACGTCGGACTCGCGGAAGCGGACCGCCATCCCGAGGAACGTGCCGATCACGATGTCGTTGTCTCCATCGGTGAGGCGTGTGGCCACAAGGCTGTCGCCATCGTTCAGGTTGATGGCGATGATGCCGCTGGAGCGGATGTTGGCGAAGTCGCGGATCTGCGTCTTCTTCACCACCCCCTGCTCGGTTACCATGATGATCGATTCATCGGTGTCGAACGATTTGACGGAGAGGATGGCCGTCACCTTCTCCTCCTTCTCCTTCGGCAGCAGATTCGCCAGCGAACGTCCCTTCGACGCGCGCCCCGCCTCCGGGATCTCGTAGATCTTCAAACGGAAACAGCGTCCGCGATCGGTGAAGAACACCAGGTAGTGATGCGTGGAGCCGACGAAGAGATGCTCGATGAAATCATCCTCGCGTGTCTGCATCCCTGTAACTCCCTTGCCGCCGCGCTGCTGCCTGCGATAGCCGGATACGGGGAACCGTTTGATGAAGCCGGCGTGCGAGATCGTCACCACCATATCTTCCTGCGCGATGAGCTCCTCGATCGAGAAGTCGCGGTAGTCGATGATGATGTCCGTGCGGCGGGCGTCGCCGTAGCGCGACTTCAACTCCACCAGCTCCTCGCGGATGATGCGCATCTGGAGATCCTTCGATGCGAGGATCGAACGCAGACGCTCGATCAGCTCGATCGTCTCGCGGTACTCCTGCATGATCTTCTCGCGCTCCAGGCCCGTGAGACGCTGCAGGCGCATATCCAGGATCGCCTTTGACTGGATCTCCGAAAGCCCGAAGCGCTTCATCAGGTTCTGCTTCGCGGTCTCGACGTCGCGCGACTTCTTGATGGTCTCGATTACCTCGTCGATGTTGTCGAGGGCGATGATGTAACCTTCCAGGATGTGGGCGCGGCGTTCGGCGGCATCCAGATCGAACTGTGTGCGGCGAACAATCACTTCGTTCCTGTGCTTCAGGAACTGCTCCATGATGTCGCGCAGCGTCAGAATCCGCGGCCGTCCCTCAACCAGCGCAAGCATGATCACGCCGAAGGTCTGCTGCAGCGACGTGTGCTTGTAGAGGTTGTTCATCACCACTTCCGGAGCCGCGTCGCGCTTCAGTTCGATCACGATCCGGAGGCCGTCGCGATCGGACTCGTCGCGAATGTTGGCGATATCCTCCAGCTTCTTCTCGCGAACCAGGTCCGCAATCTTCTCGATCAACGTTGCCTTGTTCACCTGATACGGCAGCTCCGAAACCACGAGCTGCTCCTTGCCGGACTTCAGAACCTCCGTGGCCACCTTGGCGCGCATCACCACGCGCCCGCGCCCGGTACGGTATGCCTCTGCAACGCCGTCGTAACCGTAGATGATGCCGCCGGTCGGGAAATCCGGCGCCTTCACATGCTTCATCAGCTCGTCCACCGTCACGTTCGGATCGTCGATCATGGAGACCAGCCCATCCACCACCTCGCCGAGGTTGTGCGGAGGAATGTTGGTGGCCATGCCCACGGCAATGCCGGAACTGCCGTTGACGAGCAGGTTCGGGAAGTTGGCCGGAAGCACGGACGGCTGCTGCAGCGAATCGTCGAAGTTGGGGATGAAGTCCACCGTGTTCTTGTCGATATCGCGCAACATTTCGTTGGCGATCGTGGTCAGCCGCGCTTCGGTGTAGCGCATTGCCGCCGGCGGGTCGCCGTCAACCGAACCGAAATTCCCCTGGCCGTCCACCAACATGTGGCGCATGGAAAAATCCTGCGCCATGCGGACCAATGTGTCGTAGATCGCGCTGTCGCCGTGCGGGTGGTACTTGCCCATCGTCTCGCCGACGATACGGGCGGACTTCTTGTACGGCCGGTTCGGCGCAAGTCCCAGTTCGGACATCGAATACAGAACGCGCCGATGCACCGGCTTCAATCCGTCGCGCACATCCGGAAGCGCGCGCGAAACGATCACCGACATCGAGTAGTCGAGATACGACGAGCGCATCTCCTCTTCCAGCGTTACGGGAACAAGACGTTCGGGTGTGTTTGCCATGATCTGATGAAGTGTCTACCGGCGGGGCCCGAAGCTCGGGCATCTCCCTGAAAGCCAGCAAATATAAGGATTTCAAGGAGAAGGGGAAAGAATGGAGTGGTAACGTTTGCTCGCGGGAAAGGATGCGAACATCAGGGTCGTCCGCCGCACCGCGCAGGCACGATTTCAAACTCGGAAACCGGGTCAGCCCGCTCCGGCGGAAGCGCCGCCGGCGGGAGGCATCGACGCCTGTCGAGCGATTCAGACTCCGAGCTCACGGCCGCTCAAAGGCCCGACGGCAATAACATCACGCGATATATCCCGCGGCACACCTATACGCCAACGGCCCGCAACGCCCGCCGTGGGGCGGGCTGCGGGCCGTTATGACTCAGAGTTCCTATCTATAGCCGCTGCAAGGCCTGCGGGCTCTGAAGCGCGTCATGGCGTTGGCAGGAACGGTTACTCGATCAGCGTCCGGATTGGCCTGGCTCAGTTGTCCAGTTCGGCGACGGCGGCCGTTGCCGCCCCCTTCCCAACCGAACCTCCGGCCATTGCCACGATCTCATCATCGTAGTAGTCCGCGATCGTGGCAACGGTACGCACCGTGGCCTGGAACTCCGCACGCGTGAGATCGTTCCCCGGGAGCGTCTGCGAATAGACGATCGTATCATCGAAGAGCAGGCCCAGCGCACCGAAATGCAGGTCCACATTCTTCTGCAGGAGCCAGCGCATGACATCGGGAGTAACGTTCGCACCGGTTACCAGTTGGCTCGTGCACTCCACCGCGCAATCCTCCTCGTGCCAGGCGATAACCGATATCCGCACGGTAGCCGATCCTTCCTGCACGGTGAAGGAGCCGTCGTCGAATTCAACGAAGTCCGGATAGATCTCCTGGAGATAGCCTCGCACGCGGGTACGAGTTTCGTCGATAAGTTGCTGGTTCACTTCCATCAACGGGTTATGTGTATGAACAGTTGATTCAATACGAAATCGACCGCGGACCGCGCAGCACAATGCGCTCGAGCGGCGCACTGCCCTGCCGGCCGGGGATATCAATGGCCCGAAGGAAGCGAGCCGGCCGGGCCGGAGCCGCTGCCGATCTGTGCCTTGAGCGCCGCCAGTTCGGCATCGGCATCGCTGCTGGCGTTGAGCTGCTTGAACTGGTCCTCGAGCGAGGTGTTCTCGCCGGCAAGCTGGGCGAACGCGTCGGCCTCCGCCTCCTGCTTCTCCACCTTCTGCTCCAGCTTGTCGAACTTGGAGAACGCATCGCTCCCGACGCCGGAGAACGACTGCGCGATCTGCTTCTTCGCCTTGGCCGCCTGAGCCCGGGCGATCAGCGTGTTCTGGCGCATGCGTGCCTCGTCCAGCTTGGACTTGAGCTGATCCAACTGTCCGCGCAGGGTCGTGGAGGTTGTGCGGGCCTCGGTAAGCATCCGCTCCAGGTCGCCAACGTTCCGCTGGATCGTGTTCTTCCGCTCCAGAGCGGCCTTGGCAAGATCGTCGCGCCCGGCGCTCACCGCCTGCACGGCCTTCTGCTGCCAGTCGTTGGCCTCGGCCAGCTGCTTGTTGTACTGACGCTCCAACGACTTCTCGTTGGCGATCGCACTGCCAACCGCAAGCGTCGCCTTGTTGACGGCGTCCTCCATTTCAAGGACCATCTGCTTGATCATCTTCTCAGGATCCTCAGCCCGATCGAGAAGGTCGTTGATGTTGGCCTTCATGATGTCGGCCACGCGTCCGAAGATACCCATGTTGTCTTCCCTTGAGATATAGTGAATACCGATTCGGTGTTGCTGTGCATGATCGCCCGGGCTGCAGGCCCAACGGACCGCAGCGGGCTGGCGGCGTCAGCCTTCGGCAGGAGGAGCAAGCTCAACCAGCGGCGCTCCCTTTTCAATTGCGGTTCCGGCGGCCGCGATGCGGCGCTTCACGACAAGGCGCGCCGGAGCCTTGATCTCGTTCTCCATTTTCATTGCCTCGAGGATGCAGAGCGATCGCCCCTTCTCCACGATCTCCCCCTCCTCCACCAGCATCGCCTTCAGAAATCCAGGCATCGGCGCGGCGATCATCACACCGGAGGTTGCGCCGGTCATCGTGTTCTTGCGCAACGCCAGAATGCGCTCGTCCCGCGGCGTGGCAAGGTGTACGCGCACCGCCTCGCCCCGCAGATACACGATGAACTCGTGATCGTCCCCCTCCTCCACATACACCGGCATTTCCAGGCCATGTGCGGTAGTGCCGGTGAAGCTTCGGAGGCGTTTCTCATCGCGTAGAGAACCGCCAACCGTTTCTCCATCAATGCGAATTCCGTCTTCGGATATCACGGCCCGAAGTTTCACGCCGGCCACTTCGGCCGCATATGAATTCTCTGCCTTACTCATGCGGCTAACATAGAGATTCTCTCTCGGCTCTACAAAGCAGCATCGTGCCCGATAGTGTCCGCAGTTCGCAGGTACTGCCGGTAGTTCTGTTGAGGAAGAGGGGTATGCCTGCTACAGACGGGATGGTCCGCGTTCCGTGCCGGCCCGGAGGTACCACATGCGCCGTGCAATGCGATGGGTGGGAGGGAATCGCTGGCGATCAGGCAACGCATGCGGCAACGATCTGCGCAGCCGTATCCCTGGTTCGGTACACTCTGTCCGTAGCACATTCAGCCTCTCCCGGACTCGAGCTCTCCGCAGGGAGCGGACTGTGCGCTCATGAATGAATCTTCGGCGCATCCGGACAGAATCCGGATTCGAAACCGCGACACTATCTCGTGCCCGGAAGCGAGACGGTGCCCGGAGCAGATAGATGCGTGCCATCACGAACTCGGAGCCGTTCCAGATCCGCCCCATGTCTTCCCGCAACCGACCAAGAACTACTGCGAGCCGAAGGCGAGCGTCCGAAGACCAGGCTCATGATAGCGGGCAGCCCTTGATGACGTTCCGGACCGTTTGATCCGGAGTTTCCTGTACATGTTGCAACGAACATTCCGTGCGATTGCTCCGTCCCCGGGGTAATGCACGGCATCGATCGCCGTGAAAGAGGGATCATGGGCTACCGGACCGACAGCGAATCACAGAGCACGGAAGGCATCCGAGAGGAGCGGTTCACGATCGAGAGCGGTTCGAACGTGGCAATCGCCGTTCCTTCATCGCCAGCCACGGACGCCGAACGGCCGGGACAGGCTGCCCCGACGGCCGGTGCGGTACGAACGGCCGGTGCGGTACGAACGGCCGGTACGGTACGAGAGGAACGGAACGGACTGATCGATGGCCCAATCGCACCAACGCTCTGGCGACTCGCCATCCCTCTGGCGTTCGGCTTCATCATCAACGGCGTCTACGCCTGGATCAACATGTACTTCGTCTCCCGGCTGGGAGACACGGCGATCGCGGCAATCGGATTCAGCGATCAGATCAACATGACGGTGTTCACGATCGGAAGCGGGTTCTGCATCGGCACCGGCATCATCGTGGCGCGCCGGATCGGCGAGGGGCGTTCGCGCCAGGCATCGGCAATCGCAACGCAGGCGTTCAGCTTCATGGCCCTGTACGCCACGGCCGCCGCGGCAATCCTGTATGTGGCGATCCCTCATGTGCTGGTGCTGCTTCAGCTTCGCGGCGAGATGCTGGAGCTGACGCGCGCCTACCAGCTCACGATCCTGTTCGGCCTCCCGGCCAACCTTCTCACCTTCCAGGCGAACGCTTCGATACGCTCCACCGGCAACACGATGTTTCCGATGATGGTGGCAATCACATGCGCCATCGTGAACGCGCTGCTTGATCCGGTACTGATCTTCGGACTGCTGGGAATGCCGAAGCTGGGAGTGCAGGGGGCGGCGATTGCTACCACCACGGCGCAGTGGGTTGGAGTAGTGATCGCAACGGCGGCTCTGTACAGCGGCCGGCTCAACTTCCGCCTGCACCGCCCAACCGTCAGGTTCAATCGCGACGTGATCACGAGCATCTTCAGGCTCGGGGTGCCGTCGTCGCTGCAATCGCTCTCGGTAAGCATGGCACGGGTGATACTGATATCGGTGGTGAATCTGTTCGGAACCGCGGCGGTTGCGGCCTATACGATCGGCCTGCGCGTTGATGTGCTGGTGATGATGCCGGTGTTCGCAACGGCAATCGCCATCGAGACCCTGGTGAGCCAGAACATCGGAGCGCGCCGCTTCGATCGCGTGCACGCGTTCCGGATCACCGCGCGGCGGCATCTTCTGCTGGTTGTCGCGGCGACGGGCCTGCTGATCTATCTCTTCGCAGGATCGCTCGCCGACATCTTCACGAACGATCCCCGCGTGGCGGCACTCACCGTCCGATATCTCCATATCGCCGTTCCGGGATACCTGCTGTTCGTGATCGGCCAGACTGCGACACGCGCGCTATCTGGTGCCGGCCATTCACTCCGCTCGCTCGGGATCACGGCGGCGGTGCTCTGGTTCCTTCAGATCCCGCTGGCCTACCTCCTGGCACGCTACACGACGCTCGGAGAGACCGGCATCTTCATCGGCATCACGGTCAGCTATCTGCTGTTCGCATCGATCTCGACGTATGCCGTTCGCGGATCGCGGTGGATGATGAAGACGGTGTGAGCCTGCGCAATCGGACCCGCACCGGCAGGGTTGCTCACTCCTTCCGTCACAGGCCCACCGCCCCCAGATCAAGGGGCGTATTCACATTGCGAAGCGCCGACCGGAACCGTTCCGGCACAACTCTCTGCGGCAGACCCAGCGTCCGGATCAGCGCAATCACCGCAAGGTTCCCCGACGCGATCATGTGGGCGATCTCACCGGCGCACGGCCGGCCATAGACGGAGAACAACGGCTCCGGCCGTTCGCCGTTCAGTGAAACCAGTCCGGCCGCCTCCCCTTCCAGTGCATAGGCATCCACAAGCCAGCGTATCATCTCCGCAGAGATCCACGGCATGTCGCACGCAAGGGCAAGCACCGGCGTGCGAGCATGTCGCAGCGCCGTGGCGATGCCGCCCAGCGGACCTGCATCCGGGAAGTCGTCCTGAACGAAACGCACGGCCGGCCCATGCCAATCGGCGCCTTGCTCGCGGCCAACCACCATAACCTCCAGGCCGGCATCGTATGCGGCCCCGGCAACACGTTCCAACATCGGACGACCGTTCACCGAAATCATCGCCTTGTCACGCCCCATGCGCGTGCTGCGCCCGCCGGCAAGTATGGCCGCCGTTATCTTCTGCGGAGTTGTGTCATCGCCTCCGAACATCGATGCTCCGTGCACAATGATCGATCAGATGTGCTGCGGCACAATGCAGGAACTCGGGACCAACAGCCGGAATCGTCCACGACCATCGTCCCGAAAGCCCGCTGCCGCCTCGCCGTATTGACCGAAGTTAACATCGATCGCGGCTCGTTTCGTGTTGGGAGCCGGGAAACGTGGCGCACAACTTTCGTGGTTTCTCGATTGGCCGTATCACATCAGGATGCTAGCTTGCCCGCCGCATCCAACAACGGTACCGCACACCCAACACCCGGCGGGGTCCGAAGTTGGGCCCATGGCCCACGTGAACCGATGATTCTCTATCTCATGCGGCACGGCATTGCCGAAGACATCTCCTCCACCGGGCGCGACGCCGATCGCGTTCTGAGCACGAAGGGCACGCTGCGCACGGCAATGGTTGCGCGTGCGCTCGGCCGGATGGAGCTGACGTTCGACCGCATCATCTCCAGCCCATATGCCCGCGCCAGGCAGACAGCCGAGATCGTTGCCCGGGTGACCGGCTTCGGCGCCGAGATCCTGTTCGATCAACGCATCGTTCCGCATGCCGGCTTCGACGAGTTCTGCGACATGCTTCGCGAGAACGATGACGCAAACTCGGCTCTCATTACCGGACACGAGCCAAGCATGAGCCGCTTCATCAGCGGGTTGAGCGCAGGCGGGCATCTCATGATCGACGTAAAGAAGGCCTCCGTTACCGCAATCCAGCTCCTGCGCCTCCGGCCGCAACCGGCCGGAGCGTTGCTGTGGTCGCTCCCGCCGCGAGTATTCGACTCGGTTGCGTAACAGTGCGCACGGAGGGCGCGGGGAGCCGCCCGACCATCGAAGGCACTGGTGCTCACTCACGAAGATCTTCATTGCCCATGGCAACAACCTGGTGGACGGCAGCCGGCATATTGATTGCCGCGGTCGTTGTCGTGATTGGAATCGGATCCCCGATTGTTCGTGGGCGCCTGCGCGCGCAATATCCGGCCCTCTTCGCTCCGATCGACCCCGCCGCCGTTGTCTTTCAACGGGCCCATGTGCGCACCACGGTTGTCGGCGCACCGCGCATACCGCTCAGGAGCCGTGAGTGCACGACGGAGGTTGTCGTTACCCGCGATGAATTCGTGCTACGTCCGGAAGGGCCTGCCTTCATGTTCCTTCCAAGCCGATTCCTTCTGCTCCGCCTGCCGCTCGCGGAGATCGATGTTCTTCCCTCCGCCGACAATCTGAGCCAGGCGGTGATCCGCGTTCCGACAATGGACCGTTCCGTGCACATGGAGTTGTGGATGCTGATGAATCAGTACCGGGAGTTCGCCGGCGCACTTCTGGCCGGTGGCGCAAGAGCCGCCTCACGCAGTTGAGCCGAGCAATCGGGGCAGCCGCACATCATCAATCGAAACAGCAGCAACCGTGAAACGATCCCAGCCCGACACGCAGGACCATGGCAGCGAGCAACGCCGTCTGAGCGCAGGCCTTCTCCCGTCGCTCGGCCTGTTCACGACCACCATGATCGTGGTTGGCGCGGTAATCGGCTCCGGTATCTTCCGGAAGCCGGGCGTGATGGCAGGCGATCTGATCGGTCACGGCGTGGGGATGCCGTGGCTGCTGCTGGGTGTCTGGGCGCTCGCCGGCGTGATCACGCTCTTCGGAGCACTGACCAACGCCGAGGTTGCTGGAATGATTCCGGAGACCGGCGGACAGTTCGTCTACTTCGACCGGATGTATGGCCGCTTCTCCGCCTATATCTACGGCTGGTCCGTGTTCGCCGTGATCCAGACAGGATCGATCGCCAGCATCGCCTATGTCTTCGCCGAGTACATGACACGCCTGATCTCGCCGCCGCTCGTTGTGGATGCGGTGCAGTCGGTGGCGGCGCACGTTGCGATGCTTGTCCGCGATCCGCAGCCGGGATTCTGGGAAAGCGCGGCGGCCTTCTCCATTCACCTTCCCTTCATCGGCGACATCAATCCGTTCGCTTCGATCGAGGTGAAAGGAATCGCGGCAGGGTTGATCGTCCTTCTCACGCTGGTCAACTATCTCGGCGTGAAGTTCGGGGGGATCGTGCAGAATATCTTCACGGTCTCCAAGGTACTTGCGATGATGGCGCTCGTGGTGCTCGCCTTCGTTCTCCCCGGCGTCGGCAGCACGGAGAACGTGACAACGCCAAGCGCCACCGTGGTTGCAGCCGGCACCAACACTCCTCCGGCCGGAAGCGACGCCGCGATCTCCGCCCCCGCCTCCCCATCGGCATCGGACAGCAACCTCGGAGCGCTCGGCATCGCGCTGGCCATTGCGGCCGCACTCCAGGGAGCCTTCTGGGCCTACGACGGGTGGAACAACGTTACCTACATCGCCGGCGAGGTGAAGAATCCGCAGCGCAACATCCCCCGCGCGCTGATCATGGGAATGGCGATCATCATCACGGTATACCTGCTGATAAATCTCGCCTACTGCTACGTGCTTCCCATCGACGAGATGGCCAAATCGAATCTCGTGGCTGCCGACGTGGCGGAACGATTTTTCAACGGCGGCGGACGCTGGATCGCCGCGGCGGTGCTGATCTCGACGTTCGGCACCACCAATGGAACAATCCTCGCAAGCGCGCGGGTCTACTTCTCGATGGCGCGACGTAATGTGTTCCCGCGCTTTCTCGGGAACGCGCACCGCACCTTCCACACACCGGCGTCCTCGCTTGTTGTGCAATGCGTGTGGAGCGTCGTGCTGCTGATGAGCGGAACGTTCGATACGCTCACGGACACGTTGATCTTCGTGAGCTGGATGTTCTATGCGGCCGGCGCATTCGGGGTGTTCGTGCTGCGCCGCAAGGCACCCGCGGCCGACCGCCCGTATCGGGTACCCGGCTATCCGTTTATCCCGGCGATCTTCGTGGTGTTCGCACTCGTCTATCTCGTCCTGACAGTCTACAACGACATCGTTACCTACAACGCGGCCGTTGCCGAGGGGAAACCCGCCATCATCAATTCCGCGTTCGGCCTGATGCTGGTTGCCATCGGCATACCGTTCTACTTCTACTTCCGCAGCAAGGGACGCACGCCCGGACCGCTTCCCGAGGTCCAGGAATAGCCAGGGATGATATGCTGATCGTGGTTGGTTATCTCGCGGCGAGCGTTGCAGGCATCGTGGCCTTCCTGATGCTCTGCGCAATCGTTGCCGCTCCTCTCGTGCGCATGCGTCTGCAGCGCCGGCACCCCGAATTGTTCGAACGAACCGATCGCGATGCGGTTGTGTATTTCGAGGAGTTGCAGGCAATCCTCTCCGCCGGCGAAGGGCTTCCGCGCATCGGAAGCCTGGTGCGAAGCTCACGTTCCACGCTGATCGTTACGGACAGGGAACTTCGGATTGTACCGCGGCACTCGTGGCTGATGCTTGCGCTGAACCACGCAATGCTGGTTCGCGTTCCGCGCCCTGCGATCGAAGTGATCGCCGCAGATCGCCAGAACAACACCATCACGCTCAGGATGCCGCTACGCGGATCAACGGAACGTCACATGCTGGTCACCATCATTCCGCACGATATCGAGATGCTGCTCGTGGTGCTGGGGAAAGACCGGATCTTCTGAGATATGAACTATGAACGATGAAACACTCATATCTCATATCTCTCTCGTCGCCACAACCGGATTCGGAGAACCCGTCGTCAGTAGTCGGTTGTGTCAGTGCCGGCGCGATGCCTCTGCCACGTCACCCTGAGCTGGACCGCACAACGCAGTCATATCTCATATCTCATATCTCATATTTTCCTCAACAGCGCTCCGAAGAACCCATCGGTGCCGTGAATGTGCGGGTAGCAGCGAAGATATCCCTCCGCCGTGGTCATCGTCTCCGGCAGCGGAGCACGTTCGACGCTCCAGCCGGGGTTCGCGGCAGTGAAGCGTTCAACCTGCAGCTCGTTCTCCTCGCGGAGGAGCGAGCAGGTTGCATAGAGCAGAAGGCCTCCCGGTTTCACCAGTCCGGAGTATTCGCGCAGGATACCCGCCTGTTCGGCACAGAGCCGCTCCACCATCCCCTCGTTGAACGTGAGCCATGAACCGGGATTGCGGCGGAAGACGCCCGCCCCGGTGCAGGGCGCGTCGATCATCACGGCGTTGAAGGTGCCCGCAAGCGCATCGCGATCGGACTGGTAACGATCGTGCGCCATCATTCGCACGTTCTGCGCGCCGCTCCGGCGCATCCGCGGCCGAAGCTCCTCGAGACGTCGCGTATGTGTATCGTGCGCAACAACGGCGCCACGGCCGCGCATGATCGCTGCCATGTGCAGAGTCTTCCCCCCCGCGCCCGCGCACGCATCGAACACGTTCCAGTTGGGATGGGGATCCAGCATTACGGACAGCATCTGGCTTCCCTCATCCTGCATCTCGAACCAGCCGCTCTTGAATTCGGGAATCGAGTTGGCATTCATGCGCCGCTCGAGCAGAAGCGCATCGGGCGCAAAGCGTCCAGGAGCGGAGCGGATCCCGCGTCCGGAGAGCGCGGCGGCAAGCGTGTCGCGATCCGTGCGCAGCGTGTTGGCGCGAAGAACGATCGGCGCCTGATGGCCGAGCGATTCAAGCAGCGCGGCCCCGAACTCCGCTCCCGACTGCTCCATCACGCGCGCGGCGAACCACGCAGGCACGGAACACCGCAGCGCCGTGCGCTCCGGCTCGTCCAACTCCGCGATCCGCTCCGGCGCCTGATGCATGCGCTCGCGAAGATCCTGAAACTGATCCGGCCGGATGTCCAGCGCCTCGGCAAGCGCTCGCTGATCGAACGGCTCGTGCCGCTCGACGAGCGAGGCGGCGATCAGAAGCGATGCCTCCCAGTCCGGCCGCAGAGCAGACGATCCCAGTATCCAGCGAAGGCGAATGATGCCGCGTAACACGGCGTAGGAACTCTCGGCAATGAATCCCCGGTCGTGCGAGCCGAGGTACCGCCGGTTGGCGAAGAAGCGCGCGATCTGCTGATCAGCGGGAACGGATGGAGTCCGCAGAATCTCCGCCATCAACTGCCGGCAGTGGCCAAGACGGAACGGCGTAGCAGCGTATTCGCGCTCCACCTTTGCGTTCGATGTCGTTCGTGTCATGCCGCGGTGTTCCCTCCCTTCCTCTCCGCGCGAATCATGGATGCCTTTGCGGTTGTCGTGAGCGGTGCCGTTTCTCCGGCGGTAAACTTGTGCCACCCGGCAATCCCGATCATCGCCGCGTTGTCCGTGCCGTGAACCGGCCGCACGGTATGATACTCCAGGCCCTGGCGCTCGCACTCCTCGCGCATCGATGCCCGCAGCCTGCTGTTCGCAGCAACGCCGCCAACCACCGCGATGCGCCCAAGGCCGCGCGACGCCGCCACGCGCATCGTCTTTGTCACCAGAGTATCCACGATCGCCTCCTGGTACGATGCACAGATATCGGCGAGTTCCCTCCCAACAGGCAGGATGCCATGATAGTTGTCGCGCAGGAAGTACCGCAACGACGTCTTCAATCCGCTGAAGCTGAAATCGTTCTGGGAGGTTTTCACGAAGCCGCGCGGAAACGCGTGGGCCTGCGGGTTGCCGTCCGCGGCAATACGGTCGATTGCCGGGCCGCCGGGATAACCAAGCCCGAGCAGTTTCGCTCCCTTGTCGAACGCCTCGCCTGCTGCATCGTCGCGCGTGGCAGCCAGCAGTTCGTAGCGGCCGATGCCCTTAACGTCATACAGAAGCGTATGGCCGCCGGAAACCACGAGCCCCAGGTAGGGGAACTGCATGTCCGGATTGTCGATGAGCACCGAGAGCAGATGAGCCTCGATGTGATGCACCGATATGAGCGGTATGCCCAGCGCAACGGCGATCCCTTTGGCGGCGTTGAGCCCCACGAGCAGGGAGCCCACCAGACCGGGCTCCGTTGTGACCGCCACAGCCTGAAGCGCGGAGAACTCCGTGTGCGCCTGCTCCAGAGCGGCCGTGACAACTGGTGCGATGGCGGCCAGGTGGGCGCGCGATGCCAGTTCAGGAACAACGCCCCCCCAGATGCCGTGCTCTGTCTGTGAGGAGATTATGAGCGAAGCCACCCGGCCGTCGCACACGACGGCGGCGGAGGTCTCATCGCACGATGATTCGATTGCAAGCAGGGAACGGGACATAGGAATGCATAAGATACATACCGCCGGCCGAAGTGCCCCTAATGGGATGCGCACGGCACCGGGAGGCAGTATATTGTGCGGACTGTGACTTCATGTCCGCCGCGCGTGTTGCGCATGCGGACGTTCGGATCAAACGAATCTCGTGAACGCCTTCTCGCTCGGCCTTGCAGCATCGCCCTGGATCGTCGCACTGGTGATCCTTGCCGGATTCGCTTTCGCTGTCTACTCCTACAGGCGTACGTCGCCGCCGGTAACAACGGCGCGTCGATGGACATTGATAGCGCTGCGCACGATCGGCATCGCGCTCCTTCTGTTCGTGATCTTCGAACCGATCCTCTCGCATCTGGCGATCACCGCCGAACCACCGCAGGTAATCGTAGCAATCGACAACTCCGCAAGCATGACCCTTGGCGGCCAGGACTCCTCCCGGATCGCCGAGGCCCGCGCCGTCGGGCGCAGGATTGCCGGCTCCAGGCTCGCCAACGCGGCGCACTTCATCGGCTTCGATGATTCGCTTCATCCGCTTGCTCCGGCGCTGGACACGGCACATCTGAACGCGCGCGGCGTGGAGACCCGCATCGACGGACCATTCGCCGCCGTTGCGGATTCGCTTCGCACGCGGAATGTTCGCGCCATCGTGCTCCTTACCGACGGACGCTACAACGCCGGCGCTAACCCGATGCAGGCCGCGGAGGCGCTCGGCATTCCGGTGTTCGCCGTCGGCATGGGCGACTCGATACCGCCGCGCGATCTCTCCGTTCAGGAGATCTTCACCAACGAAGTCACCTACGTCGGCTCGGAACTGCCGGTGGATGTGCGCGTCAAAAGCGCGGGCTTCGACGGTGGAAGTGCAACCGTGACACTGCGCGATGACAACGGCATCGTTGGAACGCAGCAGGTTGCGCTTGCCGCGGGAAGCAACAGCTACACGGCAAACTTCATCTACAAGGCGAAGGCGGAGGGGATCGCGAGGCTGCGCGCCGAGATCTCCGCCGCGCCGGGGGAGCTGACAACAAAGAACAACAGCCGCTCCGTCTACGTGCGGATCAAGTCCAACAAACGCCGATACGTTCTGGTGGCGGGTGGACCGAATCCCGACGTGGCGTTCATCAAGCGCCTTCTGGAGGCGAACCCGGATATCGAGGTGAAGAGTTTCATCGGACGAAGCGGGCCGGAGTTCCTGGAAGGGAAGCTGGATGCGAGCGCATTCCACGATGCCGAGGGAGTACTGCTGATAGATTTCCCGACAAGCGAGAGTTCCGATGAGTCCATCCGTACGATCAAGACCTCCGTACAGGCATCAACGATTCCACTCTTCGTTGTGATGGGCTCGCATACTGACGTGGCGCGCCTTCGCACGTTGGAGTCGCTGCTTCCTGTCACGTTCGGCCCCGGTTCGGGGAGCGAGATGGAGGCATTCGCGGAATTGACTGCGGCCGGGGGGACAAGCCCCATAACGCATGTACGGCGGATGGATGAATGGAGGAATCTCCCCCCCGTGTTCAGAGGGGAGATCTCCGCACAGGCCCGGCCGGAGTCAGAGGTGCTGGCGCGCGCGCGCGTTGGCGCCACAACGCTGGATGAGCCGATGATCGTTTCGCGGCGCCTTGGACGAAGCAGATCGCTGATCGTTCTTGGCTACGGCATCTACCGTTGGCAATTGCTGGGGGAAGGTCCGCTGGGCGCTCGCGACCAGACAGGCTCCGAGCAGGGAGGGCTCCTGGAGGACTTCGTGGGGAATGCCCTCCGCTGGCTTTCGGTGCGCGACGAGGAGAAGCAGGTCCGGATCGTCCCGAGCAAACAGCTTTACGGCGCGGGCGAAACCGTTCGCATGCTGGCTCAGGTATACGACGAGAGCTATGCTCCCGTGAGCGACGCAGAAGTGAGCGTAACGGTCCAGGGTCCGCGCGGGCGTTATCCGCTGGTGCTTGCGCCTGCGGGAAACGGCCGGTACGAGGGAACGCTTGCGAACCTTCCGGAAGGTGACTACAGCTTCAGCGGGCATGCAGCGGCGAACGGCAGGAACCTCGGCGACGATGCCGGACGTTTCGCGATCGGCGAACTGGGAATCGAGTTTCAGGAGCCCACGATGAACGCCGAACTGCTGCGCGGCCTGGCCGCACGAACCGGCGGGAAGTTCTACACTCCCCGGGGGAGCAATTCGTTAGTAGATGACATCATGAACCAGAAGGCGTTCGCGCCGCGCTCCGTGGAATCGCGTGAGGACGACCCTCTCTGGCACAGACCCTGGCTGTTGCTTGCAGCGCTCGCCGCGTTCTCGGCCGAGTGGTTCCTCCGCAAGCGTAGCGGAATGATCTGAGGATGCAATCACCGGCGCGAACCAGAAACGAAACCAGATGACGTACGACCCCGATTCAACACCGAACCAGAACCCTGAGATCGAAGAGGCCCAGCATTACTGGCGCCTGGGCTACGCCTCGCAGATGAATGGAGACCTGGAGGAGGCGATTGCCCTCTACAGGAAATCGATCGACATTCATCCCACAGCGGAAGCGCACACATACCTCGGCTGGACGTACAGCTTTCAGGGGAAACTGGAGGAGGCGATCGATGAGTGCAAGATCGCCATCGACATCGATCCCGATTTCGGCAACCCGTACAACGACATCGGTTCCTACATGATGCGGATGGGAAAGTTCGAGGAGGCGATTCCGTGGCTGGAGATCGCCTGCAACGCGCGGCGGTACGAGGCGCGCTACTATCCGCACTTCAACCTGGGGCGCGTGTATGAACGGCTTGGCGACATCCCGCAGGCGCTGGAGGAATACCGGCATGCGGTTGCGATCGACCCGAACTACAAGCAGGCGCTCCAGGCAATCGAGCGCCTCGAAGCATGGATGAACTGAGAGATCCTGATGAACGGCTGATTACGTTATCAACGGCGCTTCATAACCAGACGTCTGGTTCTTTGGACGCTCGCCTGTGGCTCGCTGTAGTTATTGGTCGGTCACCCGCTGGTCGGCAGTTGTACCACCGACCTTCCACGGGAGATGGCTTCCGGGAGAAACGCGCTCAACTGACCATTGACTACTAACGACCGAACAATCCTTCAACCATACCTATCCCGGCCATGTCGCTCTTCAAGACCAAACCAGATTTCCCGAGCGAGAACTCCTACGGACTTCCAAAGCTTCCGCCGGGCCAGCTCTACACCGAGAAGTTTCCGGTGATGACCTACGGCCCGACGCCGATCGTCGAGCTGGAGGATTGGCGGTTCGAGATCACCGGCCTGGTGAACCAGCGCCGGGTCTGGACGTGGAAGGAGTTCATGGCGCTCCCGCAGACAACGCTGCATTCGGACTTCCATTGCGTTACGCACTGGTCGCGCTTCGACGATGACTGGAGCGGCGTGCTGTTTCGCGATCTGTGGGAGGTGATCAAGGATGACGTAAAGCCGGAGGCTGCGTTCGTGATGCAGCACGCATACGGCGGATATACCACCAACCTTCCGCTCGCCTGGATGTTGGAGGAGGATGTGCTGATTGCCCACACCTTCAACGGGAAGCCGCTGGAGGCGGAGCATGGCGGCCCGATGCGCGTCTTCACGCCAAAGCGTTACGCGTGGAAGGGAGCGAAGTGGATCAAGGGGCTGGAGTTCATGGAGCACGATCGCCCCGGATTCTGGGAGCAGAACGGCTACAGCAACAGCGCCAGCCCGTGGAAGGAGGAGCGCTACTGGGATTGAGAGAAGATGATGTTGGTCGGTGGTTGCACTGCCGGCCAACGTTCCACGGCATACTCGCCTACGCCGGCAGCATAACGCGGTCATTCTCCTCGACGCCGCCCTCCCGCACCAGGCCTCCCCCGGCAACTGCGGGCAGGATAAGCCCGTCGCGTATCAGTCCGCGAATCATCTCGAGCACACCGGTGCGTTCCTGCACCGGGAGATCGCCGAAGAGCTCGGCGGGGAACAATCGATCGATGATCTCGCGCACCTGCAGCGGCTCGTGCGTTCTCCGCAGCAACTCCACCACCCGCCCTCTCCAGATTCTTCGCGGCTCTCCACGCAACGCCGGCTCCGGCTTCGCCGCATGGCGCTGGCCGAAGAGTTCCAGGTCCGAAGGGTTCGCCGACAGGCATTCGGATGCAAGCGGACAGCGTTCGCAGCGCGGCGCACGCGCCGTGCAGATCGTGGCGCCGAGATCCATCATCGCCTGATGCCATCGGTACGCATCGCCGTTCGGCACCATCTCCTCCGCCACTGCGCGTATCGACTCGAACGGCAGCGTCTGCCCGGCGGAATGGCATTTGTAGAAGAGCCGCGAGTAGACACGGGCAACGTTCACGTCGATCACCGGCACCTGCGCGCCGAATGCGAAGCAGGCCACAGCCGCGGCAGTGTAGGGGCCAACACCCGGAAGCGCGGCAAGCTCTTCAACAGTCCTCGGGAACTCGCCGCCGTATTGCCCTACAACGGCGCGCGCCGCCTCCTGCAACCGGAGCGCACGGCTGTTGTAGCCCATCCCCTGCCACGCGCGGATCAACGCACCACTGGACGCACCTGCAAGCGCGGCGACGTTCGGGAATCGCTCCAGGAAGAGCGGCAGCTTCTCCACCACACGCGATGTCTGCGTCTGCTGCAGCATCACCTCCGCCACGATGATCGCATAGGGATCGTGGAGCACGGCGCCGGCAGGCTGCTTCACCGAACGCTCCTCCGCGCGCCATGGAAAGCTGCGCCCTTCGCGTTCGAACCAGCGAATGAGATGCCTGCGTACCTGGCGGGACGAAAGATGAAATGAACGGGGAAGCAATGCGCCGGGGGAGTGCATGAGAAAATGGGATGTGCGCGGTTGGAATTGTTTGCATGGCAAACAATTCCAACGAAACGGTCGTGTCTCACCGTGATAGCTGCGTACGCTCAGAGGCTCACGGCCATTGTGACGCTGAGCCTTTCGTCAAACTCAGGGGTATACCCTGAGTTTGACGAAAGGCCAGAAGGACCGCGAAGCGCATCTCGCATTGCTGGCGGGTGCCGCGAGATCCTTCGCCTGCAGGTTACGATGACACTACGGTGTCGACAAGCAAACCGAGACACTGCCAACGAAACAGTTCCAGGAATCACGTCTACAGCTTCTTCGTGTCACCGGCCAGAGACCAGCGCGAGACGTAGCCAGGCTTATGCGGAATATGATTCTTCTCTATGGCCTGCCTGCCTCACAACGAAGGACCGGTACGTTATGAACTCCCGGACATTTCAACGGAGTTATTGACCATGCTGCATGCCGTAGAAAATCGAATGTATGGCCGGGCAAACAATCGTCTCCGAATATGGATGCGCACTGTCACCGGCAATGCCTGTCGGTAATGGTACCCATAATGGGTAATAGGGTGATTTATTTTGCTACAAGCAAAATAAATCACCCAGCGGTACCGCTGGGTTCCCCGTTCACCGCAACGGGTTCGCATGTCCTTCGACCCGTCGTGGTATCGGTGCCTGGCGAAAGCGGACGGAACTACATTCTCGAACCGGAGATCGTTCGGTGGTGTGGCACTCCGGTTGCGTCCCGCCAACGCTGGGCACCCTCTATTATCCTCACACCTGCACGGTTCCGTACTGATTCCCATCCATGACCGGCATCGCAGCAATTGGAGATCGGCCGGAGACCCGGAGCTCGCGGCAATCATGGCCGGCGAACGGTCGAGGCTATTTCTCAAGCGCCCATCCACGGCTGGCGAATGCGGCTGGTTGCAACCGGGTTCCGACCGCGCCATGCCGATCCCCTCCCTTTCCCATCCACCCCGTCTCCACTATCTTCGCGGCTCGGCATTCGGGAGCGCTCGCGATGCCGCAACGCATTCCGTGAATCAACAGGCATCCATGCGCGTTCTCGTCACCGGCGGCGCCGGCTATATCGGCAGTGTGGTCTGCGAGGAGCTCCTCGCAGAGGGACATGAGGTCATCGTCTACGACAATCTCTCCAAGGGACATCGCGAGATGATCCCGCCGCCGGCGCACTTCGTGCATGCCGATCTGCACGACGCCCCACTGCTCCGCTCCACGCTGCGGGAGGAACGCGTGCAGGCCGTTGTGCACATGGCCGCGGATTCACTCGTCGGCGAGTCCGTTGCCGATCCGCGCAAGTACTATCACAACAACGTGACGGCAAGCCTGGAGCTGATCGATGCGATGCTCGACTGCGATGTACAGCGCATCGTCTTCTCCTCCAGCGCCGCGGTCTACGGCGAGCCCTCAAAGCAGCCGATCGAGGAAGGCGATCCCACAAGCCCCACGAACCCCTACGGCGAAACCAAGCTCGCATTCGAGCGCGCGCTTGCATGGTACGGCAACGCGTTCGGCATCCGGTATGCATCGCTCCGCTACTTCAACGCCGCCGGCGCAAGCGAGCGCTGCGGAGAGCTGCACGATCCCGAGACGCACCTGATTCCGATCGTGCTGGACGTTGCCGCGGGCCGGCGCGATTGCGTCACCGTGAACGGAACGGACTATCCCACCCCCGACGGCACCTGCGTTCGCGACTACGTGCACGTTATCGACCTGGCGCGCGCGCACGTGCGTGCACTGGAGGCGATCGCCGAACGGAACGTGATCTACAATCTCGGCTGCGGCGGAGCGGGATACTCCGTGCAGCAGGTGATCGATGCGGCGCGCGAGGTAACCGGCCGCGCCATCCCGACGCGGACGGGGCCGAGACGTGCGGGCGATCCCGCCGTGCTGGTTGCGGCCTCCGATGCAATTCGCCGGGACCTGGGTTGGTCGCCAGCGTTCGAGGGTCTCCATGCAATCATCGAGACCGCATGGAACTGGATGACACGGCAGGGACTGACGTAGATCGCACAGAGTTCCCGGCACAACATCTCTGTTGTGCCGCTCCGCCCGAAATGTTCCATCAATCTTCCGGGAACAACAGCAGGCCGAGAGCGCGCGTCCAACGAACGAGGCGCGTTGTCCTGAAGATGCCTTGTGAGTGCTCGGAGCCCCTAATGCACTCCCAGCCTGGCAAGGCGTTGCTCCAATGTGCGCCGCCGTACAAGCACGTTCCTGTCCACCGAGATCATGCCATCTGTGGAATTCGGATCACCCTCCGGCTGCACGCGCTTGTTGTAGGCCCTGACATCCGCCACATACCTGTCTGCATGCGACTTGAAATCATACAGCCATTCCCCGCATTCATTCTCGAGCTCGCGCCGTATCCGCTCGAGCGCAATCTTTTGATCATCGCTCGAAGCGGACTTGCTGTACCTGCCGTTCTGAAGGTCCGACAATTTCTGAATCCGAGCGTCGAGCGTATCGCCAATCAGCACGAGCACTGTCTGGTCGGCCCCGATCGTGTCTTTCAGTTGTTCCAGCGTAAGCCCGTTCCGATACGTCAAACTGTTGATATCATCGGCGTCATCTGAATGAGGAGAGGCAACGGCAGGCAACGTATCCTCTTCCGGCGCGCCCGTCACGATGTTCCTCGAGGAACTACCCGATCCGGACGACCTGTCGCCTGTCCAGACCGGCGATCGACTGGAATTGTTGGCAACCGAATTGACGAGGTACGATATCAGCACCACCGCGGCGGCAATCCCTACGCCGATCACCGCCTTCCTGCTGTCGGACGTTTTCTTGGTGCCCGGATCGCCGGCGACTGCGGTTCCCTGTTGCGAGCCTGATGTCACGGCAGTATCCACGGCACCGCGAAGGAGTGAGTTGGCCTGGCTTTGCAGCGACGTGGCAAGCTTGTCGTTCCCCAGTTCGAGTGCGTGTGCCACCAGCTCTTCGAGGAATGCGGCCGAGCGATCGCACAACTTCCGCAGTGGCCCGAAGTCCTTGCCGGTAAGCCGTGCAACACCGCGAAGCGCCGGGAGAACGCGACGCTGAAAAATGCCGTATGCGTTGTGCACCTGGGTCTCGGTGGGCGAACCGTTTTCCGAGACAAGCGCCTCCCGCGCTTCACCCAGACGAACAGAAAGCGCTTCGTACATCGGAGCGAATGTCTCATCCACCACCTCCGCCACCACGCGCTTCGGTACGCCTTCGGCAACGAGATCGTCGATGTAGTCGCGGGCCTGGCCATACTCGCGTTGCGTAACCAGCCTGTGGAGCATTTCGCGGGAGGGCTCCATCAATACCATCCATGCATTATCGCGCAGCGCCTTCACCTCGGAGATGCCGGCCAGAGGCATCAGCCCGGAGGCGCGATCCTGTTCGGCAAACATCTCCCAGAACGCATCGTCCGCCAGCACCTCCTTCCAGGCCTTCATCGCGCGACGCCAGGTGAACTCACGGACGTACGCAGGAACGGGAAGTCCGTTCGGTCCGCTTCTTCCGCCATCGATGTTGAACGTCTCGCGGGCTATCGCAAGGATGTGGTAGAGGCGTGCCCGATTGGCACGCGATCCTACGGACATGTCACCCTCCCAGGTCTCCACGGCCCGGCGAAGATCGTCCTCCTTCAGCGCACTGAAGGCAGCGCGATCGGCATCGCTGGTGTTGGTGAACCAGAGCAGGCGGCTCTGCAGGCGCCAGCGGATGTCGTTCAGCTTTTTCCACGCATCGTTCAGTTGCTGCGGCGTGCGTTCCGGATATTCGATCAGGGAGAACAGCCCGGACAGCCGCGGAGGTGCGGTCTGGGCCAGCGCAACTGTATCAAGCATGCGTGCCTCGATCACGCTGCGGGTTTCGTTCGCAAACGCATCGAGCACGTGGTAGGGATTATCGGCGTAGTTCATGGTCAGCGTGTTGATGATCACGAGCCCGGTAGGTCACGAGCATGAGGCCCCCTGCCCGCGGCGAAGCGTTCGTACCATGCGCTGTCTGAAAATTGGTCTGTGAGCGGGTCGCAAGCGATCGGTGCTCGAAGCAGAGCGCACCCGCCACGCTCTACGGCGAGCGAGCCCAACGTAGCCAGCGGGGCTCGAGGCGCCGCGACCCGGCACAA
This sequence comes from Bacteroidota bacterium, assembly GCA_018266795.1. Taxonomy (GTDB): domain Bacteria; phylum Bacteroidota; class Ignavibacteria; order OLB7; family OLB7; genus JAFDZV01. Next base: position 12,753 of record JAFDZV010000032.1, on the reverse strand, counting down.
ACAAGATCGGCAGACAGAGCCTACCCCCGATGGTACGTCCCTGTGCAGCGAACGGCCGTGGTTTACCATGTGCAGCCGCTGAGGGAACAGCCAGGTAATAGGCTCCCGCAGCAATCGTGAACCGTGGTTGTTCACGCCCCGGGCCGCCGGTGCCCGGAAGTGCCGGCGAAGATACTGAGAGTTCCGGAGAGAACGCCCCCTCAATCAACGGTGTACCGCATGGAGTGCAGCACGTAGCCGGGCGAGCGGACCTGGATGGTTCCGCACGGAAGGCGATCCGGTTCCGGTAGGAACTGTAAATTGCGCCGCGCCAAAGCAAGGCACAGCATAAGCCGAAGCACGGCACAGCATAACCAGTCCCATTCATCTCCTGGCATGAACTATATCACATCCATTACCGAACTGATCGGCAACACGCCGATGATCAAGTTGAACCGCGTTGTTGAAGGAACCGAAGGGCTGGTGCTCGCCAAACTCGAGAGCGCAAACCCGGGCGGGTCGGTGAAGGACCGGATCGGCATCCGGATGATCGATGCGGCGGAACGGGATGGAAGGATCAAGCCGGGCGGATTGCTGATCGAGCCCACGAGCGGCAATACCGGCATCGGCCTGCTCCTTGCAGCCACACGGAAGAACTATCGCTGTCTCTTCGTCATGACCGACAAGGCCTCCGTGGAACGGGTGCGATATCTGAAGGCCATGGGGGCCGATGTGCTGATCGTCCCGTCGGCGGCGAAGCCGAGTTCACCGGAGTACTACTACAACACCGCGCAGCGCCTGGCCGCGGAGATCCCGAACGCGCTGATGCTGAATCAGTACGACAATCCGGCCAACCCGGAGGCACACTACTTCGGAACGGGGCCGGAGATGTGGGAACAGACCGATGGAACGATTACGCACTTCGTCGCCGGAATGGGAACGGGCGGCACCATCAGCGGATGCGGGCGGTTCCTCAAGGAGAAGAATCCGGATATCCGCGTGATCGCGGCGGACCCGATGGGCTCTTCTCTGAAGACCTACAAGGACACCGGCCGGCTGGTGGAGGCGCTCCCCTATCTCATCGAGGGGGTCGGGCAGGAGCGCATTCCCGGCAACCTTCGCTTCGATGTCGTGGATGAAGTTGTGAACGTGGCGGACCGCGATGCGTTCGCGATGGCGCGCCGCCTTGCACGCGAGGAGGGAATCTTCTGCGGAGGATCATCCGGCATGAACGTGGTGGTTGCCGCACGCAAGGCGCGGGAGTTGAAGAAGGGGGACGTGATGGTGGTGATCATCTGCGATACCGGCGAGCGCTATCTCACGAAACATCATTCCGACGAGTGGCTTCAGGAGAAGGGGTTCCTGGAGCCGGAGAAGATGACGCTCCAGGTTGTGCTTCAGATGAAGGCCGTCCGCAACGGCGGGACCAAGATCGTGGCCGTGACGCCGGCCATGAGCGTGCGCGAGGCGTTGGACCTGATGAACGGCCAGGGCTTCAGCCAGTTGCCGGTGATGGAGGAGAACAATTCCGTTGGATCGCTTCGCGACAATCGCGTGATGGCCGCTGTGATGGAGGACCGCACATTGCTGGACCACCCGGTTCGTGACGTGATGGAGCCGGGCTTCCCCGTGGTGCCGCACACCACCGATGTCTCCAACGCCATCCGATACCTGAAGGATTCGCGCGCGATACTGATCGAGGACTACGGCATCATCGCCGGCATTCTCACGCGGCACGATCTGGTGGAGTACACGTAGGCGTTTCCGGCGCAGCGCCCGTTGCAGCCGCTACGCGTGAGACTCAACCAGTGGCCCGGCTCACGGGACATCCCGCCGGGGGGGGGGACCGCAATTCCCGGTTGGAGTTCCTGACAGAACCGGACGGCAACAGAGTGCCGGCCGGCCTTGCTGCGACGTTGGGCAGGAACTCTCAGTTGCAGGAGGCAGCCGAACGGATCGCAGTACGATCCGTTCGGCTGCACGCATCATTGCGATTCATCATCAATCCACGGCATCCTGTTACGTAACCGAATCCGCTTCGTCTCGTAGGAGCGGCATCGCGCAACGGCAGTCGCATCATCACTTTATCATGAATGCGGCGTAGATTAGCCGCCGTTCGCCCGAACAATACCCACTCCCTTCCTTTCGCGGATTGCCTGCACGGCAATCATTACAATCATCTGGCGCAACGCCAGCAACCTTTCTATCCCCCGGTATGAATGTGTTGTTAACGTTGTCGCAGCTGGAGGTAACTGGCGCGGAGCTGTATTCCGTTCTTCTTGCCGACTCGTTGATCGAGCGCGGCGACAGGGCGATTATTGTCTCCGATACTCTTACGCGGAGTACGAATGCCGATTACGTTCCGCTCGACATCAACAATCGATCGCTTTTCAATCGCGCACGGCATGTCCGTTTCCTCTGCGGCTTGATCCGCGACCGCGGTATCGACATTGTGCACGCACATTCGCGGGCATCATCGTGGGTGAGCGCCGTCGCGGCCCGGATCTGCGGCATCCCGATGGTGACAACCGTGCATGGCCGGCAGCCGGTCCACACATCCCGCAAGCTCTTCAAGGCATTCGGCGACGCAACCATCGCGATATGCGAAAGCGTGCACGATCATCTGGTTAACGACCACGGCGTTTCTCCGGACAGAATCGTCATGATCCGCAACGGCGTACGAATGAGCAGCATGACACGCCTTGACGGAGAACCGCCACCTCGGCCGGTTGTTTCCATCATCGGCAGGCTGTCCGGTCCGAAGGGCGAGATCGCACGAATGATTCTCCGCGATCTCACGCAACTCTTCGAAGGGGTCCATTTCAGAGTGATCGGCGGCAAAACGTTGCCGCCGGAGTTCGATGTGTTTGCCGACAAGGTGGAGTTCATCGGCTATGTGGACGATGTAATTCCCCATATCCTGAGTTCCAGTGTCGTGATCGGTGCCGGGCGCGTTGCCATGAAGGCGTTGGCCCACGGCATCCCGACAGTTGCCGTGGGAGAGGCGCGCACCATCGGGCAGGTACGTCTCGAGAACTGGCATGAAGCACTGCGCACGAACTTCGGCGACATCGCATCGGAACACTGTCATGACATCGGCTCACTCGCCAACGAGTTGGGCAACGCGCTCCGCTCCGGGTCGAACCCAGCCGCGTTGACCGCGCTCGCACGCAGAGAGTTCGATGCGGAACAGATGGCGGCGAATGTCCGGACGGTTTACGCACGTACCATCGAAGGTCACCGCAACAGCGAGATTCCCGTTCTGCTCTATCATCGAGTTGTGGAACGCAGGGAAGACGCCGGCCGGCACGGCATCTACGTGCTGCGCCGCCAGTTCGAACGGCAACTGCGCTATCTGAAGCGCAAGGGAATCCGGTGCATCACGTTCCGGCAGTACGAACAACTGAGCCCGCACGAACGCCGCACCGGCAGATTCGTGATCCTCACGTTCGACGATGGCTACCGCGACAACTACACCATCGCCTTTCCGCTGTTGAAGAAGTACGGCGCTACGGGCGTTGTCTATCTGGTAACCGATCGGAATACAAACGAATGGGATCAGCATGATGGCGAACCGATGCTGGAGCTGCTGCGCCCCGGGGAGATTGCCGAGATGCATGCATTCGGAATCGAATTCGGAGCGCACACACTCACGCATCCGCATCTCACCGAGCTGTGCCCCGGGAACGCCGCATATGAGATTACCGAATCACAGCGTGCGCTGGAGCGAATGATCGGCGGGCCGGTTACCGGCTTCTGTTATCCATACGGAGAGCTGAACGAGGATGTGAAGCGGATGGTGCGCCAGGCCGGTTTCAAATTCGGCATCGCATCGGCAAGCGGGCCGTTGAGCATCGAGAACGACCGGTACGAAGTGCGCCGCATTCAGGTATTCCCGGGAACGGGAATGTCCGGGTTCCGGAGGAAGGTCTCGGGAAACTATCTCCATCGCAAGCTGCGAAACAACCGGTACGGATTGCAGTCTCCGGCCACGTTGCCGACACAGACGGCGGTTGGCCAGCATCCCTCCACGGAGCATGGCACGCCTCTCCAGGCGATGGCGCAGGAGGCATCAATCATCGGTCACTGCGGGCCGAAGCCCTGAGACCACCGTGACCGCGGCATTGCGCGGCATGGAGCCCCTGCGGCTCCATGATCGTATCGAACCGGATCACAGATCGCTCCAGACCGTCTGCCCGTTGTTGACGATGCCGATCGGCTTCCCCGTCAGCTCCCAACCGTTGAACGGCGTGTTGACGGACATCGTCTTGAAGCGCCCGACATCAACGGTCCACGGCTGGTCCGGGGCAAGGATGGTGAGATTCGCGCGCACTCCGGGAGCGATCAGCGGCACGTGTTGCGAGAGAATGCGGCGAGGGTTGATGGACATCAGCTCCACCAGCCGTGCAAGCGTGATGAGGCCCCTGTGGAGCAGATACGTGCAGGCCAGGCCGATGGAGGTCTCCAACCCGATGATGCCGTTCGGCGCATTCTGAAATTCCACCTCCTTCTCGGAGAGGGCATGGGGCGCGTGATCGGTGGCGATCACATCGATGGTGCCATCGCGGAAGCCTTCGAGGATGGCATCCACGTCGCTCTGCGTGCGGAGCGGCGGATTCATCTTCGCGTTCGTGCCGTGTGCCTCCACCGCCTCGTCCGTCAGCACGAAGTGATGCGGCGTCACTTCGCAGGTCACCGCGCGCGCGCCGCGTTCCCGCGACCGCCGCACGAGGTCGACACCGCCGCGTGTGCTCATGTGCGAGACGTGATACGGCCGGTCACCGCAGAACTCGGCGATCATGACGTCGCGGGCAATGATCAGGTTCTCAGCAATGTCCGGGTAGCCGGCCAGGCCCAGCCGGGTGGAGGTAACCCCCTCGTTCATCGCGAAGCCACGCGTCATCGCATGCTCCTCGCAATGCTGGCTGATCACCGCTCCTTCGAACATCGAGGCGTATTCGAACGCGCGCCGCATCACCTCCGCCGAGCGCACGCAGTCGCCATCGTCCGTAAACAGGCGCACGCCCGCATCGTAGAGCGCCCCCATCGGAGCAAGCTCCTCCCCCTTGCGCCCCTTGGTGGTGGCGGCCGATGGCAGCACATCAACCGCAAGCCCCTCGGAGCGCCACAGGATGGAGTGCACAACTTCCACCGCATCGATCGCCGGCGTGGTGTTCGGCATGCAGCAGACGCCCGTGAACCCGCCGTTCGCTGCGGATGCGCAGCCGCTCGCAATCGTCTCCTTGTGCGTGGCTCCAGGCTCCCGAAGATGCACGTGCATGTCGTAGAAGCCGGGCGCCGCAACCCACGCGGAGCCGTCGTATACGGGCGTGCCCTCGGGTGCGATAAGATCGTCGCCGATTGCGGCAATCGTCCCACTCTCGTCAACCAGAAGGTCGGCGCGACGATCGAGACTCTGTGCGGGATTCAGAAGGCGGATGTTGCGAAAGAGAGGCATGCCTGTGGTTGGTCTGTTGGAGGACGTTTGGTTGATGAGGCTGTCGAATCGGATTTCGCCGCTACGTCTCGGGATGTGCGGAGGAGAGCGCGGGCTTCACGCAGATCTGTTCCGCGCGGATGCAGGCCGGATGTCCGCAACAGATTGCCGCACAACGAGTAGGGCGCGTCGGATGCGGGAGCCGCAGCAGCGCATATCCTTCGAGTTCCTGCACGTGGTCGCCGCACGGCCTGCAGGCGTTGAAGCGCATCCCGGTTTCGGCAGGAACTCTCAGGCATGTCATTCGCCGGCGCGTTCGAGCGCAAGGCCCACGACACGTTCCACCTGCTCCTCGATCGACAGGCTGGAGGTATCGATCTCCACCGCGTCGTCAGCCTTGCGCAGCGGGCTGACATCGCGTGTGGAATCCAGGCGGTCACGCTCCTCGAGCTGCAAGGCGAGGCCGGTGAGCGTCACATCGTTCCCGAGCGTATGAAGCTCGGCCTTGCGCCGCTCGGCTCGCGCACGGATATCGGCAACCATGAAGATCTTCACGTCGGCATCGGGAAACACCACGGTGCCGATGTCGCGTCCATCCATCACGATCCCGCCGCCGGCCCCGATGTTCCGCTGCAGCTCCACCAATCGCCTGCGCACGCCCGCATAGGCGCTGACCATGGAGACGTTTGCCGTCACCTCCGGCGTACGAATGTCGCCGCTGACATCGCGGCCGTTGAGGAACACGCGGAGGCGCCGCTCATCGTCCAGGTGCAGCTCGATCACGCACTCATCGGCAAGCCGCTCCATCCGAACCTGATCTCCCGGATCGACTCCGGCGCGCAGCGCAGCATATGTGAGAGCTCGATACATCGCACCGGTATCGATATACACATAGCCGAGCCGCTCCGCAACGAGACGAGCAGTTGTGCTCTTGCCTGATGCGGCCGGGCCGTCGATAGCGATGATGAGCCGTGAGCGAGACATATCGGGCAAACATCCGAAACCCGGGAGGAACCGGCAACCATGAAGAGTCTTGCAGTTGGTTACCGAACGGCAACGCGCCGGCAATGCCGCACACGAAACGGGCCGGAAGGAATCTCCCGGCCCGCTCGAGAGTCGTCCGCATCACGGAGCGCCTATCCCACCGGAAGCCAGTACGAGAGCTTGAGCGTGATGAAGTTGCTCCCTCCCGCGGTAACGGGTTTGAAGAGATCGCCAAGGCCAACCCGCTGGCCGGTGGTATCGGTCATCGCACGGTCCTGCTGCCATACCAGATAGAACGTGCTTCCGGGCCGCCACTCCCACCGCAGCACGAAGTTGCTCCGGAAGGAGCCGTAGCGGAAATCGGGATTGGCGATCCCGAACGTTCCCAGCCCGTCCGTGACCGAATAGGAGCCGTCGTCCAGCCTGGAAACGGAACTTCCATCCGTGCCGTAATAGCGCAGGTCCAGCCGCCGCGGTGCCGGAAGTTCGCCGAAACGATCGTAGTGTCCGCTTGCAACGAACGGCTCCATGTAGGCGTCCAGACAGAGATCCGGTGTGAGAGCATAGCTCACACGCAGCCGCGCCGAAATGATGGTTTCGTCCAGCGAACCGAACACGTATCGCGTGCCGTAGGTCTCCGCGCTTCCGCCTGCAACCGCATCCACGTACTGCCTCGGATCGAAGGAGACGTTGTAGTTCGGAGTCAGCGAGAGCGTGAGACGGTCGCCCACGTTCGCCCAGAGCGTGACATAGTGATTGAAGTAGTTCAGCCCGTTGCCGTTGCGGCCGGTACCACCGCCCGCGCTGATCTGAAGGGGCAGCCCCTGATTGCTGTAGAGCGACCACGATACGTCCCAGTTCCACGGCACGCCCATCAGCGGGCCCCCGCGCGTCATGTGATCGCTTACCCCGGGGAGCCCATAGCTCAGGCTGACGTTCGCCCCCCAGAAGTTCTGCAGTTGCATGTTGTAGGAAAGCGCGAACACCGATCCGGAGCTGTTGCCGGCAAAATTCATCGGCGTGTACAGACTGAGCGTTGCGTCCTGGCTGTGAAAGAAATCGCCGGGCCGGTGTTCGGCGTATTGCAGGTAGCCGTTCAGCGTGATGTTGTCGGCATAGCGAAGACGGCCGATATCGTTCAGCTCCAACCCCGGAGAGTCGGCCATCGCCGAAATGCCCCACACCCAATGTTCTCCGGCAAGCTTGTCCACGCCGAGCTCGGCGGTATATCCCGCAAGCGACCTTCGGGTTGGATCGAAGCGGGAATGCGCCTGATCCGGACGCTGGAAGTAATGCGCGCTGGACTCCTGCACGGCCTGGATCGCGGCCGTATCGCCGGCCACATAGCTTCCGCCCAGATGCCCGGAGACCTGGAGGTCGCTGTTGGGGAAGCGGACGTTCCAGTCGGCACCGCCCGTGAACGCATAGCGCGACATGACGGCCGCCAGATCCGATCCCGGAGGCAGATCGCGTGCAACGAACGTGCCGCTCAGGCCAACAACGGTGCCCGCGTCCCCAACCTCCTTCTGCACGCGGGCAACGCCGAATGTGGCAAGCGGTTCCACCCGCGTGGTATCGTAGCGATGCGTCACGGGATCGAAGGCGAAGGCATGCTCTCCTGCGGTAACGGCGGTGAGTCCCGCAATCGATGTGCCGTCGGGAAGGCGGCCGGTAAGCTTCGCAGCCCCGAGTATCGTTGTGTTGGCCGGCTCATCCACGAACGTTGCATCGATGCCCAGATGCGGCGGCGCGCCGATGCGACGGGAGTAGAAGTAGTTCCCGGTTCCCTTCAGAAGATCGTTCCCCTCGATGAAGAAGGGACGCTGTTCGTCGAAGATGAGCTCGAATGCCGAGAGGTTCACCGCCGCGGGATCGGCCTCCACCTGTCCGAAGTCCGGATTGATTGTAGCATCCAGCGTAAGGTTCGGCCCAAGCCCCATCTTCGCATCCAGCCCGCCCCGCAGCCGTGCGTTCAGGCCGTTGTCGAACGGATCGGCAGGATCGCGATCGCTGTGGATGGTTGTTCCTCCGGCGACATAGGGCAGAATCTCGATGCGGCTTGCGGGCTTGATCCCGTGAATTCCCGTGAGCTCCCCCATGCGAGACGACCAGCCAACAGCATTCTTCGGCACCGGGATCCAGTAGATGTCTTCGTTCTTGTTCGGGATGTACCGGTCCATGTTCAACCCGAACACAAGGTCGTCCTGATCGTTGAAGCGCAACTGCGAGAACGGGATACGCATCTCCGCGCACCAGCTTGCCGAATCCACCGCGACACGCGCCTCCCATACGGGATCGAATGTATAGACACGCGGGAACTCGCCGTCGGTGGCGTGATAGTAATCGGTGCGAACGCCTGAGGCGGTTACGCTGAAGCTGTACGCCGTGTGCCGGTCGCGGTACGTATCGAGCGAGACGATGAAACGCTCCGAAGCACCGGAGTTATCGCGCCGCGATACGATCGCCTGAAGGTTCGCCGGATCGCAATGCATGCGGGCGCCAACGTAGAGCGCATCGTCGTCGTAGAGAAATGCCACATCGGTTTCCTCCGTGGGCGCAGCCCCCTCGTTCGGTTCCTTCTCCAGAAAGTCGGAGGAGAACCGGACGGAGCGCCAGATGTCGTCGTCGAGACGTCCGTCGAGTTTTATCGCGCCGTGCTCGATACGATGCACAACGATGCGCTTCTCAGCCGGCGCGGAAGTGGGATCCGGCGGCGGCTGCGAATGCAGCCGTGTGGCCGCAAGTCCGAACGTAAGAAGCAGAAGGAAGACGTAGCGCATATCGGTTCCTATCAAAACCGGAGCACACTTCAGAGCCCACAGGCCTTGCAGCACTGAATGTCGGGAACTCCAACGGGCCGGTCGTTGAAACGGGGATTGACGAACGAACTTGGTGTTGTGACGCGGCCGAAGGGCGGGGGTTCCGGCTGCCGGGCACATGCCGGAGAGAATCCGCTCGGAGTCGCAGACACCGTTGCTCCCCGGGCCCTCTGCGGCCGGCCCAAGCGCTGTGCCCGGCCGCCTGATTCCGGCATCCATCCGGATGGGGCGGCACCAGATGCCGCGGCGTTATCCGGCAATCAACGCGAACCAGATCCCGGCTTCCTATGCGGCAGCTTCCTTTCCCGCCTCCGTCCGCAACCACGCCTGGTGCACCCGCTGCATCTGCACGATGTGCCCCGGAACATGCGCCTCGTAGATCCGGAGCCAGTCGTCCATGCTCATCACGCCGTTCTCCGGGTGGTTCACCGTGTTGCTCCAGGTACGTTCGGGAAGGGAGCGGACAAGGCTGTACGTGCTGCGCCTCAACTCCCGGAACAACGCAAGCGCCTCCTCGATGTTGCGACTGTGGTAATCAAGACGCACTGCCCAGGTATCCTGGTCGTACGCCATCACCGTCGAGCCCGGCTCCGCAATGAAGCGGCGGGCGCGGATGAAGCTGTTCGCCTCGCTGTCCGCGATGTGAATCAGGATCTCGTGAATGGTCCATTCGCCCGGAGCCGGACGATACGTCCACATCTCGCGCGGCAACGCGTCGATTGCTTCAACAAGCCGGTCGTATGCAGCACCGTACGATTCGATCATCGGCCCGCGTTCTTCCTGTGTCATGATCTTTCCGGTATGATTGGTGAAGGATGGGCGGCAGCTGTAGCTGCCCTCCGAGGTCGCGATATCCGTTCCGCATGCACGAAGGCGGCAGGCCGGCGAAGAGCGTGCAACGTATCAACGGCGGGCGCGGCGCCAGGGCGTGCATTCGCCGGCAGGGATCATTGCTACCAATGGATGCCACAACGGAGGCAGGCAACGCAGGGACACATCTTCCTTGACGGAGGACCGATACTCGAGTCCAAGCTCCGCTAGGAGCGTTCCATCGGTAGCATCAAGTTCCGAACCCGAGTTCTTCAAGCTCCGCTAGGAGCGCGCCGGTCCGCTATCTGCAACATCATCATCAATCCATCGGAACAAATAGTTGGGGTCATACTCAACTTCAAAACGTTTCAGTAGTTCAAGATACTCTTCGCGGAAGGTGAGGACTCGATGATGCTGCTCCCGACGTTCGATGTAGCGAATAACAGAAGGGATCTGGGTCTTCGAGTACGAGAACGCACCGTACCCAACCTGCCATCCGAATCTGTTGCGCATCCAATGTTCATCGTTGACATGCTTGGCAGAAAATGCCTTCACGTCCCGCACCAAGCTCGACAGCGCCATTTCTGGACGGAGCCCGATAAGCAGGTGCACATGATCCGGCATGCCATTGATCGCCAGCAACTTGTGGCCACGTCGTTGAACAACGCCGGTCATGTACTTATACAGGCCATCCTTGACACCGCTGTGAATTAGACTGGCGCGATCTGCCACCGCAAACACCAGATGTATGTGGATCTGTGTGTAGGTATTTGCCATCACGGTCTCCCAATATTCACTGCAACACGCAACCACCGGCGGGGATCCGTAGTGTCGCAGTTTGCATTTCGATGGGAATAGTCTGTGCCTACATGCAGGTCCCGGGCCGCTCCGCTGGAGCTATAAGATTCCATGCGCTCTTTGCTACCGATGGGACGCCGCTACGCGGCTTGATAGCATGACCGGCTGCACCAGTAACAGGTGTCGTAAGCGCCGTCAGGCGCGAACCGTCGGTAGTATGCGCATGCCCAACGTGAACAAGCACCGTAGATGCGAACCATTCGCTCACGGGCTTCGGCAAACTGAGACACCACCCGGGGATCATTGCTGCCAATGGGTGCCACAACGGAGGCTGGCAATGCAGGGCGAACGCTCCAGCAGACGAGGTTCCGCGCGATCGGATCACCGGCGGCGCAGACCGCGGCCATACTTCCGCAGACGCTCCTTCAATGTCGGGCGGGATGTCTGGGCCGGCTTCACCCCGAGAATCTCGAAGACGGCCGCAAAGAATTCCGGCGAGCCGAACGGGGTCTGAAGCACCGTATACCCCTGTGCGGTGAGATCGAAGTACATGCCGGCAGCGGCAACGGGATTCATGGTGTGAACGATGAACGCTCCGTGCGCTCCCCTGTTTTCCCTCAACCACCGGACAACCTCCATGCCGGTATCCTCACGACTGCTGTCTACGAAGATCTCACCGCCAAGATCGTGATCCAGCATCACGAGGTCGTAGTCGCGTTCGCCCAGCCGCTCGATGCACTCCAGAGCGGTCTCCACGGTGATCAGCGTAAGCGCCTCGCCGATCAACCGCGAACGAATCTCGGAGGTACGCCGCTCGTCGTCGTCGAGAAAGAGAATGGTCTTCATGGCCCGGGATTGGAGCGTTGAATGAACTCGTGTCTCGGCAACTACAACGGAATGTTGCCGTGCTTCTTCCAGGGATTGGAGTCGCGCTTGTCGCGCAGCAGACGCAGTGCATGGATCAGACGGGGGCGCGTATCCGCCGGTTCGATCACATCATCCACGAAGCCGCGCTCGGCGGCCAGATACGGATGCGCGAACTTCTCCCGATACTCCGCCTCCTTCGTGGCGAGCGCGAGATCCGGATCGTCCGATTCCATGATCTCCTTGCGGAACAGGATCTCCACCGCTCCCTTGCTTCCCATCACGGCAATCTCGGCACCCGGCCATGCAACATTGTAGTCGCCGCGGATGTGTTTGCTGTTCATCACATCGTATGCGCCGCCGTAGGCCTTGCGGGTGATCACGGTAACCTTGGGAACGGTGGCTTCGCAGAATGCATAGAGGAGCTTCGCGCCGTGCTTGATGATGCCGCGCCACTCCTGCTCGGTTCCGGGAAGGAAGCCCGGCACGTCCTCGAACACCACCAGCGGAATGTTGAAGCAGTCGCAGAAGCGCACGAAGCGCGCTCCCTTCACGGACGCATCGATATCCAGCACACCGGCGATCGAGGCGGGCTGGTTCGCCACGATCCCGACGGACATCCCGCCCAGGCGGGCGAAGCCGATAATGATGTTGGCCGCATAGTCCGCATGTACCTCCAGGAAGGAACGGTCGTCCACCACGCGGCCTATGATCTCCTTCATGTCGTACGGTTTGTTCGGATTGTCCGGAATGATCGCGTTCAACGTGTAGTCCTTCCGGTCCGCGGGATCGTCCAGATCGACAACGGGCGGCTGTTCCCGATTGTTGAGCGGCATGTAGCCGAGCAGCTTCCGTACGGTGAGAAGGGCCTCCACCTCATCCGCCGCCGCGAAGTGCGCCACACCGGACTTGGAGGCGTGCGTCATCGCGCCGCCAAGTTCCTCCTGCGTCACGTCCTCGTGCGTTACGGTCTTCACCACGTTCGGGCCTGTCACGAACATGTAGCTCGTGTTCTGCGCCATGATGATGAAGTCCGTGATGGCCGGCGAGTAGACCGCGCCG
>JAFDZV010000031.1 GCA_018266795.1 Bacteroidota bacterium | reverse complement strand
AATGTTCTCGTCATAAAGCAGTAACTGGAAACAGTAGCTGGCGCTGGTAGTCTTTCGGTGCAGATGCCGATCGGCAATCAGTGATAAACGGAGGGGAATCCGCTGGGGGGTTCCCCTCCGTGTTTTTTGTACGTGTGAGCGCGCAGGCGGCAAGAGGCGTTGTGACCGGCTTCGTGATGGGGAGTGATGTGAACGGGAATAACCATCATCACTATGTAGTTCGTACGTAGCTGGATAGAGGAGCATTGGGAGCAAATTATCCCTGCTCCCGGCTTTCGCTCCCGCCTTGCAATGGATCACGTTCATTATCGGAGACGCTTATGCTTACCCAGGAAGCAGTTGCCGCCATCAATGCCAACCGCAACAGAATGCCGCTCTGGCCATGGATAGCATTTCTCTGTTTCCTGCTCTGGCCTGCCACTGTCCGTATTCATCCCGCCGTAGCTCTCTTCTGGCTGTTTGCTGCGCCGGTACTCATCGTCTACATATGGCGATGGGACCGCGGGCGCCGGACCGTCAAGGTTGAATACCCTGACCAGGCACGGCCTGCATCATATGCCACACTGTGCAGGCACTTCGATGAAATGGCGGGGAGCCAGCGCATCTGGCGGATCAAAAGCCGAACGGCCGTCACTGATGCAAAGCACAATGCCGGCGCCGCGTACAACGTAACCCGCTCCACCGCTGCCTTCAGGAAACGACTGCCGAAGTTTATCGCCGCGAATATTCAGGTTCCGGTTATCGCAACAACCAGCCCGCTCTACCTGTTCCCCGACTGCATCCTCGTGGAGCATCGCGGCAAGCTTCGGCGGCTTGAATACGGCGCCGTTACCGTGGAAAGCTCCACCACGATATTCATCGAGAACGGCTCCTTCATACCAACAGATGCTCCTGTGGTCGGGAAAACATGGAAGTACGTCAACAAGAATGGAACGCCCGATAAGCGCATGAAGGATAACAGGGAATATCCGGAGCTGCGTTACGATCTCCTCCGGATTCGTATCACGGATCTGATCGACGACGTATTCCATATTTCGGCGCCGGGAACCGCAGGTGCTTTCCAGGCGGACTTCGCTGCGATGCGACTGCATTCATGTCCGGCCACGGACATTGAAGCGACAGGGAATGCAATGCTGCATGCCGATCACAACTAATGTTCGCTCGGTTCACACCGGAAGAGCGAACGACATATGATTCAATCATCAGGAGAACCTCCATGAGGACGATTCCATTTTTTGTACTCGGTTGTTTACTCGCCGCTGGATGCACGGCTACATACACCTCCGTCGACTTCCCTCGCCCGCAGGCCATGGTAGTGGTTGCCGAGAACGTGCGTGCCCTGTCCGAGGAGGATGCCGTTACCGTCGGCACATTCAACCCGGGAGATACCGTCTACGTTGCCGCCCGACTTCGGAACCAGCGTACCGGACTGTACGACTATTATGTAACCATGCTGGAGGGAAAACGCTGCCGCATCGAAGACGCATCGTTGATGACATTGAGCGACTACAGCAGCGCTTTGAAGGACACGAACGTAGCGGGCACCTCCGCTGGTGATGGTCACACGATCCTCACAGGCCCCCGTGGCGGCTACTACTACATCAATTCGAACGGCAACAAGACATATATAGGCAGCGAATCGTCATCGGGCGGCAGCTCAACGAAGAAGGGGAGCGGCGGGCGGAAGAAGTAGTCCTCGGCCTGCCGTACCCGGACGGGATACTCCGCACTCCATACGCAACGGGCCGCCCACGCATTCAGCAGGGCGGCCCATGTATTTTCGCCGGACAGTTCGGACACGTATCCGGGGCAATCGCTGATACAACCGCACGCAGCGGGTGTTCCCGCACGCCTTGCGTCGTTTCACGACATGCAGGCGTTCATCTCTCCCGTTGCTCCGCGATGTCCGCGGCGAACAGCTGCGGCATGCGGCGCAATCACTCCACCGTCACGGATTTCGCAAGGTTGCGAGGCTGGTCCACATTGCAGCCCCTCTCAACGGCAATGTAGTAGGAGAGAAGCTGCAGCGGAAGCACGTTGAGAATCGGAGCAAGGAATGGAAGCGTGCGGGGCACATAGATCACGTGCTCGGCGAGCGACTCTATCCGCTCGTCCCCTTCGGTGGCAATGGCGATCACACGACCGCTGCGTGCGCGTACCTCCTGGATGTTGGATATCACCTTCTCGTAGATGTCGTCATCCGGAGCAACGAACACCACCGGCATGTTCTCGTCGATCAACGCAATCGGCCCGTGCTTCATCTCCGCGGCCGGATAGCCTTCGGCGTGGATGTAGCTGATCTCCTTCAGCTTCAATGCCCCTTCCAGGGCGACCGGGAAGTTGTAGCCGCGCCCGAGGTAGAGGAAGTTGCGCGCGCCTGCATACGTATGGGCAATGGCCCGAACCTGCTCCGCGTGCGCAAGCGTCTCCTCGATTTTCGCTGGAAGCTCCTCGAACGCCTTCAGGATCTGCGCACCTTCCGCGGCACCCATGCGGCGCATGCGTGCAAGCTTCACCGTCATCAGGGCAAGCACCATCAACTGCGACGTGAAGGCCTTCGTGGATGCCACACCGATCTCCGGGCCGGCGTGCGCGTATACGCCCGCCTCCGTCTCGCGCGCTATCGTGGAGCCGACAACGTTCACGATGCCGATCGCCGTTGCGCCGCGACGCTTGGCCTCGCGCAGCGCCGCGAGCGTGTCCGCGGTTTCGCCGGATTGCGAAATCGCAATCACCAGATCGTCCTTGAAGATCACCGGATCGCGATACCGGAACTCGCTCGCGTACTCCACCTCCGTTGGAATGCCGGCAAGCTGCTCGAACATGTATTCCCCCACCAGAGCGGAGTGCCACGAGGTGCCGCAGGCAACAATGATGATGCGGCGCGCATCGCGCAGCTTCTCGGTCACCGTACGAAGCCCGCCCAGACGCACGGTGCTTTCGTCCCGCTGCAGGCGGCCGCGCATCGCATTACGAATGGTGTCCGGCTGCTCGAAGATCTCCTTCAGCATGAAGTGCTCGTAGCCCCCCTTCTCCAGTTCACCGATATCGAACGTGATCTCCTCGATCTCCTTGGTTACCGGGATATCGTCGATCGTCTTCGTGGTGTACTTGTCACGCTCCAGGATCGCCATCTCACCATCCGTAAGATAGGTGACATGGCGCGTATGCTGCACGATGGCCGAAGCATCCGAGGCGAGAATGTACTCGCCGTCGCCGATGCCGATTGCCAGGGGCGATCCGTTGCGCGCCGCGTAGATGCGATCGGGCTCGATGGTGCTGATCATCGCAACGCCATACGTGCCGACGACGCTCTTCAACGCCAGACGGAACGCGCGCTCCAGCGAGTTCCCCTTGTCGTAGAAGGCGCGTATCAACTGCACCAGCACCTCCGTGTCCGTCTGCGTACGGAACGTGTATCCGTCGGACTCCAAGGTTTTCTTGATGGTGGCGTAGTTCTCGATGATGCCGTTGTGAATCAACGCGATCTCACCGAACTGATCAGTGTGGGGATGTGCATTGATATCGTTCGGTTCACCATGCGTGGCCCAACGTGTGTGGCCGATCCCAATAGTCCCGCCCGGCGGGTTGGCTGCGATCAGCTTCTCCAGCTCCGTCACCTTGCCGACCTTCTTGCCGATGGTGAGACCGCCGTCGATCGTAGCAACACCTGCCGAGTCGTAGCCGCGATATTCGAGGCGCTTCAATCCGTTCATCAGAACGGGAAGCGCCTCCTCGGGTCCGATATATCCAACGATTCCGCACATAGGGACGTGTGTTCCTTCATTGATAGAATGGAAATCAAGATACGGAAACACCGTATGAAGCGGTGTAGCACTCCGTAGCCCACGCCGGATAGCGGATGCCTGTATCGACGCAACGATGCCGCCGCGGTTCCCGTGCGCCGCTCTCTTTCAGGTGGCACGGCACGAACGTAAATTGGCGCCGCGCCCAGCTGCGTTGCGCCCTGGCAAGTCCCATCCATTCTGCCTGCACACGTTCATCGCACCGCTGCCCGATCGGTGCCGGCGTGCGTGCGCCATACCGGTCCGTTGAACCTTGACATTGCAACGGACGATGTTGTGCGGCAGCCCCCGATCGCGTTCGACAACCAACGCTGCGCGAATAGCTCATGCAACTCCTCGTCGACTTTCTCAACCACGGCGTTCTCCCGTTCACAGGACGGGAGAACGAGCGCGAGCGCCTGCTCGCATTCTGGCGCTCCACCGTGGATGCGCAGGGGATGCGCGCGGCGCTTCTGATCGGCGAGGCAGGGGCGGGGAAGAGCAGACTGATCGAGGAGACCATCCCGCTGATCGTTCGCGCAGGCGGCGTGGTGGTACATGCCAAACTGTATCCGGAATCGGCAACGTCGCTTGCACCGCTCCTGGCACAGGAACTATGGTATGCCGAGGGCGTGCGCAGGCTGTTGAAGAACGAACCGGAGGGATCGCTCCCGGCAGTGGTTGAAGCACTGCGGCGCATTTCGCGGTTGCGCCCCACGCTTCTGGTGATCGAGGATATCCACCTGCTGAGCGGCGACGCGGCAAGGGAGTTTGCGCTGTTGCTGGATGCCACAGCCGATGAAATTCTCTCGGTGCTCTGCGCGACACGACCGGTGGAACTGGAGGCGCGCGGCTCCATCGAACGCTATCTGATCGAGGAGATCGAACTGGCGGGGCTCGGCACGGCGCAGATCGATACCCTCTGGCATCGCCTCTTCGATTCGCCATCCACCATGGAGATCCTTCGCCCTCTCGCCGAGGCGACCAAGGGGAACCCGCTCGCGCTCCGGTCCGCGCTTCGCACGGCACTCCGCTCCGACATTCTTGCGCGCGACGACATCAGCGGCACATGGCAGCTTCGGATACCGTCAACGGCGTTCAGCCGAAACCTTCAACGCAGCGTCGGCTTCCTGGCCGAAGGGATGGCGGCTCATCTGAGCGCCGAGGAGAAGGAGGCAGCCACGCGGTTTGCGATGCTCGGCGAGGTGTTCGCACGGGAGACAGCCTGCGCGATGGTTGAGCATGCCGAGCGGCTGATCGACCAGCTGACCTTCAAGGGAGTGCTTGTTGCAGCACGCTCCGCGCTGCAGCCATTGAGTGGGGGTGTGAGCGAGTTTCCGCTGGTTGCATTCACGCACACGTTGCTGCATCAGCATTTCGTCGACGAGGAGCCGCCCCCCGTTGACCGGCTTGTCTCCGTGATTGCCGACGGATTGCCGCTCTATTCCATTCTCCCGTTTCTTCTGCTGGCGCGCGCGCCGGCAGCCGCAGCGGCGCACGAGAACATTTGCTGCGCCATCGAGCATGCAATCGCGGTGAGTGGCGGCCTTGACAGCGACCCGGACTGGAAGCTGGCAATGGATGTGTGGAGTGCTGCGTCCGGACTCGTTGATGCTCTGGACAGCCGCCCGGCCGATAGCGGCCGCGCCGGCGACGACGTTCTGCATCTCCGTGCGCAACTCAAGATGACGCGCATGGCGCTTCTCAGACGCCGCGACAAGAGCGAGGAGTACAAGGCCTGCGTTGACGACATGATGGCCTTTACGGAGTCCATGACATCCGGCCCGCTGGTCCGTTACCGCGTTGCAGCGCTCCGCTATCTCAACTGGAGCACCTTCCGCACGGACTATGCGCGCTGCGGGGAGATATGGGAGCAGATGGATGCCCTCGTCTCCAGCACGCCCGAGATTCTTGCATTGCAGGAGTATCGCGAGTATCTCGGGGATGTTGGGCATGCCGCGGCTGCAAGCGCGGACGGCGAGATGCTGCGGCGCCTGGAGAACAAGCTGAACGCCGTGCTCTCGGTTGCATCCCTGAGCGCGGATGACCGAACGGCAACACGCCTGCACGTTGTGCCGCATCTGCTTCCACTGTTCGAGACAGGCGAGGAGCTGACAGAGCGCTTCGACATGCTCACGGAGCTTGCACAGACGCGCGTTCGCAACAAGGTCCACTTCAAAATCTGGAAGGTGACGCTGCTGGAGAGCGTGGGGATGATGGACGAAGCGCTTGCCACATGCAACGATCTGCTGCACCACTCGCAACTTCTCAATCTGCCGCAGTACGTCTTCCAATGCTCCCTGGTGCGGCTTTGTGCGCACGGAGCGTTCGGCATGGAACTGGATGACCTGCTCGCCGCCGCGCTGGCGCTCTGCCGCGACGCGCCCGCCGCCGATCGCGCCACATGGTATAGCTACACGGGCATCTATCTCACGACCGTCGGGCTGCTGCGCGGCGACGAGGCATGGACGCAGATGGTGGTTGCGGAATTCCTTGGTGATGATTCCACCTTGTGGCCGGAGAAGCGGGTATTGCTGGCCGCGGAGGCGGGGCGGCTTTCCGGACTGCCGGCAACGTTTACACCGGGCGACGACGTTGGCGACGCCCTGGCCTGCCTGATCGCGGTCGCAACGGAGGAGGACGCCGATGAGATTGCCGCGCGCGAGGCGGCACTGGGGTTGTTGCAGCGTCCGCTGCTTCGCCTGGACGATCTGCTTCCACTGCATGCCGTGCTGCTATTGGCCGGCATGGCGCGCGAGCGATACCCGGTCCTGATGGAGGCGATAGCACCCGCTGCCCGCAAGGCGCTGGCAGGCGCGCTTGCCTGGCTTTCGGAGCGGCAGCTCGCCGTCTACATGCGTCCGCTGCTCCGCCGTCACGAGAAGCTTCTCGCCAAACGCGAGGCCGAAAGCTGGCGATCGCGAGCCGCGGCCATCGAGCGCGAACGCAACGGCGCCATGCAGTGGCGGCAGCCGGACGGCAGGCTGGCGATATCGATGCTGGATACGATCACGCTCCGGCATCCGGGTGCGGAAGCCGAACGCATACGAGGCCCCAGGCTCTGCGCGATGCTTGGCCTGCTGGTTGCCAACCGGATGCTGGAGGAGCCGTTGGATCCGGTGGAGTTCCGCCGCCTGGCATCGGGAGGCGAGATCGATCCGGACCTTGCGCGGAGAACGACCAATCAGGCAGCCGTCCGGTTGCGCGAGTCGCTGGGGAGCGACGCCATTACAACCGGCGACGAGACGCACGAGCTGAACACCGGGGTGGTTACGGTTGATCTGCTGGAGGCGCACGCACTGCTGGATGATGCCGCCGCCGCGGAACGTGAGCGCGCACTGATGCGCGCCGTTCCGGCCGTGCTGCGAACACTCGAGATCGCCGCTGGGAAGGTTCCGTTCCCCGGACTGTACGACGACTTCTTCGAAGCGATCCGGAGCGACTTCGAGCACCGTCTGAGGAGCAGCGTGATCGGCGTCGCACGAGGGCTGCTGCGCGAAGGAGATGCGGCCGCCGCCGCGGATATGCTTCGTCGTGCCTTCGATTCCATGCCGGAGGACGAAGAGCTGTCCGAACTGCTTTGCGACGTCCTTACCACGCTCGGGCGGAGAACGGAGGCGGAGCGTGTGCGGATGCAGGCGCGAACGGTACGGGAGGGTGAGGATTAGCATGGTACTCTGAAGCAATCGGTATGGATTGGGAGTGTCTCCGTTTGATCTTCGTGACGCGCGCGGAGTGCCGTCCGTTCAGGCCGGCTCCTCCGAATTCTCGAGCATCGGAGGATGAGAATCCCTGCCCGGGAGAAGTTCGGATGCCGATACCCGGCTCCGATGGCGATACCTCATGGCTCGTCCGTGACTCACCATGATGTCGAAAACGCTTTCTGCGGCACGACAGGAGTTGGGAAGCGGGTTATGAAGGGTGATGCCGCTGCAGCCCGCCATTGCCGCAGCCGCATCATGGAATGAAAAAATTGCGACCGGATCCAAACTGTAGCCGGCAGGAGGGGAATCTGTCGTCACGTACCAATACCTTGATGGTGTAGTACCATGATGGCCCGAACGCCATCACGATGTCCAGCATCTCTGTGTATTGGGAGAGATTCTCATGATGTTCAAACACGGCCCGGCCGAGGGACAGCCGGAAGGCTTTCCCTCGGGATTCCGCAAATGCACGTCGTGCAGCGCAATCGCACATCCCGGCGACGATTTCTGCGCCAGTTGCGGCGAACGTCTTCAACCCCCGCCCACTGATCCGCGCGAACGGTGCTGCCCGGCATGCGGGTTGATTGTCCGCAACCGCATCGCATTTCATTGCATCCGATGTGGTACGGCCCTGCCGCGCATTCAACGGCGGTAGGGTGTAATCCGCCTATCCATTCTCCAGCCCGGAGCATGCCAGGGCTTCTCTCGAGCGAGTTCGCATCAACTCACATATCTGGAACAACGACAATGCAACGAACGCTATTGGGAACAGCGCTGCTGCTGGCCTTCATGGGCGCAGCTCGTCTTGCTGCCCAGACCGACGTCGCCACCAAACTGCCGTGGAACGGATACGCAGCCGTGCAGATCATTTCTGGGAACTTCAGTTCCATTATCGGCCGCCCTGGAACCACACGCATCGTGGGAAGCGAATTGGCCGGCTACGGGGGCGCCGTTCTCCCGCTTTCGTTCAGCGGGTTCGACATCGGCTTTCTTCAGCACGTGTACACGGCACCGGTGAGCATGAAGGTGAGCACCTCCGGATGGATATCATTCAACGGCTCGGCGGGTACGCTCAACTCGCCAACCCCTGAACTTCGCTACACCACCATGGGTACGGCACCTTACTACAACAAGGTGCTGATGGCGTACTGGGGCGAACTGGTTACGGCGGGTGTGGACAGCGGCGGCATCTACTGGCGTGCGGATACGGCCACCGTGGTGGTTGACGGAACGTCGCACCTTCTCCGCTATCTCGCCGTCGAATGGTGCGCCCGGTACGCAAACGATCCCGCGGCTCCTGTCGGACGATTTCAGGCACGCATCTACGAACGCATCGGCGCCGCCAGCAATTCGATGATCGACCTCTACTACGGGCCCACGTCCATCGATCTGCCGAAGTCCACGGACGTGCTTTTCAACTACGGAGCACAGGTCGGCATCAGGAACTTCGGGCAGGCTGCGGGAAACCCGGACACGGTTGGCGATCCGTACGATCAGGAGAAGGTGCTGGTTATCGGACATCCGGTACAGCTGCCGGCGCTTGCCACTCATGCCATCACACGTCTCCGCACAATGGCCGTTGTCAGCGGTTCCGGCACCACACCGTACACACCGGAGTGGTACGCATTCTACAGCCGGTTCGTACCACCTTCCACGGAGATGTCCTCAGCGTACTTCCATTACTCGTTCCCTCCGGTGCAGGGAGGCGGACGCGTTGCCTATCGCATGAAGCCGGTTGCCGTGGACATGGGCGCATCGGTGGTGACCACGAACGGACTGGATGCTTCGGTGCCAAACTCCTTCGGCGGCGGAACGCAGATTCTCCCGCAAGGCACATTTGCCAATCTCGGCGCCACAACGTTGAGCGATGTTCCCATCCGAATCTATCTCTACGCGTTCGACAAGAACGGCCTGCGCCCGAACCCACTGGACTCCTTCGTGACTGCGATCCCAACAATCAATCCGGGCGAGACCGTGAAGATCGACATCTGGAGAAAAGACGGCATCTCGCAACGGCTTCCCGGCCTCTATCGTCTCCGTGCAATCGTGCAGGCTCCGAACGATGAGAATCACAGCAACGACACGACGCATGGTGATTTCATCATCTCCACTGCGCACGATCTCCAGGCACGCAGGATCGTACAGCCGCTCCCGAGCACCGAACCGTTCTACACCATGTATCAGGTTGGCGACGCAATACCGTTCGTGGTGCAGTTCCGGAACACGGGAACAAACGAGGCCTCGGGTGTCAACGTTGGTTACGAGGTACGCGACGCCGATCTGAAGCTGGTCCATACCGGCACCGGAACGATCGACAAGCTCGCGGCGTTGGACTCGAACTCGTTCACGTTCTTCGATGACTGGCGACCCAGCGGCCCCGGAAGGTTCTACATGCGCGGTTTCGTTCAGGATGCCGATGACATATCGCAGGACGATACGGTGCCGGCATACCCCGGCGTCCCGTTCGACGTTGCCTACGCCGTGGACCTGGCCGCCGGCACTCCGGTACAGCCGCAGGAACCGCACTTCCCGGCTTCGAACCATGCCTACCCTGCCGGGCAGCAGCTACCTGTGCTCGCATCCGTTGCAAACAACGGCTCCGCCGGCATCCGCCAGAGTCCGGTAACGGTGGAGATTACCTCGCCCAAGGGCGTATCTGTCTACAGGCAGACGGTCAACAGCGACTTCCTGGCATTCGGTGGAGCGACGGTTCCGGTGAACTTTCCGCCGTACACTCCCACGGAGCTCGGCACGTACACGATAACCGCCTGGGTTCTGGCCCCGAACGATGCCGTTGCATCGAACGACACCGCGCGGTGGACATTCACCGCATATGGGCCGGGAAGCGTTGAGAGAAGCACCTCGCATGCCGGGTACACCCTCGCCGCCTATCCGAATCCACTTACCGGCGAGTCCGTTGTGTTCATCGATGTGCCCGCCGCACGTCCGGTGGAAGTGGCGTTGTACGACATCCTTGGACGTCGCGTCACCACGTTGTTCAGCGGCGTTTGCCATGGCACCGAGATCGCACGCATTCCGGCCGATGATCTTCCAACGGGCATGTATGTTATCCGCATGGATGGCGCCGAGGGCGTTCTTTCAAGCGCGAAGGTGACGGTGGCGCGATAGGGAAGAGACAGCGCATGGTGAGGCGCCGTATTGCTCTGCTGCGGCAGGGCATTCCCGTACGGACGAACGGTATAGCAGAGGGCTCGATGCAGCAGCGTCGAGCCCTCTGCTGTTGTAAATGCGAACATGCGATGTGGTGCGGGTGATTGCGGGCGGCCACGACGAACGGCTCGGCGAGTCCATGAACCACCGAAGATGCGCTCTAACGCCGGCACATCATCATGTCCATACGCACCGCACGATCGCGGAGGTCGGCAAGGGACAACCGGCCGGAATGGACCCGGTGCGCCGAGCATCACCATCACGAACATCCCTCGGCCCGCCTTGAAGGGAACATGGATGCAAACGAAGAAGCGCCCCGCATCGGTTGTCGATACGGGGCGCTTCGGTTCGATGGCCGCAACTGCAATCGCAGCCGACTGCCGCGGCGTTACTTCACTACCGTCAACATCTTGGTTTCCGACCACGTGCCGGAAACGATCTTGTAGTAGTAGTTCCCGGAGGGAAGATTCGACATGTCGAGCGTGAGTTCGTATGTGCCCGGCTGCTGTACCTCATCGATCAGCTTCTGCACCAGCTTGCCATTCGCATCGTAGAGATACATCTGCGTTGGCCCGTCCAGACCCAGCGAGTACTGAATCTGCGTTGTCGGGTTGAACGGATTCGGCTTGTTCTGATCCAGGTTGTACGACTTCGACGTAAGCTCGATAAGGCGGAGGCTGAGCCCGCAGATCGGCTCCACGTTGATCGTGTTGTTGGACGGATTCACAACCAGGCAACTCGTTGACGGCACATCCACAGTAACCGCAAGGGAGCGCTTGTCTTCCTTGGTGAAGAGGACGCCGTACGGCATCGTGAGAAGCACGCCGCTCTGGGTGATCGGTATGGTAAGCGCAACATCGATCACAACCACTCCCTTCTTCGTGAGAACGGTGTTGAGCGTTGCCGCCGCACCGGTTGTGTTGATGCTGCCGAGCACGATGTCCGTTGGAGCCGTGCGAGCCCACAGCTGCGTGGTATCGTAGGTGAACGTAACCCGGTAGGCCGTGATCATTGCTCCGGCGGGAAGCGCCGGCACCGAGACCTCGGCAACCATGTCATGCCCCAGTTCCACGTTGGCACCCTTGGTGCCGATCAGCCGGAGGCTGCTGTTGACAACATCGGAACGAGAGGTGCCGCTCAACGGCAGATCGAGGCGCGGCACGTCCGTCGTGCTGTTGAAGACGAACAGCTGAGCGTTCACCGTCCCCGCCACGTTCGCGTGGTAACGCACGATAACCTGCTTCACTTCGCCCGGCCCAACCACGAACGGCGTGGCGGGCGTCTCGACAACGAACGCGCCGTTGCCCGTTACCAGGCTGTCAACCGTCAGAGGGATCACGCCGTTGTTCTCAACGGTAGCATTGATCACACCGCTGTCGCCAACGCACAGGCTGCCAACGGCTCCTCCGGTACCGGCGATCGATGCATTACGAACCAGCCCACGGCCGGTCCAGTGCGAGATCACGCCCGGCACGTCTGCCGAGATGGCCTCGAGCTCCGCCGTGCGAACGCCGCCGGCCGTTGCCTTGAAGTAGCCGGTGAAGTCGAACGTCGGCTTGGAGATCGGATCCAGCGTCACCGCAGGATTCAACGGCAGATAACGATAGTCATCCGTTCCCCCGGTCTGATCGGTCCGGAACCGGAAGCCGGTGATCACCACGGAATCCAGATATGGGCCCGGTGGAATCTGGAAGCGCACGGACTGATTCACCTCGGGATCGCCAACGTTCATCGAACCGAAATCGTAGTCCTGTGTTGCCAGCTTAACATCGATGCCGGTCCCCTCCAGTTCCGTAATCACCGGCGAACTCTGCGGCGGATTGGCATCGTATGTCACCGTCATCTTCCGCGGGCCGACTGCCGTTGGCGTGAACGTCACATCAACCAGAACGGAGTCCAGCGCCTTCAGCGTGAGGCCGTTTACCTTCGCGGCATCCAGCGTGAAGTCGCCGGTGTCGCCGGTCATCGTGACATTCGTGATCTGAACCGGCGCGGAGCCGTAGTTCTTCAACATCACCTGCGCCGGCACGCCGGAGCGCCCGAGCCGGATAGCCGGCCACTGATACGATGTCGCCGTAAGGCTTGCCTGGATACCGATACCGGTAAGCTTGCCCACCGGATCGTTATCGGGATTCGGCGGCGCGTTGTGATCGAATACGATCTGATCATTGTAGGTCTGCGTCGCCGGCGGCGTGAAGGTCACGCGGAGAAGCTTCGTCTCGTGCGGCTTCAGGTCGAACGGGAACGCCGGCAGACCGTCGGGAAGCGTGAAGATCGTGTTCTGCGTGGGACCGGTGGCTCCGGTAATGTGCAGAATGCCAACGTCCGCGCTGTCCGTGATCACCATCGTCTTCGTTACCGAGACTCCCACCACAACGCTCTTGTAGTCCAGATCGCTCACCTTGATCACCGGCATGCCAACCGCTATCGTCAGATGAGCGATGTAGCGCATCCCGCACGTATCGCGCAGTCCAAGGGAGTCCTCGAACGTGCCGGTCTTGGTGGCCGTGAACTCGACCACACCGTTCATGATGTCGGCGCCGCCACCGGCAGGGCCCAGCGTGAATGTTCCGGTTGGGGAGAGGAGCACGAAACCGTTGGAACCGGACAGCAGCTGTGCCGCCTTCACGGTTGCGGGCTCCGCAGCAAGATTGCGGATCACCACCGGCATCTGCTTCTTGTCGCCCACGTTGATCTGGCCGAAGTCGACGTTCTTCGGTTCGATCGTGACGTTGAAGGGCCGATAGACAACCGTATCAAGCGTGATGTTCCCAGCCATGTCGCTGATCACCACCACCGCCTGCGCCGGCTTGGTCTTGTCGGTAACGCGCAGATAGTACTTCGAGGAAACCGAGACTCCGGCCTCGAAGTGATCGGCAAAGAAATCGTAGTTGTACGTGGAGGCGGAATCCGGATCGAGCTCGATCGTCGCCAGGTTGGTACGGATCTTCGGATCATCCGGAAGATCGAACGTGGTTACATCGGCGGAACCATCGCAGGTCACCGTCTTCACGATCTCCGGCGCCGACGTATCGGGACGCGAGAGATCGCCTACCGCTACCGAAAGCGGATAGCCGTATGAATCGTATGCGCTGAAACCGTAGATGTAGCCGGCAAACGGCTGCGGGCCGCGCAACTGATAGACACCGGGCTTGATGTCGATGATCACACCCACGTAGCGCCGGCCGTTGACAAGCGTCGGATAGGGTTTCGGGACACCAACCCCGTTATATGTCCAGAGCTTGACCCATTGATCCGTTCCCCCCGGAGCAAGTTCGAGCTGATTGAACGTAAGGGAGTCCGCGATCAGATTGATATAGTTCTGTGGAAAATCTGCGGACGGTGTGCAGAAAGTCAGCTGAGTCTGGAACTGTTCAACCGGAGTCAGCGCAAGGTAGAACGGATCGGTTGGAACCCCGTCATAATCCTGGGATGTGTTGTACTGCTCCACGGAGATCGGCTTGTCCGATCGGAATTCCACAAGCTCCTTGCCAAGCGCGCGATACTCGAACCAGCCGATTCCCTCATCGCCGCCAACCTGCGAGAGCGTTGCATACTTCTGGCCGTTGACATACACGGAGGTGTTGTTGTCGCCGGCGAAGACACGATAGAAGTCGCCCTTCAATCGAGTCTGGAACGGCACGGCCTGGTACAGCCTGCCCCACGAGGATATCGGGAGCATCGTCTCGCAAAGGTGATCGCAGCAACAGAAGTTGATCTGGTTTGGAATGTAGGTACATGCCTGTCCTGCAGTGACGGTAACCGGCTTGCTTGCATGGATCACGGCACCGGACATGTCACCGCCGTATCCGAGCGTCATCGCGGAATAGACGTCGCCGCTGTCGAGCGTCATGGTGATGTGCGCGCCGGCCGCATGGTTGGGCGTTGCGGAAGGCTGGTCGACCGTAACGGTGGTGTTGTTGAACGGGGCGATCACCATGAACTGCGAGGGAAGCTCCTGCGTTCCGCCGATAACCGCCGCGTACGAACCAACCACATAGTCGCGGCCGATTGCGTTCACCGGAAGAGCAAGCAGACCATCACTGGTGAAGCTTGTCCGGTTCATCACATAGACAACGATTGGAGCATCGGCGTCCACATGCACGGCTCGCCGGTGGTATATCTGATCATCGGGCACGGGGGCAACGTCGCTGCGCGTAAACATCTGCGCCTCGATCGGTGTAAGGTCCACCGTGATGATGTCGTACGGCTTCGTGTAGAACGTCTTCTTGATACCCGCTCCAGCCCACACACGCACCTGCGTTCTTACACCGGATGTTATGTACAGCCGGATATAGTACTGCGATGCGGAAGGACTATCCCAGTTGGCCGGAATGGCAAACCAGAAATCGCGGCCCGAGTTTGTCGGGCCGAACGGAACGGGGAAATTCTTGAACTTGCCGGATCCCTGCGCGCTTGCATCCAGACTCACAAGCAGCACCAGCAGCATCGGCAGTAGCAGGTAACGGAACACGCGCCTCATGATGCTTCTCCGTATAGAGTGTTCTGTTCGATGTATTTCAATCCTATCTGATTCTCAGGCTATCATGCCTTTCGGCAGACCGCCGGACAGTCTGCAGCATGGATGTACGTCAGCAGGCTGTCTTTACAAGCGGTTGTGGCGGTCGACATGAACAACCGCCACGGCACCATAATCTATGACAGACCATGAGCCGTCAGTGTCACAACCGACATGGACGGTACTGTACCTATGCTCTCGGGAACGGGGACGTAGAGGCTGGATGGGGGGTTGCTCTTGCGGGCCGTGCTGAATGGGGAACCTCCTATCCACGTCCCTGACAATGTGGAAACTACGGTAACGCCTGATAAAATCCGCATGCTTCGCGGCGCGGGGGTGCCGTGCCTTCGCGGCACCGACCGCTGTGACAGAGATACCATAGAGACCGTCGGCACTGGGGAAAGTTACGGTGGGGACGGTTCGGAACGCCCGGCACGGATCAGAGGATCGGTTACCGGGGACGGCAAGGGTGCATTCAGGGAGCTGTCAACAATCCATCACGCATATGCAAAACACGGTCGGCACGGTCTGCAAGATCCGCATTGTGCGTCACAATGATGAATGTGCGGCGTTCCCGACGACTGATTTCCCACAACAGATCATGCAGACGTTCGCCGTTTTCGGAATCGAGATTGCCCGAGGGTTCGTCCGCAAGCACCAGATCGGGCTGGGGAATAAGCGCGCGGGCAACGGCCACACGCTGCTGCTCGCCGCCGGACAGCTCCGCCGGTTTATGCGTTGCCCGTTCCAGCAATCCAACCAGGTTCAGATACTCGCTTGCCTGTGCCAGGGCGGGCCGCATCGATACACCGCGGATCAGCAACGGCATGGCAACATTTTCCAGCGCCGTGAATTCCGGAAGGAGGTGGTGGAATTGAAAGACAAATCCGATGTGCCGATTGCGGAAATCCGCCAGTTCTGTCGGTTTCATTCCGTCCAGTTGACGCCCCGCCACCATCACGTTTCCGGATGTCGCGGCATCCAGCGCACCTACGATATGCAGCAACGTGCTCTTGCCGGCACCGGAGCTTCCAATGATTGCCACGATCTGCCCCTGCTCCACATCGAGCGTGATACCGCGAAGCACCGAAAGAGGCTTCCCCTCCATCTCATATGTCTTGGTGACATCGCGAAGGCGAACCACCGGCGAAGCTGTTGTACTGGATTCGTGCATCATGAACGGCTAAGATACGAAACCACCTACGCCGCCGATGCCCGGAAACGGGCACGCATCGTCCATTTCATGACGACGCCCGTTCTTCCCTCGCAGAAGAACGGGCGCAACTGAACTCCTGTCGACATCAGCGCGTGACGGTCAGCGGCTGGGCAAGAACCGTGCTTCCACAGACAACGCGACAATAATATCGGCCGACGGCAAGTCCGCTCACTTCGATTGGAATATCATGTTCGCCGGCTTCCATCGCCACGGGTAGCTCAATCGGAGCTGCAACCACCGCACCTGCATTGTCCAAGATCGCAATCGTCACCGTGCTGGCGGCTCCAAGCGTCAGATGTGCGGTTACGCGGGCACCACGCGTCTGATTTGGCATCAGGGTGAATGCGGTCGGCAACGGAGCGGGGGAAACGGACACGCCGGCCACTACCTGTCCGCTTCCGCTGAGCTTGCAGATTACCGCGGAGCTGCAGCTATCGGAAACCTGAATCCGTGCCTCAAATGCCCTGGATGTGGCCGGAGTAAACCAGACATCGATGGTGCGGCTCTGCCCCGGCCCGAGGACGAGCGGCATATCCAGCTTTTCGATGGAGAATTGTGTTGTATCGCCAAGCAACGTAATCGATGTGATATAACGGACCGTGACGCCGGGATTCGAGATGGTAATCGTCCCGGAGCCGGTAACTCCCAGTGCCAACGAACCAAAATCGAACCCGCGGGATTCCAGCGAGCCGGCCGGTTCATAGTAGATGGTATCGAAGGCAACATTGCCCTGCATGTCCGCAGCAACCAGAACTGCACGCGCTCTCTGTTGCGGTTTCACCACGTTGAAGCTCACGGAAGCCGACGGTGAGCCCGTCTGATACGCCGAAATATCCCGTGATACGTTAGCCGTGGTGTCGGAGTCCGCTATCACATCGATCGACGAGAGAAGCGCACGGTCGTCACCGGGATCTGCCGAGGTAACCGATGCAGTGATGATCCCGTTGCACCCAACGCTGTGAACGATCTTCGGAGCCAGCGTTGGCGGCACGCCGGATGTGCTGTTCAGATCGCATGTGGTTGCGGCAAGCGGGAAACCGTAGGAGTCATATGCGCTGAACCCGTATATATATCCACCAAGCGGCCGTGGAGCACGGAGCTGATACGAACCGGGAGCGATCTCCACCGAAACGCCAGCGTACGTACGGCCGTGAATCGGCGTGGGGAAGGCATGCGGTGTTCCCGCACCGGAATTCTGCCATACCGGCGTCCAGTTGTTCGTGCCGGCAGGTGCCATCTCGACCTGGTGATATGTTGCCGAATCCACGACAAGGTTGATGTAGTTCTGCGGAAAGTCAGCGCCAGGCGTCGCGAAAAGCAGCGATGTGCTAAACTGCTCCACCGGCATCAACACCTGATAGAATGGATCGCTCGGAACATTGTCGTAGGCCTGCGAAGGGTTGTACTGCGCAACCATGATCGGCTTGTTCGCGGTGAACTCCACCGGATCCTTGGTTTCCGCACGATACTCGAACCACCCGAGCCCTTCGCCTCCACCCGCCTTGAGAAGAGTGGTGTACTTGGCACCGTTTATCGACACCACAGCGCTGTCCGCTCCGGCAAACACCCGATAAAAATCCCCTTTCATTCTGGTTGCAAGCGGCACCGCCTGATACTTGGTTCCCCACGCATGCGTTGGAAGCATCATTTCCGAAAGATGATCGCAGCAGCAGAAGTTGATCTGATTGGGAATGTAGGTACAGGCCTGTCCGGCAGTAACGGCCACCGGCTTGTTGGAATGAATAACCGCACCGGACATGTCGCCGCCGTATCCAAGCGTCATTGCGGAATAGACGTCGCCGCGATTCATTGTCAACGTCACCGTCTGGCCCGCCGTGTGATTGGGCGTTCCCATTGGCTGATCGATCGTGACAGTAGTGTTGTTGTATGGTGCGATCACCATCAACTGCGAGGGAAGCTCCTGCGTGCCGCCGATCACGGCCGCATAGGAGGCTACGATGTAGTTACGCCCCAACGCATTGGTTGGGAGCACCAGCATACCGTCGCTCGTGTAGCTGGTACGGTTTATACCGTAGAGCACAATCGGCGCATCGGCGTCCACATGAAGCGCACGGCCTATGTAGATCTGGTCCGCAGGCACCGGAGCCACATCGCTGCGCGTGAACATCTGCGCCTCGATCGGCGAAAGATCTACCGTGTCGATGCCGCCGGCCTTGGTATAGAAAGTCTTTTTGATGTTCGCTCCAACCCACACACGCACCCGGGTCCGCATACTGGACATCACGTACAGTCTGATGTAGTACTGCGGAGCGGAAGGCATATCCCAGTTGGCCGGAAATGCAACCCAGAACTCGCGACCGGCATTGTTCGGTCCGTTCAGAAACGGCAGCGTTCCCTGTGCGCGGCAGAGATGTATTCCTGCTGTGGATACCAGAAGCGCCGACAGAATCAGGAACCGAGTACGCAGGTAGTGATTCATCATAATCAACCCGAAGGTAATTGGAGAATGAATGCTCCGCCTCGAAGCAGCGACGGATTCGGCAATGCATGGCACACCAGCGAAGAGGTTCGGGTTCAACCTATCCAGCAGTCACCAATTGCATAACACAAAACCCACCATAATGTTTGCAGCTTCACCAAAGTTCTCGTTGGGATATGTATTGTGCCGGTTCCCGGACATTGCGATCGAACCCACGGATGGCCGCTTCGAAACGATCACTCGTACCGTTTCCGCCGGAAGTCAATACATGCTCCGTGTGCAACGATACAGCGTGATGCCGGGTGTGCGACTACTCATTTTCTACGCACCGGCATGAAGGTTTGTCACGGGCGTCCGCTGGTCGTGTGACGGCGGACGCCCGAAATCGCCTACAACATCAACGCACGATCACCAACGGCACCGTACATGTGCCTGCGGTTGATTCCATGCGACAGAAATAGTTCCCGTTCGGCAGGGAGGAGAGATCTCCGCAGAGAGCACGAACGCCCGGTGCGGCATCCGGCTCCCGCATCAGCACCCGAACTGTTTCGCCGAACGCGTTCACCAGCGAGATCGTTGCCGGCCCCGTTCCAACGATCGTGCAGCGCAGGTTCACGAGATCGCCGGCCACGGGATTCGGTGCAATCGATAGCGTACTTCGACGCAGCATCGTGCCCGCATGGCGCGCGATGCCGAGAGTGCCGACCTCATGGCTGGAGCCGTCCGGCGCGACCTCATCCAGCCGGTACCTGCAGATGCATTCTGCGGGCAGTCTCGTCGCTCCATCAACATAGTCGTAGCCCTGGACGGCATTTGTGGTCCCTGCGCCGCGAAGACGCCCTGCGCCGCGATAGTCCGCAATGAGCATGAACGCGGAGTCCACACCTACAACCATTCTGTAGAGACGGAACCCGGCATTATTCAGCTCTGCGGCAGTACGCCAACGCAGGATGTTGCCCGCATCTCCTGCATAGCCTTCGAACGACAGCAGGCGCACCGGCAGCGTGTTGAAGTTCGTGTTGCCGCCGATCGCATATTCGCTGCGGAACACATGCTGCGTATCCGCAACGAGAAGCTTCTCCGTCGGGCCCAGACGGCGACCCGTCGTGATGAAGTCCTCCCAGGGAAATCCTGGGGCGGACCTGAACACGATCTCCAGATCGCCTGCATCCCGAAGTCCCGGGAGCCCCGAGGCATCGAACGTCAGCCCGAATGTTATTCCTCCAAGCCCGGTTGCTCTGAAGCTCCACCAGCGGTCTGTGGAGAGCACATTGATCGGCGTGCGTCCGGTGCGCAGCATCGGTATCCCTCTTCCGGACAGCGGCCCGCTTGTCCGCGTGATCTGAAGACTGCCATCCGCTGGCACCGGCGAGTTGAAGGCCGTCACCGAACCGGCGAAACGGATCGTGTCCGTGGAGCCGGCACGGATGGCGAAGCGCTGCGAAAGAGGCGTCCCCTGGGTGGCCACCGCAAGCACAGCGCCGGCCGGCCGGCTGTACAACAGATCACACGCACGATATGCGTAGGCGCGCATGAAGTATGCCGTATTCGCCGGCAATCCCTGGATCACCGCGATAGTCCGGTCGGTCTTGGCAATGATTGCACAGCCTTCCCCCAGCGAGTCACCCGGCAGATAGTAGCAGCCGTCGAGTGGTGCGCGGGAAGGTGTGGAATCCACGCGGGCAACGATCACATAGCCCGTTGCGCGATCATCCTCGCGCCATCGAAGCACAAGCGTATCGTGCACATTGGCGCGTACCACAAGGGAATCCACCGGTCCTGGGGCGGCCGGCGAGCATGCGTCGATCGTGTGAACCGAGATCGTATCGGATACGCCGGAGTAGGCATAGTTGCAGATACGCACACCAAACACCGTGAACTGGTAGAGCGTGTTTGGATGAAGACCTGTCACCACCGGACGCCGGTCCGTGCCGATGTAGCGGACGGTATCATCGCCAACGACGGCGCCGACCGGATACGGCACCCCGCTCACCGGCGCCGGACGCAGCATATCCGGCCCGTTGCTGAAGACGATGAAGCCGGTGGCATCGCCGGCGCCGGCGACAGCAAGCCCCGCCGCCGTGGCGGTGACGTACCGGCTTGTGACGCCGGCAACGCCCGCAACGGTGCCGAGACAGTACGTGCGCACGGTGTCCAATACGGCATCGGTGGAGTAGGCGCCATTGCAGCTCTGCATTCCGTAGAACGCGAAGACGTAGAGCTGATCGGCCTGGAGCCCCCGGGCGACGATGAAAGGCACGGGAGCACCTGCGTAGATAACTGTATCGGTAGTGTTGAGACCCTGGCCGGCGGCATAGCGTACGTTGTCTTCAGGACGCGAGTCCGGAGCCTGGCCGCTGCACCGCAGCACCAGCACGGAATCGGTCTGAGACCCGGCCGTGAAGCCGAGCACCACTGAATCCTGCGCCCGACGGATCGTGACCACGTTCGCGAGCGCTGCGGCGGCACCGGTACACGGCCGCGTGCTTCCATTGCCGGTGGCCGGCGTCAGCGAATAACGTCCGTTGCATGTCCGCAATCCGTACATGGCGAAGTAGTACGTGGTTCCGGGTTGCAGACCGGAGAAGGGAATGGATCGCGTCCCGCCGGACCCTGCGAAGACAACGGTATCGGTGGCACTCAGTCCATGTCCTGCGGTGTAACGCACTCCATCGGCGGGTGCGGCGGTCGGAGGTGCACCGGCACGGCGGAGGACGAGAATCGAATCCGCATCGGTGCCGG
This sequence comes from Bacteroidota bacterium, assembly GCA_018266795.1. Classification (GTDB taxonomy): domain Bacteria; phylum Bacteroidota; class Ignavibacteria; order OLB7; family OLB7; genus JAFDZV01. The sequence continues at coordinate 78,161 of JAFDZV010000031.1, read as the reverse complement.
GGCTCACGAAAAGCGTGAACGACGTAATCGCAACGTCCCCAGCGGAATCCACACGTCCTGCCATCGGCCGTCCGAGTACGGTAACAGCAAGGTTGTCCACCACGACCCGAGGCAGATTTCCGGAGCCCGAGATATTGACAGCGTATATCCGAATGCGTGCGTCGGCGGAGCCGTTGAACGATGCCGGCAATTTCACGCGAAGGGTCCCGGACTGCGCTGGGGCCTGATTGTCGAACAGGGGCCACGCGCCTCCGGCAATGTTTGTTGGCGGCAGGTCCGTGAACGCTGTTCCCGCACCGCCATTGGTCGCGACGCGAAGTTCGTTGGCTCTGCTGCCGAGCGCCGAGTTGGTGATCTTCAGCCAGTCGATGGACAGGCTGTCCGCACAGTTGCCGCTGAAGTCGCCGTACCAGACGAATCCGGCCGGGCCATTCCCCACGGTGGGCTGCAGGCGAATGGCGCCTCCCGCACCGCCGTTGTTGTTCAAACCATGTCCGGCAATTGTCGTGGTCCAGGTTGTGCTGGTTCCTGCATCGGCAGTGAACTCTCCACCATCCACGTTGGTTGCCGGAAACCCGGTGGTGCCGGCTCCAACCCAGGCGAAGGCCTGGTTGTAGGGGAACGTATTGATCACGCGCCCCTGCGCATGTGCGGTTGCACACGCCATCAGCAAGATGGCGAATGGAAGAAGGGAGATTCGCTTCTCCATGGTTGCCTCCTCTATGGAACTATGAATGGGGTTCACCAGAACGTCTGGCAGGAGGGATCAATCCGGTTTCGAAGCGTGTGGTAGCCGAACTGCGGAGACGACCGGGGAGAGGTCGCTCGATGGGGTATCACAACATTATCAATTGATGAGCGTTTCTCCCAATCCCACGGGCCGGCGGCCGAAAGAGATTTCGATTGCATACCCCGGGAAGCCTCACTATTTTTGCCCTACTGCTTTAGTGGGCTAGGCGGAAACGCGTGCCCACTTTTTTTTACCACAGCGGAATCTGTGGCCTCCAAACCCTGAATTCAGAGAATCTGGGGCTTTTCAGTGCCGCTACGGCCGCATTGGTTAGGGCTGTAACAGGGGGCATTTCTTCCTGTTCATGCCCCATTTCCGTTGTAGTAATGAGCATTCTCCCCGGAGACATTGAGGCAGATTTGCGCAGGGAAATTGCGCAGCGCGGGATGGTTCTGTTGGACCTTAAGCGGCGCGGAGAGCGCGGATCGACGGTGCTCGAAATCGTTGTCGACTCCGAAGAGGGAGTTACCCTGGATGCTCTGGCCGAGCTGAGCCGATGGACGGGTGCCCTGCTCGATGACCATGAGGCATCGTTGCCGGGCCGCTACCGGCTGGAGGTCTCCTCGGCCGGTCTGGACCGGCCTTTGGAGCATCTCTGGCAGTATCGCAAGAACATCGGCCGGCGGATCAAGGTCACGTTCGATGACCAGAGCGGTATGCGCAAGACCGAGTTGTTCAAACTCGTGGATGTCATTGACAACCAGCTTCTCATCGCCCCGATAAAGGGACGCGCGGCTTCCGAGGGAGAGCCAGAACCGATTGCGCTCGCGCACGTGGTGCGCGCCGTGATCGAACCGGCGTTCTAGCATGCGTGCCGGGCCGGTGACAACAACATGTACGACAATCAGAGTTCCTTACTAAAGGCACAGAGCTATGGCGAAGCGTAAATCAGCCAAGTCGACTGCCAACAAGCAGATGATCATCGACGCATTCGCGGAGATGGCGCGGCAGAAGAGCATCGATCGCGATCTGCTTCAAGGCATCATCGAGGATACATTCTCCCAGATGGTCCGGAAGAAGTATGGCCTGGAGGCCAACTTCGATATCATCGTCAACATGGATAAGGGCGATATCGAAATCTATCTTCTTCGTGAAGTCGTCGACGAGGTTGTGGATCCCAATACACAGGTTTCGATGGAGGAGGCCAACGAAGGGGGCGAAGAGTATCAGATTGGCGATGAGGCCCTTACCGAACTGAACCTGGAAAACCTCTCGGAGAACTTCGGCCGCCGCATGGTCTCCATGGCCGCGCAGACGCTGAGCCAGCGCGTACGAGAGGTGGAGAAGGACAATATCGTTGCCGAATACTCACAGAAGGTTGGCGAGATCATCGTCGGCGAAGTATATCAGGTGCGTCGCAACGATGTCTACGTGATGCACAACAAGGTGGAAATGCGGATGCCGCGCGGCGAGCAGATCTGGCGCGAACGCTACAAGAAGGGGGAGACCCTGAAGGCCCTCCTGAAGGAGGTACGCGCAGACGAGGGAACCGCATCGCAGCCGGAGATCATCATCTCCCGCAGCGACTCCATGTTTCTTCACCGCCTTTTTGAAATCGAGATCCCGGAGATCTACGACGGCATCATCGAGATCAAGGGAATTGCCCGCGAACCGGGAGAGCGCGCGAAGGTTGCCGTGTTCTCGCACGACGAACGTGTTGATCCCGCCGGCGCATGTATCGGCATGAAGGGAGTGCGCGTGCACTCCATCGTTCGCGAACTCTCGAACGAACATATCGACGTGGTCTACTGGTCCGCCGATCCGAAGAAGTACGTTGCAAGCGCCCTCTCGCCGGCCAAGGTGAAGGACATCATGATCGATGAGGAAACCAAGACCGCCACGGTACTGGTGGGAGACGATCAGGTGTCGCTCGCGATCGGGAAGAACGGACAGAACGTTCGCCTGGCGATGAAGCTGACGGGATACACGATCGATCTGGTGAAGGAAGGTGGGGAGGATATCGAGCTTGGCGAGTTCCAGGACGAGATCGGCGCGGAGCTCTTCGCACGCCTTGCGGATATCGGCATCACGACCGCGAAGGAATTCCTCGTCACCGACGACGTTGTGCTGCTCGGCATCGAAGGCATGAGCGCGGAGAAGCTCGAGGAGCTGCGCGCGCTTATCTCCTCCGAGTTCAACGAGGACGAGCTGCGCAACATGTACCAGGATGCTCAGGCAAACGCCGCCCGCCTTGCGCGCAGCAGTGCCATGGGCGCCCACACGGAGTAACATCCAAGATGCCCCGACAGGGGCGACGTGCACAATACCGGAGGCTCACCTTCGGCATTAGTTGGATAACAGCGTGGAACAATGATGATGTAGTGAAGGCGACCGTGTTGTTGTCGGTCGCCATATGCACCATATGATGAACGCATAGAGTAGCGGGACACATTTACCGGAGTCTGAATGGCTGCGACGCCGACACAGAAAACATACCGACTCTTCAAGGTCGCTGCCGAACTGAACATTGGCAAGGAAACCATTGCTGAGTTTCTCAATGCCAAGGGGTTCAACGTCCCTGTCAAGCCCACGAGTGCCTTGACACAGGAGATGTATGACCTCGTGATGGGGAAGTTCGAGAAAGAACACAAGCAGATCGAAAAGCAGCGCAAGAAGGTGGACGCATATCACGAGAAGCGCGTGCGCACTCGTGATGATGTGCCACCGCAGCCGGAAGAACGCAAACCAGGTCGAAAGGCTGGCACGGAGGCCTCCGAAGAAGAGGAGGGGGTGCCGGCTATTGCCGTTGAGGCAACAGAGACCGAGATGGAACCGGTTGTCGAGGCTCCTGAAATGATGGAGCCTGAAGTGGTCGAGACGCCGACTGTGGAGGCCGTGGAGACGGAGAGCGTGCCCCAGGCACCCGAGCCCGTCGTTGAGGAAGTAATCTCCGAAGCACCGGCCGAGCAGCCAGAGCCCGAGATCGAAATCGCCGAACCGGCGGAGCCGGACCTTACGCCGCAGCAACGCGCCGACATGCTCGAGGAGGCACGGCGCGTGCGGATGTCGCAGTTGCGCGCCATTGCGCAGCAGGGCCGGCCGCAGCAGGAGGAGCCGGAGGAGACCGCCTCGGAGGAGCCGGTGGCCGAGGAGGAGACCGCTCCGGAGCCGGCCGTCGAGGAAGAGACCGCCGTCACGGAAAACGGTGTCAAGTTCGTAACGGCTCCGCCGCGGCTTCAGGGCCTGACGGTACTGGGGAAGATCGATGTCTCCAAGAAGGAGCCGGACAAGGAGAAGGGGAAGCGCAAGCGTATCAGCGGTGCGGTGAAACAGGTGGACATTGCCGCCGAGGCACGGAACAACCGCCCGGCCCCGGCCGCCACCGGTACAACCGGCGCCACAGGCACCACGCAGGCTTCGCAGGTACGCACCGCCGCCGACAAGCTTGGCAGCAAGAAGAAGATGCGAAGCCGCGGCAGCAAGCAGACGGTCAGCCAGGAGGATGTCTCCAAGGCCATTCGCCAGACGCTCTCCAAGATGGAGGACTCCGGCGGATCGTCGCGTCAGAAGCGGAGCCGCATGAAGCGTGAGATGCGCGAGGAGCGCGCTCAGCGGATGCGCGAGGAGCAGGATGCACAGGCAATGACGCTGCAGGTAACGGAGTTCCTCTCAGTTGCCGAGCTCGCCAACCTGATGAATGTTGATGTGAGCGAGGTGATCAGCACCTGCATCAAGCTCGGGTTGATGGTCTCCATCAATCAGCGTATCGACCGCGATACCATTCAGCTCGTGGCGGACGAGTTTGGATATTCCGTAGAGTTCCAACAGGAGCTGGAGGAAGATCTTCTCGCTGATACGGATGATTCGGAGGAGACTCTCGTTTCGCGCGCGCCGATCGTCACGATCATGGGCCACGTGGATCACGGCAAGACCTCGCTTCTCGACTACGTTCGCAACGCAAATGTGGTGGCGGGCGAGGCAGGCGGAATCACCCAGCATATCGGTGCCTACTCCGTGCAGATGGCGGACGGCCGCAAGATCACCTTCCTGGATACACCGGGCCACGAGGCGTTTACAGCCATGCGTGCCCGCGGTGCCCAGGTTACGGACATCGTTGTTCTGATCGTTGCTGCCGACGATGCGGTGATGCCGCAGACCGTGGAGGCAATCTCGCACGCGCAGGCAGCCAATGTGCCGATGGTGATCGCGATCAACAAGATCGACAAGCCAGAGGCAAACGCAGAGCGGATCAAGCAGCAGTTGGCCGATCGCGGTGTGCTTGTCGAGGCCTGGGGCGGCAAGTATCAGTGCGTGGAGATCTCCGCCAAGAAGGGGCTCGGTGTGGACAAGCTGCTCGAGACGATCCTTCTCGAAGCCGAGATCCTGGACCTGAAGGCAAATTCGGAGCGCAATGCCCGGGGCGTTGTGATCGAGGCCGAACTCGACCGTGGCAAGGGCGTGGTTGCAACCGTGCTGGTGCAGAAGGGAACGCTCAACGTTGGCGACAACTTCGTTGCCGGCCAGTTCGCAGGCCGTGTTCGCGCGCTTCTGGACGAGCGTGGGCATCGCATTCAGAAGGCAGGTCCCTCGGAACCCGCGCAGGTGCTGGGCTTCAGCGGTACGCCGACCGCGGGCGATGTGATGGTGGTTCTGGACAACGAGCGCGATGTTCGCGATATCGCAACCCGGCGCCAGCAGCTTCGCCGCGAGCAGGACTTCAAGCAGGTACGCCATATCACACTGGACGAGATCTCGGCGCAGATCGCACAGGGCGGCATCCAGCATCTCCCGCTCATCATCAAGGGCGATGTGGACGGTTCGGTGGAGGCTCTGGCGGACGCGCTGCTCCGCCTGTCGACTCCGGAAGTTCAGGTTTCGGTGATCATGAAGTCCGTTGGCGAGATCTCGGAGTCTGACGTTCTTCTGGCAACGGCATCGAATGCCATCATCGTTGGCTTCCACGTACGCCCGAACCTGAAGGCACGCAAGCTCGCCGAACGCGAGGGTGTGGATATCCGCTTCTACCAGATCATCTACGAGGCGGTCAACGAGATCCGCCTGGCGCTGGAAGGTCTGCTGAGACCGGAATACAAGGAAGTGATCACCGGCACGGTGGAGGTTCGCGAGATCTTCAAGATCTCCAAGATCGGTATCGTTGCCGGCTGCTACGTACAGGATGGCAAGATCACGCGAAACGACCGGATCCGCCTGCTCCGCGATGGCCTGGAGGTCTTCAACGGCACCATTGCCTCGTTGCGACGCATCAAGGAGGATGTGCGCGAGGTGGAACAGGGATTTGAATGCGGTATCACCCTGGATAACATGAACGATGTCCGGGAGAAGGATGTGATCGAGGCATACAAGACGGTGGAGGTGAAGCGCAAGCTGGAGCCGGCCGGCGTCGGTCACTGATACGTTGTGATGCGAACCTTCGGGGACCAGGACCTGCGCCGGATGCGGGCCTGGTCTCTCTTTTCTACGGTGGCGCTTCCTCGGTGAGGCGCATGCCGTTCAACATCGGAAAGGTAGTCCCGTGTCCGTACGAACAGAACGCGTGGGAGCGATGCTGCGCGAGGCGCTGAGTACAATGTTCCAGCGGCATCTCCCCGAGTACCTCGATGGAATGATTACCATCGTGTCTGTCAAGATGTCGCCGGACCTTCGGATCGCGAAGGTGTACGCCAGCATCTTTCGAAGCACGACCGACCCGGACACGCTCATCAAGCGGATGAACACGCATGCCCCGGAGCTTCGGCACGACCTGGCGTCGCGCGTCACGATGCGGTTCATTCCGGAACTTCGCTTCTACCGCGACGACACGCTGGATGCCGCCGAACATATCGATAAGCTGCTCAAGCAGGTACGTCGCGACGACGAGGCACGCGGCCTGCATCCCTATGATGACGAGCAGCCGGACCAGCCGTCAGCCAGGGAGAACAACGATTGAACGCCGGAGAGACGCCGGCGACGCCGATTGCAGACGTACCGCTCTTCACGCGGCATACGCTTGCCGCGATCCGCAGGGGGGAACTCCCGCCGGAGGGCGCTCTTTTGTTGGTAGACAAACCCGCCGGATGGACATCCTTCGATGTGGTTGCCAAGTCGCGCAATCTGCTCGGCGTACGAAAGGTCGGGCACACAGGAACGCTGGACCCCATGGCCACAGGCCTGCTGATCCTCTGCCTGGGAAGAGCCACGAAGCTGGCGGATCTGCTGCAGGCCGAGGAGAAGGAGTACACGGGAACGATCGTGTTCGGCGCCACCACACCCACGGACGATGCCGACAGCGAGCCGAACGAGTATTTCCCCACCGATCATCTGACGCTGGAATCCATCGCGCACCAGGCTTCCCGGTTTCTCGGCACATCGATGCAGCGGGCCCCGATCTATTCCGCTCGGAAGGTGAACGGCACGCGACTGTACTCGCTTGCCAGGCGGGGGGAGGAAGTGGAGATCCCGGAAAAGCCGATCACGATTCAACAATTCGATATTCTGCCGCCGACGCTTACGGCATCGGACTCCTCGCCTACGGCTGTTCGGTTTGTCGTGGTCTGTTCCAAGGGGACATACATACGGGCTCTGGCGCGCGACCTGGGAAAGGCTCTCGGGTCCGGCGCCTACCTGACGGAGCTGCGCCGCACGAGGAGCGGCCGGTTTCTGGTTGATAATGCCGTCACCATGCCCGAACTGATCGAGGCAATGGGGCGGGAACAGAACTCTTCCGCGCCATGAAGCTCTCGCTATGAAGCTCTATCAATCACTGGACGAAATTCCCCGCGGCGAGCGGCATGTGATCACAGTAGGCACGTTCGACGGTGTACATCTGGGCCACCGGTTGATCATCGCAGCCCTTGTGCGCTCCGCGCACGAACTGAATGCGCGCAGCCTCGTGATCACGTTTCATCCGCATCCACAGGAAGTACTGAGGCGAACCGGTGAGCCGGTGCCGATCCTCACCACGATCGAAGAGCGCATGGTGGAGATGGAGCACGCCGGCGTTGACGCCGTTGCCGTGCTCCCGTTCACACGCGAGCTGGCAGGCACTCCGTGGCAGGAGTTCTGCGAGCTGCTTATGAAGAAGTCCGGACTGGTTCATTTCGTTGTGGGGCACGACCATGCGTTCGGGAAAAACCGCGAGGGAAATGCTGCCGCCATGGCCGGGATGGGCGCAACGCGCGGCTTCGGAGTGACGGAGATCGGGCCGCTGGTGCTGGGCGAGGAGGCGGTAAGCTCCACCAAGATCCGGCGAGCGCTGATAGCCGGTGATGTTGAGAAAGCCACCAGCTATCTCGGGCGCCACTACTCGTTCCAGGGAACCGTTGTACGAGGTGACGGACGCGGGCGTTCGCTGGGCATTCCCACCGCCAATATCCGTCCGCTGGACCCAGCCAAGCTGATCCCGATGAATGGGGTCTATTGCGTTCAGCTTCTGATCGATGGCGAGAGATTCCGTGGAATGGCGAATATCGGTGTGCGCCCAACCTTTACCGAGGGAACGATCACCACGATCGAGGCAAACCTGTTCGATTTCGATCGCGACATTTACGAACAAGTGGTTACTATTGAATTCCTTAAGTTTGTCCGTTCGGAGCAGAAGTTTACCTCCGCGGCAGCGTTCATGGATCAGTTGGAACGTGATCGGACGGTCTGCAGGGGATAGCGTGCTCCGCACTCGGGCGCTCGAATCTCGAGATTGAAAAAGATGTTCTCCTGCCTTTTCAGACGGGCAGAGAGCAGGGGGTGGAAGCTTGTTCTTTCACCTCTGGTTTCGCCGCCGGCCCTGTGCCGAACGCGAAGCCATCTGGCCACAGCTCGTGACCTGTGGCCGCATATGCAGGCGTCACGAAGCAACCTCATGTTGGAGCAACCATGGCATTGACCAAGGAGCGCAAGGCTGAACTTGTGCGCAAATTCGGCGATCATCCGAACGATACCGGAAAGCCGGAAGTGCAGATCGCGATCCTCACCGAGCATATCAACCTGCTCTCGCCGCACCTCGAGAAGAACCGGAAGGACAAGCACTCCCTCCGTGGTCTGATGCAGATGGTCGGCAAGCGTCGATCTCTTCTCGACTATCTCATGCGCAAGGACATCGCGCGTTATCGCGCGGTTATTGCAAACCTCGGTATCCGCCGATAGGTACAATGCGAAGAGCGCCGTGATCAATCATGATCACGGCGCTTTCGCCTTTGATTATCCATTGTTTGCATGAATGCAGCGATGGAGGCACGACCAGCATTGCACGTGCCGTTCACAGTTGTTGTTGTCGCCTCGGGGAGTTGGCCCCAGGGCAGTAATGTCAGAGGACAGTATGAAGACAGTTGAAATGGAATTCGGCGGCAGAACATTCTCGCTCGAGACTGGCCGCCTTGCGAAGCTTGCAAATGGAGCAGTGATGGTCCGCTACGGAGATACCATGGTGCTTGCCGTGGCCGTAGCGTCGAGCGCACCACGTGAAGGTATCGACTTCCTTCCGCTCCAGGTTGAGTATCGCGAGAAGTATGCTGCCGTTGGGAAGATTCCCGGCGGTTTTTTCAAGCGTGAGGCACGTCCCACGGAAAAGGAAATTCTTTCGGCCCGTCTGATCGACCGGCCTATTCGCCCGATGTTCACCAAGGGCTGGACGTACGAGACGCAGATCATCTGCACCACGTATTCGTTCGACCAAGAGAACGATCCGGACGTGCTGGGAGCCGTGGGCTCTTCCTGCGCCCTGCTTCTTTCCGGTATGCCGTTCAGCGGACCGATCTCCAATGTGCGCGTGGGACATATCGACGGCGAGTTCGTCATCAATCCTACCATCGCACAGCTTGCCGATTCAACACTCGAGATCGTGGTCTCCGGCACGGACTCCTCCATCGTGATGGTGGAAGGTGAATCCAAGGAGATCAGCGAGGAGCTCTTTCTCCAGGCTCTCGAGTTCGGGCATCAGCACATCAAAATGCTGAACGACCTGCAGCGCCAGCTTGTGGCTCTCTGCGACGTCACATCGCTGCCGATGCCGGAGAAGAAGCCGTTCACCGACGTGACGGAGTTCATCCGGGAACATTCCACCGCCAAGCTCGCAGCATTTGCGCGTGAGGCCAGCAGCAAGGAAGGGCGCCAGGAGCGCTACAAGCTGCTGCGCGAGGAGATTGCCGGCTTGGTGAGCGATCACTTCTCGGGCGAGACGCACCCGGATCTCGAGGTGGACAAGATCGTTGGCTCGGTGCTGCACGATCTCGAATCCGATGCGATGCGCGATATGATTCTGAACGATGGCACGCGCCTGGACGGCCGCTCCACAACGGAGATCCGCTCCATCTCGTGCGAGGTGGAAGTTCTTCCGCGTACGCATGGATCGGCCCTCTTCACACGCGGCGAAACCCAGTCGCTGACATCGATGACGCTCGGCACGAAGCTGGATCGCCAGCTCATCGACGGTCTGCTGCCGAAGCACGACAAGCGCTTCATGCTCCACTACAACTTCCCGCCGTTCTCCACCGGTGAAACGGGCCGCTTCGGCTCCACATCGCGGCGAGAGATCGGGCACGGCAACCTGGCCGAGCGTGGATTGAAGGAAGTGCTCCCCGCCGAATCCGAATTTCCGTACACCATCCGCATTGTTTCCGACATTCTCGAGTCCAACGGCTCATCGTCCATGGCAACGGTATGTGCCGGCACGCTTGCGCTGATGCAGGGTGGCGTTCCCATCCGCAAGCCGGTTGCAGGCATCGCGATGGGATTGATCTACACACCGGAGAAGGTCGCGATCCTGTCGGACATCCTTGGTGATGAGGATCACCTGGGAGATATGGACTTCAAGGTGGTAGGCACGCGCGACGGCATCACCGCATGCCAGATGGATATCAAGATTCAGGGAATCTCTCTGGAGATCATGGGTAGCGCACTGGAACAGGCCCGGCAGGGCCGGTTGCACATCCTGGACAAGATGGCCGAGACGATCACCGAGCCGGCTCACGATCTGTCGCCGTACGCACCGCGTCTGACGACGATCCAGATTCCGGTGGAGATGATCGGCGCTGTGATCGGAAGCGGCGGCGAAACGATTCGTGGAATCGTTGCGGAGTCCGGCGCCGAGATCAACATCGAGGAGGACGGCACCATCGTTATCGCGGCCGTATCGGGCGAGTCCGCAGAACGGGCCGTTGCCCTGATCAACCGCATCACCGAGCAGCCGGAGGTTGGCAAGACCTACGAGGGGCGCGTGGTGCAGATCCGGGAGGGCCTGGGCGCAATCGTTGAGTTCCTTCCAAAGAAGACCGGCCTGCTGCACATCTCGCAGTTGGAACACCATCGCGTGGAAAACGTTGAGGATGTTCTGTCCGTTGGCGAGCGCGTGCAGGTAAAGCTGCTGGAGATCTCGGACGATGGCAAGTATCGCCTGAGTCGGAAGGCACTTCTGCCGGTTCCGGAGGGGATGACCGTGAGCGACGACAACGGATATCGTGGTGACCGCGGCGGCGACCGCGGCGGGAATCGCGGTGACCGTGGTGGTTCGCGCGGTGGTGATCGTGGCGGGCCCCGCAACGGCAGCGGTGGCAATCGTGGCGGCGATCGCGATCGCCGCCGATAGGCGAACGGTTCTTGGCAGTTTGAATAAAGCCGGATCGGGCATTGCTCGATCCGGCTTGTGTTTTCGGCACAGACACCGAATCAACATAACTCCCAACGAGGGGCAAGTGTTATCTTTGGAACTTTCCCGTTCCGGAATTCCACTGGTTGCTCCCTCGCAACTCCGACTCACTTCAGATCCCATTCGCAGTGAATCATTCCGAGCGTATTCTCATCCTCGACTTCGGCTCGCAGTACACGCAGCTCATTGCACGCAAGGTGCGCGAATGCGGTGTGTATGCGGAAATCCATCCGTTCAATATTTCGATCGGCGCAATCGAAGCCGTCGCGCCGATCGGGATCATTCTCTCCGGAGGCCCTGCCTCCGTATACGCCGACGGCGCCCCGCACAGCGACCCGGCAATCTTCGAGCTCGGTATTCCCATACTCGGTGTGTGCTACGGCCTTCAGCTGATGGCATACCAGCTTGGCGGCGCCGTGGACAGTTCCGCCAAACGGGAGTTCGGTCCGGCGATGCTTCACGTCGACAACAACACCGATCTCTTCGCCGGCGTCCAGCAGGAGTCGCGCGTGTGGATGAGCCATGGCGACTCGCTTACGAAGGCGCCCGATGGCTTCGAGCGAATTGCGCACACCGCAAACGCTCCGATATGTGCAGTCGCCGATCCGTCCCGGCGCTTCTACGGCGTGCAGTTCCATCCCGAGGTACATCACACTGCCATCGGCGCGGATGTGCTCCGCAACTTCGTTTTCAACATCTGCGGCGCCAAGGGTGGCTGGAACACACATGCGTTCATCGAGAGCGCCAAGAAAGAGATTCGCGAACGCGTTGGTGGCGGCCGCGTGATCTGCGCGCTGTCGGGCGGTGTGGACTCCAGTGTTCTCGCCGTGCTTCTGCACGAGGCCATCGGCGATCAGGTTCTCTGCATTCATATCGATAACGGCCTGATGCGACTCAATGAGTCCAGACAGGTGGTGGATCTGTTTCGCGAGAAGTATCACATTCCTCTGAACTTCGTCGACGCCAGCGCCCTCTTCCTGGAGCGGCTTGCGGGTGTTACCGATCCGGAGATGAAGCGCAAATCCATCGGTGCAACGTTTATCGAGGTTTTCGAACAGGAGGCCAAGAAGTTCTCCGACGCCGGCTGGCTTGCACAGGGGACGCTGTATCCGGATGTCATCGAGTCCGTCTCCTTCAAGGGCCCCTCGGTTACGATCAAGACGCATCACAATGTCGGTGGCCTCCCCGAACGTATGAACATGAAGCTGATCGAACCGTTCCGGGAATTGTTCAAGGATGAGGTTCGTGCTGTTGGCCGTGAGCTTGGCCTGCCGGATGAGTTCATCGATCGGCATCCGTTCCCGGGTCCCGGCCTTGCCGTGCGAGTACTCGGCGAAGTAACCCAGGAGCGCTGCGACATCCTTCGCCAGGCAGATCAGATCTTCATCGAAGAACTACACAGCTCCAATCAGTATCATGAAGTGTGGCAGGCATTCACGGTGCTTCTCCCCATTTCCTCGGTAGGTGTGATGGGTGATGAACGGACGTACGAGAATGTCTGCGCGGTACGCGCCGTTACCAGCACGGACGGCATGACAGCGGATTGGGCGCGTCTGCCATACGATTTGCTGGCACGCGTGTCGAACCGGATCATCAACGAAGTACGCGGCATCAATCGTGTTGCGTACGACATCAGCTCGAAGCCTCCGGCTACGATCGAGTGGGAGTAGCGCTCCGGCTGTACCGGGCACACCCGTTGTCCGCCTGAGCAGACCTCGAGAACTCTAACGGCTTTCATGAGAGACTGACTGCGCCCCATTGGCATCAGGCCTTGCAGTCCATGATCACGAGAGCCTCAACCTGCACGAGCTTTTCTGTGGAATGGCTACGGTAGTTTCATAACGGACTTCTTAACCGATATCCTCAACATGAAGATCACGATACAGCGATTCAAGTCCGACGGCTATGCCGCCGATGCAACAGCGGTGTTCGTTTCACAGGACAAGACCGAGTTCGGTGCTCGTACCGCTACGATCCGCAGTCTCTGGGGAGCTGCCGCCAACGTGCTGGACAGCAATGACTTCACCGGCGCACGCGACAGCGCCACGCCTGTGTACACAGGCTCGAAGAAGATGCCCCGCCTCATAATGGTTGGCACCGGCGGAGAATCCGATTTCAGTCTGGAGCGCCTTCGCCGCGCGGCATCTGTTGCTGCCCAGCGCGCTGCGGGCATGAAGTGCACCAGCCTTGCCATCGTTCTGCCATCGTTTGGATTTGCGGCCAACGAGGCAGCCCAGGCCGTGGTTGAAGGTGCCATGCTCAGCGTCTACTCCTTCGATAAGTATTTCACCGAGAACAAGCCGGGTAAGAAGCTTGAGCGCCTGCTCATACTTGTGGAGGATGAAAAGTCCCTCAACGATGCAAAGCGGGGAGCTGCAGTTGGCGAAGCCATTGTAAACGGTGTCACACTTGCACGCGATCTGGCAAATGCGCCTTCGAACGAGATCTATCCCGAATCGCTTGCCGAACAGGCCAAAGGCCTTTCGAGTCTTGGTGTGAAGGTGACCGTGCTCAACAAGGCGCAGATCACCCGTCTTGGAATGGGCGGTCTGCTGGCGGTCAATCAGGGAAGCGAGAAGCCGCCATTCTTCGCCGTCATGGAATGGAACGGCGGACGGAAGGGAGAGGCTCCGGTCGTGCTGGTTGGCAAGGGCATCACGTTCGATTCCGGCGGTATATCGATCAAGCCGTCGGCTGGAATGGGAGAGATGAAGATGGATATGGGGGGTGCCGCTGCGGTGATCGGCACGATGCGCGGTATCGCCGAGTTGAAATTGAATCGTAATGTTGTCGGTCTGGTACCGACAACGGAGAACATGCCCTCCGGCAGCGCGTACAAGCCTGGCGATGTCATCACCTTCATGAACGGCAAGACGGCGGAGATCGACAATACCGACGCCGAAGGCCGGCTGATTCTTGCTGATGCGCTCTGCTACGCCTCGCGGTACAAGCCGCAGGCCGTGATCGACCTTGCAACACTTACCGGCGCATGCGTTATCGCACTTGGCAACGTTGCCTCCGGCCTCATGGGGAACAATCCGGAGCTCAACGGCAAGATTGTCGAGGCAGGGAATAGAAGCTATGACCGTGTTGTTGAACTTCCGCTGTGGGAGGAGTACGAGGAGCTGATCAAGAGCGATATTGCCGATGTCAAGAACTCCGGCGGCCGTGCCGCCGGCACAATTACGGCCGCCCTCTTCCTCCAGCATTTCGTTGATGGATATCCCTGGGCCCACCTGGACATCGCGGGCTCCGGCATGGTCCCGAAGGGGAGCTGGTATGTGACAAAGGGAGGGACTGGTGCGGGCGTACGACTCCTGATCGACCTTCTCCGGAACTGGTAGCCGGTCGGGGTCATCGAAATCTGACCAGGCGGGGCGGGCACAGCTGTTCGCCCCGCTTCGTTTTCATCAAAACCTGAAGGATAACCACTCCGTCTGATATCCACATGGCTCTCCACATATCGGCACAATCCGTGGGATATCGCGTGGATCGTCCGTGTAAAAAGGGGCCAACGGATGGGACGGCGAGGAGTTACCCCCAGAGACGTGGATAGAACACGAGTTATCCACAACTCATCAACATTCAGGATCCCGTAAAAATTCTTCATTCCGGCTTGTAATCCAGCGATTTGCGAACTGTGCACGACACGTTATCCACAAAGACACATGGTTATACACAAAACCATTACTTCTTTATCTAAGGTTCAGAGAGAAGGGGATTTGAAAGGTTGTCGCTGTCATTCTTACCTGTGACAACTGCTCAGTCTTATTCGGCACCCGCAATACGCCACTTTGTCAGATCGTCGTCCACCGCACTTCGCTTTTCCTTCGATCCTGCCCGTTTTTGTGGATTCCTGACCTTGGCACGCCCCTTGTGGTACCCGTGATCACAATCCATTATAGACCGTGACACAGTAAAGGAACCCGTCATGATGCGCAACGATTTTGACTGGATGAAGGAAGTACAGGACTTTTCGAGCCGTCTGAAGAACTACTTCGAGAACTTCGATCGGAGTCCTGGAGCGGGGCAATCGCGTGGATTCATGCCGGTTGCCGAGGCCTACCACGTGAACGGAACCTACTACATCGAGGTTGAGCTTCCAGGGATGAAGAAGGAGGAGATCCGGATCACCATGTCGGGAAATAGTGTTGAGGTCTCCGGTGAGAAGCGTCTGTTGCGCCCGGATGGGGCTAGTTCCGTGACGGGAAACAGAACGTACGGACAATTCACACGCCGCATTACGCTTCCTGCCGATGCAGTAGTGGACGCGACAAATTCAGTGGCAACCTACGAGAACGGTGTGCTGACGATAACCCTTCCGCAGAGCACGAAGAGCTCCGGCACGTCGATTCCGATCAACTAGAGAGAGGGTAGCTGCTAGCGCAGTTGTTTTGGCGTAGAGGAAATCGTTGAAGCCAACCGGACAACGAAGAGAGTATAGATCAACCTTAGGAGTGTAGTAAACATGGGCAAGATTATTGGTATCGATCTCGGCACAACGAACTCCGTTGTGGCCGTTATGGAGGGAACCACACCAACCGTTATCCCGAACAGCGAGGGAGCACGGACAACACCCTCCGTTGTTGGATTCACGAAGTCGGGCGATCGCCTCGTAGGTCAGGCGGCAAAGCGCCAGGCCGTGACCAACCCAACCAACACGATCTTCTCGATCAAGCGCTTCATGGGACGTACCGAACCCGAAGTGCGCGAGGAGGAGAAGATGGTGCCGTATGAAGTTGTAGCGGGCGAGAACAACTCGGTGCGTGTTCGCATCGACGATCGTATGTATTCGCCCCCCGAGATCTCGGCAATGATTCTGCAGAAGATGAAGCAGACCGCAGAGGACTATCTCGGGCAGAAGGTAACCGAGGCGGTAATCACCGTTCCGGCATACTTCAACGATTCCCAGCGTCAGGCAACGAAGGACGCCGGTGAAATCGCCGGCCTTTCGGTGAAGCGCATCATCAACGAACCAACGGCCGCAGCACTTGCATACGGTCTGGACAAGGAGGGAAAGCACGAGAAGATCGCTGTCTACGATCTTGGTGGCGGTACGTTCGACATCTCGATTCTGGAACTCGGCGACGGAGTGTTCGAGGTAAAGTCCACCAACGGCGATACGCATCTCGGCGGCGACAACTTCGATCAGCGACTGGTGGACTACCTGGCCGACGAGTTCAAGAAGAGCGACGGCATCGATCTTCGCAATGATCCGATGGCTCTGCAGCGCCTGAAGGAGGCCGCTGAGAAGGCGAAGATGGAGCTGTCGCAGATGATGCAGACTGATGTGAACCTTCCGTTCATCACAGCGACGCAGGACGGCCCGAAGCACCTGAACATCGCGGTGACGCGTGCCAAGTTCGAGCAGCTTTGCGAGGATCTGTTCCGCCGCACGCTGGATCCCTGCCATCAGGCATTGAAGGATGCCGGGCTGAACCCGAGCCAGATCGATGAGGTGATTCTGGTTGGTGGTTCCACCCGTATTCCGAAGATCCAGCAATTGGTTCGCGAGTTCTTCGGCAAGGAGCCGAACAAGGGGGTCAATCCGGACGAGGTTGTTGCCATTGGCGCAGCCATTCAGGGAGCAGTGCTTTCCGGTGACGTTCAGGATGTGCTGCTGCTGGACGTAACTCCGCTGACGCTTGGTATCGAGACTCTTGGTGGTGTCATGACACCGATGATTCCGTCCAACACCACCATTCCCACGAAGAAGGTGGAGGTGTATTCAACAGCGGCAGACAATCAGCCCTCCGTGGAGATTCGCATTCTGCAGGGGGAGCGCCCGATGGCGGACGACAACAAGACGCTGGGCCGGTTCCATCTTGGTGACATCCCGCCGGCGCCGCGCGGCGTTCCGCAGATCGAGGTGACGTTCGATATCGACGCGAATGGCATCCTCAATGTCTCGGCGAAGGATAAGGCTACAGGGAAGGAGCAGTCCATCAAGATCACTTCCTCCAGCGGTCTGTCGCAGACGGAGATCGATCGGATGAAGCGCGAGGCGCAGGATAATGCAACGTCCGACAAGAAGCGCAAGGAGGATGTGGAACTCCGGAATCAGGCGGACCAGACGGTGTTCTCCTCGAAGAAGCAGCTTACCGATCTCGGCGACAAGATCCCGGCAGAGGGGAAGGCTAAGATCGAGGCCGCTACCGAGAAGCTGGAGACCGCGTTGAAGGGAGCTTCCATGGAAGAGATTCGTGGCGCAAAGGACGAGCTGGATCGTGCGTGGAGCGATGTCTCCAGCCAGATGTACCAGCAGGCAGGCGGCTCGCCCGATCAAGCCGCATCGTCCGACGGTGCCAACGCCGGATCGAACGTGGAGGATGCCGACTATACGATCGTTGACGACGAGAAGTAAGAGTGGTGTGATGGTGCCCGGTATGGCACTCCAAGGGGTGGCGGCGAGTTTGCATAGTCGAGCTCGCCGCTACTTTTTCTTCTGTGAGGTATCCTTCCTGAATTCAGCGCCGGTCTGCGCTCGCTCCAATCGCTTCTGGGCGCTGTCCAGCATCTTCCGAAGACTCTCCGGGTCGTCGCTGAGATCAACGATGTTCTGCATCAAGTCATGCTGATCATCGAAGCCGAAGGACCGTGCAACGCTGTCCATCGCCTTGACCATCCTCACCGAATCGTGACGGTAGATGTTCTTCGTGATCATGGTCTCGGCATAGGCGGATGCAATTGTCTGGCGATCGGCGTCCGAGGGGGTATGCGAGCAGGCCGAGAGAGCGGTCCCGACGCCGACGGCCATCGCGGCAGTCAAAGCAACGCTGGTTATCGTTTTATTGCGCAAGGATCACCTCCAGCCGCTGTGCAAATGATTCCACCTGGGCGGTGGTTCCCGTACCATAGGCTACATGTTCAATTACGCCGGACTTGTTGGCGATCACGAGATTGGTGACATCCTCCTGCATGTTGAACGCCTTGATCAGAACGCCATCCCAGTCCATGAGCACGGAGTACCTAAACTCATCGCGAAACCTGCTTCGGATAAACCCCTTGAGAAATCCTGGAACGGACTGTACGTCTGCGACGGGAACGAAGCGCACGGATGAGTTTCGGAAGCGCGCAAGCAGCGGCGTGGTCCAGTTTACGTTGTACTCATATCCGCTTCGGTCGCTGAGTACATAGACAGTAACGGCACCACGGAACATCGAAGCGCTCCATGAATGTTCGAACTGGTCATCGATGACGAACTCCGGCACGCGTGTACCCACAATTGAGTGGACCGGCGAGGCGGCATGCAGCACCACAGGGTATGGTACGAGAATCAAGAGGGCGAGAAGATGAGGAAGGCGCATGCTACCTTCTGTGTTTTTTCTTGTGCTGTTTCGGATCGGATGTTGCTTCAGTTGCAAGCGTGGGTTGGGCCGGTTGCGGAGATGTATGAAGAGAATCAGGATGAGCCGTGGCTTCCTTCTGATCAGTCTTCGGATCCGCTTTCCTGATCGTGAGCCGAAGCGGCGCGTCCGGATTTCGATTGGTATAGACGTCGACGGTGATCGGCTGTAAGGCCGATATCTTGTTGCTGGTTACTGCCACGTAGATATCGCCCGGCTCGTTTCTCAGGCAGAGCGTTCGTTGCACGGTGACGAGAATGCAGCCGCAACTGGGTTGCGCCCGTGTGATTACCACAATGCTGTCGCTCTCATTGATCACCTTGAGACGAAAACTCTCATACTTCGAAGTGTCGGAGACAACATAGTCCGTGATGCTGAGGCGCGGCATCGGCTGAGCCTGCAATGACAGCGAGCTCAGAATGATGGCGGCAGTAAGCGAGAGCAGAGGTATCATATCGATGAATATCCGCAAAGGTATGTGTATGCTGCAAGCGTATTGCGTGAAGCAGACCGGACTTGGTATGACGCCCGAGTCCTGGAGTGATTGGCATGTGAGGCCAAGTGCATCGACCTCTGCAGTACATGGTGCAGCATCAGCAGGCGTGCATTGTTCGAATGCCGGGTGCTCCGGCGCACAGGCAGAGGGTGCTGAATTCCAGACGCAGGCAATGGACCTCGGTTTATCACGGGTCCATGTTGTTGCGGTGCGAGGTAGGTGATGCAGATGCCACCGGTAACGAGCATTATCGGCAACCGTCGTACGGTGCGATTCGGTGCTGCCGGATAGTATCTTGCACTGCTGCGATGCGCGGTGTGCCCAAGGTTGGCGGCCAGGTGATCGCGGAGCAGAGAGAGACGACGCATGATGTATTCCGATGATACGATTGTAGCGCGTGCCACACCGCTTGGGACGGCGGGCATCGCGGTTGTCCGCTTGAGCGGTCCCGCCGCGCTCGCCGTCGCCACCCGTCTGTTTCGCCCTGCCGGTTATGCATCGTTCAGTGACGTACCTGTCCGGTTCATCGCCAACGGTCTCGTGGGGAACGATGGAGAGATCATCGATCAATGCCTTGCCGTCTGGTTTCGTGCGCCGCACTCGTTCACCGGTGAAGATGTTGTGGAGTTCCATCTGCACGGCACCATGCTGATTACCGATCGTGTTGTCCGGCTCTGCGTTTTGCACGGTGCACGTGTGGCGACGCAGGGTGAGTTTACACGCCGCGCATTCCTGAACGGGAAGATCGATCTCACGCAGGTGGAAGCCCTCGCGGACGTGCTTGCCTCGGAGTCCGAGCAGGCACTGTACGTTGCGCAACGCCAGCTTCACGGTGAGCTTCGGCGGCGCCTGGATGAGTTCCGCGAGCGCGTGCTCCATCTTCTGGCGCTGCTCGAGTTGGAACTCGACTTTGTAGAGGAGCGTTATCAATTTGCCTCGATCGAGGAAGTCACAGGCCTGCTGGATGAATTGCGTGTCTTTGTCGATGGGTTGCTCACGAGCTACAACACCGGCAACCGTCTGCGGCACGGGCCGCGGATACTTTTATTGGGCCGTCCGAACGCCGGCAAGTCCAGCCTGTTCAATGCTCTGGTTGGTTACGGCCGCGCGCTTGTCAGTCCTGTGGAGGGAACCACACGCGACTATCTCGAGGAGCGGGTTGCGCACGGCGGCGTGCAGTTTCGTCTGGTTGACACGGCCGGGCTGCGGCACACGACAGACCTGATCGAGGCTGAGGGTGTGGAGCGTGCCAGCGATCTCGTTGCCACGGCTGATCATGTCTTCTACCTGATCGATAGTTCTCGTACCGAATCCGCGGCCGAGGAGCTTGCTCTTGTAGATCGTATGCGAAACGAATTCCCTCATACGTCATTTGTTGCTGTCGCAACAAAATGCGATGAGCAGCATCGATCGGTAGAGGGCGCGATCTCCTGCTCGGTGCACGATCGATCTACAATCACAGGATTGCTCGATCTACTGGCAGAGGATTATACCCGGAACCTTTCGGACATCGTTGCGCTTGTGAACGAACGGCAGTACCACCTGCTTGGAGCCGTGCGCTCGCATCTGTCCGAAATCGAGTATCGATCTACATCCGATACGGAACTCCTTTCAGCCGATCTCCGCATCCTGCTTGCTCCCATCTCAGAACTTACAGGGAGCGCGGTGGGCGACGATGTGCTGAACAAGCTCTTCTCGAGCTTCTGCATCGGGAAGTGAGAATTGCAGAGCACCGACACGTTGTCCATCGGAGGATATATGATGGAGTTGATGGACGGAATTGTGTTCCACGTGGAACATTTTGCACGGATGGTATCTGAACATTGAAGCAGTACGACGTCATAGTAATCGGCGGCGGGCATGCCGGGATCGAGGCTTCATCGGCGGCTGCGCGGATGGGATGCCGGACCGCGCTTGTTACTGCGGATGTGAACGCCATCGGCCGGCTTTCATGCAATCCCGCTGTAGGAGGCATGGCAAAGGGCCAGCTTGTCTGTGAGATCGATGCGCTGGGTGGGGAGATGGGTCGCCTTGCCGATCGCTCCGGTATCCAGTTCAAGATGCTGGGCCGTTCGAAGGGGCCTGCAATGTGGTCTCCGCGTTCTCAGAACGATAAGGATCTCTATCCGCGGTATGCCCAGGAGCGATTGAGGGAGATCGCCGGGCTGGACATTATCGCCGGTCTGGTGGAAGATGTCCGTCTGGAAAATGGAGCCGTTGCCGGGGTCCGTCTGGCAGATGGCCTCGCGTTCGCCTGCAGGACCATCGTTGTCTGCTCCGGAACGTTTCTCTGCGGCCGGATGCATACCGGGGAGATTCAGACCGCCGGCGGGCGCGTAGGCGAATTCTCTGTGGAGCATCTGAGCGGTTCATTACGTGAGGTTGGTTTCGTTACCGGGAGGCTCAAGACCGGAACGCCCCCCAGGGTGGATGCCGCTTCGGTAGACTTTTCACTCTGCCAGACCGACCACGGCGATCCCGAACCTATTCCGTTCTCACAATCAACGTCCTCAGTACGAAACAGAATCGCATGCTATCTCACCTCGACCAGCGAGGCAACGCACAAGATTCTGAGAACCGGGTTCGATCGGTCGCCGATGTTCACCGGTAAGATAACCGGCACCGGCCCGCGCTACTGCCCGTCGATCGAGGATAAGATCCATCGCTTCTCCGAGAAGGAGAGCCACCAGATCTTCCTGGAGCCGGAAGGAGTGGAAACGAACTCGGTCTACGTGAATGGTTTCTCCACATCGTTGCCGCGGGATGTACAGCTTCTCGGGCTGCGATCGATTCCGCCGCTCGAACGGTGTGAAGTCCTTCGGTATGGATATGCGGTGGAGTACGACTATTTCCCCTCGTATCAGCTTCATCTGTGGTTGGAGAGCAAGCGCGTCCGAGGGCTGTTCTTTGCCGGGCAGGTGAACGGAACATCCGGATACGAGGAGGCGGCAGCTCAGGGATTGCTGGCCGGCATCAATGCCGCCCTCTCCGTGCGTGGGGAGGAGCCGTTGATTATCGATCGCTCGCAGGGATATATTGGGGTGCTGATTGATGATCTCGTGAATCTGACCATCCTTGAACCGTACAGGATGTTCACCTCACGCGCAGAGTATCGCCTCCTTCTCCGCCGCGACAACGCCGATCTTCGGCTTACAGACATCGGGAATCGTCTTGGTCTGGTAGACGGCGAGCAGTATGCGCGGATGGCCGCGAAGCGCGAGGGGACCGAGGAGGCGCGCGATCTTCTGCAGAAGATCGCGCTGAAGGGCCGTTCGGATTTGGCGGGGGAGGATCGTTACGTGAAGGGCTGGCAGTATCTGAAGCGCCCGGAGGTGGTGCTTGCGGACCTGCTCCCTCTACTTCCGGAACATGACCGGCTTCAACGGTTGCTGGCCAACCGGGATGTTGCGGAGCAGATGGAGATCCAGGCGAAGTACGAAGGGTATATCAAGCGGCAACTGGAGGAGGTTGAGCGTTTTACGGCATCGGAGAACGTTCTGATTCCTGAGGCGATCGATTATGGACGGATTCAGTCCCTTTCCTCCGAAGCCCGGGAGAAGCTCTCGCAGGTTCGCCCGCGATCGCTCGGCCAGGCGTCGCGGATTGCAGGCGTAAGCCGCTCCGATGTCTCGGTTCTCTCCCTCTACATTCGCTGACACGTGAGGGAGCGGATCCCCGCCTGAAAAATGTTCCACGTGAAACATGGCACACATGCTTCATGTGTAGGTAGCCACGAAAGTTTTCGAAGACAGATCATACACCATGGGGAAGCAAAGTGTCCGTCTCATGCTGGTTGGGGCCGATGGGGGCCTTGGGAGCGTGGTGCGGGATATCGTTGGCAATGAAACGGATTGGGCGCTGATCGAGGTAGGCCGGCGCACGGTTCGGCGTGAGGGAGTCGAGGAGGGGTTCGACAGCGGCAGCCGGGCGGCATGGCGATCGCTGTTCGACTCGCGTGAGTGGCGTCCGACCGTTGTAGTGAATACTGCGGCAATAACCAATGTCGACGCCTGCGAGACCGCAAGGCCCGAGGCATGGAGAAGTAATGTCACGCTGGTGGAGAACATCGCCGCCGAATGCAAGCGCCATGCATGCAAGCTGATTCAGATCTCCAGCGACTATATCTTCGATGGTGCCGCAGGACCCTATGGCGAGCATGCCACGCCGAACCCGATCAATTACTATGGGAAGACCAAGCTCGCCGCTGAGAACGCATGTATCGGCGCCGAGATCAACCACGCCATCATCCGGACGATGTGGCTGTACGGAGAAGGACGTCGCGGGAAGCCGTCATTTGTATCGTGGCTTGTCGATACGCTCGCAGCGCGGAAAACCGCATCGGTCGTAACCGATGAGATAGGTAATCCCACGCTGTACGACGACGTTGCGTACGGGATCATCAAGATCATCGAACGGGATTACAGCGGAACATTGAATATCGCCGGTCCGGATCTGGTGTCACGCTGGGAGTTTGCACAGACCGTTGCCCGCATCTATAACCTGGATGCCGGTCTGCTGAATCCCGTTCAATCCGGCGAGTTGAAGCGAGCCGCTCGCCGTCCGCTTCGCTCCGGATTGATATCCTTCCATGTTCAGACTCTCATGGGGTTACGTCTTACCTCGCTTGCGGACGGGCTGGGAACCTGCCGGGTTATCGAGCTGAGAATGGCGAGATAATAATCACCTAATATTTTAGCGCGTTGATACAGCGGCTGCATGCGGTGCCTGTCGGCACCGGCAGTGCCGATGGGGTGCCCAGGCAACTGCAGCGGCAACATCCGGGTGACGATGGCGATGGTGCCTTCCAGATAGAACCCTTGTGGAATCAGGATGAAGATCACATTTCTCGGCAGCGGAACATCCTCCGGCGTCCCGTCAATCGGGTGCCGGTGCGCTACGTGCCGATCAACGGATACGCGCGACAAACGTCTGCGTCCGTCGATCTGGCTGGAGGACGAGAAGTGGAGTGTGATCATCGATACATCCAGCGACTTCCGGCAGCAATGCCTGCGTGCTGATGTGGTGCGGCTGGACGCAGTAGTGTACACTCATCATCACTTCGATCACATCGCCGGCTTCGACGATCTGCGGGCGTATAATTTCCTTGCGCGGCGCCCGATACCGATCTACGTTATGCCCGAAACGCTGGCCAATCTGAAGACTGTATTTTCCTATGCGTTCGGAACGCGAACGAACACCGGCACCAGCGTTCCCGTGGTGGACGTGAATCAGATTCTTGACGAACCCTTTGCCGTTGCCGGCATCGAATGGATTCCATTGAAGCTGTCGCACGGGAAGATGCGTGTCAACGGTTATCGTGTTGGCTCGTTTGCATACTGTACCGATTGCAATGCGGTCACACCGGAGGCAATGGAACGCCTTGCCGGCGTGGATGTGCTGGTGCTCGATGCACTTCGCATCTCACCGCATCCAACGCACTTCAACCTGGAAGAGGCGATCGCCATGGCGCAGCGAATAGGCGCACGCGAGACATACTTCACCCACATCGCCCATGAAATACGGCATGCAGAGGTGGAGGCCCTTCTGCCGCCGCGGATCTATCTGGCCTACGACGGCCTTCAGTTAACGCTGTAGCGACGCCGGACCATGCATCTGAAGCCCTGAACGCCGAGCTGCGCGTTGTACGGAATGGGATGCACCGTGCGACTGATAATAACAGTTGAGGCATCCTCATCGAGGCAGATCTCGTAGCAGTGGGAGCCATGGGTGATGAGCATTTTGTCCGCCTGCACTGTTTATTACGCAGGGTGTTTGTCCCACCGAGTATCCCGGGAACGCCGTGGAGCTTGCGCGACGATTTGAAAGGTGCTAACATTGCAGCTTGGATTATGGGTAGGTTACTATGATCAAGAACATACCGGCAATTCGAACCCTCGGATTGGGCACCCTGTTTCTCGCGTTGTTGATGACGACGGGCGCAGCTGTCGTGGCGATGCAGGGCGTGTTCAATTACGTCAAGGTAAGCCCTCAGGGGGATGAGATCTCGGTTCAATGGCAGAGTGCCAACGAAAGCGGCATTCAGAGCTACGAGATCGAACGGAGCAGCGAGGACGTGTCCGATTTCCGCCGCCTCAGTCGTATAGATGCCCGCGGGAACGGAAGCACATACGTCTACGTGGATGATGGAGCGTTCTACAAGACGAATAGCAGCAAACGGTTTACCTATCGTGTGAAGGCTGTTGGGAGCTCGGTGCAGCAGTATTCCCCAACGGTGACCATCTCGCACGATGTCTCGGGCGTCCGGAAGTCGTGGGGAATGATCAAGGAACTTTTCCGCTGACAGAGGACATCGATCGCTAACAGTTGCCTTCGGCAACACCAGACAGAATTGTAACGCACAAGTCTCAAAAAGCGAGATTTGTGCGTTTTTCTTTGGGGTGTCGTTAAAGTAGGATGTTAAATGATCGATGGTATGCGAATGAAAGCTTGTGTAATACAACCTTCAAGTGTAAGTTTAAGGTAAAGAAGCCCTTGATGACCTCAACACACCGGAACAGACCGCTTGTTACGACAGTTTTGCGGCTCCTGGGCTTGCTTCTGATGTGGGTGCCGATCGCGGTTTCGACGGGCGAGGCGCAGGATTTCGATCGGCTTCAGGGGGCGTTCCTTGACAATCCACCAGTATGGTTTCGGCTGTTCGACCAACGGAGCGAAATGCCACGGATGCCGGTGCTCGACGATCGATCATGGGCAACACGGCTTATGCTGCGGGAAAGTGAGCAGCAGATCGGCATGTCCCTGATCGGGCCGGTTGATTACAGCATGAGCGAGTTGCTGGAGTACTACAGTGAAAGCGGAACGCTGGCTTCCGCCTCGGCGTATCTCGATCGTGGGCTGATGGCGTTCAGACGCCGCGAGTTCGGCAGAGCACGGTTCTACTTCAGCGAGGCGATTGGTGCAGCTTCCAAGGAACAATCCACCGATGCCGAGAACATTGCCGGCGTTGCGCTCTACGAGATCGCGTTGGCGCATGTGGTTGAGCAGGATCAACCGGACGAGAAGACCATTGAGATTCTTCACGATCAATTGGAGCAGTATCCCGGAAGCCCGCGCGAGCGCGACGCGCTCTACCTTCTCGGTGAACTCAACAGCGAGCGAGGGGACTGCCAGGCGGCGCTGGGATTCTACGACAAGATCATCGATACCTATCCGGGCGAGGGGCAGCTCGATGCGCGCAACCACAAAGCCGCCTGCCTGCTGCAGCTGGGCCGCTACGATGAGGCCCGCGAGCAGCTGAGGGTGGCTGCATCCATGATCGCCGAGGCGCATGGAGGCGACACGACGCAGCCGGACGCGGGGCGTGCATGGGCGGAGAATCATCTGCTGCTCGGGCAGCTCGAGATTGCTCAGAAGAACTACTCCGCCGCGGAGGAAAGTCTCATTGCCCTGACGGGGGAGGCAACGCCGCGTTACAGGCGCCAGGGAATGCTTGGGTTGGGCGCAACGTATCAGGCGGCCGGTAGAAACGATTCCGCTCTCGCGCTGTACGACCGTCTGCTCGCAGAGGACACGCTCGACCAGACTCATGCCATGGCGCTTTTCAACAAGGCGCAGGTTCTGCGCGCTCTCGGCAAGGGGGACGCGTCGCTCGAGATTCTGCGTACGATCGCTGCCGACACTCTAAGCAGCGACAACGATCTGGCGTTGATCGATATCGGCATAGCCGACTACGACCGCCGTGCCTTTGCCGACGCAGCAACAGCGTTCGCGACCGCAGCGCGCCGTGCTCGCACTGACGCCACACGCATTCGCGCCGCAACGCTGCTCGGAGCAGTGAAGCTGGCAGACAACGATCCCGCTTCCGCAATCAAGGCATTCGAATCGGCAGATGTGGCGGTTGCCGGGGGCAACAACGAGCCGCTTCCCCAGGGCGCAGAGGCCAGGCTGCTGCGCGGCATCACTCTGACCCGCGCCGGCCGCTCGTCCGAGGCCGTGCCGGTATTGAATCGGTTCATCGAACAGTATCCGCAACATCCCGACGCCGATCAGGCGCTCTACTGGCTCGGCGAATCGTACTACGAATCCGGGCTCTTCAAGGCTGCCGTGGATGCGGAGGCACAATTGCTGGAGCTGTATCCGGCATCCCAGCATGTGGCCGACGCACTCTATCTGCTGGGGTGGGCACAGCTTCGGCAGAAGAATTTCGACAAGGCTGAATCGGCATTCTCACAGCTCGCAAAGGCATATCCGCTCTCGGCCTACGCGGCCGAAGCACAGTTGCGGCGCGGAGACGCACTCTATCTCCGCGGCAGATTCGACGATGCGGTGGATGCCTACCGTCTCGCCCTGAAGGCGAAGCCCACAACGGATGAGCTGTGGTACGCCGAGTATCAGAGCGCGCTCGCGATCTATAGAAGCGGAGGGCTGGAATCCGCTGACAGCCTTCTCGATGAGTTCGCAGCCTGCTTCAGCGGCGGGCCGCTTGCGGACGATGCGTGGTTCCTTCGCGGCGAGATCGCAGCAAGGCGCGGCAACTATCGCGATGCGATAGAATTCACGAACAGGCTGCTTGAAATAACTTCGGACAATGATCTGGCCGTTCACGGGCTCGCGAACATCGGTGATGCGTACGCAGCTCTCGGCGAGAGGCGCATGGCCGAAGCAGCCTATGCGATCGCCCTGAGTCGCAACCCACGAACGGATGTCGCGACGGAGCTGCGTGAGAAGGTCTCCAAGCTCTTTGAAGGTCAGGAGGGGGAACAGGTTGATGACGGATGCAGTCACGCGCTTTCTCTCGCACTGGGCAGGTCGAGAGTCCTGCGCGAGGCACATCATGCTGCGGAGGCCTTGAAGGAGCTTGCGGACGTGGACCAATCGAGCATAGCCGGTGATTGCCTGCAGCGCCTCTGGGCAGAGGTTGTGCAGGACCATCTCCGGGCCGGTGATACGGCGGCGGCGGTTGATACGCTTCGCCTGATCATCGATCGGTTTCCATCAACGCATGCGGCGCTCTCTACGATGCTCGACCTAGGCATCGTAGAGCAGCAACGACGGAACAACAGCGCGGCGCTGGAAGTTCTGGGCAGGCTTCACTCCGAGTATGCCGACAGCACCGAGGCGAAGGCCGCTCGGATTCCGCTTGCCGATCTGCTGATGGCCTCCGGTATGCGTGACTCTGCGCTCGCCATTCTGCATCAGGCACTTGGCACTCCGCAGGCCGACGAAGCTTGGTTGCGGCTGGCGGCGATCGAGACGTCATCGCCTGCAAGCGACTCTGCGCTTGCCGGCGTGGCCGCGATCGCCAAACGGGGGGACAGCCTTGGGTTTGCAGCATCCAGACTGCTCGCCGCGCTCTACCGTTCATCGCACCATGAGGCGAACGCCGTGCGTGTGCTTGAAGAGGCGGTTGCCCGCAGCGGCCCCAATAGCGTTCGGCGCAGAGCGTTCCTTCTAGAGCTCGGCGAAACGTGTGAGGCCGTTGGCAACAACGCAAAGGCAAGGACGATCTATCAGAACCTTTCGCAGCGTCCGTGTGACGATGCATACAGAACAAAGGCATTGGAACATCTGCAACGGCTCCCGCAGGAATGACAACGCCTCGTGCCATATCGCGCCGGTTCCATGCGGCAATGAGCGCTCTGTTGATCGCACTCCTTGCGCTCTGCCTCGGTTCCGTTGATGCATCGGCCCAGCACGGGAAGCATGGCGGCCGAAGTGCGGTTGCATCCGCCAAGAAGGGAAAAAAGGGAAGTCAGAGCAGTTCGAAGGGACACGACAGCCGAAAGAAAGGGAAGGAAAAGAAGGGGAAGGAGAAGAAGGGGCGGGAGAGGGAAAACAGCAGAAAGAAGTCGAGGAGTGAGAAGAAGTCCAGAGCGTCCGCGAAGGCAACGTCCCGGCGGGAGCGTTCATCGCGCGGCTCGCACGAGAGAACTGCCCGACATCAATCACGGCGGGAGTCGCGTCCGGCTTCGACCAGCGAACGGGAGCGCACAACGCCTTCGCGAGTTGAGCATCCCGTGGCCACGCCGCCGCAAAGCCGTGGTGCTGCGGCTGCTGCAGCAACGTTGCAGGGAGTCGATATCGGGCCGGCCGACCTGGCGCAGCAGACGCTGCACGGCCGTGGCCTTCCCGCCGGCGCTCGCGGCAAGCGCCCGCCCCCCGCAGTGCAGCCCCTGACCGGCGATCAGCTGCGTTCCATCAGCGAACAGGCTCCGGAAACCAACGGGCGTCCGGCCCATGAATATCCCGAGTCACAGGCACGCTCTTCACTGGTACGCCCCTTCTATGCAGAGGGAACCTTCGGGCTGTACACAACAGGCGCGCTCAAAGCCGGATACGCCGGCACATCGTGGCCATACGATTACGCGCTCCATTTCGACCTGAACGGATCGAACGGATTCGTCGACAACGCCGCTCGCAGCGCCTTCACCCTTGGTGCAAGCGGCGGCTACGTGATCGGCAACAACTACGGAATCTTCAGTGGCGGCTTCATGGGAGCCGAAGCTGAGTATCAGCGGTCATCCTATCAACGGTATGGCTCGCCGAATGCGCCGGAGCGAAAGCGCAACGCATGGAGCGCAGTGGTGAACGGGCGCAACAGCAACAACGGCGTCTCCTTCGAACTCCAGGGCGGGTACCGTCAGCTTACGCTGGATGAAAACGGAACTACCGATGAGTCGTCGCTCGACGGGCTGGCCAAGCTGCGCGTGGAATTCTCGAGACTCGCAATCGGCGGCGAGGCGAATCTCGACCTCACGAATCTCGGCGGCACATCGATCAGCCTCGGGCGCTTGGAAGCATATGCGCGCTACGCACTCCCTATCGTTACGCTTCGTGTTGGCGGCTCGATCGGCGTGGGGAGAAACTCCGATGGCCAGACACTCTCGCGTCTTGCGCCCCGCGTGGAATTGAACTTCTATCCATTCCGCGGTGTGACCCTCGCGGCCGGCATCGACGGCGGCATTACACAGAACTCGTTGCGTGACCTGCTCGATCGCAATCCGTACGTGGAGCGCAATCCCATGGTGCATCACGAGGTGGAAGGGATTGGATATCGCGCTGCACTTCGGTTCGAACCCAGGCAATCGTTTGCACTGCGGCTCTCGCTCTCGCGGCGCTCGCTCGATGATTACCTCTTCTTCGCGCGCAGCAGTGATGCTCTCTTTGCGCCGCACTACGGGAGCGCGTCCACAACGGATGTGAGCGGCGATCTCTACTGGGAGCTGGGCGATCGCGACATGGTGGCGTTGAAGGGATCGTATACGATGTTCACGCTCGATTCAACCGGAGCTCAGGCGCCGTTTCAGCCACAGGCCAGTGCAGAAGCCATGTACGTAAAGCGTCTCGAGTCCATGCCGCTCTCGCTCACCGGCACACTCAGGTACATCGGAGTGCGCCAGGACGATGGCGGAGCCGATATGAAAGCGGTTGTCCTTCTTGGTGCCATTGCACGGTACTCGATCAACTCCCACTTCTACGGGACGCTCGAGATTTCCAATCTGACCAATGCTACGTACGAGCTGTGGTCCGGATATCGCGAGCGCGGAATCTTCGGTGCGGTTGGCCTCGGTGTCTCCTATTAGCACCGATCGCATTCAAAAATGTTGTACATGACATCGGGAGCGGCCGGTGCGCATCGGCGGCGGCCGCCAACCGAACGGTGCAGTAGTTCGCATGCCACGCATGCAATACACCGTCGTGCGGACAGATTCGCTTGGAACATTCGGTCCCGACCGGTGGACCGTATCTCCTCCAGAGATGCCGGGGTGCGGGCAGGTAGGGCATGCCTGCCCGCTCACTCCGGTAGATCAGACGATGTTCTACTGCGCTCTCGGACAGACTCGATGATGAATGAGAAGGTGGATTATGATGGATACGAACAAGTTCGCAAACGATGCAGACAGCGGCCCGCGAGGGAACGACGCGACCGACCGCGGTGCGACATCCGCACAGACGCGTGATGCAGCACGGCTTCGCTCCATGATGGGGCAGAGCAACGATCGGCCGGCATATGAAGAGAATGCCGCGCCTGCCCGGACCGACGCCGACTCGCCCGAGGCCGCAGCATCGAGCGCCCAGGGACGTCCGACGACGATGCGTATGCCGGCAACTGTCGCACGGAAACCGCTGCGGTCGTTGCTGAACGACGAGTCGCGGCAGATGCGCGACGACGATGGAGACCCGGCCACGCGGCTCCGTTCGCCGCAGCCCGCATTCGCAGCGCGCAGCGCAGTACAGTCGGCACTCTCCGCATCGAGAGGCGGGGAGCCGCAAACCATGAAGTCCGAATCTCCGGCGCTGCAGATCGAGCACGCCGGAGGTGAGTCGCACTCGAGTGCCGGTGATTCGTCGCCGGCGCAGGTGGGACTCGCCGTCGACCCAGCCCCGGCGTGCGCAGAGGTTACGCACGCCGGGGTGGAGACGGTTACGTTGGAGGGGGAGATGCAGACCGAACGGAGGGAGAGCCGGCGCCGCGCGGGTATCAACGAGACGGCGTTTGCCGATGCGTCCGCATATGCCTCGGAGGCACGCCAGAGCGAGGCGGCGTCGCGTACGGTGTCGTATGCGGCGCCATCATCCACGTATGGGACATACGAGAGCGGCGGCCGCGCTCGCGCAACACGGCGGATCCGGCGTCCCGTTCTCGCAACGACGGCCGTTCTCGCCGGCACCGCAATCGGTGTGGCCTTGTATGCCGGCGGCGGCGGGTTCATCTCCTCGATCTTCTCGCGACATCAGCAGAGTGCGATGAGTGATCCCAATCCATCGGCCGTAACGGAGCGCCCGGCACCTCCGCCTGCGCCGGCTGCATCGCACGAGGATTCCCTCACTGTGGCCGGTGTTCGTTCTCCGACGCCGAACGACGCGGCATCGCCCGACGTGCAGGCAACCTATCCGGAGCCGGTGCCAACTACCCCACATGCAGCGGCCACCGGATCGGCACCTTCCGCAGTCCATGTGCAGGGCGCCCAGGCGCCGCGGCCCGATGGTGCAGGTCCGGCTGTGCACAACGCAGCCGGCGCGCAGATTGCCCCGCCGGGACATGGAGTGGGATCATCGCAGCCGAAACCGCCTGCAGCCGGCGCGCATATGGCGGGCCCGACGAACCAGGCAGCCGGTAATGGGGTGCGTCACGCGGCTGCATCCCCCCAGGGAGCGCATCATCTCATGGTGAATGATGTCCCGGACGAGGACTCCTCGCCCCGCACCGAAGGAACTGCGCATCCGGCTGCAGGTCACGCAGCCGCGCCGCCGTCCGCTGCGCATGCCTCGCAGCAGCCGAAGAACGTTGCCGGCGGTGCATCTCCAAAGAGCGATGCCACCGCGAAGTACCTGGTACAGGTGCGTGCAACGCCGGACGAAGCGGAAGCGAAGCTGATCGCGAAGCGTTTGAAGAGCAGGGGCGCAACCGGTGTGGCAGTCGTGAAGACTCCTCAGAAGAATGGGACCATGGTTTACCGCGTTCGCTACAGTACAACCGGGACCAGCGCCAACGCCAGCTCCGCCGCCACTCGCGCCGGATACAGAGATGTCTGGGTGGTGAAGCAGAAGTAGCGGATGCGACAACAGACGATTCCAACCCGGAAACAGTGACGCGACCAACGACATCCGGGAGGCCGATGCGCGTATTTGCTCCTCCTTTCTACGCATCGGTCTCCCGTGTCGGCTTGCTGCGACGGTTGTTTCTACCTTGAAGCTCCAGCCGCGATTCCGGTTGTCATGGCTGCAGCAGATGCCGCTGCACGTACTGCATGAAGGCAGGATGCGCTGCCAACCCATGCCTCGAAGGCATCGAGGAGTGTGCATCACCGGGACGAGGCCTGCACACACCGCTCTTTCCGTTTCACCCCGAATGAGTATGTTGTGTCGGACGTTCAGCGGCACTCGGCCCGGTACTTCCACGTCATCTCTCCACACGTCATCCCTCTTCACACACTCTTCGTTGTTGCCGATCGCTGCATCGGTTCAAATCCGTTCGCAGGCTCGCTATCTTTCGGACTCGTTCCGCACATTCAATTCGAACCCGCGTCATGCGCATACTCCATACAGCAGATTGGCACCTCGGACGCCGCCTGGACGGACGCAGCCGCCACGAGGAACAGGTTGCGGTGATGGACGAGATCGTGAAGATTGCGGAGGAGGAGGCTGTGGATGGGATTCTGATTGCGGGGGATGTCTTCGATACGTACAACCCACCCGCGGAGTCGGAGGCGCTGTTCTACCGGACAATGACCCGGCTTGCCGACGGCGGGCGCCGCGCAGTGCTTGTGATTGCGGGCAATCACGACAGCCCGGACCGCCTTATCGCCTCCAATCCCTATGCTCGCGCGCTGGGCATCACAACAATCGGATACCCGAAGGATACGCCTGCGCTCTACGATGCCGGCAGCGACCGTGTGGCATGTGTGGAGTCCGCTCCATCGTTCGTACGACTCCGTATGCCGCGATCGAACCGTCCGCTGAGCGTGCTCGCGCTTCCATATCCTTCGGAGTCCAGACTGCGCGAACTGTTGACCGTTGACTTCTCCGATGAGGAACGGCTCTCCTCGGATTACAATCAACGAGTCAGTGGATTTCTGGAGGAGCAGGCGCGCCGCTTTATTCCCGGCGAGGCAAACATGGTGGCCACCCATCTCTTTGTACGAGGAGGTGAGCAGAGCGACTCGGAGCGCGATGTATCGGTTGGCGGCGCCTACGCGGTGAACGCATCGAGTTTTCCGCATACCGCCGGTTATGTGGCGTTGGGCCACCTTCATCGGGAGCAATCGATGACCGCGCGCCAGGAGACGCCGCTGCGCTACTCCGGCTCGATACTGCAATACAGCTTCAGCGAGGCGGGACAGGAGAAGTCCGTTACCGTTGTCGAGTTCGAGGGGCCGCGTGCCGCACATCGCATTATCCCTCTCAGTGCCGGCCGGCGCCTGCATCGATGGACGGCAAGCAGCACCGCGCAACTGGAGGAACGTCTTGCGCGCTCCACTTCGAACGACTGGCACAACATCACGCTCGAGCTGGATGCCCCGCTTCCTCTGGATTACCTGCATACGCTGAAGAGCCGGCATCCCGAAATATTCCAGTGTCTCACACTCTACAACTCATCGTCCGATGTGGCGGAGAACCGCAGTTCCTCTGCGCTCACGTTGGAGGAACAGTTCCGTGCATTCGTTGCGATGAGCTTCAGCGAGCCGTGCAACGAATCGGTGATGCGACTCTTTCTCGAGCTTGCAGCGTCGAATGAAACGCAGCCGGATGCAGAGCCGTGAGTTGCAGTAGAATCACGGCTCCGTGATCGGACTCCGAGAGTATTTCTCTTCCCCCGTTATCCCATCCGCCAGAAGCCTCCAACGCATGACGCTGCGCGGCCCGAAGGCCGCACCATGCAGCCGTTTCCGATGGAGACAGTGAGGCGATGCCGGTATACCATGAAACCGCTGACACTTCAGATAGCAGGACTCAACAGCTTCCGGCAATCCACGACGATCCCGTTCAACGAGCTCCTCAAGGATGGCCTGTTCGGCATTTTCGGTCCGACCGGAAGTGGCAAGTCCACCATTCTTGACGCCATCACTCTCGCACTCTATGGAAAGGTGCGGCGTGCACCCGGAGGGACCGGCGGAATCATCAACATGGCGGAGCGGACCTGCCATGTTGGATTCAGCTTCAGCAGTGGCATTGCGGCAAACCAGCGGCGCTACACGGTTGAACGCCGGCTGGCGCGGAACAGGACCGGCGGCGTGGAGACGCGATCGGTTCGCCTGCTCTGTGAAGAACATGGTGAGATGATCCCGAAGGCCGAGAAGATCGGTGAGGTGCGGGAGATGATACAGGATATCGTGGGGATCAATCATGATGACTTCCAGCGTGCCGTGGTATTGCCGCAGGGAGCGTTTGCTGAATTCCTCTCGCTGGAGACGCGTGCTCGCGGTGCTGTGCTGGAGCGGCTGTTCGGCCTGCAGGATCTCGGCTTCCGGTTGAACATGCTTCTGAAGGAGCGATCGGATGCCTTCGAGAGGAAACGGACAGAGGTTGAGGCCCGGCTGCTCGAGTTACGGGGATATGATGATGATGCGCTCGCTGCGGCAGAGGCAGGCGTTGCGGCGGCGGCAACTGCCGTGGAGGAGGCTCGCTCGCGTCGCGACCGTGCCTCCGCGGATTTCGAACATGCATCCGCTCTCCTCGCGTTGATCACCGAACGGACGATGCTGCAGGACCGTTCCGGTTCCCGCCGGCTGGATGCCGAACGGCTGGCGGATATGCAGGAACGCATACACCTTGCCGAGCGCAGCGCGTCGGTGAACTCGGACATCGCGATGCTTGCCGCAGCGCGCGCGCGCTACGCGGCGGCAGAGACGCGTTACGCCGAAGCTCGCGATGTGAAGGATCGGGCCGAGAAGGAGCTGGACCACCTGCTCCCGCTGTTTCGCACCGCGGAGGAGCGCTACGCAGCCAGGCACGAGCCGCTGGGGGAGGAGCTTCTCCGGCTCGAGGCGCTCAGGGAGGGGAAGGCGGCGCTGCAGTCTCAGCGGGTACGGCTGGAGACACTATCGGCAGCAGCTGCCTTGAAGCATGCCGCGGTGAAGGATGCCGAAGAGCAGAGGAGCAGGCATGCGAGCGATGTGGCCGTCCTCGAGGAGGAGCTTGCCGGGATCGAGCGTCAGTTACATGAGAACGCAATGACCGCGGATGCGCGCGCAGCCACGGCGGAGCTGGAGCTCGCGATCGAGCGTCATCATACGGCGATCCGCGAGCTTCAGAAGGTTGAAGTGGAGGCCGCCGCGACGGCCGCCGAGATGGAGCGCATTCGTACGGAGAGCGCCACCGTCGCCGAACGTGCGGGCGCAAGCGAAGGGGAATCCCTGGCTGCACGGACTGCACTTCTGCATGCCAGAGAGGCGGTACATGCAGCACGAGGAGAGGTGGACGCCCTGCTCGAACAGCATGGGGTTATCCGGA
This sequence comes from Bacteroidota bacterium, assembly GCA_018266795.1. Taxonomy (GTDB): domain Bacteria; phylum Bacteroidota; class Ignavibacteria; order OLB7; family OLB7; genus JAFDZV01. The sequence goes on along the minus strand of JAFDZV010000031.1, from coordinate 42,039 downwards.
GTGTGCTTGCGGAGATACGCGCTCCCGAACAGGAGATCGCCGCACAGGAAGGAGAGGTTGCAGCATTGGCTGCACGCCTGGCAACAGCTCATCGCGGCGCCGCCGCGGCAGCGAAACAACTGGAGGCCGCTCGTGATGTGTTCGATGCCGCATCCCGGTTGCACGCAGCGGCTGTAGCCGACCGCGAGCTGCTTCGGCGTACGTTCTCGCTCACGATGCTCGGCGCCGATCTGCACGACGGTGAGGCCTGCCCGCTCTGCGGCTCGTACGAACACCCGCACCCGCATCAGCCGGATCCCGAAGCGGCGGTTCGCCTTCAGGCCTCCGATGCAGATGTCCTCTCCGCGCAGGCGCGTCTTGCCGCATGCGAGACAGCTCTCCGCGGCTGCGAGCGTGCCGCCGATGTCGCACAGCGCGAGGTGAATGACGCCGCATGCGAGGGGGAACGTCTGCACACGCGGCGCGAGGCGGCCGAGATGGCAATTGCCGCCGCGCTTGCCGGCCTTCGGCTCGAACCAGCAGTCGATACGGCAGATGACCTGCGTGGCCGGCTGCAGGCGGTTCTGGGGAAGGGAACGGCGGCTCGCGAGCATCTGCAGAGAACGGAGAGAGCAGTTGCCCTTGCGGAGGAGGGTCTGCAACGTGCGGAGTCCGCGCGCACCGAAGCCGCACAGACCGTTGCCCGTCTTGCAGCGGAGGAGGGCATGGTCACCGCCCGGGAGAGTGCTCTGAACCGCGAGCTCGCGGAACGACGTCGCGGTCTCGACGAGGTGCTTGCCGTGATTGCTCCGCATGCAGCCGGGCGCTCGATCGATCTCATCGAAGCGGACCTGCGTTCGCTGCGCGACCGGGATCGCACAACCGCGGAGATCGAGCGCCGTCGCGATGATGCGCGCAATCGGCTTCGCGAGCGGATGGAAGAGGGCGAGCTGATGGAAGCTGACCTGCGCCTGCTGCGGAACGCCGGCGACTCTGCGGGGGCCGAGGAACGTCTTCTGAGTGAGGAGATCGAACGGATGACGCTCGACCTGAAGAATCGATGGGAGGAGGTTGTTCCTCCGAGCGAGCGGCAGGCCGGGATCACAGTGGATGGTGCGATTGCCGTGAGGCAGCGAGAGCGTGAACGTGTGAGGAGCGAGCATGAGGCGGCGCGGCAGAAGTACGAGGAGTCGCGAAGCAGTCTGGCAACGGCGCGCCATCGGCTGGAGGATTGTTGGAACGATCTGTGCCGCGAGGAGAAGGCCCGCGACGAGGCCGATCGTTCCTGCGCGGCCGCGCTTGCCGCGGCAGGGTTCTCCGATCCCGGCGAGGCTGAACGATATGCTCTCGAAGCCGATGCGCTGCGGGGATTACGCAGGGAAGCTTCGGAACTCGATGCTGCGTTGGAATCGGAGCGCCGGCGGATGGATATTCTGGAGGCGGAGATCGGCGGACGTTCTGCCGAGAGCGCGACTGTGGAGCATCACCGGAACGAATTGGCCGAGGCCTCTCGGTTCTTCGACGAGGCTCAGCAGCGATACGGCGGCGCTCAGGAAACGCTTCGCGTCTGCCGGGAGAAGAATGTGGAATGGAAAGCCGTTCGGAACGAGGACATCCTGAGCCTTGAAGGTAAGGTTACGGCCGAACAACTCGTCAAGTACCTGCGTGGGAACGGGTTCATCGAATATCTGGCGAACGAACGTCTCGCGGAGGTATGCCGTCGTGCGTCGCTGCAGCTTTCCATGCTGACCGGGGGACGCTTCGAAGTGCTCGCCCGCCCGAAGGAGGGCTTCATCATCCGCGATCATGCCAATGATGGGGGCGAACGAGCTCCCGCATCGCTCTCGGGTGGGGAGACCTTTCTGGTGTCGCTCTCGTTGGCGCTGGCGCTCTCCGATACGGTTCAGACCGGGCACGCCCCGCTGGAGTTCTTCTTCCTCGATGAAGGGTTCGGAACGCTCGACAACGATCTGTTGGAGACGGTGATGAACTCGCTCGAGCGGGTTCGCTCGGAGCATCGGGCCATCGGAGTGATATCGCATGTTTCCCAGCTGCGCGAACGAATCGCGCGGCGTCTCATTGTCTCACCAGCAAGCGACGTAGCCGGCACGCGTGTGCGGTTCGAGCTTGCATAACCATGGCTCACCCTCCATGCCGAATCCGACGACCGTAGTCACGATCGACTTCTGGAACACCATCTTCGACTCAAGCGGCGGCGTTGTACGTAACGATGCGCGGCGTGCCGCGCTGATGGCCGCTGCTGCAGACGCCGGATACGGCGCATCGGCCGAACAACTCGAGGAGGCGTACCGATCTATCTGGGCATACTTCGATGTGCAGTGGCTGGAGCACCATCGTACGCCTACCTCACCGGAGCTTGTTCGCGAGATATGCCGTAGGGCCGGTATCCAACTCCGCGAGCAAGTGCTGGATGCCGTTGCTGCGGATTTCTCGCGCGGTGTGCTGGAACACCCGCCGATGTTGTTGCCGGGTGCCGCCGCAGCGCTGGCCCGGCTTGCATCACGAGCCAGGCTTGCGCTCATCTCGGACACCGCGTTCTCGCCCGGTTCCGTACTGCGCGAGTTGATGGAACTCAACAACGTGGCGCAGTATTTCGATGCGTTCATCTTCAGCGACGAGACCGGTGTTGCGAAGCCGCACCCGGATGCATTCCGTCTCGCACTCGAAGCGCTTGGCGCCGGGGCGGACGGCGCCGTTCATATCGGCGATCTGGAGCGTACGGACATTGCGGGCGCAAAGGGAGTCGGCATGAAGGCGATCCTCTATCGCGGAGTTGAATCGCCGCACAAGTACGCCGAGGAAGCCACAACTGCCGACGCGGTGATGCATCACTGGAACGAAGTTGCCGAAACATTGGACCGGCTTCTCATGTAGCGCAAACCGGACGCAGGGCCATCTGTATCGGATGGCCGATTGCGGTTACGCCCTGCCAGGAATCGCGACTGCCCACCAGTTTTGCAACGCGTGCAACGCATCCATTCTGCCTGCGAGCGATTGCTGAGACTATTCGAGTCGTGCGGTGTTTGCTGTCTTACAACGTTGTGCTGCACAACAGACAATCATAACCAGGTACGCTCATGGTGCGTTCATTCCTCCTCCCAGCGATCATTGTCCTGCAATGGCTTGCCCTTGCCTCGCTTCACGCACAGAACAGCGTTCAGATCCTTTATCCGAACGGTTCCGAGACATTGGAGGCCGGATCCACGGTCACGATCAAGTGGTCCGGAGTTCCCCTGGCGCGCGCTGTACGTCTGGAGTATACAACCGACGACGGCCTCACCTGGATCCTTATATCGCGGCATGCAACCGGCGGTGAGTATGCATGGACTGTTCCCGATGAGTACAGTACCAACTGCAGAATTCGAGCAACCGAGTTGCGCAGCGTGGTTGGCAATTCGGTTGTCCTCAATGGACATACAGGCTGGATCAACTCGGCATCCTTCAGTTCGAGCGGCCATCAGGCAGCAACGTCGAGCGATGACAATACCGTGAGAATCTGGGATGGCCTTACCGGGGAGTACATACGAACGTTGACAGGGCATGAGGAAGATGTTTTCTGGACATCGTACAGCCCTGATGACAGGTTGATCGCCACCGGTTCCGCCGATCGCACCGTTCGCATCTGGGATGCAGCTACGGGCACGCAACTTCACGTGTTGAGTGGGCATACCAACGACGTGGAGTATGTCACATTCACTCCGGATGGAGAACACCTTGCCAGCGCCAGCGAGGACGGCACGGTCCGAATCTGGAACACGACGACCTGGACGCAGGAACGGGTTCTTCTCGCGGATCCAAAGGGACTGTATACGGTAACTTTCAACAGCGATGCAAGCCGCATGGTGACTGGAGGGCGAAGCAACCAGGCAATCATCTGGGACGTTCTCGACTGGAGGCCTCTGGATACCCTGTACCACACCAATGTAGTGCATTCGGTTCGATACAGTCCGGATGACAATTTCATTGTGACCGGCGACCGCGACAACAATGCATACACCTGGGACGCACACACGGGTCAACGGCTGCTGTCGTTAACCGGCCATTTGGATTGGGTGTGGCGTGCGACATACGATCCCGATCAGACTGTGATTTCGACGGCCGGGCGCGATTCCAAAACCAAGATATGGGATGCCGGAACCGGAGGGCTGCTTCAGACACTGGACGGACACAGCTCGGATGTCGGGTCGGCAGAGTTCAACGCGGCCGGTACGAGGATGGTCACGGCGGGCAACGATATGATCGGACGCCTGTGGAATGTGACGCAGACCGTGCTGAGTCAAGACAAGTCCGATGGGGCGTTCTCCATCGGACCGTCGCAGCCGAAGCACATCGTGCTGCTTCAACCCAATGGGGGCGAGGTTCTCGTTCCGGGCTCCACCTCGATCGTTCGATGGGCCGGTGTGTCATCCGAGCTGCCGGTTCGCCTGGAATACAGCACCGACAGCGGGTCCAACTGGCGCACTATCGTACCACGAACATCGGGGCTGCAGTATGAGTGGTCCGTACCGGCAACGCCAAGCACCTCCTGTCTTGGGCGGGTGACGGTTCTTCGTGACAGTCTCGAGACATTGACGGGACATACGGACGGCGTGCTGAAGGCCGCCTTCAATCCCGCGGTGTCCCTTGTTGCTACAGCGAGTGCAGACAGCACCGTTCGAATCTGGGACGCCAACAGCGGAGCACTCTATCTCACACTGCGCGGTCATACCGGTGCGGTACTCTCCACTGCATTCAACGTGGGCGGACAATCGCTTGCTACCGCAAGCGCCGATCACACCGTCAAGATCTGGGCTGTTGCGGCCGGCGGGCTTCAGCAGACACTGAAATTTTTTACGACGTCGGTGACCGCTGTTGCCTATAGTCCGGACGGTTCTCTCCTGGCCACCGGTTTGAAGGATGGGAGTGTGAAGATCTGGAACACGAGCACCTGGACAGTGAAGCAGACACTGCTCGGCCAGACCAATCAGATCAATGCATTCTCGTTCAGCCCCGATGGTTCGATGCTTGCTGTTGCAAGTGATGACTTCACCGGGCGCATCTGGAACCTGTCGACCGGTGCAACCATCCGGGTGCTCCCCCATACGTTTCCGCTCCGCTCCATCCAGTTCAGTCATGATGGCAAACATCTCCTGACGGCGGGAAACAACGACAGCCTCAGAATCTGGAACGTTGCGTCGGGTGCTCTGGACAAGTTGCTCCGCATGCCGGGCAGCGGTATCGTCTGTGCCGCCTACAGCAGTGATGACTCAAAGATCGTTACGGGAGGGCGGGACGGCCGTGCCGTGATATGGGATACGGCCACCGGTCTTGCGGTGCGCACGCTCAGCGGGCATACCAACATGGTCAACTACGTTGTCTTCAGCAGCGATGACACAAGGATCGTATCTGCCTCGGACGATTCCACCGCACGCATATGGCGAATTGCGGATTCGCCGATGGATGAAGACGTGTCCGACAGTGTATGGACGATATATCAGTCCGCCTCGGTTGCGGGTGAGGCAATGCAGCACGCTGCGATCCAGGTGCGGTGCCTGCCGAATCCCTCGCACGGTAACCTGCAACTGAGCGTCGCGCTGCGTACGGCCGGTCCTGTGCAGGTGGTTGTCAACGACGTGCTGGGCAATCATGTTGCCGATATCGGGGAACGGAACCTGGAGGCGGGTACCAGTGTGATGGATGTTGATGTGGCCTCGTGGGCATCAGGTGTATACTTCGTGACAGTTGCTACCGGCAGCAATCGTGCCGTTCAACGTGTTGTTGTGGCGCACTGACCAGCCAGCGCAGCCGAACATCTGGGCGCAGTGGTGGAAGTCTCTCCTACAGATTTCCTGCCCGTACAGGTTGGATCGTTATTGTTCCATGCGTGGTGTACCAAGGTACGCCACGCATCGTTTTATGCAGTCGGCAATAGCCTGACGCAGCGGCACGCACGGCCGGTGCCCTGCTTCCGTGTGCGGGCGATCGATTCATACGCTTGCTATGCTAGGGTTGCTTTCGTAGGTTTCTCCCTTCCCAGACCCTCATCGACACTCCTTCGTTCGCGGGACGTTCCCGCACAGAAAGATTGCATGCTTCGTCCATCGCATGCAATCGGCACGCGCCTATTCCTCGTAGATCAATCTGATGGCAGAAAACAGCAGATCGACCGATCGAGCAATCGACGAATCGGCCCTGGTTGCGTTGTTGCGCGCACGTGACCGGAGCGCTGTCGCGATACTGTACGATCGTTACGCGCCAGCATTATACGGCGTGCTGGAGCGACTGCTCCGCTCGCACGACCTGGCCGAGGACGCCCTTCAGGAGACGTTGGTAAAGGTCTGGGGGAACTTTGAATCATACGATCCTGAAAAGGGACGGCTCTTCACGTGGCTCGTTCGCGTTGCAAGGAACATTGCCCTGGACATCTTCAAGTCCAAGGGGTATCGTAACACGTTGAAAAACCAAGAGCTGGAGAGCCTCGTAGATGTTGTTGATCGTCAGTCGTCAGCAGGAGATGACTCGGATCGTATTGGTCTGCGCGAGATCGTTCTCGCGCTCAAGCCGGAGCAGCAGGAAGTGATCGATCTGATCTACTTCCGTGGCTATACTCAGGATGAGGCATCGAAGGAGTTGGGTATCCCGTTGGGTACGGTGAAGACCAGGGTACGCTCGGCATTACTCACGATCAGAAAAATCTTCTCCTAATGGATATCAACGAGTACATATCCTCCGGCATTCTGGAACTCTACGTAGCCGGAGCGCTCTCCCCCCAGGAGGAGCAGGACGTTGAGCGACTGGCTGCGGCACACGAGGAGATCCGCACCGAAATTCGCGCCATCGAAGAAGCCTTCGAAATGCTGGCCCGGAACGAGGCACGTGAACCGCGGCCCCAGGTACGTACGGTAATTCTGGAGCGGATCGCCTCGATGGAATCCGCAGGTGCGGGGGAGGAGCCGCGCGCAATCGATGCCTCCGCGCCGGTGCCTGCTACGCCGGATCGATCCGGTGGAGGTGCAGCGGTGATCCGAATTCCATCGCGCGTTCGCTACATGCTGGCGGCATCGATCACGGTTGCGATCGTGAGCAGCGGCACGGCTGCATACTTCGGCTACCGGTGGAGCAGAGCGGAGAACGATCTCACGGTTCTCACGCTCGAAAACTCCCGCATGGCGCAACGTGAGGGAGGATTCAAGGCACGGCTGCATCAGGAGCAGGGGTACGTGGCGGCCTTGAAGGAGCCGGGCGCCGTAGTGGTGGAGATGAAAGGGCTGCCGATTGCGCCCGGCACGGTTGCAACGGTGGTCTGGAATCCTTCCAGCCGGCAACTTCGTCTGGATCGGGGAACGCTGCCGGCCGCTCCTGCCGGCAAACAGTACCAGTTATGGGCGCTGGCCGATGGCAAGCCGATCGATGCCGGTCTGGTGACAGGGGAAGATGCTGTGTTGCTGCCGATGAAGCAGATCGAACGTGCACAGGCATTTGCCATTACGCTCGAACCGGTTGGTGGAAGCTCCTCTCCAACACTCGATGCCATGTACGTTATGGGAAAGGTTGGAACGAACGTCTGACGGTGATGGCAGAGGATGGCGAGGCGAGGGCCGGTACAATACCCGGCTGCTGCATGCAGGCGCACTGGACTTCGATTGAACCGTGCCGCCGGTACGACGCGAGCTGCCTGATTGGCGATGGCCATATATGAGTAGAGGTGGACCGGATACCTCCGATCCACCTCTGCCGTTGCGAGGATACCTGTTACTCACATCATCTGGTTCATCGCTAGGCCTACTTCGCAAGAGTCATGGTTTTTGTTTCAGAGAAACGGCCGGCAACCATGCGATAGAGGTACATGCCGTTCGGCAGATCGCGCGCATCGAAGACTACGGTGTGCGATCCTGCCGGCAGCGTCTCGTCAACGAGCGTCCGGACATTCTTTCCCGTGGCGTCGAACACATTCACTGTGGTGTGCTGTTCCGTCGGGAGTGTGAAGCTGATAGTTGTCGAGCCCGAGAACGGATTTGGAACGTTGGATCCAAGCTCGTAGCCCGCCGTTGCGTCCGGAGCGGAGGGGTTCGTGCCCAGCTTCATCATCTCCGGCTGCTCGGTTGCGTCGAATCGCGGCGCGGTACGCGAACGCGTCACGATCATGACATTCGTCTTGCGTCCGCCGGGGAGAGAATCGGTCAGCATGCGGATCACCATCTGCGCATTCCCATCATCGTGCAGGAGAATCGAATCGCGGCCGACAATCAGATGGTTGTTGATCATCACGATGCCCGTACCGTTCAGGGCGGCGTCCGTGACATTCTCCGGGATGACGTGAGAACCGGAATCACTGTTGACGATGCGAACCATCACGATCTGGCGATCCGCATTGCCGGCCGTATCCGCCATCCCCGAGTTTGCAACTCTCTTGCGCACCACGCAGTTGCTGCCATGGCTTCCCAGCTGCAGCGCAACGTGCTCGGAGTCCGTGCTCACCAACACATGGCACTCTCCCTTGCCGTTCGGCTGCGCGGAAGTGCCGACCATGTTGACAACGACATTCCGTCCGGAGCGGCGCATGGCTGGATTCATCTTCTCCACATAGACATTCATCTCCTTGGTGTCGTTGAGCGAGAGCAACGAATCGATCTGCTCGATGGAGGCGCCGGCGGAGTCGATCGAACGGCGTGCCTCCTCCAGCATCTTGGAGAGCCCGACGGAGTCGCTGGTCATCATGATCCGGACCTTCGCAAGCTCGCCCTTCTTCCTCCGAACTTCCTTCATTGTCCGTTCCACCTCGGCGCGCACATCGCCGGCGTCGCTCTGGCGCAGATCCTCCACAAGCTTCTTCAACTGCTGGCTCACCTCGCCGTTCTGCGGCATGCGCGAGATGATCGAATCCAGATGAATGCCGTTGACGTGGCCCATGGACCGGACAACGATGCGGCGCGTGCCGTTTGCCAGATTGGTGTCGATGATCCGCATCCGAAAATTCCCGGAACTCAGTGCCTCCTTCGGAGCCTCGTGATCTACCTCCACATCCACGTGCACATCCTCTTCGGGGGCATCGTCATCCAGATCGATTGCCTCCGTATCGGTTCCCTCATCGATCATATCCTCGCGAATGGTCTCCGGCGTTGGCGGCACGGGTGGCACCGGTGCCACGGGAGAGTCGGGCGGAATCGGAGGGATGGCCTGAACCGACGGCACGGGGGGGACCGGCGGTACGGCGATGGCTGTGCCGGACGGCGGGGCAGGAGGAACCGGCGGCGCCGGCGCATCAGGCGGTTGGGAAGCAGATTGTTCCGGCTGAGCCGATGCGGGAATCCCAACCAGAAGGGCTATCGCCGCAAGCATGAAGGACGTAAGTTTCATGATCGTTTTTCCTCCCGAATATCCGTTGACAATGATAGCGTTCTTTGCGTTGCTGGTAGGGACGGTGCAATCCCGCCGTTGTTCCCGCGCGGGCAGCCAACCCGACCGGGCCGGCCGCAACCATCACGCCGACGGCTTCCGGCCGTCAGGCAGTGAACGCATCACGTGCCGAAAAACTGGAGACTCCGTCATATGAGGGTGTATGCCGGCTGGACGGCGGAGTAATTCCGGAGAGCAAGTATGGAACATCGGAGAAGCATCTGCGTCGTAAGCTGCAGTCACGAGATGTCAGCGTAGCTATTCATGGATCTAGTCACCCGAAGCACGGTCGCCTTGGAGTTTGTAGACAGGGGAGAAACTTCTCCTCCAATTCCCCCCGGCATTCCGGCGATCGTTTCGGCCGCCGAGCGGAGGCGCTTTGCTGTGCTCCCAGATGCCGATCTGGTACTGGCATCCATCAATGGAAGCACTCCGGCGTTCGACGAACTGGTGGAGCGCTATCGGATCAAGGTGCTCCGTCTCGTAACCTCCATGCTGGGCGCAAGTGTGGATTGCGAGGACGTGGCACAGGATATATTCGTCAAGGTGTACCTGTCGCTCAACAAGTTTCGTGGCGACTCATCGTTCTCCACCTATCTTTACACCGTAACCACCAACCGATGCCGCGACGAACTGCGGCGTGCAAAGCTTCGGAAGTTCTTCTCGTTCGACGAATGGTTTGCCGGCGGTGGTGAATCGGAACACACTCAGGAGAACGGCCAGCGCCTGGATGGCGAGGAACAGCGCGACGCAATGCGGCGCGCAATGAAGCGGCTTCCTGTACAGACCCAGATGTTGCTCCATCTCCGTGAGGTGGAGGAGTTGAGCTACAAGGAGCTGGCCGATGTCTTCGGCGTAGAGATTGGAACGATCAAGTCGCGCCTGGCGCGCGCGCGCGACCGGCTGCGGGAAGAAATCACTCCCTATCTCCGTGAGGGAGTGTTCCCGGGCAGTGAAAGAAAACACTGAACAATATTCGAGACGCTCTCCGGCAACAGCACCCCTGAAACATGTAAACAGAACGGCAGAGGATTCCTGGTACCGAAGGTACGTTAGCGGCATCATGAACTATACTTTGAACGATAACGAACGAACGCTTCTATCCGCATTCATGGATGGGGAGCTCTCGTCCGCCGACATACAGACGGTGGACGCGCTGCTTGCTCGTTCAGCCGAAGCACGGCAGTATCTCGATGAGCTGCGAACCGTAGGGGCGCTTTCCGGCAGTGCGCTTGCGGTTCCCGTTGCAGCCGGCTCCGGCAGCCTGGGCGCAACGGCAAAACTAACCGGCAGCGCAATTCAGGCCGCGGCCAAGCGCGCAACGTTGCTGAAGGGGGCCGCTACAGGTTCGTGGGGGCTGGCAGGGACCGTGGGAGCACTCGCCGTGGCTGCGGTTGGCGTTGCTGTCATGCTCAAAAACCCTCCCGAACCGGAGAGCAGGCACGCCGCGCAGATCGCCGGCACCAGCAGACCGGCCCAGACGCCGATGGTTCCGGTGTCGCTTCTCGATACGAGCAATCTGATTGTGCCGCCGATGAACAAGTCGGACTTGGTTCGCTTCGCCATCGATGGCACACTGCCAATCGATGCCGGGCGCAAGCGCTTTCTGACACTGGCGCCGAAGGGGAACGATTCGCTCGCCGTTACGGTACATGCACGTCCGTCATCGGTTGGCGAGCATGAATACGCCGCGCTGCAGGCGCTCCCTCAGCATATGCTGGACTCGCTGCAAAGTGTCGTGCGCACGGCCGTGCTGAATTCGAAGCGGGGCATCGCGCTCCGTTCCGATATCTCTACGCTCCGCCTGAATCTGATCCGTACTCTGGAACAGCATGCACCGGCGCTTTCGTCACAGGTCCGCAGGGATCTGGATCGTGCGCGTACGGAGCTGACGGCATTTCAGGAAGCGATGGAACGTTCCATGGAGATGCGACGGAGAAGCAGCAGCGGGGACGATATCGTTGTGTACCAGCAGGTCCAGAGCGTGGATTTCGCCAGCCTCGTCGGCGACGATGACGAGATGCCTGAGCAGGGAATGGTGCTGAGCTTCAACAATGGTCCGGTGCTTGCGGTTGACCCGGGCGCTCTTCAGTCGCTCGAGCAGCATATGCGCGTGATTGTGTCGTCGCAGTCGCAGCCGTCCATCGTATTGGAGCAGGGCCCGCGCGGAGTGGTGGTGGTGCATGGAGGCGGCGAGCGCAACGGGCTCCCCTTGGTGCACCGCAGTGAGCCTGCGATCGGGGTTGGTGCCGGCGCGCCGTCCGATACGGCGATCGTCGAGCAGGAGAGCCGGTATACGGCGATCCGCACAATCATCGGTGATGCCGATATCGAGGACTCGCTCAAGCTCCGGATCCGGCGCTCCATCAGGCAGGTGCGTGGCTCGCTGCAGTTCGCCGACAGCATCATGAGGCGCCTGCGCAACGAGATCAACAAGCACGAGGGAGGGGACTCCCACTACGACGATGTGATCAAGGATGTGAAGGAGTCGTTGGGCAAGGATAAGCCCGTCGACCAGTCCGGCGTGGATGGGGAGCAGAAGAAGGCGGAGGAGGGGTCGGAGAAGAAGTAGAACGATCTCTTCCGATACGAGAGGCGGACAACGGATATGGAAACGCGCTCATTGCGATCGATGCAATGGGCGCGTTCAACGTTTTACGGCGAGCCTTCACCGGAGGAGCTAACGAGTCTGCCCTTCGCCGGCACTCGCCGGAAGCTGACGCGAAGAGCCGCCCTCTTCGGTGGTTGACCGTTCCACATGGATCACCATCACAGTGATGTCGTCGTTCTGTTCCGCTTCGCCCCTGAACGATTCCACCTGCGCAAGAATGCGGCGCCGGAGCGCGTCCGCGCTCTCACCGGCCGTGCCGGCGATGACATCGTGAAGCCGTCCCTCGCCGAACTCGTGGCGCTCTGCGTCCATCGCCTCGGACACACCATCGCTGTAGAGGATGAAGGTTTCGCCCGGTTCGTATGCCACCGTGTATTCGTGCAGCAGCTCCTCGAACAACTCGCGCGAACAGAGCCCCAGCGCAACGCCGTTCGGGATCAATGTATCGACCTCTCGGCCGCGACGGATAATCGGCGTATGCCCTGCGCGTGCGTAGGAGACCGTGTGCCGTTCCGTATCGAAGAGAAGCATCGACGCGGTAATGAACGAGCCACGTGTGATCACCTCGAAGAGATGCTCGTTCAGCGTGGTCAGTATCTCCTTCGGCGACGTGTGCACGCCGCACGCAACATGCACCATGCCGTGGAACTCCGCCATGTACAGCGATGCGGGAAGTCCCTTGCCGGAAACATCCGCAACGGTCACCAGGAAGCGATTGTTTCCCAGCTGGATCACGTCGTAGTAGTCGCCTCCAACGGCCTGTGCAGGAAGAGATGAGGCGCTGATCGAGATGCCGGGAATTGTGGGCATCTCCGCGGGGAGCAGACTCTCCTGAATGCGTCGTGCCGTTGCCAGTTCCTCGCGATATCGCTGGCGTGCCAGTTCCTGCCCGTACATGCGCGCCACCTCGAGCGCTGCCGCCGCCTGTGCCGCAACGCCCGCAATGAACATGATCTGGCTGCCGCTCATGTTCTGATCGTCGTGCGGACGACTCATCAGAATCGCTCCGGTCACCCGTCCCTGAGCATACATCCCGATGACATACGGGAAATACATCTGCAGATTTTCGAGCTTCGGATCCGCGGCCGTCTCCAGGAGAATCAGGTTGTGCGACTGCCGCAACAGGTGGCGCAGCGACTCGATCGTCGCCCCATCCACGGGAACCGGAGCGAACTCGCTCGCTCGCGCAACCGGCTTGAGGTTGCCGTCATCATCCGGGTCCTCGATTGCAACGCACACGCCGCGCAGATCCAGAGCCTGCTGCAGCGTGATGGCAGTACGCTCGGCAACGGCCTGCGCACCAACCGTCTCGGTAATCTCCGCTGCATATGTTGCCAGGCGGCCGGAGTAATCGCGGCGCTGGGGAAAGAACCGGTTCTCTATCGCCGTCTGCAGCTTGCGCTTCACGGGGTCGAACAGCATCACGAAGAGCGCGAAGCTCAGCACCTTGACAGGCCCTTTGAACTCTTCGGTGATCAGCGAGCCCAGTGCCTGGCCGATCAGATAGCCGAGACCGAGGTACAACCCCGCGATCAACGCCATCGTGGAGGTGTAGACGAGAGTGGTGCGTACAACGCGCCCGAGGTCCATCACCTGATACCGGAACACCGCGTAGCCGAAGGAGATCGGAAGGGCCAACAGCAGAAACACGGGGAGCAGATACTGCGGGTACAGAATCTGGCTCTCGCGCAGTGTTGTCTGAATGAACCCCATGTAGATCAGTGCGGCGCAGGCGAGAATGGAGCCCACAACGATCACCGTTACAGGGCGGCGATCGGCGGAGGCCGGCAGACGGCGATACCCCCGGAACAGAAAGAGTACGCCAAGCACGAAACAGAGGAAGCGAATCGCTATGCCGGAATAAAGGATCGGCACGGCAACGCTGTTGTTGAGTGCGATGCCGAACGCCACCGCGCCCAGCTGCAGGCCCACGTTGAGTATCAGGTCCGCCACCACGATGCTGATGCAGATCCTGCCGAACCGGGAGCCGAGAATCTTCTGATCGACCGGGAATACCGTGCAGAAGAGAAGCCACAGCAGGAAGAACGCGCAACCTGCGGCGTACCAGAGAAGCAGGAGCGGAATGCTGAGCGGGCTATCGCGCAGCGGAGGGAAGCTGAGCCCGAAGATGACCGTGACCGTGACGAGAAAGAACATGCGCTGCACCTTGCCGCGCGGACGCGGAAGCACAACCACCAGGCCGATCACCAGCCAGAGAAAGGAGAGAAGCGGAACGAGCAGCGACGGAAACAGGAGCTGCTGCTTCAGAAGGATTCTGAGCCGAAGGATTGCGCCGTTGCGCTCGACGACATAGTCCAGCGGGGTCTCGACCGGCAACTTCTGCAGAACCTCCTGTGAGTAGTCCCGGAGTTCCTGCGGGCTGTTGGCACGATACTCCGTGATATCGACTGTCCCGATTCTCAACACTCGGTCACCGACCCTGACGCCGGCCTCGTCCGCCCGGCCGCCCGGAATCACTTCGGACACAACCAGATCCTGGTGTCCGCGTCCGGGTGTCACGGTCCAGAGGCAGTCATCGGTGTGCATCATGCTCTGTGGCACCGTTACCATGGCAATCGTGACGATTGCGGCAAAGGATACGAGTGCCGTCAGCGAGAAGATGACACGAAGTGCCGTTTCGGATGGAAAGCCGAAGCGTCGGAATGGTGCTGCGATGAATCGGGCAATGCTCATATCATGCGTGCCCCGAGGCTTGGAATGTGGCGGCCTGCAGGTCGGATGGACATCATGCACGCGCCACGGACTTCTATGGAAGAAGTCGTAAACGAACCGGCGAGCGATTAGTTCCGGGTCAGGACAAACTTACTTGATTTGTGTGGGACTGTCTCGGTGTACGTGCCGGTGATACGAATGGCTACGGCGATCTGGCGACGCCGGCAAGCGTTGCCGTGCAGTGTAGGATCACACGCAACGGCATTCGCTGAGAACGCATCATCCAATGCCGGGTCAACGAACCGATACCCTCAAAGACGCGCAGTGCCGCAGCTTGTTCCCGACGGGAGCGGGGATTGTCTGCAACCGGCCGCGGGGTACCAGCGGCTTTCTGCAGCAATCATCATCGAACATGCCTCATTTCCCAGAGCAGGGTTGTGATGTTTCCGCAAAGCATCTAAGTTCCATGCCTCATACCTAGGCATTCTGCCGCGCACTCAACCATCAGTCAGGCATATCATGCGACGTCGACACCTCATGGGCTCCGCCCTCGTGATTCTCATTGGCCTTTCGACAGTCATCGCATCGCTCCCGGCCCAGACTCCGACAACAACCGCTCCGCTCTCTCTCGAACGTTATCGATCGGTTGCCGATTCCATTCTTCATGCCGGCCTCTTTTCCGGCAAGGCTGCTGCAATGCTCGCGGACCTCACCGGTTCCGCCGGCGCACGTCTGAGCGGCTCGCCGGGCGCCGAGCGCGCGGTGGAGTGGGCACGCGCCACGATGCGGGCGAACGATCTGGACAACGTGCATCTCCAATCCGTGATGGTTCCGCACTGGGTACGCGGCAGCCAGGTGGAGGCCGCGATTACCAACACCATGACCGGCGACCCGATCGGGATGCATGCGTGCGCGCTTGGAGGAAGCATCGGCACGCCCGTTGCCGGCACAGATGGGGATGTGATCGAAGTGAAGAGCCTGGAGGAAGCGGCGAAACTCGGTGCCGCGGCCCAGGGGAAGATCATCTTCTTCAATCGCCCCATGGACCCAACACTCACCAACACATTCGAAGCGTACGGCCGTGCGGTGGATCAGAGAGTGAACGGTGTCGTTGCGGCAGGCAGGGTTGGGGCGGTGGGTGTGATCGTACGCTCGATGAGCACCAGCATCGATACCCTTCCACATACAGGCATGCTGCACTACGACGACAGCGTTACCAAGGTGCCTGCGGTTGCAATCTCCACACTGGATGCGGATCGTCTCAGCGCAATGCTTGTGTCGCGTCCCTCGGTGCACGTGCGTCTGCGTCTGGATTGCCGGACGCTCCCGGACGTGGAGTCCGCCAACGTTATCGGAGAGATCGAAGGGAGCGAGAAATCGAATGAAGTGATCCTTCTTGGCGCACATCTGGACAGTTGGGATCTGGCCACCGGGGCGCACGACGACGGCGCCGGCTGCGCCCAGGCTCTGGAGGCATTGCGGCTGCTGAAGACGCTGAAGCTTCGGCCGAAGCGTACGATACGCGTGGTGCTCTTCATGAACGAGGAGAACGGGCTCCGTGGGGCAACGGCCTACGCCTCGCAGGTGAACGACACGAAGGAGAAGCACATCGCCGCAATCGAAAGCGATCGAGGGGGCTTTGCGCCGCGCGGCTTCGAAGTGGAGGGGGAGGATGCGGACGTCGCAAGGCTTGCCCGCTGGGCACGGCTGTTCGAGACGATGGGTGCGGAACGATTTTCCAAGGGGGAAAGCGGCGCCGACGTTGGCCCGTTGAAGAAGCATGGCGCGCTAACCATCGGCCTGATCCCGGAGTCGCAACGATATTTCGACTATCATCATGCCGCATCGGATACCTTCAACAACGTGAACCCGCGCGAGCTGGAGCTTGGCGCCACAGCGATGGCGCTCCTTGCCTATCTGATCTCCGAGGAAGGGCTGTAGCAGATTGTTGAACCATGCTATCGCGCAGCCCCCACTATGCAACGGGCGCTCTCCATTGGAGCAGCGCCCGTTTGATTCACGTCCCCGTTGTCGAACGTTGAAGTACTCTATCGCAGTCCCCACGGCGGGATCGCCAGCGTTGAGGAACCGTCCGGGATGAAGCTTCGGCACACGCCGCGTTCGCTTCCGATGCGGCCGCCATGGCCGGGAGCAACTGACACTATCTCATTGCCGTTGTCATCGAAGCCGGTATGCCTCTCAGGCCGTCGTGCCGCCGCAGGAGCTGCCGGCGCCTGCGGTGCAGCCGAAGCAATGATCCTTGAATACGATGCGCCGCGCCATCAGCCCGTCGAAATCCCATTCGAAGATGGAGCGCGGCGTCCCTTCCTCCACAGGGATGTCCAGCATCTGATTGAAGTCGCAGTCCGAAAGGCGGCCGTCGTAGTCCACGCTGATCATGGACCTGCACATCACTCCATCGGCTGCGCCGGGATTGAACGCCGTCACCAGTTTGTTCATGTACTCCTCGTATCCGCCATGGCGCACCAGGCTTTCCTTGAAGCGGTGGATCGGCATGTTGATGATCGTGTAGAGCTTGTTGAACACGAGCGACGATGAATTCCAGAGCATCCGCTTGAAGTCCGCCTCCAGCGCCTCCTGCGCGGCGGGAAGAAAGGCGCCGACTGGATTGTAGACCAGGTTCAGCACCAGGCCGGTCTCGGGGTTGCCGTATCCAACTTCGTTGAGGCGGCGAATTGCCTCAATCGATTTATTGAACACGCCGCGCCCGCGCTGTTTGTCCGTGAAGTACTCCGTGTAGTAGGGGAGAGACGATACCACCTCGACACCATGCCGAGCGAAGAACTCGGGAAGATATTCCTTGCTCTCACCGGTCTGCGGGTTGCCGTCGAACTGCACGGTCAGGTTGTGCCGCACCATCACGTGTTTGTTCAATCTGCGCGCCTCCACTACAAGCCAGTCGAAGTTCGTGTTCAGCTCCGGAGCGCCGCCCGTCAGATCGAGCGTGGTGACGGCGGGATGTGCCTCCAGCACGGCAATCACCTGCTCCGCGGTGCGACGGTCCATCATCTCCGTTCGTTTCGGTGAAGCATCCACGTGGCAGTGCAGGCATGCCTGGTTGCAGAGCTTGCCAACGTTCACCTGCAGCGTGTCGATGGAGATCGGCGCAAGCGATAGCCCGTGTCTGCCGAGTGCCTCGTCGAAGTGGTAGCGTTCCGCTTCGGGGAGCGTTGTTGCGATAACTGGAAGTTCCATCCGATCCGATTCCTGTTGATGGGCCGCGTTCAGTTCGCCGTGCGGCCAACTCCATGCCCTGATGATGTTCGCGGACCCACACCGTTTCGATCCGTGCGGGGCGTCGAGGCCGTGCACGAGGCACGGCCTGTTGATGGCTATGCGCCCAGCCGCTCCAACACATTCAGGAACTGTACGCCGTGCACGATGGAAGCGCCGCCGCGGACTGCTCCAACAACATGGATTGCCTCGGTCATCTGTGCCGGATCCGCACCGGACTCCAGACAGCCGGTGGTATAGGCGTCGATGCAGTAGGGGCATTGAATGGTGTGGGCAACGGCAAGGCCGATCAACTGCTTCTCGCGCTTGCTGAGCGCGCCATCCGTTCCGGTTGCCATGTTGTAGTACTCGAAGAACTTGTCGATCAATGCCTTGTTGTGCGTTCCCACTTCTGCGAAGCGGGCAAGATCTGCGGACTCGTAATAGTTGGCCATGATTGTGTTTCGGTATGGATCCGATCGGGTGCGCGCAGTGATGTGCCTGCGCTCGATCGCTTGTTGTTGGCAGTTGAGAAGATGACGGACATCCGGTAATGGGTGCGAAGTGGTCCACGCGGCAACGACGCGGGGGAATTGCAGGTCGGCACCGGCCCGCCCCGGGTTATCGTTCCTCGCGGCCGTTGGTCTCCACATGAACGTTCTCGAAGCGGATCTCGGAACTGCCGTCCGCCGCGCGCTTGAGGAGGGAGATCAGCAGCGGCCCGAAGCGGGTGTATCGATCCCATGTGAACTCTCCCTCGCGTCCACTCTGCAACACGTAGCGCCAGCGGACGACATGCTTGGTACGAGGGTCCACATAGAGCCAGTAATGGTCTCCCGGTGTAAGACCAACCTTGCCGAACGAGAGGCCAAGCACCAGACAGCGTTTGCCGTCGATCGTTGTATCGTTTTCCTGGCGGTGGTACACGCCGGAGTCCAGCAGCTTGAACGGCATCAGCATCCAGTATGTATCGTTGATGTGCCGGGCATAGGCCATGTCCAGCAGCTTTGCCGCGAGCGTGTCCGGCGCCGGTCTGTCATCCACCGTTGCCGTTCCCTGGCGGCGCGAGAAGCTGGTGAACTGAACGCGCCATTTCTTCCCATCCTTGTTCTTTCCCGAAACGATATAGCGGTCCTCCGATCGCAGCCACTGATGGGAATATCGTCCGATCTCCTTGCCGCCGGCAACAACCACGAAGTCGAATGAGATGTCCCACCCTGGATTGTTCCAGGCCTTGAGCCCACCTACTGCATCTACGATCTCTCTGGCGAGATTACGCCCCGCCCTTTCGCGTTGCTGCGGCGTCATTGCCGGCTGCTGCGGGGCGGCCGGCCTTGCCGGTCCCTTCGGCTGGGTCGCAGCCGTGGGCTGGGCCGGCGTTGCCGGATTCGAGGAATCGCGCGGTGAGGTTGGTCGCGGACGGACAGGAGCGCCGGGCGACGGAGCACCAGGCGAGGGAGAGTCGCCCGTGCCCGAAGTTCCCGGCTGGGCATGGAGCGCCGATGCGAGTGCGACCAGGAGGATTGGTGGAACGATACGTCGGTTGATCATGGATTACTCTACTCCGAATCCGAATGCCTTCTTCTCCGCGTTCTGCATCTCCTTCTGCGCCTCGATGATCATCTCGGCGAACTCACGGAATGCGCCGTGACCGCCGGGACGCCGGCAGACGTAGTGCGCTTCCTCGCGTACTTCTCCGAACGCGTCGGAAGGGGCACCGTTGAGCCCAACCAGCCTCATCGCTTCGATATCGTTCACGTCATCGCCGATGTAGGCGATCTCCGATGCTGAATATCCATGCTGCTCCATGATTTCGCGAATGGCCGCCGGCTTGTCCTTGCAGAAGAGGTATACGATCTGAATGCCCAGCTTTTCAGCGCGGCGCATCACGGATTCGGACTTCTCTCCGGTTACGATGCCGACATCGATTCCTCTCTCACGCAGGCGTTCCACGCCCATGCCGTCACGAATGCTGAAGCGCTTCATCATCTCGCCGTCGCGGCCGTAGAACACACCGCCATCGGTCAGGACGCCGTCGACGTCGGTTACGACGATGCGGATCCGGGTGGCGCGTTCGTTGATCTCGTGTGTTGTCATTGTCCGGTATGGAATTGCAGATGCGGCCGGTGTAACCCGAAAGCATCATGCGGTTAACTAATCCTGACGCACGCTCGTTGTCTCAGGAGAGTGCGACATCTGAAACGAAGCAAGGGTGACATACGTCAACGCCACAAAAGATACAGCCGCCAATGGCCTTTGCGACAACGATGGCCCCCTGCGAGGTGTCCGATCGCCGGTCGGCACCGGTTGGTGAACCGTTGCGTTTCTGCGGGCGAGGCGTCTCATCTCAACAGGGTCCGCAGATCTTCTCGGATGTAATCCAACTACTACCGTCAGACATGCAGTGCGGCACTCCGGCAACCAAGGCGCCGACAATTCCGTATGCGCTGGTTCAACCTGCCATGATGCTGCGGGCTCTGAACCTCTCCGGAGCAACGGAATGTTGTCCGTATCTGCTGGGCTTGTTCCTGCAAATGACCAAGGACTACAGGAAGCTGCAGGCGGGCGCCCGAGGAGCAAGACCCCCGGTTGCCAACGGCCGTCGATGACGTTCGAAGCCGTTCTGTAAGGAACCTTGAGTATATTTCTCGGCCAGTTGTGCTTATCGGAGCACGAGGCGGCCTTCAACGAACGCACTTAGCGAAACGTATGCCTGAAACAACAATGCGCCCTATCGCGCGTGCACTCCCACGGCGCCTCGTGCTGCTGGCGATTTTCTTCGCGGTGATCGGCGCAACGGCATCGGCCCAGATACGGCGGTCGCCGGAAAAGGAGTTCGCCCGGTTCCACCTCGATAACGGGCTCGAGGTGATCGTTGTCCAGAACAATTTCGTTCCGATCGCCACCATCGAGCTCGCCGTGCGGAACGGCTCGTTCACCGAAGGGCCGGAATACGCCGGGCTCTCGCACCTGTATGAACATATGTTCTTCAAGGCAAATGGAGAGTACGAGAACTCACAGAGCTTCATCTCTGCGTTGAACTCGCTCGGCATTCTGTACAATGCCACGACGCGCGAAGAGGTTGTCTATTACTATTTCACGCTCCCTTCCGCCAATCTGGAGAAGGGGTTGGAGATCATGTCCAACACGGTCCAGACGCCGCGGTTCGATTCGGTTGAGTTGGAACGCGAACGCGAGGTGGTGCTCGGTGAATTCGATCGCCAGGAGTCCGCTCCCTTCTTCACGTTCGGCAGGGCGATGGATTCGGCCATGTGGGGAGAGTATGTGGTGCGTAAGCAGCCGATCGGCCAGCGGCCGGTGATCAAGACTGCAACGCCGGAGAAGATGCGTACCATCCAGCGGAAGTATTACATCCCGAACAATTCCCTTCTCATCGTTGGCGGCGATGTGGACTCCGCGGAGATCTATCCGCTGGTGCAGAAGTATTTCAGCAGTTGGAAGCGCGGGCCCGATCCGTTCGCATCCGATCCTCCGCCGCAGCCGAAGCCGCTTGCGGAGAAGAAGCTGGTAACCGTCTCCGTGCCGGGCGTGGACATCTCGCAGGTCGAGTATCTCTGGCACGGTCCATCGGTGGGGATCGACAACGCCGCAACGTACGCGGCCGATGTCTTCATCTTTATTCTCTCACAACCACAGTCGCGTTTCCAGCGGAAGCTGGTGGAGAGCGGCATCACACAGGGGGCCGGAATCAACTACTACACGCAGCGGTACACGGGCCCGATCTCCGTGCAGATTGCGACTACCCCGGAGAACACGATGCAGGGGCAGCGCGCACTGTGGGATGAGATTCAGGCATTCGACTCGCCGGATTACTTTACCGACGAGGAGCTGGCTACCGCGAAGCAGATTCTGAGAATGCGCGCGCTGTACGAGAGCGAGGAGACAAGTGACTGGGTGCATACGCCGGCGTTCTGGTGGAGCACCACGGGGCTGGACTATTACATCGGCTATATCGACAATCTCGCCAAGGTGACGCGCGCGGATGTTCAGAACTACGTTCGCAAGTACATCAAGGGAAAGAATTACGTGCTCGGCATCGCGTCGAATCCGCAGACGATGGCGAAGCTCAATGTGAAGCCGTCGGAGGTGTTGAAATGATGACGACCAATCTCTTCCAGCGGCTTCTGGTGGCCGTGTGCGGTGTTGCCGCCGCCGTGGCCGTGGCGCATGCAGGCCCGGACTCGGATATTCCGAAGAACGTGCGCGAGTTCGATGTGGCCGGCATTCACGTGATCACGCGGCCAAGCGGCCCGGCCAATCACGTAATCGTTGCCAAGCTCTTCATCCGCGGCGGCACCAGTGTGCTCCCGAAGGATGTCTCGCCGATCGTCGAGGATCTTGCGCTTGACGTTGCCGCGCTGAGCGGGCCGCAGGGTGTGGATCGCGCCGCGTACCAGCGCGAGCTGCAGCGGATGGTGACGACGGTCAGCCCGGACGGCGGGCGGGACTTTTCCACGATGACGCTCCGTTGCGTGGACGAGACGTGGAGCCGCTCGTGGGAACTCTTTACCGGGTGCCTTGTTCATCCGGCGTTCGATGAGGTGGAGCTGCGCAACGCTAAGGAGCGAACGCTGATCGCGCTTCGCAACAGGCTGAGCAATCCGGAGTCGTACGCGAACTATCTCGCCGACAGCGCGTTTTATTTCGGGCATCCGTACGGACACATCGCGTTCGAGGCCGATGTGCCGGGAATCAATGCGAACGTGCTCGCGGCGCACTTCAAGCGTCTCTTCGTGAAGGCACGCCTGCTTCTGGTGGTGGTGGGCAATATCGACTCGGCGGACCTCGTGAAGAAGATCACGAGCACGATCGGTACGCTTCCGGCAGGCTCGTTCACGCCGCCGGTGATTCCGATCCCGCCGAACGCGAAGAAGCAGTTGCTGATCGTGCGCCCGCCCATCGGCGGCGGCCGTGTGGTGACCAACTATATCGAGGCGCGCTATCTGGCGCCGAATCGGACGGACTCGCTCTACTACCCGATGATGCGTCTTATCAGCTTCGTCTCCGGCTCGCTGTTTCGTGAGGTGCGCATCCAGCGCAACCTGAGCTACGCGCCGGACGCGGACATTCAGTTCGAGGCAAGCTCGCACGGCGAGATCGGCATCTCCACCACGCTTCCGGACTCCGCCTGGAAGGTTGCACGGAGCGAGGTGATCGACTTCTTCCGCGACTACGTGATCGACGACAAGTACATCAAGGGGGGGCTCAGCAGTTGGGTTACCAGCACTTCCATGCGCGAGCAGACCAACGAGTCGCAGGCAAACGAGCTTGGAAAGGCGGAGCTCTACACGGGGTCGTGGGAGAACGCGTTCCGGACGGTGGAGGGGATCAGCAATATCACGGCTGAACAGATGAACCTTGCCGCGCAGCGTTATCTGAAGAACATGACCATCGTGGTTGTAGGCGATCCCGCTGCCGTAACATCGAAGGTGTTTACGGAGACGTCCAAGAAGAAGGATGATGGCGGCGGTGACACCGCGCGATGACCGGATCACCATGCGATGAAACCTGCGGATGAAAGAGAAACGCCCCGGCATGTTGTGCCGGGGCGTTTCCGTTCAAACCTGTTCCATTCGGACGCTACCTCGCAAGCTTCTTCCCCTCGCGAATCAATCGCTTGATTCCCGTTACCGGGATGGTATCCAGCGAGCGAACCTTGACATGACGCATCCCCTTTCCGGTTCCCTCCAGAAGACCGTCGGGGTCCGGGAGGTGCGCACCCTGCCTGAGGTAGAAGTTGACATAGTCCTTTCCCGGGCCGATGCCGCAGATATCGCCGCCATCCCTGTACATGGCCACCTTCCATCCCGAAGCCCAGACGGCCTCCTCCGCGTTCGGCAGTACCTCGAACACGATCTCTCGCAGGCGCCATGCGATCGGCTGTACGGGCGGAGCCATCAGGGCCGCGAGATCGCCGAAGCTGCCGCGGGTGCTTCCGGGGGATGTGCGTTGCGTCCGGCCCTTGGGCTGCTTGGGTGCCGTGCCGGCTGCCGTCTTCGATGCCATGTGTCACAGCTGCATGTGGATGAGGATGCTCCCTCCGGAGAGGGGAGCGGGAACGCCAGACTATGCCTGTCGTCTGCCGCGTGCGAACTTCTTGCGACGGTTTCGGATGTAGTCCACGAACACCGTTTCACCAAGATTGCTCAGACCGGAGAAGTAGGCCCGCCCCTGATTGGCCTTCGTGAGATCCTCCACGAAGTTGACGAGATAGGGATCGTCCGTCACCATGAAGGTAGTGATCGTGATGCCGTCGCGACGGCAGGCAACCGCTTCGTCCAGCGTCTTGTTGACGATGCGCGGATCGAGTCCGAAGGAGTTCTTGTACAGGCGTCCGGACGGTTCGAACATGGCGGACGGCTTGCCGTCAGTGATCATGAAGATCTGTTTGTTGGCGCTGCCCTTGCGCTTCAGCAGCTGCCGGGCAAGCTGCAGGCCGGCGCGGGTGTTGGTGTGGAAGGGACCAACCGATACGAACGGAAGCTCGTGCATGTTGACTTCTCGCGCCTCGTCGCCGAACAGTAGAACGTGCAGACGATCCTTCGGATAGCGAGTGGTGATCAACTCTGCGAGCGCAAGCGCCACCTGCTTTGCGGGAGTGATACGATCCTCTCCGTAAAGGATCATCGAGTGGGAGATATCCAGCATCAGAACCGTGGCAACATTGGTGGTGTGCTCTGTTTCATGTACGCGGATATCATCCTCCTGGAGCGAGAACCGTTCCAGGTCGCTCTCACGCCGGAGCGCGTTGCTGAGGGTACTGGTGGCGTCGATGTTCGACGACTGATCGCCGAACTCGTACTCCCGCAGATCGCCCGTCCGTTCAACGCCGGATCCGGTGTACGGTGTTTCGTGGCCGCCCGAGCCGGACTTCTTCAGCGACGTGAAGATCTCGCTCAGGGCATCCTGGCGGATACGCTGCGCGCCGCGAGCGGTCAGATCGAAGCTGTTCTCCTCGGTGTCTCCGGCCTCACGAATCAGGCCCGCCCGCTTCAGTTCATCGATGAACTGCTGCATCGTCATATCGCCAAGAATGCCGTACTGCTCGTCGATACGGCTCAACCACTTCAGAGCCTCGTCCACATCGCCGGATGTCTTCGTCAGCAGATAGCTGAACAGCCGGAACAACTGTTGCAGGCGCTCTTCGCGCGACATTGCGTCGCCCGTCCACTCTGAGTATCGGATTGTCATGGCCGTTTCACATGCTCGAATGCATCGTCGATAGGAAACCGTAACGCGGCGCCCGCGCCTTCATGGCGGGACACCGCGTCGGGATATCCGTCATGACGAACGAGCGATACGATTATTCGTGATAGATCACGAGGGCGTAGTGTGCGGCGGTGGCTCCGTTGGCATACTTGTGGGCCTTCACTACGAACTTGTAGAGGCTGGTGGCGCCCGGCTTGATGACAACGGCGGGCGTTGCGTCTTCGGTGTCGTCCTTCTTTACCTGCACCCACTCGCCATCCACTTCCTTGAACACGTAAAGGTCCAGATCGTCAACACGATCGTCCGCCACGGCAATCGCACCGTATGTCCACGAGTCCGAAAGATAGCGCGATGTTTCCTTCTCGCCGGCAACGATGTCCAGCTCCACGCGCACCACTTCCATGTTCTTCTTCTCGAGCATCGCGACTACCTTGTTTGCGCGCTCGATAATCGGTGTCATCGATGTACCGTCATCGCGCTGGGCAAGCGCGGGCAGTGCGGCCGACAGCAGAAAGGCAAGGCAGACCAGCGTTTTCATGATGATGTCCAGTTAATGAGGATTGAATGGAACGAGACGAGAGCGATTATACGCAATCGGTTCAACGCTGCACAACAGCCGAATGTCGTTGGGCAGGGTAAAGGGACGATAACGGGCACACCATGCAGTGCGCCCGTTGTGCCGCGTGCGTTTGCATAACCGCTCACGTGGTCGCAGGAAAATTCCAGACCGCAGGCGTTGTGCCGTTATCCGGCGAACCCCGGGTGCCGGAGGACAGGGCGGAACGTTCGGCGGCACGATCGGGTAGGCGGTTACGCCGTTTGCCGTGATCGCCTGAACGTCCTGCAATCCAGGTCCCCGGGTTTGTAAGAACGCGGAACGGGAAGCAGGCCGGATCGATCCCATCAACATCCGCCGAGTACGCACAGCAGGCCAGATTCTGGTGCGTGTGGGCTGGCGCGCCGGCCACTGCGAATACAACAACCATAGATGGCGAGAGCCATCAGTATCGACGAGGTGGAGATTGTTTTGTTCATGTGACACTTCCTCCGTGTTGAAATGAGAAATGAATGAATTGCACGGTGGTCGGTCGTCCGGATAGAACACATACTCTTTCATTGCCCATCGCGCAGTATGCGATTGGCGGAAGCGACGAGCATGCGAAGATTACGACGGATCCGTACGGGTGAACGCATCCGTCCGAGGCGTGCGCGGCCGTCCGGAGTAGAGCGGAGTGCGTGTTGGCGGCAATGAACGAAACATCCGTGATGCACCATCGCCGGCATGAACAGCGCGCGATAACACCGCTCGGCCGCGATGGAAAGCGTACCCGCTTCCTGACACAGGAACGCCCCATTGTGCCGATTCCGCAATGGGGCGTTCGCATTACACTGCATCGGCAACCGGCCGACGCCCATGGGCGAGCCGGCCGCGATTCGCTATCAGCATCCGCGGACGTAGACAATGATGCATCCTGCCGCATCCACGCCGATGCGGACCACATAGCAGCACGTTCCAAGGTTGAACGTGGCCGGGAAATTGAACCACGCTTTCGTAACGCCGCCGTCCAACGATGCATAACCGAACTGTGCAGGAGGCGGCGGGCATGGCGCGAAGGTGATGTTCTGCAGGGAAACGCCGTTTGCCGTGACGAGAATAGTCTCAGTGCCGCCGGTCCACCGCGTCAGGAGCTTGAACGGGAGGCATGTTGCCGGCACGCCGGCGACGTCCACGGTGTACGTGCAGCATGCATTTGGAATCGGCGCCTGGGCCGTTGCCGGGACGGCGGATGCCGCAAGGGCAATCATGGCGACAGCAAGTGCAGAGAAGAACGAGGTGAGAAACGCGCGTCTGTTCATACCGACTTTCTCCGGATAGTGTGTGATAGATGTGGGGCACCATCGCGGCAATCCGCAGAGATAGAGGAGCGTATTGGTTACGCCTCCGATGCTCAATGACAGGCGATGCGGTGCTGGCGTCCGCTCTATGGCTCACGTCTGGCGGAGCCAAGGAAGCTGGTCGGAGACAGCTTGAACGAACCGATCACAACTTATCGTTCCGCGAATGCGGTCGCCAGTACATGGTGATGTACCCGCGACGAGTGGGTGCTCACCTGGTTCAATGCGAACGCCCCGTTCCGTGTTGATCGGAACGGGGCGTTCGATAGTCTCCACACCGTGCGGTGTGTTATTTCGTGGTCTTCTTCCGGCCCTTGGTTGCGGGTTCCGTTCCCTCGTCCGCTGCGGATTCAGCAATCGGTTCCGGTGGGGCACTGCTCTCCGGCTCGGAAACCACGGCCTCCTCGGCAGCCGGAAGCGCTGCCGGAGCTTCAGGGCTCGGCTCCTTCTTCGTGAAGGTAATCACACCCTTCGCCGTGTCGCAGCTCACGGCGATCAGGCCGCCGTCTTTGAATTCGCCGCGCAACATCATCTCCGCCAGTTCATCCTCCACATACTTCTGGATCGTGCGACGCAGCGGCCGTGCACCGTACTTCTCGTCGTATCCCTTGTCGGCAAGGAATGCCTTTGCCGGCTGGTCGATTTCGATCTTCAGGTTCAATGCGTTCAGGCGCTTCAACAGATTGCGCATCTGAATATCGATGATCTTGAAGATGTCCTGCTTGGTCAGCGAGCGGAAGACGATCGAATCGTCCACGCGGTTCAGGAACTCCGGATTGAACAGCCGCTTCACCGAATCCTCGATCTTGGACTTCATCTCCTGGTAGCGGTCCTGATCTTCGGCGGTCGTGAAGCCCATCACGCCGCCGGCCTTGATATCGCGCACGCCAACGTTGGAGGTCATCACGATGATCGTGTTCTTGAAATCGACGCGACGACCAAGGCTGTCCGTAAGGATGCCGTCATCAAGCACCTGGAGCAGAATGTTGAAGACATCGGGATGAGCCTTCTCAATCTCGTCCAGCAACACCACGGAGTACGGCTTGCGACGCACCTTCTCGGTAAGCTGGCCTCCCTCTTCATAACCCACATAGCCCGGAGGTGCGCCAACCAGCCGCGAGACGGAGAACTTCTCCATGTACTCGGACATGTCGATCCGCACCATTGCGTCCTCGGAGTCGAACAGATAGCGGGCCAGAGCCTTCACAAGCTCCGTCTTGCCCACGCCGGTGGGGCCAAGGAAGATGAATGAACCGATCGGCCGGTTCGGATCCTTCAGGCCGGCACGTGCGCGGCGGATAGCCTTGGCGAGCTGCTCGATCGCTTCGTCCTGCCCCACAACCTCCGTCTTCAATGCCTCCGCCATCTTCAGGAGCTTGGCCGATTCTTCCTCGGCGATCTTCGTTACCGGTATGCCGGTCATCATGCCCACGACCTCGGCAACCTTCTCCTCGGTCACATCCACAACGCGTTCGCTCGCAGTCAGCTCCCACTCCTCCTTGGCCGTCTCAAGATCGTTCTGATACTTCTTCTCGAGATCGCGAAGGCGGGCGGCCTCCTCGAAGTTCTGGTTCTTGACAACCTGATTCTTCTGCTGCTTCACATCCTCGATCTTGGCTTCGAGGTCCAGGATATGCTTCGGGACAACGATGCTGGAGAGATGCACGCGCGAGCCAACTTCATCCAGAACATCGAGTGCCTTGTCCGGAAGGAATCGGTCCGTGATATAGCGCTCCGACATCAGCACGCAGGCGCGTATCGCCTCGTCGGTGTAGCGCACATTGTGATGCTCCTCGTACTTCCCCTTCACGTTCCTGAGGATCTGGATCGTTTCATCCACCGATGGCGGGTCCACCATGATCTTCTGGAACCGGCGGTCGAGCGCGCCATCCTTTTCGATGTACTGGCGATACTCATCGAGCGTAGTGGCGCCGATGCACTGGATATCGCCGCGCGCAAGTGCGGGCTTGAACATGTTGGAGGCATCGAGCGATCCCGAAGCGCCGCCGGCTCCCACGATGGTATGCAGCTCGTCGATGAAGAGGATCACATCCTTGGCCTTCTCGAGCTCGTTCATCACCGCCTTCATTCGCTCTTCGAACTGCCCGCGATACTTCGTTCCGGCAACGAGAGCCGCAAGGTCCAATGTGACGATGCGCTTGTCGTGCAACACACGGGAGACCTTCCGCTGAACGATGCGGAGCGCAAGGCCCTCTGCGATGGCGGTCTTGCCAACGCCAGGCTCGCCGATGAGAACGGGATTGTTCTTCTTTCTGCGCGAAAGGATCTGTGCCACGCGCTCGATCTCACGCTCGCGTCCGATCACCGGGTCCAGCTTGTCCTCGCCGGCGAGCTTCGTCAGGTCGCGCCCGAAGTTGTCCAGCACCGGCGTCTTCACACGTTCCTGCCGTTCGCGGGTGCGTGTCGGCGCACTGGCCTGCTGGCTGGTGCCGCCGGAGGGGGAAGTGGGCTTCCCGGAGTGAATGTTCTCCAGCTCGCCGCGAACGGCATCGTAGGTGATGCCGAACTGCGAAAGAATCTGCGCGGCGATGTTGTCGTCATCGCGCAGCAGCGAGAGAAGAAGGTGCTCGGTGCCGATCGTGTCGTTCTTGTAGAGCTTGGCCTCGAGATAGGTGATCTTCAACACCTTCTCCGCCTGCTTGGTAAGAGGGATATTGCCGATGGTCAGCGTCCCTCCCGTAGCGCGGACGGTATCTTCGATCGCCTTCTTGATCTTGAACAGATCACCACCCAGATTCCGAAGAATCTTCACAGCGATCCCTTCTCCTTCACGGATGATACCGAGCAGGAGATGCTCCGTGCCGATGTAATCGTGGCCCAACCTGAGTGCCTCCTCGCGGCTCAGCCTGATCACGTCCTGCACCCGACTGGAAAAGTTGCCTTCCATCTGATTATTCCTTCGCCTCCGTGTACCGCAACCGGAATCCACGAGGCCTTAGTGATTACCTTCGCAATGTCGGTACTGTTCTGACAATCTGCCAGTTCATCGCCTGCCGTATCGCCCCCGACGGTGACGCTTCTGCATATTGATAACATGCCGGCCGGCAAAAAGATTCATCCACCCATCGATTTCCCTCGTCTCCGTTCGCATATGTTACGAACGATCCATACTCCGCACGCGCACCGAAACGTGCCCAATCCCTTTCTTCGTCCGGGCCGGAGCCCACAAATTCCCGTCTGAGATCCTCGCGGAGCACGATCGGCACCGGCAGATGGTAGTGGGTTGATACCAATCTGTATGTCAAACATCGTGCCACCGATTCGTTCGGGCCGGCGATGCGCGGAACATCCGCAGTCAACTGCGCTGCCTCCTTCACGTAGACTCCAATTGCCGGTCGCGTAACCAACCATCCCTCCTCCCTCCAACGCGCACGATCCACGTGCCTTCAACCCGCCCGCTGCCCCGCATATCGGCGTCTCGCGTGATGATACTTCATCCTGCTCGCGTGATGATACTCCATCCTCATAGACCCCCTCGCGGGGGGCCGGCGTCACATCGGCGGGTCTCGCGAACGCCTTTCAAGTCTGTCGCTTCCATGAATACCAATTCCGTCACCTTCACGCCGCGCCGGTCCGGTGGATTACGGCGAGATCCCGGCCGGACCCCTGTTCAACTGAGTGTTTTGCTGGGCATGGATGGTGGACCCGAACAGAGAGAAGAGGCTCACCTGCAGTGACGATGCAACCATGTGTTTCATTGAAACTCACCGGTTGGGTTGTTGAAGCATCTTCGCGGGCCGCGCATGGCTTCGAGCGATGCGGCGTTTCAATGGACCATGGCCGCGGCATGTGGGCGTGCGGAATATACCGTAAACCATCCCAGGATTGAAAGCACGCATGACCGTATTCGAGCAATGAATTGAACATGCCGGTGGTGATCGGTACGATAGATGGTTTCGGACTTCCGCCGGCTTCATTATGGCATATGCGGACCCCACTTGTCAAGGCCTGATCGGATGCATTGCCGGACGCGGGCAATTGCAACACTGTTTGCGGCCACCCGGATCTGTAATGGCACGTTTCGTAACTTCGCGGACTTCTTATCGACCAATCAACCAAACCTGGGGACGCAATACCGATGATGCAGTTAGACCTTACCGAGACCCACGAGATGATTCGTGATACGGCACGTGAGTTTGCGCAGAACGAAGTTGCGCCTACCGCCATCGAGCGCGATATCAAGGGTGAGTTTCCGGCCGATGCGGTAAAGAAGCTTGGTGAGCTGGGCTTTCTCGGCATGATGGTATCCCCGGAGTGGGGGGGGGCCGGGCTGGACGCCGTAAGCTACGTTATCGCGATGGAGGAGGTCTCCAAGGTCGACGCATCCGTTGGTGTCATCATGTCGGTCAACAACTCTCTCGTGTGCTGGGCGTTGGAGACATACGGAACGGACGACCAGAAGGAGCGTTTCCTTCGGCCGCTCGCAACGGGTGAGAAGCTTGGAGCATATTGCCTCTCGGAGCCCGAGGCCGGTTCCGATGCCACGCAGCAGCGAACCACGGCGACGCTCAACGAGGATGGTTCCTGGAGCCTGAACGGGACGAAGAACTGGATCACGAACGGCACATCGGCCGATGTATACCTGGTGTACGCTCAGACGGACAAGGAGAAGGGATACAAGGGGATCAGTTGCTTCATCGTGGAGAAGGGGATGCCGGGCTTCACGCACGGCGTAAAGGAAGACAAGCTTGGCATTCGTTCCAGCGATACCTGTTCGTTGCAATTCCAGGATGTTCGCGTCCCTGCTGAGAACATGCTCGGCCCCGAAGGCCGCGGCTTCAACCTCGCGATGGAGACCCTTAACGGCGGCCGCATCGGTATCGCCGCGCAGGCGCTCGGCATCGCTCAGGGTGCCTACGAAGCAGCTCTGGCGTACTCCAAGGAGCGAAAGGCATTCGGCAAACCGATCTCCGATCTTCAGGCCATCCAGTTCAAGCTGGCGGACATGGCCACCAAGATCTCGGCCGCACGCGCATTGGTGTATCGTGCCGCCTCGCAGAAGGACAAGCACGAGCGGTTTGTAAAGGAGGCCGCGATGGCGAAGCTCTTTGCGTCGAAGACCGCCGTGGAGGTTGCCCTAGAGGCGGTGCAGGTGCATGGAGGCTACGGATATGTTCGCGAGTACAAGGTGGAACGCTATCTGCGCGATGCGAAGATCACCGAGATCTACGAAGGAACCTCGGAGATCCAGCATATCGTGATTGCGCGTGAGTTGATGCGCGAGAACGCCTGAGCGGCCGCGCAGATCCAACTCGGAAACGCTCTCGGAAAGCCCCGCAGCAACGGGGCTTTCCGGCATATACGCGGATCCAATCGTGATGAGGTGACCGGCCGGGAATGCCGTTGAGAATGGATCGGGCCGTCGGTTCTTCTTGCATGTACGATTGGCTCCCGTTGCATCGAGGTGATCCTCTATTTTTCGGAACGGATGTTCAAGCCTCTCCATAGTGCTTTCCCTGTCCTTCTGGCAGCGGCGCTGCTCTGCGGCGCCGTACGGCCGCTGCATGCACAGCCTGTTGGCCCCACGCAGCCGGTCACGTTGGAGCATGCGGACACGTTCAACGGATATCCCGACCCCGGCACCGGGGAAAGTGTGGTGGACATGCAGGGGCACGTGGTGTTGCTGCAGGGGGTGGTGAGGATCGAGGCGGACAGGGCTGTGATGTACCAGACGCGCAACTATGCGGTGCTGACCGGCAACGTGCGGGTGACACAGCCTGACATGGTGCTCACCGCACCCCGTGCGGAGTACGACGGCAACACCCGGCTTGCTATGGCACCCAACGGCGTGACGATTGTGGACAAGGGGGCCACGATCCGCGCAGGCTCCGGTGACTACAACATGTACGACCGCAAGGCCCACCTGCGCAACGGAGTTGTGCTGCAGGATGAGAAGAGTACGCTGCATGCTGCCTCCGGTGACTACTACACGTTGGATCGCAGGGCCGTGTTTACCGGCGGGGTGCGGGCCGAAAACGATTCCGGCACGATAACCTCACGCGATCTGACCTACTGGCGCGACACGAAGGAGGCCTACGCTGTTGGAAGTGTTGTGGTGAAGAACAGAAACCAGATGTCCTCCATTGCCAGTGATACGCTTCACTACCAGCCGGAGCTGGGATATACGCTTGCACTCGGCTCTCCTAAACTTGTTCAGATCGACACGAGCCGCGCAGCCGATTCCGCAGGCACTATTCGGCGTGACACCACGATCATTACGTCGCTTCGCATGGAGGCCTTCCGGCAGGGACGCGAGGAGTACATTGCCACGGACAGTGTCCGGTTGGTTCGCGGCGATCTGCAGGCCGTGGCCGCGCGCGCGCGCTATCTCCCGAACGACAGCGTCATCTCGCTCGGGCCGGCACGAAGTTCCAGCTCCGATACCGCGCGCGCCGGGAACGACAGCGTTCATGCCGGCGCCGACAGTTCGCACGCGCATTCGGAAGGCACTCATGGCGGCACCGACAGCGCGAAGGTGCGCCGCGAGTCGCGTGACACAACGCGCCATGACACGTCTGCAAGGAACGCGGACACGGCGCATGGGGCACCTGATGACGCAGTGACCGGCGTACGCACCCTTCCTTCGCATGGCCCGTCTCCGATTGTCTGGTACCAGAAGTCGCAATTGACCGGCGACACCATCACGGTGCGCCTGCAGGAGAAGAAGCTTCACCTGATCGACGTTCAGGGGAACGCCTTCGCGATCAGCGAGGGGAAGCGTCCGGCGCGCTACGACCAGCTTGCCGGCAATCGCCTGCTGTTCAATGTGGAGGATGACACCATCCGCTGGGTGCGCGCCGAAGCGCTGGCCTCGAGCATCTACTACCTGTACGACAACGATGCGCCCAACGGCGTGAACCGTGCATCGGCGGACACGATCACCGTGATGTTCGAGGAGGGGCAGGCGTCAACAATCGAGTTCCTCGGTCACAGTGTGCGTGCCGAGGGGGAATATTTTCCCGAGAAGATGGTCAAGGGGCAGGAGACGACGTTCAGGCTGGAAGGGTTCCGCTGGTTCGGTCGCGACGGATCGCTCGCCGCGCTGAACGCAACGCTTCCGAAGGCACCGGCCATCCAGGATGTGAAGCCTCCGCAGGGTACCGGCGGGCATGGTACCACATCGCGCCCGAGACGTCAGAATTGACGACACATATCCGCCGTACGCCGCTCGGCATGTAGTGCATTCACATTACGGCATGGCGATGGGGCGTTCGTCCGGATGAAACCGTGACGAGCAGCGGAACGCCCGCCCCGGCAGTGTCTCTGTTGGTGAGCACACGATTCAGATAACGAAGAGGAAGAGAATCGCCCCGTTGATACGATACCGTATGTGTGCAGATCAACCACACGGCCCCTGTGCCGTGCGCGTCGTTCTGTTGTTGCTGTTCCTGATACCCGCAGTTGCGCGGGCGCAGACGGGCGGCTCCGACACTACCACAAAACGGCCGCCGAGCCAGTTCGATCAATCCGCCCATGCAGACAGTGTCAAGGCTGCATTGGAACGACTGCAGTGGTACTATCGGCTGCGCGAACGCATCCACAGCGACAGCCTGGCGCTTCATCGCTATCTGGACAGCTTGGACAACACCCGCATGGCGATCATGCGCCGCAATCTGACATTCTCCTCGAAGGACTGGCTTCCAACTGCAGCCGACCGGGCCAGGCGGGACGATGAGATCAAGCGGTCCCAAGGGTGGGACAAGGTCTTCACCAACAGTACACGCGTTGGCTTCTCCACGCCGATCCAGGGAATCCTTCGCGCTGTTGGTCTGATCGAGGACGTTACGCCGCGCATTGCCTACACGCTGATGCACACCACGAAAGTGGAGGTTACGGTATACGATCTTCAGGCGCATACCGTGGCGGTGCTGGTGAGCGATGTGCAATCACCGGGTGAGTACAAGTTCGACTGGAACCTGTTGGACAGCAGTGGCGCGAGGGTGGAGACCGGCGACTACATCGCCGAAGTGATAGCAAATGATCCGGACGGCAGAAAGCTGTTATTGAGGAAGCGGATCGAGGTACCGTGATCGTTTGCGCCGCAACGCCCGCAGCTCGGGCGGTCGGCAGGCCATGACCGTCGAGGAGTGAGGCGGGATACGCGGCGGTGAGTGATGCGGTCCTGCGGAGCGCACGGATGCCGCCTCCGCGCGTGTGGACAGGCCCGGGAATACACCATCGCACAAATCATGTCACGCCGTGATGGTACTTTATTGATTCTGCTTGATACTTTTGTTCCATGCTTACGATTGGACCCATATCGATGGAGCGGCCGCTGCTGCTGGCTCCGATGGAGGATGTCACCGATCCGCCGTTTCGCAGAGTCTGCAAACGGTTGGGGGCTGATATCGTCTATACGGAGTTTATCTCCAGCGAAGGACTGATTCGCGATGCCCGGCGGTCCAATCAGAAGCTGAAACTCTATGACGACGAGCGCCCGGTTTCCATTCAGATCTTCGGCGGCAACGACGAGGTGATGGCCGAGGCCGCTCAGATTGCGGAGGCGGCCGGGCCGGACTTCATCGATATCAATTGCGGGTGCTGGGTGAAGAACGTGGTGGCTCGCAATGCCGGTGCGGCGCTGTTGCGCGATCTTCCCGCAATGGAGCGCATTGCGCGCACTGTGGTGGATGCCGTCAAGCTTCCTGTGACGCTGAAGACGCGTCTCGGCTGGGATCGGCAATCCATCAGGATTGTTGAAGTGGCACAGATGCTCGAGCAGGCCGGCATACAGGCGTTGGCAATTCATTGTCGTACGCGCGATCAGGGACATGAAGGCATTGCCTCGTGGGAGTATATCGAGCAGGTGAAGCGTGTCGTGAACATCCCGGTGATTCTGAACGGTGATGTGAAGACACCGGAAGATGTGCGCCGCGCATTCGACACCGGAGCCGATGCCGTGATGATCGGTCGTGCCGCGATCGGCAATCCGTGGCTCTTCGGTGACGCAAAGCGTTTCCTCGCAACGGGCGAAGGGCCACAGCCGCGCTCGCTGGACGAGCGGATTGGTGTTGCGCTGGACCATCTGAACATGTCGATCGATTACAAGGGCGATCGATACGGCATTATCGAGTTCCGGAAATACTGGGGCGGCTATCTGCATTCGCTCCCGCTTGCATCGGCCGTGCGCAAGGAGTTGGTGGTGATGAACTCGCTTCCGGAGATAGAGGCGCGTGTGGAGCGCTATCGCGAGGAGGTTGAGGAGTTCAACCGCCAGCGCGAGGAGTGGCAGCGCGCTCAGGATGCGCCCGAGGCGCAGGCCGCATAACCCCTCCGGTTCACTCCGAAAAGCCGGGTGCCGCGCTCTGTCCGGCGGCTCCATATGCATCACTACCATACCACCACGATCACTCCACCTGGTCCAAATCTTTCCCTCTGGTGAGAACTTTACTACCGCAGCTTGTTCTTTCGCTGTAACGCTGAACGAGACGTAAGAGATCCCCGGCTCGAGTACCCGGGGCGGCAATCAGGAAAGGTCTGCCGGAACGTTCGTCCGCGTTCACTTGCTCCATCGATCGCGTCCGCTTCAATGCCGTTGTTGCCACAGGGCATGCGATGCAATGCCGTGGCACCCTTTTGCCCGCGCCGAACGCCGGCACGATGCACCGGGGGAACGTGGGAGACCGCTGCAAGCTGGAATCAACGGCAGGTTGATGAACCGCAGTTTCTCCTTCGCGCGATGGAGTCAGCGAGAGTGCTGTCCGTGGGAATAACTCAAGCACGCACACCCCACGCAGCTCTGCAATCGTGCCCGGTCGTAAGCGCTCCTCGGCCGGGCACGATGCGTTTATCCATCATCCACTTTCAATCTTCGTTCTCCGTCCGCATACGCCCGGAAGGCCGTACAACGCCCGGTGCTGTCAACCCCGTCGCGCGCTCCGCTCGGCCAGTGCCCATTCACTTGGCGGATCGTAGCCGGAAGAGGGTAAGCGGTCAAAATATCTGTTGCGACAAATATCGTCGTGCCGTATATTTGCTTCGGGATCGGAAATCTTCGGCGTAGTGGAATGGTGGGGATGACTGAGAGCAGGGATCGATCCCATTGAACGTGGCATGAACAATCGAAGAAATAGGAGAGAGACGATGGCTTGGACAATCGATGCAGCGCACTCGGAGATCACCTTTACGGTACGACATATGATGATCTCGAACGTTCGGGGACGCTTTGAGGAGTTCAGCGGCTCCGTTGACCTGGCTGAAAACGATCTGACGACTCTCAAGGCGGAGATCGCAATCAATACAGGTACAATCAGCACGCGCGATGAGAAACGTGATGCTCATCTGCGATCGGGTGACTTCTTCGCATCGGACACGTATCCGGTTGCGACATTCAGAACGACGTCCGTGGAGAAGGGCGGGGAGAGCAGGCTGAAGGTGCATGGTGATCTGGCGATCCGTGACATTACGCGTCCGGTCACTCTCGATGTGGAGGTCTCCGGCCCGGTGCGCAGCCCGTGGGGGAGCACGAGCATCGGATTCAGTGGGCATACTACGATCGATCGGACGGAGTGGAATCTGGTGTGGAATCAGGCGCTGGAGACCGGTGGAATTCTGGTTGGCGATGATGTGAAGCTGAACATCGAGCTCGAACTGATCAAGCAATAACCCTGCAGCATATCCACCGTCGCACGCCCTCATGCGATGGAAGCGCGGAAGAAAAACGGGGCCCGGCATTTTGCTCGGGCCCCGTTCTGCTAGTCGCGTTTACGGTGCCGGTGCTGAAAGGCTGCGGAACAGCCCGCAACGCCGGCGAGTGCTCTTCTCTCCGTTACTTGGCTAGCACAATCTGCATTGTCTCCACACAGCTTCCCGATTGAAGCCGGCATATGTAGATACCGGAGGGCACCTGCCTGCCGGCGTCATCACGGGCGTCCCACCGTTCGTTGTATATCCCAATGCCATGAACCGAACTCACAAGCGCTCGTACGCGGCGGCCCGTGATGTCGTGAATTCCGATATCGACACGATCGGCTGTCTGAACCGCATAGGTGATCACCGTGTCGCCGCGGAACGGATTGGGCGAGCATTGCATCGTGAGGGCACGCGCGGCATCCTGGTTGTAGGGGATTCCCGACTCACCGGGCGGCACATCGAGCGTGATATTGAACACGCCGGCAAGCGCACCGTTGTTTGCCGTAAGTGGAATGATTCTTCCGGCCGAGGCCGGGTCCGACGCCCATTGATCCACCGGGATGTAGGGATCGCCCTCGAAATACAGCTGCGTAGTTACAATCGGATGGCCCGGCGCGTTGATCTTGAAATGGAGATGGCTGGGCCGATACGTGGCGCCGTTCAGATAGCGACCGGGCTTCACGGATGAGAACGCGTAGGCGCCCTGCTGGTTGGTCAACATCCTGCCGCGCAGGTTAAAGCGATCGTCGCCGTGCGGACTGCACTCATTGTTGTTGTTGTAGCAGCCGTCGTTGTTCGCTCCCCATACATCAACCACTGCGCCCGCAATCGGCGTTGTGCAGTCGTTTGCGTAGACGATGCCCGATATGCTCAGACTCTCGCCTGGTTCGTCCTGCTTGGCAAGCGCTACCTGAAACGGCGAACCGCCGAGGTAGAACGGGCCTTCGATATCCGGCGTTGTGGGAGCGCATGCGCCCGATCCGCTGCCGGCCCGAAGGACGCGCGGGACAAGTACGCCGAATCCGGCGGCAAGCGCAATCGTCCGCATGAAGTGGCGCCGCGGAATCAGTTCATCGGTTCTCTGTGGGCTTGTCGGCACTCGATCTGATCGTAACTGCTGCATGGTTCGGTTCCAAGTTGTTCAACATGTGGCATGCGCGCGCTGCCGGCGGACGTGCGGCCATTATACACTTCGGCAATCAACGCTGAGAACTTAGTTGCGGTGGCGAGAAGTGAGCTAGGACGATAGGTGGGATCAGTGGTGCTTTTTTCGGGCGGCCTCGCGGAACTCGTGCGGTGCAACTCCCGTGTGCTTGCGAAAGAACCGTGTGAAGTAGGACGGGTCGTCGTAGTTGAGCCGGAATGCGATCTCCTTCACGCTCATTGCCGTGTGGAACAACAACCGCTGGGCTTCCAGGATGATCCGTTCGTGAACAAGGTCGCCGATTGTTCTGCCGATCATGCGCCTGGTGGTGTTGTTGAGATGGTTCTGCGAAACGCAGAGCATCTCGGCATACTCACGCGGGGCATGCACTGTGATGTAGTTCTCCTCGATGAGCGATCGTAATCGGTTTACCAGCGTATGCGATGCATCCTCCAATGTCTCGATGCTTTCCAGCCGTTCGAAGAGACGAAGGGAATGGAGCAGCAGGACGTGAAGGTAGGAGTGAAGCAATTGCTCCCGATGTGCGCCACCGCCGTTGAATTCCTCCTCCATCAGCCGTATGGTGTCGAGGAGAATCGTGCGCTCGGGCTGTGCAACGGTCAACGCCGGTCTCGGCGTGCTGTGCATGAGGAACCACATCGGAGAGCTGCGCTCGCGGTTGTGCAGATCGAGCATGTAGAAGTCCGACGTGAACAGAATGATGAATCCGTGCGAGTCCGGTGCGCGGCGCATGAGGTGAACCTGCCCGGGGTTCACGAAATGGATGGCGTGGTCCTCGATCGGGAAGCGGCGGAAGTCGATATCGTGCCAGCCGCCCCCCTTGATGAAGTAGAAGATCTCGTGGTAGTTGTGCCGGTGCGGCTCCGCGGAGTTGTAGTTGCCGTCGGTTTCGCTAGCGGTATTACAGCGCAGCAATCGGATCGGAGCCGCCAGCGAGTCACCGCGAGAGAGATCGTATGATGGAATAACTTCCGCTTGCATCAGGGTGTGACTGTATTGGTGACGTGCGAAGCCAATGCTCATGACCGTGAACGGGGCACGCTGCTTCCAGGGTGTGCATCCCGGCCGGGACATCATGCGTCGGTTATGCAAGCAAACCACGGTCTCGAAGTTACGAGAGTTACCATTGCGAACATCGCACCGTGCGGAACCGATGCGGCAGCGTCGTGCGCTGGCGCGCCGTTTTCAGAGACACTCGAAAAGAAGGCGGCCGGACAAATGCCCGGCTGCCTGATTCAAAAGGTACGCTGAGCTTCTTCAGGCATGCACGGTGTGGCCGTTTCCTGTCGGAACGTTCCGGTGGGGATTATCAGTGCGCCGCGCCGCACGGTCACGGCTCAACATCCGCGCACAACTTCGTGATTGCGGATTCATCCCGCTATGTCCGGGTCCGCAACGGCGCATCTTCCCGGAACTACACCACTGCCGGCAGCGGGTTACCCATCGCATTCCGATCGCTCCGGAATGGGACAAACGGAGAAGCCGCAATCGGTGCGTGCGTGTTGCGTTGCCTCCATGCACTACCGAATGCTACTGCTATATTCGTGTTTCTTGATCACTACGAAACATCCTGTTGAAGCGACCATGCACGTCATTTCCCTTGCCGGTATTACGGCGGCCATTACACTTCTTGTCAGCAGTGCTCTGCACGCGCAGGCATCGGATTCCAATGCACTTCGCACTCGTGTCATCCGGCTCGGCAACGGAGTCAACACGGCCGCTCACGAGTACGCTCCGGCCGTAACCGCAGACGGCCGCACGCTCTACTTCGTATCCAATCGGAAGGGAGGAATGGGAGGGCACGATTTCTGGGTGGCGCACAAGAAGGATCGCCTGGATACGATGTTCGAGTCGCCGGTAAATCTCGGCCCGCCAGTCAACACGAGCGAGAACGAGGGTGCGGCCTGCATTGCCGCGGACGGGCAGACGATCTACTTCACGGCGTGCAACAGGCCGGATGGGGAGGGGGACTGCGATATCTATCAGGCTCGTCTCGACGGTGACACCTGGACGGACATTCACGATGTGCGAGCTCTGAATTCTCCGCACTGGGAATCGCAGCCTTCCATCTCCGCGGATGGCCGCACCATCTACTTTGCATCGAACCGACAAAGCAGCAGGAGCGGAGATGAGGACGCCGACATCTATGTCTCGACGCTGGACAGCAACGGCAACTGGACCGTTCCGAAAAACCTGGGTGCGGTGATCAACACCACAAGGGCGGAGAACAGCCCGTTCATTTCAAGCAGCGGTGACCTGCTCTACTTTGCTTCGCAGGGGCATGGTGGTCTGGGTGGTTTCGACCTGTTTGTCTCGCGGCGCAATGCCGACGGGTCCTGGGGAACGCCGGAGAACCTCGGCGTTCCCTACAACAGCGATCGAGACGAGCGATTTATCACTGTTCCCGCATCCGGTGACATGATCTACTTTGCATCGGATCGCGCGAGCTCCGAAAAGACGCCGCGCCTCGATCTCTACATGGGACTGATGGTGCCGCGAGGCGCCTCGGTGCTGGTGCAGGGTGAGGCGTACGATGCAACGTCACTCGCTCAACTGCGGGCATACCTGGCTTTCATCGATTCCGCCTCCGGTACAGTGCTGTATGCCACCGAGACGAACAGATTGAACGGGGAGTTCACCTTCGTCTGCAATCAAGGCTCGGTCTCCGGGGTTATCCTGTATGCCGCAGCACCCGGATATGCTCCCGTGACACGCTCCATTTCGCTCCCGGCAACAGGGCGATATACCCAGGAGCGTGTGGATCTTGCCATGACAAAGGTATCGCACCGGCGCGGCGCGGAGCCGTCCGGGCTTGTTGTGACCCCGGTTACTGCAGTTTCCACCATCACGGTGGAACGTCCCGCCGTCCCGGCATCACCGGAGGGCCGTACTCTCACCATCACCAACCGTCTCGGGCGCATCGTTCGGTCCGAGAGGTGGAACGGTCGCCAGATCACGCTGGACGTAGCAGCGTTTGCGGATGGCATCTATCTGGCACGGGTCGGCACCATGGCAACCGTGTTTGCCGTTCAGCACCGGAAGTAGTTTCCGTGGGCAGATGCTTCGAACGCACGAAGGCGGCCTCGATGGCCGCCTCCGCCCGTGCTACCCGGCTCGTACCCGGGGTGTACGAGAGCTCACCGAGTAATCGTCATCTTCCTGGCAAGCGTGAAGCCGTTGCCGATCAGCTTGTACACGTACG
>JAFDZV010000030.1 GCA_018266795.1 Bacteroidota bacterium | reverse complement strand
CTACGACTACGGCGCACGAATCTACAACCCACGACTGGGACGGTTCCTCAGTGAAGATCGTCTGGCTGCAAACTTCCCGGCCAATTCGCCATATGTATATGCGGGAAATACGCCAATTTCCGGCGTTGACAAAGACGGGGATAGCCTGTATATCCTTACGTACGTTACCGGCTACGGTGAGCGTGGCGATAAGATGTTTGAGGCTGCAGCTTCAACGCGGAAATTCGATATCGAGCATAATCCCATGTTCGATTCTCATCGAGATAAGGTCGTGGTTATCGCGGTTAAAGATGTGTCGGATATCAAGGAGGAAGTTGAAATGGCGATCGGAATATATGCCAACTATGGAAAGACCGCCGAGTTCGGGATCTGGTCCCATGCTGCATATGATGGACCGGCTGGGAGCGTCGAAGCTGCGCGAGATCGATTGTCAGACGTTACCAAGAATCCTAAAGATAACAATCAGATGACGTTGGCAGGATGGGGGAAGATTGACTTCAATTGGTCGCCGAAAGGCGGAAGAGCATACTTCCTTGGGTGTAACACCGGCGCCATCGATCCCCACCATCCATCGAAGCCGTCATTTACAACGGCGCTCTCTGCACTTCCAAATTTAAAGGATGTATCCGTTTGGGGCCAAACCTCGACAACGCATCCGTCTATATGGGCAGACAGACACGCGTTTACTATTTGGCAAGACAAAAATGACTACCTGCCAGTTACGAACATATACGGTGATATCGCGGTTAAAAAAACGTATCTAGTCGGAGCCTCCCTTGGTCAAGGGAGAGGAGCTTACTTCCTAAATTTTGGCGGCGCGCCTGCAGACCCGATGAGAGTGTCGATTAACGGGAATGGGAGTGTCGCTGCGGGCCAATTCCAACCTGGGGACAGAAGATGATTCCTATGCCTAGATCACTTATGGGGCCTGCAACGATTGTGCTTGGCTGTTTGGTGGCTGCGTGTAGCTCCAACCAGAACAAGCCGCTCGATTATAAACTTATCACGGGATCGCTCTGGAAGTATGCCGACGGCTATTATCATGGCTATATGGCTTCCTTTAACGATTCAGGTGGCTGGAAACTTGAGAAGGATTTCAGGATTAAATATCGCGATAGTGTGGTCGGCGCCATCGTTCGGTATGACGATTACGGTACCTTCCTGGGTAGCGAGAGTAGCCCTCGCAGGATTTTTATCAGATCTGCCGATGGCAAGACCGAGAGCGAATATGTGTACTTGGGTCCCCATAATGTGTGCGATACCTGCAGGTAGTGTGACGAACGCCCAATGAAAGACCTTGTCATGTATGGATGTGCGCGAGACCTCGTAGCGACAGGAGAAAAGCGAACGGAAATGAAGACTCGAAGGATTCTGACATGCATTGTCGGTCTCATGGCACTCGGTGGCTGCGTTCCCTACGGAGAGGATGCTTCCCATGTAGAGATAGTCTATGTCGATTTTCGCATGCGCAGAGAGACCGCTCTCAACGCATTGGCGTTGCTCGAGTACCCTTCCGCTAAGCGGGTGGTTGTTCGTGACAGGGCATTTGGTGATTCACTGCGCGAAAGAATCGCTGCACTTCCGTCTGTGGATGTAAAGTCGTCCGACCGGGCACAGGCATGGTATCGGTACGACACGAGGATCGTTTGCATGTACGCGGGTCATGGAGGAACACACGATACGGTCGCTCTGTCGCCAACAAGAATGGCGTTCAACGACCATCGGATCATGGATCTCGACACGGGGCTGCTGCGCTTGATATCAACGAGGATGCCATATCCAGATCGCGAAGCGGTTGATACGTTCCTGGATCTCCTGAAACAGGAGAAACTGCTGGAGCGTTAGAAGCAGCAGGGAACGTCGACAAGCACTGTCATCGGCATAGTGATGGGCAAGTTATCCGCTCGATCCCGCACATTCAGGCGCGGAACCACTATGTATCCCCGATTGCACCGTGAGATGCTTCGGGAGATCTCTTGCGCGGCGAATGCGAACAGAGGTGGATCCATTCAGCCGCCGCATTCGTCTCTCGATGAGCCCGATCGGCAACCATGATGGTTGCCTGGTAACCACCACCTTCTTCGTCTGTATGTTGAGATGTGCCGCAATCGCCGCTGCGCATTCCTTACCGGGAGTGGCGGAGGGCAGCGTTTGCGGGCGCGGTGTGCATCGATCCAGATCCCATCCCCCGGAGGTGCGCCATGAACCGATATCTACCACCGACGCTCACGCATCTCTTCTTCCTGCTTACCCCAACGGCCATGTTTGCTGCGACATCGGTTGTCGACGTGGAGATCGACATTGCGGTGCAGCGGGAGGGGACCACCATCACGCGCATGCTGGAGATTCGCGGAGCCACGGAGGTGGGGCTCATCGTTACCGGGATCAAACCGGGGGATGCATGCAATGTGGAGGAGCAGATCGATGGCATCGACCTGCCTCCGATTGCGCTCACCTCGATGACGCTGGGAGCTGCCGGCACAGGCCCCGGCCCGCTTGCCGGAATTATGCGCGGCGTTGGAGCGGGCGGCGATTCGGTGCCCGGCATGGGCGCGTCGCGCGGAAACTCGGCGTTCGGCACGCAGGAAATTCCGCGGAGCGGCGACAGCACAACGATG
Source organism: Bacteroidota bacterium (assembly GCA_018266795.1). GTDB lineage: Bacteria > Bacteroidota > Ignavibacteria > OLB7 > OLB7 > JAFDZV01. The sequence continues at coordinate 45,314 of JAFDZV010000030.1, read as the reverse complement.
CACTATCACGTGCCAGGGCGCTCATTGCTGCGCCCGGGACAGCGCATGACGATCGTTGTGCGAAGGCCCGGGCCCGGCGGCGACCGCGTCTGGACAACGGTGCTGACAACGCCGCCGCGCGGCGTCTGGCGCATCTCCTTCGGCTTCGCGTTCGCGGTGATGGTGAATCCGGACCACGAGTACACAACGCGCCGTGATACCGGCAACAGCTATCTGGTGCGCCGTGTTGCCGATCCCGCGGTCGTGAACGCGATTCCCGCATTCATGCTCCACTGGCTTGCCAACGAGGATCAATGGTCCAACTGGTCATGGAGTCTCACGGCCGGCCTGGGTCTGGATGTGAGTAATCCGGTAGTGGTGTTCGGCGGATCGCTCACCTTTAACCAGAATATCTCGATCGCCGCCGGTGCAATGGCGCTCAGGTTGAAGCGGCTCAACCCGCAGTATGCCGAGGGGATGCGTCTGGAGGAGAGCATCGCACCCGAACAATTGCATCGCATGGTGTACGGCATCAATCCGTTTGTCGCGCTCACCTTTCGCTTCGCCGAAAATCTGTTCGGGAGATGAGGGACCGGAACGAAGGCTGATTGGAGTAAGGGCCGATCAATAAACGATGCCGCCATGTGCGGTCCGCGTGCTAGCTTCAGACATGGATATCACTGCTCCGGATCCGGGCGATAGCTGGCTTTTCGGTTGGGACCCCACACCCGGCATCGTATCGATATGGGCCGATCGTGCAGGGCGTGCCCTTGTGTGGCGCCGTACCCGGACCGGTGTGGTGCTCTCCCGTGAACGCTTTCGTCCCTGGCTGTTCGCTGCCACGCTGGACGACATCTCCGAGGAGGGGCATACCGCGAATGGAACGGGACGGGGCGGATTCAGTTGCCGTGAGCTCGACGGGCCCCCCGGCTCCTATCGGTATCTCATCTCCTCGCACGATGGGCGGAGTCTGGAGAGCGCGATCCTTGCGGGCGCCTCCAGGAGGCTTGGCCGGTCCGCAGCGAGCCTGTACGATGTGGAGGAGGATTACTACTGGGTAGGGCCGGTTGAGCAGTATCTGATGGCAACCGGCCGCGTCTACTTTCGCGACCTCGAGTATGCCGATCTTCACCGGCTTCAGTTCGACCTGGAGACCACGTCGCTGCGGGCGGACCGGGGGCGGATCTTCATGGTGGCGGTTCGCGACTCGCACGGGCTTGCCGCTCTGCTCGAGGCGCGGACGGACGCGGAGGAGGCGAAGCTGATCGCCGATCTCTGCGAGCTTGTGCGCGAACGCGACCCGGATATCATAGAGAACCACAACCTGTTCGGATTCGATCTTCCATTCCTCTACGAACGTGCCGAGTTGCTCGGCGTGCCGCTGGACATGGGGCGTGACGGCGGGCCGCCGCTGCTCAGGCGCTACGAGGAGCGGGTTGCATTCCGGCGGCGCAAGCGCTTCCGTTTCAGCCTCGCCGGGCGCGAGCTGATCGATACGCTCGATGCCGTGCGCCGCCACGACTTCTCGGCGCGCGACATGACCGGGCACGGCCTGAAGGCGGCTGCCCGTTACTTCGGTGTGGCGGCGCCGGAGCGAACCTACATTGCCGGTGCCGAGGTCTTCTCCACCTACCTGCGTGATCCGGATGCCGTGCGGCGCTACGCACTGGACGACGTGACCGAAGTGGACGGTCTCTCAACGCGACTTCTCGGCGCGCCGTTCGCCCTTGCTGCAATGGCGCCGCGCCGTTACGAGAGCCTTGCCTCCGCGGGGCCTGCGATGGGCATCCTGGAGCCGATGATGATCCGTGCCTATCTGCATGCCGGTGCGGCGCTGCCGCGGCAGCCCGCGGACTCCGCGGCCGTGCTGGGCCAGCATGCCGGTGGGGCTACCCATCTCTTCGCCGGGGGCGTTGCGCAGCATGTGGTGAAGGCGGATATCGCCTCGATGTATCCCTCCATCATGCGCGCGTTCTCCATCGGTCCGGAGTGCGACCGGCTGGGCGTTCTGCTCTATCTGGTCGATCGGCTTACGGATCTTCGCCTGCGCCACAAGAATGCCGCCCGCTCCGCCGCGCCGGACTCCGCGGAAGCGCATCGGCATCATGCCATGCAGGCGGCGATGAAGATTCTGATCAACTCCGCCTACGGCTACATGGGGGCCGGCTCCATGGCGCTCTTCGCCGATCGTCCCGGCGCCGATGCCATCACGCGTCATGGCCGGGAGATTCTCGGTGACGTGGTGGAGGCGTTGCGCGAGCGCGGCATGGCATTGCTGGAGGCCGATACCGACGGCGTGTTCTTCGCCGTGCCGTCGGACTGGAGTGCCGATCGCGAGCGTCTCCTGGTGGAGGAGGTGGCGGCGTTGCTTCCCGACGGCATTCGCCTGGAATACGAGGGACGCTATCGGGCGATGTTCGTGCACGAGGTGAAGAACTATGCGCTCCTCACCTACGACGGCCAGGTGATCGTGCGCGGCGGTGCGCTCCGCTCCAGCCGCGCGGAGCCGTTCGGTGAACGCTTCCTGCACCAGGCACTGGGGCATGTGCTGATCGGCGACGTGGAGGGATTGCACCGTGTGTATCTACAAACTGTGGATGCGCTTCGCGCACGCCTTCTCACGGCCGCCGACGTGGCAACGCCGGCGCGGCTCTCGAAGTCACCGGAGGCCTATCTGCGATCGAGGCGCAGGCTGCGTGAAGCCCCGTACGAGGCGATGCTCAACGCCGGGCGTACTACCTGGCGCATCAACAAGCGCATACGATTCTATCGCGCCGCGGACGGAGCGATTGTTCTGCTGCCGGAGGAAAGCGATGGGCCGTTCGGCGACACCGGCGACGACGATGACGGTGACGAGCGCGCCTCCGCACCGGCCATGCAGCGCCGCGCGGACGCGCACGACTACGACATCGCCCATTACCTGAATCTCTTTCACGCCACCTATGTCGGCCGGCTGCGCAAGGCGTTTGCGCCGGAGGATTTCAACCGGCTCTTCCGCGCCGATGCGCAGATCGGGCTGTTCGACGGCCCGGTGGATGCCATCACGCCGCTCTGGATCCGGTGCCGCGAAACGGAGGCGCGTTCGCCGCAGCGCATTCGGTGATTGACGTGCGTCACGTGATGCCCGTTGCCACATGATCGGTGCGATGCGGTTCCAGTGACAGTTGTCGTGCAGGTTGCTGCGTGAGCATGGTGAGAACTCGGATGCGTTCGATTGTCATAAGTACGTACGCTTTCCGGCGATTCAATCCATCGCGATTTTCCATGCCTGCCATGCCACTCATCATCATCCGAAGTCCGCTGTTGGTTCTTTCACTCTCTCTGATTCTCCTGGCCGGCTGCGCAGGAGATGCTCCAACGTCCACCGGACCGGATCCCTCCCTGGTGGTGAACGACACTTCGAGGGGAGTGGCCAGCCAGCCGGTGCCACGCATCACCGACCTTTGGCCCTTGCACGGTCGTGCCGGCAGTCGGCTGGTTGTTCGCGGCAATGGGTTCGGTACCGATCGGGCTTCGCTCTCCGTACTGCTCAACGATCGCCTGCTCGCGGTCGACTCGCTCACCAACAGCGTGATCGTGGCAACGGTTCCGGAGGGCGCGTCCACCGGGCCGATCGTGATTGAACGGCAGGGGCGCATCGGGCGATCTCCCTCGGTGTTTACGATTGTGTCCCCCGATACTCCGGACTCGGTCACGGTGGACGCTCGGGGAATCAATGTGCTGGTACGCGATACCACCATCCAGGAGAGTGGAGAGATAACCTCGCATATCGATACGGTGCGAATCGCGGGGCACTATCGGGCCTGGTATTCGAGAACCAGCGTGGGCGTCGCCGGTCCTGATACCATTGTCTTCAACGGCACAGGCCAATCTACTGCTCGTTTCTCCGAGGGACTTACCATACGCGCCGTTGTTGACCGGAGTGCACTCCGTATCGCATGGCTGGAAGTTGGGTATGGCAGCTACAGCAATTCAGGAGGCCTGGGGATGAAAGACCGTGTCAATGAATCGTGGAGCGATGAGGGATTCACGGCAGCCGATCTGGTCTGTATCGAGGGGCCGAACCGATCGCTTCAATGTTCGTTTGGACGCTCCGAATTTGATACTCATCTGGTCTCGGCATGGAGTAGGGGCGGCAGCTACGTTGTGACTCCCCCGGTGGGTAGTACGGCGACAGGGCGCACCACGCTTGGCATGCAGCCGCTGGCTCCCGATGCGCAACTGCAGGTTGTCGTCTACTAGCAGCAGTGTGCTACTAGCAGCAGTGTGCCTCGGAGAACAGAATCGGCTCGGTGGTTTCATATGGCTGCTCCCTAGATGAGGGCTTCCACGGCACCCCATTCAAGAGATACGGAGGGCATCCACGAGGAGCCCTCCGTATCGGCATTCAGCCGGCCGTATGCCAGGTGGTTTCCCCAGCATCGGCGTGATGTGACGCAGCGCCTACGGCCTGCACGGCCCCGGGCATGCGGCTGGAAGTATGTTGATCTGGCAGTTGGCCTGATCGAAGCAGACATCGGAGCAACATCCGGCCACCAGCGTGACACAATCCACGAACCAGTTTCCGGCCGGACAGTTGCACGGCACTGCAGGAGGCGGCGCCTGTACGGCATAGAAGTTCCCGCCCGCGCTGCGAACGAAGTCGATCGTAGCGAGGCCCGCGGTGTTTACACGGGCGCATGCACCCGGGCCGACGTTGACCGCGAAAAGTACCGGACCCGGGAACGAGCCGAACACCAGCCGGAGATTGCATCCGGAGAGATTGCAGACAGTGGTTGCGGGGCATCCTCCCCATGGTACACCTGCAGCCCTGCTCGCGGCCGGGGCCATGGAGATAATCGTTGCCAGCACGACAACTGTTGCGAGAAAGCGAGAACGCATATTCATAACCGAGCCCTCCCAATGAGTTTGATAGTGAGAGATAGCCGGGGGATTTCCTGGATTGAACCGTATTCAGTGCAGCGTGCCTCAGTGGAAATCGAGAGATGGGGTGAAATCCGCGCGCGAGGTGAGTCCCGCCAATGGTTGCGGAATGGCAACTGAGGGGCGCACCTGAACGAATCGCAATGCGTGAAGTTATCGATGTTGTGTTCGTGTAGATAGTACATCATCGTGTACCCGACCCGCTCGCTGCATCCTGCCCGTAGCCTGTACCTTCGTTGCGACCGAAAGGGCGTTTCCGGCCGAGCTTGTTGGAGAGGAAGGAGGCGGCTGCTACAGATGGGATGGCCTGCGTTCCATGCCGAAGCGGAGTACCGTATGCGGCCGCGTCCGGGGATGATGGAATACCAGCATGTGCAAACGGAAACGCTTGTGCGGTGGTGCGATGCGGACGCGGGATGGAATCATCGGCGCATGAAGCAACGTCCGTGCGGACGTGATACGATGCCGTTCATGCAACCGGCTGCATCCTATCTGGAGCATTCCCCGACCTCAAACGATTACAGGCTCCGGCAAACGATTACAGGCTCCGGCAAACGATTACAGGCTCCGGCAGGGAGCGGCCTGTGCCTCTGCCTGAACGGTTCATCGTCCGGTGGGAACCAACCGGTCTGGTGCGATGCCGCCGGATTGCCGCGGCACCTGCCTGCACGGAGCGTTACAGCATGGCAGCTCCGCGTCATCCCATCGCATGATCCCTTCCTCCAACTTGAGGCCCGCATGATGGCGCCAACTGTTCGACACGTGCGTACTGCATGCTCCGTTACGGGGCGGGTGGCAGTGCTGCTTCTGTGTATCGCCATGCCCGCATCTGCCCAACAGTCTGCCGGCTCCGTCGCCGGCCGGCCCTGCAGGGACACGCTACCCTGCAGGGAAGTGGAGATGCCCCATTGCGGCATGACACTGCTTGTGCAAGGCCAGTTGGTTGTCACCACCGCGGCGGAGCTGCACGATCGCTTCGTGCTCTACAATGCCGTGTGTGATACGAACGCAATTCCGACGTTCGACTTCGGGAAGTACACCCTGATCGGTTGCTGGGTCACGCTCGGCAACTGTGGTGCCGGGCGGATCTTCAACATCACCGTCTGCCGCGACGACAGTGCCCGTTGCTACCGCCACATCCTGGAGAAGTACGAGAATCCATGCCGCGGCCTCTCCAGCTACATGTCGTGGCTCCTTGTCCCGAAGCTTCCGGAGGGGTATCGGGTGGTGTTCGAGTGAGAGGGGGATGGAGTGGATCAGGGCTGAGGGGACGATGTTCCGGAGCGCTGCCGTCGCCGGCATCGTGCAGGCGTGCTTGCGGAGCGAGGGCAGGTGTTGAACGCATGCGACATCGCGGGAATCGAAGCACCGGGCGTGATACCGTGGGGCAGGGGAACCGAAGAACCGCGTACGAGTATGTCGTTGCACGGCATCTCCATCACTTCTCATCTTCGGAGCGCCCACCTGCTTGGATGGTGTCCCGTTGTTGCTCGTGTACGATGCAGACGGCTCGCGGCTCTTTGCCGTGAGGCGAAGCCCGGCATCGCTCCGCGGTGCTGATGCCTGCGCTCCCCTTGGGAGTTCCTGGCATTCGGTGCTGCAGCACCTGTAGGCACTGCGGTGCAACCGGGTTTTGGTAGGAAGTTCTGGACAACCGGGATGTTGTTCTGATGCGCCCAATGTGTTCCAGCAACCGACCAGGAACTCTCAGCCAGCCGAAGGCGAGCGCACAAGGAACCAGACCCTTTGCTGTGCACAGCCGTTTGCGGCGTTCGAGATCGTTCCGTCAGGAACCCTTAAGAGTTCTTTAGGACTTCGCTTCATGTTGAATGCATGCGTGATTGGAATCAATCAACATTCAACATGAATAACGGAGACCTGTACGATGAACCCCGCAAACAACAACGTGCGCCGCCATCTGGCGGCAAATCTTGCGGTGCTTGCCGCAGCGATGATTCTGACTGCACGGCTGCCTGCACAGACCGTATTTCACAGCGGACGCGATGCATCCGTGACACTCGGTACCATGACGCGGTCCGTGGGCGACCATCCGGACAACGGACCGGTGACGATCACCACGCATTCCAGCCAGCAGTGGCAATCCCTTGGCGATCCCGACGTGGTGAGCGCGTGGATGGCGAGGTCCGAGGCATCGGCCTATGAGCTCACCAATCCCACGCGCGCGCAGGGCCTTGCGCAACTGGTTGATTCCGGCAACGGCGGGAGCCGCCTCACACTGCGGTGGTACAGCTCGGCGCACGTGATGCACTCCGGCGTACTGACATGGACGGCTACTGCAGGCATCTCCACGCAGCTCGACGTTCCGGTTACCGTCAGCGCTCCCGGCAACGATACCGTGACGGTACACTACTCCTGGTTCCGGTTCATTCGCGGCTTCTTCAGCAGCGGCGTGCGCGGAGGCGGTGCAATCAACCCGCTCAGGATCGATCACCAGATTCTTCCTTGGGCGTTCGATACGGCGGCGGGAGTTCAGTACGGGGGCGGTTCCTTCCGCATCCCGAAGAACCGGGCCTTCCATCTTACCGACAGTGTGGACCTTACGGTGGCCGGGACCGGCGGTCCGTTCTTCGAGGACGTGGTTGGTCAGGCGGTGGACTATGGCGTGATGGTGATGACATTCGATACGGTTGCGGTGCTGCGTCACGACACCACCGGCATGCCGATCGATACAACGGGGATGCCCTACGACACCACGAACGGCAACGGAGCGGCCGGCATTGAAGGCCCGGGCGCCGGTCGTCTCGCGCGGTTTGATGCGGATCGGGCCGTGCCGAATCCATTCCGCGAATCCGTTGCCATCGGCTACCGTGCATCCGCCGGAAGCGCCGCCACCATCGATCTGATGGATGCGCGTGGATCGCTTGTGCGGCGCATCGACGGCGAAGGCTCGGGCGACGGCCCCGCGACCGCGGTATGGGACGGACGCGATCAGTCTGGCACCACCGTTCCTCCCGGGGTGTACTTCTATCGCGTCTGCAACGGCTCGGGCATCCGGAGCGCCGGCCGCATCCTGTTCCTCGGGCGATGACGTTTCAGGCGATCGATGCTTCAGGCGATCGATGCTTCAGGCGATCGATGCTTCAGGCGATCGATGCTTCAGGCGATCGATGCTTCAGGCGATCGATGCTTCGCGCCGTTCATCCGCACCTGTGCGCGAGGCGTATCGGGCTCGCCTGAAACTGAGAGGCCCGCGGGTTCAGCCGCGGGCCTCCATGCCATACTCGACGATCGCGCGGTCACGGCCACATGCAGGGAAGGCCGTTACGAGCCGCAGTCGGCGGTGACGTCCCATTCGTCCGCATCGCAGATGGTAACGTTCCGCACCTCGCAGGTGGATCCGTCCGCTGCGACCAGCTTCACGTCCCAATCACCGCAGGAGACGGTGATCTCCAGCTTGTCGCCAGGTTCCATGATATCCTTCGGTCCCAGCAGATCCTCCTCCCACGTGTCCTTGCTGACATGGGAGAGATATACTTCGTGAATGTTGAATTTGGTCTTGTTGACCATGGTAACCTTCTTCGTGTCGCTCTGTGCGTGTGCGGAGCCGACGGCAAGCAGTGCAAGAAGTACGGCTACGCCGGCGGCGCGCGTCCATTGTGTCGTCATGCTGGGATACTCCTGAGATGAGAAGTTTGGAAGGACTGATCGGAGCCGTTGGGTGAGTCCGGCATGCGGCCGATCAAACTGCAAGCGGCGCAAAGATTGGCAAAAGATCGACGTGGGCCAAGCAACGTTCAGCCAATAGGCCGGTATGGGCAGAGCCATCGGGTTGCGCATCCGCAACCCTGCGTGCGATCGCCGCGATCCTGCCGCTCGGCACCGCGGTTGCGCGTCGCCGAAGAATGGACTGGTGTGGAGGCGTCAGCGAAGCACAACCATGCGTGCGGCCTGCGACAGGCTCGATGCCGAGCGGATGCGGAGCCAGTAGGCGCCGGGATGCAGGTTCGCGACGCTGATCTGCGCCGTCCGGTTACTCCCTCCTGCGATCGTCGTGCTCGAGATGCGCCGGCCAAGCGCATCCGCGATTTCCAGCGTGCCGTTCCCCAGATCCGGAATGTCGTATTGGACGGCAACAACGTCCGTGGCCGGGACCGGGCTGATGAGCCTGATGGTGGCGCTCGCCGGCTGCTCTGGCTTCGTTGTGGCGGTGCGAACCTTGAGCGGAATGATCCGCCCGTAGATCCGTGTGTAGTAGGAGCTTCCGCTCTTGTTGGTCCAGGCCGCGAAGAGTGTGTCGTTCCGCATGGTGCAGACAGGTTCGCCAACGGAGTCGGATGTGGCGCTGAGCAGTGTGTCCGCGATCACCACATGCAGGTTGCGGTCCAGCACGGTGAGGTGCGGGTGGCGGCCTCCCCACATGACGAAGAGAGCGCTGTCTGTCGGGCGCTCGTAGACGAAGAGATCGATCAGCCCGGTTGGCGATCTGAGCGTTGCGGATCTGTAGCTGCTGCCGTTGGCGGCGAACGTTTCGAGCATCACCAGCGAGTCGAACAACTGCTGGTTGGAATTTGCCCCGGCGACCGGAGCGGAGCGCAGCACCCGGCCGCCCCGGAGCCGCTGGAAGCGTGTGTGTGCAGGTTCGGTTACGCGTGGCAGTGCGAAGGAGTCCACCCGTGCGCCGCCTGCGTAGAGTATGCCGACGGAGTCGCGAATGGCGAGCAGCCGGCCATCCGCCAGGGGCAGCACGGCAAGCGGCCCGGCGAAATCGAGCGTGTCGTGTGCAACTACAACGGAATCATATCTCATCGTTGTGCAGTCGGCAAATGCTCCGGCCGTCCCGGAATCGATCTGGCGCGCTATGAGCACGGCGTCCGGATCGTAGCCGAGAACGGGCAGGCTGAGGTTCCCCGTGTGGCTGAACTTCTCGATGCGCCGCAATCCTCGCGGCGTGGGAAGCCAGATGGTGGCATCGTACTGCCACAGCGTCGTGTCATAGTTGTACCAGAACTCCTTCCGAACGTTGCAGATGGCGGCGGCGTCGCTCCAGCGCCAGACGTTCTCGTTGTCATTGTCATAGAAGTGATTCCGGATCGGCTTGAGCTCCAGTGAGGCAGGCGATATGGAGTCCAACGGCTCCAGCGGGGAGTTCGCCCCGGCGTCCCAGATGGCTGCAACGCAGAGCTGCGGATCGGACCGCTCCACCCATGCAAGCACGATCGTATCGCCGTAGCGGGCCAGGCACGGCGATACGTGCGAGATGCCCTTCGGGGTGAGCGGAAGCTGAATGCCGAGTGTGTCGGCCACGCGTGCAAGCGTATCGGTGACGGCGATCTTCGAGGAATCATCGTCTGCCAGCCGTTCGGCCTGCACGCGCACCCGGCCGGATGTTGCCACCGCGGACCGAATCAATGGGTCCAGAGTGTACAGGTTACCGTAGGAATCGATCCGTACGATCGTGGTATCGGTATAACTGTCGCTTGTACCGTTCGCCCGATTGTAGGAGTAGCCGTAGATCTCGTAGTCCCACTGCGAGCTGTTGTAATCGCCGGCGGAGTCCCACTGGTCGGAGACCGTGGTGGAGGACGTCGTGAACCCATTCTGCCCGTTCACCTTGAGCTGCATGAACATCCCGAGCTGTACCGTATCGGTGAGCTGCCCCTTCAGGTCCACTGCGCAGCGCAGGGCACGGCAGTCGTACAGCCAGCCGACGCCGATGGGGGTGGAGTCCGCCCAGGTGATCACGAGACAGAGGCGGCCCAGGGAATCGCGGCACACCGAGCCGAGGCGTGTGTTGCGGTACGGTATGTGCACCGCAACCCGATGCGTGTCCGCCGTCTCGAACACGCTCCGGTACCAGGCAAGGCTCCAGGTGGAGTCCTTTGCCGGCTCCAGCACCACGATGGAGGTGTCCGGGTTCAGGTAGTGAGGATTGTAGACCAGGCGATCGGCCACCGGGCGGGGATCGGCCGTGCCGTCGGTGCGAATCAGCCGGCAGGCTCCCTTCGCGCGCTGGAGATGAACGCGCGGCGGATCGTAGACGAGATCGTCGTTGTAGTCGATGTGCGGCGGTTCCTCCACTCCCGGGCCGGCGGAGCTTCCATCTGCAGCGATGATCGTGCTGTAATACGGCAACGGCTGCCAGAACGGATTCTCGGCCCAGAGGAGCCGGGTAACGCCGCCGCTGCTGGTAACCCAGATGTTGCGTTCATCGGCAAGGCGGTGGCGTGGCGCCAGCATGTACACGTCCGAGACGAAGTTCCCGTTGGTGTCCACGGCACGCGCACGAATGCCGAGCTGATCGGCAACAAGGCTGTTCCAGAGGATCAGGAATCCCGCAGGAAGATTGACCACCGCCACGAGGTCGTACACCTGCATGGAGTCGCTCGTCACGGCAATCGGTTTCCCCGCCGGGACGCCGCCAACGATACGTTGCATCACGATCTGCGTGAACGTGGTGTTGCCTGCGGCGAACCATGTGGTTGTTCCCCATGCGGCCAGCAGCACATTTCCTCTGCGAGCGCAGGACTGGATCTTGGACGGATCGTTCAGTACCCGTTCATACAGTAGCTCGCGGCTCAGCGGAATGTCGCCGGTCTGTGCGGCCAGAGGTATCCAGGCCGTCAATGCCAGGATGAGTAAGAAGGAGAGTCGTTTCCAGTGCATCATTAACGTGCGTCGTAACGAGAGGAGCAGTGCCGGCCACCAGGTCGATTGCAATAAACAACTCCGAGGACAAATCTTCTCAGCCAAAGGCGGAGTACCGTGAGATATGTGCCCGTTGCGGCTCATTCCATGCCATGGTATCTGGTGGACCTGCAAACGGCGTCCCGTGTTACATTGGCGGCCTTGGCGCCGCCTGCTCATCGACGGCGGCGGTATGAAATCAGATTGGAGGAGTTCCCGATGAAGGCAGTGTTCGTTACCATGACACCGATGATACCGGGCGGCGAGAGCCTGGAGGATGCGATCCGCTTCTACACGGAGGAGATGGGATTCGCAATCACCTGGAGCAGCGCAACCATGGCCGGCATTGCGCGCGATGGCGTCAGCTTCAATGTGCTCCGGAACAACAACCGTGAGTGGGGGGAGAACACGAGCTTCAGCATCGGCGTCTCGGATCTGGACGCACTCTACGAGGAGTATCACAACATCCGGGCGAATGTTGGTCCGCTGGAGATGAAGGCGTGGGGACGTCGCGAGTTCCACATGATCGTTCCCGGCGGTGTCTGCCTGCAGTTCTACGAGCGCAGTTCCGGCACCGTGGCCGATTGAACATCGGGCCGCGGAGTTCACGCACACTCCGGCAATCATCAGCGGATGCCAGCGAACGATGTGCCGTGGATATGAGAACTCAACAACAGCGGTTGTGAGAACGTCCACTCCGATTGCGTCAGAACATTCCTCCGCGATGACCGCGTGCGGCCCTCGCGAAATCCGTGACGGCGACGATGTCACGGTATCCTTCGGCAATGCCCCACCTGAGGTCTTCGCGAGAAACTCAACCCCGACTGTGTCAGGGCCGTTCTCTGTGATGACCACCCGTGGTCGTCGTGAGGCGAGCGCAGCGAAGCCGTGGCGACCTTTCCCGCACGGCGCATCCATCCACGGAGCGGACCGGGATGCCGACGTGGCAACCTTGCAACCGCGAGAGGCTGATGGATGCCGGCACGCGTGGAGTGTGGCGAAATGCAGCGACGATGGATGATTGTTTCGCATAGTTGGCGGAGTTCTCCCGGATGGAATTCAGCGAACACGACATGCGGCTATGATTATGTAGACTTGACCTCCCTGTTCTCCGTGTGGTATCTTGCACCGGTTGTTGAAAAAATCAGCTCGGAAAATTCCTCTCTTCCCGTGAACCGGGTGCGTGCATCAACCGGGAAGGGGGCGGGCCATCACCGTCGGCGTTCGCGCCGGGCCGGATTTTTCGGAATTATTTGAACGAGATCGCTACCACAGAGAATATTTGATCGATTCCGGTATCGCAGCGCGCACCATCATCCACTCCCCCATCGAATTTGCGATTGTACGGATCGTTGATCCTGATTTTCCCGGCGCGGGCATGCGGCTCGCGTCCGGATTCCCATTCACTCAACTCAACGAAAGGAGTACACCATGGCTATTGATGTAGTTGACGCAGATCTTGCGGCAGAATGCGGGCCGGCCTCGGCCTCGGCAAACGGCATCACCGGCGGCTGGTTCTTCACACAGGATGAGGCCGCTGCCGATGCCCTGGCCCTTGCACGCCGCCTGGCCGCGGCCGAGTGCGGAGGTACCTGCACGGATGCCACGCAGAATTGCAAGTACAAGGAGACGAAGTCCTCGATCGACGGCATCGAGGAGGGGAAGGACGCGAACGGACGTATTATCTACCGTGCCAAGGCCAGTTCCAGCGGCACATGCGCATGCTCGTAAGCTGACCTTCCCGGCGGAATCTGCGATGTCACCAGGACAATGACATCGCACAAGACAATACCGGCGGGCGCATACGTATCGCTGCGCGAGCAGTGCGTGTGCGTTCGCCGGTGACGATTTGGATGACGGCGTGCTTCATGATAGCCCTGTTGTCTAGATTGGAAGCCACACCTCGATCGGACCTCATCTCTCCCGAGGGCGACAACCTGTGTCCGCCCGCTTCGTCACCAAAGATTATTGCCACATTCAGTTCACACGTCTGAATTGCCCACTGCCGGCCCGTGTTATTTTGCATGACTCTATTCATATCCGTCCAGGAACGGCGGCCCCTGAATGGAGATTCCGCTCTTGGCCGTGCGCCTACGCGCAGCCGCGGCATCCTTACGCATCGAAGCTCACACTTGCAGGAGTGCTGGGCTTTTTCATTCAACGGTTATCCCAACAGACAACATCCCAATGAAGCTTCACACCCCCGTATTTGTCCTTGTCCTCTTTGTCGCCATCGTGACTTCCGCCGGTGCGCAGATTTCCCCCGCGCAGCATGCAGGAACGGCCGGAGCAGTTGCCGCAGGAGGCGCGCAGAAGGAGCGGCTTCCGGTTCCCTTCCAGACCCTTGCGCCACGCGAATGGGTGGGGCGCCATCTGGTGTTCCTTCCCAAGGCACCATCACTTCGCATATACGGCTACCTCGCCGTTGGCGTGCAGGAAAACGACAGCGCCGGACTGCGGCAGTATCAGGCGCTGGCTGGGAAGATCGGAGCCGTGACGGCCGTTGACGGCGACGATCCCGCCCAGGTATCGCTGAAGATGGAGAATGGCGAGACGCTCACGGCCAACGCCTACACGGGTGTCGCCGACGGGCTTGGCCCTGAGGAGGATATCGATTCAGCGCGGGCGCGCTACAAGGGAGCCACGCTCTGGGCGCGCACGGACTATCTTGTGCTCACCAGCCCGAAGGACGATTCCACCATGACAACGGTGCGGCAGAACGCGGAGTTGAAGGTGATCGACGTTGCAGCCGGAGCCGGAAGCGAGAAGCCCGTGCGGTTCATCGTCCGCGTTGCGAACGGCAAGGAGTGGTATGCGGATGTGCATCTCTCCAACACGAACGTGCCGGAGGCGATGCGGAAGTACGACAACTTCCACGACACGTTCTACGATGTGGATCCGAAGACCGTGCGGCAGTGGCCGGCCGGGATTCGCAAGGCGATCGAGGAGAAGCGGGCGGTGGTTGGGATGACTGCCCGGCAGGTGCGCATGGCCCTTGGCGAGCCGGATGGCGTGTACGCCGTTGCCGGCAGGCCGGACGCACAGCAATGGGTATTTGCCGGCGGTGCCTCCATGAAGATGGAAGGAGAAAAGGTGACGGCGATCGGCGAGTGATAGGGACGGCCGCGCAATGTGCGGTCGCCGAGTTGACGGAAGGCCCGGAACTGCACTCCGGGCCTTCTGTTCCGCCACGTCGCATCGCGACATGATCGCGCAGCCGCATTCGCCTGCGGCCGCAGCACCTGCATGACCGCGTCCGCGGAGATCCGCAGGTATCTCGAAGCTGAGCGCGTGTCCGGCCGCATGTAGCCGCGGCTCACCTTCAGTGTGAAGCGATCCTCCCGCCATACTCCGTGATGCCGCATCAGCGCCGAGTGCCGCCTGGATGAACTCACTGCGGCCTTGCTCTGCCCGCCCGGCACATGGCCTTCTGCTTGCCGGATCGACCATCACCTGTATTCATTATCTTCGATCCGCATTCAGGTCCCGATCCAACAAGCACAGACGAAACATGCATATGAAGTTCTCATCCGTTGCGCGGACGCTCGCGACGATACTTCTCTGCGCCGCGGTCCTCGGCTGCAAATCCGAACAACCAACGGGTCCGCAGGGAACGGCAGGCAATGCGGACGCCATCATTCCGCTCACCTTCTACCATGTCCAGGATTCCGACGGCGGGAAGGCCGGCGACGGTGTGGATGTGGTGATGCAGTTTGAACCGAACGGCATCGCCGATCTCTATCTGGCGCGTGCAACGGACGCCCTGGCCTACAGAGGCACCTACAGTTTCTCCGGCGGCAAGATCTCACTGAAGTTCACCGCCGATGACTTCAAGCCCGATGTATCGTTCACGATCGACACGTCGAAGGCCACGATCACGATGCCGTTCAAGGTGTTCTCCACCGGCAACGGTACCTCCACCTGGCAGCTTGCTCGCGTGCCGGTGGAGCAGAACCTGAGTGTGATCTTCAACAGCTCCACCTATGCGGAGAATCTCTCCACCGATCAGGCGCTGGACCGTGCCGTGGCGTATGCCAACGCGATGATTGCCATCGGCGGACGAACGCAGCAAGCGGGTGGCGGATTCAACAAGGGGGGGCTGTTCGGCGACCCCAAGCTCACCGGCGTACAGAAGCTGGCCAACGGTGTGCAGCTTCAGTTCGACAACGGTCCGTACGTGAACCTGCAGCTCTTCGGCTGGGTGCGCGGCAACGGTGTTCCGCTGAGCCTTTCCACACTCGCATCCGATCCCCGCGTTCACCTGGACCCGGCATCGCCGCACAACGGAGCATCCGATCCGGATGAGAAGACCGCACTCTTCATCTCCCCCTACGACGATGACCGCGATGGCGTGATCTGGTACGATCAGAGTTTCTACAACCGCCTTACAGGTTCGCAGACCACCGAGCAGGTGCAGACCGGCTGGGGGAACAGCTATCAGACGAGTGATATGGAGGGCGTCCTCCACGATGCCGGCTACACCGTGCAGCGCCTGAACAATGCGGACGCGAGTGTGACCAATATCATCGAGGCGTTGATTCCGGGGAAGGGAGGCCGGCTGCGGACGCCGGGATTCGTGACGGTGATAACGCATGGCGGGTCCGACGGTTCGCTCTGCAGCGGAACGATCCTGGGCGTGGATACGTCGTGGCGGCCAGCGTTCAATCAGGAGGAACAGTCCATCAAGGCGCATGGCTATGGCGACGTGCTGACCTATGGCGGCGGCACGGAGGCACAGCCGAAGACGATCGCGGTGACCGCATTCAAGAAGAGCATGCGCGTGAAGGGGATGCACTACGGAATCGACATCCGGCCGAAATTCTGGGAGTGGTTGCGCACGGCGAAGCAGGCGAACTTCGGCAAGAGCTTCGTCTACATCGCTGCCTGCCTCACCGACAAGAACGATGGGCTGCGAAATGCGATTCAGGCGCGGGCATATTTCGCCTTCAACGTCTCGGTGAGGGTTGGATTGGCCGCCGCCATCTTCCAGTATTTCTGCAACAGCCTTGCCCGGCCCACGCATTCAGCGGAGGAATGCTACTACAACATCCTCCGCGTGTTCGGAACCGGCCAGATGATCTACAAGGAGGATAAGCTTCTGGATCATAACGTTCCCGAAGTGGCCGAGCAGGGTACCAAGGTGAGCGACATCTTCGCGGGGTATGGGTACGACGGCCAGGAGATCATCTCCTACAAGCAGGCAGGATGGCTGAAGACCAGCAATGCGGACCCGGGCGCAGTCTGGTGGCTGTTGTTCAGCGGCCGATGGGGGCAGAACGCCGATACCGGCGCGATCGGCCTGAAGAATTGCTGGGATGAATACTGGAGCAGCGGAAACATGCCGGGGCTTGCCAATCCGGACTGCCAGAACAAGGCGCCCGGACGCCCTCCCACATCCGCGGAGCTTGCCTATGCAACCTATCTGCTCACCGGAACACCGGTGATTACGGCGCCGATGTTCAAGATGCCTCGCTGGACGTTGAACGACGGGCGATGAGTGCGTCCGGACGTGCAGTCCGCATCGCATCGGAGCCGATGCATGGCGAGCCGTTTCCGTGCGCCGTCGGCCGCGTGCTGCCAACGGGCGCTTCGGCCGATCGGAGTTGCCGGCTTTGATATCGTACGCGCCTTTGCCTCGGAGATTCGCCGGAGCAAAGGCGCGTTCTCGTTGCGGGAGATCGCGTAGTGAACGCCGGCCTCACCCGGGCCCGGGATGGTTCTTCAGGCTCGGGCAATTATTGCCGGAATTTTTGCTCGAGTGCTGCGGGCATACAGGGATGTACGCGGCGGACGCGATGGCTGCCGGAAATCCCGTTGCTATGTTGCCGCGATCGAAATTGAATCGGGATCGATCCTCCACAATCGGAGAGTAATTTCCGGGAATATTCCCTGAAGCTGCTGCGTGCCGGATGCGCATCGGCGGCGATTCATCCGTGCCCTACGGCCTCCCGGAACCTGCAGCTCGCTTCATTTTCCGCTGCACTCTGTACTCGACGATCTTTCGAATCAGGTCGAACGGAATTGGCCTGTCCAGAGGAAAATGCGCGGAGCTCTTTGTTCCCTTATAGTCGGCGAGTTCCTCCTCGAACTCCGGGACTCCCGAAGGAGCGGGATAGAATCCGATATGCTTCTTGAAGACGGCAAAATGAACCAGGTTGCCGTTCAGTGTGAACGTCGGCATCTGATATTTGATCGCCTCCTCCGCATCAGGTGCGGCCTTCCGTATCGTCGCGCGAATTTCGTTCAGGATATTCTGAATGTTCTGCGGAAATCCGGCGATGTATTCGTCGATGCTCTTCGGTTCGGTGTTGTCTGTAGGCATTTCGATCTCCATCGTGAAATTCGTACGCTGTATCGACGGCCGGCTCCCTTCCGGAACGGCGTGCCCGAAGCCGCGCTTCAGTGGCTGCGGCCGGCCGGTTTCTGGGGGACGGCGATGATGCAGATGGCGATGAGGGCCAGGAGCACGCCGGATGCTGCAACGCGGCCGAGCGCGAGGCCGCCGGCATCGTGCGGCTTGTCCAGGAAGTCGCCAACCACCGCGCCCAGCGGACGCGTGAGGATGAACGCTGCCCAGAAGAGGGCCGTGCGCGAGATGCGCGTCCGGTAATATGCCGCGACGACCAGCAGCAGCAATCCGCCGAACAGGGCTGCGCTTCCCGTGTAGCCAAGCCCGGCATCGTTCGCCATCCAGTCGCCCAGGGCCGTGCCGAGCGTCTGCGAGAACATGATCGTGACCCAGTAGAACAGTTCGGTGCGGGGCGAGTTCACGGTCTCGACGGAAATCGATCCCATCGTGCGATGCCACAGAGCGAGCGAGCCGATCAGCAGCGCAAGGAGCAGGGACGAACCTCCCGCGTAGCCGATGCCGAGCGAACGATCCGCGAAGTCCGCGAGTGTGGTGCCAACCGTGGTTGTGGCGATGATGGTTGTCCAGTAGAGGACGGGATGAAATTTCCCGGCCCTGATCTGCGTGCCTACGGCGAGCAGGAAGATGGTTGCGAAGATTGCGGTGGCGACGAGGTAGCCGAGATCCATGGACATGGACACCGCATCGCCGCCCGTCTCGCCGAGAGTCGTGGCCGCAATCTTGATGATCCAGAAGAGGAGCGTCACCTCGGGCACCTTGCTCAGGGGGTGTTTATTCGCAGTCTCCAAATCGTCTCCATCGTTCGTGAACCGGCCGGCGGCCGTTGCGCGCAACGAGCGTGCCGCACGGCCGGATGCCCCCTGCCGTGCGGCATGAAGTGCGCCAAATGTACAACGGTAATGGAGGCGAAGGAAGATGCGGTCTGCGAGTGCCGGCTCGAAGGGGGGCGTTCGCGGACCGGATGGGTGATGTTCCGCGGAGTGCTTACAGTGCGGTGGCCACGGCCTCCAGGATGGAGGGAAGCTCGCCGAGCAACCGCCGCATGATGGTCCGCGTGCCGTTGTGGAAGGCATGATCGCGGCCGTCGTACGCGTCGGCATGGTGTTCGCCCACCACGTCGCTCACGCCGCGAAGGATGGCGCACGGCACACCGTTCTGCTTCGCCACGAAGGCGATGCTGGCGGACTCCCAGTCTGCCGCCAGCGCATCGTAGCGTTCAACGAGACGCTGAACGTCGTGGCGCTGAACGTCGCGATCACCCGAAGCGATTGTTCCCTGCAGGACGGAGAGCGGAAGGCGGCTGCGGAAGAGCGCGGGGGGCTCCAGCATGGTGATGTAGGCGGCTTCCTCCTCCTCGAGATTGCCGATCTCGACAACGAAGTCGGATACCACCGTGCGTTCGGCGAGGATGATATCGCCCACGGCCGCGCGGCCGGCAAGGCCGCCGCACGTTCCGATGTTCAGAATCGCCAGCGGCTTCCAGTGATCGATCGCGTACTGTGCCGACGCGGCCGCGGCAATCTTTCCCCATCCTCCATGAACAACGATTACCGATTCCCATGCGGACTCATACTCGAACCATTCGCCATACGGTGAATTGTGCAGCCGCCGCGGAGCGAGAATCTCGACCACGTTTTGCCATTCGCTGTTGGCAGAGACGATGATTATGTACATTGGTTCGCATAAGGAGATCAGCAGAGCGCCATGGGATTCAGCAGCCGGAATCCGTCATCCACAACGCGTTCCTCCGAAATTGCCGTCGTAAATCGGAGGAGCCGAAGAAATTCCTGGGCTGCGTCGAGCAGGCGCGTCCGAACATCGGAGCGGAGATCGTCGGGACAATGGGCCTCGCGCTCGATGGTATTCACGGCGTCGCGCAATATAGCGATAGGAGCGTGATTCATGAAACGCTGCAGGGAACGGCACTCTGCGAACGACAACGATTCGCTGCGTCGTATCTCGGCAAATTCGTTGTACATGACGGAAAACAGATCGGCGTTTTCCATGAACAGCGTGCAGCAATCGTTCATGCCGGGGTCCCGGAATTTCCATCGATATTTTCTGTAGTCACCCTGCAGCATCCCTTCGCCGAGCAGCCGGGACTCCAGATCCGTTCCCGTGTACACCTTGGCAATGGTTGCGAGTGCGGTCAGTTCGCCGCATCCGATCTCTTCCAGAAAATCCAGGTTATACCGGAGTTCGTCGAACGTGGACTCCGGGCGGAACATGATGAAGCCGATGCTCGGTAATATCTCCAGATCGAGGAGCGTTCTGATCGCCTGCACATGATTGAGCACGAGCAGGCCCTTCCGGAGCGCGCGAAGCGCCGGATCGTAGCCGGATTCAACTCCCATGAAGACTGAAGCGAGGCCTGCCTCCTTCATCCGCCCGAACACCGCGGGGAACACGTCGGCCGACCGCGTTTCGATGTACCAGCGAACCTTCAGTTCCCGCCGGATTATTTCGTCTGCAATTCCAATGGCTCGATCGCGGCCGGAACCGCCGTGCCCCATGAATTGTTCGTCTGCGAACGCAAACTCCGTGACGCCGAAGGTCCGCATGAGGAATTCAATTTCATTCACAACGTTCGCCGGAGAACGTCCGCGCCAGCGCCCGCCCGGTGAGGCATTGTAGTATTTATGGACCGAACAGAACTCGCAGCATGCGTTGCATCCCCGGCTGGAATAGATGAGAGGGGCGTTGCCGGCCTTCAACACCAGCGGGAGCGTGTCGCGCGAGGGAAACGGGATGGTGTCGAGATCGCCGGCGTTCGGCCGCGGAGGATTTGCGACGATTCCGCCACCCGCTCTGTGAACCAGACCCGGAATGTCCTCCGGGCGCCGGTCGCCGCGAAGTGCGTGCAATAGCTCGGTGACGGCATATTCCCCCTCGCCGCGTATTGCCGAGTCGAATTCGGGATAATCCTCCAGTATCCGTTGTCCATGCAGCGTTGCCAGGTAGTTGCCGACTGTCACATGAGTCGTGAGGCCGCGCTCGCGAAGAGCCCGGACGTCCGCGGCAACACGGCGTACCGTCTCCTGATACACCGGATAGCCGATCAGCATGTAGTCTCCCGGGCCCATCGCCGCGAGCCTGGCGTCGTAACGCTCGGGCTCGAGAAATCCGTCGATGATCTCAACGGTGAAACCATCTGCCCGGGCCACGGCGGCCAGATACGCCAGGCCGAGTTGCTCCATCGAAAATATGCGGCCGTGGGTCCGCTTGCCGTGAGGGCGGAGAAGTAATAAATCGGCGATCATGGTTGCGAAGGTTCTCGTGGAATATTTTCGTGCGGTCGCGTTGGCACGATTCCCGCCGGCTGCCTTGGTATCTGTGATACGCGACGCAGCCGGACGGGATGTGCGTCACATGGGATTCGGCAATCAGACGCCGACTCCCGATTCAACCTTCGCGGCGTAGGAGTTCACCTGAGATGCCCAGGAGGCAACCTGTGTCACGTCGAGATTCGCGCGAATGTTTTCGATCTGAGCGGTAGTAAGCGTGATGCCGAACTGTGAGGCTACGCCTCCCGGATCGGCTTTCAACGTGGTCGCGAGGTCCGTGTTTGCTCCCATGAGATTGAACAGCTCGGTCAGTGTCTGAATCTGGGTTGTACAGGCCATGGTGTGTTTCTCCTGTGATGTATGGTGATCGATATGCCAGGTGTTTCCCGGCGGCAACGGGCATGCCTCCGGCCTTCTGCGAGGTTCCCATGCCGGGCCTGTCGCAGCATTTCGAGTGTTCGGTTGCGAGGGTATCGTGGCGGCAATGTTGATGACGCCTGCGGCGGATATCCGCAAAACACTCGATCGCCACGGCTCCGTGGCCATCAGGAGGCTATTAACGAGGGAAATAGCAGAGTGATGGTCTCGGTCCTAAAATATGAGGCTGAGCCGATGGTGTCAAGAACAAATTGGCCCGATGCGGCGGTGAATTTTTTCTCCTGGTATGAAATGATTCACCTTCGTGCGAAGGGATAACCTCCTGTGAAGTGAAACGTTGTCGACGATGTGCGGGCGACTCCCCAAATCGCATCGTGCAGCTCCGTTGATGTGAGAAAATGCCGGGAGCATTTCGTGAAAAATGCAATTGATATCGATGAGATGATCCGCCGCATCCGGCGCGCCGTCGGCAGCTTTGCGAAGGCGGCGATGTTCGAGCTGTACGATGATGGCCATGTCTCGCTCTTCGAGCAGCTCGTTGCCTGCATCATCTCCGTTCGCACGCGCGACGAGATTTCCATTGTCACGGCGCGCCGGCTTTTCCGGCATGCCCGCACGGCGCGCGAGATGGCGGCGCTCACGATCGCCCGGATCGGGGAACTGATTGCGGCGAGCACATTCCACGAGGCGAAGGCCGGGCAGATTCACGCCGTCGCGCGCCGAGCACTCGAGGAGTTCAACGGCGAACTTCCGTGCGATCGGGAGACGCTCCTCTCGTTTCACGGCGTCGGACCCAAGTGTGCCAATCTTGCTCTCGGCATTGCCTGCGGGCAGAAACTGATCAGCGTGGACATTCACGTGCATCGGGTCACGAATCGCTGGGGATATGTGAGCGCCGCGACGCCGGAGCAGACGATGGCCGCGCTTGGGGAGAGGCTGCCGGAGGAGTACCGGGTGGAGATCAACCGCCTCCTTGTTCCGTTCGGCAAGCACATCTGCACTGGAACATTGCCGAAGTGTTCCGCATGCCCGGTGCTCGAAATGTGCGGGCAGGTGGGTGTGGAGAAGCATCGGTAGGAACGGCGTTGCCGGCGCGCCGACGAACCGGTTGCGAACGCGATCCGGTTGGAACTGCAGCAAATGTTTGGAATAAACCGGCGCGCGGGATAGATTCCTGTCCCCCGTTTCCGCCGTCAGCACGACGTATTTCCCCAACTACAGACCAATGGATGCAACGCTTCTTCCTGCGGGCCTCGCGGGCTTGCTTGACTGTGCCGCTATCGAACGTCGTCCGGACGCTCGGCTCGGCACCGAACTGTACCACATTCAGGACGCGCACGCTGAGGGATACTATCTGAAGTTCGCGCCGGCCGGTTCCATGGAGGATCTGGATGCAGAACGGCAGCGGCTGGCGTGGCTTGCAGGCCGCCTTCCGGTGCCGGAGGTCCGTGGCTGGTGGAGCGATGCCGGCGGCTCCTATCTGCTGATCGGCGAACTGCACGGCGCCACATCGTCCGACGAGCGCTGGAAGAACGATCCGCGGCGGCTGATTGAACGAATCGTGGAAGGAATGCGCACCATTCATGCGGTGCCGCTGGATGATTGCCCGTTCCGAAACACGCTGGAGTCCGAGCTGCGCGAGGCGAAGCGCCGCATCGAAGCCGGGGAGATCGATCGCGCCGGCTTCATGGCCGATGCCGGCGGGCGCACGCCGGAGGACGTGTACGAGGATCTGGCCGGGCGGAAGGGGATGATCGTCGAGAACACGTTCACGCACGGTGACTACTGCATGCCGAACATCATCATCGACGCGGAGTCCATCGTGGGCTTCATCGACTGGGGGATCGCGGGCGCAGCCGATCCTCATCGCGACCTGATGGCGATGGCGGACAGCGTCTCCTTCAATCTCGGTGAGGAGTATCGCGCTCTGTTCTTCGAGGTCTACGGTGCAGAGCAGGTGAACCACGAGACACTCCGCTACTACACGCTGCTCGATTATTACTTCGGACATCACGTGGTGCAGGGGACGCGGTAGATGGCGGGCGATGCAACCGGCGATCTGCTCTGGTATCTGCTCCCGTCCGGGATCGAGATCGCGCTTGCGGATCGGTCCGGCCGTTCTGCCCTTTACGACATGCTGGGACCGTATCTGCTGCCGCACTATGTGCCTCTGCCGGGCCACGTGGAAGGGCGCCCGGTCTGGCGCATCGATGTCCGGCGCGTTCCGAACGTTGTAGCTCCCGGCGGCGCCGAAGGCCTGCCGTATCAGGCCGAGCCGGGTCCTGCGGGACATGCATCGCGGATCGTGCCGGCCGGCGGCGCTCGATTCCGGATGTATGA
This sequence comes from Bacteroidota bacterium, assembly GCA_018266795.1. Lineage (GTDB taxonomy): Bacteria > Bacteroidota > Ignavibacteria > OLB7 > OLB7 > JAFDZV01. The sequence goes on along the minus strand of JAFDZV010000030.1, from coordinate 21,395 downwards.
AGCCGACGCAGCGATCGCGGCACGCCTCGATCCGGTTGCACGCTCGATCGCGATCGAGGCGGCGGAAGACGTCTCCGACGACCGCCTCGTGCAGACGGTGTACGCAACAACGCGCATCGTTCTCCTTGCGTCGCTTGCCGATCGCGGCGGCCGCGTGCTGCATGCCGGCGCCGTGGGCGTTGGAGACATGGCGTTGGTGATCGTTGGAGAGAAGGGGAGCGGAAAGACCACACTGGTTACCGCACTGCTTGCCGAAGGGGCCGCATATGTGGCGAGCGACCGGCTGTTCGCGTGGCGCGAGGGGGAGGCGACGTTCGTTGCCGGGTGGCCATGCACATATCGATTGGATCCGGCCGGCCTGCCGCTCGTGTTCGAAGGGGAGAGCCTCGAGGGAGTGCAGGAGCTCATGGATCGGCACGGCGACGATCCGCAGTATCACTATGCCGGGAAGTTCCGCTTCCCTCCGGGGGACTTCCTGCAATCCGCCCGTTTGCAGGTCCGCCGGCTTCCGGTGCCGCCTCGTCTCCGCCTTGCGGCCATCGTTGAACTGTGCGCGGAGGATGATGGCGGCTATCGCATCGAGGCATCCCGCCGGCCGGAGCGCGATGCCGGTGATCTCCTGGCGCGGCATACTGTGCGGTACGATCTGCCTCCGGGCTTCGGTGCGGGCACGCCGGGCGCCGGCGCGATATCCGAACCGCTGAAGCCTGACTCCGTTCGCGTGCTGCGTCTTCACGGCCGCGCGAACCCCCGCCTGATGGCGCGCGAACTCCTGACGCATGTACAGGCCGGGGCCGCGGATACTTCTGCATGACGGCGCGGCGCGTGGGCTGCTAATGGCAAACAGTGGCCGGCTGGTTTCTGGCGCCCGTTCAGAGCTACCGAGGCAACGGCTCAACCCGTCGACCCGGGCTCACGCCGCGGGCTTTCCACCGTCGCCGTTTCAGGGCGATGAATATCCGTCGAAACGGTCATTGCAGAGGGATGCACTGGCACAGTCGGTGGTGAACCTGGCAGAGACGGAACGAACGTTCCCTCCATGGTCGTTGCGGGCAAACGGTGGAAGGGATGGCCTTCGGCGACCGATGTATGTGGCGGGCAATGTCTGTTGTCGTTGGCCGCCGGCCCGGAAGGTTGTTGCCTGCGGGCAGTCGTATAATGGATCGAGAGCATGAGTGATGGATACAGTGTGCGGCTTCTGGAGCCGCATGAGATGGAACAATGGGATCGGTTCGTTGCCGAAGCGGAGAACGGGACGCTCTTCTCGCGAACGGCATATCTGCGGCATGCCGGCCGTATCGAAACACTCGGCGTGTTTGCCGGCGACCGTCTGGTTGCCGGCCATGCGCTGCCGGTGACCGAGCGCGACGGGGCGCTGCACGCGGAACGCAGCTCCTACATCGCCCCGTACTGGGCGCCGGTGCTGGAGCGCTCGAACGGCCGTCGCGTGTATCGCGACCGAACACGCCGCGCCATGCTCACGGCGCTGATCGAGGCCGTCCGCGAGCGCTACGCATCGCTGGTGCTTCCGCTGCACCATTCCATCGGCGACATGACGCCGTACCTGCAGGCACACTGCAATCTCGAATTGCGCTACACCTACACGCTCTCGCTGGCATCAACGCAGAGCATCTGGGAAGGGATGGAGAGCGGCGTACGGAATCACATCCGCCGTGCCTCGGCCGTGGACATCGTTGCCGATACCGATCTGCGCTGGTTCGATTTCGATGCGGCGCTCTTCTACGAGCCCCCGCATCACGTGGCGCCGTGGCGCGGCCTGATTGCGGAGATGAGCGCCGCGGACAGCGGGCGGCCGTTCGTTGCGTTGAGCGATGGCCGGCCGGTCGGCGGCCTGTTCCTGGCGTACGATTCACACACGGCGTACGATCTCCTCTCCTATTTCGATCGCGAGCGTGCGCCGCGCGGACTCCCGGCGGCATTGATATGGCATGCGATCCGCTTCGCACATGCACGCGGGCTTCGTGCGTTCGATTTCGAAGGGTCCGTGTTGCCGGACATCGAGAATTTCTTTCAGAGCTTCGGCGGAGAGCGCCGCCATTATTTCCAGGTCCACTGGCACGCGCGGCCGGAAGAGTACCGGCCCATCCTGTACTACTACACGTGAGGCCTCGCGCCGAACGGATGCCAACGCACGAACCATATCGTCATCGTCTGCTGCGAAGTCTGGATGGCTTCCTCGAACTCGAAAGGGAATGGGAGGATGCCGTCGCGGTTTCCGCATGCCCGCAGCCGCCGACAACCGTGCCCGCCTGGACCTACGGCGAGTTGCGGCGGTACGAGAACCGTCGTGACCTGCGGATGCTCGCGGTCTGGTGCAGTGGCCGGCTGGTGGCCGTCTTCCCGCACGTCGTTGAACGGCATCGCGGGCGCACGGCGCGGATACGTGGGCTGTGCGAGATCGTTCCGCTCTTCATTGTCTCCGCTTCGCACCAGCATGCCGTTCAGGTTGTGCGTGCCCTCCGTGCCGAATACCGGCGGGCGGTGTTCGACCTGGTTCAGATCGACTTTGCATGGGAGGCGACGCAGGCCTTTGTCGGAGCGATGGATGCCGAAGGCGCGTGCATTACGAGGCGGCCTACGCACGAGAACGTCATGGTGGATCTGCGGCATGGTTGGGATGCCTTCAACGCCGGGCTCTCCGCGAACACGCGCGAAGGGCTGCGCAAGGCGCGGCGCCGCCTCCGTGTGGATGCCGCCTCGGCGGCGGTTCGGTGCTACCATTCCGGACACGATCTCGAACGCGGCATCGAGGCGATGCTCCGCGTGGATGCCGGGAGCTGGAAGGTCGAGCGCGGCGGGGCGATGTGCCGAAGCGATCGCGAGGATGTGCAGTTCTCGCATGCCATGCAGCGCTTCGCGCGCAACGGCGCCGTGCGGCTGTTCGTGCTGGAGGTGGAGGCGGAGCCGGTGGCCTTCATCATCGCGTTCGTGATGGAGCGTACCGCCTACTTCGCCATCTGGACCTATGCCGATCACGCCGCGCACTTCATGCCGGGCAAGGTGATCATGGCCGAGGCGCTGCAGCGGCTTGCGACGGAGGGAGTGGAGATGGTGGACTTCTGGGGACGCAACGATCGGTTCAAGTCATCCTGGAGCAGGGAGACGGCGCCGCGGCATCGCGTACGAATCGAGTTGGAGCCCGGCGCGTCCGAACGGATAAGCGCCGCCGCGGCTTCCGCCATGCAGGCGTTCAGTGCGCCGCTGCGGGCCGCCATCTACGGCAGTCCCGAACGGTATCGTCTGCGGAACGACATACCGGGGCCGCTGGAACACTGGCTGCTTCTTCCGGCGGCACGGCTTGCCGCTGCCGCCGGCGATCGCGGCCGTGCTCTCTGCGTGGAGGTGCAGGCGTACAGCCGAGACGCGTCGGAGGGGGTGACCGCACTGCCGGCAACCGCGCTCGACCGGTTTCATCTCCGGGCAGCAACGGCCGATTGTCCGGGCGAACTGATTGCGTTCGCGTCCGGCACCGGGCTGCTGGCAGCCGTTGCACTGGAGCCGAGCCCCGGACGGCGCGCGCTGCGCGTGACGTATCTGCGCGTTCTCAACCGCGATGCGTTCTCGTGGCCTGCCTGTGTTGTTGCGCTCTCGCGTCTGCTCCCCGATCTGCGCCGCCTTTATCTTCCTGCCGGAGTGGAAGCGGTAATGCGCAACGGCGGCCATTCGCAGGGCGACCTCCCGGCCGAACACTCGTTCACGGCACAGGAGGCATCACGGTGAAACCGGCATCGGAACGTGTGCGGATCTACGGCGGTGTAGCCGGCGGAGATCCGGAGGCGCTCGGTGAAAAGGCCCGGGGGCTGATGGAGCTGGAGAGCCTTGGGCTTCGCGTGCCGGAGGCATTGATTATTCCGCCGGGCTGGTATGAACAGTATCGCGATGCCGAGAACCGGGCCGCTCTGCTGGATGATCTCTGCGGGGAGACCTGCGTGCTGCAGGAGAGCATCACCGGGCCCATCCCCCTCCTCTCCTTTCGATGCGGAATGAAATCGAAACGGGGTGAGCCGAAACGATTCCCGGACTCGGTGCTCGATATCGGCCTGAACCCGCTCGGCATCGCGGCTGCACGCGCGCATGGAGTAAGCGATGCATTCATCGAGGAACTGCGTGCGGTCTGCGCGGCGCATGCGGAGGCGTTTCACACCTTCCTTCATCTGGTGATGCCGCACGAATTCCCGGATCGTCCGTTGGAGGATCAGATGCGAACGCTGGTGACGGCGTTCTACGACTATCTGATGCGCCAGGAACGCACGGAGGCCGGACGGCCGCTGGCCACGGTGATCGTGCAGCGCATGGTGTTCGGCAATCTCACGCCGCGGTCGCTTACCGGCATGTGCTACACGCGCCATCCGCACACCGGCCGGCCGATGGACTACGGGCACTTCATTCCCGGACGGCAGGGAATGGCGCTGGGCGGGACAACGTCTCCGCTGCAGCAGGATCTCTCCGAGATGCCGGACGTGAATCCCGATGCATACCGCCAACTGCGCGCCGCATGTACGTTGATCGAGGCGCACTACAACGATGTCCGCTGCCTGGAGTATACCGCGGAGGATGACATGCTCTTCCTGCTTCAGAACAGCGTCGGCAACCGGACGTTCCGGATGAACGCGTGGGAGAAGCCATGATCCTCGGCTGTTCGCATACATCCATGCACATCGGTCGCGACCTGCTCGTGCTGCTGCGCGAGCACGGTGTCTCGCATCTGGAGATGCGTATCACGGAGATCGAGGCCGGGGGCGCGCTGCACGATCGCATCCGCTGCGCCGAACTCGCCGATCTTCTGCGGAGCGAGGGACTCGGCGCAAGCCTGCACTCCTATCCCGGTGTGAATCTCGCGGAGAAGATCGCGCGCATCCGGGCGACGGCCGTGGACATCGTCGCGGAGCAGATGGAGTTCGGCGAACGGCTGGGTGCTCGCTGGCTCTCCGTTCATCTCGGGACCTGCGGGTTCAGCCGGACGAGCGCGAAGAAAGCCGGCCGGTTGGAGGTGGGGATCGAGGCGGTGGAGCGGGTACTGGAACGCACGGCCGGTATGCGGATCCGTGTGGGACTGGAGAACACGCAGCGGCTTCCCGATGCCTGCATGAAGAGCTATCTGGGAGATACTCCCGATGAGTGTCTGCGCATGCTTGCGGCCCTGCCCGCCGATCGCGTGGGGATGGTGTTCGATACGGGGCATGCCGCGATCGATCCGCTGGTGCCGCCCATCGACTTCCTCGCGGCGGTGCAGTCGCACGTCGTGGGTGTGCACCTTCATGCCAACGACGGTGCGGCCGATCTTCACCGGCCTGTGACCGGCGAGTGGATCCGGCACAATGCCGCGATGGCAGCGCGGCTGCTGCAGATCGGCATCGCAGGCCGGCCCATCATCGTGGAACATCACACGCTCGATGCCGCGCGCATCAGCCTCGCAACGATGCGGGAGTTTGCCGCGCGGTCTACAGAGCTTCCTGCATGACCTTCGCGAACGCGTCCAGCGTACTCTCCGCACGCTTCCGGCCGGCACCCTGTACTGCGCCGGCGTTCGCGCCGCGATCATCCGCTCCGTACACCGCCCAACCCTCCATCGATCCCACGAAATACCCTGCCCACTTCCACCACTGCAACCGCCCGCGATCGTCGTTCAGGAGATCCCGTTGCCCGATCAACTCGTCGGCAAGCGCCTGTGCCCGCTCCCAGGAGCCCACTGGCGAGTAGGCCGGGCGTGCGAATCCGTGCGGATGAAACCGCTGGAAGAGATACGCTTCATCGAATCCCCAGTCCATGGACTGCATGAACACGCGTTCGCTGGTGCCGCGCAGCCTGTAATGGAGAGTGGCGGCGGGCACGAAGCCGGGCGTCACGCCCGTTGCAAGCTGCACGCGCCAGCAGTAGTCGATATCCTCCAGCCGTCGGTAGACAGGATCGAACCCGCCAACGGCATCGTGATATTCACGCCAGACTCCCATGCCGCAACTGGTGCAGTAGGGAAGGAAACCGTATTCGCTGGCGAGTCCCGATTGCTGCGGCTCCATGCTGCGGCTTGCCGGCCAGTTCAGGTTCAGCCTGTCGTAGTCGATGCGGCAGCCAACCAGCCCGCATGTCTCCAGCGCGCCGGCCATCGCCGCAAGCCATCCCGGTGCGATCTCGTCATCGGCATCGAGGAAGAGAATACGATCCGCAGCGGCGGCCGCAACGCCCGTATTGCGGGCATGTGCGATGCTGCGCGGAACGTTGCTCGCATCCACAATGCGAAGGTTCGGGATGCGATCGGCGTAGGTCTCCGCCACGGCAAGCGTGCCGTCCGTGGAGCCGTTGTCGACAATCACCATCTCCCACGGCGCGGCGATGTGCTCGTTCGCAAGGAGCGCAAGCTGGCGCCCGAGCGTGCCGGCTGCATTGTAGCAGGGGGTGACCAGCGAATAGCGAACTGTCAGGGATGATGTGCCGCTCTGCATGAAGGTTGTCCTGTATCGTGTGATGGTGCGCCGCGCACCGGGAGCGTTCGGAATGGCCGTTACGCCCCTTCCAGCAGGTAGATGTTCTTGTATGCCGTTGGCTGATACTCGCCGTCGCACAGGAGCGGATCGCCGTGATACGTGCCGAGAATGTCCGCCACACGCAGCCCGCTCTGCGCCGCCAGCCATCGCATCTCCAGCACCTTCAGTGTGTACCATGTCTCGTTGGTCGCGAACTCCTCGACGCTGCCGCCTGCCGACGTGATGCGATAGTTTTTCCGGATCGTCGTGATCTGCCGCACGTAGTCCTGACGCACCGTGTGGCTGAGCTCCACCATTGCATTCAGAGGGGCGCAGAGGCCGTACGCTTCCGGCGCTTGTTCCGTCTCCGGATGGCGAAGGAAGTTCGGGGAGAGATCGACCACCGCGAGCCCGCCGGGCTTCATGCGCTGCCGTAGCGAGCGCAGGCACGACGTGCGCTCCGTGTCCGACGCGAGAAGCAGGAAGGAGCTGTACGGTACCAGCACCAGATCGAAGGCCGCCTTCCCATCGTAGCAGCGCATGTCACCATACTCGAATGCGATCTCGAGGCCGGGCTCGATCTTCTCGCGTGCAACGAGCAGACGGCTTTGCGAGATGTCCACGCCGCGTACCCGGTGCCCCGCACGTGAAAGCGGCAGCGCCACCCTTCCTGTTCCGCATGCGAACTCCAGGATGTCCACAGCCGAAGGCCACCGCCGCGCCGCGAGCGCGCTGTAGAAGCCGATGTCCAGATTCTGCCGCTGGAGCGTGAGGCTGTTCTCCCAGTCGTAGAGCCACCCTTCCAGACGTTCATCTCTCGTGGCGTGCGTCATTCAATCCTCGTTGGAGCCGATGGCGTGGACAAGCGCGTGGCATGCGGCCAGCAGATCGCTCCGCGATACCGAGGCATCGGTACGCAGATACACATACCGCCAGCGATACGAGTTCCACACCGGAAACTCGACTCCCGGAGCGTCGCACAGATCCTCGCGCCGTGCGCGGCGATATCGTTCCTGCAGATACTCCGTCTCGAACGGCGCGCGCGGGATGCCGCTCTCCACAACTCTGCGCGCGGACGGGGGAAGCATCGCATCGAGCCGGCGCATGATCCCCTCGTAGCGAGCCGGACGGTTCCGTGTCGGCAGATCGACGACTATTCTGTGGAACACGCTGCGCGGCGGCCACCGGCGCGGATCCTCCGAGGAGAGGACGCTGAACGAGGATGCAAGGATCGTCACAGCCTCGGCCGCAGCGGACAGCCGCGCCCGCAGGTCACCGCGGAACCGGTCGATCTGTTCCAGCAACGTCGCGGCATCGGATGGGGAGGGGCTGGAGAACCAGCCGAGCAGTTCGTCATCGGGATATCCGGGCGCGCCGACGCGTGCGGTATGACGCAGGCGGGCGCGCAGCGATTCGTTGTGCGGAGAGTGGCCGTGCACAACAACCATCCCACCCGTGCCGGCTGCCAGCGGCTTGCGTGCGGCGAAGGAGAAGAGCGCGACGTCACCGAAGAGGCCAACCGGTGCATCCAGTGCGGCGCCGAGCGCCTGCGCGCAATCCTCCACAAGCACGACCGGGTTGGCGGATCGCGCCGCGACAGCCCTCAACGGGGAGAGATCAACTGCTCGGCCGAACGGGTGGTGCGCAGCAATGCATCGCGTTCGCGGGGTGATCCTCAGCTTCGCAGCCGCGGCGCTCAATGCCATCTGCTGGTCGCAGTCCGCCAGCACCGGCGTTGCGCCGGAGAGGAGCGTTGCGTTGATCATCGTATGGCAGATCGAGACCGGCAGGATCACTTCGTCGCCGGTGCCGATGCCGAGTGCCAGAAGCGTGCAGAGGAATCCCTCGCTCGCCGATCGCACCAGGAGCGGATCGCGAAAGCCGAACTCCACGCTCAGCCGTTGCTCCACGACGCGCATCACCTCCTCCCCGTGCCGTGGCTGGGCCGGCGCCTGCCCCGCGTGCGCCGTTGCGCCGTTGTTGATGGTATCGGTTGGCGGCATGCCGTTGTGAGATTGTTTCTGGAACGTTCGCCTGCATCACAGCCTTCGATCTTCCCGATGTCCGCATCATCGGGCGTGCGCGGCGGTTCCGGCGATTGAATCGGAGACGCGTTTCATGATACGACGAGACGGGTTACCATTGCCGGATTGTGCGGCCCGCCGGCTGGAAGGATGTCCGGTTGTACGCGCTTACATGCGTTCCATCACTGCGCCCGCAGCGGCACGATGCGGGCGCGAACGGAGCGGCCCGGCCGCCAGAACCTGCACGATCATCTCCGCCACATCCGCCGCGCCCGAGCGCATCGTGTGGCCGGCCCGGCGGCCCGCGGCCGCGTGCATATCCTCCACAACCATGTTCACGTAACGCTCCTGCGCATCGGCGTCGGTCTCGAAGGTGCGGATTACCTGATTGAGCCCGGCGATCGCCTCGGCCTCCGGCATGTAGCGGGGGAAGCTCACCGATGGATAGATCCTGCTCCAGTCATTTCCTGCGAACGGCCAGCCCCTGTCCGCGGCGAACGTGGCGGCCTGCAACTGCTGGCTGTAGTTCTGCGGAAGGAGCAGCACGGTTGGAGTGCCTGCGGCCGCGGCCTCGAAGCAGCCGGTGAGCCCCGGTGAGAGGAGCAGCATACTGCAGCGCTGCAGTTCCGCGATCAGTTCCTGGTGTGCAACGAAGCGGAACTCCACGTCCGGGCGGCCGAACTCGGATGCAAGCTGGTGCATGACGGGCCCGCGGCCGCAGAAGAGAACGTTGTCGAACGGCTCGACACGGTTCAGCGCCTTCAGCAGAAGCTCCGTCATCACCCATGGATAGCGGTTGGTTGTTCCGGGTATCGTCAGGCTGGACTCCATTCCGCCGAAGCTTACGATGCAGCGATTCCCCCGGCGACCGAAGGAGGGAGGGGGCGTGCTGATCAGCGGACCCACGACGCGGAAGTTCCTGATATGCGATCCGATGCGCCTGCGGTTCTCTCCGATTCCGTCGAAGTCCTGCGCCGCATAGACCAGCACGGACTCCGCGATCTCACGGTCCACCTCGTCCCACATCCAGAAGAGCGTATCCACGTAGATGGTCGGGCAGCCGCGCCGGCATGCGAAGAGCGCGCCGGGCGGGTTGGTGTTCGAGATGAAGAGATCGCACTGCTCCAGCAGCGGTGCGATGCGCTCCAGATCCTCCAGCTTCTCGGTGTCGCATTCGATGACGCGAAACCGGTCGCCGTAGGGAGCCGCGAACTCCGCAACCGTGCCGGATGCGAGCAGCACCAGGTCCGCTGCATCGGGGGGGATGTGATCCACGATCGCCATCAGCGTGGAGACGGGGCCGTAGCAGAACGGCGCGGCATCGAGTACGATCAGAGGTCGCATGGTTCCCCTCGTGGAATGGTTGCGTGTTGGAGTTCCCGTCAAAAGATTGATCACGTTCTATCGGGCCTCTGATAACCGGACGCCCGGTTCCTTGTACGCTCGCCTGCGGCTCGCCGTGATTCCCGGTCAGTTGCAGGAACAGGCCGAACGAAAGGGGAGAACGCCCTGCAGGTTGTTGCCGCCCGGATCCGTCAGGATCTCCTGTTCAGAATGGCCGTGAGCACACGCGCAAGCATCATCATATCCTCCGGCTCGTAGGCCGGGTTCAACGGAATACGAACGATGCGCTGCATCAGCTCCTCGGAGCGCGGACACGGACGGAACTCCGGCCGCAGTTCGGGATGCGGAAGGCCCGGAACGCGTTCGCCGTTTGCCCAGCGTACGAAGGGGCGAAGGTGATAGATCGCCTCACCGTACAGGCCGTCCGCCGGAATCCCCTGTTCATCCAGCTGCTCGATGATGCACGCGCGGTCGCCCGCATCGTGCGCGAACAGGATGAAGGCGTAGGGGAGCGAGCCGGCGGGATCGTGGTCAAGCCGCATCATGCGTCCCCCCAGATCCGCGTTCGATGCAACCAGCGCATGCAGGGCACGCATCCGCTCGCGGATCACGGAAAGCTTTCGCACCTGCGCCAGCGCTACGGCGGCGTGCAACTCGCTGATCTTCATGTTGTGGCCGAATCCGCTCTCCGGTGCATCCCACGTAGGATAGTCGTCCCCCTCGCGCAGACCTCCCTGATCCTGATACGCGCGCGCGCGGCGCAGCAGCGTTGCATCATCCGTTACCAGCAATCCGCCTTCGCCGCAGGTGATCGTCTTGTGTGCCTGCAGGCTGTAGACGCCGATATCGCCGTGCGTTCCGAGCGCGCGCGCCTGCGCCGACGCGCCGAACGCCTGCGCTGCATCCTCCACAACCCAGAGCCCGCGCTCCCGCGCGATGCTCACGATATCTCCTATGCGGCATGGCATCCCCTGAAGATGCACGGGGATGATCCCCACCGTGCGCGGCGTTATCCGCTCCGCAGTGGATTCGGGATCCAGCCCGAGCGATCCGTCGATCTCCGCGAACACCGGAATGCCGCCGGCGAGCACAACCGCGTTTGCGGTGGCAACGAACGTGCATGCGGGAACGATCACCTCGTCCCCCGGCGCCAGGCGCAGCGCGGCCATGGCGCAGGCGAGCGCGGACGTCCCGGAGTTCACCGCCAGCGCGCCGCTCACCCCCAGGGTGGCGGCAGCCTCCGCCTCGAACGTGCGTGCCTTGTGCTTCAGGTCGATACCGTAGTGTCTGAAGGGGGAGCGGCTCCGAAGCACGTCGGTGCACTCCTCGATCTCCTCCTCGCCGATCAACCATGCGCCAAGCATGCCGTGGTTGTGGAACCGGACTTCGCGCTCGATCGTTTCCATGCGTCAGGCGTCCTGTGTTGAGTGGGTGATCCGGTTCAGACCGTTCTCCGTCCCGGCAAGCCGACGGTTGTCGCCTCCGTGCATCGCCTCCCGCCATTCACGTACCAGCGCGCCGAGCGTCCTGCGCAGATCGGCCGTGATGCGGTCGGGATCGAATGCACCGGCATCGCCCGCGGCGCGCATCCGGATCTCCTGTACCCGGAACCCCTGAACATTCTTCAATCCGAGAATCACCGGCGTATACTCCTCGTCGTCCCGAAGCAGCAGAACAACCGGCTTGCCGAGCGCCGTCGCCCAGCCCAGTTCCACCGGCACGCCGCACGACCGCCCGGGATAGGCAACCACCACATCGCATCGCTGCATCTCCACGAAGTCCAGCGGCGTGCAGACCTGCGACGGCAGTATGCTCGCGCCCCACTCCTCCCGCTCGATCGCGAGAAACGTTTCATCGCTCAACTCGCCGATCACGCCGTGCACCGTGCGGATGAAGTGTTCGTAGCCGGCGTTCAGGCGCGACGTCACCGGATCGATATACATCGAGATGGGACATGCGAAGAACACCTTGAATCGGTCCGGCGATAGACTGAGTATCAAATGATCCATAACGTTTTCTTCCTGTCGAGTGCACGATATGTTCATGGAGATGTTCGTTGAGCTCCGAACGAAAGGCTCCGGGCTCTACCTCCGAAGCCGTTCGGTCTCGATGGCCTGCGCAGCCGTTGCGCCGTCATCGGCCCGTGTGCGCCGCGATCGCCGGCCGTCCGGGCCTGCGGAGTCGCGCAGGAATCCCTTCCGGTTCTGAAAGCGATCGATTCCCCACGCCGCCACGGCGCTGTGCGGAGTTGCGTCCCGGAACGTGCGGGCCACCAGGCCGAGCGCATTGTCGGCCGCTGCGATTGTCTGCTGCAGTTCATCGGCACCGTGTGCCAGCGAGATGAAATGATTGTCGTACGGGTACATCAGAACGCCGTGGCGCACCATCTCCACGTAGAACATCGTCTCTGCACTGGCGTCCGCGAAACCGATCCGGAACATTGCGCCGGGCCCGAACGCACGCGCGCCGACGTTGTGCAGCGCACACAGCTCGTTCACCGAGTTCACGAGGCTGCGTCCCATTGCATCGATGCGCTTCAATGCATCGGTGTTCAACAGCTCGTGCAGCGTTGCGCGCGCGGCTGCGAACGGTATTGCCTCGATATCGTAGGTCGTGGAGATATGGGTCCGTTCCGATACGTCCATGAACTCCGAGCGGCCCAGGACTGCGGAGAGGCAGTAGCCGTTGGCGATCGCCTTGCTCACCGTCGTCAGATCGGGTGTGACGCCGGCTGCGGCCTGCGCGCTTCTCCCCGGCATGCGAAGCCCCGTCTTCACCTCGTCGAACATCAGCAGGCAGCCCGCGGCATCGGCCAGTGCCCGCAGCTCCGCATAGAAGCCCGGCTCGAGAAAGGAGGGCTGCGGCTCCACGAAGAGCGCCGCCACATCGCCGTGATGCTCGTCCAGCAACATCTCCAGACGATCGAGGTCGTACGCGAAGTCCGCGCAGCAGATCGTGGATGCAGGCACTCCCACATCCGTGACGTTGCACCAGTCGTGCCACCCGTGATAGCCGCTGCTCAGAATCCAGCGCCGGGCGGTGAACGTCCGTGCCATTCGTACCGCCGCGGAGCATGCGTCGGAGCCGGTCTTGTGGAACCGGATCTTCTCCGCGCCTCCGAATGCGCCGAGGAGCAGCTCCGCAACGTCCACCTGTACCGCCTGCGTCAGACCCAGCATCGAGCCGCGTTCGGCCTGCTCGATCACCGCCTGCGTGACATCCGGATGAGCGTGGCCAAGGATCACCGGACCCTTTCCAAGCACGTGATCGATGTACTCGTTGCCGTCCACGTCCACAACCCTGGCGCCGTGCCCGCGCTCCAGGAACGATGGATACTCCGGTGAGGCCATCAGCTTGTGAAAGCCGACGATGCCGGCCGGGATCGATGCGTGAGCCCGCTGGAGAAGCCGATTGCCGCGTGGGAATGTGTTTGTCATCGGATCGATGATTCCTTGGAGTTCCTATCTACAGTTGCTGCAAGGCCGGCGGGCAGGCTGTTGCCAGCCGGTTATGTCGGGAACTCGTAGTCAGGCTGCGGTCGCAATCACGACCCCACCGTAACCAGTTGCCGGTTGGTGCGCACGTTGTTCCAGTCGCAGTCGCGCTTGCATCCCGGATCGCACGGCGAGGCGAGTACCTTCCGAAGGTTCCGGATTCGCTCGTCCTCCCATATCGCGCTCAACGGCTGGTGCCAGATGTTCCCGAGATCGAACGTGGATGCGGGTGCGCGGTGAATGGTGCAGTCGCAGGGGAACGTGGAGCCGGTCGGGAAATCGATGTAGAGCGTATGCTCCGGAAACGCGCAGCGATATTCGCGGCCGCCGGCAACACCCAGCAGACGGCTCCGCCATTCGGTCACATCCTCCAACTCGCAGAGCAGCTCGATGCCGTGCGCGCGTGCCTCGAGCGTGAGCTCCATGAAGTGCTCCGCGAGCCACGTCACATGCTCGAGCGTTGCGCCCAGATCCGGAGAGTCCTTCACGGGGATCAGATTGATGGCATTGATTCCCAGCCCGCCGGCCCACTCGATATACTCCGGCAGAAGCCGGATGTTCGACGCGGTCACCACGTGATTCACAACCAGATGTGTGGAGGGGGTTAACTCGCGCGCGGCGATGATTCCCTCCACCGCCCATTCCCACAGGCGGCGCATGCCGCGGATCGCGTTGTGTTCCTGGCTTCGGTGGCTGTCCATGGAGACGATGATCATGTCCACCGCGGCCCCGCACAGATCGGAGCGGAGACGCCGCGCCAGATGCGAACCGTTCGTGGTGATGGCGATGTGCAGGCCGAGATCGTTGCATGCGTTCACGGCATCGGCGAACCGTGGCGCCACCAACGGTTCGCCGCCGCCAAGGAAGTGCACTGTGCCGCAGCCGAGTGAACGCGCGTCGCCGAAGATTCGCGTCAGGTCATCGCGATCGAACGGCCGCACGGGAGGCGGCTGCGAGTGCACGTCGCAGTAGGCACAATGTGCGTTGCAGATGTTGGAGAGGGAGACGTACAGATACTGCAGCGCTCCCACCCGGTCCTGATCAAGATGCTCGATGTATCCAACGAACATTCGCTGTCTCCATGTACATGACTTTGGTGCCCATCACTACATCCGGGGAGAGTGGATGAGCTCTGCATCCGTTTCAACGGTCCGCTAGAACTCCGGGCGCATCTTCGTCAGTTCGAACTGTTCGGAGCGAGCCCGCTCCGCTCGCAGCAGACGCTTCTCGTGAAGCCAGTAATGATTGCGCCGGTGCGCTGCGTGTACGGCCGGAAGCCCGAAGCCGAAGATGTAGGCATAGCGTGTCTCGCCGGTGCCGTTGGCCAGTGCGCCGTGAATCGTACGGCAATGATGAACCGTTGCTCCGCCGGCGGGCAGCTCCATCGCGGCCGGTGCGAACGTCTCCGCGCCGTCTATCTCGATCCCGTTCTTCGTGACATCGTTGTCCACACTGTGATGCGGCAGTACGCCTCGTGTGTGCGAACCGGGAACGAAGCAGATACTGCCGTTGCGCGCGCTCACCGGATGAAGCGGGAACCAGATGCTGAGGCTGGTGTAGTCCACCGTCTCGCTCCAGAACGCTTCATCCTGATGCAGTGGCGTGGCCGGACCATGCGGCGGTTTGGCGATCACATGCTCCCCCTCGTATTGCAGGTTCTCGCCGAGCAATGCGCGCGCAATCCGTTCCGCGCATGGGCGCAGTGCCCCTTCGGCAAGCTCCGGCGCATACTTCACCGGCATCAGGATCTGCGGCAGCACGGCGTGTTCGGCGTCCGAGTCGTCGCCGGCAAGGTCCAGGAAGTCGCCGTGGGCCTGGCCGGCGCGCAGGGCGAACAGGCGTTCAACGATCGCGCGCACGCGTTCGATCTCATGCCGGGGCACGGCGTTCTCCAGCCGCAGGAATCCTGCGGCGGCATACTGCCGGCGGCCCGCATCGTCCACTATGTCGATGGCATGCTTCATTGTTGCATCGTGCTGTTCTACTCCGGCGCGGAGGAACCGGGCCGGGGAGCATTTCACTAGCGCCGTCCCCACAGCTTCGGCCACATGTCGCCGAGGTCGTTCTCCTCGCCGGGGCGTCTTCCCTCCGGCGGCACGGCGTTTTCCATCATCAGGCTGTTCAGTTCCGGCGGCAGCGGTGTTCCAAGATCGGACGGTATCCGCCGCAGCACGTAGTAGGCTCCGGCGTTCATGTTGTACTGGCTCAGGAGTGCGCGGAGCTGCAGAACGTCGTCGGCCGTTACGCGCTCGATCAGCCTGCACAGATCACCGTACTGATAGAATCCGTTCTCGTAGTCGTGCACGCCCTCCCAGTAGATCTTGAAGATCAGATGGAACAGCGTCCAGGCATCGCTCGGCACCGCACGCTCCGCGGCCGATGTCGCGATGCGGCGGTACGACTCCAGCAGCGTATCCACACTCACCTCGCGCGAGATGCCGTGATGCACATCCACAACCACATAGCAGGCCAGTTCGCCGCTCTCGTCCAGATGCCACGGGTTCGGGCTCAGGTCAAGCTGCGAATGGATCATCCGCTCGGTCTCGGCCCCAAGCCCGGTGACGCGCTGGCGCCGCACCAGGAAGCCGAGTTCGTAGTGCACCATTTCCACCAGCGCGCGAAGCAGCGGATCCGCCCCTTCAAACCGCCGCTCCGCCTGATTCCACTGCGCTTGCACGAATCCCAGATCGTACAGTACCTGCTGCATCTCCTGGAGATCGTTGCTTCCCACGCCGATGTCGATATCCATGCCGCAGCGCGTGAGCGGGGAATCGTAGACGTACCATCTGAGCGCGCTGCTCTTCAGCAGCACGTACGGGATACGCCGGCGGTCCACGCCGTCGATGATCCGCTCCAGCAGCAGATTCTGGAGTCGGGCATACGTACGCACGGCCGTCTCGCGTGCGCGTGCGCGCTTCAACAGGGGAGGGCGCGGGCCACCTTTCCCCATCCATGTCTCGAAGCGGGGAAGCGCGGTTGGCAGTTGCTGCCAGCATTCGATCATGAAGGCGCACGCCTGGTTCGCTTCCTCCGCCGACGGCCGTTCGCCCGGTATCGGGGCGAACGGCGAAATCAGCCAGGCGAAGCGCTCGTGCGAGGGCGCCCGATACATCGGCGGGGTTGCGTGCTTCTCCGCCGGGTTGGCGCCGTTGGCATGTGCCATGCTCTCCGCACCATCGCGACCGGCAACGTTGCTATGTGATTCGCCGGTCATGCTTTCGACTTCGGCGGATTCTGGCTTCCGAGATTCTCCTCATGCGTCGGGATCGGGCTGGCCGCGCCTGCGGAGTACTTCTGTGCGAACGTGCGAAGTGTCTGCGCGATCTGCTGCACATCCTCGAGCGATGGGCTTACCGGTGAGGAGAGTCGGTTGCCGAGCACGCTCGCGATGGAGAGTGCGGCATCCGAGGCGATTGCCGAGCCGGCCTGTGTGCCGGTGGAGCGGACGAGAATGTCCGCGGCAATCGATGCAGCCGTTACCGACGGAGTCCCTGCGCTGGCAACGAGCTGCCGGGCCAGAGCACTCGCAACCAGTTCGGTGAAGTACGGGATGGGGCTGGCCGCCGTTGTGGGGGACTGGGCGCTGGCGAGAGTGAAGCCGAGGCGCGATGCCACCATGCTTGCGATCGTGGAGACGAGCTCGTTCGGTCCGCTGGCCGCCGAGACCGGGGAGACATCGCTTGCCGCATAACCGAGGCGCGATGCCACCATGCTTGCGATTGCGGAGGCCAGATCGCCTGCCCCGCCGGCCGCGGATGCAACGCCGGCCGCGGATGCAACGCCTGCTGCGGATGCCACACCGGCCGTGGAGCCGAGGCGCGATGCGATCATGCTTGCAAGCTCGCCGATCGGGTCGGCAGCAGCGCTCGCAGCGGATGCAGGCGATACACCGCTTGCTGCGAAACCGAGTCGTGATGCCACCATGCTTGCGATGATGGAGGTGAGGTCGTTCGTTCCATCCCACGCGGACGCGGGCGATACCATGCTTGCCGCGAAACCGAGTCGTGATGCCACCATGCTTGCGATAGCGGCGGCGAGATCGCTCTGCCCGCTTGCCGCGGACACGGAGGAGATACCGCTTGCTGCGAAGCCGAGGCGCGATGCCACCATGCTTGCGACGGCGGCGGCGAGATCGCTCTCTCCGCTTGCCGCGGACACGGAGGAGATACCGCTTGCTGCAAAGCCGAGTCGTGATGCGATCATGCTTGCGATCGACGCGGGATCAACCGCGGCGCTTGCTGCAGATATCTGCGACGCGCTGCTTGCCACGGATCCAAGCCGTGTTGCGAGGGCGCTGGCAATCAGGCTTGCGAAGCCTGCGCTTGCGGCCGGTGCGGATGCCACGGCAATGGGTCCGGCGATGCGGCTGGCCAGAGCGCTCGCGATCAGGGAGGCGAAGCCGGGAACGGGCGATGCCTGAGCCGTGCCCACAAGCCGTTCGGCCAGCGCGCTTGCAAGCGATGCCGGGAAGTCGTTTGCCGGACTTGCCACCGATCCCAGACGTTCGCCCAGCAGGCTGGCAATGCGGCTGGCTACGCCTGCGGCAACCTGATCCACGTTTGCGGTTGGGAGATCGGATGCCGCGGCTATTCCGAGTCGGCTGGCAACCATGCTGGCGATTCGCTCAACCGCGTCGTCGGCCGGAATCGGCGACGCGCCAACCCCCAGCCGGCTGGCGATGGTACTTGCTATGATGCTCGCGACTTCGGGTCTGCTGAGCGCCTCCAGGAGCTGTGAGGCCAGCAACGGATTGTCCTGCTTGAACGTAGACATTGTGCTTCCCCTGCGTTGGATGGAAAGAGTGTTCGAAATAATCTTGTTGTATGTACGGCCGGCGAATCGTGAGAGGCATGCGGCCATCGCACGAAGTGTTTGGGCACGGCATTTCCCCCGGCGCCCAGGTGCAGAACCCGGCGCCAAACAATGCCGCTACCTTCATATGCGGGAATACGCCAACCGTGCCGTTGTGCGTTCTGCACACGACAAATGCTGTTGCCTGTTATTCAGATCGGCCTGATGGGGATTGAGATATGCTTTTCCCTTTCTGGAAAGGAAAAATTATACCACGACCGAATGTGACTGGACAGGTCGCTATTGCTGCTTGCTACACTGGGGAATTCGGTTTGGCTGGGGGATCAGCTTCGCCGGGGTGTGTGACGGGGTGGGCAAAGATACAGATGTGCATATGCTGAAGTCAAGATCGGGATGAAAAATACGAAACATTTAGTGCAGCGGTCACTGGGGCTGGTGAAATGGACCTGCCGTGCAGCAGAGTGAACGGAACGCGGCGGGAGGATTTTTCCGTTCGCACCGAGCGAACGAATCGAATGCGATGGCCTCGATGCTGCGGCACGTGCGTGCCGACCGGCGCTCCCGCCGGACGGGGCCCGAGCGCATTGCGGTTCCGAACGGAGGATTCGTCCGGTGCGTTTCATGCCATCCGATTCGTGGAGTACGCGCCTCTGTATCATCCTGCCCTGTCCGGTGCGGCATTGCCATCGTCCGTCAATTTGTTCGCTCGCGAATCCGCCGATAACTATTCCTCCGGCTGGATCGGATTATCGTGCAGCGATATCGTGCGCGTCGGGAGCGCCAGATTCGACTCGCGAAGGGCCAGACGATGAAGCAGATATCCGGCGGCGATCACGAGCGCGCTCCCGAGCGCAAGCCCGCCTGCGCGGATAAGCACGGAATCCCGAGCGGCATGCGGCGCTGCCAGTTGCAGCACGTACGTGTCGCTGAATGTCGTATCCGCGTTGTGAAATGACACGCTCCCGGATGCATCCGGATAATGTGCCGCGAGATCCACCTGTATCCAGATCCGCCTGCCGGCCAGCATCTCCGTCGCGGGAAGCGTAACGATTGCCCACGGCTGCACCTCGCGTGCAATCAGGGAGAAATCCCTCGAAATACTCTCGTGCCATACATCGAGATTGGACGTGGTCTGCAGCGCGGTATCGGCCAGCCCCAGCTCGCCGGCGTTTGCCACCTGAGCCTTCGCGGTTGCGCGCCATAAACCTTCGAGCGGCGTGATGGTTTCCACCATCGTCAGCTTCACGTCGTCGCCGGGGCCGGCGATCACCGGGTCTGCATGTTCATTTACCGGCCAGTTGTGCGCATGCACGAACAGAACGCCGGCCGATGTAAGCAGAGCGCCGAGGATCGATGCCGCGCAGGCAAGCAGACGCGATGTGCGATATCGGGAGCGCCACTGCTTCGCCGTTGCCGGGTTTGGAATTCCGGGCACAAGCATCTCCATCCATCCGGCGCCGATTGCTCCGGTTGCCGCGGCGCGATTTGCAGCAAGGTCACGGTTCGGATTGTGCAGTACGGTTCGGATATGCACGAACGCAGCCGCGGCGCAGAAAATGGTGACGGCGATAGTCAGAATATCCGCCATGATGCTGCCGGCGGACTGCGGGCCTGCGATGAGCGCCAGCGGCACAATGGCGATGGCCGCAATCGTGGTCCACTTCCGGTGCCGTCGCATCGGTGCCTGTGCTACCATGTCCGGCTGGTACAGCCCGCACGAGGGGCAGGGCTGCATGGCGACCGTGTCGGCGAGAAGCTTTTCGGCAGCCTCGAGAGCCGCGAGCCTTGCCTCGGAGGGAGTGGCGTAATCACTCGTGGCGCTCGTTTCCAGCAGCGCACGGAACGCGCCGCCGCACGCGCCGCACATATGCTCGCGCCAGCATGCGGCGGTCATCGTTGCTGTGTAGGCTTTTCGTGCGGTCATGAGAAGGCCGGGGATGTAGCTCGTTCCGCGGGCATGGCGATGGATGCGATGATGCCGCGACCCGCATGCAATTCAATCGAACATCGGACGCCGGTGTGTTGCGCGCGAATATACTACAGCCATCGTCAGCAAACCTGTTGTTGTGTCGACGACGGACAAAAGTATATTGTTCGAATGTTCCTGCCGATGAGAGCGTTGCCGCTCCGCCACAGTGCTCATGTATTGTCGGGATGCTGGTTCCAATGTATATTGCGTTGCGTGCTCTACGTCTGTAGTCGCGCGAATGCCTCATGTATCGAACCCCCTTACTCCACGGGAGAACCTGGCAATGCTTCCGTTCCAACCGGTGCATCCTTCCTGATTGGAATCATCTCGCGAGCGTTGCCCGGTCCGGGTATTCGGAGGAACATTGCCACCGTCCCACGAAGGGGCACCTTCGTGAGGGGGAGAATGCCCTCCGGATTCTTCGCGTGACGGGCATGCGGCTCCTTCGGGATATATCCAACGGCTCGGTGACCATCCGCTCGGTACGCAGTGGCTGGGATCGGCGGGCCGGGATCGCCGTCTTTCTCTGGTGTCGGGAAAGGCGATCAGGCGGGAGAGGGGAGCGTGTGCCGGTAGCCGGTGGTGGAAGAAACTCGGACAATCCTGCGGGATGGTGCAGGTATTGCGAATCCGCCGTATGCAAACAGGAAGTGAGAGTACATAATCATGTACCTCCCAGGCAATACGCGACGGTCTATATTCATGACGGAGCAGTACATGTGATAAAGAATCATGGCACTGATAGATTGAATCCGGCCGGGAAAGAGCAATAATTCGCATGAAGATTTCGCATGAAGATGTGGTCGGGGAGCCAGAGATGATCGAGTATGCCTGCACGGTACGGGAAAAAGAGAGCCTGGAAGCGTACCGGGCAGGCAAGTGATCGCGTATCCGCGATGCCGAAGCCTGAGCAAGTGCCGCTCGCCGGGATGTTACGGATCTGTCATCTGAGGAATCCCTGGTGATGACTGCAGTGTCATCCTGAACAGAAGGCGAAGGACCGAGGAACATCTGCAGCCCACGGATCCTTCCGCTTCGCTATACCAACGCCGAGATTACGGCGTCGACTCTCTTTACTTCCATGAGAGAAGAGCGATATTTCATCGCAAGTCACATAAGAATCAGAAGAATAATCAGGAGTGATCCATGACGAGCCAGGAAATGTTTGAGCAGTCGTTCTTTCCAAACAAAGTGAATCGATTTATTGGTTCCGGCGGGGAAATCTTGGTCAAGGACGTTCAAAATTCGGCGCTTCATTTAATCAAGTGGG
>JAFDZV010000002.1 GCA_018266795.1 Bacteroidota bacterium | reverse complement strand
CTCGGTGCGCGAACAACTGGAGCCACGGTTCGGTCACGACTTCGGCAACGTGCGAATCCATACGGACGGGCGGGCGGCGCAGACGGCGCGCGATGTAAGCGCCCGGGCCTATACCGTTGGGGGCGACATCGCCTTCGCCTCCGGTGAGTATGCACCGGCCACCACATCCGGCATGCACCTTCTTGCGCACGAGCTGACACATACCATCCAGCAGGGAGCGAGCGTGCAGCGAAGCGGCTGGACCTCCACCTCGACGGCCGCTCCGGCGATTCAGAGAACGCGCGCGGAGGGCATTCAGCGCACGCCGACCATCTCCGTAATGGACGAGAATTTCGTTGGGCCGCCCTCCGCCTCGCAGCGGCGAGCAGAGAAGTCCTGCCCGATCAATTGCTGCCACACCAAACTCGGCACATTGCATGCGATGCCGTTGTTCTACAGTGTCAGCCGCGGATCGATTGTGGCCGCCGGCAGCGCTTCCGCCACGGGCGTTGGGGCTGCGCTCCATTTCATCAAGGAGTCAGCACAGCCTCCTGCCGGCGACGTGTGCCATTGCGACGACATGCGCATGATTCAGATCGTGACCAGCAATGTTCCGTCGGATCCGCGCGGCAACAACAGCTTCGTGGACAATGGCAATGTCGGGACCTCTCCGTTCTATGGTGATACGGGGCTCACCGGGCGTGGAGAGCACACCATCGATCCACGTTTCGTGGATGCGGGTGAACGAATCAAGACGGACGAGTCGATCTACGACATCCCGTTCCGTGATCCCGCGATACTTGGCACCACGGACTTCAGCTGGATGGCGGAGACCTGTGTGGCCTGCATCAAGAACACCGGGCCGGACAGGATTCTCGGCTGTGTTACGTACGGCTTTACACGGCACTACAACCCTGCAACGAGCAGCTTCGATCCCATTGTTGCCGTGTCGCCCTCCTGCCAGAACACGTCGACCGCGAGCTTCCGCAGTACGTTGCGGACCGATCCAACGACGACCGCGTACGACTTCGAAGGGGCGCCGGGCCCGATCGAGTGCGGCGATGCCGGTGACTATCCGATGCCGAGGGGCGATACACGTTATGCTTGACGGAGGCTGCAATGGCAGGGCACGAGTTCGACCGGTTGATCCGCAACTTCCCGGCACATCAGACGAGCGGCTGGTGTTCGATCGATGTGGCTGGCATTCTGCTCCCGTTGCGCGACGAGCGCCAGCGCGAAGGAGTGCGGTTCTGGTACATCGATGCCTCGTCGCGACCGGAGGACCTCGACGCGCTGTTCGGCAATGAATCCGCAGTGCCGTCCGCGCACGAGGGAGCGGCCCTTGCAATCGTTGTCCGTCCACCCGGCGAATTCTTCGGGTTCGACGAGTTCCGGGTGCAGCGCGTGGAGATCTGTCCGGAGGCGTTGCGTCTGGAGTGCATGGTGACACGGGTGGAGAGCGTAAACAGCATTCCGGCACCGCGTGACCTGCTCGTGGTGATGAGGTTCGATGCGGATCGTGCCCGTGTGCGAACGGTACTGCTGCATCTCCTCCGGCGAACACGTGATGCGGCAGGAGCGGAGATTGACGACGACCTTCCCGTTGCGGCACCGATCACGATAGATCTGCCGGCGTGAACAACGAATCGTGAGGGCGCCATGTTCGAATGGCAGGACGATGCCGCATACCGGCATGCCGCATACCGGCATGTGCATCATGTGCCCGAGCCGGAGCCCGTTCCGGGGATGCAGCGTGCCGTGCCGTCCGGGAATGCCGTGCTCCAGCGCCTGCCCGGCTGTGCATGCGGAGGAGGCTGTCCCCGATGCTCCTCCGGGCTGCAGCCTGCGATGGCGATGCGTTCCGCCGATGGCGGCACCGCTCCGCAACCGGGATACGCTCCGGAGCCGATCGATCTCTGCATCGGC
Source organism: Bacteroidota bacterium (assembly GCA_018266795.1). GTDB lineage: Bacteria > Bacteroidota > Ignavibacteria > OLB7 > OLB7 > JAFDZV01. Next base: position 55,778 of record JAFDZV010000002.1, on the reverse strand, counting down.
AGCCAGGGTCCTCCACAATGCACCTTCACCCAGAGGCAGCAGCATGTACTTACCGCAGTGCACTACGATGCGCTTGCGGTCACGTCGCGTGCATTGATGGGGGTGAGTTCCGGCGATCCCTACATGGCAACGCTCGCGCGACGGATCTTTCACGTTCAGGCGATCGACATGCAGATGGTGGGGAACACGATTGCCTCCATACTGAATCGTCTGCGGAGCGTGCCGATCACCTGCGGTTCCTGTACGGACGATACCTGCAACACTGCCGGTGTGAACGCCTACACGAAGGATGACCTTAGCGGCATCGTGGTATGCCAGCCGCGATTCTTCGCAAACAATCTCACGATCCAGCGCCGTACACTGATTCACGAGGCCGCGCATGCGGCCGGCATCGATCAGGCCCGGGTTGGGCAGGGGAGGAACGAACAGTACTGCCGCGAGGATCCCATCGTGAGCTGCGCCGATCCCTGCGGCAATCTCTCGGGCGATCTGCGCGGCAACGTCGATGCCTGGGCGCGGTACATCGAGTGTGCTTCCTTCGGCTACTAGGCACGTGCAAGGGAGTAATCCGACATGCGCTCAACAGCACGTTGGGTCTGAGTTTTACTCAGACCCTTTCTCCGGACGGAGATCGCGGAGTCAGACTCCGTGATAACACGGGAGGGCCGTTCCGGATGGATCGCGAGTCCGGACAACGCCGGGACTCGCGAAGACGGATTGGACGTCCATTGCTGGGTCTTTGCGAGGAGATCAGCCTCGACTGCGTCAAGGTATCCCTCGGCAATGACCCGCCTATGGTCTTCGCGAGGCGAGCGAAGCGAAGCCGTGGCGATCATTGCCGCGTGGCACATCGTTCCGCCGGGTGGACCATGATGGCGACGTGGCAACGACCCCTGGTGGATGTTCACATCCATTGTCATGAGCAGCGAGCGGCGCGAGCGTGGCAACCTGTCCGGCGCTCTCTCTCGATGGAGCGGAGCGGTATTGCGGAGAGATCGCCTCCTCCCGCTGCGCGGGGACTCGCGGGGATGTTATTGCCGGGGAATACCGAACGAAGTCGGAGTCCGCCTTCCTGCGATGGTGCATGGTGCATCCCGCCTCGAATCCAACCGGAACCATTAACGAACAACGAGGTATTCACATCACTGCCGTTGCACACGATCACGCGCCCGCCGCCTCACGTCATCATCACCGTGACGAAGCGTCCAGCCATGCCGTGAAAAGCTCCGCAGTGCGGCCGCTTGCGGAGCATGTGGTGCAGCGAACGCCGGGATGTGCCTGCGGCGGCGGCTGTCCGCGGTGCAGCGAGCGTTCGGCGCAGCCGGCGGCGTCGCAGGCCGGGTTGACTGTGAACGCGCCCGGCGATGCATTCGAGCAGGAGGCGGATCGCATTGCGGACCATGTGATGCGCATGCCGGAGCCCGGTGCCGATGGTTACTCCGCGAACGGACACGACGGCGGGCTGCACGGATCGGACGCGAACGGGATGCCGGCGATACAGCGGGCATGCACGGCCTGCGGCGCCTCGCGTGTGGATGATGCGGAGGAGGTGATGCAGGCGCGGGAGGAGGGGGGAGCTGTTCCGCAGGTGAGCGCGGAGACCGCGGAGAGGATCGCCTCGCTGCGCGGCGGCGGCCAGCCGCTCCCGGCGGGCGAACGTGCGTTCTTCGAGCCCCGCTTCGGCCGCGATCTGGGGGGCGTGCGCGTTCACACCGATGCCGGTGCGGCAGAAACCGCCCGGGCTGTGAGCGCGCAGGCCTACACGATCGGCCACGACGTGGTGTTCGGTTCCGGCTACTATGCCCCGGGCACCGATGCCGGGCGCCGCCTGCTTGCGCACGAGCTGGTGCACACCATGCAGCAGAGCAACGGGCGGCCGCGGCGTCTCCAGCGCGTGCCGGCGGTCGAGACCGATTTTCAGTCCGCCCCCTCCGCTGCCGCCGCCTGTCTGGTGCATCTGCACGGCGATGAGCGCACGGCATTCGCGGCCGCGCAGAACATTCGCAGCCGCTACTGCACCAATCTCGTCTTCCTTCGCAACAGCTCGCGCTGCATCGACATTGCGCCGGGATGCAAGGCCGATCCGAACAGGATCTTCGACGCAGCCCATCCGGAGAAGGCGTTCACCAGCACCTGCCCATGCCCCGGCGTCGGGAGCTGGCTGCGCCTCACTCCGCGACAGAAGGCAGCGCTTTCTCCGGCGGCACTTGCCGCGCGTCGCGCCCCGTTCGATGCGGCAATGAGCGGGCTGAATGCCTTTATCGGCAACGTACGCACCGCGCTGGCAACGTGCCGCGGCGGTACCGGCACTACGCCTCTGCCGGTGGTGGCCTTTCACAACAACACGCCCGGTGCGCCCCTCTCGATCGATTCCTACAGCCCGGGAGGCAACGAGAGTGCCGCCACCGAGACCGACAGGACTCGCCTCACGCTCCCTTCCCCGGCAGGAACGGGAGCCGGCTCCGGATCGGGAGCAGGAAGCGGCAGCCCCCCTGCACCCGTTGCCAACCCGAACATTCAGCCGGAGGATCCGGCGGTGCTTCGCACCGATCATGACAACTTCTTCCTCACGACCCAGCCCGCGGATTTCTTTACGCTCCGTGGCGGCAACTACAACGTGGTGCTGCAGTCCGCCAATCCCCCGGATGATGGATCGCTCTCCGTGGCACTCCGCTCCGAGCGCTACATCAACTTCGAGGTGGAGGATGCACGGGATGACGCGCGCGGCCGCCAGTTGCTGGCGATGGATGTGACGATGGGAGAAGCGGCAATGGCCTCGCTCGGCATCCCCCCCGGGCCCTGCACGCAACCGGCCGCAGCAACGCCGGCAGCGACCATACCGGCAACGAATGCACCGGCAACGACAGCGCCGGCAGCGACCATACCGGCAACGAATGCACCGGCAACGACAGCGCCGGCCGCGAGTACACCGGCCGCGAGTACTCCGGCAGCGAGTACGTCGGGCACGACAACGCCGTCAGCGACAACGCCGGCAGCGACTGCACCGGCTCCGATGCCGCGGGAGGCAACCGCGCTCGTGCGCGAAACGGCGTATACGACATCCTCCGCCGGATGCCGCGGGTTTGTGGATCAGACGGACTTCGATGCGGCGAAGGCACGGTGGGCAGCTGTGATCGCGTCGATGCCGGTGTTCGATGTGATCGATTGGATGGTTGGTCGCACGGCGCCGCCTGCGGCTGCTCGGCGGGAGGCGCAGGACCAGTTGAACTGCATGCTCGCGGGGCTTCGCGTATCGGCAGGCGCCACTCCAACATTGCTGCAGCTTCCATCCAGTCTCAACGTCGTTCGCGGATACGCCAGCGATGCCGATCAGTCACGCATCTGGAACCGGAAGTTCCGCTTCGACCAGTGGAGCAGTACGAGGGCGCAGTTCGATCGCATCACGCCGCACGCCGTTTCCACATGCGGCTCGCAGATCGGAGCGGCGGGAAGCAAGTGGGATCCGTACAATGACTGCCATCGCGTCTGCTGGGGCGTGCTTGCGCCGCCGGCATCGGGGCCGTGCATGCTCCCGGGCGGGGCGCGGCCGCTCAACGACGATGAGCGCCAGCAGGAGATACTGGAGGCTTCATCTGCGCCGGGGATATCGCGGCATCACTACGGTACCGATTTCGATCTCTTCAGCGTTGACCGTCTGACTGGCAGACGGCCGGCGCCTCCGGCCTTGCAGACGAGCATAGCTGGCTTGTACGCAATGCCTCCAGCTACGGCTTCGTTCAGTCGTTCACGTCCGGCTCGGCCGCAGGCATGGGCTATATGCCGGAGGATTGGCATTGGTCCTACATGCCGATAGCACAGGCGCTTCTGGAGTTTGCCCGTGCCCATCAGAACGCCGTCACCGGTGGTGCGAGTCTCCAGGATGCATTGATGCAGCGATGGGGGCCGCGTCCGGAGTTCAGCTACATTCGTCACAACTGGCGCGGTTTCGTCTTCAACGTGAACCAGACCCCGACATTCTGATCGGGCCGCTCGCATACGGAGATGACGATCCCGTTTCCGGCAGCAGGCGCCGAACCGGCGTACATGCTGGTTGTGAGCGGTATCGATGCATCGCGAGAAACTCGATCCCGACGGTGTCAGGGTATCCCTCGGCAATGACTCACCCGTGGTCTTCGCGAGAACATCAACCTCGGCTGCGTCAGGGCATATCTCTGCAACTACCCTTGACGGATGTTCGCATCCATCGTCCGCGGCAGAGTTCTATCGCAACGCTCTCGGCGCGGCGCTCCATGGCGGGTACGGCGGCACCTCCTGCATGCTGCGATGTTGCAGAGCGCGGCTGCTGCCGGTACCTGCCGGTATACCAACCGGGGAGAAGCCCGGCGTGGAGTTCGCACCGCCGGATGATGCGGTGCGCGAGCCCCGGTTCGATCACCATTCGCATGCGCGACTGCAATGAAGCCTGTCGCATCCTGCTTGGTCGCGGCGCAACCCTTCCTGCACCACCCGGCCGCCGTGGAGCGGTGGCCCGCTGCTCCTTTCGCGGTCACACGGCCTTCTCGAGATCAGTGTCGCGTGAAGCGCCGGGACGGGGCCCGGTGCCGGCCGGTACACGGCGACGGGCCGCACGGCAGTCCACCCAAGACAATGCCCGATCTGCGGTTCAGACCGGGCATTACTGAACGGTGCGGTTATCGAACTCGATCGTCAGCCGCTGATGTTGCCGGAGCGATCGTAATGGACGCCGTGCAGATTCCGTGTTTGCTCTCTCCCGGTTCCGCACGACGCCCTTCGAACCGAATGCGGATCGAAATCGTGCTCTGATATGTCGAGGGCCGTTGTCGGCTATCGTGGCATCCACAACGATTATCATGCAATGTGAACCATCGCATGCGAGAGAGAGGTCGGGGATGACTCCGAACGCCGACACACGGCCGCGCGACGCCGGACAGCAACAGGAATTGCTGCCTGCCAGCATGATCATGGGATGTGCTGGAGTGCAATGATATGATTGCACCGTTGGCCGTACTTCTTCCGCATTGCCATTCGAATCGTGCATCGCGGCTGGTGCACCGCTGAAAGGGCGCGGGTTCCCGGTCGTGGCGTTCGGAGGATCGCACTGCGAGAAAGAATACGCCCGCTCGAAAACGTGCGCCGGCGCGCGTGCCGCGAACGAAGTACCCCGGAGAATTGCTCCCGTCTGCCTAGATTCGCGCTCGACTCGATTCGTGTTGCAACATTCGCGGCCGGATGTCGCTCGGGCCTGTGGGCCTGCTGCCGTGCCGCTGCATGCCGCCAGGCTCGATCGTTTCAAGGTCACGGCCCCGTATCACCGATACTTCATCGGACATCGTTCAGACATTGGTCACGAGGATAACATCAATGAAAAGCAGACGCATCTGGTATGCCTATCTGGCGCTCGGAGTCACCCTGATTACCGGCTGCCTGTACGCAGAACGTAATCTTCCCGCCGGCAGGCATTCTCATGCAGGCATTGCTGCGGACGCATCGGTTGAAGGGGCCGGCACAACGTGGCTGCGCCATGCCTCGTTCGCGCTCGCGGATCCCGCTCCCACAGACACAACGGACCGTGGCTCCATGCCGGCGGAAAAGGTCTACAGGAACATTCAGACCTTGCGCGGGATGAGCGCGTCCGAAGTCTCCGCTACGATGACTTTCATCAGCGCATCGCTCGGCGTTCACTGCGGGTTCTGCCATGCGCAGGGAGATTTCGCATCGGACGACAAGCCGGCCAAGAAGACGGCGCGCAGCATGATCCTGATGACGGAGGATATCAACGCGAAGAATTTCGGAACCACCACCGTTACCTGTTACTCCTGTCACCGTGGCAACCCGGTTCCGGTTGCGGTGCCGTCGCTGGCGCAGGGCGACTGGGGGCGGCTGGATGTGTCCATGGAGTTGAAGAAGGATTCCACGACAACCGCCGAAGCCGTGCTGGATCGATACACGCGCGAGCTTGGCGGCGAAGCCGCGATGGGGAAGATCCGCACGCGCACGATCAAGGCGTCGGAGTCGCAGGCGGGCGGAACCACCGCCACGGTCGAGGTGTTTCAGAAGCTGCCGAACAAGTTCCGTTCCGTTACCACCTCCTCCGATGCGCGCCGCGGCACCGGCATCATGTGGTACGACGGAACAACGGCCGGCATGGTATTCGGAAATCGCCCGCCGAACGTCCCGAACAATGCGGAGCTGGAGCAGCTTCTGCGCGAAGCGGAGTTCTTTCCCGCCTCAGACATCCGCAAGTCCTACACCGGCATACGTCTGCTGGGACGCGAGCACATCGGCGATCGCAACGTGCTCGTGATCGAGGCGAAGCGGAACAAGAGCAGCGAGCGGTTGTACTTCGATGCTGCAACCGGACTGCTGGTGCGGCGCTACGTGGAATTCCACATGACGCTGGGATCCATTCCGTTCTCCGTGGAGTATTCCGATTATCGTACGGTGGATGGCGTCAAGGTGCCGTATACGGCCAAGTGGTCCACGCTCCGCGACTCCTGGACCGATACGATCACGGAACTGCATAACAATGCTCCGGTGGACGACGCATTGTTCACCAGGCAGTAGCATGTGCGTTGCGGCCGTTGCCGCGCGCGCGGTTATCTCCAACAGTCATGTTCAATCCGGGGAGTTCGGCGCATTGCCGGACTCCCCGGAAACGTTTATCCGCCGTGCGGATTCTCTCCTGTGGTCTTCGCGAGACCCAGCGCAGCCGGGTCGTGGCGATCTCTCCATGACGGCAGGCCGGGCCGATTGAATGGCATCGCGAGAGAGGTGAAAAGGTTGCCCCCCACTTCGTTCGCTGCTAGTGACAATGGATGTGAACATCCACCAGGGGGTGTTGCGAGGAGGCGGCCGCGAAGCGAATGCCGACGTGGCAACCTGTACCGGCAGGCATCACGGTCCGTTCGGCGGAACAATGCACCACGGCAGAGCAGGCCGATTGGATTCCATCGCGAGAGAACGGTGGAAAGGTTGCCGCGCCTGTTCCGTTCTAGGTGATCACGCGTTTATAGAGTGCTCCTCCCAGAAGGACCAGTGCAACGGAGGAGGCGAACACGATTGCGAAGTCCAGGCCGATCCCCAGCCCTGCCGTCTGGCCGAGCATCTGCGCGCGCAGGGCATCGATCATGTACGTGAGCGGGTTTACGTGCGAGATCACCTTCAGCCAGCCGGGCATGATATCGATCGGATAGATGGCGTTGCTCGCGAAGAAGAGCGGCATCGTGATCAATTGCCCGATCCCCATGAAGCGCTCCCGGGTCTTGACGATGCATGCGATGACCAGTGAGAATGAGGAGAAGAACGTGGACTCCAGTACCACCATCGAGAGCACTCCGAGGAGATTGGCCGGACGCCAGGAGATGTTCACGCTCAGGAGCGCGGCGAGCAGATAGATGATGATGACCACAGGCGCCGTTCGCAGGCTGGCTGAGAGAGCCTTGCCGAGAACGATCGCGGTTCTCGGCGTTGGCGTGGCGAGGATCTTGTGAATGAGTCCGAGATCGCGTTCCCAGATCACCGCGATGCCGTAGAAGATGGAGATGAACAGCGCGCTCTGCGCAAGGATGCCGGGCGCCATGAAGTCCAGATAGTTGCCGGGAATGGCATGCATGCGCGCGAACACCTGGCCGAAGATGAGGAGCCAGAGCGCCGGTTGCACGGCCCGCATGAATATCTCGGTTGGATCGTGGAACAGTTTCCGTACCTCGAGTTCCAGAATCACCAACGTCTTCTGAATGAAGCTGAGCATCGTTTCAACGTATGCGGTTATCCCAGGCGCCTCGCGGTTCTACGCTCGCGTGAAATCTCCTTGAAGTTCTGCGCGCTCTCCTGAGCGCTCCCCGCGTAATGAATGAACACGTCGTCCAGAGTCGCGCCCGGCATCTGCAGCGACGACTTCAGCCGGTCCGGCGTATCCAGTGCAACGATCGTTCCTCTGGCCATCAGCGCCACGCGGCTGCACGTGGTGTCGGCCTCCTCCATCAGGTGCGTGGTCATCATGATCGTGGTGCCGAACTCCTTCTGCAGCTCCATGATGTGGCGCCACACGGCTTCGCGCGCAATCGGGTCCAGCCCGACCGTCGGCTCGTCCAGGAAGAGGAGGCGCGGGCGATGCATCATCGATTGTGCGATCTCCAGCCGGCGGATCATCCCGCCCGAGTACCTGCTCACCAGCTTCGATGCCGCATCCTCAAGTCCCATGAACGAGAGCGCTTCGGCAACGCGTGCCTCTCGTTCGGTGGAGGGGACGTCGTACAGCTTCGCGAATATCATCAGGTTCTCGTAGCCGGTAAGGCTGCCGTCGGCAGAGAGCATCTGTGGTACGTAGCCGATGATTCTGCGCACACCGTTCGCCTGGCGAGTAATGCTCAGTCCGTCGATCACGGCATCGCCCGATGTGGGCGGCAGAAGCGTGGCGAGCATGCGGAGTGCGGTGGACTTGCCGGCGCCGTTGGGGCCGAGCAGTGCGAATATCTCACCCGCCTCCACGGAGAGATTCAGTGCGTCCACTGCAATGAACCTGCCGTAGGCGCGGGTGAGATCGCGGGTTACGAGAATCGCCATCGTATCCGGATGTGCATGCATGAGAGGCGGCGCCGGGCCTGGCGACGTCCGGGGCAAATATCCGCATTATCCCCGACTGCAACGGAATCATCCGCCTCACGAGGTGAACGATCCCGGACGAAACACCGAAACATGGGCCGGGCGGATCGGACTGCAGCGGAACCGGAGGTATCCGTTGCGCGGTGCCGTGGTATGTCATTCACCCGTCTCGTACCCGATATGGCGTTCGAGTGTCTCCAGGCGATTGCACATACCCTGCATCACTCTCCAGACGAGCGCGGGATATCGTCCGGCAATGTCGAGAAACCGGTTGCGCGAAACCATGCAGACCGTTGTGGGCTCCATTGCAACCGCGCCCGTGGAATGCCGGCCGTTGCTGAGCGCCGCTGCCACGCCGAGCAGGTCGCCCGACCCGGCGATGTGCAGCGGTACAAGCGAATCGTCGGGACATCGCTTCACCAGCGCAACCTTCCCGTCGTGGATGCAGAAAACGTTCTCAACGGCGTCTCCATCACAAAACAGGTCATCCCCCGCATTGTATCGCCTAGTCCGCCGATCCGCCGCCAGCGTTGCAAATTCCTCGTTGCTGCATCCGGCCGTTCGGGCGCGTTCCAAGATGCAATGTGAATTCATAGCGCCACCCGCAGAGATGATCACGAGACTCCCTCGATGAGATGGGAGGTAAACTATCCGGGGAAGAAGATAGGGAGGGGGTGAAGGTGAAATCATGATCTCCATCAAACCGGGAGGTCCGGATGAAGTGCGGCCGCATCGCCGTCGGGCATGCGGCCGCCGCGATTCGATCCGCGGGTCAGTGCTCCAGGTTCGCGACCTCGGCAAGGGCATTCCGATCCAGAATCCCGATCCGCCTGCCGTTCACGGCGAGGACACGCTCTGTTTTCAACTTCGAGAGAACTCGGCTTACGGATTCGGCCGTCGTGCCCACGATGTTTGCCAGTTCCGATCGCGTGATGGAGATCCCCAGGGTGCTGTTGTCATCGGCTGTACCGTGCTTCTCCAGCAGCAGCAGCAGGGCCTCCGCAAGCCGTTCGCGCACCGGCTTCTGAGCCAGCTCCACGATACGTTCCTCCGCAGCTCTCAGTTCATGGGAGAGGAGGGCCATGATACGTGCCGAGAGATTGCCGCTGGTTCCCAGCAACCCGAGAAATACGTGCCGCGGGATATGGCAAATCTGGGAGTCCTCCATCGGCATCGCAAACATGGAGTATCGCTCGCCGCTGATCAACGCCCGATATCCCACGATGTCCCCTTCGCCGGCAATCCGAATGATCTGCTCCCTGCCGTCGCGCCCGACCTTGTACAGCTTCACATTGCCGCGGTGAATGCAATACAGGCCGGAGGGAAGTGTGCCGGCGTAGAACAGCAGTTCGCCCTTCGGATAGAGCCGGCAACCCTTGTTGGCCGAAACGGCCTCGAGGTCCGGCGTCTGGAGTTCAGCGAAGACGGAGGAGCTTCTGGTACTGCACTTGGTACAGTCGGGTACGGTACACTGTGCTCTGCTCATTGTGAACGATCTCCGGGCAGCCTGTTGCTACGAGGTTGGTTGAGAGGGCATACCGTGCGGAAGAGCCGTTCTTCCGTGCGATATGTGGCAGCGTACAATACCGGTGGGTATCGAACGGTATCGGGAACAACAATAGGCAAGCAGGTGACCAAATGCAAGACGGTCCCCCTCGGCAAGCCGTGCGCTCCGCAACGCGGCGATACCGATGCCTGAAGCGGCGGAAACCCGCGACGCGGCCTCATTGCGGTTGGCTGCCCGGCCGGGATATCATGCCGGATTATCTGGACATTATACAATCCCTTCCATGGAAAATATTCGCATGCGGTCGAAATAATTCCGGGAATCATGACGCAGATCAATGCCGCCCATTGTGCATGGCGATAATTTACCGATGTAGGCGGGTGATAACGATATCGCCCGGTTGCGTGGGATCGTGCCGCCGCACCGTTGTGTGGTACAACAGGGAATGAACATGTGGTGGATAATGAACGTGGGGTGCGTGCCACGAATACTCGGAATCCGGGCGACGGTAATGTGCCGGTTGCTGCGGCCCCGATGCAGCTGGAGAAGGAAACCTCCAATGAGAGTAGGGCACAGCTAACACGAAGCGACGTGAGTCCGTTCACTGAGATGCGAAGGGTGGGGGATGGCTTCGATCGTGCATTCGAACGTGGGAGCATGGGAAGGGGTGGCCGTCGCCGGCGTTTCGCTCCCATCCGCTCGCGAAGTTGCGCGAGAAATGGGCGAGCACATTTGTTCCGGATATCGAAGTGATCGAGAAGGATGGATCGGTGGTTGTGCACGCAGATCTGTCCGGCATCGGAGAGGAAGGTCTTCAGGGCGAGGTCAACGATTCATGCCTGATGATCAGGGGCGAACGGAATCGGAGAGAGGAGACGAAGAAGGGGGATATGTCCGGAGCGAGCGCAGCTACGGCAGCTTCTCGAGAAGCATTCCGCTGCCGGACGGCATTGCCGCCGGGGATGCAACCGCATCGTTCAAGGATGGAGTGCTCGAGGTTGTCGTGAGGACGCGAAAGAACGGACGAACGATCGAAGTGGCATGATGCCTCGCCATGATGACTGCGGGTGTGCAGGAACCACGGAAAATTTCTCAGCAGATTCAACAGGGGGAGTGAGTATGAAGACGCTGAACTCGAGCGCGCTTCGTTTACATGACGGTGGAGAGAACGTGCACGTTGATGGCAGGAATATGCAGTATGAACAGAGTCAGATTCTGACTAATGGGCACCTGCTGCTGAGTCCGGAGGAGGAGGCCAACAAGGCGTTGGCCTCCTTCGCCGATGTTGAACGCCGGGCCGCCGATTTGAACGAACTTCTGGATGGCCTGCGATGGCAGCGGGATGCTGCCGTTGCGGCGCGCAACGAGGCACAGCTTCGCCTGGATAATGCGATCGCCGCGTGCGAATCGCTCGATTGCTCCTGGGGGCTGGGTTCCATGAGCTCCGGTTATGTGGCCGGATCGGATCAGGGAGCTGCCGCGTCCCCCGATAGTGTGCTTGAACGGAATGGCTCGTTGTGGGACAGTCGTACACTTCGGCTGGCCGATGCCACGCTGGCTCGCTGGGATGCCGATATGCTTGAACAACGGATTGCACGCCTCGCTGCACGCATCGCCCAGACCCAGGCGGAATTGGAGGCTGTTCGGGCGGAGATGAACGAGCGGGTACGCATGCTCCATGGATTGCAACACGGGTATCCCACCCTTTCGAGAACATTCGGGAATGCATAGCGGGTGATGGGGATGGGCGGAGAACCTCCTCCGAATTATTGATCCGCTCACCTCACGGGTGCTGAACTTCGATAAGCGCTCCAACGCTGACACGCAGCTTCCCGCGAGGGATACCGTGGAAGGGTTCCCGCAGTAGACGGGTTCATGGCGTATCTGCCACGCCATGAGCCTGTGCGGGGTCTGCTTCGCATATGCGTTGGCCGTTCAACAATACGCCGCCGCGAGGAGCGCCTTGCCGCTCCTCGGCAGAGATGAGACCGGTGACAGGGAGTTCGGAGCACGGGGGGACGATGATGCGTTCAGGCCGAGTTGTTTTCTCCAGCTCGATGCCGGAATTCACGCGCGGATAATCGATCGATGAATGTGCGGAACGCAAATGATTCCGTGCACGGATTTTACGTCGAACAGTAACGTGAAGTGGTAGACGATTATTCATGCATTATGGCGATGCATGACGAAGAGCTGCGGGTCCCCATTGCGAGGGCCTCGCAGCTTTTCGTATTTATTCGTACTCGGCTCTGCCCGATAATTGTTTTGTGAGCCGGTCGTTCACGACCGGCCCGAACAGGATCGTTGGACAGAGCCGGACAGTTCATCCAACGACGTGGGGGGGGCCCGATTATTCTCCACATCTGCGCGCCGATGCTACAGGACTCTTCCCTCGGTCTGCGGACCCGGCCGGCAGCCTTGGCCTGGATCGCTGTCGGTCGTGATGAGGGAGAAAATCGAAGAGGGAAGACGCGATTGCGCATCTTCCCTCCGCCATCCGTGTGAAATGCATGATCGTATCGGACGCCAACGGACATGCTGCGGTGAGCACTCTCAGTAGCGCATGATTGCAGCCACGCCGGCGTCCGGGGGAAGCTCCGAGGCGGCAACCGGGAACACCTCGCCTCCTTCGCGCAATACCAGTCCCACCAACCGCATCATCTCCCCGTTCGCTCCGGCCGCCGCATGCGCATCTGTCGCGATATTGTTCTCACGTACACCGGTGGAATTCAGACCGGTTGCGGTTGGTATGAACAATGCCCTCACGCGTCCCTCCCTGGCGGCGGCAGCAATGTCCTCGGCTGTTGTGGCGGTCTTGCCGGTCCCGGCAAGGTTGCCGAATTGATCCAGTGCCTGGCGCTTGCGCGCACCGGCAAGTGGTTCCACGGCCTGCCATGCTGCATGGTGCAGCTGCTCCGGCCGCATGTGTTCCGGGTTGCCGTGAACGCCATCATCGGCAATTGCCGGATGCTTGCTCACCTTGCGATAGATGGCCTGAAGAAAGGATACACCGGCAAGCACCAGCGGACCGTTCCGGACACCGTATGTAGTGAGCAGTGCGGTATCGACGGCGTGGAACAGCTTGCGCAGATCGTCCTTCGTTCGTTCGTCAACCGAGCCGGTTCCGTGGAACACGGCATTTTCCTTGCTGCGACTGCCATGCGCCGGGGAAATACCCGAATGCAGCTGTGCCTCCTCCTCCCATTCCGTGTACCGTGTGAACCCGCCAAGGCTGGCGATGGCATCATCCAGCGGAATCTCCTCGAACTCCTGATGTGTTCCCTTGTAGAGCCGGATTCGATTCTGGCTGAGCGAAAGAAGGAAGAACGCGGCATCATCCAGTCCCAACGAAAGAAGCGGAAGCAGATCGAAGCATTCCGCCACCTTCACCGATTCGGTGAGAGGAACCGGAACGCGATATGTCCTGAAAACGCCGGGTGAGAGAAACAACGCAAGGCCGTGCCGTGAGTCCTTCCAGAACTCCGGATTTTCCGTGAGCTCGCGCGCCGGTTCAAGCAATCCGGGTTTCATCGTGCCGTTCGCCGCAGTGCGGGATTCGGCTTCGCGCAGCAGATGCTTCAGCCGAGCCATGTCGCTTTCCTTGTTCGCACCGCTGATGCGAGCCGGCAGGTATATCGAAATACATGGCGTCTCGTTCACACGTGCCAGTTCCTGCAGCGCTGGGTTCTGAAATTTTTCCATCGGTCCGCTCCTTGTAATTCAATGCGCAGACGGTTTCTCCATCCACGTCGGCAACATCGCCGATTGCGATCGCGGCAGCAATGACGGCGGTCAATTATGCACACGCTGCATGGACGCGACACGCACAGGGATTATTTGGTGGATATGCTGCCTTGTTCATTTTCGTTCGGCCGTGCAGGCGGTTGTCCGCAGGCTCTCCACGTGGACCATCGGGTACATGATGATGTACTCGCAGTCTGATCGGGCAGAACCGATCTTTGCCATCATACGCATCCGATACCATCGATCACGAACCCACGTTCCGCAGCGCCCGGCCTCGGGGCTGTACGGGGGCCGGGTTCGATCGGCGCCGCGCTCGGACGTCTCGCCGCGTACTGCCGTACGACGTTGCCCCGGGTACCCTCGACACTGACACCGCATCGCAATTACTTCGTCCCGCCATCGGACAATTCCGAAGGAGGGGTGTCCCATGCCTTCGCGCGACAGGATGGCCGTCGCCGCGGAGCGATTACATGGTGTAGAACGCGGCGGCATGCCTGAGCGTTCGGCTCCATGTTCCACATACATGAACTCAACCGACAACGATCAACGAATGAGGTAATCTCATGAGCAGTAGACGATTCGGATTCCCCGCTCGAGTCTGTACGATGCTTGTCCTCGGGCTTGTCTTTGCAGGTGCGCGCGCGCACGCGCAGACCTGGCAGTCCACGTTCGGCGGCGTCCAGACGGAGGATGGGCGCGGTGGTGTAAAGCCGTTGCTTCTCGGCGGCGGATACATCAGTGTTGGTACCACAAACAGCTTCGGCCAGAACAACGATGTGTACGTGGTGGAGGAGAATCTCACCGGCGGGATCGTGTGGGCATTCGCCTACGATTTTCACGGTAATGACTACGGTCTGGATATTCAGGAGCTTGCCGGCGGCGGGTTCATCATTACCGGCAGAACGGACGTCAACGGCAGCAGCGATCTCCTGCTGTTGAAGATCAACGCCGCCGGCGGCGTTGTGTGGGGAGAGACATTCGGGGGCGCGAACTACGAGGCGGGTGTGGACGTTCTGGAGGCCGCCAATGGCGATTACGTTGCCGTTGGTGAGGCACATCTTGCGCCCGCCAACCAGGATGGGCTGATGGTGCGTACCAATGCAGCCGGCGCACCGATCTTCGTCCGGACCTATGCGCCGGCGGGGAACCCGGCGAACGAGGATCTGCGCGGCTTGTACGAGGCCGCGAACGGTGACCTGATTACATGCGGTGCAACCACCAGCTTCGGCAACGGGATGCAGGGATGGGTGATGCGAACCACCAATGCCGGCATACCGATCTGGTCCAATCATGTCGGGCTGGGAGCCAACGAGAACTTCAACTCCGTGATCGAGCTTACCGTTGGCGCGCAAGCCGGGAACATTGTTGCGGTGGGAGCTACCACGGGAACGCCATCTCCGGATTTCTATGTGGCAAAGTTCAACGGAGGCGGCGTGATGATTGCGCCCGATATCGCCGGTGGAGGCAATCCCTCCGTTGAAGAGATGTTCCAGGTTCGTGAGATGAAGGTGGTGGGCGCTCCGGGCGATCTTCTCCTCACCGGGCATATGAACCCCGGACCGCTGGGGGGCGACGATGGATATGTTGTGGACATGACGCCGGTATGGGGATGCCCCAGCGGAAAGAACTGGTCCATGGCATACGGCGGCAACGGGCTCGACCAGTTGTATTCCGGCGCCGAGGTTGCAACCAACTGCCTGCCGGGATTCATCCTCTGCGGGCTCACGCAGCCTCTTGCACCTCCGCTGGATCCGCAGCAGATGTATGTGATCAAAACCGGTTTGCTCGGCGTGAGCGGTTGCCATGAGGCGCGCCCGGTCGATAACTGCAACACGCCGGGGTATCCGTCCGTGCAAGCCCCGATGTCCCCCGTCTCGGCATCGTGGGGGATCATGAAGCCGGTGGCCGTAATCCCCGGAAGGGTGACGCAGAACCTCTGCTTCACCGCCTGCCCGGCCGTGCCGGCGCCGCACACTCCCGATGTTCACCAGCCTTCCATGCCGGCGATCGAGCCATGGTATCGGGACGGCAGGCTCTCCTCGCGCGATGTGCATGGCCCCGATCAGGGCATCGCAGCCGTTGCCGCCGATGAGGGGACGGGCGCTGGAACCCTGATGTATCCGAACCCGGTTGCAGAAGGGAGCAGCTTCGAGGTGCGGTACAGTCTCGGTGTGGGGGCGCAGGTCTCCGTCGTCATCAGCGACGCATACGGCCGGATCGTCTATCAGCGGACCGCCGATGCGAAGGATGGCTCCGGCTTCCAGGTGATCAACACCACAGGCTGGGCGATGGGAAGCTATCTGGTGCGTGTCGATGGCGGCACCAGATCGCAGACAAAGCGCGTCGTGGTGACCGGCAAGTGATCTGCTTCCAGGATCTGTTCATCAAGGGCGCGGCACGGGCCGCGCCCTTGATGTTGCGCTCATGCCGTTGGCGGTGTCTGGCCGTAGTCGTCGTACATGAGCTTCTGGCTCGATATCGGCTGCACGGTTAGCGTGCCGTCCGCATCGAAGTTCAGCTCGAGCAGCCACCCGAAGACATCACCGGGCCACTGCGCTGGGAGTGAGGAGGCCGGCACCCCCAGCGCCTCCGCGAGCTGCAGAATCTCGCCGTGATGCCAGCAGATGAGAATGTTGGACCCGTCGTACTTCGAGTGTTGAAGAATATCGTCCGCCACCTTCTGATAATCCTTGTCGCTGTGTTTGTCGTCGATGGAAACGCCGATCGCATCGGAGAGTGGCTGGATGGTAAGGCGCGGCCGCTGGCTCTCGGCGGAATCGGCGGCGGCGAAGAGGTAGTTCAGCCTGACCGGCGCCGGTCCGATGGTGATGTTCTGAAAGTATATCACGTAGGCCTGTGCACGTTCCTGCCCTGCGATCGCAAGCCCGGTGTCGCCGGGATCGTCCGGCTTCTCGGCGTGGCGGATCATCAGAACGTTTGTGTTCGTCGGCATGGAAACTCCGGTATGATTGGTGAATGCGGTTGCGCCGTGTACGCGCCCGGTGGCGAGGCAGCAGATGTCGGCCGTTGATGACATGCCCCGCGGGCCTGCATGCCGCAATCTATTGCATCGGCCCGTGACGGTGCGCATTGCGTCGGCCGGAAGTGAGATCACCGTGAGCTGCATATGCGTCGATGTGCGGATGTCGTGGCCGTGCGCTCCACGAGCTGCCACCGGTTCCTCCGCAGCTCTGCTGTTTCGGGCCGGCGATTTGTACTTTCGGAGGTGACGAACGATCAAACGGGACTATCGGCATCGAGTGACGCGGGCACCAACGTACCGGCCTGGTCCTCCATATACCTTGCGAAGCTCGAGTATCCGCCTGCAACGATTCTCGAATTCCTTGCCGGACGCTTTCCGCATGTGGGGGCGGGGATCTGGCGCGAACGAATGGAGCAGGCACGGGTGGTGAGTGCCTCCGGGGAAATCGTGACGCCCGCAACGCCGTATCGATACGGGATCACTCTGCACTACATCCGCGAGATTGCAGGCGAGCAGTCTGTTCCGCTGACGGAGATCATCCTGTTTCGCAACGACCATCTGCTCATCGCCGACAAACCTCACTTCCTGCCGGTGACGCCGTCGGGGCCGTTCGTCCGGGAGTGTCTGCTGGCACGGCTCCGGGAGAGCACGGGTGCGGAGTGGATTACGCCGGTGCACCGGCTCGATCGCGAGACCGCAGGGCTGGTGATCTTCTCGCTCGATCCATCAACGCGTCCGCTCTATCACCGGCTGTTTGCACGGCGCGAGGTGGCGAAGGAATATCGTGCAGTTGCCCGCGGCATGGCGACGCTTCATGAGGAGCATACGGTGAGCGGCCGCATCGAGCGGGGCGAGCCGTGGTTCCGCATGCGAAACGCCGATGGAGAGGCCAATGCAACCACATATGTGAGCGTGCTGGACCGGACGGCGGATTGTACGCTCTTCCGGGTGCGCCCGGTTACCGGACGAAAACATCAGATCAGGCTGCATCTGCTTTCGCTGGGACATCCGATCGTGAACGACCGGCTCTACCCGGAGGTGATGCCGGACGCGCCTTACGACTTCACCCATCCGCTTCAGCTTCTCGCGCAGAGCCTCGCCTTCACCGATCCGGTGAGCGGCCGCCGGATGGAGTTCCGAAGCGAACGAACGTTGGAGCACGGGGCCGTGTGATGCGCCGGTGCGCCGCCGGCGGCCAGTGCTGCAAACAACCGGCGCTGATGCTACCTGTCCGGCGCGTTGCACGAACCGGGGTGATGCGTCGTAGTACCGTGGCCTGACGGCTTGAACGGGCGCGGCGCGGCTCGGACTGCCGTCGGCGAACGGCCAGGGAGAGGATCTCTCCGGTTGCGGGCCCTGGCAGCAGGAGATTGCGGCGACCGTTCCAGGAGGGCGCTTCAAACCGATGCGGATCGGCACAGATATCCGTGGGGAGCAGAGGCCGGAGCCCTGGAGCACGGCGTTGTCGAGGGCGCAGTGGCTGTCTATATTGGCTCGGTCCTGGAACGGCAGGTGCCGGAGCGCGGAGATCTGGAGGAATCGATCAGATGAGCGGCCGCCGTCGCCGAGGCGGCATGGCGCATGTTCGCGGATGTGCATGCCGGCGCAGGCATCCCGATTGTGTGTACGCCCAGTCGACACTGAAACTGATGACATTCGAATCGGCAGCCATGAAAACATTTGGAAGTATTCTCGCGGCCATGTTCCTCGCGGCAAGCGTGCCGGCGCTCTGCCAGACCATGATGATTGCGCATCGCAGCCATAGCGGAACCGTGGAGACGTTTCGCACATCCGGAGAGGACAATTTCGGATTGCCGCCGCGCAGGATCGACAGCGTGATGAAGCTTAACGACAGCACCGCCCTGGAGTACTCCAATCAGGGGAATGATACGGTGCTGAATCATCACTACTGGAACAACCCGCGCATCGGCGTGGACAGTCTGCGCAAGCTGTTCCCGGGGATCAACTTCATCGGGTACGAGGAGAAGAAATCAAGCACGCGGAATGGCCTGCCGAAGCGGCGAGGCGCCGTGCGGTATGCCCTCGATGCCCCCGCAGGCGGCGAGTCGATCCGCGGCAGGGCGTTGCTGGTGCTTCTCGGCGCGATTGCCGTACCGGCGCTCGCCTATGGATTCTGGAGAGGGGAGACGAAACGACACCGTTGATGCGGTGTTCCATCCACCGGAAAATGTGCATGCAGTGAATGCCACTACTCCGCGATCCGCGGCGTTCCTGTTCGCCGCGGTGTTCGTTCTGCTTTTCGTGCTGACTCTGCCGTTCCCCTACCACGTCCTTCCCGATGTGGGGGGCTGGCTGCGTCCGGTGACGGAGCCGTGCGTTGCGTGGATATGCAGCACCATCCTCCATCTCAACCGACCGTATACGGCCGCCATCGTCTCCGATTCAACGGGAATGTATGTTCATACATTCCTGCTCATGTTCGTCTCCGCCGCCATCGGAATATTCCGGGCCATCGCGCGCCGAGGAACGGTTGTTTCCTCCGATGCGAAGGCCTTGTTTCGTGCAGCAGCCGGATACTATCTGGCGCTGCAATTGCTGGAATACGGTGCCGATAAGCTGTTCAAGCATCAATTCGGAATTCCCGAGCCGAATATCCTCTACTCCGCCGTCGGCTCCCTCGCGCGCGACATTCTCTACTGGAGCACGATCGGATCATCGTATTCCTACAACGTTGTCGTGGGCGTACTGGAGGCAGCCGCCGCGCTGCTCCTCCTGTTCCGGCGAACCAGATTGCTCGGCGCGCTGTGCGCCGTTGGAGTAATGGCGAACATCGTCGTGATCAATTTCACGTTCGATATCTCCGTCAAACTCTACTCCTGCTTTCTGCTGTTTCTCGGCATCGTGGTTGCATGGCCGGCGCTGGTGCGACTGTTCGGGCTTCTGGTTCTGAGCCGGCCGGCGGCTGCGTGGAGTCCGGCGCGGCCGCCGTCATCGCGGCGCCAGATGATGTTCCGTGCCGTCGGCAAGGCGGCATTGATTGTGGCGATTCTATTCGAAGCGTTGTACCCCTATTTCACGGCAGGCAATTTCAACGACGACACGGCAACGCGCCCCGCTCTGCATGGTGCGTGGAATGTGGAACTGTTCGTGCGCAACGGCGACACGGTGCCACCAACAACCGATGCCGGACTTCGTCCGCGGCGATTCTTCGTGCACAGGCGCGGATATTTCATCACGCAGTCCATGCGCGATGAGATGACAGACTACAAGCTGGGATACAGGGGGGCGGATTCGGAGCTGATCCTGAACGCGAACGACGGAGCAACCATCGATCTCCGTTATACGCTGTCCGGCAACGACAGCCTTCTGACGCTGGAGGGAACATGGCGTTCCGATGCCGTGACGATCCGCGCACGAAGACTCAACCTCGATTCGCTGCCGCTGCTCCAGCCGTCGTTCCACTGGACCATCGACGACTACCATTGATTGCAGCATCCTGGTGATTGCAACGCAGGATGCGCATCCCGGGGTTCGCGGACGCGCATCCTGTCGTGCATGAAATGTCCGGCCTGCGGTGCGCACAATGCCTGCTGCCGGTTCGCATCATGCAGCTGCAGCACCGTCATCATTATCTCGCGGTCAGGAGACGGCGAATATCGCCGCCATTTTTTCGAGACATTGCGTCATCCCGAGTTTCGACATCTCCATCATCTGGCCCGGCGCCCAACCGTATTCGGTGACCGTCATTTCCGTATGCTCATTGTCCAGCGGTTGGAAGGTGATCACGTGGCGTTGATCCTGAGGAAAGTCCGCCGGCATGCCGATTGCAGCCGGATCGATTCTGTTGCCGCCGCTGTCCGCGAGGTTGTGGATGTACTCGATGCGCTTCATCGGCTCGATGGTCACGTATCGCCAGGTGCTGTACAGATCTCCGAACTGCGGGGCGCTCATGCAGACCAGCGATGTGCCTCCTTCACGAAAGTCGATGTTCGCAAGCGGGCATGTAAAGATATCCGGCCCCCACCATCGCCTGACGTATTCCGGGTCGCTCCAGAGCCTCCAGACTTCCGCGACGGGCGCGTTGAATGTTCGGGTAAAGACAAGATTCTCCAGTGCAATCTCGGTGCTCATGTGAATATCTCCGGATTATTGTTGAATTATTCCGATACCGCCGTTCGGCGAGGGCCCGGGCGGCGCCGTTCGTACAGGAGGCCGCCAAGCCATGTGCAGGGGAGGGCGGTACCTATCAGTGCGATCGGATACCATGATGGGCCCATGTGCGCGGCGATGCCGACAACGGCACCGGCCGTGGCCGGCAACAGACCGATCGCTCCCAGAATCACGGCGTGGCGAAGCGGATTTCGAGGCGCCAGGCGTGCCGTGACATACCCGCCGCCGACTGTGTACACGATCCGGTAGGCAAGCGCCAACAGATTCAAACCGGTATCGTTCATGGGGCGATCCCACGGCGGATAGACATTCAGCATGTGCAGAATCTGATCGGTGCCGAGCGAGAGGATTGCGGTTGCGAAGAATCCGGCCAGTATGGCCGCGGTGCTTTTCCATGGCCGGGGCATGGCTGCGGTCCTCATGACGCCCCATCTCCTTCGGTTCGCAGCGATGCAAGCACGTTCTCCAGTTGCCGATAGCCGGCTTCGACTCCGCTCTCCATCGGGGATTGAAGCACCAGGTCGCGTGCCTCGCGTGAATCGTACAGCACCGTGAGCGTAAGCGTTGTCACGCCGTCACGCTCAACCAGGGTTACCGTTCCCACGGCGCTTCCAGGGTACCATGACTGGTCGAACGACTCCGTGGTTACGATGCGCTCCGGACGCACGATCTCCCGGTATGTGCCTCCCATTCCCATTTCCATGCCGTCGGTGCGGCGCCATACGTAGCGATAGGTACCGCCAATCCTCAGGTCGACCTCGCAGACCACCATCTCCCAGCCGTTCTGTACGCCAAGCCAGCGTTTGATCAGCTCCGGTCGTGTAAATGCCTCGAATACCATGTCGCGCGGTGCATCGAAGGTGCGCGTCATCGCGATTTCACGATCGCTCGGCGTTGTAAGCGTGAGAGCATGTGCCATCATGATCCTCCTTGTTTCCGTGTTCGTTTGTGCCTCTTCCCGGAGAACTTCATTTCGTCCAGCAGGGCATCGAGTCGCTGGAAATTCCCTTCCCACAGACGCCGGTAGTTCTCCAGCCAATCCGTGGCCTCCTCGAGCGCCTTCGCCTCGATGCGGCATGGCCTGCGTTGTGCGTCACGGCCGCGCGAAATCAGCCCGGCACGCTCCAGCACCTTCAGATGTTTGGAGATCGCGGGCTGACTCATGGAGAACGGTTCGGCAAGTTCCATTACCGATGCCTCGCCCGTTGCCAGCCGGGCAAGGATGGCCCGGCGTGTGGGATCGGCGAGTGCCGCAAACGTTGCATCGAGACGGTTGGACGTAATCATTCTATAACCAGTTTGTTGTATAACTGATCGGTAATATAAGGCGATCGGGAACACGTGGCAAAGAAAAGTTTACGGGGGTGGCAGATCCGTTCCGCCCGACGGCACGGCGCCCGACGGCGCGGTGCCCGGTTGCATTGCGGCACCGGCATGCGGAAGTGCCATGCCGGGATGCGGTCGTGGAGGGCGGGTGAGCCTACGTGCTGCATGGTGGATGAAGGTTGCGCGCAGCGTCGAGGGGATATACCGTCCGGTGATCATCGCGAAGGAAGAGGCTGCGTGCCGTGCGGGGCCGTTGGCGCAGGCAGACAGCCAGCACCCAGCGGCCGGACCGTAAACGCCGATGACCGGCACGCATTGGGCATACCGGCCATCATCGTTATTGAGCGGTGTTGTTGTGTCCGCCGCTGCAATCAGAACTGCATTGTCACCTGCAGACCAAGGCGTGCGGTGAGTGTATTCATCACCGCGGTGCTTGCCGGGTCAACAGGATCGATCTGGTCGATCAGATAATCGCCTTCGATAAACGGCGTCAGGTACAGTGCTGCCTGAGTGCCGGGCCGGTTCAACGTGAAGTCGTAGCCCAGGCCACCCCATCCGCCGAAGACGACGGAGCGGACGTTGTTGATCCTTCCGTTGTTGACGTCCTGGGAGGGCTCCGTCACCGGGGCCGTGTACGTGTAATTACCTGCCAGCTTGATGCCCATCGTCGGACCCACCATCAGGTGGAGCGGCGAATCGCCAAGATTTACCTGGATGCCGGGCTGGATCGTAATGTATGACAGATGAGTCGCGAGCTTACTGCCGTTTGTCTCCATCTCGGCGTTGCGCTGGTCATACGATGCACGAAGCACCGTTGCAACTCTGTCGTCGATCATATATGCACCCAGCAGTCCGGCGTAGGCACCGATGCCGGTTGAGCCATTGAAGTCGTTCGAGGATAGCGGCCCGCCCCCGATGCCGGGGATGAAATCCTGCATGTGCGCCTGGATTGTGTTGTAGTTCGCGGCGCCATACATGCCGAAACGGATTTGAGCCGTTGCATCCGTTGCTGTCGATAACACGGCTCCACCAGCAAGTGCAACAATTGCGAGAGCCTTGCAGATTCTGCCGTTCATGACGTTGTCTCCTTTACTTCGATGAATGGAACGAATACCCAGCAGAACAACGCAGTTGTATTCGGTGGGCGAATCGCGCCCGCAGTTCACTCGCGTATTCCACTGTACGGTTCCTATCAGCGCGCGGCGCACCTGTCTGCATTCCGCCTTGTGCCACGCGGCTAGGAACGTCCAATTGCTCATCACTTCAAGGGAGGATGGAGGGCCATCCTGGCTTCTCCAGCGGGCACGTGTGCTCGCGAGAGCTTCCTGATCCGGATTGCAGTGCCGTCCTTGTATCGTGTGGCACTGCAGGCGTGATCTACCTCCATAACGGTATCAGTCATAGAAAAGTTCCTGTGCAACACAGATATGTGCAGGATCCGCGATCGCGCGCGGATTCGGCTGTTTTTGTGATAGCCAGGCGCCGGTGGAGAGAGGGTGACTGGCCTGCACACGAGCGCGGCAGGCATTCGGTGAGGCCGATGACGGAGAATTCCGCGCCGTGTCGCGGCCCGTAATGCCGATACCTTCATCGGTGAATCAACGGCGGCGCGTGTTGCTGCGCGTAGTGATGCATGAGTGTGAAAACAAGGAAATGCAATTGCTCGAATAGTCGCACAATCGTCCGGTCGTGCGCCAACCCTCGTACTGCTCCAATACTTCTGCATTCACGATAACAGCGCGGCTGCTGGTGCTTCTGCCTGAAGTGGCTGCGGGTCGACTGGTTCTGGTGGCAGGTGCGCCCGATCTATATGTCGTACTACGATCCCTGCTGCAACTGATTTCCGTTTCGGAATTTACCGTAACCGGGTTTGCAATAAATCAATAGGGAGCACTACTGTGTGCTCCCTATTGATTGTTGCACGAAATTCTTTCGCGGGATATTCCCGAAACGAATATCCGGCCCGGCGATCTGTTATCGCAGGCCCGTCTCCGTCCGTTGGAATTCCGGCTGGACATTGACGCCGCCAACCTTGCGCCAGGTAAGATCTTCCAGTGAGCAGAGGATCCATGCGAAATTGATCGGGTAGCCCGGCGCGGCAACGTTGGGGTGGTACCCCTTCACCAGCACCACGGCATCGTTCTCGTACACAGGCGCAATCAGCTCAGGGTTGTTCATATCCGTGTACACGAACTGTGTGCCGAAACCGGGGCGCGGCATGTCGAAGAAAACATACAGTTCCTCCTGTGTCGCGGCATGCTCGTGCGGAGGCCAGCTTGTCCAGTTGCCCGGCTTGGACATCGTTACGCCGGTCAGGAGCTTTGCTCCGGGAACATTCTCCGCCACTGCCTTGAATATCTCGCGAGACGTGGATTCGCCCCCTACGTTCAGATGCATCCCCTCCTGCGTACGCGTCTCCTCGTGGCGTGCGTGTGCGGCCGGGAATATCATATCCGTGGGAGCGCTTCCCTCCAGTATGTCCAGCGCCGTATCGGTCTCCACGATGAACTCCTCGTCGCGCGGCACATAGACGCCGTCGAATCGGGATACGTTGAAGATGTGACCGCCCACTCGTACGCGCCCGGTGCCGTGCAGTACCAGCAATGTGGTCTCGGCGCCTGCGTTGTGCGCCGTGATGCTGGGATGTGCCGCGTCCAGGAGGATGCGCGCGGCCGACAGGTACTTGAAGTCGTTGGTAGCCGGTGTCACGAACACCGAGCGGCCCTTGCGCGCGGCCGTATTGCGGATAAGCCAGCTATGCTCTGCCATGTGCGTTGGTATTGACTCGATTGAAGAAACCCGGTCGGCATGGAAGGTAGCAAGATTCGCTCAACTGTTGTCCAATGCGCTTTGGGTAAAACCTCTTATATGAAGGTTGAAGCTCCTGACAACAAGCTGATCTCGTAATCTGCGGCCTCTCGTAACCAAGGGGCTGGTTCTTTGTACACTCGCCTGCGGCTCGCTGTAGTTGTTGGTCAGTTGCAGGAACAGCCGAACGGCGGGGAACAATGCTCTGTTGTGTTGGGAATGCTCAGGTCCGGACCAAGCCGCGTACACGCTCCCCCGCGGATGCCGTGCAGCCGCTCCGGAGAGCATTCGGAGCCGCTGCCGGCAGGACGGACCTTCAGCCCCGATCGGTTGCGGAGATACCGGTGCCCAGGCTGCCGCGATGCGGGCCGATGCCGCGTGCGTGATCTCGTCTCGAGCGGAAATGACTTCCAGGCAGCGCGAGCGCCCGGCTGTTATCCCCGAGAATCGCCCTCGATGATCCGTTCAGCCATCTGTCTCTGAGCTGCTGCCGCACCCGCGCCGGACATGCCGTTGTCTGGACGGTGCGAAACTCTCTCGTTGTACGCGCCATCATATGGAATGTCCGGCGCCGAAGGCGAACAACGTTGCTGCGTTGTCGTTGTCCCGGGGCGGGGCGCGCTTCAAGCCGTTCCGAACATTCGGATAGTGCAGACCGGCTCCGCACGTGCACCGTGGCGCGATGGCCGGGTTCCGTGCCCGATGAAACAACTGATCCACTTCATTCCACGTGACATCCCACAACTCCCGTTCGTCTCTCTACAACGGCGTCCCGATGTATATCGTGATACGATATAGTGGGAGTCCCTGTTCGACCGGCGCATATCGAAATCATCATCCCCCGTCTCAATCATTCATGGTCAATGAACCACAACCGGAGTAACTCGATGACTGGAACAATGCTGAATCGAAGCGTCGCGTCGCTGGCCGCGTTTCTGGCGGCTGGAATTCTTCTCATGGCCCACTCTACAGCGCAGGCACAGGTCGCCTGGCCGAACGGCTGCATGGGTGTAGCGAACATTGTAAACAACACCACCTGCACGATGCGGCTGGACCTCGTGGACAATGCGTTGAACGTGTACAGCGCAACGGTTCCACCGGCCGGCGCGCAGATCGTCGGTATCCCGAACGGCACGGTGTTCGTTGGCTGCAATAGTGCGGCAGGCAATACGTATGCGGTGAACGGCGCAGGCTGTGTCACCAATTTCTACCTGACCGGGGCAAGCTGTTGCGTGGATGTCTGTTACGACCCGACCAACTGTCGAGTGATCATTTCGAACTCGACCGCAGCGCCTCCGTGCCGCCCGTGAGCCGGTTGAGAACAGAGCGGATGCGCCGGAGCGTTCTTCCGCTCGAGTGGATGGGCGCGATCGCCGCGATTGCCGCACTGGATCTGTGATTGCCGCGGGGCCGGTATGCATTGCACTTCCCCGACGATATGTGTGCCGGCCCTGTGTGTGCTGTGCCCGCGGGCAGAGGTGTGGGAGCTTCATGTATCTGGATGGAGATTGCCTTCGGCATTGCCGCCGCAACCTCCTTCGTATCGCCATTCGGTATCGAACACACGCCGCGTTGCGTGCGATGTCCAGAATGCACCGCCAAAATCCTCTTACTCACTGCAGGAGTCCGGATCTCCCGGGCCTGCGATGCCTCGCAGACGTGCGAGGCGGATGCCGGCATCGAACCGCACCACGATCGAACGAACCTCGAAGCGGCGTTGCGGGCGTCATCAATTTCCCGCGTGCGATGAAGCGCGAACGCCCGTTGCATCCGGGCGGGCGTCCTGCATGCCGGTTCGCGAAACAATTCCGTGCATGTTGAAAATCGGTGCAGGCACGCCCCGTACACCCGCGGAGCGCAGCCTGCCGTATGATTCATACCGTTGAACCGCGGCCTGGTTCGCGGGCAACAATAAGGCAACCCTGTTGGTCGATTGCTGCGTTCGCCACCCCAGACCCACTTCCCGAGCGACATTCACGTACGAGCGGTTGCGCGCGCGGCCGCGACATTTCCATTGTGATGCATGCGTGAGCGGCCGTGTACGGCCGCTCGAACTACTGCATCCGCGCTCGTTGGATGATGAGGGGGGCCCGGCTCCCCTCATCGTCCCGCGGCGTTGCACCGGTGCCCTGTGCCGTTGCCATTCGTGTGCCGGTGTGTGGGGGCGGGTGTTCCGCGCACGGAGCGATATGCACCGGCGGTATAGCGGAGTTGCCGGGATCGGCATGCATGGCACCGCCAGTCCGTGTTGGTCCGAACGCGCCGTAGCCGTTCGGCTGCGATCGCACGTAGTATGCCCGATGTCCACAGTTGCGGGAGCCGCTCCTCTTATGGCTACGGAGGCGTCGTGGTGCTCCGTTGTGCACGAAGCGGGCGCGTTCCGGCAGGTGACGTGCGCCGATGGATACGTGCGCGCGCATGCCGCGAACCGCGTTCGGGAATATTCATTCACCCATTTGGACGGAGTACGAACCATGTCCAGACGAATTCACATCGCAGTCGTGATGGTGCTGGCGCTCTTTGCGCTGGCCGCGCTCGTTGCAACGCAGAAGGCCGTTGCGCAACCATCGTGTCCGGGGGGCATTCTTCAGATTCAGAACAAGACCCCCTGCCCGTTGACGGTAAATCTGAACGCGACCCCGGCGCTTCCACCGATTGCCGTTGGCCCCGGAGCCACGGTGATGGTTGGTGTTGCGCCGGGGACGGTGATCCATGCGGTAAAGAGTATCGGCGGCATTCTGTATGCGTTCCCGCCAACGCCGCCGGAGCCGGCCTGCACGCCGGTGATCACCATGGCGCCCGGCTGCTGCGCGCGCGTCTGTCTGTTCCCGCATAACTGCATCATACAGATTACACCCGGTCCGTCGCCCTGCGCGCCGTAGTCGGGTGCGGATGCGGACCAGCCGTAGTGAGAGAAGAGCACGGCCTTGCCGCCCCCCCCCCCGACCGACGACAGCCACGTTGTTCAATCCGGTGTGGCAGTTGTTGCACGCGCACCGACCGACCGGCCCGATGAATCAACGGCCTCCGGTTTCCCCGGAGGCCGTTGTGTATGCCGGCAGAGCGATCGTCGAACGCTGCAGCCCCGTGCAGCATCTACTTTCGCAACACCATCCTCCGCTCGGCAATCCAGGAGCCTGCCTGCAGCCGGCAGGTGTATACTCCCGATGGGAACGCCGACGCATCCCACTCCACCTGGTGCCGTGCGGCCGGCAGATCGGCATCCAGCGGAACCGCCACAAGCTTTCCAAGCTCGTTGTAGATCTCCAGTCTCACGTGCCCCGCGGCGGCGAGGGAGAACGGAATCACCGTTGCGGGATTGAATGGGTTGGGATGATTCTGATCCAGCGTTGAGCCTGCCGGCAACAGCTCGATCATCCGATAGCGGCCGCCGCACACTGCATAGACAACCGTATCGCCGCGCGCATCCAGTTCCCTGCAGGGGTTCGTCAGCATCGTCACGCCAAGCCTGAGCCATGAGCGGTCATCGCCCGTGAGATAGGGAGTGAAGCGGAGTGTGGCAAGCGTGCCCGGCCCTCCGAGATAGATTGCGGTTGGTGGGGCCGTGAACGCAAGCTCCATATGTCCGGGGGGCGTATTGGTTGCCGCTACCTGCCAGCCCGCGGTCAGTGTTCCGGCGGTAAGCGTGGGGAGTGCGGAGGGAGCAATGTTTGCAGGCGTCAGGCAGGCGGGATCGTAGTCCAGCGTGATCGAGAAGCGATCGATCTTCTCGGTGACCACGGACTCGCCAAGCACGATCGGCACAATCACGCTTTCGCTGGACTCCTGCCGCTCCGGCCCTGCGCTGATGTGCACCGTGCCGGTTGGCAGCACCACCACCACGAAGGAGTCGCGCTCTGAAACACCGGCCGACGTTGTCATGCTCACGCGATACGTGGTGGTTGCCGAGGGTGACGCCACAGGTGCGCTGCAGTCGTAACAGCTCAGCCCCGGCGTTGGATCCCACCGGTACGCGGCCGCAGGCGGCGGTGTGAGCTGCACGCTGTCGCCGGCACATATCGCGGAGGTGTCGCTCAGGAAGCAGGGCCTCAGGATCGCCACGGCGCCGATCTGCGTCTTCATGCTCGTCAGCGTATCCATGTCGAAGTCCACGAAGTAGCTCGTCGCAGCCAGTGTTGCCGTGGTATTGCCGGCAGCCGGAACGCGGGTCATGCCGTAGACCATTCCCCGGCCGCCGTCGGGATTGCTGCCGGGATACCGGAGCGCATCCCCGGTGGCCCAGATGGCGCTGTCGCAGCCACGCATCGTACCGGTTCCGGGGCTGTATCCGCCATACTCGTAATCCGCACCTCCCGCGCAGTTGGTGTGCGAGCCAAACCCATTGTTGTAAAAGCCGATCAGGATCACGGTGGGTGCTCCCCAGTTCCCGGGCGTTCCGCTGTATTCAAGCACGCGCGATGCGTGGGCGCTGGGATTCTCGCCGCCTGCCATCGACCTCTCGGCAACAAGCATCTTCCCCTCCGTGGAGAAATTGATGCTGGCGACTGGGGAGGAGAAGCGATACTGGGTTGAGATGAAGGGAAGCGTTATCTCCAGGCGGTCGCTTGCCGGCACGAATGCTCCGGAGGCATTGAGGTCCACGGCGCGGATGATGTTCGGCGTGGCGTTCCCATTCGTGCGCCCCACGTCGTTGCACCAGACGCCGTAGTAGACCGTCGTGCCGAAGACGCCTATCCCCCACGGACGTTCGCCGAGCGGCGCGAAGCCCGGCGTGCCGTCATCCGGCCGCATCGGATCGAACGTCTCCAGCAGCGTGCCGTCGCGCGCGAGGCGATAGATCCGGCCATCCTCGAAGTTCGTTACCAGCAATTGGTTGTGAAGGTGATCGTAGCAGATGTTTCCCAGCGCCGGCGTGTGATTGACGGTTGAGTTGGGGAGGCGGGCAAACACGGAGATGGCACCCGTACGGCCATCGATGCGGTAGATCCCGCCGGGGCCGCCGGGTCCAAATTGATCATCGGCGTAACTGGAGCTGGCCGTGGTATAGATATTGCCATCGGCGTCCAGACAGATGCCGAATACCTGGCCGAGATTGGCAAGCGTCCAGGAGTCGCCCGGGCCATGATACATGGGGGCTTCCCAGTTTACTCCAAGCTTCGCAAGAGGAGGATTCCGCGCGTCGATAACGCCGAGAACGAAGTGCGGAACGGAATCGGAGGAATTTGCACCGCAGGTTACTGCGGCCATGCCCGGCTTCAGCGGGAATGGTGCCGGCTGCGCCGATGCACGAAGGGATGCGATGAATATCAGGATTGCAACTACGGCTGCCGTCCGCACTGTCTGGTGCTGCATGTGGGGATGGAATATGAGTTTGGGATGTGCGTGCCGGAGTTGATCTGTCACTGCATAGATGCTTCGGAAGGAGAAATGTTACGGGACCCGCACATCGGCCGCCGGGCCTCGTGCCCGCTCTCCTGCACTCGCGTGCCGCCCACCGGCGGAGGGAAGACGAATCACGCGGGTGCATGTCCACAAATGCCGTCGCCGTTCCTCTTACACCATACCGGGAAGAGCTTCAGACACCGGTGTGTGCGGGTCGCGCTCCCGGCGATGAAGTGTCGGCCGGATCGGGTCCCCGCGCCAATCGCCATCGACTCTCGAGCGCATCCTCGCCGTTCGGTTGCTTTACCGGCAGGCTGCCGGCCTCGAACGGCGTATCACTGTTGCACGGTGCGAACTCGTACAATGCAATGCTCCATCATCGGGAGTTGAGCCCTGCCGGCCGCGACCAGTCCGCTCCTCGGCGCTCCTCCGGCGGCCATGCTCCGATGTGACAACATTTCCGGTGCCAATGCAACGGTTCTCGACGCAGTGTCCTCGTACGCCGTTGCCCCGAAGTCGCGTCCGGCACATTTCTGCCTACGCAGACCAGATGCATCGATCAACGCATGGGTGGCTTTGTGTTGACCATGCAACATTGAAGAGCCTCGCGCACGATTGGGCAGGCACCTGCAATCAGGGAAGGCGAACGGAGCGGATCCGGGGCCTTCCCTTTTGCTTTGCCGCCGCCCTTCCGGCGGATGGAAACCGTGCGGATGCTACCTGGCAAGGATCAGCGGACGTGCGGTGTTGAATCCTCCGGACTGAAAGCGTGCAAGGTAGGCGCCGGCCGGCAGGCCTGCCGCGTCCCAGGCGATCCGGTGGCGCCCGGCGCGCAGCTCCGCATCCATCGGCACTGCAACCGTTCGGCCCATCATGTCCGAAATGATGAGCGTTGCGCGGCCGGCCTCGGGAAGGGAGAAGTCGAACTCCGTGGTTCCGTTGAACGGATTGGGGTGGTTCTGATCGAATGCGAACGCCTTCGCGTCCGATGCAAGCAGGTGGTACCGTCCGCCTTCATCGGGGGAGGGAACGGTTGCGCCGGCGGCTGTGATCGCCAGGCATGGCCGCGCGGGAACCTGCATGGAGAACGAGATGCCGGAGCCGGTTCCTTCGGTGAGGAAGCGGGTAAAGCGAAGCGTTGCCAGCGTTCCCTGATTCAGGAGATATGCATCCGGCGCGACAGCCTCGAACTGAAGTGCGAGCAGTCCGGGCTCCTGATGCAGCAGCGTAACGCGCCAGTCCTCTGCAAGCATGCTGCCGGTAAGGGCCTGGCCAAGCAGGATGGAGGTGTCCACCGGAGCGACGGCGTTGGAATCGTACGTGGCCGTAAGCGTGAACGCGTTGATGCCCAGCTCTGCCGGCTCGTCCCGGAGAAGGATCGGGACGGCAACGCCGTGATCTTCCATCTCGCGTACCGGTCCGGCGCCGGCGCGGAGCGTCCCTCCCGGCAGCACGATCACCACCAGCGAATCCATGAACACTCCGCCCAGGGCGGATTGAACCGTGACGTGATACGTGGTTGTGGCGATGGGACGCGCGATGGGAGTCTGGCAGTCGTAGCAGCTCAGGCCCGGAACCAGATCCCAGTGATAGATGCTGGCGGGACGCGCCGTGAGATGCACGCTGTCCCCCTCGCAGATCGTGAGCGTATCGTTGTTGAACGGGGTGCGGCGGAACAACTGTTGCGTGCGGCTCTGCGCGGCCGCGGTGTCGCCCGGAGGCGTCCCCATGCGGGCCGCGTCTTCAACGTGCGCGCGCATCGGCAGCCGCGGATCGCTTCCACCGGCCTGCCCGCGCGCCTGCGCGCAGGCACGGGATGTGCCGGCGATCAGTACGATGGCTGCGAAGGCATGCACTGGCGGGAATCGCATCATGGCGTGCCGGAAACGATGGGTATCGGCGGGCCGATGCATCTGTTGGTTCGGGAGCACCGGCGCGTACACAGTAAGATGCTCCTCGAGGGGTGAATGTCGCAGCGGCCGCAGCACCTCACCAAGAAAAGATCGCAGCCCCTCCATCCCGGCGCAAGCTGAATCCCCCCCAACAACGCCGGCCCACCGCGTCTTTCCAATCCGGGCGGCCCTGTGTACCTTGCGCGCCCATGTTCTTCAACTGAATCGTATCTCAATCCGTTCCATGATCCTTTCCGACACCGAAATCCTTGAAGCAATAGAGCGGCGCGAAATCGTTATCGAGCCCTATCGCCGCGAATCCCTGGGCACCAACAGCTACGACGTGCACCTGAGCGAGTGGCTCGCCACCTACGACGACTACGAGCTCGATGCCCGCAAGCACAACACGATCACAACCTTCCGCATTCCGCCGGAGGGCTTCGTGCTCAGGCCGGAGCGCTTCTACCTGGGCTCCACCATGGAGTACACCGAATCGCACAAGCACGTCCCCTTCCTCGAAGGGAAAAGCTCCGTCGGGCGGCTCGGCATCGATATCCATGCAACGGCGGGGAAGGGTGATGTCGGCTTCTGCAACCACTGGACGCTGGAGATATCGGTGAAGCAGCCGATCCGCGTCTATGCCGGCATGCCGGTGGGGCAGTTGATCTACTTCACCACCGGAAGCAGCGTCAGCGTGCCGTACAACGTGAAGGGCTCCGCCAAGTACAACAGGCGCACCGAGAAGCCGGTGGAGAGCATGATGTGGCAGAACTTCGAGCAGAAGTTGTTCATGGAGATAAAGGAGTAGGGTGGGGTGACAACCGTACTGAGTCGTGTGCGCCGATCCCAGTCCGCCAGAAGCTCGATACAGGAGGCCGGTCGTGCACCGGGATGACTGTTTGTGTGCGTCATCAACGCAAAACGTCCCGAACTCCAAACGTTGCGAGCCCTGTTGCGATGATGCTGGCTTGTGGCGAATAGTTGGCGAAACGAATCTGTACCCTCGGATCTGAACTTCATCATGAAGTGCGTGAGGATTGCAGATGATCTCGGGGTGAACCTGCAGGATTACACCATTTACGTTGTAGAACAAGACGGGTAAGCACTATGAACGTACAAGAGCAGATCGCCGAGTATATCGCCAGCCAGCCTGAAGCAAAGCGTAGTGACATGCAGGAACTGCACCGGCGCATCCTTCAAATATTGCCAGGGTGCAAGTTGTGGTTCCTGGATGGTAAGGATAGTGAAAATAAAACGGTGTCCAATCCCAACATCGGATATGGGCTTCACACCATAAAATATGCCGGTGGGAAAACCAGGGAGTTCTATCAAATCGGTATCAGTGCGAACACAACCGGAATCTCCGTCTACATCCTCGGCATCGAGGATAAGGCGTACCTGGCCAAGGCGTATGGAGAGAAGCTGGGCAAGGCGAGCGTGACCGGGTATTGCATCAAGTTCAAGGCTCTGAAGGATATTAATATCGATATACTCGAAGCGGCGATACGGTTTGGGGCTGAGGCTCGGAATGAAAATGCCGAGCCGATGAAATAATTGAATAACGACAACCTGCGGGCTCGGGTCGGCCGTACCCTTTCTGGTACGGGTCGGGAGTACAACTCCCGACCAACGTGCGAATCCGGATTGCACGGGCCTTTGTACTCCTTCCGGCAAGGAGCAGGAGTACAACGCCCGGCCAACGTGTGAAGAGGGACGGCGGAATCTCTACAACGTCTTCAACCACTTCTCGCAGGTCGTCACCGTGGCCTGGCGCGGGAAAATCCTGCTCATCAACACCGCGTGTGCCTCCGGATCGTAATCGGCGCAGAGATCGGAGAGAACCGTGAGCTTGAGTTCCTTGTCCGAGGCCTCGCGTACGGTGGAGAGGACCACGCCGCTCGTGGAAATTCCCGCCAGCACCAGGTGCCGGATGTTCCGGGCGCGGAGGAGGATCTCCAGATCGCTTCCGCTGAAGGCGCTCACACGGCGCTTCACAACAACCACGTCACTCCCTTCCGGCGCAATTGCCGGATGCGGATCGATCAACCTGGATGCGACGTGCTGCTGCGCGGCGCTCGCCTCAGGGGCCCCCGGACGAAAGCCAACCACCACGTAGATCACCGGTATTCCCTTCTCGTGCGCCCGTTTCACGGCGGCGGCCGCATTTGCCAGATACGCGTCCGGTTCCGGCAGCCGGTCCAGAATGCCCGGCTGCACATCCATCACCAACAGTGCTGTATTGAGAGCTTGGTTTTCCATACGTCAAACATAGCGTCCCACCGATAGATGCACAAGTAACTTGTGCAAGTGCCTTGAATAATCTATTCTTGTTCACTGCCGCGGGCGGGCGGAGTTCCACGGCGGCAATCCCTCATGCAGTATCCATGCCATGAAGACCAGTACCAACCACGATCCGGCGATGAGGCTTGCGGTGGCGATCAAGCGGCTGCATGCACGGCTGCGCGAGGCGGCCACGGCCAATGCAATCGGGCTGCCGATCTCACAGATTGCGATCCTCAAGCATCTGCGCGACCACGGTCCCGCAACCGCATCCGCGCTTGCGGTTGCCGAGCACGTCAGCCAGCAGGCCATTGCCCAGAACCTCGCCGCGCTCAAGCGGGCCGGGCTTGTTCAGGCAACGCGGGATGCAACCGATGGCCGCAAGAGCCTGATCAGTGTGACGAAGGCGGGGCACCGTCTGTTCGAGACCGCGATCGCCTCGCGCAATGCATGGCTTGCCCGGGCAATCAACGCGAACATCGGCGCCCGTGAGCGCCCGGCTCTGGAGAAGGCGATCGAGCTTCTGGAACGCCTGGGCGGCTCCGATGCTGCGCGGGAGGGCAGGTAGCAATCATGGCGCAGACCGTTCACCCCGATGGCAGGAGCGGCCGGATGCTGCGAAGGACATTCCTCTCGCTCAGGAGCCGCAACTTCCGGCTGTATTTCATCGGGCAGCTGATCTCCAACACGGGCAACTGGCTTACCAGTGTTGCGCTTACACTGCTGGTGCTGAAGATCAGCGGGATGGGGTTCGCGGTGGGCCTGCTTGCGGCCTGCCAGTTCGGGCCCATGCTCTTCCTTGCGGCGTGGGCCGGGGCGATCGCGGACCGCCTGGACAAGCGGCGCATGCTGATCCTGACGCAGAGTCTGGAGATGGGGCAGTCCATCGGGCTGGCCATCGTTGCCTTCATGCCGCACCCATCGATCGGCGCGGTGTATGCGCTTGCCCTGATTGGCGGGATCCTGCTTGCGTTCGACAATCCGCTTCGGCGCTCCTTCGTGTCCGAGATGGTTGCGCCCGGGGATATTTCGAACGCAGTGGTTCTCTACAGCACCACCATCAACGTGTCGCGAATCATCGGTCCGGCGCTGGCCGGTCTCCTGGTGGTGACCATGGGCTTCGGGTGGTGCTTCACGCTGGATGCGGCATCATACCTGGCGGTGCTGCTCTGCCTCGTGCTGATGCGGCCCGCGGAGCTTCACCGTGGACAGCGCAGGCCACGCAGCCGGGGAGAGGTTCGCGAGGGGCTGCGCTACGTACTTGCGCAGCCGAAACTGTGGATCAGTTTCGCCATGCTTACTGCCATCGGCATGGTCTCCTACAACTTCAATGTCACTCTGCCGCTCTTCGTCACCAGTACGTTGCACAGCACCGAGGGAGTGTTCACCATTCTCTACTCGGTCTTCAGCTTCGGTGCCGTTGTCGGCGCCCTGGTTGTTGCCCACCGCGAGCTTGTTGCGATACGCCACATCATTCTCGGCGCCGTAGCGCTCGGCGTTGCCATGCTCATCTTCGCCTTCGTTCCCGGCGTTGAAGTCGCCGTGCCGGCGATATTCCTCGTCGGCATGGCGAGCATCCTCTACATGACCGCGACAACGGCAATCGTGCAGGTGGAAACCCGGCACGAACTGCACGGACGCGTGCTGGCGCTGCAGATGGTACTGTTCGGCGGCACTTCCCTCATTGGAGGCCCTCTTCTGGGCTGGCTTGCCGATGTACTGGGCGGGCGGGCGCCGATCGTCGCCGGCGGCATCGTGTCGTTGCTGGCGGCTGCCTTCGGTTACCTCGCGATGCGGCAGTATCGCCAGGATGGGGAGCGTCCGGCGGCTGCGTAGCAGGAGGTGTGTGATATTCTCGGAGGCAATGCGCTGCGGCCAAGGCTATCTCCTGCAGATATGCGGAACAGTTGTTGCCAGCTGCGGTTCATACCGGATGCGAAGCCTCTGCCGGCTTCCGTGATTTTCATTACCGGAATCGTGGAGCAGCACGATCTTCCCAACAACCATTATCGAGCCAACACCGGATGCAGGCTGCACAGCCAGGCCGGGTGTGATGTTGTTGGGATGATTAGGGGCCGGCATGGATATACCGCCAGGCATGGACGCTATCCGCCCGCTAATGCTCCACCACGAACGGTGCAGTCTGTGAATGCCCTTCCCACTGCATCCGGCAGAAATAGACGCCGTCGGCCAGGGTGCTTGCGCTGAGGCGAATCCGCTGCATGCCGGATCCCGACGGCGGTTGAGTCCATTGAAGAATTGTTGCTCCGGTAAGGTCCACGATCGAACATCGAACGGATGCCGCGGAGCGGATGCCTGTCATGATCGTTGCGGTTGTCCGGACCGGATTGGGGACCACAGCGGTTACCGGCGTTGGTGCCGGGGAGGTCTGCGGCACTGCGCTCGCGGGGTCGCGCAGGCGCCACGCGGCGATCGGGGTAGTATAGTCACTGCCGTGATATGCGAACAGATACGTTCCGGTGGGATCCACGAATATCCCGGGGAGCCGATAGAAGAAGCTGTCGATAGCCGCGATTGTATCGATGAAGGTTCCATCGCTGGCTCGGTATCGTTGAAACGCCAGGTGATGGATGGACCACGACGCAGTAATGATCCACTCGCCAAGGGGATCATACACAACTCGATAGACGGAATCAGTCGGGCGCTGCGGGGGCAGGGAGAAAACCGTGTCGAGCGTTTTGGCATCGTAGACATAAGGAGGATGTATCACCCGGCCGCAAACGATGCGCCGGTCATCCGGGCTGAAGCCGCCCGTGAAGGTGGGCGCTCCGAATCCCGGGATCTCACGATTTGTGGGGGGATCGAAGTCGTACAGGTGCATCGTGGTATCAGCCCACGAAAGCAGCTGGGTTGCGGAATGGTTGAGCACGGCATACCCGCCGTACATCGCTCCCTCGTATGCAACCTTCTCGAATCTTCCCTCGCCGATCAACCAGAATTCGAGCTGGTTTGTGGGCTGTGTACTCCAGATCAACACTCTGGATCCGTCATCCGTAAGGTGTGCATACAGGATCGAATGTGGCACCGTTACTCTGTTTACAACCATGCCGGAGCGTCAGTCGATGACATGGAATGCGCTGTCCGAAATACCAACCACGAGCAACGTGGAGTCGCCCGGCATGAACTCCACGGTCACGATATCGCTCTCGGGCCGGTGTATGACCTGGATCTCAGTTCCGGTTTCGGTATTCCAGATCCTGATGAACGATTCGAAGCCTGCCGTTGCGATGTATCGTCCGTCATGCGAGGAGGCAACGGTGGTTACCCCGACAACGGTGAAGTGTGCGAGCAGCGGTGCAGGCTGTGCGTTCGTGGATCGGCAACAGCAGATCGCGAGCAGAGCCAGCACAACCAACGTCGGTGCGTGTGATCGTGGTGTTCTCAACATGGAGATTTCCGGTTCGCAGCAATGGCCGCAGCTTTTTGTCACGGGAAGTGGCAAGCCGGAGTGTTTCCATGCATCCCTATCCCTCACAAGACAATCCCGTGCGGCATTTGTCGCGGACACGCTGGCAATCGCGACCGATGGCGTTCTGCCGGCATCACGCGGTGTTCGGCAATCGTCCGCAGGGTGGGCCGGCATGGGAGTTTCAACACAGGCAGAACGTACCGGCGCCTCCCACTGCATTCCTTCTCAACAACCCGCCAGCCCAGTCCCCACCGGCCTTCCAGCCCGCCCGGATTCCACCGGGCAAGGGGACGCCCGATGGCCGGGTCAGGCGCGCGCAACATCGAAGAACATCATCGCCTCCGTGCGAACGGCGCATCGGCACCACATGTCCAGATCCCCGATCGCAGCTCCTCTTTACTGGTGAGGGGGCCAGGAGGATCGCCCCCGGCCCCGATGCCCTCCTCACCATTCATCACTCCGGCCGGCAGGGCCCGTGCAGGGCTCCGCGGCCTGGCAATCCCATTCATTCAGGAGCTGACCATCATGACTATCGTAACGTCCAGACCGCCGTTCTTCGTGGCCATCATCGCGCTGGTGTTCTTCCTTGCACTTGCATCATCGGCCCGAGCCCAGATCACCGCAACCAACAACACCGGCTGCACCATTCTCCTGACGCTGGTGGATGGAAGCGGGGCGCTCTCCGGACCGTACACGGTTCCGTCGGGAAGCCTCGGCACCATTCTACCGACGCCCGCCGGCTACGCACCTGTGGGTGTCGAGGATCAGAACGGCAGAACCCGCAGCTTCACCGGCGGCTCGCCCGGCTGTACGCCGTGCATTCCGCTTCCCGCGACGGGCGGCCCGGAGTTCTGCTGCGGCAAGGTCTGCTTCGACTCCGGAACGAACTCGCTTACCATATCCTCCTGCAGCCCATGCCAGTAGGCCGGAGGGGACGCTCTCTTATCGAGTCCTCGCATTAGAGTTCCCAATGCCTGGCGCCGCAGGGCCTGCAGGCTTCCAATGTGCATCCCGGTTCCGGCAGGCGCAGTACATCAACAGCAGGCCCGGCCGTTCGAGCGGCCGGGCCTGCTGCGTTGAAAGGGTACCGGGCGTGCCGTGAACGTGCGTCAGGGAGCGGCCTGCAGGCTGGTCAGCGAATACCACTGCTCGCGATGTTCGTTGTCGCTGTGCCACACACACTTGCCGATGATGGAGTCGTCGCGCTGCACGATCTCGTCCACAACCATCACCGGTCCAACACCGGATGTAAGCTGCACGGCCTCGCCAAGTGTAATGTTGTTGGGATTATGGGGGTCCGGCATAGGTATACCTCGCGTTTGAGTGAATGGTGGATGAATGGGCGAACGAGCTCCGAACATAGCTGAAAGCTCCGGGAACTCAAAGCCGCCGAAGGGGGCCGGCGGCGGCCCAGGCTGCGGGCCTCCAGGCGTCCGCAGCCGTGCATTCATCGCCGGCCGGGCGTATCTTCGCGGGCGCCCCGTTCGGGGCAATGGTGCCGGATTCGGAACGGGCACCGGCAACCATCAAGCTGGAGAGATCCATGGCAACGAATCACAGCACTCCTTCGGACATTCATCCAAGCCTAACGTACAACGATGCCCCCGCCGCCATCGACTGGCTCTGCAACGCCTTCGGCTTCACGAAGCGGCTGGTGGTGCCGGGCCGGGATGGGCGCATCGACCACTCGGAGCTGAGTCTGGGAACCGGCGTCATAATGGTGAGCTCTGCGGCGCCGGAAGCGGGGCGGGTAAGCCCGCGCGACCTCATGGGACGTGCACACGCGCTGAGCGTCTGCGTGCCGGATCCCGACGCACACCACAGCCGTGCCGCGGCGGCCGGCGCGCATATCGTTCGGCCGCTCCAGGACGAGGAGTACGGAGCGCGTGGTTATCTGGCGGAGGATCTCGAGGGGCATCAATGGTACTTCGGGAACTACCGGCCGGGTGCGTACTGGGAGCATGAGCAGGCGTAGGGAGAGGGGCCGTGCAAGGGCGGGGGCAAAGCGCCAGGCCGGCGTGGGAACGGACTGTGCGGGGCCGGGAGAGATTTCCCGGCCGGCGTAACGTTGGATTGTCTCAGCGTTGCGCATGCCGGAAGAATCCCGTATGCCGTTGTCGTATCGTAGCACGATCTGTTCGGATCTGCCGCGACCGAGTGTGATGAAGCCCGGCCGTTCTCGTAGATTCGCGGCCGGTGCGAAGTTGCGCCCTGCCGCGCGTTGCCTCGCGGCGGAATCACGATGAGCGCTGCGGCGCAGGGGACCAACATGGAAGCACTCGGATTATTTCTTGCGTTGATGATCGGAACCCTGCTGGGGCTGCTTGGCGGCGGCGGGAGCATTCTCGCCGTGCCGGTGTTCGTGTACGTGCTGGGCATCGAATCCAAACTCGCAATCGCACTCAGCCTGGGCGTTGTGGGCGCCGCCAGCCTTGCCGGAACCATTCCGCATCTGCGTGCCCGCAACGTGGACGTGCGAACGGCGCTGATCTTCGCCGCCGGCTCCGCAGCCGGAGCGTTCGGTGGTTCCGCCCTGAGCCGCCTGGTTGATGGCTCCGTGCAGCTTGTGGTGTTCGCAATCGTCATGCTCACCGCGGCCATCTCCATGCTCCGCCCGAGGCGCGGTGCGGCCCTTCCCGTGCCCGGGGATGGCGTTCCGGCCGGGAAGTTGCCCGCCCTGCTCCTGGCAACGCTGCTTCGTGGCGTTGCGGTGGGTGTGCTGACCGGTTTCGTCGGTGTGGGAGGCGGCTTCCTGATTGTGCCGGCGCTCGTGCTGCTCGGCAACATGCCGATGAAGCGAGCGGTGGGAACCAGCCTGCTGGTGATCGCCATCAACTCCGCCTCCGGCTTCACCGGCTATATGCTGCAGGAAAGCATCCGCCACAGGATCGCCCTCACCACCATCGGTGGCTATCCTCTCACCTCCTACCTGACACTCTTCACCGCCATCGCGATTGCCGGCATCGGTCTCGGCATCTGGATCGGGCGGCGCACCAACGGCGCAACGCTCCGTCGCATCTTCGCCATCGCTCTCGTGGCCATGGCGGTGTTCATCATCGCGCAGAATGCGGGGATGTTCTTTCGAGGTGGGTGAGGCCGGCGCGATCCTTTCGCCCGGCTGGAACGCGTGCCTGAGCACGTACGAGCGCACTATCCGGTTGCGAAGACTGGCGCCGCCCTTCGGTGGGGCAGCGCCAGTGCCGCTGCATTATTACGAAGTGCATGACACAGTCATAATTTCAACATTTACCGGACACGGGAACCCCGGATATGCCGGCAATATTGTAACCTGCAAGCAATAGCCATTACTCAATGTAATCTTGTGCGGCTGGCCATCCGCAGGGATACTCTGTCCAAACATGTCGATGGACAGCATTGTCTTTCCGCCGGCCGGATAATAGCTGAAATTCGCAGTCCCATCCGGTGTGATGCTTCTGGTTTCGCCCTGGTGTATGATTCCCGACGACGTTGTAGAGTCGTAGTGCACGACAATGTTGAACTGAAAAATGCCGATTGCGGAAACTCCCTGCGTGGTGACTACATAGCCGTCACAAGGCCCGATTTGAGCATTCGATCTCGTTACCGACACTGCAAGCAAGGCGAGGGTGAATACGGCTGTGAGCGTTACTCTCTCAATTGCAGAACTTCTCCAGGTTGCGTTGTTCATCATTGGTCTCCTGTTTCCATTATTATTCCGACAGCCGAAATATGCGCACGTATTGCCGTTGGTGCCCGCTACATGCGCACTTCGTTGGATTATGGTGATAACGCCGTTGTGGTGTAAACCTGACAGTTCCCGCCAGACTGGTGAAAATAATTTGCAGGCTGTAGCGGTCTTCGCGCTGCGGTACAGTCCGGAGCCAGCCAATTCTCTCAGTCGTTCCACCGACGTTCGATCAACTGCTACTGCCTGGTGCAGCCGGGCGTCCTATGCACCGAAACCAAAACACCAAGAACGCGGATGCAACTTATCTGTAGCAAAGGCGGCGATCTCCTCTCCCCCGAGTTCAAGGAGCGTCTTCTCGGTTCCGAATGAAAGCACAGGCCGCTCCCTGCGGGGAGCTCGAGATCAGTTGAAGACGCCAGGTCTACAGATAGAGCGGACCAGCAGCTATCGATCCGCTCTCCGCGCCATCATCCACTGCGATGATCCACGCGCCTCTCAACCGCATCGCATATACCTGTCCATGCACCAAGCACCAAGATCCAAGCACCGAGATCCAAGCTCCACCCTCCAAACAGTAATGGCGCCGCCTCTGGACTGGCGGCGCCATTGTTTCTGATCGTCCGGACCCGACGTTTCACGTGCGGCGCGTGCAGGCCCGCGTGCGCGTATCGCAGCGAACGCAGGCCGGCGGCGACGTTATCGTACCACCACCATCGAACCGGTCTCTGTTACCCCGTTTGCCTCGATGGTATAGAAGTACGTTCCGGCTGCGACGGCCGTGCCATTCGACGCCGAACCGTTCCACTGCAGTCCATGCACGCCGGCGTTCATGGTGCCATCGGCAAGGGTTGCCACCAGCGTGCCGCGCACGTCGAAGATCCGCAAGCGGACAACGGCGTCCTGGGCCAGCGTGAAGCCGAGCGTGGTGCCGGCGGAGAACGGCGTGGGAGCAACGGTGCTTGCGAAGCCTGCGCCGCCCAGCGATTCCTGGCTGCCGGCAATCACCAGCTTGCGGCGGCCATGGTCATCGTTGTCGTGACCGTTGTTGCCGTTGCAGTCGTTACCATGATTGTCGTCGTCATGCCCGTGACCGTTGTCGTGCGGGCCGGGGACGGTAACCGTTGCCGTGGCCGTCGCGGTGTTGCCGGCGGCATCGGTGGCGGTGTAGGTGATCGTGTAGGTACGGGTTTCGTCGTCATCGCGATCGGCGCGCAGATCGAACGTACGGTCCGGCGTGCCGTACGCTGCATTCTGGATGTCTTGCGGAGCGTTGCAGTGATCGTCATGATCGCCATGCCCGTTGTGATGGCGATCCGCATCGCTGCTGGTGATGGAGGTGAGCACGTACGAGACGCCGCTGCAGTTGTCGTTCGCGGTCACCGTGGCGGTGATGGTATACAGGCGGCCGTTTGCGGGCGAGAGCGATGTTGGGCTCACCGTTACCGTGATCGTTGGGCGAACTGTGTCGCGCACGATCACTGTCTGCGTCTGCGTGGCCACGTTGCCGTTGTGATCGTCGAAGCGCCAGTGAATGGTGTACGTTCCCTGCGCCGTGTAGGAGAGGGGATCGGCCGTGGTTCCGGTGATGGTGCCGGCGCAGTTGTCAACCGCGGTCGGAGCGGTTGCCACCGTTGCCGAGCAGACACCGGTTACCGTTGGCAGAACGGCGACGGACGGCACCGGGGCAAGGCTGTCCACCACGGAGAGCCGGGCCGCCGCGGATGTACCGGTACCGTTGGCATTCGTATACACCGCGCGATACAGATTGCCGTTCATCGCGAGCGTTGCCGGAGCAATGGTCAGCGCATCGGACGTGGCGCCGGCAACGTTCGTGTAGTGAGCGCCCGCGTCCGTGCTCACCTGCCACTGAACCGTCGGTGCAGGAGCGCCGATCGCCGCTGCCGTGAACGTGACGGAGTTGCCGGGGCACACCGGAGCGTTGCCAACCGGATCGAGCGTCACCTGCGACGGCTGCTGGAAGTTCAGCGGCGTGGCGAGATCGTACACCACGGTCTTGGTCGGCTTGCCGTTGACGATGATGTGGCCGAGCGAGTCCACATCGACTGCGAAGTCATTGTCGTTGCAGATCGCGATGCGCGTCGGCGAGACGATTGCCAGACCCTCCGGCTTGTCCAGCTCGACGGGCCACGGTGTGTTACCGGCGCCGGGTGCGTTCAGATCGATCACCAGCGTCTTGGGGAGCGGCGTGATGCCGGCGACAGTGGTGATCTCCGTGCGGGAGAGCTCCTCCAGCGACTTGGTGGTTGCGCCCACGGTGAAGCTCTCTGCGGTGATCGGCGTTGCGCCGGAGAGCGAGATCTTGTAGATCTTCTTCACGTTGCTCGTGCCGCGCGTCACGTGCTCCGTGACGATCAACTCGTCGTTGTTCACGGCCGCCATGTCGCCGATCTTGATATCGCGACGGCGTGCGTTGCCTCCGCCCGAGGCCGGATAGCCGGCATCCATCAGGTAGGCGAACATGCGTGTGTTGCCGGTAGCAGGATCGTATTCCACCAGGCGCATCATCTCCGTGTTGTTGCCCGCGTTGGTGTTCGCGGTTGCGGTGTTCGCAAACCCGTTGGCGAGGCCGCTCTGCACCATTCCATAGATCTTGCCGTTCGGCGTCATCGCAATACCCTCGAAGCCGCGGTTCACCACGCGCTTCTTCAGGATGTCCGGCAGGCCGCCGGCCGGCTGCGGGCGAACGCGGTCGATCACCCGTCCGTCTGCTGCAACGTGCGCGATGCCGGGTGCATATTCCTCGCAGAACCAGAACGTGCCGTCCGGCGCGCGGAGGATGCCCTCCGTATCGAATCCGAAGTCATCGGTACCGAGCGGTGTGAGGTTGGTGTCCGCTGCCACTTCGCCGGTGTTGTACGGGGCCGGCTCCGGAAGGCCGGTGACCGGTGTGCCGTCCGGCCGCATGAGCGGAAGCGAACCGATGACATTGAGCGTGCCGTCCATGTTGAGACGGATCTTGTAGATCGTCGGCTGGAAATTGGGTACGGGGAGGACGAGAAAACTACCGGAGGTCACGTTCGGCCCGCGATCCGTGATCGTCCAGAACTCGTTGTGTCCAACGTAGAAGAGCGACGAGAATCCGCCTTCCTTCAAAAGGTTCGAGCCGG
Source organism: Bacteroidota bacterium (assembly GCA_018266795.1). Taxonomy (GTDB): domain Bacteria; phylum Bacteroidota; class Ignavibacteria; order OLB7; family OLB7; genus JAFDZV01. The sequence continues at coordinate 10,953 of JAFDZV010000002.1, read as the reverse complement.
GGATCGCCGGCGTCAGCGAATCCGGAAGAAGATAGGTGCCGACGGCGGGCTGGGCATGCGCCGGCGTGCCCAGGAGTAGCGTCGCGGTAATGGCAATCGCCGCGATAACAACGTTCAGTGTCCGCATTGATGTCAGAATTTTGGTTTGGCTGCATTTGGCCGCAGGCCTGCGGCCGGTGTGAAGTGCAGGCCCAACATATTCGCGCCACGTTATCGCCGTGTTATCGCACCGTTATCGAGCTGTTGTAATTCGTTGATGTATCGTACTTGGGACTTGGTACGCTCGGCTGCGCCTCGCTGTGGTGCTTGGCAACGAATCGGCCGGCTGTCACCGAACAACGAAGCACCAAGACCCAAGCACGAAGCACCGGGTCGCTTGCCGTTGGCTCCGTTCTATCTGTAGAAGCGCCGCCTCCAATGATCCGGAACTCGAGGAGGAGAGAACGGCTGCATCCGCTACAGACAGGGTGCATCTGCATTGCATGATGGTATTGGCGCGTCATCGCGAAGTCCGGTGTACAACAGTGGCGGCTTCCCTCGCGGGCGGATCGCAGTACACGATGGTGCCCGTACGTATCACAGCATTGTATGGCAACGTGCCCGCCCCGACTATGCATCAGGGCGGGCACGGGAACGAACTTCGGCACGCCTGACTCGGCACACCAAGCACCAAGCACCAAGCACCAGGCACGAAGACCCAAGCACGGCTTACGCCGTCGACGTCATCTCCTCCGTCTCGTTGGTTGCAATGTACGGGCTGTTGCGTGGCAGGTCGGTGGAGGAGAGCTGGTCATAGCCCGGTCCGCGCGGCCACGTGATCATGTCCGGCATCGTCCCAAGGTCCAGTATCGCCTGCGTGAGCTTCTCGTGCAGGCGTGCACGCTCGCCGCTCACTACGGCCTGCATCTCGGGCGACAGCGATTCAAAGACCGACGGGAACGCCAGGTTCCGTGTCTCGCTCGGGTCGGCGACGAGATTGTACATCTCGTACTCCGGCTGCCTGCCGTCGTAGATGTCGTAATAGACGGCATACTTCCATCCCTTCTCCGTGATGCAGCGGATATGATTTGGTCCAGGGACGTAGAAGTAGAGATCATCGTACGTGAAGTGCACGAAGTCCTGAACCTCCGTCGTGGGATTCGCGAGGATCGGCGCCAGATCCTTCCCCTTGAAGATGTAGCTCTCCGGGTTCGGAACGCCGGCAATTGTTGCAAGCGTCGGCATGATATCGATCAGGCCGGCGAGCGAGTCCGTAGTCTGCGGGGTGGGGTAGAGGAGGGGATTGGAGATGATGAAGGGAACGTTGAGAGTCTCCTGGTAGACGTTGTACATCTTCTGGCGCTGGCGGCCGTGCGACATCGCCATGTCGCCATGATCGCTGATTCGGAAGATGATGGTATCGTCCGTCCGGCCGGTGGAGTCCAGAGTGTTCAGCACCTTCATGATCTCGTTGTCGACGACCGTGCAGAGGTAGGCGTAGAACTGGCAGTAACTCTGAATGTCGCCGGAGCCGGCCGGGATATCGCCGTTCCCCGCATTGCTCACCGCGCGAAACTCCGTCTGCGCCCTCGGCTTCGTCAGCAGCGACTCCTCAGCCGTTGGAGGCGCCTCGATGTCGAGCGAGTCGAAGTCGGAATTCCTGTAGCCGGCGGCCTCATACAGCGGGATCTGCTTGCCGTCGACGGTGATATATGCGCCGCCCGTGCCGGGATAGGCAAGCACGTCGTGCGGATTCACCAGCGAGACGATCAGGCAGAACGGCTTGTCCGAGTTGTAGTTCTCCAGGAAGTGAAGAACGCTCTGGCGCTCGGTGAGTTCCTTCGGCAGATATCCGTACTTTGCGGACTGGCCGTTACCGTCCACGAAGCGGCCATCGTTGTTGGTGCGGCCGCCGCCCATGTTCGCGATCTTCAGGTTGTCTCCCGCATCGGGAAACCCCCAGTCGTCGAATCCCCACCGGTCCGCAAGGTGCGCGACATCCGCTTCGGTCCAGTACTTCTGCTTGAGCGGGTTGCTGTACTGCACCGGCTTGGTGAGATGCCACTTCCCCTTGTACACAACGTTGTAGCCGGCGCTCTTCATCATGCGAGCCATGTTCTGCAGGTTGCTCGCAAGCCCGCGCTGCCTGCGTTCCTTGACGGATGTGATTCCTCCCTCCATCGGATCGCTCATGCTGTCGAACTCCAGCACCTCGATCACGCCATGCTGCGAAGGATACAGTCCGGTAAAGAGCGTCGTGCGGCTGGGAGAGCAGGTGCAGGAGTTCGTGTAGCCGCGTTGGAAGGTGATGCCGTTGTTCTTCAGCCGCTGCATCGCCGGAAGGTTCTCCTCCTCCCAGCCCGCCGGCCAGTATGGGTGCGCGCTCTGCTGGTCGCTGATGATGATGAGAATGTTCGGTTGCCGTGGAAGATCGCCGAAGGCCATATGATCTGCTCCTGTGTTGGCGTCGCCATGTGTGAACCTCTACAGCAACCGTTCGCCTGCCTGCAGGGCGGGCACGGGCGTTCGGCGGCTGTGATGCCGGCGACATGAACTGATGTGGACTGTGAGGGAGAATCGTGTGCGCTACCGGACCGGGGAACTGGTCGGCGAAGTATACGAAAGAACGTAGCAACGGCAGCCGTGAGCTTATCACAAAGTTGGCAGTCATGTCCAATTGCACGTGTCCCCTTCCTCTTATGTACAGGAGCAGTGTTGCCGCCGTGATTCCGGCGAGTCCGGCCGTTGCATGTTCCGTAACCCTGACTGGAGGACACCATGACCAATCTGGTTCGCAGATCGGCCACAGTAATTGTCATCGCCGTACTTCTCTCGTTCGTCTCCCTGCTGAACACCACCCAGATGCGCGCCCAGGTATGCCCGAACATCACCGTGGTGAACGGCACTGCATGCACCGTCAACCTCTGTCTGGTTGATGCTGCCGGCTTCGTGCGCTGCCAGCTTATTCCCGGAGGCGGCGGACCCATCGTTATCCCGCCGTTCAATCCGGTAGGCGTGCAGAGCAATGCCGGGATCTTCTATCCGTTCAACCCGCCGCCGCCGGCCGTCGGATTCACGCCGTGCATCACGCTTCCGGGGCCCGTCGTGCCTCCGTGTTGCGGAGTGGTGAGCTGGGATCCGAACTTCTGCCGGATCACGATCAATCCGTGCCCCGGCCCGTGCCTGCCGTAGGCATGCAACTGTGTCGTACCTGAGCGTTGCGCAGTGCGCGAGACGACGCTATCGGTACAGGCTGGCCGCAACGGCGCCAGCGGCGGATGCCCGCTTATCGCGGCATCCTGAGAGAGTCGCTTCCCAGGCACAGGTTTCGGGTTGGTCTGCATCCGGTTGTTGTTGAACGCACCACCGCGACATACTTCAATACCCGCATCGTGCGGCGGCGTGGCCGTTGAACGGGTGTGCCGCTGCGTTGGATCGTTCACCGTAGTCCGCTGTGCGGAACCCGGTGGCTGTACGATTGTGGGCTTCGTTCATCACAAACAGATCTGAGGAACATCATGAACAATCATAACCGGAAGGTCGCACTGGCAGTTGCCGTTGCGATGATCTCGCTCGCAGCATTCTTCAGCGCCGGCATCGTTCGCGCGCAGTGCCCGAACATCACCGTGCTCAACCACACGTTGTGCACGGTGAACCTCTGCATGATCGATGCCGCCGGTACTGTCTTCTGCCAGCTCATTCCGGCCGGCGGCGGACCCGTAATCATTCCGCCATTTGCGCCGAAGGCCGTGCAGAGCGCCGGCGGGATCTTCTATGCGTTCAATCCGCCTCCGCCGGCAACGGTCTGCACGCCCTGCATCACGATGCCCGGACCGGGAGGGCCGGCATGCTGCGCAATCGTCTGCTACGACCCGACCGTCTGCCAGATCGATATAAACCCATGTCCGCCTCCGTGTCTGCCATAGGGCGGGTCTGAACCGCATTGGACGGTTGAGAGCGTCGCGGGATGGCGGCCTGAACGGCTCGCCATCCCGCGTTCGTTTACGTACCATGCCCGCAGCAGGCTCGCGGTCTCCGAACTATCGTCTTGCAATGCGTTGCGCGATCTGCGAAGTTCGGAGCCGCATGACCGCAGAGGCGATGGCATGCGTGGTTCTGCAACCGGAAACGTCGGGAGATGTCTGTGATCGGAATCATGGGGGCGATGACCGAGGAGATCTCGGCGCTCGTCGAGGCAATGGAACCTGGAGGCCGCAGCGTGCGCGCCGGCCTGCGCGACTACCATGTGGGCCGTCTGTGGGGGCATGAGGTCGCAGTAGTGTTCTCGCGATGGGGAAAGGTGGCGGCGGCCACAACGGCAACGCACCTCATCGCGGAGTTCGGCGCCGGGTCCATTCTCTTCACCGGAGTTGCGGGCGCAGCGAATCCCGGCCTCCGTGTCGGCGACATCGTTGTTGCCGGTGAAGTGTACCAGCACGACATGGATGCGCGCCCGATCTTTCCGCGCCACGAAATTCCGTTGCTCGGCGTAACCGCAATCGAAACCGATAGCGTGCTGCGGGAACGGCTGCTGGCTGCCGCGAGAAGCTTCGTTGCCGAACATCTCGCAAACGACGTGCGCCCGGATGCCGTGCTGCGATTCAATCTGGCAAGGCCTGCCGTCGTTGTCGGCGGCGTTGCGAGCGGCGACAAGTTCTTTGCCTCCAGTGACGATATCGTGAAACTGCATGCACGGTTGCCGGTGGAATGCGTGGAGATGGAGGGAGCTGCGGTGGCGCAGGTCTGCTACGAACACGGCGTGCCGTTTGCAATGGCGCGAACGATTTCGGACACCGCGGACGAGACCGCTCACATCGACTTCATGGCATTCATCAAGGATGTTGCGTCCGTGTATGCGCGCGGCATCCTTCGCATGATGCTGGCGTGACACTATCGGCTATCGGGCAACTCTACAGGTACACTCATGCAACGGCTGATCATCTTCGGCGCACTCTCGCTGGCCGTTCAGCTGCTGGCCGGCTGTCACGACATGCTGCCGCCTCCGGCGGCGCCCCTCGCAACGCCGTTGCAGGGACGCATCATCTGGATCGACGGAGGAGAGCTTCCGGGGCTGTTCTCCCCCGGCGCGTATCAGTACGGTCAGGATGGAACGTTTGCCCGGTTCTCCTCGGCGGGACGCATACGCTACTTCGACAGCCGGCACGCGACGTCGCCGCGGCTCGCCATTGACCGGAACGTGTACGACACTGCGATCGGCTCGCACTATCTGTCGCGTGTCTACTACCTGGAGTCCGGGCCGGCCGGCAGCCGCGTTCACTACATCCTGGCCGCGCCCGATCGCCTTGTCGCAGCGTACGATACCACCGCGATGACGTTCGATGACTCCGGGCATGTGGCGTCGATCGCCATCCGGAGCGGCGGCGAACTCCTTACGCAGTCCAACTCGTGGTCCGGTGGGAACCTTGTGCGCCTGGAACGCCGGAAGTCCGACGGATCGCTCCTCTTCGCCATCACGCATACCTACGATACGTCTCTGACAAATCCGTTGCCCGTGCTTCCGGCGCAGTTCCTCCTGGACGACGCGCCTCAGGTTCCAGGGATATACGGCGTGCAGTCGCGCAACCTTCCGGTTCACAGCTCCTACAGGGATGACGCCGGCACCATGGAGCGGAGCTATCGATGGGGAGCCGATCCCGGCAGCGGGCTGCCCAATCTCGTTTCGGTTACCGAGGAGTCCGCGAGCGCGGACTCTCTGAAGGTTGGCGGGTTCTCGGTGGTGGTGTCGTTTGCCTGGGAGCGCGGTAACTGATCCGCCGCTGAACGGCATGGCCTCTCTGCGGGAGATGAGGGAGGGGGACCGAATTCCACAGGCACCGGCTGACAAAACTGTTTGGGCATGGGCCGCTCGCGACCGGATCATGGAACAATGATCGGACAGAACCTGAGTACAGAAGGAATTGTTCCTTGATACACCCATCTATGTTATCGCGGAGTTTGACGCCGCGATCTCCGTCTGGAGGAAGGGGCCTGAGTACAACTCCGGCCCAACGTGCTGCTGAAGACATGTCAGATTACTTTCCAGTACGTACTTAGATGATCGGGAATGCCAGGTACCAGCGGACGCGTCCGGAGGAGAACTCCACTGCCGGCGCGGGGAGCTTGATGTAGTTCAGCGTCTGCCGGAACCAGTTCCAGACGTGCCCTCCATCCGGAAGAAGCTGAACCAGATCGTAGTCCAGCGCAACGATGAAGCGCCGCGAGCGTTCGGCATCACCGATCCTGACGCCATATCCGAACGATAGCGCCAGCCACGCAGGCCAGTGCGTGCGCAGGCCCGCGGGGAGCATGGAATGCACGTCCGCAGAGAGCCAGAACGTGGAGGAATTGTAGTCGTCGATCCAGGTGCTGGAGAGATGCGGCACGTCCAGCCATGCGGCGGGCACGTACTGGTACTTGGGCGTCACGATCTGCAGATCCGGGATATAGTGTTGCGCCAGAAAGAGCGAGACGCCGAATGTGTTCGCCGCCATGTCGCTGGGGCTGAATCCCCAGTTCTCCGAGTATCCATCCTCCAGCTCGATATAGGTCTGGTAGAGCAGACCCAGGCCGCTCCCCAGCACCATCGCGGTCTCGCGCGCGATGCCGGCTCCCATCATCCCCTCACTCAATCCGTACGACATCAGGTAGCCGGAAATTGCATGGCCTGCCTTGTCCACCTGCAGCACGTCATCCCAGTCGTTCTTCCAGTGGAAGCCCGCACCCTGGCGCCACCATGCCTTCTCCATGTTCATGTGCAGGCCAACCAGCACCCCCGTGTATACGGCCCCGACGATCGATGCGCGAAGGGGATCGATGTGCGTTCGTGCCAGGGGGAGGTCGCCGTAGAGCGTTGCGCGGCGGATTCCACCCCTGGTGAATTCCTCGGGCCGCACGAAGGCCAGCGTGTCGCCGTTGTGAACGCAGAGCGAATCGCGTTGCGATATCTCCGTCCCCAGCGAATCACCGGAGGGCTCGCATTTGCCGTTCGGTCCTTCGGTTGAGACCGGCTCGCACGGCGCTGTCCGCAGTGCCCCGAGGAGAAGGAGACATGGCAGGAAGATCGGGAGCGCGCGACGCATGGGGCTGGCTGTTCGGGATTGTGGATTCATCGGCCGCATGGTAGCACACAGCATGCGATCGGGCAACGCCTCCTGCCGGTATGAATCCAGCGGCGCGCAATCACCCGCGAAAGCGGTGACGCACCCGGCGCGCCGTTCCGGTAGAGAACCCGGTCCAATCCCCTCCACGTTCGTTCCGGCACATTATCTTGCGCGACGTTCGTCACGAGGACTCCGGCCACCTGTTCCTGTTCATTTCGTTCAGCGCAGCGAACCATGAACGATATGAACGTAGCGGAAACAACTGCGCACACATCCCTGCCCGGCGTGCGGACACGATATCCCGGCGGATCACGGTTCTGTCATCCGGTGCGACGTATGCGACTGGAACGTCAAGGCAACCGATTCGATGAACCGGAGGCGCAGGTGGCCGCGATGCCGCAGCGTGAGTGGGAGCGGATGCGGCATGTGAACCGGTTGCGGAGGTCGCGAATGGATTCCACGCATCCCCCGGTGGCACAGCGCATTGCCCATCTGGAGGCCCGCCATGCCGGTGATCCCATGGTCGCGCGCTCGTCGCAGGAGTCCGCAGGGCTTGCCGACGAGCTGAGGGCGCGCCGTCCTGTAATTCAACGTATCGCCGTAGAACGATATCAGCGGGCGATGTATCGCTGAGCAGTTCCCTTCTCTATCTTTGAACTCTTTGCCCGTCTCGCCCGGCCGGTTGCCATGCGGCAGCCGCCGTTCGGCAGCGAACTCTGCGTGCAGATGCGGACTGCGGCGAGGCTGGTGATATTCAACAACGCGGTGCATTGATCTCATGATTGCGGCAAACGATCTCGGCATACAATTCGGCGGCGAGTACCTGTTCCAGGGCGTCAGCTTCATGATCAGTCCCGGCGAGCGGATCGGTCTGGTTGGATCGAACGGCGCCGGCAAGACCACGCTGATGCGGGCATTGCTGGGACAGCAGCAGACGGACGAGGGACGGATCAGCATCGGGCGCCATGCGGTGATAGGCTATCTCCCGCAGGAGGGTGTTGTGCTGAGCGATGTCTCCGTGCGCGAGGAGGTGATGAAGGCGTTCGGTGAAGTGATGGCGATGGAGCGGGAGATCGAGCAGATGACCGCCGAGATCGGCGGACGTACCGACCACGAGAGCCCGGAGTTCCTGGCGCTGCTGGAGGAGCTGGGCGAGCTTCAGCATCGCTTCGAGGCGATGAACGGTTTCTCCGCCACCGGCGCGGTGGACAAGGTATTGATGGGGCTGGGCTTCCGTCCTGACGATCTGGAACGTCGCTGCGGCGAGTTCTCCGGCGGCTGGCAGATGCGTATCGAACTTGCGAAGCTTCTGCTGAAGCAGCCCGATCTGTTGATGCTGGACGAGCCCACCAACCACCTCGACATCGAATCGCTGACCTGGCTGGAGACCTTTCTCGTCACCTATCCCGGCAGCATTCTTCTCATCTCGCACGACCGCGCGTTTCTCGATGCGATTACCAATCGGACGTTCGAGCTTTCCATGGGGCGCCTCACCGCCTACACCGGCAATTACGCGATGTACCTGAAGCTGCGGACGGAGCGGCGCCAGCTTCAGCAGGCCGCATACGAGAATCAGCAGAAGATGATCGCGGACACCGAGAAGTTCATCGAACGCTTCCGGTACAAGGCCACGAAGGCCACGCAGGTGCAGTCGCGCGTGAAGGCGCTGGACCGCCTGGATCGTGTTGCCCCGGTCGAGGCGGAGGAGTCGTCGGTGCACTTCTCCTTCCCGCCCGCGCCGCGAAGCGGCCGCGACGTAGTGGAGATGAAGCATGTCAGCAAGAGCTACGGCCTGCTCAATGTGCTGAACGACGTGAGCTTCGTGCTGGAGCGCGGCGAGAAGGTGGCGTTCCTCGGGCGCAACGGAGAAGGAAAGTCCACGTTCAGTCGCATGATTGCCGGCATCGAGCCACACGATGGCGAGCGCATCGTTGGGCACAATGTTTCCATCGGCTACTTCGCGCAGCATCAGGCGGAGGAGCTGGACCCCAGGCGCACCGTGCTGGAGACGCTGGATGCGGTTGCAACGGGTGAGATTCGCACGCGGCTCCGTACGCTGCTCGGAGCATTCCTGTTTCAGGGGGACGATGTGTTCAAGTCCGTAGGCGTGCTCTCCGGCGGCGAGAAGTCACGGCTTGCGCTTGCGAAGCTCCTGCTGGAACCGGTGAACCTGCTCATCTTCGACGAGCCCACCAACCACCTCGACATGCGCAGCAAGGAGGTGCTGAAGCAGGCGTTGATCGCGTTCGACGGAGCGCTCGTCATCGTCTCGCACGATCGCGACTTCCTGAACGGCATCGTGGGGAAGTGCGTGGAGTTCAAGGACCGAAAGATCCGCGAGTACATCGGCGGCATCGAGGACTATCTGCGGCGCCATCAGACGGCGACGATCGACCAGGTATTCACCCGGCGCTCTGCGGTGCCGGTGGAGAGCGGCCGTACCGCGGCTGCCGACAATGCAGGCGGCCTCTCGCAGAAGGAGCGGAAGCGTCTGGAGGCGGAGGCGCGCAACCGGCGCTATGCCGCCACGAAGGAATTGCGGAAGCGGCTGGCAGGTGTGGAGGACTCGATCCAGAAGCTGGAGACGGAGAAGGGGACGATCGAGGAGCAACTGAACGATCCGGCGGTGATCGCCGACTTCGAGCGCGCACGCAGGCTGCAGATGAGGCTCTCGGAGATCGTGAACAAGCTCGCCGGGCTGTACGATGATTGGAGCAAGGTGGCCGGAGAGATAGAGCGCGCCGAAGCCGAGGCCTGATAAACGACAGAATGCCCCGCGCGATGGCGGGGCATTCTGCTTCCGGGTCGCCGCAGGCCGCGCACACACCCTATTGCGCGGGATTTACCACCAGATAACCGACCCGGATCCCGTCCGTTGCACCAAGTGTGACGGGTAAGAGACCTGCGAACTGAGCGCTGACGCTCAGGGTGAAACTGCCGTTGGCACGTGCGTTCACGAGGGTCGAGAAGGTGAGGTTCGTCAGTCCGTTCAGATTGTTTCCGCTGGCTTGCAACACCTGCACAAGGATGATGCTCTTCGGAGTGACGTAGCGATTGTTGATGATTGCCTGATTGAGAATGAGCGACTGGCCGACGGCGAGAGTGCCGACCAGATTGCCGAGATTGTTGACGGCGATCACGCCGCTCGGGCCTTCGGCACTGTATGCCGTGCCGCTGGTTGCGCCATCTGCCAGTGTGTAGGCTGTTCCTGTTTCGGTTGTACGCCCGACGTTGAACGAACCGTCGGAGACCTGGAGTGCGGCGTTCGTTGTACCGGCGGCGGTGTTGCCGTTGCCCGTTGCGAGCACGCCGATACTTCCGGTGTTGCCGGCCCCCGTGCTGTCCGCATCGCCCCACACACCTATTGCCTGATTCGTGGTGGTCCGAGCCGCAACACCATACACTGCCGCCGTCTCATCCGTGCTCGAGCCGTTCACCACATGGAGCGGATGCTGCGGCGTTGTGGTCCCGATGCCGACGTTGCCGGCCGGATCGATCCGCATCCGTTCATGCGGCCCTCCGGATCCGGTCGTGAATCGAATCGGCTGATCGTCCAGCGTTCCGAGAATCGGATTCACCAGCCCGGCGTTTCCGTTTGTGGACCAGAGATTTGCGCCCGCCAGCGTCCCCGCATCACTCCAACTCAGCACACCGGAGCCGTTGTTCGTGAGGACGGTGTTGGCCGCACCCTGTTGCGCTGGGAGCTCCAATGTGACGTTGGACGAAAGCGATCCCACCCGAAGCGCCAGATAACTGGTGCCGCCGCCGGACGGCTCCTGCAGCCGAAGCTCGGCCGCCGTGTTCGAGGTGTTGGCAAGCAGAAGGTTGCCGTTCTGGAGAACCATGAGCTCGCCCGGCGTCGATGTTCCGATGC
>JAFDZV010000029.1 GCA_018266795.1 Bacteroidota bacterium | reverse complement strand
CTGAGATCGGGACATACCCGGGGCGGATTCAACCGTCCGTACCAGGAATTCTTCTACGGAACCGGACCCTGGATGGGCCCCACGATTCCGACCGGCGTCCACGATTCCACCGGCAGGCCGTACGAACTTCGTTTCGTCTGTATCAATACCGATGGTGATACCGAATGGTGGGAGCGTGCGCTGGCGCTGGGGTCGTTCTGCGATCAGCTCGACAAACTGGCGACACACCCCAAAATGGTTTCGCCGTGCCCATCGCATGAAATCCGCATTCTGCTGATGCATCACGCTCACTACTATAGGCGGCTGCCGTGGCTGCAAATCCGGCCGGCGAGCAGAAGACGCCTGCGGGCCTTCCTCGCAGAGCATGCAATCAGGGTGGCTCTTTCCGGGCACATCCACAGCACCCATTTCGAATTCATCGGGCCTGCCAGGGGCTTCCTTGCTCGAATCTTCAGCCGCTCCGTGGGCTCGGAAACATTGGAAGCAAACTGCGGCATGACCGCACGCGATGCCGGTTGGCTCTCGCGTAATGTACGTAAGATGTGTATCGGGTTCGTCAATCAACTGGTGGTCCACACGGTAGTGGAATCGCACGGACGGGTGTACTGGCTATCAGAAGATTACCACTTCCAGGAGGACCATGGGTTTGTGAAGACGGCCGCCACGACTCCACCGCTGCAAACGGCCATCTACAGATACTCAGCATGCGTCAGATTGGTATGAAAGAGCGGAGAGAATACCTCAGAATGTAACAGCATGTTCGAGTTTCAGCCAGGTGGGAGGGCGGAAGCAAGTACTATGAAAAGGGCGCACGATAGGCTCTGCTTCTCGCAACCAAGTTCCTACAAGGAGTACGTATGAACATCCGCGGACACATTGCATCGGTGCTTATCCTGGGATTCTGCGGGCATGGGTTTCTGCCGATATCTGCACTGGCGTCGGGATCCGCAAGCGGCACGCGCCTCATGGTGGAGTGGGCATCGCTTACCCCCCCACCCGGTTGGAGAATGAGTATCGAAGACACGATCCATTTCGGAGCAGAGATATCCAACGGCAGCGGAAATCATCCAATGCTTCCCGCATATGGGGATTCCGAAACGAGCTATCAGCTGATCGCCGGCAAACAGGTAATTCATCCGAATGGAGAAATCGATATCCATCTCCCCAATGCCGGCGACCGCCAGCTTGACACGGTAACTATCAGGGCCGTGGCGCCGCCACAGTTCGGGCGAAATCTCATCAAGGTGGGAGATGAGATCATGCACACGGAACTCCCGACACTGCTCGCATGGGCACGGCCGTTTGTGGAACTTGCCGGCTGGATTGTGAAGGGCGCCGGTTCTCTTATCAAGTGGATCGGTCCGGACAAGTGCGTCGACGAGACTGGCACATTCGTAATTGATGCACGGAATGTTGGTGGCGTGATTGTTGCGACAATCGCTCCCCTGCACAATTGCAGGGTGCAGCCAATGCAACAGGACTCCTATTCGATTATTCTGACGGGGGCAGGCCCGTACTATGATGTCGAGTTCAATCTCGAAAAGCTCTATCCCGCAACAAACAGCAATAGAGAAGGTAGGTCACTTGAGCCACGCGGAACCGGCACAACGCCGCCGCCAATCTGGCACAACGATATTGATCCCGGCATGCCACGCTACACGCGAGAAAGCGGTATTCTGCTTATACGTACTCCGTATTGACACGGATACCACTATCATGGGCTACGTCTGCCCGGTGCTCCGCTGGCACCGGGCGAACGTACATTGAAGAACAGTGGAAGGTGTATCACAAATATCGCCCTTCCACTGGATTGTGGATCTGCGGCAGCACGCCGGGCAATCGCCGGCACGTCCGCAACGCTCGGACAGTGGATGGGTGCAACATGACGGAAATGATGACGCCTGAGGAATACGGCAGATATCGCGGACTATGTTTTCGTGCCCTGGCCCATCTAGCCACGCAGGGGTTCGTGGCGCCACCATCCAATGTTCTCGATCTGATTCACGATTTCATTGCAGAGGAATGGCACAAGCTGGCTCGGATCTACGATCCCGCGCGCGGTACGCTCGAGGCGCTGGTGTTCACCGCCTTCGTTCGCCATGCACGCAAGGCCATCATCAGGCTGAACCGCCAACACGAAATTGAGATGAGCGAATCCGCATTCGAGTCGCTGGACGTGCTGCATACTGCCGCAGATGGCGAGGCCGATTCCGCGCCCGATCGCACGCTGATGCAAAAGGAGTTGGAAGCGCTTCCGGAACCCGCACGCAGAATCCTGCACGCATATCTGGCCGGCAATTCGATCCGTACGATTGCCAACACGTTGACAATGTCACGATATCGCGCCACGCAATATCTGGGCGAGGCCATTGCCCGCATCGCCCTGAGCAGCGGCGATATACCTGCCGGTATACCCGCAGTCGAATGGGAAATCTCGCGAGCATTGCTGGGGCAGTGCTCGCTTGCGTTTGTGGCCTCGCGATTCACGATGAAGCCTTCCGATGTGCGGAAGATTCATCGCCGGAACATTTCGGCACTTCTGAGACGGTTGGCAACTATCAACCGAAACCACTCCGAAGTGCATGCACGGGACTCCTCGATAGCTGGGTAGTCCCTCTTCTTTTTTGGAGGTAATCATGTCGAGCCTGAAATGGCAGCCAAAGCCCACCCCGGCCGCTTCCCATTCCGATGAGAGCAGCGTCTCCTCGGAACCGACGGATCCCGCGGAGAGACAATTCGCCGGTGAGAATGATTCCGATAGTGTAACGACGTTGGAGCAGGCACGGGACCTTGTCCTGCGTGCGACGTGTTCACCGGGGAATGTGCAGTTACTGGAACAGGTGCGGATGAATGCTCACGCAATCGTAACCTATCTGGCGGAAGATGACGCCGATATTTTCGAGGGCATCGGCCCGGATAGTGCAAACATGACATGGTTTGGGCGTGTGCTGGATGCACTGAAGACAACCGATCCGGTGATTGACGAATCGGAGATCCGGGAGATCTTGACCGCCACGGCTGAGAATGAGCGAGCTATCGGCATCGCCTGCCGCGACACACTGCTGGACGGCCTGCCGGATGAGCTGCTCGATTTCGAACAATGGTTTGCTAGCATCGAAAGAATCAACCCATCAAAGAAACGCCACAGAGAGGTATTATCATGGTTGCAGCAAAGCGCATCAATGGAAGCATTCAAGGACAATCCGGGATATATGGAACCGCTGATCATGCGTGGTTTCACCCCAACCACGTTGCTGAGGGCCATCGATGCCGTGGCCGGAATCGTCAGTCCCATCCGCCGTCCAAAGAATGCCGTTCGCGATCTTGAATTTATCCGCCCGTTCGACCGCATCAATGTGCAGGCTGTTGGAATCGAGACCAGGCTGGTAGTGGGCGAGGTAGCGCTGCTTGCGGAATGCACGGCCGGCGCCTCGCAACTCTTGCTGGACTGGATGGTATCCGCGGCAGAGCACAAGCCATATATGTTCAATCGATGCCTGGCAACGGTGCGCACAGTGGCAACGAATGGGACAGTGCGGGTGGGCGTGCAATACACCGGCAAGGAAGTCAGCAATCTCCATGAACGGTGGCGAACGGTGAGCGTTCCGGTGCCCGCTGAGCCGGTGCCGTTGGAATGCGATCGGCGGCAGATACAGTAGCGAAACGTTCGCGAGTGAAATCCATGTTCGGGTACCCGCATCGGCGGCTGATGCAGGTACCCGAAGTACGTTATTGTGTCGGCAGCGAACAATCAGTGCATCGTCACGCCTTCACACCGTGCCGATGTCCCCTCACATCGGGTAGTCCATGATATCCGCAAGCCCCAACGCCACCGCAGCAGTCCAGGCCGCAAGCAGCCGCACCAGCATCGCCGTCAGCGCGCGCCGCGCGGATTCCATCGCGGCCACCAATGCCACCGCTGCCGGGGAGCGGTCCTGCTCCGCCACGTACCGCCCCGCCGACTCCATCGTCACGTACGCCTGCCCAAGGCTCTGCGCAAGCCGTTCAACATCCTCCCCGCTCAGCACCAGCCCTCCTTCCGGCAGCGCCCGCTGCCGATCAGGTTCACTACAGCCTTCGGGCTCCGCGCCCACGCTTCTCTTCCAGGAATCCGGTTTCGCACTCATGGTATGCTCCCATATCAGTCAAGGGAATGGGAACCATCCGGCCACGATACGTTTCGTTCGCCCAGGGCGCAGAGGCTCCATGGCAATGCGGAACGCTGGCCAGCCCGCCGCGAGGGAAACGGCGATGGATGGTTGGGAATGGTTGACGGGAATGGCAGCAGGCGCCGGGGTGTGCGGTGGATTCTACCTTCGGTGCACCGTCAAATATGATGGTACCGATCTACAAATCTTCATAGGCACGGGGGAAGGGTTCTGTGTTCGGAGAGAATGTAAGGTCCCGTTGGGTCACATTCAAGAGACGCTGGCGGTAGAGTGTATGTCACAATACGACATGTCACCGGGCACCGCGAACACACCGCAGCAACGCCAAGTCGCCCCCTCGTAGACCGGAATGAGGGTACGATTGAAGATTGAACGTCAACGATGTACGAACCACAGTCGCTGATTGCGCCCGCGATATGTGGTAACGCGTACCGCAGAGCGACCAATCAGTAGATTGGCACGATACTTGTTGTACATTTTTCAGGTCCACCAGAAACATTCATTTTTTTTCTAGGAGAACATATGCGCGAGATCAACGCCATCCGTGACATTCTGTTTGCTCTGGAGAGTCTGGAGCAATTTCCCGGTCCGAAAGAGAAAGTGCAGAACGCTACCGTGCCGTGTGGCTCATGGATTGATAGCTGGGTGCGCCACTGCATGAGCCTGCTTGCTGCCGCTGGATTTGTCCAGGAAGATGCTCTAGCAGTTGCGGAGCTGTCCGCCGGCACCGTCCCTGCTGATTCGAGGAACTACATGCTGGCAACACACGTTCTGACCGGCAACGGAAGGAACTTCCTGAACGCTATTCGTGACCGCGAACTGTGGAACACGATATCTTCGCAATGGCAGACCGAGTTCCCATCGCTGGTGAATGCGGTTCTGCCTCTGTCAGTACTTCGCGACCTTGCTGAACGTGCCATCCGTGACCGCCTGGGGCTGGTGGATCACCGGCTTGAACAGGCGCTGTTGCAGCTTGGGCAGCAGGAGCAGGTCATCAATGTCCTGCAACGTGACCTCAACGACTGTAGAGCGTTTATCCGTAGCGTTCATCGACATACCAGTAACCAGGAGGCGCGCCGGAAAGCGGAGGATCTTCTCCAGCGCACGTCACCAAGCGTTCCCATGTCTGCATAGTCATCTGTGCCATGCTGGCAGGACATGGTGGCACACTATGTTCTGCCAGCATGACGGTTCGTTATATGGGATGATCTGGAGTCAGCCGGTGTTCTGCAAAAGTGGCACGATCCGATGTGCGAGGTTCTGTCGACAGGATGACGTTGTGTGCATTCCGGTCACGGCTGCCGGATGCATAGGAGATAATGACGGCGATATTCCGCCGAATCACTTGGCGTGATTGTGGCTCTTGGCTGGCAAGAGGTCGCGGCGTTGCACACAAGTATGATTCAACGACAATTCCGCAACAACTATCAAATATTCAGTAACCAGCAAAGGTGATTGCTTTGGAATCGCAAATAACAGTCAACAACCAGCGGGTCGAAATTACATTCCGATTGAACTCGGGCGCAGTTGCGTTTATCCGAAAGTCACATCAACGCGAAGGGTGGATTACCGCGGAGATTGTCTCGGACCACATTTTTGATTTCATGAAGTCGCAAATCGGAAATGAATCCGCCTACGATCGAATTGTGCAAATTGCTAGCCGAATCGACGCAGAGCTCTCCGATCAATCCAGGACGTGGAACGAATCCGACATCATGCAGATTATCATTTCGACATCGGAGGTGCAGCCGTGATCGAGCCGCTTGACTTCATGGGCGCCTGGTGGGACCCATTGTCACAGGAGAATATCCGCGGTACCTATGGAAGGTTGACGTTTTCACCGGAACGTGGAGCACTACTGGAGCTATTTGGCCAATTCGATCTCGGCACAATATTCCGAAAACACGCGGAAACGCTTCCCCAACTGATCGGGGTCACAACAGCAGGCAAACACATCACTCTGTGTAATTGCAGTGGTCGCGGCGCAACGTTTGTAGAACATGGTCTGCAGGTACTGCAATACG
Organism: Bacteroidota bacterium; assembly: GCA_018266795.1. Taxonomy (GTDB): domain Bacteria; phylum Bacteroidota; class Ignavibacteria; order OLB7; family OLB7; genus JAFDZV01. The sequence goes on along the minus strand of JAFDZV010000029.1, from coordinate 13,431 downwards.
ATGTTGAAACCGTTCTGGTCGGTGCGCACTTTGAATCGATCGAAAATATTGCATTCGAGCGCATCGATGTTCAGTATTCGAGCCTGTTCGAATGGGCAGGAATCGAAGGGTTCAATATTGAGTTGCTTCGCGAGGGGAACGAAATCCGGGGGTCTCGCGTCGAGATGGTGAAGCCCGACACGATACCGTTCCACGACGGCCCGGACTATCGAATCGGGATTACATCCTACCATGACTCACTCCCCGTGGGCTTTGGAATGGATCGGCGTCGATCCGTTGCCGTAACACATAATGTATACTTTCAGATTGATTTCACAACTCCGCAACTCTTCCACGAAAAGCTGGATGCGTTGTACTATCTCGAGACGCTCATGTCGTTGGCCGTTGGCGATCGAGTGCGAATGAACGAATTGGAGGGATTCCTGACACGTGGTGAGAAACAGATTCGCGTGAACATCTACTATAAGCAGCTTGGCAACGCATTGACGGCAGATGATATTCCGGCTCAGCGCATGTTGTTCACGTATCCTGCGCTGGCGCCACAGTTGGGAACCATGTTTGGGAACTGGGTGGCTTTCGGTCAGGATCTTTACCCCATGTACGATCAGTTCTTTTCCGTTCGATATGCAGCGTCCATGTATATCGAGAGCGAATTCCTGGCGATGATTCAGGCATTCGAATCGTTGACGCGGTATCTCAAGAATCTATCGGGAAACGACTTTGACATGGAACACGAACTGCAGGATGTCGTGCAGCGCCATCAGGCTATTACGTCCCGAACCATTACTGACGCCGCCCAATTCGCCAGGGACGCGACAATGTCGAGACACTACTACTCGCATCGCAACTTGCGCCAGCGACGCATCGCGAAGTCGGGCTTAGACCTGATTAACATTACGATTTCCCTGGAACGGCTGTTGGAGCTGGAGTTACTGCAAATGATTGGCGTGCAGGCAGATGCACTGGAGAATATATTCGCACTGCGCTGGAGATCGTAATACTCGACCTTCTTGCGCCTGCTGCTTGGAACTTTCCTCGCTTTCCAGAATATTCAGGATTCTCTGCATTCCTGCCTCATGGGCAGATTCGGAGCGGTCAGCAGTTTGGGTAATCCAGATAGCCCCCTCACATCTTCATGTGATATTTGCCTTCGTGACCCGTATACGTGAGCCGATTACAACTTTCCTTTTGTACACCGCAATGCACGTTCGTAAATTGTATTCGTCAACTCAATAGCTCGGCGCGCCGCGGCCGTAAACGCGGCGATTGTATTACTTTCGGGGAGGCCCGGAACCAGTCTCTCGTATTCGCGAGAATACGAGGCGCTATAGCTATGGCGTTGACAAGGCTGGTTCCGGCCTTTTCCATTTTTCGAAACGGCGGCATGGTTTTTCGATAGGCGCGCTGTGATGGAACGTGGAATAGAACGCCGCCGACAGCCAGCCTCCCGCGGCCGCGAGACTGCGGGGCGCCTTCAACCGGATAGCGTTGTAATGGTTGCTGGCAAGGGCCTCCCCGTCTGGATGCATGGGGGAACCACCATGAGCGGTGATATTCTTTCACTGGATGCCAAGCGGCCACCGGCTGAGCGGTACGGCGCCTGCATCGACCGGCTGCAGCGCATTCTCGGATTTCTGGATTGCATTCGCGACAGCCTGGAGCTGGCGGCGGATGAGCACGATGAATCACTGGGTTCGCGGTTGTGGGTGTGTGATTTCATGCACAGGGAGATCGTGATGATCTTCGAGACGTTGCGCGACATCGGTGCGGCGATCGGCCCGGAGCTCTGCAACAGCACGGCCGCCGCGTGAAATGGATCGATGCCGTGCGTGGCACGGCGCCCGGGAACACCGGGCCGCCCGGCACTGTGCGTGCCGGAAACGCGAGGGCCGTCCGGAGGAATGATCTCCGGACGGCCCGATTTGTTATGTGTTAGCCGGGAGTTGAACTCCCGGCCTCCGCTCTCCACTCCGGACGGTCCGTTTCCCGTAGCCTGGCACGCGGATGAAACGCGCCGTGACCGCTGCCTAAAACCCGCCGCCGCGCTCAATCGCTCATCCGGGATAGCCACCAGCCCCACGCGGTGCGAACGATCTCCATCCGCCCGCCACTCGTTTCAAGGAGCGGATACTCGCGACGCATCGGCTTCGGCATCCACCACTCCCCCTTCGGCAATCCAGATATTCGGCAACGCCTGCCACCGGGAACTTACCGTTGCACCACCAGTCTTCGAGCCGCAATACCGGTTTCGAGCGCATGTACAATGTAGATGCCGCTCGGCAGGTCCACCAGCGATACACCGGCGGCCGTAGTTCCGGGTCCCAGATCGATCGTCCGCACCACGGTTCCCATCACATCGGCAATCTGCACGCGAAGAGTTCGTTGGAGGGCCCCTTCACGTGTGATGGTGCATTGCGTGGCGGCGGGATTCGGCTGCAGGCCGATGGAGCATGCCTCGCCCGGTTCGGCGGCGGAACGTGCCGATGCCGATAGCCCCGTGGGGATGGTAAGTCCGAAGATATCGGCGGTGCCGTTGCGACGGTCGTCCCAGGCGATGTAGAGCGAATCACGACGAAACAATGCGGCCGGGTGATGCGGGCCAACGGCATGCTCGGTGAGCTTGCGACGAGGTTGCAGCGTGTTGAGCCCCTTATCCATAATCGTCAGCCAGATGCCGTCGTCGCCGGCATCCACGCAGGCAATCGTGGAATCGTACGGGCTTTGCGCGAACGCCAGGTCTTCCGCGGGACGCGCCGGCATGGATTGCCATGCGGTGCCGTGCGGATATCCCGCGGTGTCGTAGAGTTCAAACCGCAATGCATTCGCGGTGATCTCCAATCCGGGCCAGGTGCGCAGCAGGTATGGCCCCTGCATCCGATGAATCTTGGAGAGCGCGGCACTCTGGAGATTTCGCGAATACATGTCCGCGGATTGCCCGTCGGAATAATAGGCCTCCAGCCTGCCGCTGTTGTCCGTTGTCACCGTACGCGTGCCGCGCGGTGCCACGGAATACCATCGTGCCGGCGGAGCCTCCAGGCTGTCCACGGCGGCAATCAACGTCCCGGCGGAGTCAAATATCCTCGTTGCGATCCGAAGAATGGTGCCGTCATCCTGAAGATATGATGGAGCCACCATAAGCTGCCCGTTGCCGGGATTGCGGGCGGCGTCCAGAACGAGAATGCTGTACGGGTCCTTCAGGGAGTCCACGGCGAACAACAGTTTCCAGCCACCCGCTACGTACCCGATCACGTCACAGCCGCGGATGTGGGTGCTGTAGAGGCCGCCGGATTGTACCCACTGCCGGTTCATGGAAATGCATCCGCCCCCTTCCTGCGCGTAGGCACGGTAGGTTTCGGACTCGAGCACAGCATTCGCGGGATTTGGATAACTGATGGCACCAAGCCGAACAGAGTCCGGCATCGCCTCAGGCAGCATGTGCCAGTCAGCAGCGAGCGCGGCGGCCGGGAATCCTCCGGCAATCCACGTCACCGTCATGCCTGTGTTGTTCCGGACCAATCCGGGACGTACCTGATCCACCGGATGGTAATGCGCCGCAAGGGGCCCCTGCAGCAATACCGGTGCGCCGCCTGAATGGAGGGTAACCGCGCTGGAAGTGTCGCTGGCGATCCGTGCGATCGTGGGGCCGATGTCGCTGTTGGTGGTGCAACATTCCGGCGACGTACACCACGTCCGCCGGCCGTACTTCATATCCATCGTCACCACACCTGTGGAATCCCGATGAACAGTTGGAAGGGTAGCATACCACGATATCGATTCATGAATGGTGATTGCGATGCGGACGGTTTCGCCGCAGTCCCGCTCCACCGAAAGCTTCAGCATTTCGTCCTCGATATCCCACGTCCAGTAGTAATGCGACATCACCTGCTCGCCAACCACAAGTGGTGCGCTGAAGGTTCCGGGGGCGATCTCCGTAGTTGCGTACACCATGCCGGCAACCAGATTGTCCTGCGTGCGAGGGTTGGTAATGCCGGCGTGCAGTACCACAACCCGGCCGGTGCTGTCCAGTGCCGCGAGAACGGGATAGATGGTGGCCGCCACATGGGGATAGGTGATGGTGCGCTCCGGGATCGAATCGAAGAGGCGCCGGAAAACGTATACATGGGTGCTGTCGAACGTAATCCTTCTACCGTCATCATGGATGTAGACCTCCGGATCGGCATTCATCGAGCGGAGCGGATTCCCGCTCGAGTCGAGTTCGATATATGCTGAGAGAGCATCCACAACGCTGGTGAACGGGTCATCCGCTGGATGGATGATGCGGTGGATGTGCGCCGCAGGGAATGTGAATATGGCAGTAACAGCCCTCCCGGCAGTATCCAGATCGCGGGCCTGCACCCCGTTCAATCCCGTATTGATCAACAAACGGTAACCTGTCGCGGTCCGCACGGCGAAGGGGCCCGGCATCGTCCAGATGGAATCGTAACCAAGCGGTTGCCCGGTCCCGATCCGGCCGGCCGTATCCACCGCGCACATGTACGTGGCATCGGTCCCATATCGACGGTCGTTCCAGAGCACCAGAAAGCGATCGCCCATCGGCACGATACGCAGCCACACGGATGGGCGCGCCTCCGGCCCGGTCACCAGCGCGACGGTTCCGCGCGGAACACCGTTGCGAACGATCTGCGCGTAGAGCGCCACATGGCCGGCGGAATCTGCACCAGCGGAATCGGTGCCGGCCGTTGTACCCCATGCTGCCAGCACCACGGAATCGATCTGCGCCGCCTGCTGGATCGCCGCCTCGGGTATCATGTATGGCTGCCGCCCCTCACGGCTCAGCATCACCTCCCCCTGTTGCGCGGCAGCACGGAATGCGACGGCAAGGAAGAGGATGATCGTCGCAATTGCGTAAAGGGTTGCAGTACCGTTCTGATACCGGCGTGCGTGCATAGATGCTCCGTGTTGACCCCAGCTAAACACGCAGGTTAGGGGTTTGTTAGCAGATCGTTGAGCAACCTCATCGCCATGCGTTGGCCTTCACGTCCGTCAATGCAACCTCCGGAAGACCGTAGTTGACCGGCGTACCATTGATTGCCCGTGAACACTCCACACGGTTCAGCACCATCCTCACCCACCGCTCGCTCCCCGCCATTGCCCCCTCACTCCGGAGCAGGCCTATGGCGGGCCTCAGGCCGCCAACGCCACGCGACAGGCGCTTCCATACGGAATCACGGCGGTTATGCGAGGCCCCCAAAAGGTACTTTTCTTCGCCGCCGTGGAGAACGCGTCCAATCCACCACAGACCATCGCTCCAATCTCATATCGCAATGCGACGTATGGTGCAACCCGCGCCACGGCCATGTAATTGCGGCCTTATGCCGGCGCCAGCAGCTGCGAACGCATGGGTACGGAGCATCGCTCTGCCGCCAACCTGCAACTGTTTCGATGTCTTCTTCAATCTCAATGCCGACCCGAACTATCCCTGCACGATCTTCATCTGCCAATCGCCCAACCCGTTTCCGCCGTGCGTGACCCCGTAAAGAGTTGGAGCGCACCTCCGCGCGTCACGTAACCGCAGGGCGGAACGGCTGCAACAACGCCCGCCCATCGCAGCATGCCGGAAACGGGGCCGCCCGGAGATGATTCTCCGGGCGGCCTGCTTATTGCAGTGGGTGTGTGCAGCGTTCCTCAGCGCCCCTCGCGGTCAGCTCTCTCTCGAACTACCGCAACGGTCACAAATCCCTGCCCCCCTGAAGAGTACTTTTCCACCCAACTGGAAGTCCCACGTCCAATTCGTGCCACTGTAACACTCCTATCACATATCCGGCTCCCCTCGTCACCCTGAATACATGAGAGGTATACCTATGAAACGAATCAGCAGGATCTTGTTCGCCGCCCTTATTGCGGCCGTATGGTCGAGCACTGGTGCGATGCAGGCGCAACCACTGTTGTGGAATCCTCCGTGCGCCAATGCGACCATTCGCAACTGCACGCCGTTCAACGTGCAACTGCGCCTTTGCACAGTACCGGCTGGAGTCGTGCCCGCGGTACTTGTACCACCCTTTGGAGCCGTCGTGGTGCCTACCGCTCCGGCTCCGCTGACCATTAACGGGGTGTTCAGTTGCATCGGGAACTGCATTCCGTTGAAACAGCCCGCGCCGGTGCCTTGTAATTGCGGGCTCGTGCCGCCACCGGCCGCCGCGAACGCATGGGTACCGAGCATTGCTCTACCGCCAACCTGCAACTGCTTCGACGTCTTCTTCAATCGCAATGCCGACCCGAACTATCCATGCACGATTTTTATTTGCCAGGCGGCCGGCCCGCCCTGCCGAAATCCGTAACACGCAGTGCCGGTAACCACCGGCGTTGATTCGCTGAAGGCACCGCGAGGGAAGTGAGGCCGTTGCCGAGTTTCTCTCGCGGTTGCACACGAGAACAGACCATGGACATGTACCAATGCACAGATGCTGCGAGGTTACCGGTGCGATGCACTCCACGGATATTTCGCCAAAGTAGTCACGACCGACCGATCCACGTTCAATGGAAAAATCACCAACGCCGTTCAGAACCATATTTCCGAAATTCCAAGATGCACAGTGATTGAATTTATACCGATAGTGCACGTTTTCGTTTGCATTCACCATCAATCAATAACTACATGTACAACGATATTACCCATATCGCGATTGCAGTGCGGGAATTGAACTTCTCTATATCTCCCATCTGCGAGCAAAGCAGTGTAACATTCGCGAATCTGCAGGGTTGTAGTGCTTGGTGCGATGTCGCCCAGTAACATCGAATCCCAACCTCCGAGTACAACAAACCTCGAACTTATCGAAACCACATTTACTGACCACGCAAAGCCGGCAATGGCTGCACTGCCGAATTGAATATCCGATTCCGCACTGCCGCCACGCTGCCTTCACTTTTTGGAACCCACCGCCCCCCAATGCTCCCGGTTGCATCCAACGTGCAATCGTGATTGCACCGCACAATCGGGAATCGACGGGCATCTTTCACTCAGACTTCCCCACATCGGGCCACACCCATTGTGTGGATACCATCAAGCGCCTGCGGCGTAGCGGCCGCGGAGCGTCCTGCCGTCATCCGTCTCGGACAATGTCCACGTCCAACCGCGTCGTTTTGCAGACCGCTCACATCCGTGAGATTCGTTCCACTCGTTTCTATCGGAGTTGAAGTATGATACCGAACAATTGCGCCCTGCAAAGGAAAAAACAACGGAATGCGAAAATCTGGCGGAGCATCAAGTACGCTCTCATTGCGATCATCGCGTTCGTTCTGCAAACACTGAGCGTGTTGAGTAACATCGCCGGCACAATTCAGTTGGTGATCATGATCCGGGAGCACCTGGCAAAGTCAACCGCCCGGCCGATTGCCGGAAGCGTACCGCAGATCGCCGCTGGAGCCATGCCGGCGCCGACGTCACGCCCCGCTGGGCCCGATTCAACCACCATGCCACCGCATACTGCCGTGATATCCCCATCTGCCCCCGCCCAGCCGGCAAACACCGTTAACGGACAGAACAATGTGCGCGGTGTTGCACGCACGCGCTTGGCGGCGGGGCCCGTTCATCAATATGCGATGAAGCTTCCAAGGGCTGCACCGTTGGACGGCAACCGGGCGGTGCGGAATCACGTTCACGATGTGCTTCACGCGCACGGCGGGGAGGATCGTCCAGTCAGCAACGGGATCGCGGCGCAACGCAACCGCTTCAGAATCTCAACGGGAGACAAGTTGGGCCCGATTCCCTCCCCGCATGAACGGGCCCGTACGCAAACGATCGGTCGCGATATCAGAAACTGATCATGGGAATCCGTCACATGGGAGAACTCACATGCAACGCGTAATGGCCTCATGCTGCATCCTCGCGCTTCTTCTCGCTTCGCAGAACGGAGCATTCGGGAAGCCCGTACCGGCAGCACACGAACGTCACGCTCCGGCCACTGTTCTGGAACGCCCATCGGCAACTATCCCGTTGCGCTTCATTGGGTCGATTCCGCCCGTCAGGAATGTCGAGGCAACAACCGGACTTCCGATTGAAAGTACAACGCACCGGAATCTGTTGGAGCAGGGACACAGGTATCTCAATGCCAATGGAGATCAGACCGAGGCGATGTTACGACTGATGGTGGCGCGCTTCACGATCTTCACATGGGGCATGGACCTCCTTGCACGAACTCATGCTCCGGAAGCGGAAGTATATCGTTTCGCCCTCGCTCTTGCGGACAGTACCTGCGCATCACCGGAATCCATTCTGGTGGAGAAGGACGCTCGAACCGGCCTTCAAACGCCAACCACCGTTTTCGGGCATCTGGTTCGCCTTGGCATTGCAACCGATGGCAGATACGCGGATTGCCGGTATCAGTTTGAACAGCAATTTCAATTTGGGGACATGCGCGTAACCGCGGACAGCCTGTACCTCGATATCTACTCTTGGTATCAGTTCGAGTCCGCGTCCGATCCTCACGGTTACAGGGATTCCACGCTCCTGGCCTACCGATTCGGTTGCCTCCTTCCCAAGGATGGTTCAATCCCTGAGCCATACATCATTCGCATTGAACCAATCGCTGCGCTACTCGTCCGGGGTGGGCACGAGCGGCGGCACCGAGAACCGGAATAATCCAACTGCAACGCAACAGCCCCGCACCTGTTCAAATCGGTGTGGGGCCTTAATCACGTAGTACCGCTGCCGTATCACCACCATCCTCGCAATCGCGAGCCCACGGCCCGAATGCCGATCACTCCCTGATGAACCGGGCAGCTGCCAGGAACTGGCCCTGGCTATCGAAGACGCCGAGCTCGTACACGCCGATGGGCAAGTTGGTGACGTTCACCACTCCCACTCCCTGCGTTGGGGTAACGTCCTGCCGGCCAGCCTCGCGGCCAAGGAGATCGAAGATGATGATGCGCGCGGGCAGCTGCCGCGCGTCGGCATCCCATGCGATTGAAAGATCGCCGCGCGCCGGATTGGGCCACAGATCGATCACCCCGGCCCACGTGCGCGAGCCTGTACGGTGCAGCGACCGCAGCCCCTCCGGAAGCGGCCACGCACGCCCGAAGATATCGGACTCTCCGTTGCGCATGTCCTCCCACGCAGCGAACAATGTATCACCACGAATCGCACAGACGGGAGAACGCACCGAAGCGTGCGTTACGGAGACCACCGTATCCGCGAGATACAACTTCATTCCGCCATCCAACACGGTCAGATGCACGCCGGCCTCGCTTCCCCAGAGGATGAACACCGCGCCATCGCTCGCGCGCTGGTACACGAAGGGATCGAACCGTGAGCCGGGTGCGTTCAGAGTGGCGGAGCCCTTCAGCTCCCCGGACCAGTCATACATCTCGAAGGTAACGGAACGATCGTGCAGCGCTCCGCCCGCATCAACACCGGAGTCCGGATAGAAGCGCATGAACGTACTGCCGTACAACCTCTGGTACCTGACCGGGGAAGCAGCCGGTCCCAACGCGAAGAAACCACCTGCGGCCCCGTCGACGAGCCTGTACGCCGTATCACCCTGAACGAGTATGAAGCGCTTCGCCGATAACGGAAGGATCGATGCCGGATTGAATCCGGCCACCTTCGTGCTCCACAGCGGACTGCCATCCAGCGACGTTCCGCGGTAGATGGCCGAAGCAGGAGTGCCGGCAACCACACGCTCCACGGGATCGAACCCGTAGACGCGATGATCACCGACGCTTGTGGCCAGGGTGGATATGTCAATGGCCCGCCATCCGCTCGTATCCGGCACCAATACCTGCGAACTGTACTCCGGAATAAGACCCGGCGCCCCGGTGTAGTATCTCCACAGGATGCCGGTATAGCTTACGGCACAGACGTCCAGCCACCGCCAGAGCGTTGATGTCATCTCAAAATGCTCACCGCGCTGCTGGTTGACGGCCGGCCGCTCGAATGTGACCGGCTTCCTCTGTACAACCGAGTCCCCGTTCCACCGTGCCAGACTGAACTGTGCCTCCTGCGATGCCTCCACCCACGCGACATCGATCGTGCTCTCACGGAGCATCAGCGCCGGCGAGCGTTGCGGGAAGTTCTGGCCGATCGGCGCCAGGGCGATCGAGACGCGCTGCGTCGTCGTGCTGTCCAGGCGTACGTCCACGGCGCTTGCATTGATGGCCGCCACGCGCGATACCGGAACCGGGTTCCGCATGTCCGATGTCATATACGGGCGGATCGCCGGATCCAGCGTATAGATATTGCCGTTCCCGTCGATCGTCACGACCTGCGATCGATTCCAGTCACCGCCGGTGCCGTCACTGTACCAGATGCTCCCGCTGGTTGCATACGTAAAGCGGGTACAATTGCGGTCACCATACTCCACGGTGGCCCGGTCCAGCGTTCCGGACGCACTCTTCGTGCGGGTGTACGCTTCGAACCACCAGTAAAGCGTCATGAGCGTCGTTGAATCGGCAACGTGACCATCGTCCATGAGTGTGAAACGCGAGAGCGATCCAACCCTGTACCCCGTTCCGTCCGGCTGGCCGTAGGCATCCTGTCGGTCGTAGAACACCACCATGTGACCTGTGGAATCGCGCGCCAGCGCCATATGCTCCTTCGCCTGCCACGGCAGCGTAAACGCCACACGGCGCGCAGGCACGGTGTCGAACAGGCTGCGATAGAACGCCACGCTGTGTGCCCCCGTTGAATCACGTTCAATGACGACGATCGACGTATCGGCCGCCACGTAGTGCGGGCCGTTCAGAAAGCGATCGGGAATCGCACGGGGATCGATGCTGCCGTCAGCGTGGATACGGTGCCAGTGCCCGTCGTCCAGGCGATCGAAGCTGATTCCCGGCAGCGAGTCCAACGTCAGGCGCGTGTCGAAGTTCGACTGTACGATTTCACTGGTCTCCCGCACCGTGTGCCCGGCAACATCCAGCAGCCCGGTGAAGTATCGCACGGCGGTGCCGGCAGCATCGCCCCATGTGATGCGATACGTTCCCTGATCGTCGCGCAGCCATACGGAGGTTGCGCCGGCAAGGGAGGCCGAATCGCGAAACACCCACTCGCCCCCGATCCCATCGCCAAGCGTATCAACGGCCTGGGCACGGATAGCCGGAACGGCCGTGCGCCGGTCATTCCAGAGCACGAGGAAGCGATCATGGAGGTTCAGGACGCACACACAGCCCGAAGGTCGCGCCTCATCACCGTGCAGGCGCCGGGGTGCCCCCACAAGGGCAGGGCCATCAAGCATCTGGAGCCACAGCTCGTTGTGATAGCTGCCGGCAACGGAATCGGGTACCGTTGTTCCCCAGGCCGCCAGTGTGCGGCCGCCAACGCGTGCGGCGGACTGTATCTCCGCATCCTGGTTCAGGACAAACGTCGGCGAGTCCGGCGGGGAGATGCGGACGTCCGGCATCTGGGCCGAAAGAACTCCATGGGCAACGATCGCGGCAAGGAGCAGTGCGGACCATGCCCGGAGGCGTGTTGTATTCGGCATGCTTGGAAGAATCACATCGTTCATTGCTGTTTCAGATATAACCGGGCAGGCACCGGATTGTCACACAATGCATTGCGCACACCACCACTCCCGGACTCTCACCGTCTGGTCCGGCAGTGTGCCCAATGCTCTTTGTGCTCGATAATGTTCGGATCCCACTACCGCTACCGCACCACCACCATCCTCGCAACCGCGTGCCGGCTGCCGGCGCGAAGATCGATCAGGTAATTGCCCGCTTGCAGCCCCTGCGTATCCACATCCAGGGCGTACCGGCCATCATCCATCACGGCTCCATCCACCAGGCGCCGCATCTCGTGCCCCGCGGCATCGAACAACGAGAGCGTGACCGGATCGCCACCGGAGACGGAGAAGAATACCTCCGTATGCGATACGGCAAGGTTCGGCTGGGCGGAGAGCCGCAACTGCGAGGCGCCGCCATCAACCAGCCGAAGCTTCTGCATGCCGGCGGTTTCGATATTCCGACTCGCATCGCAACGTGGACGATACGAATTGCCGCTCTGCAATTCACGTTCCGGCTGAGCCGCACCGTCGAGGAATCGATCTGCCAGGTTAACAAGCGCTTGGCCGATGCAGGCATGCCTCGCCCGTTCACCACTTCCTCTGGATCGCATGCGGGCAATATAGACTGCGCTCAGAAGTACGACGATCCCAAGTAGAATTAACGCAACCGCAACGATCGTGACACACTCAAACATCGCTTTGATCAGGTCTAGTACATCTTGCATGGTATCCTCCAATATGGCTCGATTGAATCGACGTTTGGTCTGTCAGGTAAGAGGAAGGGGAGAAACGGACTATCCCGGCAATGAGTAATCCAGTCGGTCTTCGGCAGGCATTTCGATGTGGTCAGCGAGACGCCATATGATATCATTGCATTAAGCCAGCACTCTCATATTCGGCTAACCCAGAACACACCGAATGTGGGCTTGAGGCACCATGCAGTTGAATGGTGGCAGGGTCCAATACCCGGCTGATTGGAATGGGGAGAGCGTCACCACACGACTCCACGTATTGTTGCTTCCGGGAAGTTGAGCTATGTCGCAGCGCGTCGTACACCGACGTCACCGAAGAAGGTTGTTTATTCGGGATAATGAAGTGCTTTCCCTGGCTGAACCAAGGAAGTGTGTGGATTAGACTGTAAAAAAATAACACATCTGCCTCTGCAAAGTCAAGGCCTGTCGACTCTACGATAGTGATCCCAACTGTCGCATTCTGCTGCTGCCAGGTAAGCCCGCCATCAATAGTCTTGAGAATTACCCCGAAATATCCAACTGCAAAACCAATGGAAGGCGTTGGGAACACAACTCGACGCAGGCCCAGTTGCACTCCCGTTGGTACCGGCATCCATGTGGTGCCGCCATCGGAGGTTCGCAGTATGATGCCCGAATCGCCCACGGCAACACCATGCATGGCATCGGTAAAGTGCACCCCCCACAGTGCCCTATCCGTAGGTGTGGAAAGGCGTTGCCAGTGGTCGCCGCCATCGGTGCTCCGAATAACGATGCCGTGATCGCCAACAGCGGTAATGAATTGCCGGCTGCGACAATGAATACCGCAATAGGCCCCGGACATCCATTCCCACTGTTGCGCGGACAGCTTCATTATTGGTATCAGCAGCGAAACTGCAGCGGTTATCAGGCGAAGAAGCACTGTGGACCTCAGAGCTCGTCTTCCCCATTCCGGGTTTCCGTTCATACAAAGCACTGAATTGTTTGTGGTTGATAATGTGCGCACACCGGCACCTCCGCCGGTGCACGCCTGCGGCATGATAGAGGGGGCGTGGTATGTACCGATCTATGGTGGACATACCGGGAAGCACGACGGGTTGGTGCAGTCTGCCGTAGGTGTGTGAGCGAAGAAGGTCACTTTCTTATGCGGAGGGGCGGGGTCTGTTTCCCAGCAGACGGAATAGAAATCCATGCACGTTCCCTCGGCGTCCGGGCACAGAACGAACTCCGTTCCCCCCGAGGAA
>JAFDZV010000028.1 GCA_018266795.1 Bacteroidota bacterium | reverse complement strand
TCCACGCTTTCGGGGCAAGATCACACTACTCCTTCCTCGGTGCGTCGCGTACATCGTATCCAGATACTGCCTCTTCGGACAATCATGGACACATTGGCCGCAACTACATGCAGGACTGGGGACCGTCCGGCTTCACGGCGGCCGACCGCTACGACAGTGCGACGATTACCATGGGGTACGGCACGCAGACTGATACCCTCAAAGGCTTCTATACCGGCTGGGGGTTGATGTATCCCCGCATGCAGTGGCTGAACACGGTCTGGCTGCCGAACATCTCCGCGCAGCTCTGGAAGCTCACCTGGCGTGATGCATACTCCTATCACTACACGACCGATCAGACGTGGATCGAGGACTGGACGAAGGTGCCGCGTTCGCGGCCGCTTCCATCGTGGGCCGAAGTCAAATCGCTTCAGGCATTCGACCGCTACGGCCGCATGGACTCGGCGATGAACACCTTCGTTGAACTCGGCTTCTTCGACACCCTCAAGGGGACCACACACCTTCAGGACACGCATTACGTCTTCGTCGTGAACCGGAGAACATTCGAGCGGACCGACGACATCGCGCTCAACGGCCCGGACAGCCTGCTGGCGCGCCATCTCGATTCGCTCGCCGACGTGCGGCGTCTTCGCATCCGCTTCAATCTCGAACGTCATCCCGACACCACGCAATACTGCTTCCTGCACATCCGCGAGGTGACGCCGGATGAAACGACGCTGCCGGGTGAATCCTTCCCCCGCAAGGGGCTGGACACGGTGATCTGGGCGGACTCGGCAGCAAACCTGACGTTGCGCCCCGGTGGCGGCGCGCTCCTGCAGATCACCTACGCCCCGCCCGACTCCTCGATCATCAACGGCGCGCTCGTAACCAGCAATCAACGCAAGCTGGTCTTCGATGGACGCCGCTACCACATGACGTATTTCGCGCCCGACACGATGCGCATCCCGGACCCGAGCATCCCGGGGAAGATCGACACGGAGTACGTCCATGCGGTCTACTACCGGCGGTCGTTCCCGGTGACCAGCGGCACCGGCTCGATTCTCTGGGAACCGTTCACACAGAAGGTCTCCTGCGACACTGCCGAGGACATGCGGCGTGACAACTTCACACCGTCGATCACCTATCGCACCCGATTCAATGATTCGACGTTGCTTGCGGATACCGTGATCACGATCGTGTGGACCAACTACAGCACGTCGGCCGGTTCGCGGCGTATCTGGCTTCGGAACCTTACCGCGGACAACTACGGCGGCATCATCCTCGGTCCGTACGAGTACGTGGACGCGCATGCGGGGGCCAATCCATTGCAATGGGGAACGCCGGTGGTCTGCCGCATGAACGGCGGCGATGTCATCGCGTGGAGCGACAGCACGCTCGGTATCGTCGCACGGTTCCGGCGGCAGGACACCAACAGCAATAACTGGTGGACGCGCAGGGGAACCTATTCATCGCGTGACATGATCAGCCAGTGGTTCCAGACCACGATCGGTGCGGTGGAGCAGTTCCCGACGATGCCCGCGTTCGCACATGTGACCTCGCTCGATTCCAATGCCGGTATCGCATGGCAGTGGCGGCCGCGCGACACGACGTTCAAGGAGAGCGATATCATCTATGCGCACCTCGCCGATACCACGATTGGCGGCGCGCCGTCGATCAAGAATCTGTACGTGCCGCAGATGCTCAACAAGTCGGGATTCAACGGCTATCATCCGTCGATGGATCTCTGGCAGGAAGGGCGCAAGCGGGCATACGAGGGAGTGACGTGGGAGGAGATTGCGCTGACCAAGCCGAGCAATCCCAGCATCGGCTATCGCACCCGGCTCGTGTTCCAGAGTCTCTACACGCCGACGAATGCCCGTCCCGGCTGGGACTCGGTGGAGCTGACGCAGATCCAGGCGCAGGGGAAGCTGATTGTTGCCGACAGCACGCACGACACAACCTTCGTCTATCCGAATACGGCATCCCTGAACCAGGCTTATCTCGCGGCGGACTCGAACGAGACGAACTACTTCTCGATCGTCTATCGCATCCCCTCGAACGGGCTCATGCGACAGGCGGAGGTGCCGTTCAACTCGGCGACGTTCGCAGGCGGGTTCCCGAAGACATATTTGTATGGCGGCGTCGCTCCAACCGGCTCCGCCTCGGCGATCCGGCAGGACGCTCGCCACGCGGTTGTCTACGAGGACCACACGTATCACACGAGTGCGGTCCGGACCACGCGGCAGTTCTTCGCGAAGCTGCGCCCGGATGGCTACATGGCGTCCGGACGCGAAGCGGTGGTGCCGGTGGACGACTCCTCGCGGACGGCGTTTGCGCTCGTGCTGCATGACGTGTGGCGTGCGGACCCGAACGGTGGATATCCGATGCGCCTCGCCGAACGCGGCAGCAATGCAGTCCGGACCGACAGCATGGTACAGGTGAACGATCTGTTGCGCACGCAGTGCTTCACCACGCACGACTCCGTGACCTTCGGCTGCACGATCGACGGACGGTTGATCGGCCCTGACTCGATTGCGGCGGGAATGCATGTGGATGCCTTCCTGGAACTGATGGATTCCGCGAGCGGCAGCGTTGTTGCAACACTGGACTCGTTTACGATCTCCGCCGCATCACCTGACTATCAGGCAGCGCCGGAAACGACGTTCGATCTGCTCTCCGGAACCTACTACATCCGGTTGCGGCTGGTGCCATACGGTCTTCCGGTCGTGAACATCACGAACGACTCTCGTTATCCGGTTACGGAGCTTGCAAGCGAGGTGGGCAGCGTGCATGCCGGGAAGGTGCGAGCGGTGGAGCACGGAGCATCGCAGCTTCGTCTTGCCGTGCAGCCGAATCTCGTTGTCTCCGAGACACAGATCCTCTTCTCCGTCGCCGGCGGCGATGCCGTTTCGCTCGCGCTGTTCGATGCGGCAGGTCATGAGATGAAGCGGATCATCGACGGCGAGACAATGGATGATGGGCGGTATGCGGTGGACGTGGATACGCACGCGCTTGTTCCGGGAACGTATCTGATTGAACTGCGTTCCGGCGAGAAGCGGAGCGTTGCAAAGATGGTGGTGATGCGGTAACGCGATCACAGGTCGGTTGATGAAACACACGCCCGTCGGCTTCATGCCGGCGGGCGCGTCGTGCTAACATCATGCCATGATGCGGGTTAGCTCCCGGGAAGAGCGTTCATCGGATATGCGTTCCAACCGCCCGGCATTGCAAAGCCTACGGATAGGCTGGCGCAATAAGACCTTGACGCGAACCGCATAGAGTTCAATACTGATAGATCACATTATGACCCGGATTGGGATTCTGCTGGCCGGTCTTATCCTCCTTGTCATTTCGTCGCTGGCGCTACGGGCACAGACCGACTGGCGCATCAGCCGCGATCCGTTGCAGCCGATACTTCCGAACGACATCCGGATTCAGGCTGCGGATTCGATCGGCGATGTGACGCTCGTTGTCTGGGGCTCAACGCAGAACAGCGGCGGCAGCGTCCGGCGTGTTCTCGTTGCGCAACTTATTCGTTCAGGACAACCGGTTGCACAGCCCTTCGTTCTCTCGGGTGCAGAGGATATTCCCCATGACCTTGTGTGTGTCGTATCGCTCGGCGCGCGTTTCCTCGTTCTCTGGGGCGATCGGCGAATGCGTTTTCCGGGCACGTATTGCGTGGTGATCGATACCCTCGGCACGACCGGCGTACAGACCCAGCTTGCTGACAGTACGAGCCTGGTTCGATCATCCGTTGTAGCGAAAACCAATATACCTGAGAGCATCCGGTTGTTCTGGACGGGAGGAACAGCAAACATCGGATGGGCACGCAACGTAAGCGCGGCCGGAACGTTCCTTTCGCCTCCATACATAACGGGGCTTCCACAGATTCAACACGTGCTCGGCCCGCAGAAAGTGTCCGACACGATGTATCTGGATTGCGGTGCCGATGGTGTGATCCTTCTGGATGCACACGCCGCACCGCACGTAATTGCAGGCAATAGCAACGAAGCGATTTCGTTCAGCAGCACAGGGTCAGCGCTCGTGATGCGCGGCGATTCAGTTCTTGTATTCAGCGACCCAACGCAATCCCATGTGCTGCGGCACATGCGCATAATTCTTCCGGACACAATCGTGCGAGGCACCGCATTCGCATTCTTCGGCCCGCGAGACTCCATTCACATTGCGTACTGCACGATCGGATCCGACGGGAACCACACGGTCTACGTATATATCAAGGTTCATGATCGTGTTGTGGATTCGGCTGGAAGATCCGGCGAGGATCGGGTGCTTGGCGCATTCGGAATTGGTATTGACACCTATCCGAGTCCGGCTCAACGCGAGTACAACATCCGCGCTCCGCATCATATCTGTGCCGACCTCACCGAACTCGCGATAACGGTAGCGACCCGCTGGCCGGGCGGCGCCAGTGACACGATGACGACTACCCTGACATTGTTGGCGCCTAGGTCAATATTGTTCATCGACGCACCGATCCCTTGTCCGGATCAATTGAACCGCCTCCCGGTTGTCCGCAGCGTTCGCGATGCAGCCCATAGCATGGTTATCGTTGGCGATTCCGGGAAGGGTATAGTCCTGCAGACACCCGTTGCTCTCATCCGTGCCTCGGTAACGAATCTCACACCCGCTATTGGTTCTGCAGATCGCGGGTTCCTGGTCTGCTGGCGTAGCAATGGAAGCGATACGTCCCTTTCGCTCGTTCGATGGGACAATGCTGCCGTCGATTCTATCGAACGCATCGCCTACGCATCGGATACGGCCAACGGTACGGTGATGCAGGCCGTACGGGCAACCGTATTCCCCGAAAGTGGCGGATGCTTTGCGACACTGCATACGGACTCACTCCGCGTTCCTCGCTCGGTTCCCTTCATGCAGCAGGACCGTCTGTTGCACGCTACCGATTCCGGCTGGCGGCAGGTCTATCGCATCGACACCGCGGACGGCAGCACGCCGAATATGATTCGCTCCATCACCTTCGATCCGAATCGCAGGACGACGTTTACGATGGCCGGATATGCGGACAATGCAGGACTCGGTGTCGGCACTGAACTGATTGAATTCGATTCTCTGGATCGGCCTCTGTGGAGCATGCGCGGCTTTCCCTGGTTCGCCGTCGATCACTTCAACGCGGTGGCACTCGCAGAGCGTGATGTTATCTTCCAGAACCGCCACGCGATCTACCGCTTTCGGGATACCGGGCTGGTGGCGTCGATGCAGTTCCCCGGCACGCTGATTGGAACGGATCTCCGCATGGCGCGTCTCCTCGGCCCGAACTTCGTCGAATGGTACCAACTTGACGGCCTGCACGTTGACGTATTCGACACGGCGATTCACCGGATTCGTTCGCTTGTGCTTCCTTCGATTACAGATTCCATTGCGAATCTTTCAATCGTGCAGGACCCTGTTGATTCCGGCTTGGCCATCGTTCGTGCGGACACGGACGGCGTCTGGCTGACGCTGGTTGATGCACGTCTCAACGTGATGGAAATGAATCGCGGGATCAGCAACGCAAACAGCGCAACGGCTCACCCGGCCGCCGTGTTCCGTCACGACTCGCTCGCTGTTGTATGGGAGGACATGCGTGATGGGAATGCAAACATCTACGGCACTGTTGTTGCGGCACGAACGCGGGCGGGTGTTGCGCTGGACAACAGGAGAGTTGCCTCGTACCCGCTCATGCACGTCTATCCCAATCCATGCCGTTCGGTCGCAACATTACGTCTGGCCGCGCCGGAGGAATCTCCTCTCATGGTGCTTGTAGTCAATTCGGTTGGCATGGTGGTGCATCACATGCTGCTCGCTTCCGGAGCAGTTGAACTGGCTCTCGACGTTTCTTCGCTTCCGGCCGGATTATTCTTCATCCGGATGCAAGGCCGGTACGCCGAAGTACCGACTCCGCTTCGCATTGTGCGATAGGAATATCACCCATGCATGATACATGCGCTCAGAAGTTGGTTTCTCGTGTCATGCTGCCAGTCATCTACCGCTTCACGAGGCGCAGCTTTTCAATCCGATACTCGATCGCCTTGGTGGTTCGATTCAATTGCCGTTCCATCTCCTCGCGCGATGCCGTGCCATGCAGGCTGCGCAGCAATGCATCCTCTTCCGGCGTCCACCGATTCACGAGCGGATGCTCCTTCGTCAGGCCGAGCACCTTGGCACGTTTGGCCACTTGTTCTCGTTCCTTCCCCATGTGATCCGCGATCGCTCCGTAGGTCATCGTTCCATGCAGCTTCCGGAACAGTTTATCCTCTGCATCGGTCCAGGTTGTCCCGGGTTTCATTGCTATCCCGAGCCTGCCTGCCATGTGTGCAACGGATGCGGCGGTGCGACCCAACGCCTGCGCAATCTCCGTATACGGCATCCTGCCATAGAGCCGTGCCAACGTTGCCTGCTCCGTCTTCGTCCAGCGCGGTGTCCGCATCGGCTGGCTCTCTACCAGACCGAGTTTCCTGACACGCCAGTGAACCTCATTGACTGACCGCCCAAGCTGCTTCGCAATCTCCGCATACGGAGTACGGGCGCCATGCAGCCGCGTCAGCAGTTTCAGTTCCTGCCGGCTCCATGGTGTCATGGGACCACGTCCTATGCCAAGGTGAGAGATGCGGACCATGATAGCTCCCACCGTTCTGTTCATCCGCAGCGCCACATCCTTACGCGACATCGTACCATGCAGCGACCGCAGCATTGCATCGTCTTTCTCTGTCCAGGGGCGCGTTGTCGGACGCGCCCGGAATCCGAAGCCGAGTGCAATCGTGCGGATCGCACCGGGATATGCCCCCAGGCGCCTAGCGATCTCGACGAATGTGAGACGGCCCATGTTCTTCCGAATGAATGCGCGATCGCTGGACGTAGGTTTGAAGCGATTGCGATCGGACGGGATGCCGAGGTCGGCAATGCGCATGGCAATGGCATCCGTTGTACGCCCAAGCCGTCTGGCAAGTTCAGCATACGGCATTGCGCGGGCATGTTTCCAGAGGAACGCGTGCTCCTTCGCCGTCCACTCCGGTGCATTCGGCGTCGTGAGCCCGAGATCACAGAGGCGCGTCTGAACCGCCGGCACCGATCGCTTCAGCCGCTCGGCAAGTTGCGGTATTGTGCAGTGCTTGCGATGCTTCACAAGAAATCGATCGTTGGCCTTGCTCCATAGCCTCGCCGGTGGTTCAGCGACCTTGAGACGGGACGCTCTGCTGGCGACGGCCGTTCGTGTACGCCCCAGAACACGGGCGGCATACATGGAACCGAATCGGGGGTAGTACCGCCGCAGCCGTTGTTCGTCGTTGTCGCTCCAGATCTCTCCGTGACGATTCGGACCTGCCGGGGGCATCGGAACTTCTTCGGGCCACGTCCGCGCGAAGCGAAGCGTGACGGTCGGTTCGGGAAGGTCTTTGCGGGCTGCCATTGCTCAATCACTATTGGATTTTATCACATACCATATCTGTTGAAAGATATGCATCGGCGAGTAACCCGCCCTCCGGACTGTCCGGGCTCTCTTCACGCCGCGACTCTCGGATGCTCAACAACCGGATGCCTGCGCAGCCACCCAGCTTCTCAAAGGCACAGGGCAAACGCATTATGCGGTGA
>JAFDZV010000027.1 GCA_018266795.1 Bacteroidota bacterium | reverse complement strand
GATACCGTTGGTGGAGAACGTCTCGCCGCGCACACCGGAGCTTGCTGCCGAGTTGTTCGTCGTCAGGCCGTACACGCCGATGCCGCCCGGCGTCTGGCCGTACACTCCCCATCCGGAGCCCGCCTGCGTTCCCTGCACGCCGATGCCATTGGCACCCGTTCCGTTGTTGGTGCCGCGTACCGCCGCGCTGATGCTCCCCGGCGTGTTGGAGACAACCAATCCGGATATGGCGGCCGCGTTCGAATCCAGCGAGCTCGTCTCTGCACGGATAGCGGCCGCCGCACCGGTTGTTGCGGAACGCCACGCCCGAAGGGCTGAACCGGAACCGTTGGTGGCGACCTCGAGCGAGTTGAAGGCATTCGCCGTGTTGGCCGTTGTCAGACTCATCGCCTGTCCCGTGCCGCTCTGCTGCAGCGCGAACAGTGCCGCCGGCGATGCAGCCGATTGCGCATAGGGAAGCGAGAACCCGGCCGGCGGCGCGGTGTTCTGGATCGTGATCGTGTTCCCGGCCTGCGAAATGCCGATGCCGGCCCCGGCGGTCACGAACACCTTTCCGAATATGTTGTTCACGCTTCGAACGAACCCGGAGTCCAGCGCGGCAACGCTCCCCGCGTGCCGTGCGTTCTGCGCGTACGGCACCGCCGTGAGCTCGGCACGCGGCGTCAGTTCGGCCCCCCCGTCGATGGCAAGCCCAACCCAGTAGACGTGGTCGAATGGAACGTCGAGCGGAACCACCCGCCCAACCACCATGTCGAACACCCCGCCCGCCACGGCAATGTTCTGCGTCTCCGTATAGACCGATGTCCCGCCGTTCTGCTGCGGGTACAAATTGATCGTGATGTTGTACGAACCATCGGGAAAAAGAACACCGAGAGCATTCCTGAGTACTCCCTGATAACTCATCGTGTACGGTATCTGTGCGCCGGCCGGTAGTGCCGCGGCCAACGATGCAATCAGGATCAGTACGAAGAGTATCGAGCGTGGGCAGTTGCGTTGAGCGTGATATCGCATTGCTGTATCCTCGTTGAATTCAAGTGTGACGTAGAATGGTGCGGCCTCAGCGAACGTGGGTAACCGGGAGCGTACGGCGGCGGCCGGCGGCAACCAGTTCCAGGAAGTAGACCCCGGGCTCGAGATGTGCGCCGTCCAGCTCGAGCGAATGATCGCCCGCGTCGAATTCCCGATCGGCAAGCACGGCCAGGAGACGCCCCATCAGATCGTGAACCGAAAGGCGCACGCGGCAACCGCGCTCCAGCACAAAGCCGATGCGGGCCCGTTCGCCGAATGGATTCGGCGCGGCGGCGAGGCCGGTCGAAACGTCCGCTGCGGCGGAGGCGGCAGGCCGCCGCTCCTCGGACGTGGTGATGCCGGGCGGCCCGGACGGTGCATACCAGAATCCCTGATATGCCTCCCCCACACCGGCGGTCGATGCGATGCCGATCATCGGCTGGCCGAGAGTGGCATGCACGTGCGCCGGGCCCTGCGTCAGCTGATATCCCGCACCCACCACATGCCTCACCACAACGGCGGTGGGAACGTACTGCGTGCTGTCCGGAACGATCTCGAAGCGTTCGCCGCCGGTAATCCGTGCGGAGGGCCAGCCTGCCGCAGAATCGATCTGAACCAGATTCACGTGAAATCGCGCACGTTCCTGCGGTGCGGGGCGAACGGTGGGTTGATATCGTACTACGATACGATGTGCCTCGCGAGGCCCCAGATGAATGCCGCCGATCGATGCGCCGGAGTGGAGAACGCGGAACGAGCCGGTGTCGATCCCGGACGCCAGACGGCCGCCGTTTCTCCATGCATTCAGAAGCCCGCCATCGAGCTCGAGCGTCAGGATGCCATGCCTCCAGGCCGTCGTGCCATCCAGGCTGTCCGCAGAGGTAATCATGAGCGATGTGGTCACCGGCAGAACGGTTGGATTGCGAACCAGCACCGTTCCACCGAAGCCGCCCGTATCCGTCTCGTTCATCACGGTCACGTTCTTCCAGATGATCCGGCTGTTGTTCCGCACGTTCTCATGAATGTCCGGCCCCTCGGCCAGGCCGAACGGCGGCGTGTTCGCTGTTTCGATGCGCGCAAGCAGGCAGTAGTGGGCCGCCTCCGCACCGCACACCGCGCCATCGGCAGGGTCCGGCACCACCCATGGGATCTCGAACGTCTGCGTCCCGCCCGGCGGCAGCGCCTGAATCATGATCGGCAGCGATGGGATCTCCGCTCCACATGGGCGCCCGCAGCAATCGCCGTGCACCCAGTCGTCCGGCCACTTCAATCCCGTCGAGGCTTTCGCCGCGTACACACGCAGGCGTCCGCTTGCCGGAACGCATCCGCGGTTTCGCACCTGCACATAGACATAGTTGAGCGATTCGCCCGAGGTTCGATGCAGCGGGTTCTGGTGCTGATGTTCGAATTGGTGATGCTGATCGCGAACGGTGCGCACCCAGATATCCGGGCTCGCCCAGAGTGGGTCGCCGTTCGGATTCGGTTCGATGCCGAGGTCGAGCGGATTGTCGGAATCGCGCATGTACAGTCCGCTGCCTCCGCCATCGGCACCACGCCATACCAGGGCGAAGCGCTGCGGCGATTCGGCCGGAATGTGCGTGCCGCGAACGCGAAGAATCCACTGCCCCGACATCGGAACCTTCACCACGCACTGCTCCACGTTGTCACGCCTGTTCACGCCTGGCTGCGCCGTGAGCGTGGGATGATCGGGATCCAACGTGAGCGGATGAACGATGCCGCCGTCCGGCGCCACCAGTTCGAGATCGAGATCGTTGACGATTGGCGGGTCGAGGAGCGTTGCGTTGCCGGAGGCGCTGGTAGTGATCGTGGGGTCTGTAGTCGTTGCATTGGCATCACTGTATGCCATCATCACCGCGATGCGGCAGGAACCGTTGACGTACAGGGGATACTGCTGAACGCCGCCGTCGGCAACGGTGCCCACCAGATAGTCGTGCCGATCCACCGTTGCAACGGCCTCGGCCACATTCAGACGTCCGTAGCCGGTGCGGAAGTCCGGCCCCTCCGGTGCGATATCGTCCGCACAGTTCAGGAGAACCGCCTTCACCAGCTCCGGCAGGGGGTTGGCGTTCGCATTGTGCCCGCGATAGCGTTCCACCACCAGTGCCGCGGCGCCGGAGACCTGTGGCACCGCCATCGATACGCCGCTCTTGGTTGTGTAGAGCACCGAGTTCGCATCGGCGGGATCCGAAACCGATGAGAGCACGCAGACGCCGTAGGCAACGATATCCGGCTTCAGGCGGCCGCCCATGGTTGGGCCGAAGGGGCTGAACGGCGCCGGATTGTTCTGCGCATCGAGCGCGCCAACCGTTATCACATTCTTTGCGGTCCCATAGGGAACCACCGCTCCGTACCCGGCCTGCAGATGCGGGCAGGGGATCTGCGCCTGCGGGCGGTTGCGCCAGTTGCCCGCAGACATCACCACCGAAAGACCGGTCTGGCGAACCACCTTGTCGATCGCCAGGCATGTGAGATCGTATGAACCGAAATAGTCGCAGAACGTTATCCACGGTGTGTTCGCGGCAACCCCGATTCCGCGGCTGAAGGAATTCTGCGACACAATGGCCGCCACTCCATTGGCCGCATCCCGCATCTTAACCGGACATGGCGGAAGAAATCCGCTCACGTACACCGTTGCCTGCGGTGCAAGCCCCCGTTCCACATTGAGCGGACCGCTGTTCGCCCCGGCGCCCGCAAGCGTGCCGGCCACGTGGGTTGCGTGGTCCGATACTCCCACCACCTCATTCGGAGTGAGCATGATGCGCCGCGAACCGAGATTGGGAATCGCGGGCAATCCCTCATCGAGCATGACGATCGCGACGCCCGCTCCATCCAGCCCTCCCCCCGGCGCCAGAACGGATTGCATTGCGTCAACGCCGATCAGCGTTCGCTCCTGTGCGTTGTCCGCTTCATTGACCGGCATCTGATGCACGGACACGACCCACGGCCTTGTGAGCAGCGAATCCAGTTGCAACGTTGCGATGCGCACGCCGACCTGATTGTCGTAATAATCACCCCACAGGATGTTCGCACCGAACAACCGTAATCGCGCCTGCGCGGTGTCGTTGCAGATGCGCGGGATGTGAACCACGATAACCTCCATCGAATCGGCCGGCTGCGCCTCGGCAATTCGAATGTCGGCCAGCGCCGCGCCGATCAGCACGAGCATCAGGCCGGGAATTATTCTACTGAATGCAAAGCTGGTCATTCTCCTCTCTCCAAATAATTGCCGGAATTATCGAACGATGAGCAGTGGTGCGGTAGTTCGTTGCCCGGCGGCACGAAGCTCGAGCCGGTACATGCCGGAGGGAAGCCCGGCGGCATCGATGGGAATGCTGAGCGGTCCCTGTTGATGATAGCCGCTGAACGGAACGGCCACTTCGTTGCCGAGCGCATCGATCACCGCAACGCGTACGTCGCATGCATGCACGATCCAGGCGTTCGCGAGGAAGTGATCGGTTGATGGATTCGGAACCGCCTCCAGCGCGAGCGCCGGGCGTTCGCCCGTAACCGGTACGGTGCTCGTGCGCCGGCATGCCGAATCGACCGTGCGGTCCTCGCCAATGATCACGAGGGAGTCGAGACGCGAAGCAGTGAGCCGGAGACGACCGATGTATTCGCCCCCGCCGCTCCACCGAAGCGGGCGGATGCGGAATTCGTCGCCTGCCGCCGAGTCGCCGTTCGCAGCCGCGAGCGTATCCCGATGCGCGAAGCGGAAGAATGCTTCCGGCACGCCGGCGACAACGGCGCCGCCGCAGGCGATCACGCTGTCCTGCCGAACGAACGTTCCCAGCCGGCCGGCCGGCAACACTATTACACTCCCCGAGGGAACCCCGCCCTGAACCGCCTGTACCGAAACTGATGCCGCACTATCGTCCGCGAACAGCGCATCGAGAAGAAGCGCCGATGCGGAATTGGTAATACTGATGCTGCAGAGCGCGGCGGTGTCAACGTCGCCGTACATCGTTCCCCTCAGCACGCCGTCTGAACTGCCCGGCAGCACCGGCTGCATGCGGATGGTGAACGCCTGCGTGCAGTTCAGCCAGGCATCCAGACCCTTGCTTCTGGCCGACGGCGCAAAGGCGACGTTCAGGAGACTGTCGTGCGCCTGGAAGAGCGCATCGGAAACGGCCGAATGGAGTACATCGAACTGACGAATCCGCTCACCGATAATCTGAATGCTGTCGGCATCGTGCACGCGCATACCGCAGACAGTCAGCCGAACGGGCGGCTGCACAAGGTCGATCGGCGCCATGCGCACCTCGTCCGCCGCCGCCTGCCTGCCGTTCGGGAGATACACTGCACGCGGCTGATTCATCCTCCAGATCATTCCGTTCCGGCCGGTGCCATCGATCTCCAGCCGTGCGGTGTCCGTGGCCTGCATTCCCACCACCGTTGCATCCACGCTGCCATCGACCTCCGCCGCAACGCCCTGGCTTCTTCCATCGTTCCACAATTCAACGCGCCTTCTGAACGAACCGATGGATGAATAATCCGCCCCGAGCACGAGCCCGCCGGAGGTCATCTGCGCCCTGAACGTTGCTATCTCCTGCGGCTGTTCGCCGCAACAATTCCCGATGCCGGTGAATTCGATGCCGCCGCCGTGCGTGATAATCGATCCCGGAATAAACCGGATATCCATCCCATCCACGCCACCGGCCCAGACGGCGCCGTCATTCCCGCGGCCGCCATTGCCCACTGAGAACCGGTCTCCCCCATCATGCACCCCCTTATCGCCGCCACCGCCAACGTTCACGCCGCCGGCGGGCCCGAATTCCAGACTGAGCGTGTCGTTACGGCTGTCTTCATCACCCGGATATTGGGTTCGGATGATCGCGGTGTAGAGACTGAACCTATCCTTCAAGTCGATGTGCACCGTGTCCACCGAAACCGGCCACGTGCTGAATTGTCCGGCCGGCTGCGGAAATGCCGTCAGATGGTACTGGCCGATGACGGCATCCTGCAGGAGGATCGTGATGTACACGTCCACATTCTGAACACTGCCCAGGCCGAGCGACGCAATGATTGCGTGTATGCTGAACTGGTTGGTGCCGCTCCGCGTCACATAGCCGGTATCCGGAAGCACATCCACATCCGTCTGCGTGGGCACACGGGCAGCGAAGTGCTGCTTGCCGACCCCGGTAACCGTGTTCATGAAAACGGCGCCGGGGTCGCACGTTCCCGCAACCGCATACGTCAGGAAGTCCGGATCGAGCGCGACATCCAGGCATTGATCGTCTCCCCCCTTCGCTCCCGGCTTTACCCGAAGCAGCGTTCCATCGCACTTGTAGTTTGCCAGGAACAGATCGATTTCATTCCCCGTACTCACCGAAAGGCTTCCTGTAATCCCGGTCGATGTGCTGCCGAACGTTCCATCTCTCGCCCAGCCCGCAACGTGAAGCGATGTCCCGTCGAACGCGATCGCCGTTGCCGCATCGTCGGCGCTTCCTCCACAGCCAACGAACCAGTTCATGGCCATCGGGTTGCTGCTCAACCCGCAGACAAATCCATCAAGGCCCGAAGCGGTGTATGTCTCGCTGCTCGTTGGGTGCTGGAGCACCAACGCGCCCGTGTAACTCCCGCAGAGAAATATTCCCGATGCTGTTGCGACAATTCCACTGGGATAATACTGCCCGCTTCCGTCCTGGAACCAGACATCTACCCCACTGCCTCCAACGGTATAGTTCGCCACATACATCCCGGAACTTGAACTCGCCGGAGTTGGATTCGAATTGCCACCGCTCGTGGATCCGAATTTCACCGAGCCCGAATATGAACCGGTGACATAGCAATGGTCCTGCATCACTGCGAGTCCCGTAGTGGTAACCGTATCCGATGCGGTCGATGCCACCGATGGCGATCCCCAACCGTCCCACACCGTCTCTCCATTCGCATTCAGGCATGCAACGAACGACTGCCTCTTCGATCCCAATCCGATAGTCGGCTGAATTCCCTGTACATTCGCGGGAAGGATCAACGTTCCCTTGAAATCGCCGGCAACGAAAATCTGCCCGTTGGATACGACGACTTTTCGGATGGTTGCGCCCGACGGGCATTTGAACGAGCGTGCCCAGATCAGCAGGCCGCCGTCATCATATCTGGCCAGGAATGCGCCGCCGGACGCCAGCACCACGGGAGATCCCGATTGATTCCCGGTGAACACTGCATTGCTGGAATTCGAACCGCCCACATAGACGGCCGTTACATGATCATCTATTCCATCGGTGGCAATCGAATATCCAATGCATGCCGCCGGCCCGCCCTCGATAAGGGCCCACGTTGCCGTGTTGTAGGAGGTCCACATTTTTGCGACGACGCATCGCGGAACTCCGCTCGCATCATCCAAATCATCGCCGGTAGCATATGCGCAATAGTCCTGGCCGAATGCTACACCATGAAGTGTGTCGTTATGCTGGCCGCCACCGAACCAGTCCGCCATGAATTCGTCTGGAGGTGTCGCTGCATCTGCGCCGCCGCGGCACATCAAGCCGAGTGCCAGGATCAGAAATACTACCAGACGCCGGCGGCTACGAGCCCGGGTTTTCTTCGAATGGATAAGGAATCCGGGCCGACAGATATCCGTGAGCATACTGTTCATCGTTGTGACTCGGGAATTGTCCGGTGATCGGGATAATACAGAACGCCGTCTGTCTATCTATTCTGCGATCGCAAATTGCTTCCATTGCCCGGCGCGTCGCAATCACCCGGTGACGGGATTCGGTTGGGATACCTGGAAATTGGTAGTGATGGAACCGAAGGAGCCGGATGGCTTGCGGATGGTGATAATCGAACGCGGCCGTGCCGGGCAGGCGGCGTTATTTCCGGCGATATGCCCGCCGCGTGCAATGATCGAGCTGCAACGGACGGATTGTTCCCGGCGTGTTACTCGGAGTCCTCACCTATCAGCCCGGTCTGCACCGCAATGCGGACAAGGCCGGCGGTGTTTCGCACTCCGAGTTTATGGATCAGATTCTTGCGATGTGTCTCGACGGTATACGGGCTCAGGAACAAACGCTCGGCGATCTCGTTGGTGGTAAATTCCCGAGCGATCATCGCCAGAATTTCCTTTTCCCGCGGGGAGATGGGAAGCTCGCCTCCAAGTATTTTTTCGTCGCGTCCGCCGAGCGATAGTATCAGTGCGTTCTTCACATGTTCGCTGAAATACTGCTCGCCCGCCGCTACCGTCCTGATCGCCTCCAGGAACTCCTCCTTCTTCGATGTCTTGATCACATAGCCGTCCACGCCCGCCTTCACCGCCCGCGTTATGGAGCCGCTGTCGGCATTCTGGGTCAGCGCCAGGATCTTCATGCCGGAGCCATCCTTTCGGATTGCGCGGGTGGCGCTGATGCCGTCCATCACCGGCATGCTGATATCCACAATCAGGATATCGGCCTCCGGATGCCGCCCAACCAGGGCAACGGCATCCGCACCGTTCACCGCCGTGCCCACCACGTTCACATCCTCCGCATCCGAAAGAAGGGCGGTGAGGCCATCCACGAACATCTGATGATCGTCGGCAATGAGAATGTTGATTGCTTTCATGATTGTTCGGAAATCGGATGATCGGGCGGACGCAGGGCAAAGATGCCGCCGGGAGCCGGCGTTTGAAATACCGGCCCCGGTGGTATCTCTCCGATACCGGAAATCAGGTATCGGCCTGCCGCTGCGCCACGCGGTGCCGAAACATGGATGGGTCGCCACGGCTTCGCTCCGCGCGCCTCCCGACAACCACGGGCAGGCTTGCCGAAGGATATCCCGACAGCGCGGGAATGGCACAGCGCCCGGCGCGAGCGTCTACGTCGCTTCCCCCAGCGGGATCTCGACCGTAACGGTTGTTCCATGGCCGGGGAACGAATCGAACGTGACATGCCCGTTTACCGTGCGCACACGTGTCTCGATGTTTCGACGCCCCATGCCGGCACGGCCGCCGTTCGCGGGATCGAACCCCACACCGTCATCCTCCACCATCAGCACAAGGAATCCTTCGCGCTGCACAACATCGATGCGTGCCGTGCGCGCCATCGAGTGTCTGAGGATGTTCGCCACCAGTTCCTGGGCGATGCGATAGACCACGAGCGCAACGTACTCCGGCACGTGGTCGCCCGCTTCATGGAGCAACGTGGTGAATCGCGTTCCGGTATCGGTGGCGACGCTGTTCACGAGTTCAGCCAGTGCGGCCCGCAGCCCGAGCTCCTGCAGTGTCGTGGAGCCCAGGCTGTGCGCGATGGTGCGGACATCGGTGCAGGCACGGTCCAGCGCCTCGATGGCACGATCGAACGCATCCCGTTCTCCTTCCGCAAACGTTGCCGCGGAATCATCCAGCCGATGCAGGTTCACCTTCACGGCGGCAAGCAACTGGCCGACGCCGTCATGCAGATCGCCGGCGATGCGCCGCTGCTCCTCCTCCTGCGTGCGAACCACTGCCTGCATCACGTTGTTGCGATGCCGGATCTCCTCATCCTTCAGCGCACGCTCCAGATCGAAACGCAGCCGAAGCTCGGCTATCGCCTTCTGCTTCTCCTGCCCTGCCTGTTCGCGCATCAGACGCACGTAGTCGCGATGATGATCGAGCGCCACATGATAGTCCCCCAGACTTTCGCTCACCCTCGCGAGCTCCTCGTGGATCTGATACTCCACGACGCGGTGCTCGCCGTCGCGGGCAATTTCCAGCGCCTGTTCGAGAACGAACCGCGCGTCGGCGTGCTGGCCGATTGCACGGTACGACCGGCCCACGCTCAGCAGCGCACGCACCAGAAGCTCGCATGGAGCAACGCCGCGCAGCAGCGCAACGGCGCGGGTCTGGCAGTAGAGCGCCACCTCCGTTCGCCCCATGCGCGCGTGAATGTCCGCAACGTTCAGAAGCGCCGCGGCATTCTCGGCCGGCAATCCCAGCATGTCGTAGACCGTAAGCGATCGCAGACCGCAATCGAGAGCAGCCTCCAGATCGTTTCGCGCAGCATGTATGGCCGCCAGATTCGCCAGCGCACGCACCTGGTCCGAGCGATCCCCCGTCGCCTGAAACACGTCGAGCGACCGGGCCAGATACTCGTGCGCGGTCTCCAGATCGCCGCAGTCGCTGTAGAGTACGCCAACCGAGTGGAGCGTACGGCCTGCGCGAAGAGAATCGCCCAGTTCCTCGAAGATCCCCAGCGCGTTCAATTGATGTTCGATTGCGCGCACGTGATCGCCCAGCCGGGCGGCGAGCTCGCCCAGCCGGCTGCAGGCATCCGCCACGGTCTCCCGTTCCCCCGCGGCCTGCGCTCGTTCCAGAACGCCGGCAAAGCACCGATGCGCTTCGGCAAAGTCTCCGCCGCGGATCGCCGCATCCCCGGCCTCGAATGCGACCGAAAGGCCCGGCTCCGGAGTATCACTGCTGGGTTTCATCGACATGGTATCGCCCGGATGAATTCGGCGCCATCATGCTTCGTCCGTTCATCGTGCGCGCAAGTGTGGCGTGCCGTTCGGCATACTCCGCATTGCCCGTACGAGCCGCGAGCCGCGCGTACAGATCCATTGCGGCCTTCAGCTCGGCCCATCCCTCGCTCCCGCCGGTACGCACATGCCGCAGCATGCCCTCCTCGTAGCTGCACGCGGCACGATCCGCATCCGAGAGCTGCTCCTTCGAGAGCATCGCAAGCCGGTGAAGCGCCGCAGCCTGCTCCCCCTGCAGAAACAGCGTTCGCGCACGCAACACACGCGCGCGCGCAAGCGTGTCATGACGGCCGATTGCGCCCGATAGTTCGATGCACTCCTCGAGCGATCGAGCCGCACTGCCGACAACGTCATGCAGTCGGGAGCCACCGCGCGGACCGTTCGGAGGTGCGAGCGTGACCGGAACAGCGCGCAGCATCAATCGCGCGCGATGATACAGCCAGTCCGCAATGCCGAAGCGATGCCCGATGGCGTAATGCCGTGCAAGCGCATCCTCCAGCATCCCCCATGCTTCGTCATCCTCCCCTTCCTCCAACCGCACGATGGCAGCATTGCCGATCGCATACGCAACGTAGGTCTCATCCCCCAGTTCCTCCGCAACACGCCGACCGGTTGCGAAGTATTCCAGCGCCCGATCGCGCCGGCCGCGCGATGCATGAACGCTGCCGATCGTGGTTGCAAGCCAGACGATCTGGCGCCGGTATCCCAGCTCCTCGGCAAGGCGAAGTCCCTGCTCGTAGCATGCGATGGCGTTGTCGTAATCATCCAACTCGAAATAGGCCAGCCCCATGTTGCCGAGAGCCACGGACATTCCGCGCCGGTCGCCGACCTCCGCGTCGGATGTGAACTTCCGGCGATGAGCGCCGAGCGCGCCCACGTGATCGCCCTGGGCCCGAAGGATGCGCCCGATGGTTGCCGCCGCGAACGACTGCATGTTCCGGTCCCCCGTACGCTCGGCCTCCTCGAGTATGAAGGAGTAGCAGCGCAACGCGGCGGCATAGTCTCCGAGCAGATCGTGAACCTTCCCCAACAGCGCGGTGGACTTCACGATCTGGCGGCTGTCGCCGATTGCCGCTGCAATTGCATGCTGCCGGTGATGGCAATCCAGCGCCTGCGGGTATCGCCCCTGCTCCGCATGAACGGTGCCGATGTTGCCGAGTGCAATCGCCATCTGCCGCCGGTGATCCAGCTCGGTTGCCGTGACAAGCTGCTGTTCGAACCAGACGAGCGCCATGGCGTGATCGCCCTTCTGCTGTCGCAGGCGCCCAAGCACTCCGGCTGCCTCCGCGCACTGTACGCGATCGCCTGCAGCAGTCGCAAGCCGGTACTTGTCCGTGTAGAGTTCTTCAGCGAACTCCCACTCCCCGATGTTGTGCGCGAACGCACCCAGTGCATCGATTGCGTCCACCGCATTCGCCGTATCGGCCTGCTCCCGGTAACGCCCGATGCGCCTTCGATATTCCCCGACGATGTCGATGTCCATCCCGTCGATCAACTCGCGCCAGTAGATCAGGAAGTCGTACTGGCGCTCGCCCCTGGAGAGAGCCGCCATCACGTCGATGCGAAGCAGCAGGTCGTGCAGTGAATCCGCCCGGCCGAGCGAATGAAGCTGATATGCAAGCTCGGCCATCTCCATCGTGTCCAGGCTGCGCGCCGGCCCGGCGTCCGGACCGGAGTCTTCACTGGATTCGGAGCCGTCTTCCCTCTCACTCCCGCCGAGACGTGCGAGGAAGTAGTCCGCGAGCGATGCATGCGCCGACTGCACGGCGTCGCCGTAGCGAAGGCGAATCGTCCGCTGCAGATAATCGTGGTAGAAAACGAAAGCGTCGCCGCGCGGCAGGAGATGGTGTTGCAGCGCGTCCAGCAGAAGACGCACGCTGCCCGCATCGGCACCGGAGAGATGTTCCAGATAGGGCTGGCGCATACCGTCGCGAGCAGCAACGAGGAGCGTCATCACATCGCGAACGATCGCGCGGCCATGGTTGCGCTCCAGGCGCTCCAGCACGCGATCGTACATCTCATCCAGCGTGCGTGCTTCCAGGAAGTACGCGATCGCGGCATCCGCATCCGCCTGATCGGCATCGTGGCGCACCTCCTCGAGACGCGTGCGCAGCATGAGCGGATTGGCGCTCCCGGCATCGTCCGCAACTCCGTGCACGATTCCCGCCGGCAGAACCGGAGCGTGGTCCGCGATGTACCTCTCCGCGATCTGCCGCCGCTCATCCACCGTCAACGGTTCCAGCATCATCGTCTCCCAGCCACGCACGGCCAGCATGTCGCGGAGGCGCTCGTCCGTGGTGGTCACCACGAGGCGTACCCAGGGCGGGATTGTCCCCGGCAGCCATGCTGCTCCGTCGCCGTCCGGACGGAAACGATCGGCCCCATCGATCGCAATCACCAGCACGCCCCCGCGCGTCCCCCAGAGCCAGCTTGCAAACGCGTTTTGCAGCGCCTCGGGCGTCGCAGGAATCGGATCGGGAAGCAGGAAGCGATCGGCCAGCTCCATGAGGATATGGCGTATCGTTCCGTTCAGATCACCGGCTCCGATAACGTAGTGCTCGATCACCACCGCATCCGCATGCTCGCTGCGCAGCCGCTCGCACCAGTATGCGATGAGCGCACTCTTCCCGGCGCCGGATGGAGCGCACACCACGAGCGGCGCCCCGGGCTGCGCGACATGTCGCTCCATGCGGGCAATCACGGCCGGTCGCGGAACGTAGATGCGGCAACGGCTGTCGGCGAACGCACGCTGCGCCGCCCGTTCGGTTGCAAGCAACTCCGCGGCGGATGGACGCGAGCCCGTGCGAGCGCCGATTACCGTATGTGGCGGGCCGGTATTGTCCGGAGTCGTGTTCATGGTCTATCGAAGTGGAATAACACGAAGTCACGCCGGCACGGGAAGTACAACGCTGCCGGACGGGAATTATCGGGGCGACTGTTCGCGTATGCCGCTGCGCGCATACGCAATCGGGGAGCTGCTGAGGAGGTCAGATGACGAAAGCGCGGGTAATATAGAGCGTGGCGTGAAAACAGTGATGCACAATCGAACGGTGGGCGGGCCGAGGGGCTTGCACGTGCGGCCTGCGAACGCGTCAGGGATCGGGATTCAGCGTTATGCTTCCATCGGCCGAGACGTTCACCCAGTATCCAACGCCCGGTTGGAGCGTGGTCACCGGATTTGCGCCGCCGATACTCCCGACGAAACCGGAGAGCAGGGTTGTGCCGGCAACCGTAATGCGGCTCGCGGCAACGGGGACGGTGGCTCCCCCAACCAGATTCCATCCGGCTTTCACGGGGATGGTTGCCGGAACGTTGAATGGCCGTCCCGAATAGGTCACGGTTGCAGCACCGGGGAACTGCACGAAGTAGCCGGCGCCGGCAACGATGGAATCGGAGACAACGTAGCCGGTGTCGTACCGCAGGATGGAATCGGCCAACGGATACACCACTGCTGAACGCGCGTCGCTCGGCAGCAGCGGAGCGGAAACAACGTTGAACCCGCCTGCATAGCGCACACCGTAGTTCAGCTCGGTACGAACGTCGAGGCTGTCGCCGGCGTGATAGCTGATGGTGCTGCCGGGATGCACGCTGAGTGTCGCCGCGTGCAGCGTACGCGAAAGCATGGTGTGCGACGCCGTGGAATCCAACCCGATCTGCACGTCCACCCCCGCGCCCAGCGTGCCTGAAACATCCAGCGTGCCGAAGGACGAAAGACAGTAGAGCGTGCCGGCTCCATCGATCGTACGATCAACGGATGCGTTGCCGTTGAACAGCAGTGTGCCGGCGTCCTGCATGGTGGTATTGCCGTGCAGCAGCACAGGGCCGAACGCGGTGGCGGGTGCGGCAACGGTGAGATGCGATGCGGGGTCCGTGCTCAACGTACCAACGGCCTCGAAGCCGTCCCCGATCACCTTCTGCGTGACGAACCGCACAACGTGTCCCGTGCCGCCGTAGTGCCCGCCGACAACCGAGCCCCAGAATCCTTCGAAGAGAGTATTCCCGTCCACCATTCCCTGCGCCGCTCCCCAGAGCGAGACAGTGGTGTCCGTGACGATCCGGCAGCCGCGCTCCACATCGCTCGTGAAGCTGTGCCGGACGCGCACCGGATACGGCCCGGCAACCACCGCGACGTCCGAGTCCAGCGGAGTTGCAGGCACGATCTCCAACGTGGACACAACCAGCGGGCTCGCCAGGCGCAGCTCTCCGTGCGACGGCCCGGAGTAGCGCAGGCGTATCGAGGGATCCCATGCTCCCTGATCGGTTCGCAGTCTGGCATGCAGGGCGCCAAGCTCGAGCGTCCCGCTTTCGATCGTTCCGTTGTTGAACAGATCTCCCTCCACCAGCCACTGGTTCGCATCATCAGCCGTTCGCAGAATACCGTTGATGGTAAGGGAACCGCGAACGGTGTTGGCCCCCGCGGGCCCGATGCCGCCCCCCTCCAGCGTTGCTCCGGAATCAACCGTAACCGATCCGATGATCGTGCTGAACAGCAGCCGGCGCGAGGCGGCAAACCGTACGGTGCCGGCGGAGTCTCCGATCAGCCCATGCACTTCGGGCAACCCTGCGTAGCGCGAACGCCGGACGCCCGGCACGGAGCCGAACACCACACTCCCCGCGGCGCTGCCGTACACCGATCCGTTCAGATAGATGGTTCCCCCATTCGCAACGATGCCCGGTTCGCCGAATGCAGACGCGGAAGAGTAGGCGCCGTCCACATGCAGATCGAAGCCGTTGTCCAGAAGCCGCACATTGGTTCCCAGCGACAACGATGCAACCGTTACCGCGTTCCAGAGCTGGGCATATGTGCCGGGCGCGGAGGCAATGGAGATATGTCCGTACACGCCGGCGCCGGAGAGCGCCGCACCATCATGTGCCACCACGACGCTGCCGGCACCGGCCATGCTCCCGGTATTGGTCACATTACCTTCAACGCGCAGCTCGCCTGCCTGATCGATGTTCAGCAGCCCGTCGTTCCGCAGTTCGGATACGGCCGGCCTCGTCCCCTGGATCGTGAGGCTTGCTCCAAGCCTGATCGTGAGCGTGGAGTATCGCAGCTCCGGCATCCCGACAACCTGCGTGGCAATCACCACGGTGTCGCCGGCGTGCGGCGCGCCTCCGGTACTCCAGTAGATCTCGCTCCAGTTTCCATCCTCGTTGCTCACGCATACGGTGGCAGACGCGCGCCCCGCCAACGGCAGCAACGCGGCAGCCAGAAGCAGGGCACGAAATATGATTCGGCAATGATGCACGAAGAGATTGCCTGGGAAGTAATTGCGGTTCCTGTCAAACCCGGACTGTGCACACCCGTTTCGGGACATGCTCCGCCGAATGTCGATAACGTTGAACCTCGCGCACCGCGCGGCACGGTGCGTTCGTTGAACGGCGCGGGGACGCTACAGCTTGAGCGTAATGCCGAGCGTGACCACCGGCGACTGTTTGTCCACGCGCGCGCGGCGGTCCGCCTCCATGAACACGACGTCCTGCGCCAGGATATCCTTCACGCTCAGTTTGATCTCGTAGTTGGTCAGGAAACTCTGCGAGATCGTAAAATCCACACGGTCGCGCGGTTGCTCCACGAGGTCCGGCGTGGCCGCTACGGAGACGGAGCTGATGCGCTCGCCGATCCTGTTGTACGCCAGGTTCACGGACGTTCCCAGATCCGCGTTGTCGTAGTAGAGGCCGGCATTGACGATGTACGGCGACTGTCCCTGCAGACGGCGCTGGCGCTTCCCCTGCCCGGAAGTGAGATCCAGCTTGGAGTCCAGCCAGGTGTAGTTCACGGAGAATGAAACAGGCGCAAGAGCATCGGCGATGAAGCCGAACGACTTCCGGACCTCCAGCTCCACGCCGGTGTTCACGCCGTTCGTGTTTTCCCACGTCTTCTCCAACTGCGTGGAGCCGGTTGGCAGAGCAACTTCCTCGATCGCATCGGTGAAGTCCTTGTGGAACACGCTCACCGCCAGCAGTTCTCCGGGCTCCGGGAAGATCTCG
Source organism: Bacteroidota bacterium (assembly GCA_018266795.1). GTDB lineage: Bacteria > Bacteroidota > Ignavibacteria > OLB7 > OLB7 > JAFDZV01. Next base: position 84,122 of record JAFDZV010000027.1, on the reverse strand, counting down.
AACCGCGCATCGTAGTTGGCGATCACCGTTCGCTTCAAACCGGCATTGCCGTAGGTGAGCGCATCGGCGATGAAGTCGTAGAACACACTCCGTGCAAATTCCCGGAAGTCCGGACGTGCGAGTGTCTTGCTGTAGGCCAATCGCAGATTGACGATCGGCGACACTTCGTAGATCAGGCTGGCGGCAGGCAACACATCCTTCGTGGGATAGTCCACGATCAACGGCTTCGCGTTCGCATCCACCGTGTGCACCACCACGCGCGAGTTCTCCATGCGCGCGCCGGCAATCACACGGAAGCGCTGCTCCGCGATCTCGAAGGGAGCATCCGCCATGAGATAGGCCGCGGCCAGATGCGACTCGCCGCTGTACTTGTCCGAGGGACTGGTGGATTCCTCGATCGTGATGGAATCCGGATTGATATGCGACGGGATGAAGAGCGTATCGAGCGCCGCCGTCGAAAGCTGAATGCCCTTGTTCGAAAGCATGTAGGAGAACGAGCGCGTGCTCACGCGACGGCTCTTGTTTTCTCCCAGACCGCCGAAGCGGATGCGCACATCGCCGACCGGCAACGTGGCGTCGCCGCTGAATCCTGCGAGATCCTCATCGAGATTCGTGTACACGCGCCCGACGCCGTATGCGTTCACCAGCGTCGGGCTGAGCGGTGTCTGCAGCGGCTGCGATGAATCGCCGGCCGAACGCGCGTAGGTAATGCGCCGAAGATCAGGCTCGTCACGATATCCGAGCGAACCGAACCCCTTCCACTGAACGCGCAGATTGTTCAGCTCCGGTATCACATGGTCCCCCCCCACCTGCCCGCTGTAGAACGCCCGCTGCAGATACTGGAACACCGTTGGATGGTTTTCAACATCGCCGTTGTTGATGCCGCTCACCTGCGTCAGCTGATCCTCGGCCGTGCGATTGTAGGTGTTGCGGATGCTGATCGTGTGAAGATCGCCGAGCTTGTAGCTCATGTTCAGAATGCCGCCCCAGAGCACGGAGTAGCTGTTCTGCACGCCGGAGTAATCGTACTTCGCAATCGAGCCCAGCGTCGTATCGTAGCGGATGATGTCCGTACGATCGTATGAATTGCGATACGAAAGCGCGGCCACCAGCCCGAGATCGTTGCCGAGAACGTTGAAGCGATCGCCGTAGGAGAGAACGGCGCTCATGTTCGGCGAGGCAGCCAGCGATTTGATCGCATAGTTGTTCGGGAGCTCGCGAGCATAGCCCGCTATCTGCGCCGGCGTGTAGTTGCCGGTGTTCCGGGTGAGCTTCGCCGTGTCCGGGAAGTCCGGCGGCAGCGCGCGGTTGCCGTCGTCGATTCCCAGATAGTCCGTTGAACCACGGGGCCCCAGTTGCATCTGGTTGAACGTTGTGCCGCTCACGTAGCTGCTGGATACCGACACACGAAACGACTGCTGATCCGGGAAGTCGATGGTGTTCAACTGCACCAGACCGCCGCTGAAGTCACCGGGAAGGTTCGGTGTGAACGTCTTGGCAACGATCGTGTTCTCCAGCAGGCTGGAGGGAACCAGGTCGAAGGAGAAGGATCGCTTTCCCGGATCGGTGCTCACCATCGTCACGCCGTTGAGCTGCGTGTTGTTGTAGCGCTCGTTGGAGCCTCGGATGTTGGCGTAACGCCCGCCAACGATCGAGAGGCCGGTAACCCGGCCCAGAGCGTCCGCGCCCGTGGCATCGGGAAGTCGTCTGATCTGCGCCGCCGAGATGCCGTCGCTTACGTTCGCCGATTTGCGACGCTCGTTCAGCAGCGCGGATTCCGTACCGGTACCCGCCTTCGCATGCACAACCACATCCGCTTGCCTGATGGCCGCCGCTTCCAGCACCACGTCCAGCCTGGCCACGCCGTCAGCAACGGCAACATCGGCAACCTCCTCGGTCCTGTATCCCAGATACGTCACACGCACAGTGTAGCGGCCGGGGGGAACGTGCCGCACCGTAAACTCGCCGTGCATGTCGGAGACCGCTCCAAGCTTGGTGCCAACCAGGGCAACGGTTGCACGAAGCACCGGCTCGCCGGACTCGCGGGAAGTCACATGCCCGCGAAGTTCGCCGGTCTGCGCGCGCAGAGCCAACGGTATGGTGAGAACGAGGAAGGCAACGAGGAGGAACGCCCGCACGGCTGTGTGCAGGGCGTTCGCTCCGGATGTTCGGTCGGAAGTCATTGTATGAATTGAGTCAACGTGTTCAGTGATCGAGCGCGCAATCATCGCCCATCGATCGGCGGGATTCCCGCCGATCAGTCAGCAAGGATGATCGTGCGAACGGAGGAGAAGCGCCCCGCGTTGATGCGGCAGTAATAGCTTCCCGCCGGGAGACTGCGCGTGTCCAGATGGTTCGTATGCCGTGCAGGCGTCTGATCCTCGTTCACGACCTCCATCACCGATTCGCCCAGCGAGTTGTACAGAGTGACGGTGACGTGCGCGGGGTATGGAAGCACATAGCCGATGGCGGCCCCCTCGTTCCGCTTCACCGGATTCGGCGAGGAGACAAGGCTGAAGTTGAGAACGGCATCCGCCTCGGTGACATCGGCCGAACTGATCGGACCGCTGGTGATGATTGTCACCGTGGAGCTTACCGCCGATGGGTTCGTGAACGAGAAGCTGTTGGTGGTCATCATGTCCTGCGCGGTTGGATTGCCGTCGCCATCCACGAAACGAAGCGCGGCGCCGGTGAAGTACTTCGAGAGCGACGGCCACGCGAGCGTCACGGGATAGCCGTTGGAACCGGGCTTGAAGCCCGGCTGCACGCGCAGGCGGAACGTATCGCTCTGCGTTGAGCCGGTATACGCGTGGTAGTTGCGCTTCACACCCTGGCCGAAATCCTTGGAGCTGCCAACGTTCACCCAGCGTACATCGAACACCCCTTCCGGTGGTGCCGGCGGCTGCTCCTCCTCCCCCAGCGCGGCATCGCGGCCGTTGGTTGCCGACGGATGGAATCCGAAGTAGAGCGTGTCACCGCCCGGAACGGTGCCGTCACCGTGATCGGACACCGTAAGAGGAATATCACTGCTCACCTGGGCACACAGAGGAGCCGCAGTCAACACGAGAAGCGCGGCGAGAGCAGAGAAGCTGGTATGGAGATTGCGTGTAATCATGGGTTGTGACGCTGCGTTCAGTTGATGAGAGATTGTGTTGCCGTGTCCAGCTCCATACGTCATGGATTGAACGTGAGTGTTCCGGTCCCGAGAGACTTCACCCAGTAGGCTCGTCCCGGCTCTATTGCCGTGGCCACCGTATAACCGTTGTCGTAACCGAAGAAACCGGATGCGAGAATCGTTCCGGAGACCGTGACGTTCGCGGCCGGCGCGGAGACGCTGGCTCCCGAGGCAACCAGATTCCAACCGGGCACCACATTCACCGTGCGCGGAAGCGTAACGGCCGTCCCCACCTGCTGCACCATGCCACCCTGGGCCAGTTGAAGCCAGTAGCCGATGCCATCGCGCAACAGCGAGTCCACCACATAGCCGTTCGAGAACTTGAAGAGCGACGATGCCGCATGAGCGAACACGGAATCGCGCGAGGCGTTCGCCGGCGCGTTTGCAAGCGCCACCAGATTCCAGCCGGCGTGATACATCACGTACGCCGTCCGGTTCGGACGATAGTCCGTCCACGTCGTGTCCCACTGGCGATTCCTGGCGAGTGCGGGATCGAAGGCTCCCTTGTAGGCGGTGGGCATGAACGCGAAGTTGTTTGCTCCCGCCAGCATCGGATCGGTAAAGTCCGTGCCGGCTGCCGCCGGCGTGCCGGGAATCGGCCTGGGGTCGGGATGCTCGATGTCCGATTGCGTCACCGCAACCAGACCAACCAGCGGATGATTGCCGGGGTTCGCATTCACTGCGGGCGCACAGTTGAACCAGCCGAAGGCCGCGGGCCCCTGCACCCCGTTCGCCGCCCATATCGGGCGCTGGCCGCCGATGGCCGTTGTCCGAAGCTTCAGATCGGCCGGCTGCGGGCACGCCGGCGGGATCGCAGCGATGCCGAGCCCGTCCAGGCGAATGCCTTCCTGCCATCCAACGATCACGGAGTTGCACAGACCGTAACGCGTGTTGGCCGTCCACATCCCTCCGCTTCCGAAGAAGCCCGTTGCCTGCGTGTCGCTGCGAAAGGGGCCGGCCAGCGTTGCATTCGATATCACCGGCCGCGAGAGCGGCGTTGCAGCCGTTCCGGCTGCGTCGTTGTAGGCCTCCAGGCCGTTCGAGATGCCGGGATCGGCAAGTGTGGAATCACGCATGCCGAAGAAGAACTGCCCGCGTCCGCGGTATCCGTTGTTCGTCTGGAAGTCGTCGTCCACGCAGGCGAACGAAATCAGATGCTCCGCGTTCACTGCACCGCCGAACCATTCGAAGGAGTCCTCACCGCTGTAGCTCACCTGCACGGCATCGATCACCGTTCTGTTTCCTACGCCCGCCATTGTCAGGCCATTGCTCCTGAGCCCACCGCCCAGATCACCGCCGGCGTACTCTATCCGAACGTAGGAGAGGACTCCGGTCGAGTCCGCATCGTTGTTGCCGCCATACACTGCTCCCGTCCCTCCCGGGAGCGTGGCAGTGCCGCCCGGAGAGTTGATCACGGCCCGCCCAAGCAGGATGATCCCGAGCCACTCCCCAGATGCCCGAAGCGTCTGTGGATTTGGTGACGTGAAAACAATGGGCCTCGCCGCCGTGCCGCGCGCGTAGATCAGCCCACCACGTTCCACCTGCAGGCAGGATCGCAGCCCCTGGCGGTTTCCGTAGATCAACGTTCCCGGCGGGATCGTGAGCAGCCCGCCCGAAACCACACGCACCGTGTTCACCATCTGGTATGCCGTATCCGCGGAGAGCGTTCGTACGCCCGCAATGGTATCGGGCAACGCAATGGCTCCGGGAACCAACTGCCCCCTGGCGCTGCCGGCCGATGCCGCCATGCCGGCGCACAGCAGCAACAGCATCGCGGCACTGCGAACCACGGTTATGCATCCCAGGCTGGGCATCGTGTTGGTCAGGATCATTAGAGTTCTCGGCATACCGTTGAACATTCTGCGATGTCGGAGTAGTTCAACGGGTCCTCGACGCAGGCACGTCGTTCATCGGAGCAGGGATTGGATGCCGCGTGTCGGCAGATGGGAATGCGAAAAGCCCCGTTGAGAGAATGCATGGCAGGGCATGCTTGCTCTCAACGGGGCTTGTTGTGCACAACGCTCCCGTACGGATCGGTTGTCGGCATCACCCGCGCGGATATGCAGCGGGAAGAAGGGGGAGATCGCCGTGCTGAAGTGCCGTTGGGTGAGCGGCGCTTCATGCCGGTTCATGTCGATCGGGCACAAACATAGACCCCGCATCGACGCGCAACCAAGTTACGTTTTGCTTACGTCGGCTTCGGGCAGCCATCTCCCCGAAACGCCGCAAACATGGGCCTTTGGCGGCAGTACGCCGCTGCTCGGCACAGGGATGGAGCGGCTTTCAACAACCTCGTTTCGACGAATGAACCCTCTGCACCAGGCATCTCCTAGCGTCTTCTCTCCGATAACACAGTAGGGCGGAGCCATCTGCTCGCGCTCGGCCAAAAGCGGCTGATATCGTTCAACGAATTGTAGAACATCATTCCGCACCTGTATGAACGAGGCATGGCTGCCGGGAACGATCATCGTTGATCGCTCCGGCAGCCATGGTAACTCCTCCTCCCTCCGTTGTCCGGCAGCGGGCGCCGCCGGAGTTGTACTCATCCTCTATCGAGTAGTTGCCTAGTGAACAATCGTCACCCGCTGCGTCACCGACGTGCCGTTGGCCGTCAGCGTACAGAAGTAGGTGCCGGCTGCAAGCTGGCTTCCGTCGAACTCGGCCGTGTGCGAACCGGCCTCCTGCGGAACGCTCTGAAGAATGCGTGCAACCTGTGCGCCCTTCGCATCGGTAACGATGAGCGACACGCTGGCAGCGCTCTTCAGGGAATAGCTGATCGTGGTCATGTCCTTCGTCGGATTCGGAAGGGCATTCAGCGAGAACGATGCGGCAAGCTCGCGATCGACGGCAGCCACGTTCACGATCTCGTATTCCACCTTCAGCCCCTCGTTGTTCTGACCACCGGCGATGATCGGCTCGATCACGCCGAAGCCGTTCGGGTTGGTGACGTTGTACGGCATCTGCATCAGCAGGTTATTGCCTGCGCCGATCGCGTCGCCGGAGAGCGAGTAGATCAGGATGCGGATCTCGCCGTCGACAACCTTCTTCTGCACGGTGAAGTTCTGGGCAGCGATCGCGCTCAGCTTCACATCGAGATCGGCCGGTGCGTCGGCAGCCTTGAGCTTCATCTGAATACCCTTCACCGGAACCACGTTGTCCATCTGAACGTCGATGCCGTTGTGGGCGATCGTATAGAGGAACTTCACGTCGTAGATGGACATGCCCGGAGCCGGGCTCCCGGCCGGAACAACCGTGATATCGCCGCCGTCGGCCTTGAAGAGCTGCAGACCGTCAGGCCATGCCTCGTTGAGGATGGCATTCGCAACCAGCACCACGTCCTGAACGTTCAGATGGCCGTCGCCGTAGTTGTTGGCATCGCTGAAGACCTGCACGCCCGAGGGAGTCCATGTCGGGCTCCACGGGGCCAGATCGGCGCGATTCATCTGCCACGTTGCGAACGTCTTGCGACCCAGCACAACGTCGATCATCTCGAGAATGTCCAGAACATCCACGCGGTCGTCGCAGTTCACGTCGCCGCGCGAAGAGCTGTTGTACACGCCGTAGCTGGTGGTGTCGCGGTTGGCGTCGATGCCAACGTTGGCGCTCAGCCCCTCGCTGGTGGCGAGAACGGACTGAGGATCGCTGAGGTACATCAGAGCAAGCACCGTATCACCGCCCGGAGCGCCGTCGCACACCTTGATGTCCTTCACGTCGTAGCGGATGCGGAACAGGCTGTCGTAGGTACCAGCCGGGAAGTTGATCGTGGTATCCTGTCCATACAGGATGATGCGAGCCTCGGCACCGCTGGAGGCATTGATCAGCTCGTAGTCGAAGTTCCAGTTGGCGGGATTGGTGATCGATGGGCCAAGCTCCACCTTCTTCACCTTCAATACCGTATTCGGAACGTTCACCTTGAACTGGAGACCCTGCACCGGAGTGCCGCCGCTGTACTTGAAGCCGATGTAATCACTGTAGACGCCGTTGCTGTTGTCCATCACGCGACGCGTTGCCGTCAGGAGATAGATGCCCTCGCCGCTGGAGGTAACGGCATTGAGGCCAACGTTCGCAGGCGAACCGGCCTGATCGTGATACACGCGGAGCGTGCCCGTGAACGAGCCCGTAGCCGGTGCGGAGAACTGAATGCCGACCTTGATGGAGGCGCCCGGAGCAAGCGTCTGCGGGAAGGTTGGCGGCGTGGCCACCACGAAATGCGTGTCGGTGGTACGGATGCTGTCCACACGCACATTCGTTGCACCAGTGTTCGAGATCGTCACGGAGTCCGTGCGGTTGCCCGGCGTCGGGAAGTTGACGATGCCGAAGTTCAGCGGAGACGGCGAGACGGAGATTCCGGCGGACGGTGCCGACGGCTGAAACGTCGTGATCGTGATCGTGGACTGCGTTGCCGACGGATTGTTGAACGTGAAGCTCGTTGTCGACTTCATGTCGGCGGTGAAGGCATTGCCGTCACCATCCACGAAGCGGAGCGAGGCCGTGCCGAAGTAGCCGCTCAGGGAGGGCCAGCGCAGCGTCATCGGGTAGCCGCCCGAGCCGGGCTGAACCTTCAGACGGAAGGTGTCGCGAAGGCCGGCGTTGTTGGCGTGGAAGTTTCTCTTGACGCCCTGGCCGAAGTCGCTGCTCGAGCCAACATTGATCCAACGGGCATCGAACACGCCATCGGGCGGCGCCGGCGGCTGCTCGTCTTCACCCAGGCTGGCATCCTTGCCGTTCGTGGCAGTGGGGTTCACACCCCAGTGCAGCGTGTCGCGGCTGGAGCCGTTGTCGGACACGATCAGCGTGATGTCCGAGGTTACCTGAGCGTGGGTCGTGCCGCTCAGGGCGACGAGGGCCAGAAGCACCGCCGCGATTCGTGTGATATATCTACGAGTGTTCATTGTGTCAGAGTGAGTTTCGTTTTGTGAGATGTGCCCAGCTTGTACATCGATTACGGATTGAACGTGAGCGTACCGGCGGTCGTCACGTTGACCCAGTAGGCCTTGCCCGGCTCGAGCGTGGTTGCGGTCGTGTAGCCGTTGTTGAAGCCGAAGACGCTGTTGACATGCGTGCCCGTGGCCGTCGTGTTGGCGACCGTTGCGGGAACGCTGGCGCCCGTGCACACCAGGTTCCAGCCGGCCTGCACGCTCACCGTACGCGGAAGGCTGACCGTGGCTCCGGTCTGCTCCACTGTTGCGTTGTCGTTCAGCAGCACCCAGTATCCAACGCCCGCGTCAAGCGTGTTGTCGACGGTGTAGCCGTTGTTGTAGCGGAAGGCATTGGAACCGTTGTTCGGGAACACCACGTTCTTGTCGTTGTTGGCCGGCGTGTTTGCAAGGCCCACCAGGTTCCAGCCCTGACGAAGCTTCACGTAGGTGGTGATCTGCGGATCGTAGTTGCTCCACGGCATGTCCCACTGCTGGTCACGAGCCACCGCCGGGTCGAAGGCGCCCTTGTACGGCACGTTCGTGAACGTGAAGTTGTTTCCTGTCAGCAGCGTGTTCGTGAACGAAGTTCCGGTTGCAACCGGGGAGCCCGGCAGCGGACGCGGATCCGGATTGTGCAGATTGGCCTGTGTAACGGCCGTGAGCATCGAGGCGGAATGATTGCCCGCACGCGTGTTGCTTGCACCTGCACAGTCGAACCACTGATCGCACGTTGCCTGGTTTGCACCAGCAGCCGCAAAGATCTCGGTGGTCTTGCCGGTGATCACAACGTTCTCGAACACGAGGTCCGTGTTCTGCGGGCATGCCGGATTCTCGCCGGTGCCGTCGATGCGGATCTCCGGCCAGCCGGTGATCACGGTGTTGAAGATGCCGTAGTCCGTGTTGCGGCGGATATGTGCGCCGCGCGCAAAGTCCTGACCCCACGTGGCCTCGTTCGTGTCGCGGAACGGACCAACCATCGTGGCGTTGGATACGATCGGCTTGGAGATCGGCGTATTGGCCGAGCCGGTGGCGTCGTTGTCGGCCTCGAAGCCGTTCGAGGAGCTGCTTGCGGAGAGATCGCTCTCCAGCGAATCGCGGAAGGCGAAGATGAACTGCAGATGGCCGCGGAATCCGTTGTCCGTGTCGATGTCGTCATCAACACCGGCGAAGGCGATCAGGTACTTGCAGTTCACCGTACCACCGAACCACTCGAAGCTGTCGTCGTTGGTATAGCTGCACTGGATATGATCGATCACCGTGCGGTTGCCCACGCCGCCGAATGTGAGACCGTTGATCTCGTTGTCCACTGCGAATGCAAGACCGCCGTACTCGATACGGACATACTCCATCACGCCGCTCGAATCGGCGTCGTCCGTGCCGCCGAAAATGCCGTTGGTGCCGCCTTCGATGATCGCGGAGTCACCCGTCGGATTGACATTTGCGCGGCCGAGAAGGATCACACCACCCCAGTCGCCCGGGGCGCGCTGCCCCTGCGGCTTTGCGGAGGTGAAGATGATCGGAGCCGTGGGGGTTCCACGCGCGTAGATCTTGCCGCCACGCTCGATCTGCAGACAGGAACGGACGCCATTGGCGTTGCCGTAGATAACCGTACCGGGAGGAATCGAGATGAGCGCTCCGGGTCCAACCTTCACTGTATTTACGAGCTGGTAGACCGAATCCGCAGAAAGGATGCGGGTTCCGGTGATCGAGTCGGGAAGCGCCACTGCACCCGGCACGATCTGTGCATTCGCCGCCGCAGCCAGGCCCAGCAGAGCCACGACAACAAGTACAATCGATGTGTACCTCATGAGTTCTCCAGAGATTGAAGTTGTGATACTGAAACGTTGCCGCCCTGCCTCCTCGGCGGGCAACATCGATCACCGGCCCCGCCACGTGCGCGTATGATCGCGCAAGCCGCAGCACCGATGTTCGCTTTGCCGATAGTCCTTCTGTGTCCATTGGGGACGCGCAACAAAAAAGCCCTGCTGCGGAGGGGTTCTCGGTTGAACCCGGCTCTCGCATCAGGGCTTGCAGTGCGCAACGCTCCCTAGCTCCAGTCGATCTATGTTCAAACCACACCGCTCAACGGCGGCGAGGCGTGTCCTGACATATCGACTCTGTCTATGTTGTCCTCGAATCCCGCTCCCGCTTCATCACGTACCGGATCAGTACGTCAACCTGCCCAACCGGCTGGCCATTCTGATACTTCGTCTCGATCACGATGGAACCGTACAGGTCATCCGGCTTTCGGATCTGCAATACGTCGTACAGCTCAGCCAGCAAGCCCTCTATCTGTCGCTCGGTTTCTCGTGAATAGTCACTCGTAACTTTCTTGCGTGTGCTCTGCATTGGGCGCCGCATCAATTGTTCACGTTATGAATGCTTCAGTATCAGAGCAGGTATCGAATTGCTCCGATGCCTCCGCCTTACGTGTTAGAGTGGCGCGACCGGGAAGTCTTTGGTAGGAATCCAACAGGAGAGAACCGCACGAGATGCGTCGTGAGTTGCGTGTGGAGCCCGGCCGCTCGGCAGTTCGGGCGCAAACTTAGGCCGCTGCGGCAAGCGTTACCAAGTTATCGATCCGTTATCTGGACACGCGTGGGAAGCAGCAACTGCGGTACGTGGCGGTATTCGAAGTATTATCAACAATCGCTTCAAGCGATTGTCTTCCGGATGTCCGGATTATCGCGCCTCCGGTCTCTGCCGGGGAATGAATCGTGTGATGTGTTCGCAACATCGGACGGCGAAGCCCGGAATTATCAGGTTGTCCACGGGCCGGAACCGTGTCACGCAGCGTAGCTCCGGCAGCGTGCGGCATGAATGGCATCACATCCGCTCGATCACGCCTGCCATGATGCGTGCCATTGCCGGCTCCGCACGATTCGCCGCTGCGATGATATCGGCAACGTTCACGGGAGCAAGACTGTCCGGGAAACATTCGTCCGTAATGATCGAAATCCCCAGCACGTTCATGCTCATATGACGGGCAACGATCACTTCCGGCACTGTGCTCATACCAACGGCGTCGGCGCCAATCGCACGAAGGAAGCGATACTCGGCACGCGTCTCCAGCGACGGCCCCGCCACCGCCACGTACGTCCCCTTCAACAGCCGTATCGCATTTGCCATGGCAACTTCCTCGGCCAGAGCAATCAACCGGTGGCTGTATGGTTCGGACATGTCCGGAAATCTCGGCCCGAGCGTTTCGTCGTTCGGTCCAATCAGCGGGTTGTCACCAAGCAGATTGATATGATCTTCGATCACCATCAGATCGCCGCGCCGGAAGAGCGGATTCATCCCGCCGCATGCATTGGATACAAGCAGCGTTCCGGCTCCGAGCTCATGCATCACACGCACGGGGAAGGTGATCTGCCCCATCGAATACCCTTCGTAGTAGTGGAAGCGCCCCTGCATCGCCACCACCGCCTTCCCTCCAAGGTGCCCGACTATCAAACGCCCCGAGTGTGATTCAACTGTTGCAAGCGGGAAGCCGGGAATATCGGCGTACTCGATTACCGCAACCCGTGCGATCTCGTCCGCAAGGTGCCCAAGCCCCGTGCCCAGAATAATTCCGGCCTCAGGGGCGAAGTCGCTTCCGGCTCGAGCACGAATAACATCGGCCGCAGCCGCCATCTGTTCACGTAATGACATCGATCGTAATGATGTGCTCCGAAGGGTGATCACCAACAACGCCGCACCCGGTGTTCGCTCGCGGCGCCTCCACTCCGCCTCCCTTCTCTTCCGCGGACCGGGAACTACGGCAACCGAAGCGCTGCGCCGACAGACTGGGGGCGTGAGCGCAGATAGATGTTGGTACAACGTCGTGCCCGGGCGGGCAACCGTACTCTATGCAATTCGCCGTCTGAACGCATGCCGCAGCGAAAGGAAGCCGGTGAGCCCGAAGCCAACCAGGAACATCATCTGGAATGGAATCAGGGAGAGCTCTACAAAGTAGATGGACATCACCATCCCGATCAACACGTAAAGCGCAAGCAGCAGTTCCAGCAGCACCTCCGTCTTCACCTTCGACACGCGGTACCGGTTGCCGAACCAGCTGTCGCCCGCGCTGAGAATGTTGTACTTCGGAGTACGCTCGAACGCGCTCTTACGGTTGAACAGCGCTTCGAATACCGCACGCGTGTTGTTGACGGCAAGGCCCATGGTGCCGGCCATGAAGAAGGGATAGATCATCATGCGGCGCTGCCAGTCTTCACGGATATCGCGCTGTGCGAACAGGTAGAAGAGCAGCGTGGAGATGGATGTGAGAATGAATATCCCCATGATATCGAAGAGCACCGCGAGATCGGGACGGCTCTTCTTCAGGAAGAGCACGGGCACATTCAGAATGGCAACCAGGAGGATGCAGGGGAAGACGATGTTCGAAGTGAGATGCGCCGTGCCGTGGAGCTTCACCCCGAGCGACTGCTTGGAGCGCCAGAGCGACGGCAGATGCTTCTTCGCGGTCTCGATAGCCCCCTTGGTCCACCGGAACTGCTGCGACTTCAGGCCGTTGATCTCCGACGGAAGTTCGGCCGGGCAGGTGAGATCGTTCAGATACAGAAAGCGCCAGCCGCGCATCTGCGCGCGATAGGAAAGATCCAGATCCTCAGTAAGCGTATCGGCGTGCCAGTTTCCGGAATCTTCGATGCAGCTCTTGCGCCAGACGCCCGCCGTTCCGTTGAAGTTCATGAAGTAGTTGGCTCGGTTGCGCACCTGCTGTTCCATCGCAAAGTGTGCGTCGAGCGCAATCGCCTGGATGCGCGTCAGCAGACTGTAGTCGTGGTTGAGGTGCTCCCAGCGCCCCTGCACCAGCCCAAGGCCGGGATCGCTCACGAGATGCGGCAGCGCATGAAGCAGAAAGTCCGGCTCCGGAAGGAAGTCGGCGTCGAAGATCGCTACATACTCGCCCGTTGCAGACTTCAATCCCTCGCGGAGCGCACCGGCCTTGTAGCCTGAACGATCGGTGCGATGCAGAAGGTGGATTCTGAATCCATCCGCACGCTTCGCGGCAACGATTCGTTCAAGCAGCTCCGTCGTTTCATCGGTGGAGTCATCCAGCATCTGAATCTGCATCCGTTCCTTCGGGTACTCCAGTCGGCAGACCGAATCAACCAGACGTTCCGCCACATACAGCTCGTTGAAGAGCGGTAACTGCACGGTTACCTCCGGCGGATCAGCCGGCAACGGTACCGTATCGGGATCCTGCGGGCGAAGCCGGGTGTAGTGGTACACCATCGAGAAGCCATGCAGCCCGAAGATGAAGAGCACCGAAAGGGCCAACAGGTAGACAATGAGAATCGCTGCAACCATACTGCGTACTTGGAACAGTTCCTGAGGTTAACGCACCTCGCACGCGTCAGCCATGCTGATGTTACGGGATTGCAATACCGAGTGCGGCATCGTCGTGGGGTGTCGACTCACCAATCGGCTACAGTTGCATTGATCAGGTCGTCACCGAGATTCGAAAGCGCCTCACGGATTGCACGGGTCTCGCCGTCCGGCCCCTGATCAACCAGATACTGCGACCGGCCCGTCGACGGCCGATCCTTGAATATCGCACGCTTCTTCACGTTGTCGTAGAACGTCACCTTGGTCTCGATGGTAACGCCGCGCACGGTTTCAAACGATGCGTTCGAAACGCTGAGACGCTCGTTCGTACGAATCGACGTGATCGTGACCTCGAGCCGGGAATCCGCCGTTGCAGGATCGCTGACCCGCAGACTTCCGTCGTCGCGGAAGCGGCGTGTCAGCAGATCCGTAAGGTCCTGCCGTATCGTACCGCGCCCGAAACCGCTGGCGTCATCGGCCGGCGGTATGCCGATCGTCTTCAAATGCGCCGGCGCCGAGCCGGTCCGGAACGAATAGCAACCGGCCAGCGTGGCTGCGGCGAGCACCGGGATCACTACGGCCAGCAGCGTCCACGCAAGCCGCACCCGGCCTGCATGCACGCGATCGCAGCTCGTTGATGAGTGGCCGGCCATTGCTATCTGTCGTCTCCATCAACTTTCAACTTGTACTCCACCAGCTTGCGGTACAGCGTACGCTCGCTGATCCCGAGCGACTGCGCCGCGGCACGACGATTGCCGTGATGCCGCTCCAATGCAAGCTCTATCATACGCCGCTCCATTTCATCCAGACGCAGATCGCCGAGCTCGTGGAGCGCAGCATCGATTGTGCGCACCGGCGGCAGTGCGGGAAGGGAGATGGGAGCCGGTTGCGGCGGAGCCTCTGTGGCAGCCATCGCCTTCATCAGAACCTGCTTCATTGCACCGACTTCGTTGCGCAGATCGATCAGTGCCCGATAGATCAATTCCCGCTCGGCCTGCTCCGGCGATCGTCCAAGGTGCACGAGTGCGTTGGGATTCTCCACGAATGGCTCGCGGAAGCGCAGATCCAGATGCTTCTCCACCTTCTCCTCGGTGATCTTCTCTCCACGCTCCAGCGTCACCGCGAGTTCAACGAAGTTCTTCAGTTCACGAATGTTTCCGGGCCACGGATATGCCACCAGAAGATCCAACGCTTCCGGTGTGATCCCGCCAAACGAAATGTGAAGACGCGCCGCCGTCTGAAATGCATAGTGGGCGAAGAGAAGCGGAATATCCTCGCGGCGCTCGCGCAGAGGTGGGATGCGAAGTTGGGCCGAACGCAGCCTGTAGTACAGATCGCGGCGGAACGTACCGCGCTCCACGTCCTGTTCCAGATCCCGGTTCGTGGCGGCCACGACGCGCACATCCGTCTTGCGAGGCTCGCTGCTTCCCACGCGCGTGAATTCCAATGTCTCCAATACACGGAGCAGCTTCACCTGCGTAGCCAGCGACATCTCGCCTATCTCGTCAAGAAACACGGTGCCACCGTCGGCGGACTCGAACAATCCCTTCCGCGTTTCAACGGCCCCGGTGAACGCACCACGCTCATGGCCGAACAATTCCGACTCGAGAAGCGTTTCGGGTATCGCACCGCAATTGATCGCCAGCATCTTCGCCGAAGCACGGGGACTGAGCCGGTGAATCGAGTTCGCAAACACCTCCTTCCCAACACCGCTCTCGCCGATCAACAATATCGTGAGGTCCGTGGCAGCGATACGGCGCATGGTGGCCACCAGATCGCGAATGATCTCGGAGCGGCCGATAATGCCAAGCTCGTCCTGTGTTGGTTCTGTGTCTGCCACAGCGCCTCTACGATGCGAATTCAAATACGGCTCCCTTGCAACTGGTACGCCACGCTCCATGCGTTTGGCATCCGGGGTAGACGTTACGAAAGGACTGGAATTGGAGCCGCATGCCCGTTTTCGTTACGTCCGAGGATGCGCCGCAACGTAGGACTTGATATAATCGGCAATGGCCGTCGTCGGTGCACCGGGCGTGAACAGATCGCCAACGCCGAGCTTCTTCAATTCCAGGATGTCTGCATCCGACATGATCCCGCCACCGGTAAGGAGCACATCGTTCAAGCCGCGATCGTGCATGAGCGAAAGCACCTTCGGGAAGATCGTCATGTGGGCGCCTGAGAGCATGCTGATGCCGATCACATCCACATCCTCCTGCAATGCCGCCTCCACAATCATCTCCGGTGTCTGCCTGAGCCCGGTGTAGATAACCTCCATACCGGCATCACGCAGCGCCGCCGCGATAACCTTTGCGCCTCGATCATGACCGTCGAGACCGGCCTTGGCAATCAGGACACGTATCTTTTGGCCCATTCTGCTTCGTTTACGTACTGAAGGAACACCACGTTCACATCCATGCGGATTGAACGAACCGTGAAGTTACAAAAATCGACCGACGGCCGATGGCAACTGATGGTTCATTCGAGTGCGATGATGAAAACAGTGCGCAGGCGGAACGCTGCGGGATCGCGGAGAGCCGGATGCCCGGCGTCGGAGGCAGTCCCCCCCTGCTCGCGGCTGGCAACAACCATGTTCGTCGGTTGATCGCCGATGCGTGTCAGATCCCGTGGAGCTCTATTTCGTCCGCAACACCTGCCGGTACCAGTCCCTCGATGCCCTGTATCGGCAGCGTACATGATCGGTACGCGCTGTCTGTCAAGCGCTCGAGCATGATCCCGCGGTTCACACCGACAACCACACTCGCCAGCGTACTGTATACCCACGCCGGAAGTGCGGGGAGACCGTCGGCGGAATTCGGAGTGCCGCGCAGTCCGCCGATTGCAAACCTCGAGATCGATTGCAACACAACTGCGTCCTCGCCGGCAGCACCGTCTGCAGGCACAGCTCCAACAATCTCGCACGTCACTTCCATCTGTTCCGTATCGCACATCGAGTAGTGGAGTGCAGTACGGAACTTCACGTCACCGGCCCCCTCCGTCACCTCGGGACCCCTTACGTACAGCCCGACAACCTGCGTCCACAGATACTGCACCGTGATCGCCGATGAGTCCGGCCCTGCAGCAGCGCCGCGAGTACCGGCAGCGCGCGCGCCGCGTTTCATGCTGGCCCTGTTGCTATTGTGATCGCCGCGTTTCATGACACTCAACTCCTTCGTCTGGTCAGCCGATTAGGCCTTTCGTTGTTGTGCCGCGGCGCGGGAAAAACTTTTCAGAGGAGGAGACAACTGTTGCAAACCAACCGCGTGCACCCTCCGGCGCAAGACGCTCGGGACGCGTGTCGACGCGATGCCAGCCAGCCCCGGGTTCGTTGACATGATGTGGGGCATTCACCGGGATCATTCCCTCCCCTGAACCGAATGTGCTCGCGTCCGCTCCACCCGCGATCACCGTAGTGATGGACCCATCGGGGTTCCGGCGCAACAATTCGCGCCGGCCGAAGACGGTGTTGTAAACCGCATCGGGATAACGCGCTGCAACTTCGAGCAGCCGCCGCGCAGGCCCCTGCGGCACACGGTGCCCCTGTTCCCAGTTCTGAAGGGTACGCAGGCTGATCCCGAGGACCGCGGCAAATGCTGACTGCGAGAGCTTCATGCGAGCACGAATCTGCCTGGCATCGGGCTCCTCGAAGACATGTTCGACTGCTGCAAACTTTTCGCCACGCTGAATCGCAATGGCCTCCTCGATGCTGGCTACCAGCTCCTTGAATTGTTCACGCTTCATTTCGCAACTGCCTTGCTAATGTTTGCAGATCCTTTTTCTCCCGTTGAGTGAGATCACTCTTTTCGTTCTTCGCATAGGCATCAACGAGAAATATGATACCTCGCACTACCACATACAGATAGATGACGCGTAACCCGCCGGAGCGGCCACCCCCCTCACGGGCAAATCGATGTTTCCGAAACCCGCCGGTTCCCTGTATCACAACACCCCGCTCCGGACGATCCACAAGCTCGCGGGCCAGAAGGGTTATCTCCTGATCGCTGAGAAGCCGGGCTATCTTTTTCGTGAAGCGGGAGGTTTGGACGATGGTTGTCATGCCCACCCCCCAGTATCACAACGCCCACAAATATACGTCAATGACGTATGATTTTCAAGTCCCATGATCACATTCCTCCACGTTGAGCCAATGCGAATGCTGATTGGATGGAATAGTCGCGGCGTGTGTGGAGGAAGCGAGTCCAATCTACTCAGCCGGTAATTGCGGATCAACCCGGGAACCAAAGGCGATGATCCCGTATTCATGTCGCACGCACCGGTTGTGCACAGGGCTTTCATGGCCGCGTCGCGCGGGCTCCTCACCACCGCAATGGGCTTGGGAGCGGAGTGGGAAAGAGCTATCCTATCGCCAACGAGTCCGTTATCAGAAGGCCCGGTCCGGGAGGGAATCCGCGACCACACGGTGCTGTGCCGGGATGCGCGCAACGAAGATCATCCTCAATCGCCATGGAGCAGGCGGAGTCACTCCCCCATATCATCATGATCATCATGAAGAACAGAGCCACGCCATGAGATCCAACGTGCTACGCATTGCCACGCTCCTCTCCCTTGTCTGCACCTCCCTGGCTGGCAGGGCTGCCCGATGTGATGCACAATGGAGCGAAGTGCCCAGGATCGCCAATGAGAACAGGACCAACTCCTTCGTTGCCTATCTGAACGGTACCATCTACGTCTTCGGCGGCCTCACCGAAAGCACCGGCCCGGCACGAACCGCATTCGCCCTGAACACGTCGGGTGCCACACAATGGCAGCCGATCGCCTCGCTTCCGGAGATCCGTTTCGCGGGTTACGCCGCCGCCCTCGGAGGTAAAGTCTACCTCGTTGGGGGATCGGTATTCAGAGGCGGCACAATCATCTCAACCGGCAGCGTTCTGGAATACGATCCTGTGGCGGACACGTACACAGAGAAGGCAGTGATGCCCGTTCCCACCGCATACGGAGCCGGTGTCGTGGTTGGCAACCGCATCTTCATGCTGGGGGGACTGAAGAACGGAGCCGCGATCAACACCATCCAGATGTACGACGTTCCCACCAACACGTGGAGCCTCCTCACCACCACACTCCCCCAGGCGTTGCTTCAGCCGGCGGCAACAACGCTCGGTGCGGAGATCTATCTGATTGGCGGCAGCGGTGTACTCGCGTCGTACAACCAGGCCTACAGGGGAGTCCCGAGCGCCGATGGACAGCGGATCGACTGGACCCGCATCGCCGACTATCCGGACGGCATCTATGAAGCGGGCGCAGGCGCCTACAACGACCGCGTGTATGTTGCGGCCGGCACCACATCGTTCAAACCATATACCGATATGGTCTACTCCTACGATCAGGGAAGCAATACCTGGGTGCCTGGTTACTTCCTTCCCAAACCCGTTACCAACAATTCATCCTGCCTTGTCGGATCCGGCAACGAACTCTACCTCATCGCCGGCGAGAACGGGAACGGCAGCATCTACCGCTATCGCGAGGACACCCGCAGCGCAATCGCATCGGTTACACCGACGCGATTCGTGTTGACCGCAGACCTCGGCCAGACACGAACCGCGACCTTCACGGCGACCAATCGCGGGATCACAACACTGTTCGGCACAATTACCATTCCGCCGTCGGATACGGACTGGCTTACCACCGCCTCGCTGACATTCCAGGTAGCTCCCGGCGGGTCGCAGGCTGTTGGACTGGTTGCATCGAGCATCAAGGCAGGCGGCAATCGTACCGCTCAATGCGTCCTCAACACCAACGACCCCAACCAGCAATCGATACCGATCACCGTGTCGCTCTACGTTCGCGACCAACTTCCCTCGCAACGACGCCTCATGGTGATCGAGGAGGGAACGGGGGACTGGTGCGGTACCTGCCCAGAAGGCTCACGCCTGCTGGATTCGCTGACATCCGAACTCGGCGATTCCGCGGTGCTGGTCTCCTACCATGGCGGTTCGCATGCCGAGCCGATGCGTGTTGAGGAGGGCCAGACCCTGCTCAACAGCCTCGGTCTGATCGGTTATCCGATGGGCTGCGTGGATCGCGTCACGTTCCCGACTGAGGTTGTTCCCATGGTTCGTCTGGAGTCGTGGCGCGCCTACACACGGCGTGAACTGGATTCGGCACCGCGCGGAGGTGTCAACCTTACGCTCACGTCCGTCGGCTATGCCAACGGACAGATCACTGCAACCGCGGAGATCTCGACCTACGATGCACTCCCCATGTACAACGGCAGGACATATGCCCTCACGGCGCTCTCCGTCGAGGACAGCGTACAAGGCATGCAGGTGGAGTTCGTGGACACCGGCACGGTTATTCATCCGCTCTGGTATCATCGAAATGTGGTACGCTCCATCTATCCGGACCACCTGGGCCAGGAGCTGGGCTTCCGAAAGGTCGATATCACGAACGAAGTCGTTCGCCCCGGATCGCCGGCCACGCTCACCTTCTCCTTTGCCGCCAACGTGCAGAACGAGGCTCACGGATCGATCGTGGTACTCGTGCACGAACGTGACGGAGACACCTCCGGTCCGATCCTTCAGGCCGTACGTCTGCCGCTTCCACGGGCATCCAGCGCCGTCTCCGCCCCTCGCGGCGACGCCGACATGGAAAGGTTGACTGCAGTTCCCAATCCGGTATCAACGGAGATGGAAATTGCGTTCACACTCGAGCACCCGGCACATGCGCGACTATCGCTCTATTCCATGCTTGGTTCCGAAGTGATGGATCTGTTGAATCAGCCGTGCACAGCCGGCCCGCATCGGGTTCCGGTAAACCTTGCAACCCTGCCTGCCGGCATCTACACGCTCGTGCTCCATGCCGATGGCCGTACCGCATCGCACACGATTACGGTGATGCGATAGCGCACGCCACACCGGACGAGCGCCGGCGTTCATGGAGGCCGCAGTTGCAGCGGGATGCCTCCCGCCTGCGCATCGTTCCGTTGCGCAACCAACGTGTTTGCCAGTGCACGCCTGACCATGCAGACTTCCCCGAGCCACGCTCTCCGGAGCATGCGCTCAGTGAACCGGGGATCGCTTTCACGGCCGCTCTCAAACAGGAACGGCCCCGGAGGGTGTCCGGGGCCGTTGATCGAAGCATTGTGTGATCGGCCGGCTGCTCAGCGGACAACCGTCACCATCGTGCTCGTGCGTCCTTCCGGTGTGGACATCACGAGGGCATATGCACCGGCGGGAACGCTTGATGCATCGAACCGCAACAGAGTGGCACCACCTTCGAATTCGCCATCCGTGATCACTGCAATCCGCGCGCCACGCATATCGTAGAGCGATACGCTTACATGCATTGCGCGTGACAGCGTCAGAGGAATATCCATCATACCGGTTACTGGATTCGGCGAAACGTTCAGCGCGGTGCCCGCGAGCGATCCGCTCCGGACGCCGGCAATCGTAAGATCGTTGCCGAGAAGCCACGCGATGGATTTGTCCACCAGCGACGAGCGAAGCGTTGCATCGCCAATCCCTTCGAGACCGAAGCCGAAGTAGACAAGGCGATAGTTCTTGTCCGCGTATCGAACACCCGCGCCGGTGGAGTTGTTGTACGTGCAGGTCTGCACCGCCCCCTCCAGCGGCACGATCTGGTCCGGCGTATCCTGATTTGCCACACCGTTGTTGATCTTCATGCTCAACCCGCCGGCAACCGGATCACCGGCAACACCGTTTACCGTAGTCTGTGCCGTGCTGCCGTCGGCCACATAGGTAGAGTGCAGGTAGTTCGTCACGAACAACGGATCGGAATAATATCCCTGGTTCGACGAACCGCTGTCGACCAATCCCCATGCAATCTCCGCACCAGCAAGGAACAGGCGGCCCCCTCCGTTCAAATACGCCTTCAGCTTTTCCACGTCGGCACCGGAGAGAATGCTCTTGCCAACCTCCATTCCAACCACCTTGAAGTCTGCAAGATTGAACTGGCCTTCGATTCCCTGATCGAGGAGGAAATAACTCCGATCGGTCTTTCCCAGGGCCTCATCGTACTTGTCGGCAATGGCCGCATTACCCTCATCGCGAACAAGAACGGCAACGTCCGCCTTGCCGGCAAAGAGCCGGAAGATCTTCGTGACTTCCTGATGGCCGTTGGAGATCTCCACGCTCACCCGTCCCATGCCGGGCTTGCCGCCGCTCGGAACAATCGCCACGGCAAGATCCGACGGCATATCCTTCGTCAGAGTTGCGGTGTCACCATCTACGGCAGGGCTGCCACCCAGTGTTACCGTCGCGGTCCATCCCGCCGGCAGCTTCTTGCTGATCGTGAACCGGTATTGCCCGCCCACAGACGACGTCACAGCACCGGTCCAGTTGCTCTGCGACACGGTGGACTGCACATTCGCTTCCGGCTGCCCCAGACTCAGAAGGAGCTTCGGCATGAACGTGCTTGCAGCCGCGTTGTATACCTCCTTCGTGTTGTCGTCCTGCACGAAGGCAACCACGTACACCTGATCGGCGTTCCAGTTCGCGGCATCGATCTGATAGCTCTGCTGGAACGTCTTCGTCTCGTTCGCGGCAAGCGTCAGATCAACGCCATCGAGCGTGGGAAGCATCTTGCGCGCCACGTTGTAGAAATCCTTTTCGCCGTTGCCGCCGGCGCTTGTATAGTAATGATGCGCCTCAACGACAATCATCCGGAGCTTCTTCCCACTCAGTGCCTGCGTGCTGGAGACCGTGACCGTAACGTCGGAATTGTTCCCGTAACGATTCTCCACCACGGCAATCGAAACAGGAGAGGTGGCGGACGTCTTTGCCAGCTCGCGTGACTCTGCGGCGGTATCCGCAGCTGCGCCGGCATAGAAGCCGGAGGTGGGCTCCGTGGAGGGGATGCCGTTCACCACGACGTTCGGAACGCCCGGGCTGCCGTAGAAGGCCACACGGCCGTCGTGCATGGTTGGGTCCGCATCGTGCATCACATCACGGCCCGGGTAGCGCGAACGAAAACTGATCGGAAGAATCCGATCCATATGCTGAGTGATATAGGCGTGGTATGTGGGATTCTGGGCTGCGCATGGAACACAGCTCGCGTTGCTCATCTCCTCGAAGAGCACCATGCGCGGCGATTGCGCATTCAGGATCTGTGCCGATGCAGTTACCAGAAGCCCCACCACAAGCGTATTCCGTAGAGTTGAAATGCCCATCATCATACCTCACTACTACGATTGTGCTGTGAAACCATCAGAACAGCCATCCACGTGGATCAGGCTACGAAAGAAGCATGACCGAAAGGCCAGACTGTGGTGCCGGGTATTGCGTGCAAGTATACAACGCTCATGTTTGGAACACAATCATACCATTCCGCGCTTGCATTTCGCGTCGCAGCCCATCCACTACGTAACTATTCGGCTTCCATCGTTATACGATTCGATTAACTTTGTCCTGTTCGTCCCCAACGTTCGCCGCAGAGCGGGCGCCATCTTCCGTTCACCTACAACCGGCTGTCAATGCGATTCTCGATACTGCTCCGTGTCTCGCTGCTTCTGGCCCTGGTACTCCAATTGCCTCTCAGCGCTCAATCGCGTGAACTGCGACTCCTGATTCCGGCATCGGCTCCCGCGCATTCCACGCCGGTGCCCGTACCCGCTCAGGCCTCGTTCATGCGCGTGGACACAGCCCTCTTCGATGCCGTTGTGCCGGCAACCATAACCTCGGTTACCATACCGGGCTTTCCGCTTCCCGATGGCACGCGGCATACGCTCCGCATGGAACGGTTCGATGTCCTCTCCCCTACGGCCGTTGTTCTGGAAGGAAGACGCGATGGTGATCGGCCCGCTTCCATCGAAAAGCACATGGCCTTTCGCGGTACCATCGATGGCGTCCCGGGATCGTTCGTCTACCTGATGGCATTCAGGAATTACTGTTCCGGTTTCGTAGAGATGCCGCAGCCGGGGACCGATCTCGGCCGCCGGCTGTTGATCGCGCCGGATGACATGGATGCACCCGATGCCGTCACCATCGTCTTCAACGAGAACGACGTACCGCAGACAACTCACGTACGATACCCGTGCAGCACTCCGGACCCGTTCGACGAGCGTGCCGGCGATCCCGATGCCCTCCACCGCCTGCTTGCACTGACAGCAGATATCCGGAAGCACCCCGCGTCCAGCCCGCAGGGTGAGGAGATGCTGGTTGCACAGATCGCCGCCGAAAGTGAGTACACCTACTTCACATCGCACAACTCCAACTTCTCGCACGCGGCCAACTACCTCATCACGAACCTCGGCTCCGCATCCGCCGTGTACCAGCGCGACATACGCCTTGCGCTCGAGGTTCCGTTCGTTCGTATCTGGACCACGTCCACAACGCCCTATCCAGGCCCGAACGACGGCGACATCCTTGGCCAGGTTCGCGACTACTGGAATGCGAACATGGGATGGGTGAAGCGCACCGGCACCTACATCTTCACATCCTATCGAGGGGGCGTTGCATGGGTTGGCACAATGTGCGGCGGGTTCGCCTACGCCATGGGCGGCCTTGGAGGGAACATCAACTATCCGGCCGACGGATATGTCTGGGATACGGATGTGACGTCGCACGAACTTGGACACAACTTCGGATCGCCGCATACGCACAGTTGCTACTGGGCGCCTGCGGTGGATTCCTGCTGGCCGGCCGAAGGCGGTTGCTTCCCCACCATCAATCCCCGTCCCGGTACCATCATGAGCTACTGCCATCTGAATGCGGGCACACGCCTGACGTTCCACCCCCGGGTAGCAACATTGATTCGCACATCGGCCGAACAGCTGCCGTGCGTGTCGCCGCGAACCAACCCGGCATCCGCAGACGTTGCGGTTACCTACATGATCGCCCCGGCGAACGGTTCCATCCTTCCAACCAACTCAACGCTGAAGCCCAGCGTCGTCGTCAGGAACATCGGGACCGCACCACAGGCCGACGTCCCGGTGAACATGACGATCGCCACACAGGCGGGAGCGCAGGTTTACCGCGACTCCGTCGTGATTGCATCCCTTGCGCCAGGTGCCAGCGCAGTGGCCACGTTCAAATCCATGACCGTCCGCGACACCGCCACCTACAGCGCCTCCGCCTCCTCGGTGATTGCCGGCGACTCGGCGCAGGAGAACAATCTTCTAACACGCACGTTCCAGGTGGTTCCGGCCACACCGAACGCCTCCGTCACGCTTCTCTATCCGAACGGCGGCGAGGTGTTCGCATCGGACAGCCTGGTAACGATTTCATGGACCCAGAACGGTGTAAGCCAGGTGACGTTGGAACTGTCGCCGGACAACGGCGCAACCTGGCAGACCATACGCTGGTCGCAGCCGGGTGACTCCGGGCACTATCAATGGAAGGTTCCGCCGGTCCCCACGCAGAAGGCGCTGGTGCGCATCAGCAACACGCTCAACGCCAACGTGGCCGATCGCAGCGACGCCTCCTTCACCATAGGTATGGACAACGACGCACAGGTCGTGGAGTTCCTCACGCCGAAACCGAATGCAACCACGGACACGGCGTTCACCCCAGCCATCTCCATCCGCAACAACGGCTCGCGCCAGATCACCGGGCTGCCCGTTGAACTGAAGATGATCTGGCGCAACGGCGATCGGAAGGTCTACGACAAGACCGTAACGGTTCCGGTTGTTCAGTCCGGCGAAACACGCCAGGTAACATTCCCGCAGGCAGGAATGCTGCCCGAAGGGGATCTGATCATGATCGCCCGCACGATGCTGGCGAACGATCGCAATCCATCCAACGACTCGCTTGCCCGTACCTCCGTAACGAAGGGGGGCATCTCTCCGCCGACAACCGTGGTGGCGCACGGCCTGAACCACCTTGCCACCATCGAGTGGGTGCCATCCACCACGCAGGGCGTAACGCGGTACCGCATCGAGCGCGGCTTCGATCCGGAGGCGATGAGCCCGATCGCACTCGTCCGTTCCAGTGTGCTCTCCTACGTCGATGAGGGACTTCAGAACGATACGCTCTACTACTATGCAATAACCGCGATGAACGACTCCCTGGAGTCCATCCCATCCGGCCCCGCGGTTGCCGACCCGATGGCGCTCGTCGCCGGCGATACGCTCCGCGTGCCGGCGCTGCTCGTGCCGGCACGCGACGCGCGCAGCGTTGCGCTACCGGTACACCTTCTCTGGGGAAGTGTCAAGGGAGCGGAGCTGTATCAGATACAGTTGCTCGCCGATCCGAACGGGACCGACGTGCTCGGCTCGTGGCTGAGCCAGTCGCCGCAGCCGATAACCGCGGACATGGCGACATTCGGCAGCATCTACTACTGGCGCGCACGCGCTTTCAACAACACCTTTACCGGCCCCTGGTCCAAGACGTGGCAGTTCAACACCGGGCAGAACTGCGCCGGCGGAGCCCTTCACTTCAACGGCGATGGCGGCATCGTACTGGACTCGAACTTCCAGTGGACGGGAGGACCGGTGACGGTGGAGTTCTGGAACTATGTAATGCCGGACGAAGTACAGAATGCATCGGCATTCGGTGTGGGGCAGACGGACGATACCCGCAACCGGCTGCAGGCCCATGTGCCATGGAGCGATCGCAACGTCTACTGGGATTACGGCGTGCTGGACAAGGACAGCGGACGCATAGTGGCGGACTACTCGCCGTATCTCGGCAAGTGGACGCATGTTGCGCTGGTCTCCAACGGACGGAACTTCAAGGCGATCTACCTGAACGGGAAGCTGGCCGCGTCCGACACGCTTGCCTCGCAGGCTGTCGCGCTGAAGTGGCTGACGATTGGCGGCAATGCCGCCGTCACGTACAAGCACAAGGGAGCGATGGACGACTTCCGTATCTGGAGCAGCGCTCGTTCGCAGGAGGAGATCGAACGGGACATGTCCCGCGCCGGCGAAGCAACACCCGGTCTGGCAGGGTACTGGAAGTTCGACGAGGGGCAGGGCGGCATAGCCAACGGCATCGCGCCTCCGGCTGCGATCCTCCAGAACAATCCGACATGGATTCGCTCCGGTGCACCGATCAACTGCGCCGACAACAGTTCGCTCGGCGCTCCGGCGTTCGTTGCGCCCGCCAACGCCGCTACCATTCCCTCCTCGCCGTACACGCAGTTCTCATGGACGCCGGTTGGCGGCGCGGATGCATACGAACTTCAGATTTCCGGCACCACCGATTTCACCGCGCCGGAGGTGTCGGTCCCGAACATTCCGGGCACCTCGCATCTCTACGGAGCCCTGCTTGGCGGCCGTAACTACCATGCACGTGTTCGCGCAATCAATGCCTCCGAGATGGGGCCATGGTCTTCGGTAATAGCCTTCACAACGGGAACGCCGTGTGCCGTGGTCGCACCGTCGCTGAACGGCGTGGACAACGACGTGGAGATCCCGGACTTCGAGTGGAAGGGACGCGCCGTCACGGTGGAGTGGTGGCTGTATGTGGACTCCACCGACGTCCGCAACTGTTGGGGCTTCTTCACCGCAGCGGCGGACAGCACAACGCGCATCAGCTCGCATGCGCCATGGGGTGACAAGCAGCTGTATTTCGACTTCGGCAATATCTCCACCAACGGACGCATCGCCGTGGACTACGGTCCCTATCTGGGCAAGTGGACGCATGTGGCGATGGTGTCGAACGGGAAGGACTTCAAGGCGATCTATCTGAACGGCGGACTTGCAGGGTCCGGTACCATCGCACATCATCCGGGTTGGCCGCGCAAGGGGCTCACCATCGGCGGAGCACGCGGGGGCACTGGCTTCCAGAAGAGCCGGATTACCGATTTCCGGGTCTGGAACACGGCACGCACGCAGGCAGCCATCCGCGAGAACATGTACCGCAGGCTTGCCGGCCCGCAGTCCGGATTGATCGGATACTGGGCACTCGACGGAGGCACCGACAGCATCGTGCACGATCTCAGCGGGTTTGGTCACGACGGAATTCTCCGCAACGCTCCCGCAGCATCCGCCGGTCCGGCGGCGCTCGGCACTCCCGCCCCGACGATCACCGGCCCCATCGTGGTAATGCTTGGAGCAACTGGCGCCGTCTATTCGGTGCCGGACTCCTCCGCCACCACATTCAACTGGACCGTCTCCGGCGGCACCATTATCTCCGGCCAGGGAACGCCCGCGATTACGGTGGACTGGGGCACGGATGGTGACGGATTCGTGAGCGTGCTGACGACGCAGAAGGCCGGGTGCGAGCAGACCTCCGGGCTGGTGGTACGTCTGAGCGATGGAAGCGGCGTTCCGGTAACCGGGGTTGCCGCGGGCGAGGAACTCGATGTGCGCCCGAACCCCGTTGCCGACCGCGCCGAGTTGACGATCATCCTCGCATCCGCATCCGAGGCCGACGTGGAGATCGTCAACGCTCGTGGGGACATGATGAGAAGCCAGCGCCTGGGCATGCTGCCCGGCGGTCGTCGGCAGATCGCCATCGATACGCGCGGACTTGCAAGCGGCCTCTACTTCTGCCGTGTGAAGCTTGCCCACCGTGCATTGATTGCAGCCATGCGGGTGGTACGCTGATGGCTCCGCGATCGGCGAACGCAGCCGCAGCACTGCATGCACCCGTGTGACGATTGCTTTCCCAGGCACCCGGCCCGTGCATGACGGATGTCGACGCGAGCGCAACAGCAAGGCCCGTACCGAACAGTACGGGCCTTGCTGCAAACAGTGGGGGCGGATCAACGCGCATCGTGTACGGCGACCGTCGCACACGCACGGCACGCGGAGCAATGCGGCGGCCTATCCGCGCATACGCTCCAGAAGCACCATCATGATCACACTGAGGAACGCACGGATCTCCTCCTGTTCACTCATCTCAGCCAGCTTTTCAATCTCGAACTTTCCCTCCAGCATCGCCGGCCGCTTGGTCACGCGCATCACCTGCGTGCCGTCGGTGCGGGTGACCGCATACTTCGGATTGAATACGTACCCGCTGAAGACGCCAACAACCGGCAATTCGCCGAAGAGCGCGTCGAAGAACTTGGCCCACGGGTTCTCCTCGTGGATCGTCATGTCGATCTCCGCCCCATCGTAGATGTCGTAGTGCGCCTTGAACAGCGAGCGTGTTCCCTGCCGCTGTACCATTCCCAACGGTGCGCCGGCCGCGGTTGCGAACGCATACTTGGCGTTCCAATCGATCACGCGGTCCGCCTTGATCGTGTAGAGCGGCTGCGTCTGCTCCTTGTCCGCAAATACCGTCACGTCCTCCTTCAGCTTGAACGCCTTCTGCTTCACGTAGCAGACAAGCGCACCGGTTGCATCGGTAACGCTGAGCTGATGTGCTATGGCCAGCACTTTGAACTTGAGCTGCAACGGGTACTGCATGATTGAATCCGATTAATGAGCGAGATATTCCGTCCTGTATGTTCTGCGTGCCATGCCGGCCCTCTGCCGGCGCGGCACAAGTTCCGGTTCACGGTACTCGATACCGCTTCTGCTCCACGGCGTTGCATCGACAATGTCGAGCATGAATGCATCTATCGCAGTCCGATGTCACGGCTCCGCGTCCCAATCGAAACGCGCCAGCACCAGTCCGCGAAGAGCATCGAGAACACGCTGTTCCTCCGGCGTTGGGGCCGGTCCGAACTTGAAGAGGCGCGAAAGATAGACATACATGATGCGAAGGCGAAGAAAATGCGGAACCATCTCGAGTTCCGGCTCCGCTGCGGGGCGCGCATCGAGATAGCCGGCAAGCAGCCACGAACGATGGCGATTGCGCTCCTCGAGCGGGCCGGTGCGAAGCACGGAGAGCGAAACCGCGACGTCCGACGCATACCAGTGATAGCAGCAATTGCCGAAGTCGAACATCGTTATTCCGAGCGCAGGATCGTAGCGGAAGTTCTGCGGTGCAACATCGCCATGCACCATGCCGAAGTTGTCCGCCGTTCGTACAAGCTCGCCTGTCCGCGCCATCAACTCCTCCAGCTCATCCAGCACATCGGTCTGGCTGGAGGGGATCAACGTTCGAGCCTTTGCAAAGAACACTTCGCGGTCCCACATCCAGCGTCCGCCGGCTGCGCCGCCGAAACGCACCGATGCGGCATGCATGGCCCCGAGCGCACGTCCCCAAGCCCGCAGAAAATCCTCTCCCCAGAGATTCGAATCGCGCAGCACCAGTTCCCCCGGTGCATAGGTGAACAACGACGCATACAGCCTTGCACCGTCGCGGGCGACACTTTCCACCCAGCGCCCGCTCTCAGAGGCAACCGGCTGCGCAGCCCGAACGCCGCATGCATCCAGATGGCGAATGTAGCCGAGTTCCGCCTCGTTCTCCTCCAGCGATCGATAGTCCGGATTGGTAAGGCGGAGAATCCACCGGTCACCATCTCCGGCAACACTCCACACGGAGTTGCCGGAATCCGCGATATGTTCGAGAGCACAATCCCCACGGCCCCATTGTTCCGCGGCAAGCGCGGCCAGATCGGCTACCAGGGCATGCTGCCGGTCATCCAGCATATCCTTCTCCATCGAGACGTGGCAACGTGAAGCCGATCAATAGTCCACGAGAACCAGCGACGTCATCGGCACCCACTCGTCATCCGGTCCAAACTCGCTTCGTACACGACAGCTGTCGCCGCGAATCTCCATCACGATATGCGGGTACTCGAAGTCGCGCACTACTACGGTCCCGGGTTTCAGGAGGTCGGGCGATGCGTTGCGAACAGCCCTGGCAAGCTTGTCTGCCTGAACCCAGGTATCGCGATCGTCACCACTCCCGCGCACGGAATAGGTGCCCCCTGCAACGGACGGCACAGCGGTAATGGTAACGGGTGTCGGCGGCGAGCCGAAATGCATCATCAACACCGAGTCGCCCACCGCATACGCTCGGCGTTGTGGAAGCGCGTAGATCCGCTCCGGTTCAATCCACTCGCTCTCGGAGCCCCGGGCACGGCGATACTGCAATCGAAACAGGAGCTTCTTCGTTGAAATCACCTCCATCCCGGACGAGTACGCCCCTCCCTGCTGCCTGACTTCCTCCGGCGTATACCATTGCTCCTGGCTCATGCGGCCAACCTTGAAGCGAACCAGCACCATATCGCGACCGATGCCGATCACCTCCGCATCCGAACGAAACCATCCGTCGTTCGCAACGAACGCCACGTGATCGCCGATTGCGTGTACAGTGTCGGTGCTGACAGGAGGCGGCGCAATGGAATCGTCCGCCGGGTGGAACCGCCCGGCATGCTGCGAGGCACCTGGAGATGAACGGCCAGGCGAATTCCGCGTGTACTCGCAGGCCATGGCCAGGATCGCGCACACCATGCACAATGCACAGCCTGTCGTTCGAAGCATGTACATACCTCCATCATTCGATGAACGCCAATGCTTCACACGAGTTGCCGCCGGCAGCTCGTTTCGGGAGAGGGGCGAGGATGCATTTCGTCAGGCGGAATTACGCGCAGTCAGATCCAGCAGCCGCGGGAGCACTTCGTCCAACTCCCCGACCTCCAGCATTTCCGGCGGCTGAGCCAGCGTCCGGCATGCCTCCATGATGCGTGCACGTTCCGCTGCGCTCACGTGGCTGCCCACCACCACAGCCTGGAAGCTGGATGTGGCGAGCAGTTGAACCGGATCTGTTTCGCCTTCGATGATGCCGATGGCATCGTACCCGGCCTCTCGCGCGGCCATGAGAATGCCGTGCATGATGTTATGATAGTGGCTGATGATGAGAACGCGCATGGGGTAACGGACCGTGATTCGCAATAGCGTGGCAGTCGGACGCGGGCAATCCGAGGGCTGGATGGCCTTACCGAATCAGGGGTTGCGGGATTTTGCGAGGGATCACCGCCCCCCTTGTGTATGCATCCGTCTGCAAAAATATACGTTCACGGTAAACCACAAGCCGCTTGCCGAAAAAAACACAATGCCGGGGAACAACATTCCCCGGCATTGGAACCGATCGGCATTTGAAATGCCGGCTTCGGTGCGTCCGGTTATCCGGCAAAGTGCGCGGTCGGATCTTCGACATTCATACCCAGCGCCTGCGCCACTCCCGTGCCGTACTCGGGATCGGCGCGGAAGAAGTGGCAGAGCTGGCGATTGATGATCTCCTCCCGCTTCTCGCCGGCGATGCCGCTCATGCTGCCGGCTATGTTCTGCACCAGCGCCGCACGCTCCTCGGGGGACATCAATCTATACAGGTTGCCCGGCTGCGTGTAATCGTCGTTCCCGGCATTTCGATCGTAGCGATCGCCAGGCTCCCCGCTCAACGGAAAGGCCGGCTCGGCATACGCCGCGTCGGTCCCGGGGCCGTTGAAGCTGTTCGGATAGTAGTTGGCGGAGCCGCCGCCGTTTTCGGTGAACTGCATGGCTCCGTCACGGTGATACGTGTTGGCGCCATACGGGCAACGGTTCACCGGAAGATGAACGTAGTTCACACCGAGACGATATCGGTGGGCATCCGGATACGACAGGATGCGCCCCTGCAACATCTTGTCCGGCGAAAAGCCCACTCCGTCAACCAGGTTCGCCGGCGCAAACGCCGCCTGTTCCACATGCGCGAAATAGTTCTCCGGTATCTCGTTCAACTCCAGTACCCCGACGTCGATCAGCGGGAAGTCCGCGTGCGGCCACACCTTGGTAACGTCGAAGGGATTGAACGGAAAGTCCTCCGCCTGGCTCTCGGTCATGATCTGCACCTTGAACAGCCAGCGGGGATATTCGCCGCGGTCGATCGCATCCACCAGTTCGCGCTGCGCAAAGTCCGGATCGTGTCCCTTCATCGCCTCGGCATCCGGGGCAGTGAAGTTCCGGATCCGCTGCTCCGTCTTGAAATGGAACTTCGTCCAGACACGCGTGCCTTCGGCATTGATGAACGAAAACGTATGGCTTCCGAAGCCGTCCATATGCCTGTAACCGTACGGCGTGCCGCGACTGCTGAACAGGATCGTGACCTGATGCAGGCTTTCCGGATTGAGCGACCAGAAGTCCCACATCATCGCGGGGCTTTTGCAGTGCGTGCGCGGATCGCGCTTCTGTGTGTGGATGAAGTCGCTGAACTTCATCGGATCACGGATGAAGAACACCGGCGTGTTGTTGCCAACGATATCCCAGTTGCCCACCTCCGTGTAGAGCCTGACGGCAAAGCCGCGCGGGTCGCGTTCGGTATCGGCCGACCCCTGCTCTCCACCCACCGTTGAGAAGCGCACGAACGCACGGCACCGGTTCCCCACGTTCGCGAAGATCCTCGCCTTCGTATAGCGGGTTATGTCGTTCGTCACGGTGAACGTGCCGTACGCTCCCGATCCCTTTGCATGCACCACACGCTCGGGGATACGCTCGCGATTGAAATGCGCCATCTTCTCCGCCAGCAGATAATCCTGCATCAGAACAGGGCCGCGCGGCCCCGCCGTTACGGAATCCTCGGCGTTTGCTACCGGTCTTCCCTCGGCCGTTGTCATTGTCCTGCGTTCCATGGTCAGCTCCCGCAATGATGAATGTTGTTCGTTCGGTTCCATTGCACGGCGCATGTTACCGTTCCGTGGTTCATATCGAAAGTTTATTGTTTCTATGATTCAATAGAGGAATTCTATATTAGCGTTTTCAGCCGAACGGCGGATACGCCAACAGTGCGCGTGCAGACCCTCGGCGGAAGGAACGCGATGACAATCACTCAACTCGAATATGTAGTGGCGGTGGACCGATACAGCAGCTTCGCCGAGGCAGCCGGCCATTGCTTCGTGACGCAGCCTACGCTCAGCATCCAGATCAGGAAGCTCGAGGAGAAGCTCGGTGTTGTTCTGTTCGATCGAAATCGCAAACCGGTGCTCACAACCGATATCGGCAGGCAGATCGTTCAGCAGGCGCGGGCCATCATTCGCGAGGCGAAGAGAATGGCGGAGGTGATCGACGAACATCGCCAGGAGATGAGCGGCGAACTGCGCGTTGGCATCATCCCCACACTCAGCCCCTATCTTCTGCCGCGCTTCGCCGGCGGGTTCATCGAGCACTACCCGCGCGTGGAGCTTGTTGTTCAGGAACAGACGTCGCAATCGATTCTGGATCAGCTTCGGAACGACGAGCTGGACGTGGGAATCATGGTGGCGCCGGAGGAGATGGGTCCTTTCACGGCCCTGCCGATGTTTCGAGAGGAGTTCCTGCTCTACCTCTCCTCGCAACACTCGCTGTGCAGGCTGCGCGATGTGGAGTTGTCGAAGCTGGACACCACCGACATGTGGCTTCTGCAGGACGGGCATTGCTTCCGCGATCAGATCGAGACGCTCTGCGGTGACCGGATGGATCGGGCGCACGGGCCGGCGCCGCTCCGATTCCAGAGCGCAAGTCTGGAAACGATTCGGAAGATGGTGGAGATGGAACACGGATACACGCTGCTGCCGGAGCTGGCCGTGCTGGACCTGTCATCACAGCAGCAGAAGAACGTCCGGCGATTCCGTCGCGCCCGGCCGGTACGCGAGATATCCCTGATACTGCACCGTCACTATGTGAAGAAGCGCCTCGTGGAGGCGCTTCGCGCGACCATCGTTGCAAGCGTTCCCGCGGAGATGAGGAGCATGAAGCGGGGCACCGTGGTGCCGTGGAGCACCGAGCGGCAATGACTTCGTGATCGCCGGCAGATGGCCCGCTGCAGGCAGTGAGCGCACAACCGCCTGCCGTGGGTTACCAGCCGGGTGATATCTGCCACCCGAACTGCCAACCCGCATTCGGCCGCTGGAACGGATAGGCGTAGTAGAACTCCACCACTGCATATCCGAACAGATTCACACGAGCCGAGAAACCGGTGCTGAACACCGGGATGCGATCGGTGGACTGCCGCACGAACTCCAGCTTGGCGCCATCCCCTGCAGACCATGCAACGCCGCCATCGGCAAACGCCGCCAGGTCCACCGGAAGGAACGGGAAGTTGATGAGCCCGAACCCGGTGGTGCCGAACAGCGGCACGCGCACCTCCGCGCTGGCGAGCGCGATGCGGCTGCCGATCAGCCGGTCGTATTCCGGGCAGCCGGGGCCACCGCTGCAATCGGCATCGGTAAACGAGGAGGACTCGTAGCCGCGAACGTTCGTGGGATAGCCGAGGAACAGCGGGTTGAGTTGCGGGTTCTCCGCATCGCCGCCGTAGCGGCCGTAGTGATAGCCGCGCACGGCGAATGTCACCGGACGGGCGAAGAAGTATTTCCGGTAGTCCAGAAGAAGCGTGGCGAACTTGAGCGAGCCGGCCGTGCCGCCGATCTCCCCTCTGAACCGCTCGCCGGCAACGGGCGAGGTATAGCCGAAGTAGGAGTTGTCACCAACGAATGCCATCGATGTCTGCAACAGATTCAGCGACGGCGGCGCGGGATAGCTCGTGTCCACTTCGCGCACGATCTGCCCGTCGGCAATCAGCTGGCTGTGGGAGTCGAGGCTGTATCCAACGTGCGTATAGCCAACGCTCATCTCGAACCGGCGCGTGGTGGAGAACGGATAGGCGCCGAGCAGGCTGATGTCGTCCTCGAGAATGGACTGCTTCAGCTGCTCGTACACAACAGCTGGAATCGGCTGGCCGCCCGGCGGCTCGTAGGTCGTGGTGCTGGTGTACTGGCCGTAGAGCACGTTTGGAATGTGGGCCGCGGTAACGCCCCAGTTCCATCGGTTCTTGGTGTACATGTACTGTACGATGCCGCCTGCATCCTCGAACGTTCCGTTGAACTGGAGCGTGGCCGCAAGCTGATTGTAGCCAAGCATGTCGCTGAAGTATGCGGAGATGCCGCCAACGAAATAGGTGCCGAAGCTCGAGATGGAGGCGCCGAATACCGGCGTGCCGAGGTAGGAGAGATGAAGCGTCGGACTGTACTCCTGCGAGGGGAACGTCGTGTCCTGCGGGCGGCCTGTCACCGCATCGTGCAGGTATCGGCTCACGCTGGAATCGCCGTGCGCAACCGTTGCGGGCGGGAGCACGCCGCTTGAACGATCGGTGGAATCACCAGCCGCAAGCGGCGCAGCAGCAGGTGCGCCTCCCGCGGCGGCGGCGGAACTCACGCCCGGAGCCTCGCGCCAGTAGATCACGTAACTCCCGTGCTCGAACGCCGAGAACATCACACGCCCGCTGGTACGCGCCACCGATATGGCGGGCGACCCGCCGGTGATGCCGCTAACGCCGGTGGCGATGTTGGTCAGCTGCCGCACGTCGCCGCCGGCCAGATCGTAGAGATAGAGATTGCTGATGCCGTCGCGGTCCGCAACGAAGTAGAGGCTTCCTCCATCGGCGGAGTATTGCGGATTGATATTCTTTCCGGTGGCGAACCGGGGAAGCACCGTGATCGTGCCGGTGGCAAGGTCGTAGAGCGCAAGGCGCATCTCCGAATACGTCAGCCGGGTGAAATCGGTCTCGCTCCCGCGATCGGTGGAGAAGGCGATCGTCTTGCCGTCCGGTGACCAGCTCGGCTGCATGTCCGCATAGCGGTCGTCGGTAAGACGGTGCACCTGGCGATTCGCGAGCTCGATGGTGTAGAGATCGCTGATGCCGCCGCGCGAGCCCGAGAAGACGATCTGCCTGCCGTCCGGCGACCACGAGGGGTTCGACAACTCGCCGACATCCTTGATCTTGATGCTTCGTTCCACATCGCGCGAAGCCACGTCGAGAATGGAGATCTCGTCATCCCCCTGCGCATAGGTGATCGTGGCAAACTTCTTCCCATCCGGCGAGAACGATCCGGCGCTGTTGATGAAACGGAGAGCGTCCATGTGCGGCGCGGCATCGGCATTCAGCAGACGGGTGATGATTGCACCGGTCTGCGCGTCGGCCAGATAGAGATCGATCGTGAAGAGGGATCGTGAGGAGAGAAAGGCCACGTAGCGGCCATCGGGGCTCACCGCCGGGGAGACGTTCATCGTACGGGCATCACCATCATCCTTCAGGAGACGCGTGCCGATATCGGAGGGCTTCGTGCGGGCGGCAATCTGCGGCCCGTACGTTGCCTTCAGCGAGGCAATCCAGTCCTTCGAAAGATCCTCCTCATCCATGCCGAGCTGGCGCTTGATGGCCGGCTCCCATCCCACCACGAGAGCCGATGCGTACAGTCGCGGGATGATGTCATCGCCCCAGCGCCCGGCAATATAGGCCCAGATCGCCTGCCCGTAGCGATACGGAAAGTAGCTGGGGTTGCGGCTCACATCGTAGATGGTGGGCACCTTGTCCTGGAGCACGGCGTCGCGCATCCACATCGCCGTGTTCGGATCCACACGGCCGAGCGAGAGATACTCCGCCATTCCTTCGATGAACCAGAGCGGGAGCTGCTCCATGCGCTGAAGCCCCTCGCGTCCCATGTTCCGCTGCACGATATCGTACTGGAACTCGTGCACCAGCTCGTGGCCGATCACGTGATCGTTGTATGCATACGATCCGGTAAGAGGAAGAACCACCCGATCCTGCAGGGGTTCGGTGAAGCCACCGGTTCCCTCCTCGATCAACTCATCCACAACATTCGTCTGCTGGAAGTCCCCCTGGTTCGCATACAGGATCAACGGCTTGCGGCTGATGAACTCGTGGCCGAAGAGATTGGAGAGCCGTGAATACCATCGTTCCGCCATACGCGCGCCGTCGCTTGCGGCCAGCGTCTCCTCCGGATAGTAGTGAACATCGAAATGCTCGGTCTGCATCACCCGGAAGTCGAAATCCTCGTAGTGCACCTTGTTCCGGCCGAAGTACTGCGCGTCGAGCCGCGGCGTGGCCACGCACCAGAACAGGAACGCCATACACCAAACGGCCACCGGGGTACGAGGCCTGCACCAAACGCTACGAGTTGGGCGATTCATACATGCACTGATAGTATCACAGGTACTGCGTGAGCCGTGGGCATGAAGGCTGCTATCTCTGACGACACAGCGTTCAGGCGTGATGTCACGCGCTGAAATCGGCAAGTGGGATTCCGATAGGCCACCACGCGCGGCCTGTTATATTGACATTGAGAACGTTCCTCAACTGACGTTCCCGCAAAGATATCGTATCAGACGGAGAGAACCTGTGAACCGTGTCTGGATGATTACCGGCTGTTCCTCCGGCTTCGGCCGGATGCTTGCCGAACGCGCCCTCACGCTGGGGGATTCCGTGGTTGCCACCGCCCGCTCCGTTCAATCGTTGTACGACCTCGGGCGAAACGACGAACGGCGGATTCTTCGCCTCCCGCTCGACGTCTGCCGGCCGGAGCAGATCACGCATGCCGTAAACGAGACCATCGGGAAGTTCGGCCGAATCGACATTCTCGTAAACAATGCCGGCTACGGCTATTTCGCCACGCAGGAGGAGGGGAGCCTGGATGAGATCCGGGCAATGTACGAGACAAATGTCTTCGGGCTGATCGCCGCCACGAAGGCAGTGCTTCCGCATATGCGCACACAGCGCCACGGAACCATCATCAACCTCTCCAGCATCGGCGGACGCATCGCCACTCCCCGCGGCGGCTACTACCAGTCCACGAAGTGGGCCGTTGAGGCATTGAGCGAGGCACTTCACATCGAAACCATGAGCTTCGGCATCCGGGTGATCGTGATCGAGCCGGGCGCCTACGAAACCGACTTCGCCAGCCGCTCCGCCCGGCAGTCCGAAGCCGAGCGGCTCCCGGGCTCGCCGTACGCTGAGCTCCGGGCACGATGGGTAGCGAATGCTGCGGCAGCCATCTTCCCGCGCCGGCAGGATCCGGCGGAGGTGATCGACACGATCGTCGGCGCCGTTGAGCGAACTGCGCCGTTCATGCGCATCCCCATCGGCACCGATGCAACAACCATCATCGCACGCCGCGAGGAAATGGGAAGCTCCCGGTTCGTCGAGTGGATCCGCAATATC
Source organism: Bacteroidota bacterium (assembly GCA_018266795.1). GTDB lineage: Bacteria > Bacteroidota > Ignavibacteria > OLB7 > OLB7 > JAFDZV01. The sequence continues at coordinate 45,984 of JAFDZV010000027.1, read as the reverse complement.
TACGACTCCGAGAGGCCGGAATAACCGGCGCACGTCCGGGTTCGTGCGGTTGGGTTTGTGGTGTGCCCACGGAGTTGATGAGCAGCAACGACACTACAGGCCACCGCTTATCGTGAAGTAGAAACGTGGACGTTCAACCTGGGAAAAGCGGCCGGTGATATCCACGCGAAAGAACAGGAGCACGCGATTCAGCCCGATCCCGGCCTCGTAGTAGAATCGATCGCGCGTGGCATCAGTGCTTGGAAGGCTGTAGCGGCCGGAGCCCTCGGAGGCGAACACTGCATCGTGCGAGAATCCGGACCATCCGATATTGGCCAGCAGGATGAACTCGATCCCGAAGGAGGCGATGTTCGGAATTCGCAACACGCCGGGAATCACCTCGCCGAAATTGTGTTCCAGCGAAAGTGCGGCGAAGCGATCGCCATAGAATTCCTTGACATGCATCGAGTGGAATACCCCCTCGCTCGCCGTGTTGGAGAATGCCGACTCGAGGCTGAAGAACTTCTGCGCCGGAACGGAGCCAACCGAATATCCTCCGCTGGCGCGGAGATCCAGCCGCCAGAGCGGGAGCGTGCTCATGCGAAGGTGCATTGCCCCTTCGAACTGCTCGAACCGAAAGTCCCCTCCCAGATACTTCGGATCCGCGAACTCCGCGGCAACGTGAAATCCGAAGCGGGAGAAGCGCCGCAGCGGATTGTAGTTCCAGTTGAACTCCATTCCGAAGGAACGCATCGTGCCGGGAACGATCGGCGGATTGTCGCGGAATGGAGCGGAACCACCGAAGAGAGAGAAGTCGGCGTGTACGCCGGCACTCCTCTGCTGCTCCTGGCGTACGAAGAAGCGAAGCGTCGAGGGACGTTCGAACTGATCGCGCCGGATGAACTGGAGCTGCCCGAACCCGATCTGGAACGCCGCCTCGCCGCCGTTCGCGTAGTAGTAATCGCCATAGTCGCTTCCGGTGAGAAGCGCCAGCGCGGTGATCGCTCCCGTCCCCACCACGTACGGGTTGTCGCGCCGGGCAAGCATGCGGTAGGCAGTGCCTCCCAGGCTTACACGCTTGTCCGCGTCCAGGTAGGCCTTCAATCCTGCCAGACCGTATCCGTGCCGGTCCGCAAATCCATAACCACCCAGAAGCGAGCCCTCCAGCCAGGGAAGAACATCATCACGCAGCCCCAGGCCCAGATAGACACCGTTCACGCGGTTGTAGCGGGCGATATCATCCAGACCCGTGAACGGCCTGCGGTTGAAGCGTGCAACCTGCCGCGTCAGGTCCGTGAAGAACTGGCCGATCAGGCTGGTGCCGTTCACCGAATCGGGATTGTCGCGGGCCCGCTGGATGGCATCGTACGCCTCCGCCTCGATCGGTCGCAGCGGAAGCACGGCCTTGTCGAACCAGTATGTTGAATCGAACCGTTCCGCCTCCGGGCTCACCTCCACACGCCGCTGGTCGAAGAGACCGTCATCGAGCGGGATGTTGCAGTGGTAGTCGTAGGCTACGGTTTCGATCGTCACATCCAGACGCGGCGCGATCAACCACAGAAGCTCGGCGCGGAGCGAGCTGTAGATCCGCATCCCCGTGGGCACAACGAAGCGGCCGCCGATCTCCTCGAACCTCTGGTCGTAGCTCAACGCCGCATCGAACGGGAGTCGCACGGCACGATTCGGCGCAAGCTCCACGGAGACCGGCACCAGACGATCCATGTCGATGTTCACCCAGCCGGTAAAGAGTCTGCGGGCAGTCCCCTTCGGCTCCACACGTACGCGGGCAATCCGGGCGGTGCCGGCGGCATCGGTTGTTCGCTCCAGCACGAAGTCGTAGTAGTCCAACGCATCGGGATGAAACGGTGTGGCGATCTCCTCGCCGAGGATCGTGACAACGTCATCGTACGCATTCAGGTTGGTGCCGAACGCCACGAAGTTGGATTGCGGCGGCACATTCGCGCTCTGCCGCCGCTGCACGATCTCGTTGAAGTAGTCGGCGGGTCTGCGGAAGTATCCCCTGGAGTACGATTCGAAGATGGAGACGATGGTGGTATCACGAGGCGCATCGGTGCGCCCGGCCGTAAGCGTGTCCGTGGCGGCAACGAACTTGGTATAGAGCATGTAGGAGTACGTTCTCAGCGAGTCGCGCTGCGCCGCCTTGCGTGCAAGCACGCGCCGCATCAGCTTCACGCCGGGATCTTCAGCCGAGACCACCACCTCCGCGCCGCGCACCGCCGCAGGCCGCAGCTCCAGGTCGAACCGAACCGTGTCGCCGCGAGCCGACAGATCGCAGCGAACGGTTGCATAGCCAACCAGCGAGAACTCCAGCGTATGCTCGCCGCGCGGCAGGCGGATGGCGAAGCGCCCGGCGGAGTTGGTCATGCCGCCAACGGTGGTACCAAGCGCACGAACAGTCACGAACCGAAGCGGGGCACCGCCGGCGGAGTCCGTCACAACGCCGGTCACTACCGTGCGCGCAGCATCCTGCGCCGTTGCCGCAGCGGCAAGCACCGGAAGGAACAGCAACGCCAGGAGGATCGGCTTCATGATCGGATCGTTGCCGCCCTCGGCTGGCGGCGCGGTTCAGTCTGGAATGGAAGGTGTGATGAAGACGCAGAACGCCGCCCGTTCGCGTACCGAAAACAGAGCGGGAACAAATCACGACGTACTTCAACGTGTGCTGGCGAACGTCTTGGAGATATGCGCAACGATGGGATCGTACCTGCTGCGCCGGTCGGGATCGTATTCGATCAGCAGCACCTTGAAGACACCATCCTTCACCATCACCTTCTCGTAGCGGATCTTCCCCTCGTGCATGCCGGAGATGACGAACCAGTCGCGCCGCAACACCTTGTAGGTGACGCGCGAGAGCTCCCTGAGATGATCGGCATAGCCTTCCCGCAGACTGCTCCCCTCAGCGGCGGTGAGGCTGCGCGTGCCGTAGGCCAGCATCCGTGCGCCGCCGTCGGCAGCGGCAAACTCCTGCCCGTCGCCGTTCGCCGATTCACCGCGCGGCGCCAGCACCCCGGCCGGGTAGGAGACGCCGAATCGGAAGCGCACGTTGACATAACGCCGCCAGGCATCCGTCTGGGCGGTACATGCCGTCCGGACTGCACAGATCGCCAAGGCGGCGAGCGCCGCAGCCCGCAGCGCATGCCTCATCGCTTCACCACTCCCTGCTCCATGGTGCGCATCTCACCGCCGGCATCCGCGGGAACGGCGCGCACCACGTAGTAGCCGGCCGCGGCCCCTGAGATATCGATGCCAAGCTCCGCAATGCCGCGCCCGGCATCGATCCGCTGCAGGCGCGTGCCGAGGGCATCGTACAGCTCAACCACGCCGCCGGGCCACGCCGCCGGCAGCGAAACGCGCAGACGATCGCTCGCGGGATTCGGCGTCACCGCAAAGCCGGCTGCCGCAGCAGTACCCGGCACGCTGGATGGGATCAGGCCGTCGGCACCGATGGCAAGGAGCGCATTGATTGGCGGATGCGTCACGGCGGTGCTTCTGCGCGGCCGCGAAGGCCAGAGCACCACGATGGAATCGATGGCAGCGTTCTTCGCCAGGCCGAAGCTCTTGATGAGTGGAGCCTGTGCGCCGAAGTGCCCCTGCCCGGCCTGCACCTCCCGGATCTGCGTTACCCCTCCGCTGTACACCATGATGCGCGCGCCGATCGCGTTGCGGTTCACACCGGACGGCGCCACCAGCTTCACGGCGCACCAGTTGTTCCTCTCACCGATATGATTCTCCACCAGAGCGATATCGCTCACCACCACACCGTTCTTGCGCCAGAGCTCCACGAGCAGATCCTCATCGCCATCCAGATCGTAGTCGAACGGCCGCATGTTGTGCGTCTCCTTCAGCCAGAGAAGCCCGACCTTCTTCGTCACCTCGCCGAAGGTATGGTCCGGGTTCTGCCGCCAGAGATAGGAGCGATCGGTCTCGGGAAGATACACGCACTGTGCCACGGTGAAATCCTGAAGGCCATCGTTGTCCATATCGAACCACCATCCATCCTGATCGCCCAGATGCGCCGAACGCGGCACCTCGCGGGGAAGGCGCGTCGGATCCCAGTCGAACGCAAAGCCGCTCCCCGCTCCCTTGTTCACCGCAATGCTGGTTCTCCCCTCGCCCGCATCGAGGCCGCCATGCACCAGCACCTGGGCAATGTCCATGTCGCCGTCGTTGTCGTAGTCGGCAGGCTGCGCGGCCCACTGGCAAAGGGCCCGGGGCCCGCTGGCATCCACGTCACCGGTGGTGTGCTGCGAGCTGTAGTTCATGGCCTGCGCCATGTCCGTAAACGTTCCGTCGCCGTTGTTGCGCCAGAGGTTGCCGCCGTTGCGGCAGTATGCGGAAGTGAAGATGTCCGGAAGGCCGTCGTTGTTCCAGTCCGTGGAACTGGCGCCGTACTCCGGCCAGTCCTCATCCCCCATTCCCGCCTTCTCCGTCTCGTCGGTGAACGTGCCGTCGCCGTTGCCCCGCATCAGATAGTTGATGGCGTAGATATCGTTGGTCTTGTCCGCGAACCAGGTTGTCACGTACAGGTCGAGCTTGCCGTCGAGATTGTAGTCCAGGAACGTGAAGCCGGCCGTGTTGATGAGCCCGAGCTCGTGAAGCCCGTTGTGCGGCACCAGCGTGAAGTGCCCAGCGCCGTCGCCAAGCATCACCTCGCAGCGATCGTTCGGGAAGGCGAAGTTCTCCAGACGATCGAAGTAGGTTCCGGTTACCAGGTCCACATTCCCGTCGTTGTTCACATCGGCCATTGTGGCGATGTCGATCACACGGCTGGTGTCGCCGTCGGGATTGGCGAAAATCCCGGAGGAGTCCGTTACATCGACGAAGATCCTGTCCCTCGGGTTGGTGGATGCGGGGTTCTGTCTGTTCAGATAGATCTTCGTCAGCTTCTCGCGCGTCGACAGTCCGTTCTCCAGAAGGAGATCCGGATAGTCGTCGTTGTCGATGTCGACGATGTTGATGCGAAAGCCCTTCGCACCGGCAAGACCGGCCTTTGCGGTGGCGTCGCTGAACCAGGTGGTGTCCTGTGCGCGAGCACCGGCAACGAAAAGAAGCATGAAGAGGATTGGCAGTACGTAGCGCTTGATCATAGCGAGTGCCCGAAGGAAGTGTCCATGGATCATCCCGATGCAGGCGGGAACCGGGCAGCATGTTAACGATTTCCGGCGCATCGTTTACGCGACGGCCGCCCGCTTTCGGCCGGCCGGAAAACGAGGAGGCCGACCAGGAGTCGCGCGTTGCGCTCTCGCTCCCAGCCGGCCTCGCGTCAGCCTAAGTGGGGCCGACGGCATTGTCCTGAATTCTGTCGCATCCGTTCCGCGCCCCAGCCTTCCATCCACCTCCGTTCACACGCGTTTCGGCATGACAGGCATGGTCGCGAGAATGCGTTCGGCAAATTTGCAAAATGGGATCGGAGTACGACAAGGCGCCCGATCCAAGACACCACGAGTTACAGTTCCCGCCAAAACCCGAATGCGCATCAGAGCCTGCAGGCCTTGCAGCACCGAATGCCAAGACCCTTACATCCGCAGCTCCGCCCGCCGTTACGCAGGCCACCGGATCGAACCATCGCAGGTCGGCGAGCCATCGCAGGGCCGAACGATCGCACACCCGCAACGGACAGTGTCCTGGAGTTCCCATCACCACCGCGATGCACGTCGGAAAACGGCATCGGAAACCGGCAGGGGGTCGTTCTCTTCCGTTCGGTCTGTTCCTGCAACCGACCAAGGACCACAGCGAGCCGCAGGCGAGCGTACAAAGAACCGGACGCCTGGTTGCCACAGGCCGCTGATGGTGTTCGAGGCCGTGTTGTTCGGAACTCTTACTTCTGCGGCTTGTACTCCCAGTTGAAGTGCACCAGCCCGGTGTCCACATCGTATACGCTTCCCAGCAACCGAACACGGCCGGCGTCGAGCATCGCCTTCAGATAGGGGCTGCGCTTCGGTATCTGATCCATGGCGATCAGAATATTCGCATACGTGACCGCCTTCACATAGGCGGGATTGAGCGATGAACGGGGCTTCAGCGTGCTGTCCACCGCCTGGATCGCGGGCTCCATCTTCACCAGCAGATCGGTCAGGTTCAGAAAGGAATAGTTGTGATCGATCGCCGCGTTCACGGCGCCGCAGTTCGAGTGCCCCATCACGACCACAACCTTCGCGCCGCTGGCAACCGCAAATTCCAGGCTGCCAAGCACATCGCCGTTCAGAACATTCCCTGCAACGCGGGCCGTGAAGACCTCACCCAGACCGCGATCGAACAGATACTCCGGCGGCGTTCGCGAGTCCACGCAGGTGAGAACGGCCGCGAACGGCCGCTGCTTCAGCGCCGTGGAGTCGCGCGCGCACTTCATGCTCCGGTGCAGCATGGAGTCGCGCACGAAGCGAACGTTTCCTACGATAAGCGAGTCCAACGCCGTCTGCGGTGTCAGCTCGGGTCCGTTGCCCGGAGCGCAGCGCCCCTGCGCCGGCAGGCGCCCGGTGTTCAGTACCCCCGCAACGATGCAAAGGGCCATGGCAGCAAGCACCCTGGTGCAAGCCTGTGTCATATTCTCTCCTCTCTCTCAGTAATGGACCGATGCTCCCGCGTTGAATGCCGCGCGGCGCTCCCTGAGATGGGGCATGCCGGCTTCGATGGGAGCCATGAACAACAAGTATATCACGAAGTACCAGGAGCATGCAACCCCGTGCAGGCGGCTCCCTCGTTGGAAGGGCCGCGGCCGGCCGATATCTTCAGGCCTCGCCGCGGTTCAACCGCCGCCTATGAGATCTTCGAGCGATCCTGTGCCAGACGCAGCTTCCAGTTCTGGATATTGGTACCGGCCATCACCAGATTGCTCGCAATGAAGTAGAGCCGCTGCGTGGCCTTTCCATCCGGAACGATTGTGAACCTGTCCATCAGATACGATGGCGGAATGGCCTGATAGTACATCGTCGCCGTCACCCATCCTCCCTCCGGTATCGAGGGGAGATCGATCGCGTAGGTGATCACATCCGTGCCCGTTCCGTTCATGAACTGAGGGTCGTCCACCACATTCCCATGCGGGCTCGTGGCCTCCGGATAGAGAAAGCCGGCCGGCCCCTTGCTGCTCCATCCATGCGGCAGCAGGCGATTGTCCTTCACCACACGGTCGATCGCGAGAAAGCTCGTCGTGAAACGTCCCTGCGGATTCCTGGCCAGCTCCTCGAAGATCTGCGCCTGATCCTGCCGGTTGATCACCCGATAGTGAGGCTGATACTGCTGTGCGCCGGTCTTCGGGTCCCTCTCGTGGAACTCGGACGGCAACGGGTTTCCCTTCTCGTCAACAATCACGCCGAGATTGTTCGTGCGGCCGGAGGCCCACACCACTCTGCCCGATGCGTCGCTCACGCTGCACTCCAGGAACGCACGGCGGAACCCGACCCCGGAGGGAAGGCGATGTCCGGCAAGGTTCTCCACCTGTACCGTTGCCTCCAACGTGTTCCCCTTCCGCTTCACGCTCTTGATCGTCACGCGGGCGCTCTGCGTCTTCGCAATCGAATCGCCGGCGGCAATAGCAAAGGGCAGCCCGTTGGTCGAGCTGGTCATGTAGTCCGCCTTGCGCACGCCCAGGATGTCGTCGAACTGCCTGAACATCTCCAGACCCCACTGGTTTACGCCGAGCAACGTATGCCGGGCAACGTTCGCGCGGAGCGGAACTGTGATGGAGTCCAGCGGCGCGCGGTTGTCCGCCTGCGGATAGGTCTGGTCCTGGATGTTCGCGATCTGGAAGGCGAGCTGGCTCCCCGCGGCATTGTCCGGGAACCGCGTCGGCATATGGCAGCTCTGGCAGCTTCTCGGCGTCCTGCCGGTCGGCTTGAACTCGTCCTGATAGTCGCTGTTCTGCCACTCGAGATACGTGGACTGCTCGAAGACGTTGGAGAGATGGCGGCCGGCGGAATCGTACACCGGCAGATACACCGTGTGACAGCTGCCGCAGAGCCGCGACGAAAGAATGTAGTTGCTCTGCACCGGCTTCATCCCGAGCGACGTGTGCATGGCCAGGGCCGCAGGGTTGTCGAACGGACCGTAGATATTGCTCACGCCGGGCTCGAACTCGCCGGGGGTGGAGACATGGAACTGCCCGGTGAAGATCGAATCCAGCGGGAGCTTGTCGTCCACGATCTGATGGCACACCGTACAGGAGATGCCGTCGCGTGCAAGCGCTCCATATCGATAGTACGCGTTGTGAGGGTCGGTGATCTGCACCATGTCGCGATTGAAGAGCGTCCCCGGATGCTCGATCGCGATCTCGCGATCGCCCATCACGCCATGGCAGCGGAAGCAGAGATTCTGAATGGAGTCCGCATGCCTCGGCTGAAGCTTCATCTCGCTCTCCAGCTGCGCGAAGAATATCGGATCGCGACCTGCCAGCCCCATCATGGACCAGTTCCATTCACCATACGGTGAGAGGTTGATCCCCGTCGTGTCGTTGATCGGGATGTACATGTTCGGCCCAAGGTTCAACGGCTGTCCGTCGTGGCAGGAGAGGCACTGATCGCTGGTGAGGAACTGCCCCGGGCCGGCCGGGCCGGCAAAGACATGGTCGTACGTCACCGGCGGGATGCGCTGAACGGAGTTCGCGGGAACCGGCTTGATGGAAGAGTAGAGATGGTCGAACGCAACCGCATCTCCCTGCTGCTCGTGCGCCGGCACGGCCAAGGGAGCGTGCAGAGCCGCCATCACCTCGTGGCTGTGCCCGAGCGCCATCAGCTTCTTGTAGCCCGGCCGCCATGTGTTGTCCACCCGGAACGTAAGCGGATCGCCCGGATGGCCGGCGATGTTGTGCAGCTCCGAGAAGGTGAACTCGCTCGCGGCGGAGGCATGGCATCGCACACAGTATTCACCGAAGTCCGAGTTGGGATAACTGAACGGGTAGGCCGCCGGATTGTCCGGGGCCAGGCCCGGCCCGTAGTAGCTCCAGTACCACCCATCCTTGCTACCGATGCTGTCGCGCACCATCACGGCCCAGCCGGAGACGAGCGAGTCCAGCGCGGCCCCCGTCGTTGAATCGTATCGCGCGGCAGGCGGTGCATACATCTCCTTGATGATCATCGCGCCGTCCGGTATGCGCCCCTTGCGATCCCCTTCCAGCCACGTGACAACCTCCGGCGAATACCACACCCGGACGGCGTTGTGCGTACCATAGTATCTGCCGTCGATGAACGGGCCGGTGTCGCGCACATGCTTGTCGCGCGGCCACTTCAGCCGCATGTACTCACGTTTGGCAAGGAAGGGATACAGGAGTTTCTGGTACTCCGGCGATGACATGGTGTGCGGCAGCGGCAACGGCGGTGCGCCGCCGGGACGCTTCGGCATGTAGGGCCGGGCGGCAACCAGCACCAGGGCACCGGCAATCATCAACGAAAGGAGCAGGTAGTGTCTGGACTTCATGTGCTTCCCTCGAAGGGTTGGAAGGGGCACGATGCGGCGGCCCACTGCAACAGCCCGCCGATCGATGGACTTGGACGAAACGATACGAGGGGTATGAGGAATTGGGATGGTGCGAAGATACACAAAGAGCCGAACTATGCACGAGCCGGCTTCAACAGCGGGGGATGAGCTGGAAGCGATATCGCACTGCGAGCCTTCACGTGCAGCACGCATCGCAACGCGATATGATCGAATGCGGGTTTGCGGCGTCTCGTTTCCAGGGCCCGCCCCCTGGCCGGATCCCGTCGCCCCGGATCCCGTCGCCCCGGATCCCGTCGCCCCGGATCCCGTCGCCCGGGGCCCGTCGCCCCGGGGCCCGGCCGCCGTTCCGCACGTCCGGACGTTGGAGGGCATCACGCATCCCCCTGCGGCTCCTCGGGCTTTTCGGCATCCTCCGCCTCCTTCTGCGGAAAGATCACCGAGGCCACAACGGCGAGCGCGAGCATGCTCACCACCACAATCAGCGACGTGGTTGTATGGATCTTCACCCAGTGTTCGATCACCATCTTTATTCCAACGAACGCAAGCACGGAGGCAAGCCCGTACTTCAGTAGATGGAACCGCTCGATGACGTTCGCCAGCAGGAAGTAGAGCGACCGCAGGCCGAGGATGGCAAAGATGTTGGAGGTGTACACGATGAAGGTATCGCGTGTAACACCGAAGATTGCTGGAATCGAGTCCAGCGCGAACACGAGATCCGTGCTCTCGATCATCACCAGCACAACCAGCATCGGCGTGGCCAGCAGCTTGCCTGCATCGCGGATTACGAATCGCTGCCCGTGGTAGGAGTTGGTAACCGGAAACCAGCGCCGCATCAGCTTGATCATCGGATTGGCTTCGATCTCCACGCTCGTCTCGCTCTCGAACGCCATTCGCACGCCGGTGTAGATGAGAAATGCACCGAACACATAGAGCACCCACTCGAAGTGCGCCACCAGAAAGGCACCGAAGGAGATGAGCGAGGCACGCATGATCAACGCGCCGATGATGCCCCAGAAGAGAATGCGATGCTGATACTGTGCCGGGACCGCGAAGTAGTTGAAGATCAGAACGAATACGAAGAGGTTGTCGACCGATAGCGACTCCTCCACGATGTAGCCGGTGGCGAAGTGCACGGCGGCGACATGCCCGAACTGAAAGTAGACGAACACATTGAACGCTGCTGCAAGCGAGATCCACACGATGCTCCAGATCAGCGCTTCCTTCGGCTTCACCTCGTGCGCATCGCGATGAAAGACGCCGAGGTCCACCAGCAGAAGCACGAGAACCAGGGCGTTGAAACCAACCCACCACCAGATGCTCAAGCGGCCTCCGAGTTGTTGAGATGTCGGTTGCGGTTCGCAGAGTGGGGCGACACCGAACTACCGGAAAGGAGAAAATGATATCCCTCGGGGAGTGCCGTTAGCCGGCGGTCGGTTGTTGGTAGTCATGTATCCCTGCTCCTGTGGTATCGCGGAGTTTACTCCGCGATCTTCCTCCGGAGGAAGGGGCCTGAGCACAACTCGGGCCCACTGTGGAGGATCGCGCACCCTCGGTTCCCCTGCACCAGAATCCTTCGCCTGCGGCCCGGGATGACACCCGGATGTTTCCGAGACAGCTTCTACCGACTACTGACTATTGACCACTAACGACCGACTGCCAACTCAGCCTGGACGATACCCCTTGGCGGCCTCGATGAACGCACGGGCGTTGTCAACCGGAACCGTCGGCAGAATTCCGTGGCCCAGATTGGCCACGTAGGCGCGGGTCTCCGGCACCAACGCCATCATGGCATGCGTGCGCTCGGTGATCGTGACGGGATCCGTCATCAGGATTGTCGGGTCCAGATTTCCCTGCAGCGCGAACTCCTCCGGAAGCTCCGCCGCCGCACGCGTCATGCTGGTCTGCCAGTCGATACCGAACCCGCTGGCACCGCATCCGGCGAACCCATCGTAGGAGCGCACCCCCTTCGGGAAATAGAGGAACGGAACGTCCGGCGCGGCCTCGCGTACGGCGCGCAGCACTGTGGAGGCATGACGCAGGCCGAACTCCCGGTACTCCGCCTCGGGTAGCACGCCGGCCCACGTATCGAACAACTGCAGCATGTTTGCCCCGGCGTCGATCTGCCCCTTCAGGTACTCGATCAGCTCTGCGGCCAGCGCATCGAACAGACGATGTGTTGCCTCCGGATTCGCGAAGAGAAAGCTCTTGAAGGTATCGAAGTTCTTGGAACCCTGCCCCTCCACCATGTATGCGGCCAGCGTAAGAGGAGCGCCGGCGAAGCCGATCACCGGCACTCGACCGGCAAGGCGCCGCTTCGTTTCGGCGATGGCATCGAACACGAAACGCAGGCTTCCGGTAACGCCGCGCCCCAGATTCCCGATGGCGGCAGGATTGCGCAGCGGCTCTGGGAAACGCGGCCCCCCCTTTCCCTCTTCCACCACCAGATGCATTCCCATCGCCTCCGGCACCACCAGAATGTCGCTGAAGATAATGGCGGCATCCACTCCGACAAGGTCGACCGGCTGCACCGTCACCTCGGCAGCCAGATCGGGAGTCTTGCAAAGCTCGAGGAAAGTGGTCGCCGCACGAACCGCGCGATACTCCGGCAGATACCTCCCGGCCTGACGCATCATCCAGACCGGTCGCCGTTCGGTTCGCTCGCCGCGAAGTGCACGTATGAGAAGTGAGTCGTGTTGATCGTTCATGAAGTTTGTGCGGCAAGTGCCTCCGCAAGCGCCTGCGCGCTGGGATATGCGGCAATCACGATCGGCGCCGCGCCCTGGTGGCGCAAGGCTTCCGCGGTCGTGGTGCCGATGGCACAGAAGATAGTGGATGGGGGAAGATCGGGCGCAAGCGCGAAGAAATTCCTTATGGCCGAAGGGGAAAAGAACGCTATCGCAAACGGCGTCTCCATTGCGGCAATGATGCGCGGCAGCAAAGATCCCGTTGCGGCGGGAAGCACCGGCGAATAGATCGGCATCTCGATCACCTGCACGCCCGCAGCGCGGAGGCGTGCAGGCAGCTCCTCGCGATGCTCCGTGCTGCACGGATACAACAGCCGGTGCACGCCGGCGAACGCCTCGGTTGCAAACTCCTCTGCCGATCCCGCGCACGCCGCAATCGGAATGTCGGGATCGCCCTCGCGCAGCAGTGCGGCACTCCGCTCGCCGACAACGTAGTAGGCAGCCGGCGCATGCTCGCGAAAGTCCGTCTCGCGAAGGTCCAGCCACATGTCCGCCGCGAACGCGCTCGTCAGCAATACGGGCTCCCCGCCGGCCAGACGCCGCACCTGGCGAACGCCGCAGGCATCCTTCGGGATGGGACGCAGTTCCACCATCGGCACGGAGTATACGGCGAATCCAAGCGCCTCGAAGAGCGGCGCCGTTCGCGCATTCTCTTCGGCGCTTCGCGTCAGCAGCACCGATGCCACGGCGTTTCCCGGTGTCATCCTCTGATCCCCTGGAGAATCACCGCACCGCCGGCATCGAGCAATCGCGCCGCGAGCCGCTCGCCGATGGATTCCGCCTCCGCAGCGTTGCCGTGCATCGTATCCCGCACCAGCCGCGTGCCGTCCAGCGAGGCGATCACTCCATCCAACCGGAGCATGCCGTTCTCGATTGTCGCATGTCCTCCAACCGGAACCTGGCATCCTCCCTCCAGCACGCGCAGCATGGCGCGTTCCGCGGCGGTTGCGGCACGCGTCTCCTGGTGCTCGATCGCGGCAAGAAGCTCCAGCACAGCGGCATCGCCGGCACGGCATTCGATGCCGAGCGCCCCCTGGCCGACAGCCGGAACGATCACCGAGGCGTCGATCACCTCCGCAATCTCCGCCTCCATGCCAAGGCGTTCCAGTCCTGCACGGGCAAGGAGCATGCCGGCCCAGTTACCGGCGTGATACTTCTCGATGCGCGTCCCGATGTTGCCGCGAACATCCACGATCCCGAGATCCGGACGCAGGGCGCGAAGCTGTGCCGTTCGGCGAAGCGATCCGGTGGCCACCAGCGCCCCATGCGGCAACGATCCCAGGGTAGTGCCCACAGCGGCAACCAGCGCATCCTCCGCCGCATGCCGGCGCGTCACCGCGCCAAGAACCAGACCCGCAGGAAGCTGCGTCTGCATGTCCTTCAGTGAATGCACGGCGCAGTGCGCATGGCCCGCGAGCAGGGCGGTCTCCAACTCCTTCGTGAAGAGCCCCTTGTCGCCGATCGTGCTCAGCGGCGTCTCCAGGTTTCGGTCCCCCGTGGTGGTTATCACCTCCAGCCGCACATCCAGTGCAGGATGCCGGCTGCGCAACATCGACGCCACGGCATTTGCCTGCCAGAGCGCCAGGGCACTTCCGCGCGTAGCGATCACAATCTCATGCATTCGGTTCCCCTTCCTCGCTCTGATGTCCCGTCTCCCGCCCGGCGTCCGCTCCGGCGTTCGCATCGGCGTCGGCATTGATGTCCGGATCGACGTCGGAACCGGCATCACCGTTCAGGTTGAACAACATTCGCACATACTCCGCCTTTGCCTGCGCATGCGCGGCGTCGCCGCCGGTATCCAGCAGATGTCGCATCGGGATACCGATCAGCTTGCGAACCACGCTGGCAACCAGACGTTCAACCTGTTCGAAGTCATCGGGGTTGAATCGGCCGCGGTTCTTCTCCAGCTCGGCACGCGCTATCTCCTCGCCGCGACTCTTCAACTGCGCTATCACCGGTGTCACCGGCAACAGATCGCACCAGGCGGCGAACTTGGACAATTCATCGGCAATGATCATCTCGGCGCGCGGAAGCTCCGCCCGGCGCTTCTCCACATTCGCTTCCACGACGCTCGTGAGATCGTTCAGATCCTTGCAGAAGATGGATGGAATGGTGTTGATCAGCGGATCCACATTGCGCGGCATCGAAATGTCCACGATCAACTGCGGCTCGCCCTGGCGCCTGGCCGCGGCCGCCCGGGCATCGGCATAGTTGATCAGATATGTCGGCGAGCCGGTGGAGACGATCACGATATCGAACTCGTGCAGACGCGATGGAAGATCGGCCAGCGGCATCCAGGTTCCGAAGCCGAGGCGGCCCATCAGCTCGCGCGCGCGCTCGTCCGTGCGATTGGTGATCGTGATGTTCCGCACGCCCTGGTCGCGCAGGTTGCGCGCCGCCAGCTCACCGGCGTCGCCGGCGCCGACGACAAGCGTGCTCTTGTTCGCGATCGGGTGGAAGATCTTCCGCGCAAGCTCGACGGCCACATAGCTGATGGAGACCGCGCCGGAGAAGATATCCGTCTCGCTCTTCACGCGCTTACCGGTATGCAACGCCGTTGCGAACAGCCGGTCCAGAATCTTCCCCACGGCTCCGTGACGGCGTGCGATCTGATAGGCGGTGCGCACCTGCCCGATGATCTGGATGTCGCCGATCACCTGCGAGTCGATCCCTGCCGATACCTGGAACAGATGCCGCGCGGCACCGGCCGCATGCAGCGTGAAGAGATTGTTGCGCGGAATCTCCACCCCCTTCCATCGGCTCAGCCACGCACGCAGAATCTCCGGCGCAAACGCTTCATCGCGCGGCACCAGGTAGATCTCCGTACGATTGCACGTGGAGACCACCGCCGCCTCGCTTGCAAACTCCTTCCGCAACGCATCGAGCGCCTCCCCCAGCTCGCTGTCGCTGAAGGAAACACGCTCGCGCAGCTCGAGAGAGGCATGCTTGTGCGATGTGCCGATTGCGTGGATGTTCATCACTGAAATCTGTGGAACCCGCTGGCGACCAGGTTGATCAGCGTCATCGAAACGATGGTGCCAACGAAGCCGACAAGCGACAGGATCACGACCTTGCGCCCTTCGACCCGCGCAATGTACTTCGCACAGAGCGCGGCAACGTAGATGCCCCACACCGCAATGCTGACGAAGAGTTTCGGATCCGCATAACTGAAGTTGGGAAGGATGCTCGGCAGATAGACAATGCCGATGACGATTGCAATCGCAAGAAAGATCACGCCGACGATGGACGACTTCTCGCTCATGCGCTCCAGCAACTGGAGGCTTGGCAGCCGCTGATAGAAGGTGCCGAAGTGGTTGGAACGAATCTGATGATACAGCATCAGGTACAGCACGCCGTACACGGCCGATATGGAGAACGCCGTATATCCTATCAGTGCCGCGCTGATGTGCAGCCCCACCGCATCGTTCAGAAGCACCGGATTCGCGGAGTCGCCTGCCAGCGGGCTGGAGAACGTGGAGGATATCGTCTGCAGCACGAGCGCGAGGCCGGTAAAGAACATCCCCGTGCCACGCTCGCGGCTCCACAACTCCACGATGAGGTACGTCAGCGTCACCGTGAAGGAGATCAGCGTGAGCATCTCCAACGGCGTATAGACCAGACAGTGCCCGTGCAGCATGGTCTGCGCGTAGATCAACGCCATGTGGAGCACCAGCGCCGTCACCAACGCAGGCCGCCGCCAGCGCCCGGCCGCGTCGTCGCGCCGGAAGAAGGCGAACCCATACGCCGCAAATGCCGCGCAGTATGCCAGCGGCAGGATGTTCTCACATATGCGAGCCAGTAAAAGCAATGTAGGGTCTGGGTCTGGATGTCATCGGAGCCGTGTTCCTCGCGTCGCGGCAGCGCAGGCGTTCGGCGCGGCGCCGGAGAACGCCGCCGCAGGGCCTGCCGCCTACGGACGCCGGAGATCGGTCCTGAAGCGATAGAAGTTGAGCAGCAGCCCAACCATGGACATGTTGAGCAGGAGCGAGGATCCTCCCTTCGAGAGGAAGGGGAGCGGAATTCCCATCACCGGCACCAGGCCGATTGCCATGCCGATGTTGATGGCCGCGTGATAGAGAAAGATCACAGCGATGCCGAAGCATATCGTGGATTCGAATTTCGATCGGAGATGGCTCGCCGTATCCACCGCAAGCCATATCAGCGCGCCGAGCAGAATCAGCACCGTCATCCCTCCCACGAATCCGAACTCCTCCGTCGGCACGCAGTAGATGAAATCAGTCCACTGCTCCGGGATGTAGCGGAGCTGTGTCTGCGTTCCATGCAGGAAGCCCTTCCCCGTGAAGCCGCCGGAGCCTACGGCCATGAGCGACTGAATCACGTGGTAGCCCGCCCCGCGCGGATCGAGGTTGGGATTCAGGAACGTATCGATACGCGCCCGCTGATGCGGCTGCATCACATGCTGGTAGACGTATCCGGTGGAGAATCCCATAACGACGGAGAGCCCGAAGCCCAGAAGCGTGACCATGACCGATCGCCGGAACAGCAGCATGCAGAGCAGTACGACGCCGAGCGCGATATACATCTGCAGCGATCCGAACAGCGCCGCGATGGCAACGGCCGCCGGCGCGACGATGCTGAAGAGGAGGAAGAGATCCGCCCCCGCCCAGAGCGCGATGCCGAGAAGCATCACGAAGTAGACCGTCGCGGAGCCGAAATCGGGCTCCAGCATGATCAGCGGCACGGGCCCGAGAACGATCGCCATCACGATGGCGATGTCGCGCCAGTTCGAAAGATCGCGCCCCTCGCGGTTTACGAAGACTCCGGCCATCATCAGCGTGCCGAACTTCGCCAGCTCCGACGGCTGCAGCGATATCGGCCCGAGAATGATCCAGTTCTTCTGGCCGTAGCGCACGGTGCCGAATGCGATTACCGCCAGCAACAGCGCGTACCCGAAGGCGTAGAGCGGAAATGAGCTCACGCGGATCCAGCGTTCGGGCAGGAACGCAAGCGAGATCATGGCGACGACGCCGCCGATTGCGAAAACAAGCTGCGAGAGGAATGTCGTCGGAGGACCGGCATCGGGACCGGCGTTCGGATCGTGCGTGGCGCTGTAGATCGATATCAGACCGATGGCCACGAGCGCCACGGTCACCAGCAGCGTGCGGAAGTCGAAGCGAAGCGGAGACCCTGATGACGCGGGAGCGATCGTTTCGTCGTAGGAATAGGCATCCATCAGAGTTGGAGATAGCTATGGGAAGGCTGCGCTATCGGCGATGGCCGCCGCGCCGCGAGAGAATTTCGTGAGCGATGACTGCACGCCGCAGAGCGTCGGGGCCGCTGAACATCGACTGGAGCGATGCGGATTCCTCCGCCGCCCCATACGGTTCCTCCGCCTCGATCCGTGCCAGGTCCGTCCGCGACATGCCGCGCGCGGCCTGAAAGCCGGCGAACGATTGCAGGTGGAACTCCTGGCTCTCGCTCTCCTGAACCGGAGGACGGAATTCGAACGCCTGTGCACGCTTGTCGTAGTCCGTTCCGGAAGTGTCGTAGTCCACACGCGGCGCGCCGTCGTCGCGATGCAGAAGGCTTTGAAAGGCAAACGGGTCACCGGACCCGCTGCTCTCCGGGGCCGGCACCGGCTGCGGAGGGCTGATCACCGCAGTACCGGGAGCGGGGGTATCCGCGGATGCGCCGCTCGGGTTGAAGAACTGGCGGTCGGCCTGCTCCATCACCCGCAGCAATGCGGACTCCGCACTCTGAGCGACCGGCGAGGACGACTCCGCAAGCTTGCGGCGCGCACTCTCCAGGCGCTCGCGCATCTCCATCTCGCGACGCACTCGAAGTTCGGCCTGGCGATCACGCGAGTTCACGTGCCGGCCGGTTGGAACGCTCCGGTTGTCCCGCGCGGCCGCATTGTTCCTCCGCGCGGCGGCCTGCTTCTCCTTCAATCCCCGCGAGACGAGGAAGAAGAGCGCAAGCACGATGTAGACAACGATCTGAGGATTATGAACCAGGTATTCCATGGCAGCCTGCTGATGACAATGGCTGGTGTGCAATGGATGTGAACGTCCGGCAACAGCCGTTGCCACGTCGGCATCACAGCCCACCCGGCGAAACGATGTACAGTGCGCGAACGATCGCCCCGGCTTTGTTGCGATCGCCCCGCGGAGATCCACGAGTGGTCAATTGCAGAGGAACGCCCTGACACCCTCGGGGTTGACGTTCCTGCGAGCAACGATTCTCTGCGGCCTCCAATGCCGCGCGGAAGCAACCGGCGGCCCGGAATGGAGGGCGCCCCGGCGCCATACGGGCGGGGGCAACCGCTAATTTAGGTCCGTGGCCTTTGGCCAACAAGGTGCAGGCCACGGGGCCCGATGTTTCTTTCGGTGTGTGGGTGCATGAAAGCAGAATCGGCGCGCATCACACGGATGCGCGCCGATTTCTCGACAGGAATGCAATGATGCGCGACCGGGCGATGCGCCCTTACTGAAGCAGCGCAATCTGCTGCGCCCGCACGGCATCGCCGAAACGAACGGCCACATTCATGATGCCGGACTGCGAGACCATCCTCGGGTTCAGGTGATGCTCCATCGTTACGTTGCCGCTGGCATTGTCGTACCAGAGCGTGCCCACCGGGGAGCTGAAGTTGAACTGCGAGATGCGCCGCAGAAGGCGCGCCCTGCTGTCCGGAGTGAGCGAGTGAACGGTTGCCACAACGCTGCTCAGCGTGATCGTCTGTGCGTTCGTCTCCTTCACAACGAAGAGCGTGGCTCCGGTGGTCACATCCTTGATGAGGACGGTGTTGGTTCCAACAACCGCAGTGTACTCGGGATGGCTTGTCATGTTGTCGCCGATCTCGTGGAGAAGCGACGCGCCGGTGCTCTGGGCGTGAGCGGGAACAGCGACGATAAGTGCGATGAACGCCATCGCTGCGGTCATGAACATCTTCATACGGTTCGTAGGCATTGAGAGTGAGATGATTCGCGGCCACCCTCCCACACACATCATTCCAACAGGCTCCATCAGCGATGGGGTGGTTCGCTGTGATCCGGACATGAGGCGCGATCGGAGAGGAGTCGCGGGTTTAATGGACTTCCTACGCAATGTGCATGCCAGAGGTTGCGCAGGCAAGCAACGATATGATAACCGCACGGTGTTCCGTGTTGCCGCATCGGGCGGCGTGCAACGGCAACGGCCTTGAACGCCGGTATCGAGGCGCGTTTCAAGGGATTCCGGTCTGTGTACGGCGATGCAGCCTTCGCTCCGTAATAGAACGTAGCGAAGCGCGCGAGACATGTGGAAAGAATGGCGTGATGGGTGCGTGAAGATTCGTCACGAAGCGTGCACACACTCCGTGAACCGCTCATGCACGCTGCAGGTGGCGCTGGCGGTGTGCTTCGAAGAAGACGACGCCTGCTGCAACCGACGCGTTGAGCGACGCGATGGAGCCGGACATCGGAATCGAGAGGAGCGTGTCGCACATCTTCCGCACCCGGGTACTGAGCCCGTCGCCTTCGCTCCCGATCACGATCGCCGCCGGCCGTGTGAAGTCGTACTCCGTGTATCGCATGGTGCCCCGCTCGTCCAACCCGACGATCGCCAGGCCCTCCTGCTGCAGCCCGAGGAGGACGTCGCCGATGTTGGATGCGCGCGCAATCGGAAGATGCCGCGCCGCCCCCGCGCTCGTTTTCATCACGACATCCGTGACCCCGCTCGAATCGCGCTTGCCGATCAGCGCGCCGTGAAGGCCGGCGCACTCCGCGGAACGAATGATGGCCCCTACATTGTGCGGATCGGTGATGCCGTCCAACGCCGTCACAAGTGGAGTCTCCCCGCGCTCGTACAGATCGGCGATCAGCAGCTCCATGTCCGCGTACTCGATCGCGCTGGCCGATGCCATTACCCCCTGCGAGCGGGCGCCCACGCCGGCCGCTCGCTCCAGTTCAGCGAAGCGCTTGCGGTCCACTGTCACACATGGAACGCCGGCCCGCTTCGCCTCGGCGCGCACGCGGTTGATCGCCTCGCCTTCGAGACCGAACATGATGAACACCTTCTCCACTCCTTCGCCCGCGCGAAGAGCCTCCACTACTGCATTGCGTCCGTTGATGTACATGCCACTTGATGAATCGGTCCAACACCGGTTGGAGGGAACAGGAAAATACGATGCCTCGCCGGGCAGCCGGGCTTGCCACCGGCACTGTCATGCGGAGCATCGTCGCACGCCGCCGAAGTATCTCATCGCGATGTCCGCACGGCCGGTGCGGGACCGGCCTCCGCGCCGAGCCCGGCGAACGGCTCACAACCCCGGACGTTCCCGCAGCAGCTTCCCCAGGAACGACATGCGATGCACGCCGGCCGGTCCGTGCTGAAGTATCGCCCGGCGATGCTCCGGCGTGCCGTACCCCTTGTGCCGGTGGAAGCCGTAGTGCGGCAGCGTGTCATGAAGGTCGCGCATGATCCTGTCGCGCGTCACCTTGGCGATCAGGCTTGCGGCTGCGATCGTCACGGAGAGTGCATCGCCGTCGATGATGGCCCTGCATGGATGCCCCGTTGCAATCACGTCACGTCCGTCAACGAGCACGTAGTCCGGCCGCACGGCCAGCGAACCGACAGCGGCGCGCATTGCCTGGAACGTCGCCTGCAGAATGTTGATGCGGTCGATGGTGCCGTTCTCCACGATGCCCACGCTCCATGCCAGCGCGCTCTCCGCAACCAGATGGTACAGTTGCTCGCGTTCCGGCTCCGGCACCAGCTTCGAATCGCGCACTCCCGGGAGCACGCATCCCTCCGGAAGCAGAACGGCGGCGGCAACAACAGGCCCTGCAAGGGCTCCGCGGCCGGCCTCGTCCACACCGGCGATGCGCTCGAAGCCCAGGCGGCGCAGTTCGTCCTCGTGCGAGTAATCGGGAAGCACGGCCGGCATCAGCAGGTTTCCAGAATTGAGAGTGAGGAGAGGCCGTCAAAATTTCTACGGCCTTCCGTGCAACTGGCCAGGCACTTCGGCGATCCGCCGGCAAGCGTACAAAGAACCGGGGTGCCGGTTACCGGACGCCGTTGATAACACGACCGGCCCGTTGGCAGGGCCTTCAGTGCAGACGGCTGGAAATCAGATTCATGAACTCGCTTCGCGTCTCCACCTGATGCTTGAACACGCCAAGCATCGCACTGGCCGTGGTGACGCTGTTCTGCTTCTCCACGCCGCGCATCATCATGCACATGTGGCTTGCCTCGGTAACCACGGCAACGCCCTGCGGCTGCAGATACTTCTGGATGGTCTCCGCGATCTGCAGCGTCATGCGTTCCTGAACCTGCAGGCGATGCGCGAAGACATCCACGATGCGAGGGATCTTCGAGAGCCCGACAATCTTTCCGTTGGGGATGTAGGCAACATGAGCCTTCCCGAAGAAGGGAAGCATGTGATGCTCGCACAGCGAGAAGAAATCTATGTCCTTCACCACCACCATCTCGTCGTAGCGCTCGGCGAAGATGGCGCCGTTCAGCACCTCCGCGATATCCATCGCATAGCCCTGCGTAAGGAACTCGTACGCGCGCGCAACGCGCTGCGGCGTGCGTACCAGGCCGTCGCGATGCACGTCCTCGCCAATCAGCACCAGTGTTTCGCGAACAAGCTCTACCATGCGCTCCGTGTTGTACCGGCGGAGCACCGGTGTTTTTGCCGAGGGGTCTTCTTGCATAATCCCATGTACGTGATGCTCGCCATGCCCGTGATCGCTCTCGCCCGCGATCATGCCGTTGCCCGATTCGCTGGTCATGAAGCCGCCTCCCGCCAGACTTCACCCCCTCCGGCAATCGCGACCGGCTCGCCGAGATATTCCACGAAGTTGTTGTCGGACTCGTACAACTTCACGGAGTGAAGCGTACCGGAAAGGATGTGCGGCTCCAGGATGCGCCAGAAGATCACGGCGACGTTCTCCGCTGTTGGAATGATGCCGCGAAGGAAGTCCACATCGTAATTGAGATGCCTGTGATCCACCTTGTCGATGATCTCCCGTTCCAGCAATCCGGCAAGCACCTTCAGATCGATCACATAGCCGGTCTCGGGATCGGGGATCCCCTTCACCGTCACCTCCAGACGATAGTTGTGGCCGTGACCGTTCACGTTGTTGCACTTGTCGAACACCGCCTCGTTCTTCTCATCGCTGAACGCCGGGTTGAACAACCGGTGCGACGCCGAGAAATGCGCCCGCCGCGTTACGTACACCATGAGTCACTACCTCGTTGTTGATCGTTCATCGGCCCGGCCGGCCTGAGCAGGCGTTTCGGGGCCGCGCATCCTGAGAATGGAGAGTGCCGCCATCGCGGCGCCGAAGCCGTTGTCGATATTGACAACCGTGATGCCGCTGGCACAACTGGTCAGCATGCCGAAGAGGGCCGTGAAGCCGCCGAGCGCGGTGCCGTACCCGACGCTTGTGGGAACGGCAATGAGCGGCTGCGGGAACAGGCCTCCAACCACGCTGGGGAGCGCCCCTTCCATCCCTGCAACCACGATGAGCACATGCGCGGAGGCGATGCGCTCGCGCTGGCCAAGGAGCCGGTGCAGACCGGCAACGCCGACATCGTAGACCCGTTCCACGGGCGCGCCGAATGTCTCCAGCGTCACGGCCGCCTCCTCCGCAACGGGGAGATCGCTGGTGCCGGCGGCAAGGATTGCGGTGGTTGCCCGCGTAAAGGTGGGATGGGGATTGCCGAACCGAAGGATGCGTGCAACGGGATCGTACGTGCCGTGCCCTACCGCCGCAACCACCGCCCGTGCGGTATCCGCCTCGCAGCGCGTCCCGAAGGCGCGCCCCTCATAGTCCAGCAGCAGCCGCACGATCGCCTCGATCTGCTCCGCGCTCTTCGAGGCGCAGTAGATCACCTCCGGGAACCCGCGCCGGCGCTTCCGATCGGTATCGATCTTCCACGCGCCGGCATCCACGTACCCCGCATCGCAGAGCCGCGCAAGCGCCCCCTCCACTCCCTCCTCCCCGGCATGAACATGCTCGAGCAGCGTTCGGATTTCTTCTGGAGTCATACGGCAGGAAGTTCGATCTGCGTGAGCACCTCGTTCAACGACCCGGAGCGGAAGCCGCGCAGATCCAGGGCCGCGTAGCGATAGCCGGCATGGCGCATCGCCGCATCGATGGCATCGGCCATCTCCACCGCGCGGGAGAACTCATCGCGGGGCACCTCGATGCGCCCCACGTCGTCATGATGCCGTACACGGAGCTCACGAAATCCGAGATCGCGAAGTGCACGCTCCGCCGCGGCAATCCTCTCCAGAATCTCGCGCGTGATCTGCGTACCGTACGGAACACGCGAGGAGAGACAGGGAGCCGAGGGTTTGTCGTGGTTCGGCAGCCCGTACACGGTTGCAAGCGAACGCACCTGAGCCTTCGTGATCCCGAGCTCCAGCAGCGGCGAACGAACCGCCCGCTCTGCTGCTGCCGTCCGGCCTGGACGATAATCGCCCGCATCGTCCGCATTGGAACCGTCGAGCACCGCGGAGATGCCGCGCTCCGTGGCAATGGCGGCAAGGCGCGCATAGAGTGCATCCTTGCAGTAGTAGCAGCGGTTGGCGGGATTGAGCGAATAGTTCGGAATGTCCAGCTCGTTGTAGGCGATCAACTCGTGCGCGATCCCCAGACCGCACGCAATCCCGGTGGCAAGCTCCTGATCCTCACGGGTGATCGTCTCGGTAACCGCCGTCACGGCCAGGACGTTCGCCCCGAGAGCGGCGGCGGCTGCCGCCGCAACCACGGAGGAATCCACGCCCGCGGAGAAGCCGATCACCACGGACCCGTACGATGCGATCTGCCGCTCCAACCGGGCACGCAGTTCGTCAACATCCGCAGCCTCGATCGCGGCATTCGGTGCCGTCTTCATATCCTTCCCGAATCGGTAGTAGAGAACCCTGTACCGGCAATCGACCGCCGGCCGCCGCTGCAACCGGTCCTTATCTGCTAGTCCGGTCCGCAGCGGTCCATCATACGCATCACCACGAACAATCGTGTTGAGGGGATTAAAGTTATGTGATTTTCGAGAAGCAGGCACCCTCCATACCTCTGGCATTCCGGCCGCCTTCCGTATGTTTAGGGCTTAAATCGGCCTGCCGATCCGTAACAGTCGGTGCTGGCAGCGCGGCGTGCCCGGTTCGCGGACGTTCGGCGGCTGCTCGCCCCCGTTCCGTCTGCTTGCGAAGCGGTTCTCCATGATCCCGACGCATGTGGCCGATGCCGGCGGCGCCGGCCACATGATGTGCCGCACGGCGTTGCCTGAACGTCGGCGGATGTTCACCTGTCCGATCCTCTTTACAGTCACATGATCCCCGTACTCTTTCATATCGGTCCCATCTCGGTCTACAGCTTCGGCCTGATGATGGGTATCGCATTCCTGGTGGCGAACTACTTCTTCGCGAAGGAGATGGGGCGGCGCGGGCTTCCCGAACAGGCCGCCGGAACCGTGACGATCCTGGCATTGGTTGGAGGCGTTGCCGGCTCCAAGCTGTTCAGTCTTCTCGAGAACTTCGACCGGTTCCTCGCCGATCCCGTCGGAGAGATGTTCTCCTCGGCGGGACTCACGTTCTACGGCGGGCTGATCCTGGCCACGCTCCTGATATTCCTGTACATCCGCTCCAAGAAGCTCTCCTTCCGCAAAGTTGCCGATGCGGCGGCTCCCGCACTTATTCTCGCGTACGGAATCGGCCGTATCGGCTGCCAGTTGGCCGGCGACGGCGATTACGGTATCCCGAGCGACCTCCCCTGGGCGATGACGTATCCGAGGGGAACGGTTTCCACGATCGTGGATTCCGCCTACGCGCACAGCCAGGGCATCGCGCCGAACACGGAGCTTGCAGAGAAGTTCCGCCAGATGTATCCCAACCGTCCGATGCCACCGGATATCCCGGTGCATCCGGCCCCGGTGTACGAAACCCTGATGGCGCTCGGCATCTTCTACTTCCTCTGGCGGATACGCACCAGGCCGATGCCGGCAGGGAAGCTCTTCTCGATCTACCTGATTCTTGCCGGAGTGGAACGCTTGCTGGTGGAGTTCATTCGGCTGAACCCACTGTATCTCGGGCTGTCGCAGGCTCAGTGGATATCGATCGGGATGATGGGATGCGGCGGGATATTCCTCTATCTCCTTCGCAACTCGGAGCCGGAACGCTTCGAACCGCGAACGCAAATGCGCACGCCCCGCCCGGGCGATCCGAAGCGAAGGAACACCTGAGCGAAGAAGCATGCCTGGCCTGAACGAAGGTGCATGCCTGAAGCAAGAGACCCTGGCGATTGAGCGATTGCCGGGCGGAGCTGCGGGGCGGGACCAGCGCCCCCCGGGTTGCGGACGTGTCCTCCGGGCCGGGCATCCGACATCGCACGACGCCGGATGCCACGAATCCGTTTCGCAGGGAACACCATCCACTGTTCGTGTAGCCTACACCGACAGTTCCTATCAAAACCGGGCGACACTTCGGAGCCTGCGGGCATTGTTCTCTTCCGTTCGGCTTGTTCCTGCAACGGACCAGGAACTCTCGGCGAGCCGCGGGCGAGCATACAAGGAAGCAGGCACCTGGTAACAACAGGCCGCTGACAACCTAATCGACCCTCCGGTAGGAACTCCAAGTAGACCGGGCTCACGCGCGAACCACGCGTGTGCCGCCGGAACGGCGAGCCGGCGCACCGGAGCCGTCGGCTATGAGCCCGCGCAATTGCTCCATCAGTTCCGGACCGGCTTTCTTCATCTCACCACGATGTGCCGCGGTAACGCGATCGAGCAATCGCACACCGCGGCGTGTCAGCGCTACGTACACGTGCCGCCGGTCATTGCGGTCGTATCGTCGTTGCACCAACCCCTCCTGTGAGAGCCTGTCGACAAGCCCCACAACACTGTGATGACGGAGTTGCAGACGTTCGGCAAGCGCGCCGATCGTCATGCGACCCACATCCGGATATCCACGAATGGCGAGCAGTGCCTGATGCTGCTGCGGCGTCAGGCCCACGTCCGTGGCGGCTTCCTCGCCAATGCGAAGAAACTGCCGCAGTGCGTAGCGGAAGGCCGCTAGGGCCTCATAATCGGTCTTCGTAATCCTGTGTGCCATACCACCAATCTGAATGCTTCAACAATCGATCCGCGCTGCCGCGGGGTGGAGCGCAGTGATGGTGCGATGTACCGGCGTTTCCGGAGCGGGGCGATGCCTCGTTCTCGGATGGACGTGAACGGTGCCGATCAATACATCCGGCGATCGGCATCAGCCGCCTGACCATCATCCTGCTGCGTTGCGTACTTACGGAACGGAACGGAGGCCGATTTCGTTTGCGGAGATTCGAGCGACGTATCCATGAGCATTCAATAATTTAGGCCCGCACCGCTTTCCGGTGCCGCCCCGTTCCGATTCATAGTGACGAGAGGATTCATGAACCGCTCTCTTCTGCCCGCCTGCCTGCTGGGATTCACACTCCTGGCATTTGCCGGCTGCTCCAACGACTCCAGAACAAAGGGAACCGACACATCCAGCAAGACATCTCATTCCGATACGATCCCCACCATCGGATTCGTGCAGGCTATCGAGGATGCAACGATCGATGATGCACGCCTGGGCTTCTACGATGCATTGAAGGAGGCCGGATACTCCGAGGCCGACGGTACCATAAAGATTCTCTACAGAAATGCGCAGGGCGATGCCGCAGCGCTCAATCAGATCATGGACTACATGGTTGGGCAGAAGGTGAGCCTGATCGGCGCCAATACCACACTGGCGATGATCACTGCAGCCAACAAGACCTCCACCATCCCGATCTT
This sequence comes from Bacteroidota bacterium, assembly GCA_018266795.1. Classification (GTDB taxonomy): domain Bacteria; phylum Bacteroidota; class Ignavibacteria; order OLB7; family OLB7; genus JAFDZV01. Next base: position 19,051 of record JAFDZV010000027.1, on the reverse strand, counting down.
CATGATGGTGGCGCCGAGCCCGGAGATTGCCCACCTGACGAAGCCGGATGCCAAGGGGAATCCGATTCCGCCGGCAAACCTGTTCGGTGTCTACGAGACGCTGGCCTATATCGATACCTCCATCGGGCTCATCAGGCAGGTGTTTCCCAAGGCGCGGCGCGTGGGAACCATCTACAACAGCTCGGAGCCGAACTCGGTGAACTCGCTGGAACGCCTTCGCGCACGCTGTGCCGAGCTGGGCCTGGAGCTGGAGGCCGCGTCGGTAACGTCGTCCAACGAAACGCAGCAGGTAATGCAATCGCTCCTCGGGAAGGGGATCGATGTCTTCTTCGCACTGCCGGACAATATCATCTTCTCCAGCTTCGAAACGGTGCAGAAGCAGGCGTTGGAGAAGAAGGTTCCGATCGTGACGTCGGAGGCCGGCCTCGTGAAGCGAGGAGCGTTCGTTGCATACGGCGCGGACTTCTATGCGTGGGGACATCAGGCCGGAGTTGCCGCAGCGAACTATCTGAAGACGAAGGATCCGAAGAGCGCCAGGCTGGAGATCGTGGCCACACGCAAGCGGACCTACAACCCGGAGACGGCGCAGACGCTGGGCCTGCAGCCTCCGGCCGGCTTCGACGCCATCAAGTAGCGGCGGGCAACGCGAAGGAACGCCAACGAAATCAACGGACGGAATCGATGGAGTTGCTGCTCGGCGCGCTCATCCTCGGACTCGCCTACGCCCCGCTGGGCCTTGGCGTGTTCATCACGATGCGTGTCTTCAACTTCCCCGATATCACGGCCGACGGCTCGCTCACGTTCGGCGCAGCGATCACCGCCGCCCTGCTGGTGGCTGGCGTGAACCCATGGCTCGCAATTGCGGCCTCCGTTGCCGGCGGTTTCGCCGCAGGGTCGCTTACGGGCGTCATCCACACGCGCCTGCGTGTCAACGGCCTGCTGAGCGGTATCCTGGTAATGACGGCGCTCTACTCCATCAATCTCAGAACGATGGGGCGCTCCAACGTTCCGCTGCTCACAACCACAACGGCCCTTACGCAACTGGAACGGCCGCTGGGGGCGCTCGGAATGTCGATGCCGGACTCGACACTCCCTCCGCTTCTTCTCTTCGGCACGATTGCTCTTCTTCTGGTCTGGGGCCTGGCCTGGTTCTTCCGAACGGACTTCGGGCTTACGATGCGGGCAACGGGTGATAACGAGACGATGATAACGGCGCAGGGGGTGAATACGAATGCGATGAAGATCATCGGGATCGGCCTCTCCAACGCCCTGATTGCATTGAGCGGCAGCCTCGTGGCGCAGTATCAGGGATACGCCGATATCGGGATGGGCGTCGGCATCGTTGTGTTCGGTCTGGCAAGCGTCATCATCGGCGACACACTGGCCGGCGTCTTCGGCAGCGGATTCAATGTGTGGACAAGGCTCGTCTGCGTGATCGCCGGAACGATTCTCTTTCGCGTCATCGTTGCCGCAGCACTCTCGGTAGGACTTGCTCCGGCAGATCTCAAGATCGTGACGGCCTGCTTCGTTCTGGTTGCGATTCTCCTTCCTCGCACGCGCAGCATCCTGCGGACGCGGGGAACGTAGCGATGCGATCGGCAACCGGAGCGTTATGAACGGCGCGGACCACAAAGCCGCCGCCGGCCGCGGAGGATCCACCAACGTTCGGATTCCGCTCCACGTGCACTGCATGCGGAGCGATACTCCAAGGGCATCCCGCAATCAATGATTCGAATCGAATCGCTTACGGCAACGTTCGGAGCCGACATACCGAACCGGGTAACGGCGCTGCACGATATCACGCTCGATATCTCCGAGCGGGAGTTCGTTGTCGTTATCGGAAGCAACGGCTCCGGTAAGTCCACGCTGCTCAACGTGCTCGCCGGAACGGTGCAGCCGGAGAGAGGGCGGGTGCTGATCGGCAACACGGACGCAACACGGCTCCGGGCTCACGATCGCGCCCACCTGGTTGGCCGTGTCTTTCAAAACCCGTTCAGCGGCACCGCCCCAACGATGACCGTGGCGGAGAACCTGCGCCTTGCCGAACTGCGCGGCGTTCCGAAGGGCTTGCGACGCAGGCTCGATGCGCGCCGTATCGACGGGTATCGCGGGCATGTGGCGGAGCTCGGAATGGGATTGGAGGATCGCATGGGGACGCCGATCGGCCTCCTCTCCGGCGGCCAGCGCCAGGCGCTCACTCTGCTGATGGCAACGCTCCGCAGGCCGGAGATTCTTCTGCTGGATGAGCACACCGCCGCGCTGGATCCGGAGTCGGCCGAACAGGTGCTGCTCCTGACCGATCGGTTGATCGAGCGCCATCGATTGACAGCCGTAATGGTGACGCATGACATGAACGAGGCGGCACGCTTCGGCAATCGTCTGTTGATGATGAATGCCGGAAGGATCGTATTGGATGCTGCCGGCGCTGAGAAACAGGCTCTGACGCCCGGCGGTCTGCTGGCACGCTTCGCGGAACTGCGTGCAGCGGCAGCGCACGGGCATTGATATCGGACACGATAACGGGATACGTTCCATGACTATCGAATCGCTTCGCGCATACTGCATGGCAAAGACCGGAACAACGGAACGCACGCCGTTCGGCGAGGGCGTTCTCGTGTTCGATGTCGCGGGGAAGATCTTCGCACTGACGTCGCTCGAAGACATTCCGGCGCGAGTGAATCTGAAGTGCGACCCGGAGCGCGCCGTGGAGCTGCGCGATCGCTACGAGGGCGTAACACCGGGCTATCACATGAACAAGAAGCACTGGAACACCGTTCTGCTGGATGGCGGTGTGCCGCAGCGCGAGGTGCTTGCGTTGATCGATCACTCCTACAACCTCATCGTTGCCAGCCTTCCGAAGAAGAAGCGGGAGGAACTGGAGGAACTCCGGCGCTGAATCATTCCCCGCTTCGATGTGCGCAGGCTTCGAAGCAGAACGAGGGGAACCACACGGACTGTGATTCCCCTCGCCTGCATGCCCGCAGATGAAAACACGATCGGGGCCCATACGGAGATTACTTGCGAAGAATCATCGTGTTTGTCTGCGACCAGTCACCCGACTCCAGACGGTAGTGGTACAGGCCCGATGGATACGCGGATGCATCCCAGGTCACCTGATACGTTCCGGACTTCATGTACGCATCCACCAGCCTCGTCACCAGCTTTCCGCTCACATCGTAGACATCCAGCCGCGTCCGGCCATCCAGCCCGAGCGTGAAGGTGATGTCGGTTGATGGATTGAACGGGTTCGGATTGTTCTGGCGCAGGACATAGGTGAGCCCGGTGGATTCAATCAGCCGCAGGTTCAATCCGCAGATCGGATCAACCCGGATAAGGCCGGGCTTCGTGGAGATGGTGGCACAGTTGCGCCCGACGGCGAGCAGATACAGCCCGATCTGGCTGGAGTCCACCCGGCTCATGAAGAGTTTGAACTGCGGATCGAGCAGCACACCGCTGCCGCGCAGGTACTCGTTGGGAGGCGCGGTGGCAAGCAGGTAGAGTTCCCCCTCCTTCTCGTCCGCCTCCACAAGCGCGAGCGTCCAGCCGGCAAGCAGCGTACCGTTCAACATGGAGGCCATGTTGCCGTTCAGGAGTGCACGCACCACGGCATTATCATATCGCAGTCCGATAAAAAGCGAGTTGATCCGAGCGCTGTCCAACGGCTGCTCCAGCCGCAACGGCACGGTGACCACTGCGCCGGGAGGCCCGTGGGCGTTACGATCGGCCGATGCCGTCGCCGCAACCAGGGTTGCGGATGCATCCACCTCCACATCTCCAACCGGCACAGGCGTTCCGTCGGCCGCAGCGGCCTCGACATGAATGGTGGCATGCGCCTGTCCCAGCCGCTTCGGAATGTACTTCACGCGAAGCCGCCGCGCCTCCCCCGGAGCCAGGGGGCCAAGCACCCCGCTGTTGCCGTCAGGTAGCGCAAATGCTCCAGAGCTGTCGACCAGGGCAACGTCGTTTACCGTCACCGTGTCCGTACCGGTATTCCGGATCTCCACAAAGTCGCTCGCCGTATCGCACAGCAGAACGGGGGCCATCTGGGCGCCACGCGCCTCCAGGCTCTGGCGTGCGCTTGCTCCATCCACCACATTCGTCGAGTCGTCGCAGATGGACCCGTCGCTCACGAACGCGATCACCGCACGCCGTACTCCAGGTTGCTGCGGATGGAACTCCACGCTGAACGTACGGCTCTCTCCCGGCTGCAAGGTGATCGGGAAAGAAATCGCGCCCGGATTCACCCAGAAGTCGTTCACGTCGCCGCCAATAATGCGCACGCCATCGACTCGCAACGGCCGCGATGGAAGTGCACGAAGGTCCACATCGATTGGTGTAGTCTGCGTCGCCGGATACGCACCCTTCCAGGCAATGCGGGCGAAGTGTGCTCCCCCGATAAGCCCATGCGATTCGATGCCCGTTCCCGTCAACGTGCCGAGAACCGTATCGGCGTGCTCCGTAATCAACCGCACCGTAGCCTCGTAGGTACGTTCCTCGGTCGGTCTGAAGCTCACCTTCTGGTACAGCCTGTAGGCAACCGTATCGCCGGGCAGGGCCTCACTCCCCGGGGCGATCGTGGTTCGGGGATCGCTGGTATCGAACACGAAGGCACCAGCTGCTGCATCCGGCCCCAGAAGTTCGATGGAACGAACGCGTGCAGGCGAGCTTCCGGTGTTGTAGAACCAGACCAGTGTATCGTACCCTGGCGCACCGTTCTTCGTGCAATTGCCCGCCGCCTTCGGCACCACCCACCGCGCCCCCCAGTCGTAGCCGCTCAGGCGCGCACCAGGCCGGGTAACATTGGCCCGCCAGATCGATGTGTCGCGTCGGTCACGCGTCACCGAATAGAAGCGTGCCTTGGCGCGGAACAGGCCGGGCGTTGCTGGATGGAACGTCACGTGCACCGTTGCACATTCGCCCGGCTTCAGCTTCGCGGCGCCCAGCGCGTCGATCTCCGCCTGCGGCACGGAGAACTGCGCGTCATCCCACTCCAGAAGCACGGCGGGGTTGGTGCTGTTGCTGAACGTGAGCGTACCGCGCCCAACATTGCAGATGTCCAACGGCAGTGTCTTCTCAGGTGCCGGCAGATCGAACGTGCCGAAGGAGAGATCGTCCACATACACAAGCGGCACCGCGCTCTCCGCATGAATCGGCAGGGCCGCATGGATGCATCCCACCTCGAGGCGAAGACTGTCGTCGAACAATTGATCGCCGACCGTCGGGAGAACCTGGATCGTGATTCGAAGGTCGCTCCCCGCCGGAAGTGCAACCGGCTGTGCAGGCTGGAGCTCCGGACCGCCGGGCACCGCCTTCACGATGCTGAACGGCATCACCGGCATGCCAACCGCAAGTCTCACGGATCTGATCTCCACCGGATGATCGAGCGGATTGTGAATCGTCACCACGCGCACGTCCGGCGAGTTCAACGTCACCAGCCCGAAGTTCAGCGCCGGCTGCGGATCGATCGTCACGCTGTCCGGCGAATAGCTGTAGGGAATGCTCCAGATCTTCCCCGTACGATCGGAGATCGTCAGCGTGGCAGTTGCCGTGTGCAGCGGATCGATCGGCACGACTGCTATCTCCACATTCGACGTGCCGACAATGTCAGACAGCCGCGCCGGCGTAACGGGAATCAAACGGGCGTTCACGGCCCCCGGGTCCAGCACGATCGTACGCAGACCAGCGGGCTGCGCGTTGAGCGCGCGGATCTTCACATCCATCCGGCCGCAGAGAAGCGAAGTCCTGATCTCCAGCGAGTCCGCCGGCCGCAGCACGCGGCGCTTCGGAGCGAGCGGATATCCGTAGGAGAGTGCATCGCACTCCTCGTACTCCGCCGGATGCAGCGGCCGCGCGCCCCTGGAGCCGCCCCCAAGCGGCGTGTCGTACGCGTCCCTCTTCCGCACCTCGCCGGGGCGATATTCCTCCTTACCGTCCAGCGTCCCGTAAACGAAGCCGGCGAAGACCGCGCCGTTACGGGCAATCAGATAGTGGTCGGTGCCGGGATTCACCGGGGCATATCCCCACATCAGCGTTGTACCCGGAATGTCGCGCGTGATTGGAAACTGCGTACCATCCTCGCGCATGATATCCCCCGCATGTTCCCGGTCCGTGACAACGTTGATGTAGTGTTGCATCCCCGCCGGAAGAGTCGGCGCATAGTAGGGAGCAAACGTAGTCCACTGCTCGCGCGGCGTCAGTTCCACCATGTAGGGAGCAACGGCCTGGTAGTCCAGGCAGAGCGCTCCGCGGAAGCATGGCGACGAGCCGGTCAACGCAACGACGGCCGAGGAGTGCATCAATGCCTGCGACGCGATCTCGGTCTTGAAATACGTCGCCACCGGAACGCCGAGCGAGAACTGCTTCATGGTATCCCGCTGGATGGTGAAGGGAAGATGCCTGGTGCCTGCCTGCGCAATCTGATATCCGTTCGTCACCGTCCCCTGTGTGCTGTACACCCGTGTGTATTCACGCTGGCGTTCCAGTGTGGAGCCGCCGCCCTGGCGATGCACATCCATCGTCGGCATGTACACGAACTCCGTCCCCTGCTCGTCCGCCGGCGAGAGACATTCCATCATCATTCCCTTCTGCGTGTTGTCCTTGTAGGACGACTGGTCGTTCTGCGCCTGTGCGCGCGTGTTCCCGCTGGTAACGCTGATCGGCTTGTCCGAGGAAATGCGCGTTCCCGCAATATCGTCCTGATCCTCCAGCGTTGTATCCACGATGCTCTGAACCAGATACGCTTCCCCCGTATTGAGATGAATTACGGAGGAGGATGCATCGAGAAGACGCATTCCAGCCGGGGGAACAATGGAGACAGTGGTATTGTCGTAGGCGGCAACGATCAGAATTTCCGCAGGCGCCGGACGCTGCACCGTCGGAATTTCCAGCTCACCCGCAAGACCGATATTCTTCACGATCTCACCCGCAACGCACGCGGCGGAATATTCCGTGCCCCATGCCGAGACGGGAATAGGGTCCCACGCCTCCAAACCCTGATCGGTCGAGAGGTAGGCGTAGAGCACTATGGGATTTTCGGACTCGACGCGAAAAGTATTATTCGAAATAACGTTGGGCGATGTGATGATCATCGAGGCCGGTATCTGAAATACCTTCATGTGCCCCGCATCCAATTTCAACGCCGTTTGCAGTCCCGTTCCCGATGTCACCGTCACGCGATTCGGTTGCTCCGAAAACATCCAGATTTCCAACCCGGGGTTAGTGCGCGGGCATGGAAACCGCGCATCGGTGATATTGGCAACGGTATCGGGGAATGCAACATAATAGAGCGTTCCCGACGCATCCGGATCCAGCCGCGGTGTATTCGGTTGCGCAGGAACGTTCGCAGCTGCGATCAGAGCGAGTACCAGTACAACGATAATCCGACGGGTAATTCTCTCTCCGGAAGAATGTGAAGTCCTTCTCATTATCACCTCATGGTAATTTCATGGGCACACCGAATGTGTGTCCGAGGTTGTTGATGTTGCCGGAGAAGGCTCGATGGGATTGTGGTGCCGGAGATTCGAACCGTTGACGCGACGGGAATTGCAGGCGTATGGACGGTGCCGTTCCGCCGTACCTCTCGAGGATGCAGGCGCATCTCTCGCGGCCAGACGGCTCACGCTCTGCGCGACAGGCAGGCTGGATTTATGTCACCCCATGACCGGTGCATGGGAGCGCTGCGAATTCCAAATGACGTGCGTTTCGCGTTTGGACGACAAGGGAATAGACCGGCAACGTCCGGAAATGTCGCAGCGATGGGATCGGTGCCACAACGAACGCGCCCATGCCGGAACAGCATGGGCGCGTTGATCGTTGCCGGCATCGATAATTATGGACGCCATGGATTGTCTATTAGCACGAATCAACAGATGCGTCACTGCAATTTTCAGCTGCTTCGGCAAAATGCTGCGCCGCCATCCGCCGCATGGCCGTGCGATGGCGATCAGTCGAACGCCGAACTCATCACGAATTGATTTCCCTCGGAGTCGTTGAACATCGCGAAGGTGCCCCATGGCTGGGTAGTGGGGGGTTGGGTAAATACCACGCCGCGAGCCAGCAGCTCGTTGTAGGTAGCCTCCACATCATCGCATGCGAAGGTCACGTTGGCGAATGTCCCCACACGATCCTCGTGGCCGTCCGGAGTGAAGAGGACGACACGCGTTTCCGCTCCGGGCGGTGAGAGTTCGATCCATCGCCGCCCATCGCCGAAAGGAGCATCGGTGTGAAGCGTGAAGCCCAGTTTCTCGATGTAGAAATCGCGGGCGCGTTCGGAATCCTTCACCGGGATGCTTGCAAACTTGACGTGCTTGATCATGACTGATGGAGATTGAGGTTGAACGTTGGGAAAGATGCAGATTCCGTGAACCGTTGCAGCACCCTGCCGCATGTCAAGTCTTCACGAACCTGGCCATCACCAGCCCGGCAAGGAATGAACCGACGATGTGATCCACCACATAGGCGATCGTGAAGGGGAGCGAGAATCCCCACCAGTTCCAGTTCGGCAAGTCGGCGGTTACCGCAACAACGGCACCAACCACGGCAAGGAACGATGCCGAGCCGAGATACCCCAGGCCGGTTGTGCGCGTGAGCAACCACGCCATCATGCAGCCGGTCAGGATCATGAACAGTACTTGCAGGCCGTAGAGCGTTCCGAACTCGCCGCTGCTCATATCGCCGAGACGAACCGCCGCAAGCATGTGCGGCCCCTTTGTCATGCGTTCCATTGCAGCATCATGCGACTCCCCCACTCGGTCACGGATGGCCGGAAGGTGGTATACGCCTGACTCCGGAGCGTTTGCAAGAAGAACCCTGGCGACGGCACCGTCGTCCGTGAAGTCCCGCAACGACGAGTCGTGCATCGGAAGAATCATCCAGGAGAGGAACGACCACGCAAAGAGCGTTACGCCGCCCAGGATTCCGCCAAGGAGTATTCGTTTCATTCGATCAGCGCCTCCATGTTGTTGATAAGGGTTGCAGCCAAAAGATTGAACACGTTCTCGGCTGGCTCTGGTAACCGGTAGCCTGATTCCATGTACGCCGCCGTTGGCTCGCCGAGAGTTCCTGGTCAGTTGCAGGAACAGCCGAACTGAAGAGGACAACACCCCGCAGGTTCCTGAAGTACAATCCGGTTGCGACGTGGGCTGTACGTGCTTGCGCGGGCGGCGGCGCGCGTACGTTCAAGGAGGCGGTCAGCTGCCGCCCTCTTCTCCCTGTTCATTCCGCGGTGGTGCCCCCTCCCCACGCTTCTTCTCCGGCAGGATCGCTGCAACGTGCATCAGCGCCTTCACGCGCGGCGTTGCGCGGCTGTCCAGTTCCGTGGAGCAGTCGGCCGGCGCAGCAACGAAGTTGCCCCGGCTCAACTTTTCGAGCACCACCGGAAGCTTGCGATCGTAGAGCGGACGGATGCCGCTCTGCAGAATGTAGCTCACGAGCACACTCCGCAATCCATCGAAGCCGGTCTGCCGCACGTGAAGCGTCGTGCCGCGTTCCACCTCCTCCAGCGTGAACGTGATCACGGTATCGATCGGACCTCCCCTCCAGGAGTAGACCAGCTTCTTCTCGTCCACGATCTCCAGCACTTCGCACTGCACGATGCCGTCGAAGCCCGGAGCGGGCTTGGTGCGGAAGGTGAAGCGATGGCCTACCCGTGGCTCGAAATCATTCTCCATCAGCCACTCCCCCAGAGCCTCCTTCTCTGTAAGCGCCCTCCATACAAGCGATGGCGGATGAGGATATGTCCGCTCGAAAACGAGTTCGCGTTTCATGCAATTCTGTTCAGATAGTTGCCGAGCGCATCGAGCTTCGCGTTCCAGAAGCGTTCGAAGTGCTCGAGCCAGTTATAGACATCGTGAAGCGGAGCCGGATCCAGCCGGTACCGGCGCTCGCGGCCTTTGCGCTCCACCGTGACAAGGCCCGCATCCCGCAGCACGCGCAGATGCTGCGATGCAGCCGGTTGAGAGATATCGAAGGGGGAAGCGAGTTCGGTGGCGGAGCTCTCCTTCTTGCTGAGCATCAGAAGCATTGCCCGCCGTGTAGGATCGGCTATTGCCCGGTACACCGCCTCGCGGTTGTGAGAGGAAGTCATCCTCAAATATATAAGCACTCACTTATATATCAAAATGTGGACTCCCTTTCTCATGTCAGGCAGCTCTCTCGTTTCGTGCACGGGCAACATGTTATCCGGTACATCCGCCAACTTCGCCGGCTGTACGCTCGTTGCTCTGTTCGTTGTATACTGGAAGGATGAAGAAGAACTTGATTCCACCGGGCGACTGGGCCGGGCTTTTGGCCGAGGAAACCGCCAAGCCCTACTTCAACCAGCTCGAGCAGTTCGTTGCCTCGGAGCGCGCGCAACATGTTGTCTATCCGCCCGAAGAGGAAACGTTCGCGACGCTGGAGATGACTCCGTTCAAGGATGTGAAGGTGGTGCTGCTTGGCCAGGACCCGTATCACGATGCCGGGCAGGCCCATGGACTCTGCTTCTCCGTACGCGACGGCGTACGGCTCCCCCCTTCACTGGTGAACATCTTCAAGGAGCTTCACGACGACGCAGGCTGCCCCATACGCAGGAGTGGCTATCTGGGAGGATGGGCAAAGCAGGGGATGCTGATGCTCAACACGGTTCTCACGGTACGGGCTCATGAAGCAAATTCACACCGTGGACATGGCTGGGAGCAATTCACAGACGCGATCATCAACCTCGTGAGCGCAGGCGAGAAACCGATGGTATTCGTGTTGTGGGGAAGGCCGGCGCAGGCGAAACGGAAGTTGATCGACCAGCAGCGTCACACGATCATCGAGAGCGCTCACCCATCGCCGCTCTCGGCGCGCAACGGTTTCTTCGGCAGCAGGCCATTCTCCGCAATCAACAACGCATTGGAGGCTTCCGGGCGGGGAACGATCCAATGGTGCCTGTGAGCAGGGAACAATCTGCCAGCAATGCAAGGCGCCCCGCAATGCGGAGCGCCTTGCAACGAAGGGCGTACGGGAACGCCAACCCTATCGTGAAATCACGAACGGCCGCACGGCCCGTATGCCATCGGGTGATGTGAGCACCAGGTAATATGCTCCCGTGACAAGCTGGCGTGTATCGAGCTGCAGATCGTGGCGGCCTTCCTCCAGCGTTCCGTTGAACACGGTTGCCTCACGCCCCGCTGCCGAGTAGAGATCGAGCCGCACGCGCCCCTGGCGAGCCGTGAGGAATCCGATATGCAGATCCGACACGCATGGGTTCGGCGCAACAACAAGGTTGCCCGATACATCACGACTCTCCGGCCCCGCGTCCACCGTGCTTGGAGCAAGATCCTTCACCCGGATCGAGCCGGTGTTGGGAACGTCATCGTTCCAGGATTGATTGGACCCAACCGCCACGATGAACTCCAGACTGTCCGGGCTTCCGCTGGTCAGGTCCGCCCGCCTGATCCCCACGTAGTAGGAATTGCCAACCTGGTCCAGTTGCACGCGGACATTGTTCTGTCCCAGATTGGTATAGTTCTGGCCGATCACTCCCGTCACATCGGCAATGCCATCGATCCCGACGTATGGCGGCCCGGATACCCACACCGATGCAAGCCTGCTGAAGACAAACTTGTTGCTCCCCCACCATTGGATGGAGGGACTTCCATCGTTGGTCTGTGCGATGATGTTGATGCCGAATGCGGTGACGTTCAACGAACCGTAGACATCGATACGAAACCAGAGCGAGTCGCCGACGGGATCGTAACGGTACCAGACCTCCTTTGCATCAGGCAACGATGCGTTCGCTCCATCCCTGGCGTCCTTTGCAACCGATATCCACCGGCTCTGTGCAGCAGCGGTGCACGTAACACCAATGCAGAGAAGCACTGCCAGCCATGTTCCCCGTATCCCTGCCGCCCGGCGTATCGCCTGCCAGTAGCGCGGTCCGTTCACGGCATCGAAGAGCGATGTAACCTTCACGTTCATTCCAACCTCCATGATATTGATGATCGTCCATCATCGTGGCACCGAAACTTATCATCACCGTCAACCGATCCGGTATCAACATCACGGCCTCGATTAGATCTCCCCGGCTTCTTCATTCGCGGCAATTCCATGCCCACGCACCCCGATATCCCGGCCATGCGTGCGGCGGCTGTAACGATGAGGATCGCAGCCGGGTATTTGATTCAAGCCCGTTCTCCGTTCAACGAATCGTCCACAGGCCTATGAAGAAACAACACGACCTGTTCCGTCTCATCAAGACATTGAGCGGGCCGGAGAAGCGTTATTTCAAGCTCTACGCATCCAAGCATGTGGAGGCGCGGCGCAACAACAGCGTGAAGCTGTTCGCGGCAATCGATGAGCAGGAGAGCTACAACGAACAGGCCATCAAGGAGCGCTTTGCCGGCGAGCGTTTTGTCCGGCAGCTTGCGGTACAGAAGAATTATCTCTACGATCTCGTGCTTAGAAGCCTGCGCTCCTACCATACCGGCACCTCCGCAGGCGTTCGCATCGCCGAGCTGATTCACAACGTGGAGATCCTGCTCCGCCAGGGTTTACCGGATCAATGTGGCACGCTCCTGGCCAGGGCGAAGGAGCTGGCCTACCGGCACGATGATTCGACAATGGCGCTGAGGGTTCTGAAGCTGGCATGGCGCGTTGCATACGACACGAACGATCGCATGGCAATGAAGCAACTGGCGGAGGAACAACGGGAGCTCCTGGCGATGCTGATGAACGAATCGCTGTACACCGGCATGCTGTTCGAGTTGAACCACGCCCTTCAGTACTATGGCTATTCCAATCATCCGGCCTCCGTCTCGCTTGCGCAGCACATACTTGCGGAGGAGGCACTGCGGGATGAATCATGCGCGCTCACCGTCCGCACGCGCATCATGTTCCATAGCCTGCGAAGCGCATGTCTGGAGATCGTTGGGGAGATCGAGGCATGTCACGCCGCCGCGCAACGGTGCCTGGAGCTTGTGGAGGCACATCCGGACAAGTCCACGGACATGCAGTGGCGGCGATTGTTCTGCCTCACGGAACTGATCAAGGCATCGCTCCGGATGGACCGGCTGGAGGAGATGCGGGGCTACATTCTCCGTCTTGAAACGTTCGGCAGGACATCGGGGGACCTGCGCACGCATGTGGAACGGGTAACGCATCAATTCACGCTGAGCGGCAACCTCAGGAGCGGAGACCTGCGGGCAGCGTTGAGAAGCGCGCCGCGTGTGGAGTCTATCCTTCAGTGCCGCACAAATGCGATAGGTCCTGCGATGCGCATGCTGATTCGCTATGAACTGGCCCATCTCTATTTCGCCACGGAGAATCACCGGACCGCCCTTGGCCATCTGAACTCCATTGCCGACGCTGCCGAGGATGACGTCCGGCCCGATTTCCAGGCAGCTGCACGCGTTCTCATGGTACTGGCACATCACATGCTGGGACATGCCGATGCGGTGGAATACATGACCATCTCCGCACGGCGATTTCTCAACCGCCTAGCCGGGCGTTTTTCGATGGACTCCATCGCACCGAACCTTCTTCCGGCCATCGCGGAGCTCTTTATCCTGATAAAGCATCTCGCAAACGCCCCCTCGCATCGAATGGTGGCCGATGAAATACAACGATTCAGAGCCCGGCTGGAATGCCGCGGGATCTCGCTTTCATCGCTCACCGCGTTGTTGCATGTGGATATGGAGGCATGGATTACGAGCATTCATGACCGGACAACGTACGAGACGGCGCTTGGCGCCCGGCGCGGGTAATGGCAGCGTCAATAGTGTGCATCTCAGGATGAAATGAAAAAGGGACGGGATGATTCCCGTCCCTCGAAACAATCGCGGGCTACCGGCAGCGGAGCCGGCGTTGCAACGGTTGGATCCCGAAGCGCGCCTCACACATCCGCGCGGCAGCTCAAACCCCGCCTGCCGGCTTCTACACGTACCATTCCTGCAACGGCTTCACCTGCAGCTCCTGCTCCAGCAATGAGCGGATGCCGCTGAGCGCCGCCGCTGCGGCGGACGCCGTGGTAATGAACGGCACCTTGTACTCCATGGAGACCGCGCCCATGTGCTTCTCATCCTCGCGGGCAACCTCGCCGGCGGGAGTGTTGATCACCAGGTGCACGTCGCCGTTGCGAATGAGGTCTATCACGTTCGGCGTTCCTTCCACGATCTTCAGAATCTTGGTATTCGGAATGCCGCTTTCGGTAAGGAAGCGGCTGGTACCGTCGGTGGCGAGAATCGTGAAGCCGAGATCTGCGAAGCCGCGGAGTGTCTCGGCAACGCGCGGGCGCTTGTCGTTGTCCGACAGAGTTGCGAAGAGCGCTCCGGATGTCGGAAGGCGATTGCCGGATGCGATCCGCGCCTTCACAACCGCAGGCCCCGTGCTGGAATCGATCCCCATCACTTCCCCCGTGGAACGCATCTCGGGTCCGAGGAACATGGAGCTGCGAGGGAACTTGTTGAACGGGAACACGGATTCCTTCACCGCGACATGGTTGATCGCCATCGGCATATCGCGCAGGCCGAACCCGCTTGCAGGCATTCCGGCCATCACCTTTGCAGCAATCTTGGCAAGCGGAACTCCGGTTGCCTTGCTCACGAACGGCACGGTACGGCTGGCGCGCGGGTTCACCTCCAGCACGTAGATGATGCCCCGCTGCATCGCGAACTGGATGTTGAGCAGACCCACCACGTTCAATGCGCGCGCAAGCTTCTTCGTGTAGTCGATCAGGGTTTCGTACTGCGCACGTGTGATGTTGTAGGGCGGAAGCACGCAGCTCGAGTCGCCGGAGTGAATGCCTGCCTCCTCGATATGCTGCATGATGCCGCCGATCACGACGTCTGCCCCATCGGATACCGCATCCACGTCGAACTCGAACGCCTTCTCCAAGAAATGATCGATCAGCACCGGATGATCCGGAGAAACCTGCGTTGCATTGCGCATGTATTCCCTGACCCCCTCGGAGCGATAACAGATCTCCATGGCGCGGCCGCCGAGAACATAGCTTGGGCGCACCAGCACCGGGTAGCCAACACGCTCTGCAACGGAAATTGCCTCGTCCTGGCTGGTTGCGGTTCCCCAGGCCGGCGCGGGGATGCTGAGACCGGTGATCAGATCGCCGAAGCGCTGGCGATCCTCGGCCAGATCGATCCCCTCGGACGATGTTCCGAGGATCTTCACACCGGCCGCCTCCAACGCCTTAGCAAGCTTCAGCGGTGTCTGTCCGCCAAACGAAACGATCACACCCTCCGGCTGTTCGTGATCAACGATGTTCATCACATCCTCGAACGTCAGCGGCTCGAAGTAGAGCTTGTCGGTAGTATCGTAATCGGTGGAAACGGTCTCCGGATTGCAGTTGATCATGATCACCTCGTAGCCAAGCTCCCGAAGCGCCATCACCGCATGGACGCAGCAGTAATCGAACTCGATCCCCTGCCCGATCCGGTTGGGCCCTCCTCCAAGTATCACCACCTTCCGCCGGCCCGATCGCAGCGATTCGTTCTCGATCTCATAGGTGGAGTAATGATACGGCGTGAAGGCCTGGAACTCGGCGGCGCAGGTATCGACCGTCTTGAACACCGGAACCACCCCCGCCCCGATCCGCATGGCGCGTACCTCCAGTTCGGCAAGGTTCCAGAGATGCGCAAGCTGCCGGTCGCTGAAGCCATGCTGCTTCGCGTTCCAGAGGAGATCGTGAAGCGTCTCGCGATCCGGTGTGGCGAGAGACGGGGCAGCTTCGCGAAGCACGTTCTCCATCTCCACGATCTGCGCCATCTGGTCCACGAACCAGAGATCGTAGCCGGTGACGGCGGCGATCTCGTGATCCGGCATGCCGAGCTTCAGCGCATCGTACGCGTCGAATATCGATGTCGAGGTTCGCTTCGGCAGCCGTCCCTTCACCTCGTTCAATGCCGCGACACGCTCCTCCGCGCCCATCATGTGAACACCGTAGCGATCCTTACCGTCCGCGCCCAAGCCGAAACGGCCCTGCTCCAGGGAGCGGAGCGCCTTCTGGAGCGCCTCCTTGAAGGTGCGGCCGAATGCCATGGCCTCGCCTACGGACTTCATCTGCACACCCAGCTCGTCATCCACCCCCTTGAACTTCTCGAAGTCCCAGCGCGGAATCTTTACCACCACGTAATCGATGGTAGGCTCGAAGCTTGCGGGTGTAAGGCGCGTGATGTCGTTGGGGATTTCATCCAGCGTGTAGCCGATCGCGAGCTTGGCCGCGATCTTCGCGATCGCAAAGCCGGTGGCCTTGCTCGCAAGCGCGGACGAGCGTGAAACTCGAGGGTTCATCTCGATCACGAGCATCCGCCCGTCTTTCGGATTGAGCGCGAACTGCACATTCGAGCCGCCGGTATCCACGCCGATCTCACGCATGATCGCAATGGCGGCATCGCGCATCCGCTGGTACTCACGATCGGTAAGGGTCTGCGCCGGTGCACATGTGATCGAGTCGCCGGTGTGAACGCCCATCGGATCGAAGTTCTCGATCGAGCAGATGATCGTCACGTTGTCCTTGCGATCGCGCATCACCTCCAGTTCGTACTCCTTCCAACCAATCACGGACTCCTCCACGAGGACGCGATGTACCGGGGAGGCATTCAATCCCTGGCGAAGCTTCTCGTGGTATTCCTCGAGCGAGTAGGCGATGCTGCCGCCGGAGCCGCCCAGTGTAAAGGATGGACGGATGATTGCCGGAAAGCCCACGCGGTCGATGATCTTCAGCCCCTCCTCGAAGCTCTCCACGAAGCCGCCGCGCGCCATCTCCAGCCCGGCCCGGCCCATCGCCGCAAGGAACAGCTCGCGGTCCTCGGCCTTTCTGATCGACTCCTGGTTCGCGCCGATCATCTCCACGCCGTATCGTTCCAGCACGCCGTTCTCCGCGACCGCCAACGCAGCGTTCAATGCCGTCTGCCCTCCCATCGTTGGAAGGATGGCATCAGGACGCTCCTTTGCGATAACCTTCTCCAGGAACTCCGGCGTGATCGGCTCCACATACGTAGCATCCGCCATCTCCGGATCGGTCATGATCGTTGCCGGATTGGAATTCAGAAGGATCACCCGCAATCCTTCCTCCTTCAACACGCGACAGGCCTGCGTGCCGGAATAATCGAACTCGCAGGCCTGGCCGATGACGATCGGGCCGGAACCGAGGATCAGAACTGACTTGATGTCTGTGCGCTTGGGCATCGATATGGTCTGGTCGTTGTAGTTCCCGGCTGCAGGCACCTCGCGACCCGTTAGACCGCGCTGGAAGAACCTGCGTCCGACTGGAACCGTTGGTTAAGACATTGGAGACATCCGCGGAGGGTGCGTCATTGGTCGGCGAAGCGTGTCCCGAGTGTCGCTGCAAGCTGATTGGAGCGATCCAGCAGGACCGTGCGCATTGCCTCGGCGACAGAGAAGAGCTGCGAGAGGTTCGCGTGCGATTCTTCGCCGAGCACATCGAGCATGTTGTTCTGCTCGAAGAACTCGGCCAGCTCCGGCTGTTGCTCGCAGACGATCTCGTAGAGATCTTCGAGCTGCTGCTCGCCATCGGTTTCGATCAGGTCCAACTCGAGATAGGCGCGTATGTAGAAGACGAGCGCTGCCCGAATCAGGCGTCGGAACTCGAATACCAGCTCATCGTTCGTCGGATCCAGATCGGCAACCCGCGACCATTGATCCTCGGCAATGTAGTGATACTCGTCAGCGGTTTCGATAATTCTTTGTTGCAGCGCCGCGCTCCACGGCTCCTCGGCACCGTTCATCTGTTCTGTCTGCTGGTCCATTGGGTTATCTATCGGGATGACAATTCGATGTGCAGCACCCTGCCTCCTGCAGGATAGCAACGCCTTGATTGACGTTCTGCCGGCCACACTATTACGTGGCGATCACATTGTCGCGAACTCGGCGTGCATCACGCTCATGAAGCGAGCAGCATCGCCAGCACCGCCATACGAATCGCAACGCCGTTCTCCACCTGGCCGAGGATCACCGAACGCGGCCCATCGGCGGTCTCGCTGTCCAACTCGATTCCGCGATTGATCGGCCCGGGATGAAGAATCACCAGATGCTTACGAACCGTGCGGAGCATGCGATGGTTGAGCCCGAACAATCCGGAGTATTCTCCCATCGATGGAAAGAACGCGCGATCCTGCCGCTCCCTCTGTATTCGCAGCATGTTCAAGGCATCGGAGAATTCGATTGCCTCATCCAGCCGATGAAAGCGCCGAACGCCGAGTTCCTCGATGCCGCGCGGCATGAGCGTTGGCGGAGCACACACCGCAACCTCCGCTCCAAGTTTCTGA
Organism: Bacteroidota bacterium; assembly: GCA_018266795.1. GTDB lineage: Bacteria > Bacteroidota > Ignavibacteria > OLB7 > OLB7 > JAFDZV01. The sequence continues at coordinate 788 of JAFDZV010000027.1, read as the reverse complement.
AGCGCGTACACGTTGGAGAGCGCAACCCTGCCATGCAGGATATCGCCTACGATGGTTATCCGCTTGCCGGCAAATATCTCCTCCGGCGGAAGTAATGGACGTGAAGCGGCGGTATCGCGCCGAGCCCAGACTTCATAGAGAGTGAGTGCATCCAGCAGACCCTGCGTTGGATGTTCATGCCGGCCATCGCCTGCATTGATGAAGACCGACGTGCATCGTTCGGCGAGGAACCATGGCACCAGAGCGGCACTATGCCTGATAACGATGGCGTCCACATGCATGGCCTCGATGTTTCGGACGGTATCCAGGAGTGATTCCCCCTTGGCGATCGAGCTGGCCTCGGCGGAGAAGTTCACAGGATTGGCACCAAGGCGCCGTTCGGCGAGCTCGAAGCTTGAGCGTGTTCGCGTCGAGTTCTCTACGAAGAGGTTCACCACTGTCCGGCCTGCCAGCAGGTCAACCGGCCGGCGCGCGCGCAGCACTTCATCGCGCATCCAGAGCGCGGTGTGAAAAATGGCGGCGATGTCTTCGCGTGAAAGCTGTGATGTTCCTAATAGATGGCGGACCGAGAGCTTCAGTGGCTCCCAGCGATCAAGGACCGGCAGGTCATGAGCGGACGGAGAGGCGAGCAATTTTTACGGACCAATTTACTCCGCGCGGAGCGCATGGGCAAGACGATCGCGCGGGGCCGATGCAAGAGCCTGTAATCGCCAGGCATCCGGAACCCGTTCCCCGCAGCGCCGGCAGAGAGTCGGCTTCCCGAAAACGACGCGGGCCCTCGTCCATTG